>NC_014532.2:2707883-4061825 GCF_000196875.2 Halomonas elongata DSM 2581
CTGCCCGTCCTGTCGCATCTCTTGCCGCAGAGCCTCAATCTCGGCCGGGGTCAGCCGCCGCCACCCAGGATCCTCATTCGGCGTCATGAGCGTTTCCCCCGCGCATCGCGGCGAAGATGGGGATAAACCGCATTGCGCCATCGCCACTGGAGAACGCACACGGCCACGCCAGCTCCACCGACGAACAAGGTTCGGACGGCCTCGCCATCGCCGGTCAATGCATTCCAGATCATGTCAGGCAGTCCAGGGAGCAGGGCCACGAATAGCGTGACTCCCATGACCAGCAACAGGCCAGAAAACACCAGGTCCCACCCACGTTGAATGCGTGCCCAACGGGCGCGCCAGATACCCTTTTTCCCCTCCATGCCGTTATCCTCCCGTGATGGTGTTCGCACCGAAGCGTTTCTGGTATGCCCGATGGGCAGCTTTGCCGGCCTTGTAGGCGCCTTTGGCAGGGGCAGCAGCAGCACTTCCCGCCAGACGGGCGTCATGGCTAACACGGCGAGCCTGACGACGCATCGTGGTAGGCCGCATGGAGCTCATCGCAGACGACAACGCTCCCTGCGTTGCCAGGGCGACCCCACCGCCTAGACCTGACGCGATGGCCGGTACCTGTTTGATGACCAGGCCGGCGAGGAAAAAAAATGCGCACAGATATGCGGCTGAGGTCATGCTGGTCATATCGCTGGTAGACGACTCAACCAGGGTCATGAATGCCTCACTGGTGTCGACAGCCATCCGGCCAATAGATGAACCCAGGATCAGGATCATGCCGAAATTCATGACCTGGGCCAGCCAGGCCTCGAAAAATTTCTGAGTTGCATTGAACAGCAGGCCGATGATGAACAACGGCCCGACAGCGAGCAGGCCAGCCGTCACAATTTTGCTGGCTAGGATCAAGAATGCCACGATGACGGTGACGGCGGCACCAAATACCATAATCAGGGCGCCGACCAGGTACATGCCAAAGTCCCCATCGAGGACCCCGGCTTCCTCCCATGCTTCATCTGCCAGCCCCAGTACGCGGGAGAATAGCTGATCCAGGAGCTGGGCAGATCCCCCATCGGTGCCAGTCACAACAGCAGCGACGGTCCCCGGACCTTGGGCCAACATATCCACGACGACATCCATATAGGTGCCGACAGTCAGGCCCAGGGCCATGATAAAGCCGATGCGTAGAATCCGAAAAACCCCTTCCTGTAGGGGCTCAGCGACCTTGCCGAACATCATTGCGTAGCCCCAGATGGCGATCCAAATGATCAACATGGAGGTGAAAATGGGGCTGAGGAAGGCGATCAAATCACCTACGGTGCTGTAGACATAGCCGTCCAGTGTATTGTCTACAATCCGAAAAATGCCCTCGAACACATTCATGGCTAATCCTCCCCGTCTTCCAGGGTCGACAGATCGAGTTCAAATTCCTCGCCGCTACTCAGCAACTTCATCGCCTGCCGAGCGTTAATGCAGTTGGAATCGTCTTTCAGTTCGCCTGGATTATTACCGCATTTTTCCAGCATCACTTGACGCTCGGCGTCATGCGCTTTGTACCAGTCCACGGGCTTGATTGTTCCGGTATCCGGGGTGTCGTCGAAGCACCCGGTCAACGCGACGCTGACCAGGGCCACAGCGGCAAAATTTCGTGCGCACGAAAAACCCATCATTTGTCTCCTTACCATTTTAGCTCGAACGGCTCGCCCGAGTTCTGGATACGCATTTGCCGTGCTCGTCGTTGCTGAACGGCCTGGTTGGCCGTAGCCACGGAGCGCAGCATGGTCAGCTTGGCCATCTCGTTTTGCAGCAGCACTTCCTCGGCGCCAATGCGTGCCTGAAGGTCCAGAATGTCCTTCTGGTCCGGGCTGTTGTTGACCTGGGCCACCAGGCCGGTCAGCTCGCTGAAGCGTTCCTGGGCCTGTTCCAGGCTTTTTTGGGACTGAGCCAGCCACTCGGCCGCATGATTGTTGCCGGCGTCGTAAAGCTCGCCAGCATCACCCGACAAGCCGAGATCGCCGCTACCTTGAATGCCGTAGCGGTTCAGGACGTCTTCCGGGTCGACCTTCACTGTTCGGTCGTAAACGGAATCAATGACATTCGCCAGGCCGCGAGACCCGCTCATGTTGTCCAGTTGCCGGTTAGCCGTCGCGAGTTGGCGTTTCATCTTGTCGATTTGGTTCAGCATGTGCTGGACCTGTGCAATCGACTGAGTCAGGTTCGACACATCGATGACCGGAATCCCGCCGGCCATCATCGGCTGGGACAGGCCGATGGAGGTCGCCAGGGCCAAACCGGCGACCATTTTTCGTGCGCACGAAAAATTTATGTTCATGATTCGGTCTCCTAGTGGTGCGCGGGCTTGTCTCGCAGGCGGCTACGTTTCCGCTGGAGCGTCAGCGCCCTTTTCTCATACTGCAATGATTTCGTATCAATGGATTCCATTACCTCGGTCAGTTCCTCGACGCAGGTTGTGAAATCCTTGGGGGGCAGGATGGCTCCCTCATCCAGGTAGTCGCGAGCATGACTAGCGATGGCTATCAGCGTTCTGATCTCGTTATCAAGATAGAGACGCTCGACTTCCTGGTCCCGCACCAATCGGGAAAGGTCGTTGTCTGTGATACACTCTTAATTAGCCATAATTGCCTCCTGGTCAGGCAGTTGTGGTTAGGTGCGGTTGCCGGGGCCGTCATCCCCGTTGCCGCGCCGTCTCATCTCGTCATTGCTCATGGTCGAGTCCCTTCAATGTTTCGCGCATCGCCTCCACCGCAGCGGTGCCAACTAGATCACTCCCGTAACGCCTGGCGATGAGGTCGGCTTGCTGCTGGCCCAAAAGCTCCGCCAACTCTGCTCGTGTCAGACCCGAACTTTTTTTATCTGTAGTCTTCTCTGTAGTCATCTCTGTAATAGTTCCAACCTTTGGTCGCACCAAGGGCATCCTACAAAGAGAATCAAGGTTCTCCGTAAGGGAGCTTCTAGATTCTCCCTTTGGGAGAGTCTGGGAAATCCCAGAACCCTCAGGCCCATTATCATCCAGTGCCTCAGCTAAAAGCTGGGCGAGGCGGTCACAATTGATCCGATACCATGTCCTTGCCGGAACACCTCTGCGATCTTCTTCCAACACGCCAATAGCCGATAGTGAGCGGCGCGCTGACACCTGCTGTTTTGGTGATAACCCAGTCTCGGATTCCCAGCTGTCCTCATTCCCAGACTGACTCTTATAAAACCATCCATTGCGTTTCTGGACAGTGGGGGTTCTCGTCCAAAAAAACGCTTGACTGAGAAAAACGGCCCCGGTTACCGTCACTCCTGGAAGGAGAGTAAAAACAGCATGATACGCAACAGTACGCCCCAGCAACGCCGGCAATAGGGATGCATCTATCGCTGCCATGGCATACCTCGTCCCATGTCGATGACAGTATCGTCCATAGTGGCCCTCAAGATTCGTCAATAAGCTCAGCAACGTCACTTGCGCGGAAATAAACACGCCTTCCCACCTTCCGCTTGGCGGAATTCCATTTCACAGCGAACTCAGATTGACTACTCAAAGCTATTCGGAGACCATCTGGACTACGCTTAAGCAATTCAGATAGTTCGACCAAAGAGAGCAACGGTCCGTAACGCTCGAGAAGTTGTTCTTCGGTAGTCATCAGCTTCCTCCTGGTTACCACGTCTCGAGTTTCTAATGATACGATAGGCTTCGGTAACCACCATTTAACGAAAGGTTTCACCATGGATAAAGGCATAAAAACCTCGAGTTTCACGCAAAAGGAAACCAAGCCGTGCCGAAACCGTGGGCGTCCACAACGCCATGAGTGCGAGAGAATGAAGACAATCGCTTGGTACCACTTCTTGGCAGGAGAAATGAGCCCCAGAGAAATGTGCGAGTGCTGGCTACCATTGAGCGACCTTGATCAAGCCACGATATATCGATATCGACGTGGAGATATCTCACCAGGGCAAGACATTCTGGAAGCGGAGGACGAAATATTCCAAGCAGCACGACACGTGTACAACATCGGGCCACTCGAAATGCCACTATGGGACGCCCTGTGGGGTAGTATTACACCATCTGACTTTCGGCTGGCTGATCGCATGATGCCAAGCGGGGACTGGCCAAAAGAAGATACATTAAGTAAAATTTTCTTTGACGACGTAACCCTCGCACGAGTCATCAGCTTTCAAAATACATACCTCTTTGGGCGCTCCAAAAGCCATTCTCCTGGATTAGAAACGCTTATTGCTTCAATACGAGTGTGCCGTTCCTGGATATTACAGGGAGAAGGTAACTCCGCTGCTTTACGAGTGCTCATGGAGGGCTGCATGTCACTACCTGACACGCGGGAACTGCTGAAGCGTCATGGATTGATAAGACCGCTCCAGAACTGGATTTCTTCCCAATTCAGAGCACCTAAGTCTTCGAAACAAGGTTTTTCTTATTGGGCACCATGGATGAGCGACGATGAAGAATTTATGCAGCAATTGGTGATCGCAGATGAGCGAAAGCTTCAGGTCAAGAATACTCTTTTACAAGACTTATTCTCATACGATACATCGAGACTAGGTCAGGATGAATTTTAAACACCTAGCAATAAAATACTAATATAAACAAAAATATGACTCCAGCGCCCTAATAAAAAACACCAATATCATGCATCAAGACTACCAATCCTTATCAAAACATCAAAAAAACCTTTGTTAAATTTATATATGGCTTTTGTCCATTCACAGGTTCAATTTGTTCACACAACCCATCAATTTTTCTGTCGCCATAAATTAAAAAAAGCATTATTTTTGGTTCCTATCCAGTAATATTATCCAATTTCCCAACCAAATCTTCCGCCCTTAGATGTGTATACCGCCGCAGCATCTGCATGGACTTGTGACCACTGATCGTGGCGACCTCCTGATCGGATAGCCCCGCCTCCACCAGCCGGCTGACGGCTTCATGACGTAGGTCATGAAAGCGAAAGTCATCGAGCCCAGCCTGCTTCTTTGCTTGGTTCCAGAGCTTGGTGTAGGCATAGGGGCCGCGCTTGCCGTCCTTTCCAGGTTCGCCGAAGAACACCAGGTCGCAGTCGAATGGCCGCACGGGGTTGTTGAGCGCCTGCTTGAACACTTCCGTGGCAGCCTGAGTCAGCGGCACCAAGCGAGCTTCGTTGTTCTTGGTGTCCGTGAGGCGCACCACGCGGCGCTTCACGTCGACCTGGGAGCGAGTGAGGGTCAGGATCTCTGAGGAGCGCATGCCCGTCTCCAGGGCGATTCTGGCGATCCAGGCCAGCATGGGGTTGCTGTGCTGCCGGAGCACGGCGAACAGGCGCTTCTCCTCGTCGGCGCTCAGGCGCCGGTCGCGCCCTTCTCCAGGGCTGGGTTTGCGGATGTTTTGGACGGGGTTGTAGGTCAGGCCCAGACCCCATTCCTGGATGGCCACAGTATAGAGATGGCCAAGCAGAGCGAGCTCCAGCCGCACGGTATTGGCGCTGATGGGCTGCCCCCGGCGCCCCAGGCTGTTGAGCCGCGTGTCACGGAAGTTGGCGATCAACTCCGGCGTCAGGGCCGCGAGGGAATACTTGCCCAGGTGCTCAATCAGCGTATTGGCCTTGTGGCGTTCGCTCTTCTGGGTGCTGGGCTTCTTGGTAGGGGTAACGTCCGCTAGGTAGCGCTTGAGCGCGGCCTCGAGCGTCATGCGCTCCGAGGCACTGCGCTGGATATAGACGCCACGCACCATTTCATCTTCGGTGCGGCGTGCCCAGTCCTGGGCGTCGCGCTTGGTGCGGAAGGTCTTGGCGGTGGTGGGCCAGCCGGTCTTGCGGATGACGGCTTTCCAGCTACCAGAAGGGGTCTTGACGATGGTGGCCATGAAAATCTCCAGGGGACTGAAGAATCGGTACTGTACCGAAACTGTACCCTTGGACTATGGGACTCACCAGAGAGAATTCGTAAAATGCTGATTTTATTGGTGGGCCCAGCTGGACTCGAACCAGCGACCAAGGGATTATGAGTCCCCTGCTCTAACCAACTGAGCTATAGGCCCGCATCAGCGGTGACGCATGATATCGAAAGCCGCCGGCCGAGGCCAGCGGCGATTCGTTCAAACGAGGCCGAGGATGGTGTAGGGAGCTTCGCAGGCGTGGCGCTCGTCGCGTTCATCGACGCTGCCGAGTTCCATGTTGCGGTCGTTGTCGTAGGCCACGAACAGGCGCTCACGATCGAGTACCGCCAGGCCTTCGGCCTTGTGTTCGAACTCCAGCGGCGCGCCGTCGGGCGTGGTCACCATTTCGGGCGCCCGGCCCTCGCGGAAGTCATCGAGTTCCACCACCCACAGATAGCCGCCGATGCGCTCCTCGCCCGCTTCCTCGGTCTCGAAGCTGGTCAGCAGGTAAAGCCGCGCGTGATAGGGATCGTACTCCAGGCTGGAGAGGCCACACGCGAAGCGCACGCCATCATGCTGGTCGGGATCGAACTGGTAATGCTCGCGTACCGCATCGATGAACTCGATGTTGCCCTGATCGTTGATCTGATAATGGGCGCCCACCAGGCGGCTCACGTATTCGAAATCGTCATGGGCATTGCCCTGCTCGCGCACGCCGAACAACAGCAGGCCGTCGCCTCGTTCGCCCGGCACCGCGGCGAGCCCCTCGATCTTGTAATACGGATGACCGATGGCGCCATTCAGCTTGCGGCGCAGCTCCAGCGACCCTTCCACGCCATCGCGTGGGTCCGGATCCACGACCTGCACCTCATCGGGGCGCCCCAAGGGCCAGATCAGCAGGTGATTGTAATCGTTGAGATCGTTGGTCACCGCATCGATGCGATCGAAACCGGTGGTGGCCAGCACATGGCGGCCGTCGGTAGTCAGCGCCAGATCCTCGTACTTCACGGCCTGCCTGAGCCGTTCGGTGGTCAGGTACTCGAGCCGGGAGTCATCGGGGCCATCGGCGTTCAGCGACAGGGCGAAGATGGCGGAACGCCCTTCCCCGGGAATCGGCTTGTCGCTGGCCAGCAGCAGCCGCGAGCCGTCATAGAGCACGGCAGATACCTCGGCGTTGACCAGCTTGCCCGCCTCGTCACGCAAGCCGGCGGGGAAACAGTGAATGGTGCCTTGCTGTTGAATGCGGGCGTGCGTCATGCGGCCTCCTGGCGAACATAGTGAATCCTCAGTCGCCTACGAGGCCCAAAGGTGCAAAAAGTTCCCCGACCCGCCGTTGATAATGCTTATCAAAGTCATGTTCATTCATTATAATCCCGCCCGTCCCGAAACATTCCGTTCCGTTCTGCTCAACACAAATTACAAGGCACGACATGCATTCCATACGCTTGACAGCCGGGCTCACGGCACTGGTCGGCACCCTGCCCGGCCTGGCACTGGCCCAGGAGACCACCGAACAAGACACCATGGTCGTGGTCGGCTCGCGCACACCTTCCGAAATCAGCCAGATCCCCGGTGCCGTCTGGGTGATCGGCCAGGAGGAACTGCAGGACCAGGTACGCGCCGGCGCCGATCTGAAGACCGCACTCGGCAAGCTGGTGCCGGGGCTGGATCTCGCCCCGCAAGGTCGCACCAACTACGGCCAGAACATGCGCGGTCGCACCGTCCAGGTCCTGATCGACGGCGTCTCGCTGAACAGCTCGCGTGGCATCTCGCGGCAGTTCGATTCCATCGATCCGTTCAATATCGAGCGTGTCGAGGTGCTCTCCGGTGCCAGCAGCCTGTACGGTGGCGGCGCGACCGGTGGTCTGATCAACATCATCACCAAGAAGGGCGAGCGCGAGGGCTTTCACCTGGCCACCGAGACCAGCGTGACCTCCGGCTTCAACGATGATAACGACCTGCGCTACCGCCTCGCCCAATCGATCAGTGGCGGCACCGAGAAGGTCAAGGGCCGCATCGCCGCTGCCTACGAAGACAATGGCCGCCACTACGACGCCAACGGCCAGGAAATCTTCCCCGACATCGCCCAGACCGATCTGCAGGACAACCGCAGCATCGATGTAATGGGCAGCCTTGATATCCGCCTGGCCGAGCAGCAGACCCTGCAATTCACTGCTCAGATCTACGAGTCCGGCTACGAGGGGGATCGCGGCGTCTACTTCCCCAACCTGGACGCCCCCACGCCGAATCTCGACGATGCCGAGATCCGCGACGGCTACGACTCCGACCGCGACCCGGCCACCGACCGCAAGATGGTCAACCTGCAGTACCACCATGGTGACCTGCTGGGCCAGGACTTCTATCTGCAGGCCTATCATCGTGAGGAGGAAGCCAGCTTCCAGGCCTTCCCCTATCCGGTCGATGGTGGCTATCAGTTCAAGGTCTCCAAGCAGAACACCGATCTTTCCGGGCTCAAGGCACTGTTCGATGCCGACCTGACCGACAACCTGTCGCTGACCTACGGAATGGACCTGGACCGCGAAACCTTCGACGCCAACCAGATGTCGTTCAGCAAGGCGGCCTCCGACGCCAGCGGCGGCCTGGTACAACGGGATGCCGGGACAGAGCCGCGTTATCCGAGCTACCAGGTCGACGGCATCTCCGCCTTTGCCCAGAGCGAATGGCAGGTCACCGAAGGGCTTAAGCTCTCCGCCGGCGTGCGCCAGCAGCACATGGACGTCGAGGTCGAGGACTTCAAGGGCATTCCCGGCGGCAAGAATGACTATGACGCCACCCTGGTCAACGCCAGCGCCCTCTACGACTATGGCAATGGCCACCAGAACTGGCTGCAGTTCAGCCAGGGCTTCGAGCTGCCCGACCCGGCCAAGTACTATGGCAAGAGCGCCGAGGTGAACGTGGCCGAAAACCCGCTTTCCGCCATCAAGACCGATCAGGTCGAGATCGGCTGGCGCTATCGCGGAGCCGACTGGATGACCCAGGCGGCCCTCTATTACGCCTGGTCGGACAAGGCCGTGGAGAACGCCGAGGACCTCAGCGTCAGCGTGATCGATCAGAAGAAGCGTGACTACGGCTTCGAAGGCTCGGTGACCCGTTATTTCGATAATGGCCTCGAGGTCGGCAGCACCCTGCACATGGTCCGTTCCGAGCAGAAGAACGACGATGGCGACTGGGAAAAGCGCGACGCCCGCTATGCCTCGCTCTCCTCCGCCACGGCCTACGTCGGCTGGCATGATCCGAATGGCGAGCGTTCCGCGCGTCTCCAGGCCAACCATGCTTTCGACCTGGAGGATGCCGAAGACCGCGAGATCGAGGGCTACACCACCCTGGATCTGTCGTTGAGCCAGCGCCTGCCGGTGGGCGAACTCAGCCTCGGCGTCTCCAACCTGCTCGACAAGCAGTACTCCACGGTCTGGGGCCAGCGCGCGGCGATGTTCTACTCGCCCTACTACGGCCCGGAATACCTCTACGACTATCAGGGACGCGGGCGCACCTTCACGCTCGGCTGGTCGATGGCTTACTGAACCACGACCTGCCAGCACCCACCGCCAAGTATCCCGCGTGGCGGCAATATTCGGGGACGACACCAGTCGTCCCTTTTTTGCACCTGGCCATCACGCAAGCACGCCGTTATTTTGATAACGATTCCCATTTGTTTTAGTATTCCGACACCTTCATCTTCGACGGTGTCCCATGTCCTTCGCGCTGTCATCGCTGTACATCGGCCCCATGGAGCAGTTGACGCCACCGCGCGTATCGACTCGCGCCACGCCCGATACCATTGCGGCCGCCGAGCTTCTGGACCCGGCCCGCCTCGAAGCGTTGATGGCCGATTTCAGCGCCCGCTACCCCGGTGGTGACCGCCGAGCCCTGGTCTCGCTATGGACGAAGTGGCATTTCGCCACCCTGGCCGCCACGACACTGGCCGCCAACCTGATCCTGGAGCGCGACCTACCCCTGGGGCTGGACGACCTGCGCCTGATCCTGGCGCCGGAAGGCCATATCGCAGGCCTGTGCCTGAAGAATGAGGGCCGCCCCCTGGCCGAGCTGGACGGCACCGCACGTTTCACCACCCTGATCGATGATCACCTGACACCCTTGATCGAAGGCCTGGCAGCCTATTCCGGGGCCTCGCCCAAGGTGTTCTGGAGCAATGCCGGCAACTACTTCGAGTATTTCGTCAGCGCCCTGCCGACTCACCCAATGGCCTCGGAGGCGATGACTGAACCGGCCCAGCGGCTGATGGCATCCCGCACCCTGGCCGATGGACGCCGCAACCCGCTGTACCAGCCGGTGCGTTATGTCGATACAGACCATGTCGAAACGGACCATGTCGACGCGAACGACGAGGCCGCTCCCAGGCGGGTGCGCCGGCTGTGCTGCATCCGCTACCTGATCGACGAACTCGGTTACTGCGGCAACTGTCCGCTGGAGTGCCGGCGTCGCCCGGTGGAGGCGACATGACGAGCCTCTCTGCCGAGTGCCAGCGCGTCCGGGCGCATACCTCGCAGGATCTCAGGGCCTATGGACGGCACTACGGCATCGATTACCACTTCCCCCATCTGGACGACCGGCCACGGACCGTGCTGCACGGCCGGGTGCAGGAACTGACTCCCGGTCCCGGCATGCAGTTGGTGGCTTCCGACATCGAAGTGCTGGAACGCTACGACTCTCGCTCCCGAGTCCCGGCGCCGCTGTCGATCATCGTCATGCTGGAAGGTGAGGCTGAGGTCAGCCTGGCGCAGCATCGCCTGACACTGCGCCCCGGCATGGCGCTCAGCGTCCAGCTCGACGACCGGCACGGTCTAGGCGCCGTGCAACCTGCCGGACAACGCATCCGCGCCCTGACCCTGGGGCTCGACGAATCCCGGCTGACCGCCCTGGTCGGTGAATCCGTTCCCTATCAGGGCTCGCGCATGCGTGCCTGGCGCCTGCCGGCGACACTGCGCAGCGCCCTCGATGAGGCCATCGACACGCCCCTGGGCGACACCGCGCAACGCCTGCAGCTCGAGGGCCTGAGCCTGCAACTGCTGGCCCATGGACTGCCCGACACCCGCCAAGCATCGCCACCCGCCACGGCCCCGCCCCCGGGCGAACGACAACGTCTCGAGCGGGTCCGCGAGGCCCTGCGAGCCGACCCGACCCGGGAACACCGCCTCGAGTCCCTGGCCAGGCTCGCCGCCATGAGCCCCGCCAGCCTGAGACGCAAGTACCGCGCCGCCTTCGGCAAGAGCGTCTTCGACGACCTGCGCGAATACCGGCTCAGCCTGGCACGCGACTACCTGACCCGAGGCTTCAGCGTGCAGCAGGCCGCCCATTTCTGTGGTTATCGCCACGCCAGCAACTTCGCCACCGCCTTCCGACGCCATTACGGCGTCGCGCCGAGTTCCCTCGCCGAGCATCTCTGAGCACCGCGCATAAGCAGGTGAGCGCCCTGCATACTCATGACGGCCCATTAAAGGCAATAATTCTCATTATATTCAACCTCCTTGGTCCGACAACAGCATAACCCCACAGGATACCCTGCATGTTCCGACCCACTCCCCTGGCGCTTGCCATCGCCCTGGCAACCTCCGGTACCACCCTGATCGCCCAGGCCCAGCAGGCCGAACAGCTCGACACCGTGACCGTCACCGGCACGGCGGCGACCAAGACCGAAACGCCCTTCAACGAGACGCCCCAGGCCACCTCTCGGGTCGAACGCGAAGACTGGGAGGAAAAAGGCGCCGAGACAGTACAACGCGCCCTGAACTATACGGCGGGGGTCTACGCCAACCAGGTCGGCGCCTCCAATCGCTACGACTACATCGTGATGCGCGGCTTCTCCGACGGTAGCCTGAGCAACACCTTCCTCGACGGCCTCAAGCTGATGGGCGATGCCAATTCCTACAGCTCGCTGGTCATCGATCCCTACTTCCTCGACAACCTCGAGGTGGTCAAGGGACCGGCCTCGGTACTCTATGGTCGCGCATCTCCCGGCGGCCTGGTCTCGATGACCAGCAAGCGGCCCGAGTTCGAGGACAGCGGGGAGATCCGTGTCGGCGTGGGCAACAATGCCCAGCGCAGTGCCGCCTTCGATCTCACCGGACCGCTGGACGACGAACGCCGCCTCGCCTTCCGCCTGACCGGCAAGGCCAGCGCCGCCGACACCCAGTTCGGCCCGGTCGAGGAAAAGCGCTATGCCATCGCCCCTCAACTGACCTGGGACATCACCGATGCCACCAGCCTGACCCTGCACGCCTATCTGCAAAAGGATCCCGAGGGCGGCTATCACTCCGGCGTGCCCTATGAAGGCGCGGTGAAAAGTCGTAACGGCCGGAAGATCGACAACAACTTCTTCGACGGCGAGGACGACTACGACAAGTTCGAGCGCACCCAGCGCCTGATCGGCTACGACCTGGAACACCGCTTCAACGACGACTGGACAGCGCGCCAGAAGCTGCTCTACCTGAATACCGATGTTCATATGGATCAGGTCGCGCAGTTGGGCTGGATCGATGAAACCAATGAGCTTTCCCGCGCTTATTACGGCGCCGAGGAGTCACTCCAGGCATGGACACTGGATAACCAAGTCGAAGCCAACCTCAACAGTGGCTTCATCGACCATACCGTGCTGCTCGGAGTGGATTATCAGAAGCGCAAGAACGATGTGGTGCATTCCACCACTGGGGCTTCCTCCATCAATCCGTTCGACCCGCAGTACAGCGGCAGTCTCACCGGCGATGCTTCCGTTTATGCCGACGAGCGTCACGAACTGAGCCAGACCGGGGTCTATATCCAGGACCAGATGGCCATCGGCAACTGGCGCCTGTCTCTCGGCGGCCGCTACGACTGGGTCGACATCGAGAACACCGACAAGGACAGCGGCGCCACCAGCAACCTGGACGACACCCAGTTCAGTGGCCGCGCCGGCCTGCTCTATGCGTTCGACAATGGCGTCTCGCCCTACATCAGCTACTCGACCGCCTTCACGCCGACCAGCTTCGTCGACGAAAACGGCGACCTGCTCAAGCCCATGGAAGGCCAGCAGCTCGAGGCCGGGGTGAAGTACCAGCCCAACGGCACCCAGGACCGTTACAGCCTGGCGCTGTTCCATATCGATCAGGAGAACGTGGCCACCAAGGAGCAGCCCGCCGATCCCTACGAGGCCATCGGCGAGATCGAGTCTCAGGGCGTCGAGCTCGAGGCCCACACCCAACTGACCGACAACCTGCGCCTGCAGGCCAGCTACAGCTTCACCGACATCACCTATGCCAAGAGCGACGACGGCAACGAAGGCAACCGCGCCATCTATGCGCCGCGTCACCAGGCATCGGTCTGGGGCCATTACCGCTTCCACGGCGGCACGCTCGCCGGTCTCGGTGCCGGCCTCGGCGTTCGCTACCGCGCCGATATCCAGGCCGACCGTGCCAACACCGAGACAGTGCCGGACTACACCCTGGTCGACGCCGCCCTGAGCTACGACTTCGCCAATGTCGGCCTGAAGGGCGTTACCGGTCGTATCAACGTCAACAACCTGCTGGACAAGGAATACGTGGCCTCCTGCAACTCGCTGCAGTACTGCTACTTCGGCGCCGAACGCAGCGTGAAGGCCACCGTCAGCTACGCCTTTTAATTGCTGCGCTCCCTGAGCGTTGAGTCGTCGTCCGCCAGTTGGAATCATCCAACACCTTGACCTGATACCCCGGTGTGGCCTCCTCCCACCGGGGTTGATCTCTTCCCGGCCCTGGCAATACTGGGGAAAATGGACTTTCTCCATTTCCAGCCAACCGGTGAACGCCATGATCGACACGATATTGATGCATGAACCGGCGATCCGGCTCGGCGTCTTCACCGGCGTCCTGGCGGCGATGGCACTCTGGGAAATCGCCGCACCGCGTCGGCCCCAGCACTACTCCCGCCGGCAGCGCTGGCCACACAACTTGATGATCGTGGCACTCGACACCCTGGCGGTACGCCTGGTCTTCCCGCTGGCAGCCGTCGGAGCCGCCCATGTCGCGGCCGAGCGTGGCTGGGGGCTGTTCAACACCCTGGCGTCTCCGGGCTGGCTGGCAGTCGTGGTGTCGTTCGTGGCGCTGGACATGGCCATCTACTTCCAGCATCGGCTGTTCCATGCCGTGCCCTGGTTCTGGCGACTGCATCGCATGCACCATGCCGATCTCGAATTCGACGTGACCACCGGACTCCGCTTTCATCCCCTGGAGATTCTGCTCTCGATGGTCATCAAGCTTGCCGCGGTTACAGCGCTGGGCGCACCGGTGCTCGCGGTGCTGATCTTCGAGGTCGTGCTCAATGCCACCTCGATGTTCAACCATGGCAATGTGCGCCTGCCCGGCTGGCTCGACCGGCACCTGCGGCGGTTCGTGGTCACTCCGGAGATGCACCGTGTGCATCACTCGATCATCCCCCGGGAGACCGACAGCAACTTCGGCTTCAACCTGCCCTGGTGGGACCACCTGTTCGGCACCTACCGCGCCCAACCCGCTGCCGGCCACCTCGGCATGACGATCGGCCTCGAGGCGTTCCGGAACGCCCGCGCCCTCAGGCTGGATCGCCTGTTGATCCAGCCGTTTGTCGACACGTCTCGTCACGAGAGCGAGAGCAAGCCGCGGTCCTGAACAGGTACCGGGCACGACCATCGGACAACGGGAGGCAACGGCATGGTAGAGTGCCGGCAGCCCCCGAGAATCGGGATGCAATCCGCAATGGTTGGCAATGCCTGATGTCCTTTTACGAGAATCGTGTTCTGCCTCACCTCCTTCACCTGGCATGTGGCAACAAGGTGATCGAGCGACAGCGAGCGGCCCTGGTGCCGGAAGCACAAGGGCGAGTCCTCGAGGTCGGCATGGGGTCCGGGCTCAACCTGCCCCACTACGATCCCCGGCGAGTCGAACTGGTGTGGGGACTCGAACCCTCCGCGGGCATGCGCCGCAAGGCCCGCCGCGGCGTCGCCGACGCGCCGTTCGAGGTACGCTGGCTGGACCTGCCGGGCGAGGAAATCCCGCTGGAAACCGACAGCGTGGACACTGTGGTACTCACCTATACCCTGTGCACGATTCCGGACTGGCATCGCGCTCTCGAGCAGATACGCCGAGTGCTCAAGCCGAACGGTCGGCTGCTGTTCTGCGAGCACGGCATGGCGCCCGATGAGGCCGTGCGACAGTGGCAGGATCGCGCCGATCCCTGGTGGGGCCGGATGGCCGGCGGATGCCATCTCAACCGCGCCATCCCCGACCTCATCGAGCGTACCGGCTTCGGCATTCAAGACCTGGAAGCGGGCTACCTGCCAAAGGTTCCGAAATTCGTCGGCTTCCATTTCCGGGGCGTCGCCATTCCCCGCTGACGCCGCCGACCACGCCATAGGCCGGGCGGACACCCTCCCTGGGCGTTACCGCCCCCCGAACGTGTTCGCCCCGATGCACGCGACCGCGCTCGCGTCAGGCCGACAGCGCCGCCCCGATCTCGCCGGTCTGCACCCGCCACTGGGCGGCATAGCGCCCCTCCTGCGCCAGCAGCTCGTCATGACATCCACGCTCGACGACGCGCCCGGCCTCGATCACCGCGATCTGGTCGGCATGCACGATGGTCGAGAGCCGATGGGCGATCATGATCACCGTGCGACCGTGGCCGATCCGCGCCAGCGAACGTTGGATCGCCGCCTCGGTCTCGTTGTCCACGGCACTGGTCGCCTCGTCCAGCACCAGGATCGGCGGATCCTTGAGCAACGCCCGGGCCAGCGACAACCGCTGGCGCTGCCCCCCGGAAAGCCGCACGCCGCGTTCGCCGACCGGCGTATCGAGCCCTTGCGGCAAGGTCTGGATGAAGCCCCAGGCCTCGGCGGTGCGCGCCGCCTTGATCACCTCGTCCTCGCTGGCCTCGGGGCGGCCGTAGGCGATGTTGTCGCGCACCGAGCCCTCGAAGAGATAGACATCCTGGCTGACCAGGCCGATGGCCTCGCGCAACGAGGCCAGGGTAAGCGACTCGACCGGCTGGTCGTCGATCAGCACCCGGCCCTCGGCCGGATCGTGGAAGCGCAGCAGCAGCTTGATCAGCGTCGACTTGCCCGACCCGGTGGCCCCCACCAGCGCCAGGGTATGACCGGATGGCACCTCGAGGTCGACAGCCTCGACACCGGCACCGGACTCGGCATATCGAAAGCTCACCCCGTCGAAACGCACCGCACCGCGCACCGGTCGCGCCAGCTCGGTACCGCCGGCGTCATGCACCTGGATCGGCGTGGCCAGCAGATCGAGGATGCGCCGGGTACTGGCCATGGCCCGCTCGAACAGGTCGATCACCTGGGCCAGCCCGGTCAGCGGCCACAGCAGCCGCTGGGTCAGGAACACCAGCACGCCGTAGGCGCCGACATTGAGGTCGCCACGCAGGGCCATCATGCCGCCCACCGTGAAGGTCGCCAGGAAGCCGGTGAGGATCGCCATGCGGATCACCGGGATGAAGGCCGAACTGATGCGGATCGCACGCCGATTGGCGTCCACGTAGGCCTCGCTGGCCCGACGCAGGCGTTCGGCCTCGCGCGCCTCGGCGGTGAAGCTCTTGATGGTGGCGATGCCCGCCAGGTTGTTGGACAAGCGACTGGCCAGCTCGCCGACCCGCTCGCGCACCTCGGCGTACAGCGGCCCGGCCTTGCGCTGGAAGAAGAAGGCACCCCACACGATCAGCGGAATCGGCGTGAAGGCCAACAGCGCGATCAGCGGCGACAACACGAAGAACACTGCCCCCACCGCCACCACGGTGACGACGACCTGGACCATGGAATTGGCGCCACCGTCCAGGAACCGCTCGAGCTGGTTGACGTCGTCGTTCATGATCGCCACCAGGCGCCCCGAACTCTGCGACTCGAAGAACCCCATGTCGAGACGCTGCACGTGCTCGTAGGCATCCTGGCGCAACTCGGCCTGCAAGCGCTGGGCCAGGTTGCGCCACAGGATCTGGTAGAGATACTCGAACAGCGACTCGCCGGCCCAGATCAGGAAGGTCAGCACGCCGAGCACCAGAATCTGCTCCCGAGCCGAGGTGAAACCCAGCCCGGCAACGAAGCTGTCTTCCTGATTGACCACCACGTCGATGGCCACCCCGATGAGAATCTCCGGGGCGATATCGAATAGCTTGTTGATCACCGAGCAGACCGTGGCGGCGACGATGTGCCGCCGATGCCCTCGGGCATAACGCAAAAGGCGGCCCAGGGCCTGGAAACTACTCCGGCTCGACATGCATGGCTCTCCTTGATGGCATGGGGGCGAATCGACGTAACGAAAAACGCCAGGGCCGGCGCAATGCCGACCCTGGCGAATCTGCTGTCACCACGCCCGGCAAGGGCGCGGGTTCAGGCGATGCCTCAGGCAGTGGCGGCCTGGTAACGACGCTCGACTTCGTCCCAGTCGACCACGTTGAAGAAGGCCGCGATGTAATCGGGACGCTTGTTCTGATACTTCAGGTAATAAGCGTGCTCCCACACGTCCAGGCCCAGCACCGGGGTGTTGCCGTGCATCAGCGGGCTGTCCTGGTTCAGGGTGTTCTCGACCACCAGCTTGCCTTGCGGGTCGACACTGAGCCAGGCCCAGCCGCTGCCGAAGCGACCCAGGGCCGCCTTGGTGAAGGCATCCTTGAAGGCGTCGAAACCGCCCAGCTCGCTGTCGATGGCCTCGGCCACCTTGCCCTTGGGCTGACCGCCGCCCTGCGGCGACATCATCTGCCAGAACATGGAGTGATTGGAGTGGCCGCCGCCGTTGTTGATCACGGCCTGACGCTTGTCGTCGGGCACGCGATCGAGATTGGCGACCAGCTCGTCCACCGGCACTTCCTCGAGGCCAGTGCCCTCGAGTGCGGCATTCAGATTATTGACATAAGTCTGATGGTGCCGCGTGTGGTGGATCTCCATGGTCAGAGCATCGATATGGGGTTCCAGGGCATCGTACTGGTACGCAATCTCGGGCAGTGAATGCGGCATGATGAAGCATCCTCCTCGTTGATGAATGGTCGCGGGACCGCGACTCGGCGCATACAAGAGTATGGCAAATCAGGATCCTAGACACTAACGCAAAATGATTATCAATTTTCCATAGAATTTCTTCATCGACCTCATTGGACGAATATTGATAACCATTCTTATCTGCTTTAGGCTAGCCAGGCGCGAGGCGGTCGACGACGCTCTCACGCTCCCCAAGAGATGTGGAGTCCATCATGTTCGAAGTCAAGGCCGCGACCTTCGAGGTCAACGGCAGCCGACTGTTGCACCCCACCGACCTGAGCTTCCGCGAGGGCCAGGTCTACGGGCTGATTGGCCACAATGGCTCCGGCAAGTCGACCCTGCTCAAGCTGCTGGCCCAGCAGCAGCCCGCCAGTTGCGGCGAGGTGCGCTTCGATGATCGCCCCCTGTCCCATTGGGGGAACCGGGAATTCGCCCGTCAGGTCGCCTATCTGCCCCAGCACCTGCCCGGTGCCGAGAACCTGACCGGCCGCGAATTGATCGGCTTCGGCCGCTACCCCTGGCACGGACTGCTCGGACGGCACACCCGCGAGGACCGTGACCAGGTCGAGCGTGCCATCGAACTCACCCACACCCAGGCATTCGCCGACCGCCTCGTCGACACACTCTCCGGCGGCGAGCGCCAGCGCGTCTGGCTGGCCATGCTGCTGGCCCAGGGCAGTCGTTTCCTGCTGCTCGACGAGCCCCTGGCGGCGCTGGATATCGCCCATCAGGTCGAGGTCCTGGCACTGGTGCGCCAGCTGTGTCGCGAGCTCGGCCTGGGCGTGGTCATCGTGCTGCATGACGTCAACATGGCCGCCCGTTACTGCGATCACCTGGTGGCACTGCACAGTGGCCGAATACTTGCCCAGGGCAGCCCCGGGGAGATGATGGACGATGCCACCCTGGAGGCCATCTACGGCATTCCCATGCGTGTCATGCCCCACCCCGCCGGGCAGCATCCCATCGCCGTCGTTCATTGAACCCAAGCCATGCCTTCATGACCGAGAGACCCGGCCCAACACTCCGCATTCCGGCACCCCGTCGCGCCGCCTCGCGCTGGCTGGCTGCCCTGCTGACCCTCTGCTGCCTGGTCGGCGCATCGACTGCCCTGGCCGCCGATCCGCCGCGCATCGCGACCCTCGACTGGACCCTGGCCGAGACCCTTCAGGCACTGGGTACGCCGCCCGAAGCGGTCGCCCAGGTCGATGCCTATCATGCCTGGGTCGGCGAGCCCCACCTGCCCGGTAGCGTGACCGACCTCGGCCTGCGTACCCAGCCCAATCTCGAGCTACTGTCGGATCTCGCCCCCGACCAGATCCTGATCTCGCCGATGTTCGCCAACCTGAAACCACGCCTGTCGCGCATCGCGCCGGTGCAGAACTTCACGCTCTACACGCCCGGGCGTGACACCTGGCAGGAAATGCGCGAACTGACACACGGCGTCGCTGAACTCGTGGGTCGCCCCGAGGCCGCCGACCGGCTGATCGAAAGCACCGAGGCACGCATCGACGAGCTGCGTCGACAACTGCCCGATGACGTTCCGCCGCTGCTGGTCGTCCAGTTCATGGACGCGCGCCACGTTCGCGTTTTCGGTGACAACGGTCTGTATCAGGCGGTGCTGGAACGCCTCGGCCTCGACAATGCCTGGCCCGGCAAGACGAACGCCTGGGGCTTCTCGCTGACCGGCATCGAGGCACTGGCGAATCTCGACGCCCGCCTGGTGGTGGTCGAGCCCTACCCCGCCGGCGTCCACGAGACGCTCGAGAAAAGCGGGCTCTGGCAGGGGCTGATTCGCGATAGCCGAGGCGAGCCTCTGGTACTGCCGCCGGTCTGGAGCTTCGGCGCTCTGCCCTCGGCACAGCGCTTCGCCGAGCAACTCACCGCCGCGCTGGAGTCGCCTCATGCTCGCTAGGCCAGCCTTCCGCCTGACCCCGGGCGTCGCCTGCATCCTGCTCTGCCTGGCCCTCGTGGCGCTGGCCTCGACGAGCCTGAACGATGGCGCGGGGCTCACCGCCGGTCTGCAGGCCCTGTTCGGCAGCGCCAATCCCACGATGGACACCCTGGTGCTGCATTTCAGCTGGTGGCCGCGGCTGGTCATGTCGCTGCTGGCCGGCGGCGGCCTGGCGCTGGCCGGCGTGCTGATGCAGCAGGTATTGCGCAATCCGCTGGCGGCGCCCACCACCCTGGGCGTGGCCAGCGGCGCCAACCTGGCACTGATGACCGCTACCCTGTTGGCCCCCGGACTGCTGGGGCTGGGGCGCGAATGGGTCGCGCTGGTCGGCGGCGGGCTGGCCATGGCGCTGGTGTTCGCCCTGGCCTGGCGACGCGGGCTGGCCCCGGTGGTCGTGGTGCTCGGCGGTCTGGTGGTCAACCTCTACCTGGGGGCGCTGGGCATCGTGCTGCTGCTCTTCCATCAGGAGGAACTCAAGGGGTTGCTGATCTGGGGCGCCGGCTCGCTGGCCCAGAACGACTGGAGCGGCGCGGCCTTCCTGGCGCCCCGTCTGGCCATCGGCGCCCTGGCGGCCTGGTTGCTGCTGCGCCCCCTGGCGGTGCTCGAACTCGACGACGCCAGCGCCCGCAGCCTGGGCGTCTCGCTGCGTGCCCTGCGACTGGCCGGCCTCGGCCTGGCGGTCTTCCTCACCGGCTGCGTGGTCAGCGTGGTCGGCGTGATCGGCTTCATCGGCCTGGCCGCCCCCAATATCGTCCGCCTGGCCGGCGCTCGTCGTCTCGGCCAGCGCCTGCTCTGGTCGACGCTACTGGGTGCCCTGCTGCTGGCCACCACCGACCAGTTGCTCCAGCGTTTCACCGGCCAGGTATCGGGCCTGATCCCCACCGGCGCCGTCACCGCCGCCCTGGGCGCGCCCCTGTTGATCTGGCTGATTCCACGCCTGAAACTGCGTGGCGACCAGCCTCCCGGTACGGCCTCCGCGCCGGCCGGCCGCCACCCCGCGCCCAATCGCCTGGCGGGCGGGCTGGTTCTGGGATTGCTCGGCGTGACGCTGGTAGCGCTGCTCGTCGGCCAGACCGCCAACGGCTGGTCCTGGCTCTCGCCCGGCAACTGGGAGGTACTGCAGTGGCGGCTGCCCCGGGTCCTCGCCTCGGCCGGCTGCGGCGTGATGCTGGCACTGGCCGGCACCCTGATCCAGCGCGTTACCGCCAACCCCATGGCCAGCCCCGAGGTACTGGGCATCAGCGGGGGCAGCGCCATCGCCCTGATCCTGGCCATCTTCCTGCTGCCCGCGCCCGACAACCTGACGCTGGTCGGCGTGGGTACCCTGGGGGCATTGGCCAGTCTCGGCGTGCTGCTCCTGATCAACGGTCGCAGCGGCCTGTTGCCCGAGCGACTGCTGTTGACCGGGGTGGCGATCACCGCCGCCTTCGACGCCGTACGCGCCATCGTGCTGGCCGGCGGCGACCCGCGCGGCCAGCAGGTCATCGCCTGGCTGTCGGGCTCCACCTACTACGTCGACCTGACCAGCGCCCTGATCGTCGTCGCGCTGGCCCTGGTGCTCGGTCTGATGACCGGCCCGCTGGCCCGCTGGCTGGATATCCTGCCGCTGGGCGCCGCCACCTCCCGGGCACTGGGCATCGGCCTGAAGCGCTCTCGCCTGGTGCTGTTGCTGCTGGTCGCCCTGCTCACCGCCGCTGCCACCCTGGTGGTCGGTCCGCTTTCCTTCGTCGGCCTGCTCGCCCCGCACCTGGCCCGCCTGCTGGGTTTCTCCCGGGCAAGCATGCATCTGCTGGGCGCGGCCCTGGCCGGCGCCCTGTTGATGGTGCTGGCCGACTGGGTGGGACGCCAGTTACTGTTCCCGCAGGAGATTCCCGCCGGCATCGTCGCCTCCCTGCTGGGCGGGGCCTATTTCATGTGGGGGCTGCGCCGGCTCTAGTTACCGGGGCAACCGAGGTGGACGGAGGCCATGCCATGACAACGGAAGATATCCGATATCACAGCAGCCATTGGGGCACCTTTTCGGCCCGGCATCGCAATGGCACGCTGGAAATCACGCCGTTCGCCAAGGATCCCGATCCCTCCCCCGTTCTCGATAACATTCCTGCCGCGTTGAACCACCCGGCACGCTTGAGCAAGCCCCTGATACGTCGTGGATGGCTGGAAAACGGCCCGGGCCCGGACAGGCGTCGGGGCGAGGATGACTTCGTCGAAGTCGAGTGGGACGAGGCCCTCGACCTGGCGGCGAAGGAACTCAGGCGACTGGGTGCCGGGCCCGAGCAGTGCCAGGATGGCCCTGTCGCCGGCGCCCAGGTTTTCGGTGGTTCCTATGGCTGGGCCTCGGCCGGTCGCTTTCATCATGTCCAGAGCCAAATCCACCGCTTTCTGAATTCCGTCTTCGGCGGTTACGTCGGCTCGGTCGACAGCTATTCATCGGCGGCTGGGGGCGTCATCCTGGACCTCGTCTGGGGCAACCCGCTGAACCACCCTCCCAGTTGGCGAGAGATCGCGGAAGATACCGAACTGCTGATCGCCTTTGGCGGCCTGGCCCTGCGCAACCATTCTTCCAGCCCCGGCGGCACGAGCCAGCACGTTGCCCGGTCGGCACTCGAAGCCGCCTCCGCCCGGGGCTGTCAATTCGTCTCGGTCAGCCCGCTGCGCGACGATTTCGCCGACCTGCCCGAGGTCACCCGCCTGGCCCCGCGTCCGGCGACCGACGTCGCCCTCATGCTGGGGATGGCCTGGCATCTGCATGCCAGCGGCCGGGTCGACCACGACTATCTGGCCCGATACACCCGAGGCTATGAACATTTTGAGGCCTACCTGACAGGCAGGGCCGATGGTATTGCGAAAACCCCGGAATGGGCAGCGGAGATCTGCGACCTGCCTGCCGGGCAGATCGTCGACCTGGCCGAACGCGCCGCCAGCAAGCGCACCCATATCACCGTTGCCTACTCGCTGCAGCGCTCGCGCTACGGCGAAGAGCCGATCTGGATGGCCCTGACACTGTCCGCGATGCTCGGCCAGTACCCAAGCCCCGGCGCCGGTTTCTCCTACGGGCTCGCCTCGATCGGCAACCTGGGCAAGCCGCCTCTGGATGTGCCGCTGCCTGTCCTGCCGCAGGGTCGCAATCGGGTGGATGACGTCATCCCGGTAGCGCGCATCGCCGAGCTATTGCTGAATCCGGGCGAGCCCTACACCTACAAGGGTGAAACGCGCCACTACGCGGACATTCGGCTGGTCTACTGGGCGGGCGGCAATCCCTTCCATCATCATCAGGACCTGGAAAAACTGCGCGAGGGCTTCACCAGGCCGGACACGGTCATCATCCACGAAAGCGTCTCCACCGCCTCCACTCGCTACGCCGACATCATCTTTCCGGCCACGCTGAGCGCGGAACGCGAAGACATCGGTGCCAGCAGCCGCGATCCTTTCATGGTCCCGATGCAACAATTGGCGCCGCCACGCCACGAGGCCCGCGATGACTACGCCATCTTCACCGAGCTGGCCACCAGGCTGGATTGCCAGGAGTCCTTCACCGAGGGGCGAACCAGCCGGGAATGGCTGCGCCATATGTACGAGCCCACCCGGCGGGCACTGAGCCAACGTGGCCTGCCGGCCCCCGATTTCGATGAGTTCATGCAAGGTGAGCCGCTTGAGCTGCCGGTTGCACCGGCCCAGGGGCGCATGACGCGCTTCCACGAGGATCCGGATGCCAACCCTCTGGACACCCCCAGCGGCAAGCTCGAGATCTGGTCGGACATCGTCGCGAGCAGCGACTTGCCGGGGCATCCCGCCTGGATCGAACCGGAAGAGTGGCTCGGCGGAAAACTCGCCCGCACCCATCGTTTCCAGTTGGTGGCCAACCAGCCGAAAGGACGCCTGCACAGTCAGTTGGATTTTGGCGCGACCAGCATGTCACTCAAGCAGGATGGCCGGGAGTGCGCCCGCCTGAATCCACAGGATGCCGCACGCATGGGCATTCAGGATGGCGATGTCATCCGCTTGTGGAACCAGCGGGGCGCAACCCTTGCCGCAGCGCGCATCAGCGACGACCTGCCGCCCAGCATCGTCCAGCTCTCCACGGGCGCCTGGTATGCACCACGGAATCTCCAGGGCTCGGGCATGACCTGCGTCAACGGCAACCCGAACATCCTGACATCGGATATCGGCGCATCCGGGCTCAGCCAGGGCTGCGCCGGACAACTGACCCTGGTCTCGATCGCCAGGTGGGACGCGCCGCTACCCGATGCTGTCCCCCACGAGGCGATGCTCGAGATTGCCCGTCGGCGCCCCCGTGAAGCATCGCCGGACGTTACTCCGTCCGGCGATGCGTGATGCCTCCTACCAACGATAGCTCAGGCTGCCGATGACACTGCGCGATTCGCCGTAGTAGCACCAGAAGTCGCAACTGGCCACATACTCCTTGTCGGTCAGGTTGTTGACGTTGACCTGGGCACGCCAGTGATCGGCGAAGTCGTAGCTGGCCATGGCATCGACCAGGGTGTAATCCGGCACCGTGATGTCGCCATCGACGCTCTCGCCGACATAGCGTACCCCGCCACCAAGCTTGAGCCCTCGCAGGGCACCCTGCTGGAAGCCGTAATCCAACCAGGCCGAGGCCTGATGACGCGGGATCAAGGCGGCACGATTATCGTCGGCGTCACGGGCATCGGTGTAGGTGTAGGACGCCGTGAGCTGGAGTTGATCGGTCAGATACCCCACGCTTTCGATCTCCAGGCCCGTGGCACTGCGTTCGCCGGCCTGAGCCTGATAGCCAGCCGGGGTGGTTTGGAAGGAATTGGACTCCTCGATGTCGAACACCGCCGCGCTGACATAGCCATCCCAGGAGAGCGGCGCGTACTTGATGCCGGCTTCCCACTGTTTGCCTTCGATTTCCTCGAAGATCGCGCCGTCCACATTGGTCTCGGCCTGCGGGCTGAACGACTCGGTATAGCTCAGGTAAGGGCTGATCCCATTGTCAGCCAGATACATCACACCGCCGGAATAGGAAGTGTGCGACTGGGTCTCATCGACGGTGACATCGAGGGACTGATTGGTATTTTCCACATCGGCACTGTCGTGACGAACGCTACCCAGCAGCACCCAACGATCATCGATGCGCAACTGATCCTGCACATAGATGCCAAGCTGCTGCTTGTCGATCTGTCGACCGAAGAGCTGGCTCCGATCCACCGGCGTGATGGAGGTATCGGGATCGAAGATATCGACGGTGTCATAGGTGAAGTCGTCGAATTCCTTGCCGTCGAGGCTCAGTTCCTGATAGTCGACCCCGAACAGCAAGGTGTTTTCCGTGCGTTCGGTGTACCACTTGCCGATCATGCGGTTGTCGACCGTCAGGTTGTCGATCTCCCCATCGCGCTGCAGATGCCCACGATAGGCCGTGCGGCCATCGCCGGTGGCGAAATCCATGTAGGTGCTGCGCAGATCCAGATCGAGATGGCTGTAGCGGAAGTTCTGTTCGAACTTCCAGGTGTCATCAAGCCGATGGCTCAGCTCATAGCCGAGGCTCACCTGGGTGCGCTCGTCCTTGTCGTAGTCCGGCGCCCCATAGTTGGTCTCGGGGTCGACCTTGCCGAAAGGCGTATCCTGAATCGTGCCATAGGCCAGCTTGAAGGGGTTTTCCGGGACACCGTCGTCCTTCTGGATACTGGCCAGCAGGGTCAGCTCGGTGTCATCCGAGATGTCCCACTCAAGGCTCGGCGCGAAGTAGTAGCGCTCGTTGTCGGTACCGTCCAGGTCACCATCGCGCTCCTTGTAGAGCCCGACCATGCGGTAGCGGACATCGCCGCTCTCGGTGACCGGCCCAGAAGTGTCGAAGGCCAGTTGACGATGCTGCCGATTGCCGGCCTGGATGTTGATTTCACCGCGTGGCTCGGCCGTCGGTCGCTTGCTGACGGCGTTGATCAGGCCACCCGAAGGCGCCTCGCCGTAGAGGATCGACGCCGGCCCCTTGAACACATCGACGCTTGCCAGACCATAGGGCTCCGGCGTCCACTCGTAATACCCCGGATCGAACAGGCGCAGGCCGTTCATGTAGGTTGCCTGATCGAAGCCGCGCACCTTGAACCAGTCGGTATTGTTATCCGCGCCATAATGCCCCGACAGCACACCGGCGCGATAACGGAAGCTCTCGTCGAGGCTCTGGACATTGCGCTCGTCCAGTTCCTCCCGCTGCACGCTGGATACCGAGCGCGGCGTCTCGGCAAGCGGCACCGCCACCTTCAAGGCCGTGGCGGTAACCACCACAGTCTCGGACTCGACGCCATCATCCTGAGCCAGGGCACTCATCGGCAACCCCAGCAGTGCGCCGGACAAGGACAGTCCCAGCGCACGCCGAACGGCAATCGCCATCGGTGAGCGGGATGGAGCGGAAGAACGTGAATGTGGCATCGGCAGGCCTCGGTGGTAAGAATGGCAGCACAAGAGTGACATCGTGCCGATATCGACGACATTCGGCACACGGATGTAGATGATAATTATTGTTACCTAGATTCACAATTATTGCCACATTCCACCACCGGTTCGATATCCCCACATCGCGAGCCCGATGGCCGGCACGGCGAGGAAATGATGATGCGGCGATGGGACAGAGACGCATTCCTTGCTACGCTCATTTTCTTTTCAAGGGTGCTGGTCAATGCAACGCATCATGATGGGCGCCGGGATTCGGCGCCTGGGGCTTGGAATGGCCCTGCTCCTGCTGCCCTCGATGGTCTCGGCACACCCGCATGTATGGGCGGACCTCAGCGTGAAGGTGATCCTCGATGATCAGGGCCGCGTCGAGGCATTGCGTCAGCGCTGGCGACTCGACCCCTTCTACAGTCTGGTGCTGATGGAGGAATTGAAGGCGGCCGAGGGAGACGCCCCCATGGAGGCCCGCCTCGACCAGTTGGGCTCGGAGATTCACGACAACCTGGCACCCCGGGGCTACTTCACCGAAATAACCCACGACGGCGAGCCGGTCGAGACGGACGACGTCAGGGAGTACACCACCATGGCCCACAATGACCGGGTGGAGTTCATGTTCCTGCTGCCCCTGGCCCATCCCCTGGCACTGGGCGAAGCCCCTCTGCGTTACCGGATCTATGATCCGAGCTACTACATCGAGATGGTCCACGAGGTCAACGACGACCAGACGCCCCGGGCGGATGCCCTGGTGGTGACGGGAGCCGAGTGTACGACCCGCATCATCGCCGCCGATCCCGATCCGGAGCAGGTCGCCAAGGCCTCCCGCCTGGACCGCACCGACGAAGCCCCGGATGGCCTGGGCCGCTTCTTCGCCGAAACGGGAGAAGTGCAATGTACGTCGCCATGATGCCCGACCAAGAACCCCACCGTTCCACCGCAACCTGGAGACGATACGATGCGCGACGCCTCCGATAAGCCGCCACGCTTCTCCGGATGGTGGATCGGAGCCCTGCTGCTGGCCGCGCTTCTCTGGCTACTGTGGCAGTATGGCCAGCCTCTCGGCCTGCAACTGGTGGCCTGGCAGCGCGATCTGCATCGCGCCCTGACCCTCTCGATCAGCGAGCTTTCGGGAGCGCCCTCTCCACAGACCTGGAGCCTGCTGCTCGCCCTCAGCTTCGGCTACGGCGTTTTCCATGCCGCCGGTCCCGGCCACGGCAAGGCAGTGCTCAGCACCTACCTGCTCACCCAGGGCGGGGCCCTGCGACGCGCTCTCACCCTCTCGTGCGCGGCCGCCCTGCTGCAGGCGCTGGTGGCGATTGCGCTGGTAGCAGTACTGGTACACGGTCTTGGCTGGTTGACGCGCCAGGCCCTTGGCTCGGTGGTCTGGGTCGAACGCGCCAGCTACCTGACGATCAGCCTGCTGGGTGCCTGGCTGTGCTGGCGGGCCATCCGGCAACTGCGCCACGCCCATCACCACCATGCCACTCATGACCACTCATCATGCGATTGCGCCCATCACATCACCCCGAATCAGGCAACCGACTGGCGCACCGCCCTGCTCACGGTGATCTCCATCGGCATTCGCCCCTGTAGCGGTGCCGTTCTGCTGGTGGGAGCCGCCTCGCTGCTCGACCATTTCTGGGTCGGCGTGCTGGCGGCCTTGACCATGGCGGCCGGCACCGCACTGACGGTTTCGACCCTCGCCCTGGCCAGCGTCACGGCGCGAGGCTGGGCGGAACGCCGCCTGGCCCGGCAATCCCGTTCCGGGCACCTCCAGCGGCGACTCGGCTGGGCTGCCCTGGCCGGCGGCCTGCTCATCCTGCTGCTGGGCATCGGTCTGCTCCTGGTCGACGGAACGAGCGACCGGGGCTCACTGCCCCTGCTGGAGACACCGCATGCAGGGTCACAAACGGCCACGCCGCGTTCGCCTCTGGGCGGCTGATCCGCGAACAATATCTCGCGATCCATGATGCGGCGCGGCTGACCGCTGCCAATACCAAGTCCTCCCTCACCCTGGAGAACTGCCATGAGCAAACCCGACACCGCGGCACCGGCCAGAGACTTCGGCAAGGCGCGACGCTCCTCGCTGATCGCCGCGATCTTCCTGATGGCCACATCGGCGACGGGACCGGGCTTCATTACCCAGACGGCCACTTTCACCGCGACACTGGGTGCGGCATTCGCCTTCGGCATTCTCGTCTCGATCCTCATCGACTTCGTGGTGCAACTGAATATCTGGAACATCGTCGCCATCACCCGCATGCGCGCCTCGGACTTGGCCAATGCCGCGGTGCCCGGCAGCGGCTATCTGCTTGCCGTACTGGTGATCTTCGGTGGCCTGGTGTTCAACGTCGGCAACATCGCCGGGGCGGGTCTCGGGCTCAACGCCTTGCTGGGGCTCGACGTCAAGCTGGGCGGCGCACTGAGTGCCATGATCGCCATCGGCATCTTTCTGTCCCGCCGTGCCGGCATGGCACTGGATCGCCTGATCGTGGCACTCGGCATCCTGATGATGGGATTGGTGGTGTTCGTCGCCTTCGCCTCCCAGCCACCGGTGGGTGAGGCGCTGCGCCAGACGGTGCTGCCGGATACGCTCAACTTCGCGGCCATCACCACCATCGTCGGCGGCACGGTCGGCGGTTACATCACCTACGCCGGTGCGCACCGCATCCTCGACCAGGGGCTGGGCGGCGCCGAGAACGTCGCCAGCGTCACCAAGGGCGCCCTCAGTGGCATCCTGGTCACGAGCATCATGCGCTTCATTCTGTTTCTCGCGGTGCTCGGCGTCGTCGCCAGCGGCGTGACCATCGACATTTCCAGCCATGCCGCCAATCCGGCCGCCCAGGCCTTCCAGGCCGCGGCCGGTGAATTCGGCCTGCGCGCCTTCGGGCTGATCCTGTGGGCTGCGGGCATTACCAGCGTGATCGGCGCAGCCTACACCTCGGTGTCATTCGCGCCGGTCTTCAAGCGCGACCTCTCCGATGCCGGCCGCAATCGCATCACCGTCATTTTCATTGCCATCTCCCTGGCGGTCTTCCTGTTGCTGGGCACACCGCCCGCCGCCCTGCTGGTCTTCGCCGGTGGCTTCAACGGCCTGATCCTGCCGCTAGGTTTGACCATCTTCATGTATGTGGGCTGGTGCCGCCGGGACCTGATGGACCACTATGCCTACCCACGCTGGCTGCTGGTGCTCGGCTCGATCACCTGCCTGCTGACCTGGTACATGGGCATCGAGTCCATCGGCCCCATCTTTGCCTTCCTGAGCGCCTGAGGGGCAACGACCACACCGCACCCGGGCTTTCAACGAACGGAGTCCTCGCGATATATAGAGGAAACGATTTCATTGCACGTGCTCGAGCAGCAGGTACGTGATTCGCCCATCCCTCCTCGCCTGATACGCCGAGGCATCTCGGCGTCGAACAACGAGGAAACTGGCGGCAACCGATGTTAATCGACGGCGCCAGCACCGGACGGGTCTCCCGACACCTCGTCACAGGCCCCGGGCTCAGCGATGGCACCTGCGAGCCGACAGAGCGCAATGGCAGCCAGGCCACACAAGGCCAGCACCAGGGGCATGACATGAGGCCCTTGCACGACCAGGCTGGCGAGGTAGCCCACCATGGCTGCTACCAGGTAGTGCAGGGTGCCCATCAGGGCCGATGCCACGCCGGCCCTGACGCCGCCGGCGTTCATGGTCAGCGCCGTCAGGTTGCCGAACACCAGGCCGAGCGCGCCGATCGCCACGGCCAGCAGGGCGGCATAGGCCTCGAGGGTGGCCATGCCCGTCATCACGGCCAGGAACAGCAGCGTACCGGCCAGGGCATGCAGGCCGAGCCCGATGAAGGTGATCCGCGCGGGCGTCATGCCGCCCGCAGCCAGCTTGTTGGCCAGGGTGCCGCCGATGATCAGCCCCACCGAGTTGGCGGCGAACAGATAGCTGAAGTGGGTCGGCGTCATGCCGAAATGCTCGGTGAACACGAAGGCAGCGGCACTGATGTAGGTAAACAGCGACCCCAGCACGAAGCCGCCGGCCAGCGTATAGGCCATGAAGACTCGGCGGCGTGATTGGGCAAGATAGCCGCGCATCACGCTGCCGGCGTTCAACGGAGTGCGCCGCTCCGGGGCCAGAGATTCGGGGATGGCCACCAGGCTCCACACCAGGCCGATACCGCCGAACGCCGCCAGCACCCAGAAGATACCGCGCCAGCCACCATGCTCGAGCAGGAAGCCGCCCATCATGGGCGCCAGCACCGGCGCGACCATCATCACCTGCATCAGCAGCGAAAAGATCCTGGCAGAGCTTTTCACGTCGCAGAGGTCGGCCACGATCGCGCGCGGTGCCACCAGGCCGGCGGCCGCACCGATGGCCTGGGCGAAGCGGGCGACCAGCAGCCACTCGAGGGTCGGCGCCAGCGCCGCGCCCACCGAGCCCGCCACGAAGATCACCAGCCCCACCATGAGCGGCATCCGGCGCCCGAAGCGCTCCAGTAGCGGGCCATACAGGCACTGCCCCAGTGCCAGTCCGGCCAGGAACACGGACAGCGTCTGCTGGACGCTGCCGGCCGAGACACCGTAGGTCTGCGCGATCATCGGCATGCCGGGCAGGTACATGTCGATGGCCATGGCATCGAGTGCCGTCAGCAGGGCGAGCAGCACCACCAAGGCCATGCCCACGGTGCCCGGACGCGTCGTCGCTTCAGTCATGGCGCGCTCCAGCTACGAGACGTTCGATACTTTCGTTCATGAGACGCTCCAGAGCATCGACGCGCGCCTCGAAGCGCTCCTGGCCGATATAGATCAGCGCCACGTGCAGGCTGTCGACCAGTCCCATGTAGGCATGGCCCATGACCTCGGCGTCCTGATCGGCGAGCCCCCCTCCGACGTGGCGACGCAGCGCCGCTGTAAAATCCATCAACAGCTGCTGCATGTAACCTTCATAGCCCTCTTGCAGCTCATGAAAGAGCGACTCGGGAGGGATATAGGAAGTGCGCAGTAAAAAGCGGAAATGGTCGGAGTCGGCATAGCGGGCCAGCAAGGACTCGCAGTAACGGAGTCCCGGCAAAGTGGGCTCGGGCGCTTCGAAGCACTCATGAGCAAAACGTGCTTCGACCTCCAGGGCGTCTTCGAAGACCGCCAGAAACAGCTCATCCTTGCTTTTTACATGCGAATAAAGCGATGCCTTTCGAATGCCGGCATCGGCCGCGATGCGGGACAGCGAGGCCCCCTCATAGCCATGCCGGGCGAACTGCACGACGGCGGCATTGAGTACCCGTCGCAGCGCAGGCGTCGTGGTGGATGACATCACGTTGCTCCAGTAAATCCAGGCCTTGATGACGCTCGCCTGAGGGGCTCTTGGCGTCGGGGTGGTATCCTAACCCAAAAAGGCTACCGACCGGTAGGTAGTTTTTGTGTTCATCAAAAAATGGCCTTTCCGCCCGTCGGCCAGCCGGTCACGCTCGATACGATCGTGACCGGCGCCTTGCGACATTATTCTTTTCAAAACATGGTGTTGTCGTTGGCAGAATCTTCCGGCACCGGCTGGATCACGTCCCAGTGCTCGACGATCTTGCCCTCCTCGACGCGGAAGATATCGACCACGGCCTCGCCGCGATCCTCATCGCCGTTGGTCGAGTGGACGTGCAGCCAGACCAGGTCACCATCGGCGGCACTGCGCACGATCTCGCTTTGGTAGTCGGGGTTTTCCTTGAAGTAGCCGGCAAAGTAATCCACGAAGGGCGCCTTGCCGTCAGGCACTCCCGGATTGTGCTGAATGTAGTCCTGCGCCAGCACGCGTGAGCTCTGCTCGGTCTCGTGCTCGTTGAAGAACTGATTGTAGAACTCGGTGACCAGCGCCCGATTGGCCTCTTCGGTCTTTACGTCACGCTCGGGTTGAGCAAAGGACGTGACAGGCATGGCGAGTAACAGCGCGGCGGTGGCCACGCTCAGGGATTTCAGGGCCGACATGGGAATACTCCAGTGTTGGTTGAGTCGATCAATAGCCGACGGTGAAGCGCTGGCGCGAATGGGCGGGCGTTTCCAGCTCATCCACCATCGCGATGGCATAGTCTTCGAAAGAGATGCTGGAGCCGGCATCATGGGTCAGCAGCTGGTCCTGCCCGAGACGAAACTTTCCGGTACGCTCGCCGGGCACGAACTCGGCCGAGGGAGACAGGAACGTCCAGTCGAGATCATCGACGCCGCGCAAAAAGTCCAGAAACTCGCCACCGGCATGCGCTTCGGGCTTGTAGGCGTCGGGGAAGCCCGGCTGGTCGATGACCTTCTCGCCGGGCGCCACTTCAAGGCTGCCGGCCCCGCCCACCACCAGATAGCGTGCCACGCCGGCATCACGCACGGCTCCCACCAGCGTTCCGACATCGCTTGCCGTGAAGGGTACGGCGCTGATAACGGCGTCGTGTCCCTTGAGCAGTGCTGCCAATGCCTGCCGGTCGTTGGCATCGCCCTGCTTCGGCGTGACGCCGGACAAGGGGGCAATCCTGTCCGTATTGCGAGCAATGGCGGTCACCTGATGCCCCCGATCGGACAGTTCGGCGAGAATACGCGAGCCTGCATCGCCCGACGCCCCGATAAGCGCAACTTTTGCCATTAGGAATCTCCTTGAGTTCATTTCTGACACATGGTCTACAAGGCAGACCATGGGATAAACTTATGGGAGTTCCTGTAATGGCACAAGAAGTCATCTTCACCTGACACGGTCACCTCAATGTGACCACTGAACGACCATCCATGGAGAGATCATGACGACCAAGCCTGACGGCGAAGAGGTGATTTTCGAACAGCCCTGTCCGATTCGCGACGTACTCGACCGCATCGGCAACCAGTGGAGCCTGCTGATTCTGGAAGCCCTGGCGCCCGGCACCCTGCGCTTCAATGCTCTGATGCGCGAGATCGGTGACATCTCGAAGCAGATGCTCTCCCGTACGCTCAAGCAGCTGGAACAGGATGGCTTCATCACGCGTACGCTCTACCCCGAGGTTCCCCCGCGGGTGGAATACACGCTGACCCCGCTGGGGCATTCCTTTCTCGAGCCGATGCAGCGGCTCGTGAACTGGGCGGATACCCATCACCACGCCATCGTGGCCGCTCGGGCCCGGTATCAAGCCGAGAACGATCAGGCCTGATAGCAGCGGGTACAGTTCTCGGCTTACCCCACCGTTCAGACGCTATCGAGGCTTCCCACCGCATCCTGGCTGGCCCGCTGGCGCTGCTGGCCGGTCAGTTCACGGAGCTGGCCATCGCGCATCTCGAGCAGGCGATCGGCGTGACCGAAGTAGACATCGTCGTGACTGACGGCCAGCACCGTCTTGCCCAGTTCGCGAAGCCGAGGCAGCAAGGCCTGGTAGAAGGTGCGGCGGAACTGTGGATCCTGGTCGGCGGCCCACTCGTCCAGCAGCAGGAAATCACGCTGCTCGGCCACGGCCAGCAACAGCGCCAGGCGCTTGCGCTGTCCCTGGGAGAGTTGCGGGTTGGTGACGCGATCGCCGTCGAAATGCAGCTTTTCCTCCATGGCCAGCCGCTCCAGCCAATCCTCCACCAGGTCGGGATCGGGCGACGCACCCTCCCGCCCTATCAGGCGATCGAAGAGATGGAAGTCGGTGAATACCGCCGAAAAGCTGCTGCGGTAGGCCTCCCACTGATCCGGCTCGAGCGGGTGGCCATCGAGCAGGATCTGACCGTCATGGGGACGATAGAGCCCGGTCAACAAGCGGGCCAGGGTCGACTTTCCGCTGCCGTTGCCTCCGATCAGGAACACCTGCTCGCCGCGTTTCAGGGTCAGGTCGATGGGCCCGACCGCGAAGCCCCGGCCCTGCTCGCCGTCAGCGTAGCGGAAGGTCACGCCGCGCAGTTCCAGGGTCTGCCAGTCCGACAGGGGCTCTCCGCTGGCGAAGGCCTCCCGGTAATCGGCCAGTTGCAGGCTTTCGAGCTTGTCGAAGGCGACCTGGGCGCCCAACAGGGTCGGCAACGCGCCCACCGCCTGGATCAGGGGCGTGCGTAGAAACAGCAGCGTCAGGGAATAGGTCGCCGCCACATTGGTGTTGGCCCAGCCGAGCCCGTTGGCCAGGAAGAACGCCAGGCCGATGGCCCCCAGCATCATGATGTTGGACCAGTTGACGGCGCTCAGGTGGAAGGTGTCGGAGCGGATGATGTGGTGGCGATACTCGCGGGCATTGCGGGTGTAGACCTCGTCGAACAGCCGGCGCGCACGATCACGGTTGAGCGCGAGTTCCTTGCGCCCTTCGATCACCGCCGCGTAATCCTGATAGAGGCGATCCTCGGTCTCACGCACCCGCCCGAGATGCCGATAGACCCGTGAGACCAGCAGCCAGCCGACGATCACGGTCACCGCCACCCAGACAGCGGTGACCGCCAGCATGCCGGGCGACAGCCAGGCCAGGTACAGGGCCGACCCCAGCGTCAGGATCACGCCCTGCACCAGTTCGGGCAAGCGCACGAAGGCAATGGTGATCTGGCGCACATCGCTGGAGAGACTGGCCATGAGGTTGGCGCCGCCCAGCCGCTCGACACGCTCGATGTCGGTATCGAGGATCCGCTTGATCAGCCGGCCGCGCAGCCGGTAGACGAAATGGTGCCCCAGGGTGGTCAGAGCCAGCTGCGCCCCGAGGGTGATGCCCAGCAACAGCACGATCAGCCCGATGAACTGCGGCAGCACCACCAGCGGGTCGCCATGGGCCTCGATCAACCGTCGGTTGATGAAGGCGATGACGCCGATCCCCAGGCCGGCGCTCGCCAGGCTGAGCGCCATGACGGCGATGAACGGCCAGCGGTAGTGGCGAAAGACGACGCGCAAGAGTTCCACGGGCGATCCTCGTCGGGACAATGGCGGGGCATTGTGGCGCATTGTCTCGGCAAGTCAACGGCGCCCCGGCGGTCTGGCATACCAGATTCGCCACTGAAGACAGTCAATCATTTGCACAAGAAAATGCAAAACATTATCATTCGCCCCGCGTATCGGGTAACGCAACGCTGCGTACTGCCCAGCACAACAACCACCGATAATTTTTGCCCTGAGGGGAGCGCTGATTTATATCGCGAGCGATGAGAGGCTGGTCGTCGCCGGAACGTGACACCGAGTGAAGCGACAAACATCCGAAGGATGGCCCCGTAGGGGTGAGGAACCAAAGGTTCCGAATAAACCGGAGTTTACGTTTCTGTAAATGAGGATTCGACCGGGCTCGCGCACGAGTACCGCCGTCGGCCAGGATATCGAGCGCAGCAATAAATCAGTGTTTCCCTGGATCGATCAAGGAACGCTTGCCGTATGTCCATCACCTCCCAGCCTCGTCCAGCGCGACTGCGACTGCTCCTGCTGTGTACCGCCCTGCCCGCTTCCGCTGTCGCCCAGACAACCACGAGCGATGCCAACGCGCCGTCGGGCGCCGATGACCTCTCCCCGGTGGTCGTCACTGCAACCCGCAACAAGAGCGTCGCAGGCAAGACCCCACAGAAGGTCACCATCATCACCCGCGAGCAGATCGAGCAGCAGCTGGCGATCACCCAGGACCCCAGCCAGGTACTCAGCAACCTGGTTCCTTCCTACTCGCCCAGCCGCCAGAAGCTCAACAATACCGGCGAGACCTTCCGCGGCCGCTCGGTGCTGTTCATGATCGACGGCGTGCCCCAGTCCAACCCTCTGCGCGATGGCGGGCGGGACAGTTACGCCATCGATCTCTCCATGGTCGAGCGCATCGAGGTCATCCATGGCGCCAGCGCCGAGCATGGCCTGGGTGCCACCGGTGGCATCATCAATTACGTGACCAAAGGCTCCGAGGGCGCCGGCGTCCATCAGCATGCCGGCATCAGCCTGACCAGCGATGATGACTTCAAGTCGGACGGCCTCGGTCACAAGCTGAATTACCGGCTCAGCGGCCAGCAAGGCGACTGGGACTATCAGTTTGCCGCCAGCCGCGAGGAACGCGGCGTCTTCTACGACGGCAACGACGAAATCGTCGGCATGGCCTACCACGGTGAAATCCAGAACTCCACCAGCTACGACCTGATGGCCAAGGCGGGGTACTGGTTCGACGACAACCAGAACCTCGAGTTCTCCCTCAACCATTTCGACCTCGATATCGGCGACGACTATGTGCCGGTGTCCGGCGATCGTGACGCCGGCATACCGACCACGGCTCGCAAGGGCAGCCCCGATAGCGACCCGGGCTACAACGAGGTCACCACCGCCCGGCTGTCGTACTCCCACGCCGACTGGCTGGGCAACGATGTCGACGCCCAGCTCTATACCCAGCGCTTCCGCGCCCAGTTCGGTGCCACCGGCCTCGGCTCCTTTCCCTACCAGGATGACGCCGGCAACACCCTTTATGACTACACGCGCAACGAGTCCGACAAGGTTGGCGCCAAATTCACCCTGAGCCGCGACGGCCTGCTGGATGACCGCCTGACCCTGACCACCGGCCTCGACCTGCTGCAGGACGAGACCCAGCAGGTTCTGGTGGAAACCAACCGCAACTATGTGCCCGAGAGCCAGTTCCGCAATTATGCGGCCTTCCTGCAGGGCGACTACGACCTGACCGAGGCGCTGAGCCTGCATGCCGGGGTCCGTCAGGAGCATGCCAAGCTGAACGTCGACGACTACTCGACCGTGGATCGCAGCACCAGCGTCGAGAACGACCTGGTCTCGGTGAACGGCGGCTCCCCCAGCTTCGACGAGACGCTGTTCAACGCCGGCATCGTCTATCAGGCCACCGACTGGGCCCAGCTCTACGCCAACTATTCCGAGGGCTTCGGCATGCCCGACGTGGGCCGGGTGCTGCGAGGCGTCAGCACGCCTGGCCAGGACGTCGACACCCTGATCGATCTTTCGCCCATCGTCACCGACAACCGCGAGATCGGCGCACGCTTCAACTGGGATCGCTACGGGCTCGAACTGAGCTACTACGAGTCGAATTCCGACCTCGGCCAGCGCATCCAGCCCGATGCCCAGGGCAACTATCGCGTCCAGCGGGAGAAGACCGAGATCCAGGGCATCGAGATCACCGGCGAGGCCCGGTTGAACGATGCCCACGACCTGCGCCTCTCCTATACCCATGCCGAGGGCAAGTCCGACACCGACGGCGATGGCAGCGTCGATACCAAGCTGACGGGCCGCGACCTGGCGCCGGATACCCTGAAGCTGGCCTGGAGCGCGTCCTGGAACGACAAGCTGTCCACTCACCTGCAGTACAGCCGCTACTTCGACCGCAGCTTCGACGATCCGGCGATCGAGTTCGACGGCTATGGCCTGCTCGATGCTTCGCTGGCCTATCGGCTGCCGGTGGGCCGCGCCAGCCTGGGCATCGAAAACCTCACCGACGAGGACTACTTCACCTACTACTCGCAGTCATTCCCCCAGTCGTCCGCGCTCGAAGATGATCTGTACTTCAAGGGCCGGGGGCGCACCCTCACCCTGAGCTACCAGCTCGATTTCTAAGACGACCTTCCCATTGATCTAGCTTGTTGAGCGGTGCCCTTCGGCACCGCTTTTTTTGGCTCCTGGCATGCCGGTCATCGAGGGAAGGTTCACCCTTCCACGCAATTGATAATGTTTTGCATTTGACTTTTCGCCATGTCATCATCCTGCCCCCATGACGCACGTAACAGCGGCGTTCCGTCAGGCCAACGCCGTCTGTGTTCCCGCTGAGTGAGAGTCCATGCCGAATGCCCCCGGGCATGGCGGAAAGGTACTGGTCAGTGTGCTGCTGGGAACCTTTACCGTCAGCCTCAACAACAGTGCCTTGAACCTGGCGGTGGCCGATCTGATGGCAACCTTCGAGGCCAGTGCCACGGATGTCAGCTGGGTGGTAACCCTGTTCATGATCACCATGGGCATGACCATGCCGCTCACCGGCTACCTGGCCGACCGTTTCGGCCGCAGACGCATCTACCTGCTCGGCCTGTGGGGCTTTCTGGCCGGCTCCGCGCTCGGCGCCCTGGCACAGAGCCTGGCCGGCATCATTTTTGCCCGCGGGCTGCAGGGCGTGGCCGCAGGGCTGATGATTCCCTTGTCCTTGTCATTGATCTTCTCGGCCTACCCCGCCGACCAGCGGGGTCGCGCCAGCGGAATCTGGGGATTCGCGGTGATGATCGCCCCGGCCATCGGCCCGAGCGTCGGCGGGCTGTTGCTCGAGATCAGCCACTGGCGGGCGCTGTTCCTGATGAACATGCCATGCGCGCTGCTGGGGCTGCTGTGCAGCTATCGATACCTGCCGGCGGAAGCCGCCAACCGTCGGCGCCGGTTCGACCTGCCTGGCTTCGCGCTGATCACTCTGGGCATGGGCGCGATATTGTCCTCGCTCGGCCAGGTGGACACGCTGGCGGACCTTCTGGGCATGCGAACCCTGCTCCCGCTCACCGCCGGTCTTCTGGCACTGTTGCTCTTCGTGCGCGTCGAGCGAAGCGCCGACACCCCCCTGCTCGACCTTTCCCTGTTTTCCTACCCGGGATACCGCCTCAGCGTCATCCTGGCCTGCCTGCAGTCGATCATCCTGTTCGGCTGCATCCTGCTGGTGCCGCTGTGGATGCAGAATGCGCTGGGCTTCCGTCCGTTGACCACGGGGCTGGTGTTCCTGGCCACCGCGCTGGCCGCCTCCGCCTGCTCGCCCATCGCAGGACGCCTGATCGACCGCTATCCACCGCAATGGTGCATCGGTGCCGGACTGTTGATCACCATGGCCAGCCTGCTGGGGCTCGCCACTCTGACGGAGGCCACCCCGGTCTGGATGATCGGTACCTGGATGGGCCTGCGTGGCCTCGGCCTCGGCTGCGCCTATCTGCCCTCCACCACGGTGGGCATGCGGGACCTGCCCGAGTCACAGGTCGCCCAGGCCTCGGCCATGAACAACATGTCCCGGCGCCTGATCTCGTCGCTCGGCATCGTCGCGCTGTCCATTCACTACGACACGGCCGTGCAGGTTGCGCTGCAAGAGGGCGTTCCCTATACCGAGGCGAGCGCCACCGCCCTCCACCATGCCTTCCTGGCACTGGCGGCACTCGCCGTGCTCTGCCTGCCATTGAGCTGGCAGCTTGGTCGCGCCGTGACACGGCAAACGCCAGCGTCGACGGACAAGGCGTCATTCCCCATCCATACCCACGAGCATTCCCTGAAGACTGCATCCTCCAGGAGGCCGGAATGAAGACTCGCTCCCGGATCCAGTGCCTGTGGCAGACGCTATTGCTGGCCTCCCTCATGTCGCTGGGGACCAGCGCCGATGCCCGAGACGGGCACACCATCGCCAATGCCTTCGGCGACACCCGGATCCCCGATGCCCCGCAGCGCGTCGTCACCCTCTACCAGGGGGCGACGGACAGTGCGGTCGCGCTCGGCATCACGCCGGTCGGTGTCGTCGACTCCTGGCTGGAAAAACCCATGTATCGCTACCTGCGTGACGCCCTCGACGGCGTGGAGCACGTCGGCCTGGAAACCCAGCCCAACCTGGAGAAGGTCGCCTGGCTGGACCCGGACCTGATCGTGGCCACGCGTTTTCGGCACGAGCGGGTCCGACCGCTGCTGGAACGCATTGCGCCGACGATCGCCACCGGCAGCGTCTTCGACTTCAAGGCCACCCTGTCGCTGGTGGCCGAGGCCACGGGGCGGGAGTCCCGCGCCCGCGAACTGCTGCAGGCCTGGGACACTCGCGTGGCGGACTTTCGCCGCAAGATCGCCGATCGACTGGGCGACGATTGGCCGCAGAAGGCCGCCGTGGTGCGTTTCAAGAGCGATCATCTGCGTATCTATTCGACGGGATTCGCCGGCTCGATCCTCGATGAACTGGGCTTCGAACAGCCGGCATCCGTCCAGGACCAGGGCTGGGGAATGAAGCTGACCAGCGAGGAAAACATCCCGGTCATCAATGCCGACGTGATCTTCGTGTTGCTCGAACCGGACGACCCCGCCATCGCCCGGAACTACCGGCACTGGACGTCGCACCCCCTCTGGCAGCGACTGGATGCCGTGCAGAACAACCGCGTCTTCGAGGTGGACGCGGTGAACTGGATCATGGGCGGCGGCATCCTGGCCGCCAATGCCATGCTGGATGACCTCTACGCCCATTACCGGCTGGACAACCCCGGCGGGGCCGCAACACTCACCGCCGCCTGCTCCATGGATAGCACCGCGGGGCCCCGCGCCCGGGACGAGGAGCCCGACGCATGCTGAACCAGCGTGTTTCACGGATCGCGGGGCTGCTGCTGGGGCTGGTGCTGGTCGCGGCAGCCTTCACGGCCAGCGTCATGCTGGGCACCACGGAGATTGCCCCGCCGACCTTCGTCCAGGCGCTGATGCACTACGACCCCGCTCGGGTCGCGCATATCATCATCGTCACGGAACGCCTGCCACGCGCGGTCATCGCCGCCCTGGTCGGCGCCAGCCTGGCCATCGCCGGCGCCCTGATGCAGACCATGACCCGTAATCCCCTGGCCTCGCCGGGTATTCTGGGGATCAACGCCGGAGCCATGTTCTTCGTGGTCATCGCCGTCTCGCTACTGCCCCTCCACACGCCGGCCGAGTATGTCTGGGCGGCGCTGCTGGGAGCCCTGGTCGCGGCCTGTCTGGTGGTGATGCTGAGCCGCGGTCGCCAGGGCGAGCTGTCGCCGCTGCGGGTCGTTTTGGCGGGCGTGGCCATCACCGCCATGTTCGTCTCGTTCAGCCAGGGCCTGCTGATCATCGACCGCCAGAGCTTCGAGAGCGTGCTGTACTGGCTGGCCGGCTCTGTCTCCGGGCGCGAGCTGTCGCTGGTGGTGCCGCTGCTGCCGCTGTTCGGCGGCGCCCTGCTGCTTTGTGCGCTGCTCGTCCGCCACGCCAATGCCCTGCTGCTGGGCGACGACATGGCCGAGGGCCTGGGCATGCGTGCCGGCACCATCAAGCTGCTGCTCGGCCTGGTGGTGATCCTGCTCGCCGGCAGTTCGGTCGCACTGGCCGGCATGATCGGCTTCGTCGGGCTGATCGTGCCCCACATGGCCCGGGGGCTCTTCGGCGTCGACCACCGCTGGCTGCTGCCGGCCTGTGCCCTGCTGGGCGCCAGCCTGCTGCTGCTGGCCGATGTGGCCTCGCGCTTCCTGATGCCCCCGCAGGATGTACCGGTGGGCGTGATGACCGCCCTGATCGGCACGCCCTTTTTCATCTACCTGGCACGCAGGAAGCAGGCCTGACCATGACTCATTCCGCTTCCCTGAAACAGCAGGGCGATGGCACCGTCGATGCCCGCGCGACCCGCTATCCGGGTATCGCCGCCCTGCTCGTGCTGGTCCTGCTGGCCAGCATGGGCCTGTCACTGAGCCTGGGCAGTTTCCCCACCCCGTTCGGCAGGGTGCTGGACGCGCTGGTCGAGCCCCGGGCAAGCGACATCGCCTTCATCGTCTGGGAACTACGCCTGCCGCGCATCCTGCTGGCCGTGCTGGTGGGTGCGGCCCTGGCCGTGGCCGGTGCCATCCTCCAGGGCATCGTGCGCAATCCGCTGGCCTCCCCGGACGTGATCGGCATCACCAGCGGCGCCGCCCTGGCCGCCGTGGCCTTCATGGCATCGTTCGGCGCCGGCCTGAGCCTTCATTGGCTGCCGGCCTCCGCGCTGCTCGGCGCGCTGCTGTCCGCCCTGCTGGTATTCCTGCTGGCCTGGCAGCGGGGCATTGCGCCCTCGCGCATGGTGCTGGTCGGTATCGGGCTCTCCGCCGCCATGGGAGCCGTGACCACCCTGCTGATCGTGGTCAGCGACGATGCCGCCGCCATGACAGCCTATGTATGGCTGACCGGCAGCCTCTATGCCGCCCAATGGCAGGACGTGCTCGGCATGCTGCCCTGGCTGCTGATCGCCATCCCCCTGTGCCTGACCCGGGCGCGGCACATGGATGCCATGGCGCTCGGCGATCACGTGGCCCTGGGACTGGGCGTGAACGTCCTGCGCAGCCGGCTGCTGCTGATGGCCTGCAGCGTGGCACTGGCGGGGGCGGCCGTGGCTTTCGCCGGAGGACTCAGCTTCGTGGGTCTGATCGCTCCCCACATCGCCGCCCGCCTGGTGGGGCGGGGCTTCGCCAGGCTGGTCCCCACCGCCGCCCTGGTCGGCGCCCTGATCGTGCTCTACGCCGATCTCCTCGGCCGGGTGGCCTTCCTGCCCGAGGACCTGCCCGCCGGCATCTTCGTCTCGGGCGTGGGCGCGCCCTTCTTCGTCTATCTCCTGCATCGAACCCGGCACCGCCGTTACTGAATCGGCCCGTTCCTCATCACTAGGGTTTGTACGAAAAGTCGCCGAGCGATGGCCAGACAAGGCAAAAATCAGCGAAGAAGCGGAGTTTACAAGGGCTAAATGAGCATTTTGAGCTGATTTTTAACGCCGTATGGGCGCGCGCAGGCATTTTTCGGACAAAGCCTAAAATCCATGGCAAGAGCAGGGAAAGTCCATGTTTCATATCGCACCCCGTCAGGACACCATCACGGCACAGCAACGGCAACGCTATCGAACCCTTGCCACCTCCACCCTGGGACATTTCACCGACTTCGGCGCCATCACCTCCCTCTCCCCCATCCAGCGGCCTGTCCGACTTCTCGGCACGGCCGTGACGGTCAGGATTCCCCATGTCGACGGCAGTATCATCCGCGAGGCCCTGAAGATGGCCTGCCCGGGTGATGTGCTGGTGATCGATGTGTCCGGCGACCACCGGCGTGCCTGCTGGGGCGAGTTCCGGGCCTATGCGGCGTTGCGCAAGCAGCTCGCGGGTGTCGTCACCAACGGCGCCATCACCGACTGGGACGCCCTTTCCCGGTTGAACCTGCCCATCTACTCACGGACGACCAGCCCGCTGACCACCAGAGCATTGGAACTGGAAGGCGAGATCAATACCCCGGTCGCGATCGACGGCGTCACGATCAATCCGGGCGACCTGGTGGTAGGCGACGACGATGGGCTCTTCATCATTCCGCCGCAGCGTGCCGACGCACTGGCCGACGCCGCAGAGAACAAACAGGTACAGGAAGAGGAAAAGCGAAACGCCGTCGAGGCCGAATTCCCCGAGTGGTTCCGCTGAAAACACCGCCCGACCTATCGTCGGGCGGTGTGTGCATCAGGCCGTAGACGCTGTACGTTTCAGGCCTCGTTCAGCGCCTCGGCTGGCATTGCCGCATCGGGCAGCCCCACCCGAACGAACGGATTGCAGGTCGCACTGGTACCGAAGGGCATGCTGCCCGGGCCCCCGGCGCGCTCGATGATCGGCGTGATGAGACGCTTGTAGGGCCATTGTTCCCTCTCGAAGAGCTGCGCCTTGAGCATCCCGCGGTCGCGGTCGTCGAAGGGGATCGCATCGATCCGGGCCTCGAGGCGAGTCGCCATCTCCCGCCAGAGATTCCGGGCCGGCAGCGCGTAATGATCCGCCAGCGTCTCGATGATCGCCCGCAGGTTGACCTGTATCGCCAGGGTCTGAAGCCAGAACAGCAGGGCCTCGAGACTGTCGTGGTAAAGGGTGTTGGAGTGACCGGGCTTGATGCAGTAGCACGGATCCTGCATGCCGTACCGCTCCAGGCGCGCGACACTGATCCGCAGCGAGTCATGATCGCGCAGCAGCAACCCGTCACAGCGACCTTCCCTGAACACCAGAACGGCATTCTGGCCATGCACTTCCGCCAGCATGCCGAGCCGGAACATGCGCAGGTTGATGTCGAAGAACGTATCGCACAGCTCGCCCAACAGCGCCTGAACCGAGTCGGGGCTGGCCGTCATGCCACGCTGTGCCAGCCAGTCGTCGAACACATGGTGCTCGCCGCCCGGCAGCGGCGTTCCCAGGGTGGCCATGGGCACCAGGCGCACGCTCGAGTCCTCCAGCAACGCGCTGGGGTAGCTGCGCACCATGGCGGACAAGTGTCGCGGGGCTTCGTCGAACAGCGTCGCTCCCTCCGGCATGTAGGCCCACCACTTGCCTTCATCGCACAGGTAGAGCCCTTCGGCGAGCCGGGTATCCTTCTCCCTGGCCTGGTGCAACAGGCGGGCGCTTAGATCGCCATTGAACATCTTGACCGCCGGCAGGTAGCGCGAGGCACCCAGGGAATGGATGGCCATCGGCAGCTTCAGGTAATGCGGACTCGCCGTGGTCGGGGCCAGCGAACGCAGCGAGGACGTCGCGAGCCAGGGCTCGGTGACCGAGGCCAGCGAGACGCAGTCGCCCGCCGCGAAGGCCGATTCCAGCCAGTGGGGCAGCGCATGCTCGTGCTGCCAGGGATGCACGGGAATGGCGATGTGGGTCCGAGCCAGCCCCCGCGAGTTCATCTCCTGCTCCAGCGCTTGACGGCCCTCGTCGCCGACGAGCCATGCCACCGGCACCGGGCCGTCTTCCTCGACACCGGCGCCGGTCATCACCCGGTCGCGGGCGATCGCGACCCAGCGCAGCGTGATGGGCGCATTGAACTCGGCCATATAGGCTCGATACTCGTCCTCGCTGAGCCCCTGCTTGGCCTTCGCCGTGGGGTGGTAGGGTCGGTCGAGCAACGACGCCCACTGCTCCATGATCGCAAAATGCTCGGCCGTATCGCGGCGCAGCAGGTCGCGTGTCTCCACCCGGTGCTCCACCGAGCTTTCCGCCTGCCAGAGGCTGTCGGACAGCGCCTCGAGAAACACCTTCTGTCCCTGCTCCAGGGCCTGATCGTCGTCGGCACCGAAGACACGGCGCATGAAGGCGACCGGATCGAGTGGCGTCCACTCCCCGCTCTCATGATCCACCAGGATCACCGGGGTCCGGGGCACCTTTTCCCATGCCTGGACGATACCGGGCTGCAGCAGCATGACCACGCCTTGGTGCCGATCCTGCGGCCAGATCCAGAACCACCGTGAGCAATGGCCTCCATCCAGGGCCTGGAACACCGGCAACCGGATGAGCCAGTCGTCGGCCCTGGAGGCGTCCTGCCAGACTGCGCCAAGGTCATCCAGCATGCCCTCTACCAGCAGACCATCCACCAGCGACTGCATGATCTGCGCCTGGGCATGGTGCTGGGCATTAAAAGGTTCCATGGTCGTGAACTCCGCAACGGTGTCAGTACGCTCGAGCGAGGCAAGCTGGCTCGCCTCGCGAGAAGAAAGGGAACAAGTCGTCATCGGTGAACTCATGAACGGGAGGTCCCGTGCTGTTCAGGCGCCCTGGCCTCGCCGAGCGCCTTCTGCAGGGCGCGAAAGGCGATGCCGCGCTCGTCGCCCAGCATGAAGGCGTTGACGCCGCACGCCTGCCATCGGGCCTTGGCGTCCGGGTGACGCAGGAAGGCGCAATAGGGAAGCTGCCGTGCACTCGCCGTGCGCTGGACCTCCTCCAGCGCCTGGACGACATCGGGGTGTCCGGGCTGCCAGGTCACGCCCATGGACTGGGACAGGTCCGCCGCCCCCTCCAGTACCATGTCGAGGCCCGGCACCCCGCAAATCGCCTCGATTCTCGCCACACCCTGGCGGCTCTCGATCATGGCGACCACCATGATCTCCCGATTCGCCTGCACGACGTATTCCGCCAGGGAGGATTTGCCGAAGGAGCCGGGACGCCCGGCATTGAGGCTGCGCTCGCCTTCCGGCGCATACTTGCACGCGGCCACGGCCCGCTCGAGGGTCTCGGGGTCTTCCACCCTGGGCAACACGATTCCCTGGGCTCCGCCGTCGAGCAGACGCAGCAGCGTCTTGGGATCGGCGTCGGCTACCCGCACCAGCGGCGTCAGCCGGTAGCTCTCGGCGGTACGAATCATGTGCTCGACGGTTTCCGGGTTGATCAGCACGTGTTCGGTATCGATCACCACGAAGTCGAAGCCCGCCTCGGCGATCAGCTCGATGGAGGCGGCCGTGGGCAGGGAGGCCATGACACCATGGACTTCCCGCCCTTCGGCCAGCGCCCGCTTCAATCGATTGGTCCTCAGCATGACGCCGCCTCCCCTGGCGCGTAACTGGCCAGCGGATTGGGTACATGCTTGACTTGGGGGACGTCATCGCCGAAGAGACGACGACGCGTCAGGGCTTCCACTTCCCAGCGAGGCGCGAAGACATCGAAGCAGCGATAGCGCTCGCCGTGCTGCGGATTGGCACGCTGATAGTCCTTGATCACGTCCGCCGTCATGGCCCAGAAACGCGATTCCTCCAGCCCGAAATGCCGATGCAGGAAGACGGCCATCTCCGCCAGGGCGATGAAGAAAAAGGCATCACAGGAATAGTCGCGCACCGCGTCCAGGTCATCGGTGACGATGAAGGAATTGCGGTTGAGGGCGGCATGGCGTTCGGGCACGGGTTCCAGGACAGGGGCCAGCTCGGGTCGTGCCAGATGCGAGCTGCTGAAGCGCACGCCGTCATGGAAATCCTTCAACGCCACCCTGAGCGGCCAGCCGTCACGATGAATGACCACGATATTCTGGCCATGGGACTCCATCCCCACGCCCTCGGCGAACAGCATGTGGATGATCGGCAAGGTGGCGACTTTCACGAGCTGCCGGGTCCAGGCTTCCAGCCCATGACGTTCCACCCAGGGGGCGATGAAGGGGCTGACGGGCTCCCCTTCGGCATTACGCATGAGCTGGCTCAGCCCATTGAAGGGCACGGCCCGCTCGCCATCCTGCAGGAACTCGCCGACGTTCTGCCGCCAGATGGCACCGACCTTGCCATAGACGTCGTTGTATCGGGCCTCGGGAAAGGCGCGCTCGTCCAGCGCCACGCCGGCCACCTCGCCCAGGATCACGAACCCCGCCGCCCTGGCGGTCGCATCCGTGTCGATGAGCCGTTGAAGCCACTGGGTAATGATCGGCCCATTGGTCACGGTATGGCGCGCCAGGATGCGCGTGCTGGATGTATTGGTGATGCTCATCGCCAGCTTGAGATACGGCTTGCCCGTATCCTGCGGGGCCAGGGTGCGGATCGACTGCTGAGCGGTATAGGTCGTCTCCCCTTCGCCCAGCAGGGCGATCTCGCCGCTGGCAAGCTCGGGGTAGAGCACCGGAACCAGCGCGTTTTCCCACTGCCAGGGATGCACCGGCATCAGCACGACCTCGTCCCGCGCCAGTCCCCGCCGCTCGAGGTAGTCGTCCAGACTCGCCAGTACTCGCGGCCCGGCATCCTCCGCTATCCGGTCGGCCAGCGCCATCCCGCCGACTGCGCCCTGATGTGCCAGGCATACCGGCACGGCAAGCCACCAGACCTGAAGCGGCTGGGCGAACTCCGGCCCATAACGCTGGTTGTCCCGCAGGGAAAAGCCTAGCCGCGACTTGTAGCAGGGGTGATAGCTGTGCGCGTCGGTGAAGTACTGCTCCAGGGCATCGGCATCCAATGCCTGCGGTGTCTCATGGAAGGGCATCGGCCAGGCGGATGACTGCACGTCCTTGATCAGCGTCTGCGTCAATTCGTTGACGAAGCCAGGCTGAATCGCAAGATCTCCCAGCGCCGCCTCGAGGTCCCCGAGAAACCGCTGCAGGCTCAACGGCTCCGGGGTCCCCTCATGGTCCTCGACCACCAGAGTGGAATGCTCGAGACGGATCAACCGGAAGCTGTGGCATTGCCAGCCGCTCACCCGGTAGTGACGCGCGCCCAGGGTCAGCGAGAACGACGTGGCACCGGAATCACCGGACGCCGGCTCGGCGATGGCCTCGTGGGAAAGCACGTCTTCATAGAGCAGGGTCTGCAATAGCTGACCGACGACGCGTTGCTCGACACGGGCGTGATGCCGCCAGTGCTCCGGGAAGGCGAAGGGCATGGAGACACAACCCAAGGCGTCCGAGGCGCCCACCGTTGCCGCGGCCTGCGGCAGAACACGTTCATGTGATGACATGATGTACCTTCAAAACCTGATAAATGGACCAGCGGTTCCCTCGGTCAGTCCACCGGCTCGGCGCGCCGGTGACCTCCCGTTTCGGGGACGCTGCTCTCGCGACTTTCGCGAACGAAGACCTGATCGGGGCGTGGGTGGCACAGGAAGTCCGCGTGAGAAATGTTGTAGCCATAGGCACCGGCCAGCGGCAGCACCAGCAGGTCTCCCGCCTCGACCCCTTGCAGCTCCTGCCGGCGACTCAACACATCCTTCGGGGTACACAGCTGCCCCACTACGGTCCAGGGTCGGCTCTCACCTCCGAGCGCCCGCCGAGGGGTGCGTGGCAGGTGAATGACCGGGTGGTCGTGCCCCTGGGCCGCGGGCAGGCGAAACTGGTGAGTGCCGCCCCGGCAGACGAGAAAGCCTTCCCCATGGCTGACTTTGGTATCGATCACCTCAATCGCGTAGTAGCCACAGAAGGCCGAGAGGAAACGCCCGATCTCGAAGCGCACCAGCGGGGGCTCGTGCATGGCCGCCAGACGTTGCTCCAGGGCCCGGCACAGGCCAGGCCAATCGAACTGCTCGGACGGCTGGAGGTAGTTCACGCCGATACCGCCCCCCACATTGAGCTGGATCACCTGCTCGGGATGACGGGCCAGCGCTCGCCACCGGGGCCAGCGCTCCAGATAGGACGCCAGGAGCCGCTGGTGCCGCCGCTCGCATTTCTGGTGCGACATGGCATGCACGTGGAAGCCGACGAGCGCCAGGTTCGGAGCGTCATCCACCGCCCGCACGGCGTCGGCCAACTGGGCCTCATCGATACCGAAAGGCGTGGCGGTGCCGGCCATTCTCAGACGACTGGAGAGATCCTCGGGAAGCGAGGGGTTGATGCGCACGAGCACGGGCTGCACGCGATCCAGGGATGCCGCGATCGTCTGCAGCCGAGCCACTTCGCCGAGACTTTCGACATGAAAGGCCTCGACCCCTCGCGTCATGGCCGCACGCATGTCGGAATCGAGCTTGCCCGGTCCGGAGAGCACCCAGGGGCGCGGCGTCGAACAGGCGCAGGCACGTTCGATCTCGCCGCCGGACGACAGCTCGAGCCCATCCACCACAGGCGCCAGCGTATCGATGATGGCCGCCTCGCTGTTGGCCTTGATCGCATAGTAAAGCTCGACGCCCGGCGGCAATGCCGCCTTCATGGCGCTTCCCTGCGCCGCAAGCGCCGGCAGGTCATAGAAGAACGCCGCCATGGGATCGTGGCACGCCTGCCGATACGCCTCGATGGCGTCGCGGATGTGTTCGGGGATCCCGAAGTGCTCAGCCATAGGCCACCTCCCTGTCCACCGCCCGGGCGACCTGCCAGGGGCTGGGCAATGCCACGTACTGGGCCTGCCGGTCCGCCTGTGCCATGAGCCTCAACTTGAAGTTGGTCTTGCAGGGCAAGTCCCCTCCCGCCAGCAACGCATCCAGCTCGGGAGTCGGCATCTCCAGGGTCTGCCGAACGCGCCGCAACTCGTCCAGGGTGTCCTGCCATAGCGCATCGCCCAGGTCGGGGCGCTGCCAGCTCAGCGCCAGGATCGCCTCGGCGACATGATTGACGAGCAGGCAATAGGCGATACGGTTCCACCCCTGCTCGCGGCGGTAGGTCATCGATTTCCTGACGCGGGGATGCAGTGACTCCCCCGCGAGCCAGTCCACGCCCTTGTCGTCGGTCAGTTTGACCCCTTCGAAGTCACGCAGCAGCATCTTCCGGGGCATGCCCTCGTCGTGGATCAGCACGCAATTCTGCAAATGGGGCTCCATGACGATGCCATGGCGGAAGAACAGTCCCATGACCGGCGCCACCAGCGTGCGCAGATAGGCCTGGAACCACTGTCGAACCCGGTGTTCCGACGGCAGTGCACGATCTCCATCACTGGGCGTCGTACCCTCGATGAAGGGCAGTACCATGGGAACCAACTGAGTATCACGGGCGAACAGCGTCGCGCTGAGCAGGCAGCGGTCGGGCGAGAACCGCTGACAGAAGTTCTCCCGCAGGATCATGCCGGTCTGCTCCCGGAACCAGCGCTTCAGGTCATCGTCACCCTCGGTTGGCGCCCAGTGCACCGTCGCCGGTTCCTGTGCCACGCACAACGCCTCCAGTACCGAATCCTTCTTCTGGGCGAGCCGATGCATGATGCGGTCGATGACCAGCGTACTTTCCAGCTCGTACCAGGCGTTCTTGCGCACGCAATTGGTGATGCGCACATTGAGTGATCCCTTGAGGAACCAGGGATGACCCTCGATGTACCAGGTACGCATGGAAGCGGTGGGCACGGCAGGCCAGCCGCTCTGCCCGAGATCGCCGATGATGCCTTCCCGAATCATCTCCGCCACCCGGGCATCCCGCCGGAAGAGGTCGGCCTGCACCGGGTGCATGCTGAGCACCCCTCGCTCGTCACCCTCGGCATGGGTCTGGTCCGCCACGTTCGACAGCACATCCAGGTCACTCAACCGATTGGCCTGGACGCTCAGCCCCTCCATCGGAAAGGAAAACTGGTGCAGGGCCGTCGTGGCACTGAATTCCGGGGCATAGGCGGGTCTGTCCTGCAACAGATGGGGCGGCCATTGCCTGGCCTTGGGCGTGGGATGGTTGGGATGGCCAAACCATAGTCCCTGCTCACTGCAACGATAATCCGTCAATGGATGAAGTCTGGGCTGCTCGACGGCATGCGTGACGATCGCCGTCATGATGTCCTGGCTTTGCACGACCTGATCGCACAGCTCCCGATTGAGCGTCCCGTCATGCCACTGGCAGTGCTCCAGCAGTGAGGAGATCAACTCCGCCATCCCGGGGGCATGCCAACCGGCAGCTCCCGCTTCCCGAAGATAGGTGTCGGAGAGGTAGAAGTGGCTCCCGATCACCGAACGCCGGTCCACCATCACGAACAGCGACAAGGATGCCGACCATTCGATCAGCAGAGGCGTGCCATGCAGGTGCTCCGGCAGGCCCTCCCGTCGGTCCGGCCATCGATAGGTCATGGCGTCATGAGGAATCGCCACTTCCTTGATAATGCAATTCAGCAACGCATGTGTGGATGCATGTCGGCTCGTCTCGCCAGGCAGGCGAGAGAAACGGGCATAGCTCATATGGCCTCCGCAAGAATGCCGTCCTTTAAAAAAACCACCTGCCTTGCCGTCTGCCGTGCCGGCAGCGGAAGCCCCGCCCTCTCTTCGTCGGGATGCTCCGCCACCAGCCTCCGGCACCCGCTGGCAGGTCAGTCAGCGCGTCCCTCGCTAGCCACGTTGCGAAGTTGTCTTGGAATGGTTGTGCTTGTTTTGTGTCGATCGAATCAGTGAGAGCCACCGCTTCCCTGACACAAGGAGGCTCCCGGCGCCTTAGCGTCGCGAATGAGAACAATTAATATAATCGTTCAGGAAAACAGTGTCCATGAGGCCCGAACGTTCCGTTCGCTATATGCTGACACCACATCATGCAGGAAGGGTCGGGCAAGCAAGCCCGATTCATTGAAAATGAGAACTTTTTGTCTTACGGTCTTGTCCCCGCTACCACACCGACGAGTCGCCCCATGCCCTCGATCCCTGCCAAGCCACCGCGACTGACGGGCGAAGCCCTGTGTGCCGGCTACGATTCCCGGCGCGTGCTGGACGGTGTCGATCTGACGGTGGCCGAGGGCAAGCTGACGATATTGCTCGGCCCGAACGGCAGCGGGAAGTCGACGCTGCTGAAGACACTGGCGCGCACCCTGACGCCCAGCGCCGGTCGTGTGTACCTCGATGGCCAGGACATCCATCGCCGCAACACGCGGGAGGTGGCCCAGCGCCTGGGCATCCTGCCGCAAGGCCCCTCCGCACCGGAGGGGCTGACGGTCAGGCAACTGGTCGGCATGGGCCGCTTCCCCCACCGGCGGCTCTGGCGACAGGATGCCGAGCGCGATGCCCGCGCCATTCGCGAGGCCATGGCCCATGCCGACGTCACCGAGTTCGCCGAGCGCAGCGTCGACGCGCTCTCCGGCGGCCAGCGCCAGCGTTGCTGGATCGCCATGGTACTGGCCCAGGAGACGGACCTGATCCTGCTCGACGAGCCCACCACCTTTCTCGATCTCAAGGTGCAGGTGGACCTGCTGGAACTGCTCTCGCGCCTGGCCCACGAGCACGGCCGAACCCTGCTGGTGGTGCTGCACGACCTCAACCTGGCCGCCGCCTACGCCGACACCCTGGTGATGATGCGCGACGGCGCCATTCTCCGGCAGGGCGCCCCTAGGGACGTTTTCACCGCCGCCAATCTCAAGGCGGTCTTCGATCTCGATGCCAACGTCATCCGCGATCCACACTCCCGCCGCTTGGTGTGCGTGCCCACGCCGGGCGTGCACGCAGCCGCGACGTCCTCGCCGGCCATTGAAGGGGTCGCGCCATGAACCAACGCTTCTGCGCCGTGGAAAGCCGCGCCATCGACGACCCGCTGGTCGGCAGCGGCGCCCATCTCGAACGCAACCTGCTGCTAAGTTGGCCGCGCCCCAAGTGGCAACGCAACCTGCGTCAGGCCAGCGACATGCCCGAGGCCCTCTTGGCGGCCCTGCACGCCCTCCCCGACGAGGGGCGGCGCGTCAATCTGATCCACCGGCGGGAGCAGCCCGAACGACACCATCGCGTCTTCCTGATGCCGGAACGCCAGGCCTTCGATGTTCCCCGCGAGGCGCTGGTCGACTTCATCGCGGCGCTGCGACGCGGCGACGACCTGACCGCCTGGCGACCCGAGCCGGTCGACCGTTCCCTGGTGCTCTGCTGCACTCACGGCAAGAAGGACAAGTGCTGCGCCAAGTTCGGTTTCGCCACCTACAAGGCCATGGCCGAGGCGGTGCGCCACCACGACCTGCCCTTCGATGTCTGGGAAAGCACCCACCTGGGCGGCTGTCGGCTGGCGGCCAGCGCCCTGGTGCTGCCGCAGTTGCGCAAGTATGGACGTATCGGCGACGACGACATCCTGCCGCTGCTGGAAAGCGAGGCCAGGGGGCGTCCTTATCTGCCCTGCTATCGCGGCGACTCGCGCCTGACGCCGCGACGCCAGTGCGCCCAGGTCGCCGCCCTGGAATGGCTGTCGGCCCAGGGTCTGGAAGCGGACATCGAGGTCGACGACGCCGAAGAAACCGACGCCCCCCATCATGAGGTGGCGGTGAAATGGCAGGCTGCACACCGGCAAGGCTGGCTGACCGTCACCTGCCACGCCCTCGAGCTGCTGCGCTACGACACCTGTTCCGACCTGGCGGATGGCCCCTCGCCGAGCCGGGTATGGCGTGCCGTCGAGGTCCGCGAGAGCACCCCGACCCCGGCGTGATCCGGATGGCGGCTCAAGGAGCCGTCGTGGTCAGCGATCCGGTGCCGTTGCGCGTCGGTTCGAGAATTTCCCGGGCCATCTCGCGGCCCGCAGCGGTGAGCATGAGCGTCTCGCCCCGGCGTTCGATCAGGCCTTCGGCACAACTGCGCTCGACCACCCGATTCGCCTTGGCGACATCCCACAGCAGGTGCTCACTCAGCGCCCGGGTGACATTCTCCACCCACTGCTCCGGGCCGTCCTCATGATTGTAGAGATGCACCGCCAGGGTGCGGATCTCGTTGACCCGACGCTGGCCGCGCCGCCGCAGCACCTGGGCGACCATGCCGTAGCGCGGCCCGACCAGGAAGGCCAGCAGCAAGAAGACGCCTGTCATCACCGCCATCATGCCGCCGATGGAAACGTTCCAGGCCACGGCCAGGAAGTAGCCCGAGACACTGGAGGCGATCGAGACCAGGGCGCCATGGATGAACATCATCCACAGACGGTCCGTGAGCAGATAGGCCGTCGAGGGCGGCACGATGACGAAGGCCACGAAGAGCACCGCCCCTACCGCGTCGAAGGCGGCCACGGCAGTGCCGCTGGTCAACAGCAGCAACAGGTAGAACAGCACGCCGGGAGCCAGCCCCAACGCCTTGGCCAGGGCCTCGTCGAAGGTGGCGAGCTTGAGTTCCTTGTAGAAAAGCGTGACGAAGGCACCGTTGATCAGCGTCATGGCACCCATCCACACCAGCGACTGGGGCACCCGGTAGTCGCCGATCGTCAGGGTATCGAGCCACACGAAGCCGATCTCGCCGAGCAGCACCGTGTGAGTGTCGATATGCACGTCCCGTGCGTACAGGTTGAGCAGCAACACCCCCGCCGAGAACAGCACCGGAAACACCAGGCCGATGGCGGCGTCCTTCTTGACTCGCCGCGTGCTGACCAGCAGCTCGGTGAGAAAGACGGTGAGCAGTCCCGTCAGGGCGGCGCCGACGATCTGCACCGGCCCGCTCTGCTGGTGGGTCAGCAGCCAGACGACGACGATGCCGAAGACGATGGAGTGGCCGATGGCATCGGACAGCATGCTGACGCCACGCAGCACCAGGAAGGTACCCACCAGCGAAGAGGCGATGCCGACCAGGGAGCCGACCAGCATGATCATCAAGGGGGCGTTGTCGAACAATGATGCCAGCATCAGAATTCCTCCCGACCCAGGGAGTCGAGGATGCGCTTGGCTTCTTCATGGCCCCTTGCCGTCAACACCCAGTGCTTGGCCCCGCCGGGCTCGTCGGGTGGTGCCGATCGCCACTCGACCAGGCCGCGCTTCTGCAACTGACGCAGCGCCGTCCGGGTACGATGCCCATGGTAGGTATCCAGCATGCCCTGTTCGGAACGGAACACCGGGTCGGCGTGATGCATGGCGAGGCGATAGAGCGTGGTCAGCACCTGCTGGTAGCGCAGTCGGCGCCGACCGCGCCACAGTCGCACGCCTTCCCAGACGAACCCGCGCCCCGGCGCCAGCAGCAACGACACCATCACCACGCTGGACACGCTGAGAATGATCAGGGGGCCGGTGGCCAGCCCGCGCGACAAGGCACTCAGCACGGCGCCGAATACCCCGCCCGACACACCGATCACGGCGGCAAGCATCACCATGCCCTCGAGTCGCCGGCTCCACTGCCGTGCCGCCACCGCCGGGGCGATGATCATCGCCGCCATCAGCACCACACCGACCATCTGCAAGCCGACCACCACGGCCAGGGCGATCATCACCGTGAGTACCACCTCGAGCCACATCACCGGCATGCCGAGCGAGGCGGCGAACTCGGGATCGAAGGACACCAGCTTGAATTCCTTCCACAGTGCGCTCACCAGCACCAGGGCCACCAGCGTGATGCCGCCCATGATCCACAGGTCGCTGCGCAGCGTCGCCGCGGCCTGGCCGAACAGGAAGGCGTCGAGACCACCCTGGGCGGCATTGTTCATGTTCTGGATATGGGTCAGCAGCACGACCCCCAGGGCGAAGGAGGTGCTCAGGGTGATGCCCAGCCCGGCATCGGTCTTGAGCCGGCTGTTTCGCGTCAGCAGCAGCATCACCAGGGCGGCCAGTGCGCCGGTGGTCAGCGCGCCCAGCAGGATAATGCCCATCTCCCGGGCACCGGCGATGATGAAGCCAATGCACACGCCGGGCAGAGCCGCATGGGACATGGTGTCGCCGAGCAGGCTCTGCTTGCGCAGCACGGCGAAACTGCCCAGCACGCCGCTGATCAGCCCCAGCAGCGCCGCGCCGATGGCCACGTTGCGAATGGTGTAGTCGTGCAACAGTTCGAGCGGCGACATCGTTACGTCTCCGCGGTCTTGTCGGCAGGCATGAAGGCCGCCTCGTCGAGCAGGGCGATCTGCCCGCCGTAGGCGCGGCGCAGATTCTCGGCCGTGTAGACGTCTTCCACATGCCCCTGGGCGATGACCCGGATATTGAGGATCAGCAGCCAATCGAAATAACTGCGTACCGTCTGCAGGTCATGGTGGACGACGATCACCGTCTTGCCGTCGTCGCGCAGGCGACGAAGGATATCCACGATGGCCCGTTCGGTGGTGGCATCGACCCCTGCCATGGGTTCGTCGAGGAAATAGACATCGGCCTGCTGCACCAGGGCCCGGGCCAGGAAGACCCGTTGCTGCTGCCCGCCCGAAAGCTGGCTGATCTGGCGATCGGCGAAGTCCTGCATGCCGACCATCTCCAGTGCCTGCATGGCTTCCCGACGCTCGCCCCGGCCCGGTCGCTTGAGCCAGCCGAGCCGGCCATATAACCCCATGGTGACCACATCCAGAGCGGTGGTCGGAAAATCCCAGTCGACACTGGAGCGTTGCGGCACATAGCCCACCCGCCGGCGACGCGACCGGTAGGGCCGGCCGAACAGGGTGACATGGCCCGCCACCGCAGGCACCAGGCCCAGCACGCTCTTGATCAGGGTACTCTTGCCGGCGCCGTTCGGGCCGACGATGGCCGCCATCACACCGGGCGGCACGTCGAAGTCGATGTCCCACAGCACCGGCTTGCTGTGGTAGCTGACGGTCAGATCCTCGACGTGCAGGGCCAGATCCGGTTCATGCAGCGGCGTTATCATGGGCGAAGCGGACTCTCGTATAACAGTGGTAATGTCGGGGAAGCGCCGAAGGCCTCATGAGGAGGCGATGTCCCAGCGCGCGGCCCAGTCGTCGAGGGCCTCGGGCAGTGCCGGCGTCTCGCCGCCGAGTGCCTCGACGATGTGCTGGGTATTACGATACAGCATGCCGATGTAGGTGCCATCGGCGGTGCCCGCTTCGCCCATGGCATCCGAATAGAGTTGCCCGCCGACGGACACCTCCTGCCCCTTCTCGCGCGCAGCTTCGATGACGGCCTGCACGGTTCGGGGATTGATGGTGCTTTCGACGAACACCGCCGGCACGTCGCGATCCACGACCACCTGCGCCATCTCGCGGATGTCCGCCACGCCGGTCTCGGTCTCGGTACTGATGCCCTGGATACCGGCTACCTCGATGCCGTAGGCACGCCCGAAATAGTTGAAGGCATCATGCGCGGTGACCAGGATGCGCTGCTGTTCGGGAATCGACGCGATGCTCTCCTTCACCCACTGGTGCAGGGCCTCGAGCTGCTCGGTGTAGCGCGACGCATTGTCCTGAATCCGCGATTGGCAATCGGGTCGGGCCTCGCTCAGCGACTCGGCGATGGTCGGCACGATCTGCGACCACAGGGCGACATCCATCCACAGGTGGGGGTCGATGCCATAGACATCCTGGACGGTGATCAGGCTGCCCGTGTCGATGGATGACGGCGCCACCGCCACCGTCGGCTTGATCTCGGAGAAACGCTCCAGTACATCGCCGAGCTGGCCTTCCAGGGAATAGCCGGAATAGAAGATCATCTCGGCCTGCTGGAAGGTGGAAACGTCACGGGCGCTGGCCTGGTAGAGGTGAGGGTCGACACCCGGCCCCATCAAGGTCGTGACTTCGACGCACTCACCGCCGACCTGGCCGATCACGTCTCCCACCATGCCGGTGGTGGCCACCGCCTGCACCGGCGCCGATTGCTGCGCCATGGCCGGCGCGGCAACCAATGCCGCCGCCATCGAAAGTCCTGCTGCCATCAGCCGAATTGCCATCCTGTCCTCCCATGCGTGAGCGCGAGCACGCAGGTATAGCATTGGCCAGGCACTCGAGTAAAAGCCGTTGCATCAATCGGTGCGATATATGATCTTAAGGAGGTCGCCTGGACGGAACTTCCCGCGACAATGCCACACCCATCGGTCGTCGATTGTTCGGCGCCAAGGATCAAGGAGAGACCCTAATGACCTCACGCACCCCTCTCAGCACCGCCATTCGCCCCGTCCTGTTCGGTGCCGGCCTGCTGCTGTCGGCCAGCGCGATCGCCGCACCCCAGGGCCTGTATTCCGCCAACGAACTGCTCGATGCGGATGTCTACGCCAAGTCCGACAGCGCCAAGGCCATCGGCGAGGTGGAAGATGTGCTGCTCGACAATGACATGCGCGTCCACTCCCTGGTCATCGATACCGGCGATCTGCTCGATCTGGGCGACAAGCAGTACGTGGTCGACGCCGAGCACTTCACCGTCGAAACCCGCAACGGCGACAGCCTCGAAAACATCGAGTACAGCGTCCACCTCGATCTCGATGCCCAGGCCCTCGGCGAGCAGCCCGAATACACCGATACCTGGTGGAACCAGGCCAAGGACAACCTCCAGCAGGCCTGGAGCGACACCAAGGAAGGCGCCGCCAGCGCCTGGGAAACCACCCGCTCGGCCACCAGCGGCGCCCTCGACAAGGCCGGCGAGGCCCTGAAATCCGTCGGCGAGAAGACCCAGCAGGCCGCCGACGACGCCGCGCAGTAAGTCACACGCTCACCGCCCGGACCCGGCAGCCAGCCGGGTCCGGGCGTCGGCACCGCTGGCCCCGTTTGCTTAGCGAATCCGCCGCAACCCCGTCAATATCGGCGCTCCGCTCTGCGGATCATGCATCAGGGTGCAGTCCACGCCGTAAAGCTCGCGGACCAGCTCACGCGTGACCACTTCATCGGGCGGTCCCGCCGCCACCACCCTGCCCTCGCGCATTGCCACCAGGTGATCGGCATAGCGACAGGCAATGGGCAGGTCATGCAGCACCATCGCCAGGGTTCGTCCCTCCTCGGCCAATTGTCGCACCAGCTCGAAGACTTCCAGTTGATGCCCCAGGTCGAGGGCCGATGTCGGCTCGTCGAGCAACAGCAATGACGTCTGCTGGGCGATGATCATGGCGATCCAGGCACGCTGGCGCTGTCCGCCGGAAAGCGAGTCCAGCGGGCGATCGGCCAGGGCGTGCAGGTCCGCCGCGGCCAACGCCTCATCCACCACCCGGCGATCCTCGGCCGACCATTGCCGCAACCAGCTCTGATGCGGCTGGCGACCGAAGCCGATCAACTCGGCAACGGTCAGCCCTTCCGGCGCTCGGGCCTCCTGGGGCAGCAACGCCAGCCGCCGAGCCAGCTCCCGGGCCGGTAGCCGGACAATTTCGTTGCCGTCGAGCAGCACATGACCGCCCCGCGGCGTGTGCAGACGCGCCAGCCCCGCCAGCAGGGTCGACTTGCCGCACCCATTGGGACCGACGATGGCGGTCACCTTGCCTGTGGGCAGGCAGAGGTCCAGGTCGACGACGACCGGCGTGCGGTCGTGGGCGAGCGTCAGTTTGCGAGCCTCCAGGGAACAAGCCACGGCATTCATCTCAGGCGACTCCTTGTGAACGAGGACGAATCAGGATCCACAACAGCCAGGGGCCACCGACCACGGCGGTGACGATGCCCACCGGAATCTCGAGCGGCGACAGCATCAGGCGCCCGGCCAGATCGGCCAGCACCATGATCAGGGCGCCGGCCAGTGCCGATGCCAGCACCGGCACGCAACGCCGCGAGGCCAGGTGCCGGGCCAGCTCCGGGCCGAGCAGGCCGACCATTCCCACCGGGCCAGCCACGGCTACGGCCAGGGCGGTCAGCGCGACCGAGGTGATCAGGACCTGGGCTCGACGCCGCCCCAGACGGCTGCCCAGGCTACGGGCCACGGATTCGGAAAAGCTCATCAGGCTCAGGGAACGGCCCAGGGCCAGTGCCGCCGGCAGGCCCAGCACCAGCCCGATGGTCAACGTCCACACCGCGCCCTCGGGTCGGGCGCTGAGCGAGCCCACCGTCCAGGGATAGGCGGCATTGGCCACATCGATGGCGACCCGTGCCAGCAGCAGGTTGGTGAGGGCCCCGAACACCGCCCCGACGCCGATGCCGGCGACGATGAAGCGATAGCCCCGCGTGCCGCCCCCAAGCACCAGGCCGAAGGTCAACGTCGTGGCGGTAGCAGCACCGGCCAGCGCCATGGCCGGCGGCGCCAGGCCGAAACCGAGCCCCACCACCGAGGCCACGGCGAACGCCGTGGCACCGTTGTCGATACCGATGATGCCCGGCGTGGCCAGGCGATTGGCGGCCAGGGTCTGCATCAGGCAGCCCGCCAGGGCGAAGGCCGCGCCAGTGGCGAGCGCCGCCCCGAGACGCGGCAGGCGCAACGCCGAGACCAGAAAGGTCGACAGACCATCCCCCGTGCCATGCAGGGCCGCCAGCACTTCGACCGGCGACAGCGTACGCTCGCCGAAACACAGATAAGCCAGCGATGCCGCCAGCACCAGCAACAACAACAACAGGTTGGCGGCCAGGGTGCGCCGATCCAGCAGTACACTGAAACCGCCCCAGGCCAGCCGTCGGGTTCCCCTGGGCGGTACGACGGCATCCTCGGTTTCGACCCGACCCAGACGGGGCGACGATTGAACGAGCAGACTCATGCGTTTCCTATAACGTCGGCAGCCGGCGGCGTCTCACCACGGCGACCAGCACCGGCGCACCGCACAGCGCGGTCAGCACGCCGAGCGGCAGTTCCGAAGGCGCCACCACCCGCCGCGAGATGACATCGGCGACGAGCACCATCAGCGGCCCCAGCAACAGGCACAGCCAGAGGCTGCGGCGAATGTCCGGCCCCGCCAGGGCCCGAGCGGCGAAGGGCACCACCAGGCCGACGAAGGCAATGGGGCCGGCAATGGCCGTGGCGCCGCCCACCAGCAGCGCGACCACCAGGATCGCCAACAGGCGAACCCGGCCGGGATGATGGCCGAGTCCGGCGGCGAGCCGCTCACCCAAGGCCAGCGCAGCCAGCGGCCGAGCGATCAGCAGGGTGATCGCCGCGGCCACCGCGAAGCTCGGCAATATCGCCAGCAGATCCGCCAGTTGTCGACCAGACAGGCTGCCGACCACCCAGAAGCGTATCTCGTCGGCGGCGCGTTGATCGAACAGCAGCAGCAAGGTCGTCAGCGCCGCCAGCAGGCCCGAGAAGGCTGCGCCGGCCAGGACCAGGCGCACCGGATCGTGCCCGAGGCCACGAAAGCGCGCCACGCCCAGCACGCAGAGGCAACCGAGCAAGGCACCGAGCTGGGCCACACCGACCCTCAGCGTGGCCGCCGAGGTTCCCAGCAGCAGGGCAATGGCCACCGCGAAGGCACTGCCGGCGCTGACGCCGAGCAAGCCGGGCTCGGCCAGCGGATTGCGCGACACCGCCTGCAGCAAGGCACCGGCAACACCCAGTGCCATGCCCACGGCCAGGCCGACCAGGGTCCGCGAACCACGCAGGGTGCCGACCACGAAACGCGCCTCGGCATCGCCGTGCCCCATCAGGACCGCCAGAGCGCGTTCCGCCCCCACATCACCCGCGCCCCACAGCAGGCTGGCCAGGCAGGCCAACAACAGCAAGCCGGCCAGGAGCATGCCCTGGCCGGCCAGACGCCGATGAACGGCACTCGCGATCATTGCCCGTCGGACAGCAGGGCCGCCTCGATGTCGTCGAGGACGGCCTGAGCGGCCAGGGGTCCGGAAGCGCTGGTCCAGAGCTGGCCGTCCACCGGGATCACGTGGTCGCGCTTGGCCACCTCGAGCTGGGAGAAGGCCGGCGACTGGCGCGCAGCCTCCAGAGCCTCACGGCCATCCTCGTTGAGCGTGGCCATGAACAGCAGGTCCTCATCGACCTTGCCCAGGTTCTCCAGGCTCAGCGGATCGCTGTGCGGCCGCCCTTGCTTGACCAGGCCGGCATCGGTGACATCGAAACCGGAGGCCGCGAGCATCCCCGTGGAAAACAGCTCGGTCGACATCACCAGCGGCCCTTGCGGCATCCAGCGCACCAGTGCCACTGACGTGCCCTCGTTATCCAGGCGCGCGGCGAGATCGGCGGCCCGGGTCTCCACGGCCTCGATGGCGGCATCCACCTCCTCGGCATGGCCGAGCGCTTCGCCATACAGGCGTGCCTCGCTTTTCCAGCCATCCGTCGAGAAGCCTTCGCTCTCGGGTACCACAGTGGGCGCCAGCTGTGAGATCAGCGCGTACTGCTCATCGCTCAGGGTCGGCGAGGCGAGGATCAGATCCGGGTTCTGGGTGGCGATCGCCTCGAGATTGAATTCCCGGCTGGTACCCACCATGGCGATGTCCGGCACCTGCTCGCTCAGATAATCGGCCACGCCCTCGCCGCCGCGCGTGGCCACGGCGGCCAGCGGCGTGACGCCGGCCGCCAGGGCGGTATCCAGCGCCCCTTCGTAGAGCGTGACGACACGCGACGGCTGACCGTCGATTTCCACCTCGCCATGGGCGGTGTCGAGGGTCCTGGCCTGGACGGGGCCGGCGGCAACGGCGAGCGCCGCCATCAGGCAAGCGCCCAACAGGGGAGTTGTCTTGGGCAGGGAAAGTGACATGATGCCTCCTCGGCTCACCGGGCCCACCCGCCACGGCAGCGTGGTGCCCCAGTGTTGATGGGTCTCGAAGGGTAAGGTGTTACGGCGTCGACAGCGCCTGGGTGATCTCGTCCATCTGAGCCCGCACGCTCTTGAGGCCGTCACCGGAGAGATACCAGAGCGTCGGGGACAGCACCTCGACGCGGATCGCCTCGCCTCCCGCACTGCCAAGTGCCTCTTTCAGCGTCGCCGGGTCCAACGGGGTATCGCCGATGGCTGCGCTGCGATCGACGACGAACAGCACATCCGGCGACATCTCGGCGATGGCCGCCGGTTTCAGCGGATAGAAGGTGCGGGAGCCATGGCTCACCGGCTCGACGGAGTCCGGCAGCGCCGGTTGCGGGATCTGCAGCAGCTCGCGGACCACCGGCTCCTGGCGCAGTGAATAATGGCCATCGTTGTGCGTCACCACCACCGCTTCGGTACCTTCCGCCAGGCTCGCGCGTGCCGATTCGATATCGGCGTGCAGCGTCTCGAGCCGCTCTTGTGCCTGAGCTTCGGCGCCATACAACGCGGCCAGCCCCATCACCTTGTCACTCAGCGCATCGAAGTAATCGCCCTCGCCCAGGGTAACGTCACGCGTCTCGGCCACGGCTTGCAGGTCTTCCTGCGACGCCGACTGGCGACCGGTGATCAGAATCATCTCTGGCGACAGTTCAGCGATGGCGTCGAGATCCGGGGACTTGAGCCCTCCGACATCGGCGCGCCCTTCCAGAAGGTGCGAGATATAGTCCGGCGCGGCCTGGTACGGCACGCCAATGATATGCGACTCGAGCCCCAGTGCTTCCAGGGTATCCACGGCCCCCCAGTCGAAGCTGACCACGCTGGGGCCATGCTCCGCCGATGAGGATTCAGCCTGGGCACCCAGGGGCAGAACCGATACCAGCAGCGCGGCTGCAGGCAGAACCCATCCAGAACCTCGCATCGAAACCTCCTGGAAAAATAATGCGAATCACTCCTATGAAGGTCCGCACACTACCACGCCGTCCTAACTACCGGCCGCAACGCTGAGTTGCATGATACGCAACCCTGCCGAACGACCGCGCCCTCAGGCAGTTGCCATCCACGCAACGACGCATTCCAGTAATAGCACTTCCCAAGGCAAATGCGAATCTTTATCGTTTTTAGTCGATGAAGCACGCCCTGTCAGGCAGCCATCAAAATAACGCAACGAGATCGATACCCCACCATATCCTGGGGAAATGCTGATAAAGAGTCGCGTGTCGCCGCTGAAGCGCAAGGCAGATGTCAAAAGAATGCCGAGCATGACAGTCGGTTGGATGCGCGTTTCCCTGAGCCGCGCCCGGCTTCGCCAGAAGCAAATGTGAACCGTCGACAGAACGGGCCTGCAGAATGGCTGCCAGGGATGGCGGTGATGGCTCGGCGATTTACTCGCCCCGGCAATTCGGCAGTGTTTCCCCAGAGCAAGGAGCTAGGAACATGCAGGATTCGTCCCCTCTTCCCTTCGCCCGTACGGCGCTGGCCTTCGGCATCGCTTGCGCCAGCACCACGGCGCTGGCCGATGAAACCGCCGAACTGGAACCGGTGGTGGTCACGGCGTCGGGTTACGAACAGGTGCTTTCCGACGCACCGGCCAGCATCTCGGTGATCAGCGGCGAGGAATTGAACAAGCAGTCCTACTCCGACATCACCGACGCGATGGACAACATTCCTGGTGTCTATGTCACTGGAGGGGGTGGCTCCAAGGACATCAGCATCCGCGGCATGGACAGCAGCTACACGCTCTACCTGGTCGACGGTCGCCCGATCTCCGACGGCCGCTCGGTCAACACCAACGGCAGCGACGGCGGCAAGCAGATCGGCCTGCCGCCGATCTCGATGATCGACCGCGTCGAGGTGATTCGCGGGCCCATGTCCTCGCTGTACGGTTCCAGCGCCATGGGCGGGGTCATCAATATCATCACCAAGAAGACCACGGATGAGTGGTCGGGCTCGGTGACCACCGAGTACACCCACTCCCTCAACGACATCAACAACGATGGCCAGCAGGTCAGCTTCGTCACCGGCGGCCCGCTGATCGAGGGACTGCTGGGCGTCAGGGTGCACGGCAGCTGGATCGGCACCGAGGAAAGCGACCTCATCGGCGGGTCCGACAACGCCGAGAGCACCCCCGATAGCGATACCCGCCAGGGCGGCGCGGAATTCACCCTGACCCCCGATGACCGGAACGAGTACACCCTGGGCTACACCTCGTCGACCAAGGAATACACCCACACGCCGGGCAAGAGCATCGGCCTGCTCGATGCCCGCGGGAATCCCAATACCTCGAACACCAGCCGCTACGACAAGGACGTCTACACGCTCGGCCACAAGGGCAGCTACGGCGCCCTGCTGACCGACACCTACCTGCGCCACGACGTTTCCGAACGCGTACTGGACACCGACGACGAGAAGCGCGAGAAAGTCACCACCTTCAACAACCAGAACACCTACTTCTGGGGCGACCACATGCTGACCTTCGGCGGTCAGTACAAGCTGGAGGATTTCACCGACGAAACCAACGGCCTGCTGGACGCCGACGTACCCGGCGCCGTGAGCAATGTCGACCGCTGGATCGGCGCGCTGTTCGTCGAGATGGAGTGGAGCGTCACTGACGACCTCAACGTGACCACCGGCCTGCGTTACGACGACGACGAAAATTTCGGTGGCCATTTCTCGCCGCGCGTCTATGCCAACTACCATCTCGATCCGCAGTGGACCCTCAAGGGCGGCGTCTCCACCGGCTACAAACAGCCCGGCCTGGCGGCCGCCACCGAAGGATTCGGACGTCCGACCGGCCGCGGCAGCGCCGTGATCATCGGCAACGAGAATCTGGATCCGGAGACCAGCACCAACTACGAGCTGGGCTTCGTGTTCGACAACGCGCAGAACGATTTCACCGCCAGCGCGATGCTCTTCCACACCAAGTTCGATGACAAGATCGCCGAGGAGCGGCTCTGCCAGGGGCCCAGCGAAGGTTTCTCCGATCCTTCCTATCGGGAGTGCAACTACGCCGGTACCGATTACTACTTCGTGAGCACCTATCGCAATATCGCCGAAGCCGAAATGCAGGGCGCGGAGCTGACGCTCGACTACGACATCACGCCGCGCCTGGGGCTGAGCTCCAGCTACACCTACACCGAGTCCGAGCAGAAGAGCGGCGAGTTCGAGGGCGAGCCGCTGAACAAGACCCCCAAGCACATGGTCAACGTCGCGCTGGACTGGGCGGCCAGCAAGAGCCTCGACCTCTGGGTGCAGGGCAATTACCGCGGCAAGACCAGCGACTACCTGAGCCGCAACAGCATGGGCGACGGCACGCCAGGCTATGGCTTCGTCGATGCCGGCCTGGTCTATGCCCTCAACGACAATGCCCGCGTCAAGGCCGGCATCTACAACATCGCCGACAAGGAAGTCACTTCCGACGACTACGGCGTGGTGCTGGACGGCCGCCAGGTCAACCTGGGACTGACCGTGGATTTCTGACGTCGTCCCTTCTCCGAGACGATGCGTTTCGATCCTCCTGTGCCCCGGCTCTGCCGGGGCTTTTTCATGCCTCATCATGTCTCGACGTTTGCGCCTCGAGGCCCAACACAAACAACAATGATTTTTATCTGCATGATGATCTGGCACAATAGCCTGCTAATTTCCGATGCCGGGGCCGCCACCATGCACGATGCCGATGAACTGGTCGCCTTCGCCGACGTCATGGACAGCGGCAGCCTGACACTCAGCGCTCGCCGGTTGGGCGTGGCGAAATCGACCCTGAGCCGCCGCCTGCAGCAGCTCGAATCGCGCCTCGGCCAGCCGCTGATGCGTCGCCAATCCAACCGCTTGCTGCCCACCGAGGCCGGCCGTGTCTTCCATGACTATTGCCTGCGCATCCTCGACCTGGCGGATCAGGGACACAAGGCACTGGAAGAGTTGCGCGAAGAGATCAGCGGCGAATTGACCCTCGAGGTGCACGACGCCCTCGGACGTTCCTGGATTGCCCTGGCCATCGAAACCTTCATGCAGCGCCATCCCGGCGTGCATGTCAGCCTGATGATCCGCGAGAACCTGCCCGAACGCCTGGATCCGCAGTCGGTCGTGGTCTGGTTCGGCGAAACCGGCGAGGTCGGCCTGCGCCAGGAGCCCCTGGCACTGTTGTCGTGCGGGCTCTACGCGCACCCCGAGTACCTGGCCAGGCACGGTCGCCCGACACATCCCCACGAGTTGGAACGCCATGACTGGATCGATCTGCTCGGCGAAGCCGAGCACGGCCTGGTATTGCGTCATCCGCACCACGGCCAGGTCGATATCCGCCCGCCCGGATCGCGCCTGCGGGTCAATCGGCTGGTGCTGCAGTCCGATGCCATCGCGCGTGGCCAGGGTCTCGGCGTGATGCCCAACTGGATGGCCGAGCGACGCAACGCGGCACACCCCGGTCAGCTCGAACGCTGTCTGCCCGACTGGCAAATCCCGCCCACGCCGGTCAACCTGCTCTATGCGCACGGTCACCAGCCGCGCAAGATATCGGCGCTGCTCGATTTCCTGCGCGGTGCGCGTCCCGCCGAATGGCAGCACAGTACCCAGCGGCACGCCAGCTGACGCTTCCTCCCCCGTTCAAGCCGTACCCGAGAGTCCGTCGTGCCCGCGCCGCCGGAAATTGCTACCATGAGGTACTTCGCTAGCGACTGATACAGGGGCGGCCATGGGCCTTCGTGAAATCGCCTTCGGTGGGATCTATCTTTCCCCCATGCTGCTGTACGCCCTGCTCGGGTTTACCTCGGCATTGCTGATCCGTGTCGTCTTGCACCGACTGGTCGGCTCGATGCGGCCCTGGTTCGAAGCCTGGTTCGACACCGCCCTGTTCGTCGTCTGTACCGCCGCCATCGCCTATCTGGCCTCCGCGTCCGTGGAGATTCTCTGAACATGATGCGAACCTTCCTCCGCAGCCTCGTCACCCTGGCCATCGTGGTCCTGGCCATCGCCGCCGGCCTGTGGCTCTGGCACTACTACCTCTACACGCCCTGGACACGCGATGGCCGGGTTCGCGCCGATGTCATCACCATCGCCCCGGACGTTTCGGGACGGGTCGTCGACCTGCCGATCACCGACAATCAGCAGGTCGCCAAGGGCGATCTCTTGTTCCGCATCGACGATACCCGCTATCAGGCCGCTCTGGAGAAGGCCAAGGCCGTGGTCCAGCAACGTCAGGCCGAGCTGGAGTTGAGCCAGCACGAAGCCTCGCGCCGTAACCGCCTGAGCCGTCAGGCGATCAGCGCCGAGAGTCAGGAGACGGCGCAGATCAACAGTCGTGTCGCCTCCGCCCAGTTGGGACAGGCGAAGAGCGCGCTGAACAGCGCACAGATCGACCTTGAACGTACCACCGTCCAGGCGCCCGCCGCCGGCCATGTCCTCAATCTGCAACTGGCCGAAGGCAATTACGTCAACACCGGCACCCCGGTGATGGCGCTGGTCAAGGCCGATTCCTTCTACGTCACCGGTTATTTCGAGGAGACCAAGACGCCGCACATCCGGGTCGGCGATCCGGCACGCGTCATCCTGATGAGCGGCGATGTCGAGCTGGAGGGTCATGTCGCCAGCATCGGACGCGGCATCGCCGACAGCAACACCTCGACCGACAACCAGTTGCTGCCGCAGGTACAGCCCACCTTCAGTTGGGTCAGGCTCGCCCAGCGCATCCCGGTGCGCATCGAGCTCGACGAGATCCCCGAGGAGGTCACCCTCAGTGCCGGCATGACGGCCACCGTACGCATCATCGAGAACGCGGAGTAACGGCGCATGTCGCCCTGGCTGCAAGCCTACCTGACCCCCAGCAAGCAGGCCGTCCAGTTCGCCGTCAAGGCAACCCTGGCCATGCTGCTGGCGCTGTACGTGGCGCTATGGTGCGATCTGGAACGCCCCTACTGGGCGCTGATCTCGGCGGCCTTCCTGCAGATTCGACCGATGAGCGGCATGGTGGTCGAAAAAGGCCTGAGCCAGATCGTCGGTACGGTGATCGGCTGCGCCGCCGGCATTGCCATCATGGCGCTGTTCGTCCAGGCCCCGGTGCCCGCCCTGGTGGTCCTGACACTGTGGATCATGCTGTGCACCTACGGCAGTTCCCTGCTGCGCAACAATGCCTCCTATGGCTGCATCATGGGCGCCGTCACGGCCATGCTGATCGTGGTCATCGGGGCCTCCCAGCCCAGCGGCATCTTCGGCATCGCCGTGGCACGCCTCTCCGAACTGGCGCTGGGCGCTCTCTGCGCCACCCTGGTCAGCTCGCTGCTGTGGCCGATCAAGGTCCGCGATCACCTCGGTCAGCAGGCCGACGCGGTCGTCAACCAGGCCTTCCAGCACGCCGCACGCCGGCTGACGGACTCCTCCGATCTCGGTGAACTGCAGACCACCCTCACCGGCAGCCTGGAGCCGCTCACCCAGCTCGAGATCGACAGCCAGGCCGCCCGCTACGAGGGCCCCGAAGGCGCCGGGCGCATCCGCGCCAGCCATGTGCTGACACGCCATACGCTACGCCTGATGGCGACCCTGCACGCCCTGCAGCAACTCCTGCACCACTACGGCGACCGGCTCGACCCCGCCATCCACGAGCTGGCCGACGAGATCGCCGAGGGATTTCGCCTGTCTGCGGAAGCCAGCGGTATCGGTCAGGCGCACCGCCGCCTGCACGACCTGCGTCATCGCATCCTGGAATGCCCGGACGAGAATGCCTCGCCGCTGCAGTTGCGGGTCATCATCGGGCTACGCGAGGCGCTCGGCCATGCCCTGGTGATGCTCGACGCCCGCGACGCCATTTCCCGACCCGGACGCAAGCGCCTGCGCGGCGGTGCCCTGGCCTGGCACCGCGATCACCTGGCCGCGGGGCTGAACGCCGTGCGTGCCGGTATCATCTTCGCCACTCTCGCCAGCTTCTGGATGGCCACCGCCTGGAACAACGGTCAGGTGGCCATGCTGCTGGGCACGCTGTTCTCGGCCTTCTTCGCCAGCCGCGACAACCCCGTCATGATCTGCATGATGTTCGCCAAGGGCATGCTGGCAGCCATCCCCAGCGCCTTCCTGTTCGGCCATGTGCTGCTTTCCCAGGCCAGCGGTTTCCCGATGCTGGCGATGATCTTTCTCCCTCCCCTGTTCCTGGGGCTGCTGGGCGCCGCCAATCCACGCCTGATGGGCTACTGCCTGGCCTTCACCATCGGCAACATCCTGCTGACCATGCCCGGCAACGGCATGGATTTTTCCTTCGACAGCTTCATCAACCGGGCCATCGCCGTGATGATCGGGCTGGCCACGGTGGTGACGGGCTTCCGGCTGATACCCGGTTTCGGCCCCACCCTGCGCAAGAAGCGTCTGGTCGGTGCTATCGTCCGCGACCTCCGGAATCTCCCGAACCGCCCCATTCACGAGGCGGAGACCCGCTTCATCGGCAGCATGGCCGACCGCCTGCTGCATCTGGCCAAGCACGATGACATGCTGCCCGAGGACCAGCGGCACCTGTTCACCCTGGGGCTGACCGGCCTGGACATCGGCTACGCCTGCCTGCAGTTGCGTCGGCGGCTCGACGACCTGCCGAACACGGAACTGCACCGCGCACAGCGGGATTTCTTCGCGGCGCTGGCCCGGGCCTATGCCGCCAGCGCCAAGGGGCACGCCTCCGACGAGGTACGCCGGGCCGGCGATGCTCTGATCGAGACGCTGCACGACCAGCCATCGCTCAGCGAGCGACGTCGTACCCTGCTCGCCGGCCTGGTGGAGCGCCTGGATCTGTCGTTGCAGCGCCAGGCCGAGCGCGCCCGCACGTCGCGAATGCCCAGCAGAGCGGCACAGGCCGGCCCGGCCTGATTCCTGCCCCACCCGACACCCGCCGCATGGAGGATGAACCTTGTTCGCCGAACTCTTCGCCGTGATGGCGCCCGTTCTGGCCGGTGCCGGCCTCGGCTTCACCTGGATTCGCCTCGGTCACGATTATCCCGTCGCCTTCGTGACCCGCCTGGTCTTCAACATCGGCACGCCGGCCCTGGTCATCGCCTCGCTCTCCGGTGCCGACATCGATGCCAGCAGCTTCGGTCGCACCATGCTGGCCGCCGCGCTGGTGATCACCCTCATGGCCGGCGTGTCCTTCATACTGGCACGCCTGCTGCGCAAGGACTGGCGCGTCATGCTGGCCCCGTCGATGTACCCCAACACCGGCAACATGGGGCTGCCGGTAGTGCTCTACGCCTTCGGCGAGTCGGGCTTCGCCTTCGGTATCACCGTGATGGTGACCGTGTCGCTGTTCCAGTTCACCCTGGGCACGGTGCTCGCCAGCCGCGGCAATCCACTGAAGTCGCTGGCCAAGACGCCGACGGTCTACGCCATCCTGATCGCCCTGACGCTGCTGCTCACCGACACCGAGCTGCCGCTCTGGCTGGCCAACAGCGTCGACCTGATCTCCGGCTTCACCGTTCCCCTGATGCTGATCACCCTGGGCGTCTCGCTGGCCAGCATCCAGGTCCGCAGCCTGCGCTCGGGCATCGGCTTCAGCCTGCTGCGCATCCCGCTGGCCGCCCTGGCCGCCTGGGGCATCGGCAGCCTGCTGGCGCTACCGCCCATGGCGCATGGCATCCTGATCCTGCAGATGAGCATGCCGGTCGCGGTATTCAACTACCTGTTCGCCCAGCGCTCCCGGCGCGAACCGGAATACGTCGCCAGCCTGGTGTTCTGCTCGACCCTGCTGTCGCTGATCTATCTGCCCATATTGCTGGCGATATTGATGTAGGGAACCGACCGGGAAGGGAACACGGCGCCTTACCGGCAGTCTCTATGGCGAGCCAGCCTTCACGCCAAGGAGGATCGGATGCGCTGCACGCCTCTGTTGCCCGCCATGCTGTTGAGTACGACAACATTGTTTTTCGGTTCGGCCCAGGCCGACGATGCCCGTATCGAACACGTGGCCACCGCACACCACGAATTGCGCCTGGAACGCCTGGCCACGGGGCTGGAGCATCCCTGGGCCGTGACCGAGATGCCCGATGGACGCTACCTGGTCAGTGAGCGACCAGGCCGGCTGCAACTGGTGACCCCTGAGGGCGAAAAGACCCGGGTGACAGGAGTCCCGGAGGTCTCGACCCGCGGCCAGGGTGGCCTGCTCGATGTCTCGCTGCACCCCCGGTTCGGAGACGGCGAGCACGACTGGATCTATTTCACCTGGAGCCGGGCCGGTGACGGCGGCACCGCCACCAGTCTCTCCCGCGCCAGGCTGGCAGGTGAACGTCTCGAGGACATCGAACACCTCTTCACCCAGGATCGCTTTTCCGCACCGGGACGCCACTATGGCTCGCGGCTGGCCTGGCTCGATGACGGCACCCTGCTGATGAGCATCGGCGACCGCGGCGTCGATGCCGAACGCGCCCAGGACGGTGGCGATCACGCCGGCAGCCTGCTGCGCCTGACCGACGAAGGCGGGATTCCCGACGACAACCCCTTCGTCGGCGATCCCGATGTCGATGACGCGATTTTCAGCCTGGGCAACCGCAACCCTCAGGGCCTGATCGTTGCCGAGGATGGCACGCCCTGGTCGACGGAACATGGGCCCCGCACCGGCGATGAACTCAACCGAATCGTTGCCGGCGACAACTATGGCTGGCCACAGGTCACCCGAGGTCGCGACTACGCCACCAACCTGCCCCTCGGCGAGGACAGCGCCCCGGGCATGCGCGACCCCGTGCATGTCTTTGCGGGCCGCTTCGCACCCTCCGGGCTGAGCGAAGTCACCGGCGATGCCTTTCCCGGCTGGCGAGGCAACCTGCTGGCCGGCGGACTCGCCAGCGAGAAGCTGGTCCGGCTCGCGCTGGAAGGCGACAACGTGACGGCCCGCGAGGTGATCCTCGACGGCGAGATCGGCCGAATCCGCGATATCCATCAAGCTCGCGACGGCTCGCTCCTGCTGCTCAACGATGCTTCCGATGCCGGCCTGTATCGCCTGACACGTAGCGACTAGGCTCGCTTCTCTCTTGGCTCGGCGGGCGCGCGGATCGACCCGGCCCGTCGTCCTGCACCATCGACTATCCTTTTCAGGGTTTGCTCTTCAGGCATTCCACTCACTGATCAGGATCCAAGCGATGAACGAGAACTCGACAACCTCCCCCCGCGGCCTCACCGAACGCCGCCGGCAACCTGCTGCACGAATTCTGAGCAGGCTCGAAATCAGCCGAATCCTCGCTGTCCACCGGGAATCCGGCGGTGGCCCGGACTTGCTCAATGACGCTGCCAACGGTAGCCTCCTTCGGCTGTTGCCGATGGCACCGGCAATGGGAGGCGCGCCGTATCCTGCTATTCCCGAGCGTTCATGGGTCCCCTGCGAATTTGAATCATCGTTCAAGCAACGCTAGGGTATGCCGCCTCGTGCCGCGTCAACACTGCCGTCTGGCATCCTGATGCGATCCCTCATCCCAACCAGGCACCGACCACGGCGTGCGCGCCATGGTCAGGGGCTACTAAGGCACAGCAATGAGTGACAACCGAAACGTCAAGATTCGGGTCCGCAACCTCAGCAAGGTCTTCGGCAGCCAGCCGAAGAAGGCGCTCGAGTTGCGCGACCAGGGCCTGAAGCGGCCCGAGATCCTCGACAAGACCGGCCAGACCCTGGGCCTATCCAATATCGATTTCGATGTTCACGAGGGTGAACTTCTGGTGATCATGGGGCTTTCCGGTTCGGGCAAGTCGACCCTGATCCGCTGCCTCAACCGGCTGATCGAGCCCACCGAAGGCGAGATCGTCATCGACGGCGAGAACATTCCCGATCTCAAGGAAAAGGAACTGCTGGAATGCCGCCGTCGCCATTTTTCCATGGTGTTCCAGAACTTCGCCCTCTTCCCCAACCGCACCGTGCGCCAGAACGCCGAGTTCGGCCTGGAAGTGCGCGGCATCGACATGGCAACGCGTCGGGAAGCAGCGGACAAGGCCCTCAAGCAGGTCGGCCTGGACGGCTGGGAAGACGCCTATCCCAACCAGCTCTCCGGCGGCATGCAGCAGCGCGTCGGCCTGGCACGCGCCCTGGCCAACGACGCCACCGTGCTGCTGATGGACGAGGCCTTCTCGGCACTCGACCCGCTGATCCGCGGCGACATGCAGCAGGAACTGCTGGCCCTGCAGCACCGCATGCAGAAGACCACCGTCTTCATCACCCACGATCTCGACGAGGCGCTGACCATCGGTGATCGCATCGTGCTGCTCAAGGACGGTGAAGTAGTGCAGATCGGCACGCCCGAGGAGATTCTCACCAAGCCGGCGGACGACTATGTGCGGCGCTTCATCGAAGGCGTCGATAAGTCGCGCATCCTCACCGCCGAGAGCGCCATGCGCAAGGTGCGCTCCACGGTTCGCGAGAGCGACGGACCGCGTACCGCACTGCGCAAGATGCGCGAGCACAGCCTCGACTCCATCTACATCCTCGACCGTGAACGCCGCCTGATCGGCCTGATCGATGCCGACGCCGCCAGCGAAGCGCTGGAGCAGGGCAAGGACAAGGTCACCGAGGCCATGACCCAGGACTTCCGCAGCGTGACGCGGGAAGAGCCGCTGCACAACCTGTTCGCCATGTTCAGCGAGAACCGCTTCCCCATCGCCGTGGTGGACGACGACAAGGTGCTTCAGGGCGTGGTGGTCAAGGGCGCCGTCCTGGATGAACTCGCACAGGCAGGAGAAGACTGATGGCTATCGAAATCCCGCGTATTCCGCTGGGCGACTGGATCGAGGGTGCCCTGAACTGGTTGACCAGTGAATACTCCATCGTGACCCGCGGTATCTCCCGAGTGACGCAGACCGGTATCGATGGCCTCAACGATGCGCTGATGTGGCTGCCCGACTGGTCGCTGCTGGCGATCATCGTGGCCTTGTGCTGGTGGCTGGCCAACTCCCGCCTGGCCATCGGTGCCGCTGCCGGCCTGGCGCTGATCTGGAACCTGGGTCTTTGGGATCCGATGATCGAGACCCTGACCCTGGTGGTGATCGCCACCCTGGTGGCAGTGGTCATCGCCTTGCCGGTCGGCATCGCCGCTGCGCTCTCCGAACGTCTGTATCGCACCATCATGCCGATACTGGACTTCATGCAGACCATGCCGGCCTTCGTCTATCTGATTCCGGCGATTCCGTTCTTCGGCATCGGCTCGGTGTCGGCGATCTTCGCTACCGTGATCTTCTCCATGCCGCCCGCCATCCGCTTCACCACCCTGGGCATCCGCCAGGTGCCGGTGGAGCTGGTCGAAGCCGCCGACGCCTATGGCGCCACCCGTAGCCAGAAGCTGATCAAGGTCCAGCTTCCCATGTCGCTGCCCACGGTCATGGCCGGCATCAACCAGACGATCATGCTGGCACTCTCCATGGTGGTGATCGCGGCCATGATCGGCGCCGATGGTCTGGGCAGCGAAGTCTGGCGCGCCATCCAGCGCCTGCGTCCCGGCGACGGCTTCGAGGCCGGCATCGCAGTGGTCATCCTCGCCATGATCCTCGACCGCGTCACCCAGTCGCTGCGCAAGCAACGCAAGTCCTGATCCCGCGGCAACAGTGCGTGGAACACGAATCGGGGAGGCGCCTTTCGGTGCCTCCCCTTCGACATGGTCACCCGAACGATCATGAACGCGACATGACATGGCTATTCCCGCCCTGAGGTGTTGCCAAACGCAGACGATGCGCATGAGATGGTGTACGGTAGGCTGCGATTCGTGGCGAAACAGTCCGTTGAAAACGATGACCGACGCAATCATCATCAAACGGCCACACTTGTCGTGTACTCGACAGGCGGGGTACCAGAAAGGAGCACTGCGTATGTTAAAGCGGATCATGAGGCCCACGGATCCAGCACTTGCGGAACCCATCGACGTGGTCGGTAGCCACCGGCCGCCGCCGGGTTCCCGTTGTCGAGCCTGTCCCTCGCCCGACGGCTATCTCATCGCCACTCATGCCGAGGTGTCGGAAGCCCTCGCGCCCCGAGCGCGCGACTGAGGCTCGCTTCCCACCCGTTCATCGACGCCAACAAGGAGAAGTCCCGTGACGAACGACGATAAAGCCCCAGAGGCCAACGCGGGATCCGAGGGCATTCCCGCCCCGGACGGACCCGCCAACCTCATCGATACCGATTACGTCATTGGTCAGGACAACATCACCACCAACAAGTTCGGCCTGGATGTGGACCTGCATGGCAAGGTCTTCACCGTGTCGTCCTTGGTGATCCTGGTATTCGTAATCATCACCCTGGCACTGCAATCCGAGATCGAACCCGTCTTCGATGCCATCTTCAGTTTCTTGACCAGTAACCTGAGCTGGGTCTTCCTGCTCGGTGGCAACGTTTTCGTGCTGGTCTGCCTGGCGCTGGTCGTCTCGCCACTCGGCAAGGTGCGTATCGGCGGCGCCAAGGCTACGCCGGACTTCAGCTATGCAGGCTGGTTTGCCATGCTGTTCGCCGCCGGCATGGGCATCGGCCTGATGTTCTACGGCGTCTCCGAGCCGCTGACGCACTTCGGCACCGCCGTGGGCGGTACCAGCATGGAGAATGGCGTACGAACCGACTGGGCGCCTCTCGGCGGTGCCGCAGGCGATGAAGCCGGCGCCCTGAGACTCGGCATGGCCGCCACCATCTTCCACTGGGGCCTGCACCCCTGGGGGGCCTACGCCGTCGTCGGCCTGGCGCTGGCGATCTTCGCCTTCAACAAGGGCCTGCCGCTGACCATGCGCTCGATCTTCTACCCGATCCTGGGTGAGCGCGTCTGGGGTTGGCCGGGGCACCTGATCGACATCCTCGCCGTCTTCGCCACTCTGTTCGGTCTGGCGACCTCGCTGGGTCTCGGCGCCTCCCAGGCGGCGGCAGGGCTCAGTTACCTGTTCGGCCTGCCGGAAAGCAACGTGACGATGATCCTGCTGATCGTCGGCATCACCGCCGTGGCGATGTGCTCGATCCTGCTCGGCGTCGACAAGGGCGTGCAACGCCTCTCGCAGCTCAACATGGCGCTGGCCTTCCTGTTGCTGCTGTTCGTGATCATCGTCGGCCCGACCCTGCTGATCGCCACCGGCTTCTTCAAGTACCTGGGCGCCTACATCATGGAGCTCCCGGCCCTGTCGAACCCCTTCGGCCGTGAAGACGCCAACTTCTCCCAGGGCTGGACCGCCTTCTACTGGGCCTGGTGGATTTCCTGGTCACCGTTCGTCGGCATGTTCATCGCGCGGGTCAGCCGTGGCCGTACCGTGCGCGAGTTCCTGATCGCCGTGCTGCTGGTGCCGACCATAGTATCGGTGCTGTGGATGACCGCCTTTGGTGGCACCGCCATCGACCAGGTCATCAGCAATGGCTTCGAGGGCGTGCAGGACGCCGCACTCGAACTCAAGCTGTTCGCCATGCTCGGCCAGTTGCCGCTTGCTTCCATCACTTCCTTCGTCGGTATCGTGCTGGTCATCGTGTTCTTCGTGACCTCTTCCGACTCGGGTTCGCTGGTGATCGACTCGATCACCGCCGGCGGCAAGGTCGACGCTCCCAAGCCGCAGCGCATCTTCTGGGCCATCATCGAAGGGGCCATCGCCATCGCCCTGCTGCTGGGCGGCGGCCTGACGGCCCTGCAGACGGCTTCCGTCTCCACTGGCCTGCCCTTCACCATCGTGCTGCTGGTCGGCTGCTACGGCCTGGTCAAGGCACTGATGAGTGAACCCAAGAGCGTCTGATCGGCACCCGGCGCTACGGCGCTGATGCCTTCAAGGCCCGATCGCCCCGCCTCGCGCGGGGCGATCGCGTTTTCGGCCCCACCAACGAAAACGCCGCCCACCGAATACCGGTGGGCGGCGTTTTTTGCCGTCGAGGGCGACGTTATTCGGCGAAGGGATTGCGCAGGACGATGGTCTCGTTGCGATCCGGACCGGTCGAGATGATATCGATCGGCGTGCCCACCTGCTCCTCGAGGAAGTGGATGTAGGCACGGGCATTGGCGGGAAGCTCGTCGACGCTCTTCACGCCGATCGTCGACTCGTTCCAGCCCGGCAGGTCCTCGTAGACCGGCTCGATCGCTTCATAGCCCTCGGAGTCCACCGGCGCGTCGAGGACATCGCCATCCTTGCTGCGGTAACCGACACAGACACGGATGTTCTCCAGACCGTCGAGCACGTCCAGCTTGGTGAGGCAGAGCCCCGACACCGAGTTGATCTGCACGGCATGGCGCAGCGCCACGGCATCGAACCAGCCACAACGACGGGCGCGACCGGTGGTGGCACCGAACTCGTGGCCCTTCTCGGCCAGGTGGCGGCCATGCTCGTCGAACAGCTCGGTGGGGAAGGGACCGGAGCCGACCCGAGTGGTGTAGGCCTTGGTGATGCCCAGCACATAGTCGAGATACAGCGGCCCCACGCCGGAGCCGGTCGCGGTGCCGCCGGCCGTGGTGTTGGAGCTGGTCACGAAGGGATAGGTGCCGTGGTCGATATCCAGCAGCGACCCCTGGGCCCCCTCGAAGAGGATGTTCTCGCCGGCCTTGCGCACATTGTGCACCAGGGTCACGGTGTCGCAGACCATGTCACGCAGCTCGTCGGCCATGCGCATGGCATCGTCGAGCACCTGCTGGAAATCCACCGCCGGCTCACCGTGGTACTTGGTCAGCACGAAGTTGTGGTAATCCAGCACCTCGCCGAGCTTGGAGGCAAAGCGTTCACGGTGCAGCATGTCGCCGAGACGCAGGCCACGACGCGCCACCTTGTCCTCGTAGGCCGGCCCGATGCCCCGGCCGGTGGTGCCGATCTTGGCCACGCCACGCGCCTTCTCGCGCGCCTGGTCGAGACGCACATGGTAAGGCAGGATCAAGGGGCAAGCCGGCGACAGGCGCAGACGTTCGCGGACCGGCACGCCCTTGGCCTCCAGCTCGCGGATCTCCTCGATCAGCGCTTCCGGCGACAGCACCACGCCATTGCCGATCACGCAGGTCTTGTCGTCACGCAGGATGCCGGAGGGAATCAGGTGCAGCACCGTCTTCTCGCCATCGATGACCAGGGTATGGCCGGCATTGTGCCCACCCTGGAAACGCACCACGGCATCGGCGGATTCGGTCAGCAGGTCGACCACCTTGCCCTTGCCCTCGTCACCCCACTGGGTGCCCAGTACGACTACGTTCTTGCCCATAGTGTCTCGTCTCTCGTTGCAGCACACCGGCGGTCGGCCGGAATCGAATAAAGCGGTTCGCCTGGCATCAGGTCGGGTCGTCGGAGGCCGGCAGGGCCTCAACTCGCCAGCCGTCGTCGGCCGGCACCAGATGTCGCTGACAGTCATGTTGCTCGGGGCCGGTCCGCTGTCCCGGCAGCGCCTGGACGACGCGTTCGCCTCGCTGGCGCAGCGCCTTCACGGCCTCGGCCAGCCCCTCGCCCTCGGCCGGTGCCCAGATGCCATCACCACGCGGCTCTCTCGGCGTCAACGTGGCCAGCAGCTTGAGCTCCAGGGAAAAGCCGGTGGCAGGCCGGGCCCGTCCGAAGGCGCGCCCGGTATCGTCGTAACGCCCGCCCTTGGCCAGGGCCTGGCCGTAACCGGGCACATAGGCGGAGAACATCATGCCGGTGTGGTACTGATACCCGCGCAGCTCGGCCAGGTCGAAATAGAATTCGACCTCCGGATGCTCGGCCATCACGCCACGGTGCAGCGCCCGCAACTGATCGAGGGCGGCCCCTACCGCCTGAGGCGCTTCGGCGAACGCTTCTCGCGCCTCGTCGAGCACTTCGGGGCCACCGTGGAGCCTTACCAGGGCGCGGAACATGTCGGCCAGGGCCGGGTCGGCGACGCACTCTTCGACTCGGCTCGACAAGGCACCCGGTGATTTCAGCTCGAGGGCCTCGAATACCGCGCGCTCCTGCTCCGATGACAGTTCGGCGGCTTCCACCAGGCTACGATAGATGCCGATGTGTCCGAGCGCCAGGTGGACCTCACCGGCACCGGCAACGGACAGGCTGGTCAACGCCAGTCGCAGGATCTCGAGATCGGCCTCAAGGCCGGCGTGGCCGAAGAGTTCCAGCCCGACCTGGACCGGGCTGCGGCCGCCCTGATACTGGTCGGCCTTGGCACGCAGCACATTGGCGCAATAGCACAGCCGCACAGGTCCCTGCCGCTTGAGGGAGTGGGCGTCCATGCGCGCCACCTGGGGAGTGACATCGGCACTGGCCCCCATCATGCGGCCGGTCATCTGATCGGTGAGCTTGAAGGTCTGCAGATCCAGCTCGGTGCCGGTACCGGTAAGCAGGGAGTCGAGAAACTCCACGGGAGGCGGCATTACCTGGTCGTAGCCCCAGCCGTGGTAGAGATCGAGCAGCGCCCGGCGCAACTCCTCCATGCGACTGGCCTGGGGCGGCAGCACTTCGTCCATGCCGTCGGGCAAGAGCCAGCGGTCAGCGATGGTCATGTCGTTCTTCCTGCAAGACAGTGGTTGGCCTGTGGCAAGCCTCGCGGCCTGGCGGAACATAAGCATGGCGGGAAGCCGGAGGAAGCTCGCCGGATGAGGAGAGGCCACAAAAAAACCGGGCCACGCCCGGTTTACCGATTCTAGCACGTTTGGCGCCTGGATGAACCCTGGCGCCGATGCCCGATTGGCACCGGCGCCCATCTCGGTTCACCGCCGACATCAGCCGGCCTGTCGGTTCATTCGCTGATCGGCGTCGGACTCTTGAGATACTGGAAGAAGTCGCTGGAGGGATCCAGCACCAGCATGTCGCCGTCACCCTTGAAGCTGTCGCGATAGGCATCGAGGCTGCGCCAGAAGGAGAAGAACTCTTCATCCTTGCCGTAAGCCTGCGAGAAGATCCCCGCCGCTTCGGCGTCGCCCTCACCACGCAGGGTTTCGGAGCGCTCCTGAGCCTGAGCCAGCAGCACCTGGCGGCGGCGGTCAGCATTGGCGCGGATACGCTCGGCTTCCTCCTGACCCTGGGCACGCCATTCGCGCGCCTCACGCTCGCGCTCCGAGCGCATGCGATCGTACACCGCCGAGGAGACATCCTCGGGCAGGTCGATGCGCTTGACGCGGATGTCGAGCACGGCCACACCCAGCTCGTCACGCATCAGCTCGTCGAGATCCTGGGTCGGGCCGGTCATCAGTTCATCGCGTTGCTCGGAGATGATCTGCTGCAGGTTCAAACGGCCGAACTCGTTACGCAGACTCTCGTCGACCCGCGGCTGGATCAGGCGCACGGCCTGCAACTCGTCGCCGGCGGTGGCCTCGTAGTAACGGGTCGGATTGACCACCTGCCACTTGACGTAGGAGTCGACGATCACCGCCTTCTGCTCCAGCGTCAGGTAACGGCTGGCATCGGTATCCAGGGTCAGCACCCGGGTATCGAACTTGCGGATCGTCTGGGTGATCGGGATCTTGAAGTGCAGTCCCGGCTGGATGTTTTCCTCAATGATCTCGCCGAAGCGCAGCTTCACCGCGCGCTCGGTCTCGTCGACCACATACAGGCTGCTGCTGGCCAGCCAGGCAACGGCGGCCAGGCCGCCGACAATGAGCAGGGAACGATTATTGATCATTTCAGCGACCCTCCCTGCGAACGCTGCTACTGCTGTTGCTGCTGTTCGAGCTGGATGAGGACTGGGTGGAACGCAGACGCTCAAGCAGTTGCGGGTCCACCTCGGCCTCGCCGTCGCTCGACTTGCTGTCCGTGCCGCTGCGCTTGAGGCGATCCATCGGCAGGACCATCAGAGGACTCTGCTCGCTGACGTCGACCATGACTTTCGGCGTCTCGCTGTAGACATCGGACAAGGTATCCAGATAGAGGCGTTCACGCATGATCGCCGGTGCATCCTGATACTGGGTCAAGAGAGCATTGAAGCGGTTGGCCTGACCGCGCGCCTCGGCCACCACCGATTCGCGATAGCCCTGGCCCTGCTCGACGATACGCTGGGCCTGGCCCTGGGCGGCGGGAATCACCGCATTGGCATAGGCCATGGCCTGGTTGATGGTGCGCTGACGGTCCTCGCGGGCCCGGATCACGTCATCGAAGGCATCCTGCACGGCGTCGGGGGGCGAGGTGGACTCGACGTTCAACGTCTGCAGCACGATGCCGGTGCCATAGCTGTCCAGATAGGACTGCAGGCGGCTGTTGACCGAGCTGCCGAGAATCTCGCGGCCCGAGGTCAGGATATCGATCATGTCGGTGCCGCCCACCACGTGGCGCAGCGCGGAGTCCAGCGCATTTTCCAGGCTGAGCTCGGGGTCGCGCACATTGAGCACGTAACCACGCGGGTCGGAGACCTGATACTGGGCCGAGATCTCGACGGAGACGATGTTCTCGTCCTGGGTCAGCATCGACTGGGTCTGGCTGACCGAACGCACCCGGGTCACATTGACCATGCGGACGTCATCGATCAACGGCGGATTCCATTGCAGACCCGGCGTCACGGTTTCCTGGTACTTGCCGAAACGCAGCACCACGCCACGCTCGGACTGGTCGACCAGGTAGAAGCCCGAGGCGGCCCAGACGGCCAGCGCCACGATCAGCAGCAGCCCCGGCAAGGCGAAGGTATTGCGCGGCTTGCCACCACCGCCGGAACCGCCGCCATTGCCGCCGCGCTTGCCGCGACCGCCCAGCATGCCGTTGAGCTTGTTCTGAAATTTCTTCAGGGCCTCATCGAGATCCGGGGGGCCCTGATTGCCGCCCCCCTTGCCTCCATTGCCGTTGCCACCACGGCGGCCCCCACCACTCCAGGGGTCATGCTGGTTGCCGCCACCAGGCTCATTCCAGGCCATACGTCGTCTCCACTATGCGTTGCGTGCCGTCGCATCGCGACGGGCATCGTTGCGATCCTTGTAGCGTCATCGATGTGGGTGGACACCGATCGACGCCCGAAGGCGACTCACTGTTCCCAGACGGGACCTTCCTGCAATTCCTCCGGCAGGTAATCGTTGGCGCTCTCGCCAAGACGTGCCATCAATTGCAGGAAATCACGTCGCGGCAGCCGTATCTCGAGCAGGGTCCGCCCCTGCTCGTCGAAGCGTTCTTCGCGCACCGCCCCCAATTCGTGAAGGCTGGCCCGCAGCTTGCCCTGGGCAGGTGCCAGGGTGATGTCGAAGTCGATGATATCGTCGGCCAGGCACTCCGAAAGAGCCTGTTCGAACAATTCCAGCCCGCGACCGTCGCGGGCCGACAGCCACACCGCCTCGGGTCGTCCCTCGGCATTGCGCTCGATGCGCGGCGCGCTGTCGAACAGATCGACCTTGTTCATCACCTTGAGCGTCGGCACGTCCAGCGCACCGATCTCATCCAGCACCTCTTCCACCTGGGTCACGTTGAGGTCGCGATCCGGGTCCGCGGCGTCGATCACGTGAACCAGCAGGCTCGCCTCGGCGGCTTCCTGAAGGGTTGCCTGGAAGGCTTCCACCAGCTTGTGCGGCAGATGCCGGATGAACCCCACGGTATCGGCCAGCACCACCGGCCCCACGTCTTCGACCTCGAGACGCCTCAAGGTGGGGTCGAGGGTAGCGAACAGCTGGTCCGCCGCATAGACCCTCGACTCGGTCAGAGCGTTGAACAGCGTCGACTTGCCGGCATTGGTATAGCCGACCAGCGACACGCTGGGAATCTCGGCACGCGAGCGGGCACGGCGATTCTGACCACGCTGGCTACGCACCTTGTCCAGGCGCTTGTGAATGGCCTTGATGCGGCCACGCAGCAAGCGACGGTCGGTCTCGAGCTGGGTTTCCCCCGGGCCGCGCAGACCGATACCGCCCTTCTGACGCTCCAGGTGGGTCCAGCCACGCACCAGCCGGGTCGACATGTACTCCAGCTGGGCCAGCTCCACCTGCAGCTTGCCCTCATGGGTCCGCGCCCGCTGCGCGAAGATATCCAGGATCAGCCCGGTGCGATCCAGCACACGGCACTTGAGCGCCTGCTCGACATTACGCTCCTGGGAGGGGCTGAGGGCGTGATTGAAGATCACCAGCTCGGCCTGGTGGACCGCCAACGCTTCGCGAACCTCTTCCAGCTTGCCCGAACCGATGAAGAAACGCGGATCGGGCCGGCCGCGACTGCCGGTCAGCAGCGTGGCCGGCTCCGCGCCGGCCGAGCGCACGAGTTCGAGAAATTCCCCGGAATCCTCGCGCTCGTTTTCGTCCTGGAAGTCCACATGGACGAGTACCGCCGTCTCACCGGCGTCGGGACGTTCGAAAAACAATCAATACCTCACGCGTTGCTATCCGACTGCTCGGACACGTCGCTCGCCGGCAGGCGCACGTTACGCGACGGCACCACCGTGGAGATGGCATGCTTGTAGACCATCTGGCTGACCGTGTTGCGCAGCAGGATGACGAACTGGTCGAAGGACTCGATCTGGCCCTGCAGCTTGATGCCGTTGACCAGGAAGATCGACACCGGAATGCGCTCCTTGCGCAGTACGTTCAGGTATGGATCTTGAAGGGACTGTCCTTTGGACATGTTGCTCTCCCTAATTATCTCTTATGGGGTTGATAGTGTTATTGGGTGCCCACCTCATTTCCCGAGGTGGCACTCTTGCCCGGTGGAGCCCGATCGACCGGTCTCATGGAACGCTCATCTTACGCTAACTGCTGAATTCACGCACCAATTTCAAGACACGATCGAGTGGTTCGCCGGCCAGGATGTCGACCCAATGCAGTTCTGGCCAGCCACGCATCCAGGTCAACTGGCGCTTGGCCAGCTGCCGCGTGGCAACGATCCCCCGGCGCCGAAACGCCTCTCGGTCGCCCTGTCCTTCCAGGTACTCCCAAGCCTGACGATAGCCCACGCTCTTCATCGCCGGTAGTCTCGCATGCAGGTCGTCCCGAGCCTTCAGGCCGGCCACCTCATCGAGAAATCCCGCCTCGAGCATGGCGTCGAAACGTGCCGCTATCCGTGAGTGCAGCACACTTCGATCAGCCGGAGCGAGCCCTATCGACAGCACTCGCCAGGGAAAGGTTTCCGGCTGTTGTTCATCCCAGTGCTCGGTGAGCGGGCGCCCGCTGATTCGATAGACCTCCAGCGCCCGCGTCAGGCGCTGGGGATCGTTGGGATGAATGCGTCGCGCGGCGCGCGGATCGACACGTGCCAATTCTTCATGCAGCTCGCTCAGTCCGCGCCTTTCGACTTCCCGGTCCAGCTCGGCCCGGATCTCCGGATCCCCCGATGGCAGATTGGGCTCCCCCACCCAGAGTCGCTGGTAGTACATCATGGTGCCACCCACCAGCAAGGGTACACGACCGGCGTCGGTGATGCGGCGCATCTCGCGACGTGCATCCTCGCGAAACGCCGCCGCCGAATAAGGATCGGCCGGATCGCGGATATCGATCAGGCGGTGCGGGGCCCGCGCCAGCTCCGTCGGCGACGGCTTGGCACTGCCGATGTCCATGCCACGATAGACCATCGCCGAGTCGACGCTGATCAACTCGCAGCCCAGTCGTTCGTGCAGGGCGATGGCCATGTCGGTCTTGCCCACGGCAGTCGGCCCCATCAGGAAGATGGCCGGCGGGCGAGTGTCGCTCATGAAGTCTCCGTCGGATCACTGGCCTCTCAGGAACAATCGATCCAGTTCCTTGAGACTCATCTCGGTCCAGGTGGGACGGCCATGGTTGCATTGGCCGCTGCGCTCGGTGCGCTCCATGTCACGCAGCAGCGCGTTCATCTCCGCCGTCGTCAGCTGGCGGTTGGCCCGCACGCTGCCATGGCAAGCCATGGTCGACAGCAGTTCGTTGATATGAGCCTCGAGCCGGTCGGAACGCCCGTAACGCTCGAGATCGCCCAGCATGTCGCGCACCAGCGGCTCGACATCGGCATCGACCAGCAGGGCCGGTACCTGGCGCACCAGCAGCGTCTCCGGGCCGGCCACGTCGAGCTCCACACCCAGACGCGAGAAGGCCTCGCGCTCGGCCTCGGCGGTGGCCACTTCGGCGGCGCTGGCTGCCAGGGAAACCGGCACCAGCAGTGGCTGGGCCTGCAGGCCGCCTCCATTGCCGGCCTCGCCATGCACCTGTGCCTTCATGCGTTCGTAGACGATACGTTCATGGGCGGCGTGCATGTCCACCACCACCAGGCCACGCTCGGTCTGGGAGAGGATGTAGATGCCGTGCAGCTGGGCCACGGCATAGCCCAGGGGCGGCGCCTTGGTGGCATCTTCCTCTGGCATCGCCGGGGCGGGGGCCGGGCTGGATGTCGCCGCCGCAGGCGATGCCTCGCGTTCGGCCAGCGCCACCTCGGCGGCATTGCCGCCCGCTCCCGGCGCGGACGGCTGCGGGGTCAGCAGGCTCTCTTCATGCTCCGGGTGCAAGGCGCGATAGCCTTCCATGAAGGCCCGCACCCGATCCGGCGTCACCTTCTGCCCGTCACTCTCGTCACGCCCGTGCAAGGCCATCGGCTGCTGCTGCCAGCGTCCGGCGGACTCGGCCACCTCGCTGGCCGCTGGCGCTGAGGCTTGCGACGCACTCTCCCCGGCCGGCGACTCTTCCGTCACCCGTCCCTCTCCCGGCTGGCCGGCGCGTGCCTCGCCTAGTGCCCGATGCAAGCTGGAAAACAGGAAGTCGTGCACCATGCGGCCATCGCGGAACCGCACCTCATGCTTGGTCGGGTGCACGTTGACGTCCACCACCGTGGGGTCGACCTCCAGATACAGCACGAATACCGGATGCCGGCCGTGGAAGAGCACATCGCGATAGGCCTGACGAATGGCATGAGCCACCAGTCGGTCGCGCACGACCCGGCCATTGACGAAGAAGTATTGCTGGTCGGCCTGGGCCCGGGAATGGGTCGGCAGGCCGACCCAACCCCAGAGGCGCAGGCCACCGGTCTCGATGTCCAGGTGCAGGGCGTTTTCCAGGAAGGCCTTGCCGAGCAGCGCCTGCAGGCGACGCTCGTGACCGACCAGATCACCGCCCGGGCTCAGTTGGTGGATGGTCTTCTGGTTGTGGCGCAGCACCCAGCCGAGGTCCAGGCGTGACAAGGCCTGGCGGCGAAACGCCTCCTCCACGTGACCGAACTCGGTCTTCTCGGTGCGCAGGAACTTGCGGCGTGCCGGCGTATTGAAGAACAGGTCGCGCACCGTCACCGAGGTGCCGCGCGGGTGCGGTGAAGGGGTGACCCGAGGCTCCATTCGGCGCCCTTCCACCACCACTCGCCAGCCGCTGGTCGGGTCGTCATCGACATTGGACATCAACTCCAGGCGCGACACCGAACTGATCGAGGCCAGCGCCTCGCCCCGAAAGCCCAGGCTCGCCACGCCCTCGAGATCATCCAGGGAGGCGATCTTGCTGGTGGCATGGCGCGACAGGGCCAGCGGCAAGTCCTCCTCGCCGATACCGACACCGTCATCGCGCACCCGGATCAGCCGCGCCCCGCCAGACTCCAGCTCCACCTCGATGCGTCGGCTACCGGCGTCGATGGCGTTCTCGACCAGCTCCTTGACCACCGAGGACGGCCGCTCGACCACCTCACCCGCGGCGATCTGGTTGGCCAACCGCGGATCGAGAACCTGGATATGCTGTCTGTCTGTCATATTACTCCACTCGATCCGTAAGCCGGATGCTCAATCCACCTTGTCTTGATGCAAGAGGTTCTCTTATAGCTTGAAGCTTACGGCTTCACGCTCTCCAAAGGGATCAAGAACTCGGTATCCTCAGCACCTGCCCGACCCGAATGACATCGCCATTGAGCTCGTTGGCCTGGCGAAGCTGGCCTACCGGCACGTTGTGTCGGGCAGCGATCTCGGACAGGGTATCACCGGGCTGAATCCGATACTCGTCTCCGGCACCTCCTCTGCCCTGATCACGCTGCCATGCCAGCAGGCTGGCCGGCGGCGGGTTGCGCTCGAAATGCGCCCGAATGCCACCGAAGACCGCCTGCATCATGCGCTGCTGATAGCCACCATCACGCAGCCGTTTCTCTTCCTGTGGATTGGAGATGAACCCCGTCTCGACCAGCAGCGAGGGAATGTCCGGCGACTTGAGTACCACGAAACCGGCCTGCTCGACCCGGGACTTGTGCAGATCGTTGATGCGTCCCAGGCGATCCAGCACCTGTCCTCCGATGGTCAAGGAATCGTTGAGGGTTGCGGTCATCGTCAAGTCGAGCAGCACGCCGCGCAGCACCTCATCCTTGTCGTCCAGCGACAGGTTGCCATCCACGCCACCGATCAGGTCCGAGCGATTCTCCGTTGCCGCCAGCCACTTGGCGGTCTCCGAAGTCGCACCACTCTGGGAAAGCGCGAATACCGAGCTGCCATGCGGTCGCGGGCTGTTGAAGGCGTCAGCATGGAGCGAGACGAAGAAGTCGGCCTTCTGCTCCCTGGCAATATGCGTACGCTGACGCAGCCCGACATAATAGTCGCCGTCGCGGATCATCACGGCCTTGAAGCCTTCGGCGGCATTGATCAGTCGCGACAGGCGCTTGGCCATCTCCAGCACCACGTCCTTCTCGCGGGTGCCGCTGGGTCCGGTGGCACCGGGATCCTCGCCGCCATGCCCGGCATCCACGGCGATGATGATATCGCGCTTGGGATGCGGCTGGGCCTTCTCGACCACCGGCGTCACGGTATCCGGGTCGCGCCCCTCGGCCACGGCCTCGGTCTGGGCACGTGAAGCGGCAATCTCCTGCTCGCGGATCTTGGCCTCGATGGGATCGATGGGGTCCTCCACGGCGCTCTCGCCGGGGTACTCCAGATCCACCACCAGGCGATGGCCATACTGTTCGTTGGGCTCCAGGGTGAAGTGGCGCGGCTCGATCGGCCGCGACAGCTCCAGCACCACCCGCAGGTCATCGCCATTGCGCACCCCAGAGCGCACCTCGCTGATGGCGCTGCCGGACAGATCCAGGTGATCGATATCGGCCTCGAGATGACTGTCCTGCAGGTCGATGACCAGCCGACGCGGATCGTCCAGCGTGAACACCTCCGCCGAGGCCGGTGCCGACAGGTCGAAGACCAGGCGCGAGTGGTCGGGCGCCGCCCAGAGGCGCAGGTTGTCGACACTGGCGGCCTCGGCGCACAACGGCACCAACAGCGCCAGCGACACCAGCCAGCGAAGCATGTTACGACGCAATATCCTTTTCCTCATGAAACGTCTTCGTCCGTGCCGGCAATGGAACCATCGATCCGGGCGACATCCGCCGCCAGCCGCTCAAGCACTTCGCGCCCTTTCTCGGTCTCGGCCGACAGGCTCGCCAGGCGCCCCTGCCCTTCCAGCGTCAAGTGCACCCGCAGGTCGGGCGCGGGCAGCCAGCCCTCTCCCCTGCCGGGCCACTCGATCACGCACAACGCGTCTTCGCCGAGCAGGTCACGCCCGCCGATAAACTCCAGTTCCTCGGGGTCACCGAGGCGATAGAGATCGAAGTGGTGCACTCGCGCCTGGGCCAGCTCATAGGGCTCCACCAGCGTGTAGGTGGGACTCTTGACCGCGCCCTGGTGACCATAGGCACGCAGGATGCCACGAGTCAGCGTCGTTTTCCCGGCGCCGAGCTCCCCTTCCAGGTAGACCCGCCCCCGGCCGGCCAGCGCCCGACCGAGGCATTCGCCCAGCGCGACCTGGCGGTCTTCATCAGCGAGTTGCAACCGCATCGTCTTCGTCCATCGTCGGGTTGACCAGAATTCGCGCACAGGATGCCAGATCGCCGGCCAGCAGGCCACGCTCACCGCCTTGCCGGGCCGCCATGTCGGCGGCCAGGGCATGCACCAGCACACCAAGACGGGCAGCCATCTCCAGCGACAGCCCCTGGGCGACCAGGGCCCCGAGCATGCCGGAGAGCGCATCGCCCATGCCGCCACTGGCCATGCCCGGATTGCCGCAGGGGCACACCGCCAGTCCGGCGGGGCCGGCCACCAGGCTCCCGGCGCCCTTGAGCACCACCACGCCACCGAAACGCTGTTGCAATGCCTGGGCCGCCGCCGGTCGGTCCGCCTCCACGTCGGCCGTGCCGATGCCCAGCAGGCGAGCCGCCTCGCCGGGGTGCGGCGTGAGGATCCAGTCATCGCGCCACTGCCCGGCCAAACGCTCGGCGAGCAGGTTGAGAGCATCGGCATCCACCACCAGGGGGCGTTCGGCGGCCAGGGCCGCCTGCAGCATGGCCTGCCCCCAGCTGCCGCGCCCAAGGCCCGGGCCGACGACCAGCACATCCGCCTTTTGCGGCAGCTCACCGAGATCGGCGAGACCACGCACTCCATGCGCCATGACCTCGGGCCGGCGAATCAGGCTCGCGGCGACATGGGCGGGATCGGTGGCCAGGCTCACCTTGCCGGCGCCGAGCCGGGCGCATGCCTCGGCGGCCAGCAGGCCCGCACCGCCCATGCCGGTCGCACCGCCGAGCACCAGGGCGTGTCCCATCGCGCCCTTGTGGGCATTGCGCTCGCGAGGCGGCAACAGCGCCGCGATCAGGGCCCGGCCGAGCCGCCATGCCGCCGGTGTCATACCCTCGAATGCCTCGCGGGGTGCCGCCAGATCATCCACGACCAGTTTGCCGACCCGGGCCGGCCCCCGTCCGGTATGCAAGCCGAGCTTGTCGCCGATGAAGGTGATGGTATGGGTGGCGCGCACCGCCTCGCCCAGTTCGGCCCCGGTGTCGGCATGCAGTCCGGAGGGAATGTCGATGGCCAGCACCGGCCGACCGCTGGCATTGATGGCCGCGATGGCCGAACGGGATGCCCCGCGTACCTCGCCGGCCAGCCCCGTGCCGAGCAGGGCATCCACCACCAGCTCGCCGCTCAGCGTCGTGCCGTCCTTCCATGGCTGACGACCGACACCGGCGGCATCGGCCATCTCGGCGGCCCGGCGGGCATCGCCCTCGAGCGACTCCACGGGCTTGACGAGGATGCGTTGTACCGAGAGCCCTTCGGCGGCCGCCAGGGCGGCCAGCACATGACCATCACCGCCATTGTTGCCGCCACCGCACAGCACGCTCAGGTGGCGCACCTCCGGCCAGGTGGCGCGCAGGTAGCGCCAGGCCGACGCCGCGGCACGCTGCATCAGCGCGAACCCCGCCACGCCGGAGGCGATGACGCGCCGATCCAGCTCGCGCACCTGCTCGGCACGATACAGCGCTCGGCCCCTGTGATCTTCCGGTGGCGCTTGTGTCATTCGCTATTCCCCCAGCACACGATGCTTTACCATGTGAAGTGTGTCTTTTCCCCCGCCGGACGCCAAGCGTCGTGGCGCCATTCTGCGTGGTGTTTGCTCGATCATGTCCCAGCCGTCTGCTCAAGGCGACGCCTCTCCCGACCTCCAGGCCCTGGCCGAGTCGATCAAGACCTGGGGCCGTGAACTCGGTTTCCAGCAAGTCGGCATCACCGATGTCGACCTGGCCGAGGACGAGGCCCGCCTGCAACGCTGGCTGGACGCAGGCCACCATGGCGAGATGCACTTCATGGCCAAGCACGGCACCAAGCGCACCCGCCCCGAGGAGCTGGTGCCCGGCACGGTGCGGGTGATCAGCGTGCGGCTCGACTACCTGCCGCCCGAGGTCGAAACGACCCGAATGCTGGCCCGCCCGGAGAAGGCCTACGTCTCGCGCTATGCCGTGGGGCGCGACTACCACAAGCTGATGCGCAAGCGTCTGGCCACGCTGGCCAAGCAGATCCAGGACGAGATCGGTCCCTTCGGCTATCGCGCCTTCGTCGACTCGGCGCCGGTGATGGAACGCGCGCTGGCGCGCAAGGCGGGCCTGGGCTGGGTCGGCAAGAACGCCATGATCCTCAACCCCAAAGCGGGCTCGCTGTTCTTTCTCGGCGAACTCTACACCGACCTGCCCCTGCCGGTGGATCCGCCCTATGAAGGCGCCCACTGCGGCAGCTGCAACGCCTGCCGCACGGGCTGCCCCACCGATGCCATCGTCGAGGATGGCGTCGTCGACTCACGCCGTTGCATCTCCTATCTCACCATCGAGCTGCATGGGGCGATTCCCGAAGAATTCCGCGCCGCCATGGGCAATCGCGTCTTCGGCTGCGACGACTGCCAACTGGTGTGCCCCTTCACCCGCTTCACCCGGGTCAGCCGCGAGCGTGACTTCGCGCCCCGCCACGACCTCGACCGCGCCGACCTGGTCAGCCTGTTCGCCTGGAGCGAGGAAGAGTTTCTCGACAAGACCGCCGGCAGCCCCATTCGGCGCATCGGCTACGAGCGCTGGCTACGCAACCTGGCGGTGGGCCTGGGCAACGCGCCCTGGAGCGAAAGCGTCGAATCCGCCCTGCGGGCGCGTCTGGCCTATCCGTCGGACCTGGTGCGCGAGCACGTCCGCTGGGCCCTGGAGCGCCAGCGGGAGAAGCGTAATGATGTGATCGCCGTCGAGGCTTCACCCCTCACGCAACATTGATCGTTTCCATGCCGCCCATGTAGGCGCGCAGCGCTTCGGGCACGCTGATCGAGCCATCGGCGTTCTGGTGATTCTCCATCACGGCGATCAGGCAGCGCCCCACCGCCAGCCCGGAACCGTTCAGGGTGTGCAGCAGCTGCGGCTTCTTCTCGTCGGGATGACGGAAGCGCGCCTGCATGCGGCGGGCCTGGAAGTCTTCGCAGTTGGACACCGAGGAGATCTCGCGGTAGGTCTCCTGGCTCGGCAGCCAGACTTCCAGGTCATAGGTCTTGGCGGCACCCGCGCCCATGTCGCCGGTGCACAGTGTCACGACACGATACGGCAGATCGAGCGCCTGGAGGATCGCCTCGGCGTGACCGCGCATTTCCTCGAGGGTGTCATAACTGGTCGACGGCTCGACCAGTTGCACCATCTCGACCTTGTCGAACTGGTGCTGGCGAATCATGCCCCGGGTATCGCGCCCGTGGGATCCGGCCTCGCTGCGGAAACACGGCGTATGGGCGGTCAGCCGCACCGGCAACGCCTTGTGCTCGATGATCTCGTCGCGCGCGAAATTGGTCAGCGGCACCTCGGCGGTGGGAATCAGGCGATAGCCGCGCTCGTCCTCGAGGCGGAACAGGTCCTCGCCGAACTTGGGCAGCTGGCCGGTTCCGTACAGCGAGTCGTCGTTGACCATGTAAGGGACATAGCACTCCTCGTAGCCATGCTCGAGGGTCTGCTTGTCAAGCATGAACTGGGTGAGAGCGCGATGCAGGCGGGCGATGGTGCCTCGCATCACCGCGAAGCGCGCGCCAGTCAGCTTGGATGCCAGGTCAAAGTCGAGCTGGCCGGTCTGGGCGCCCAGGTCGACGTGATCGCGAATCTCGAAGTCGAAGGTGCGCGGCGTGCCCCAGCGATGCAGTTCGACGTTGTCATCCTCGCTCTGCCCCTCCGGCACGCTCTCGTGGGGCAGGTTGGGCAGGCCGCTGACCTGCTCGTCCCACTCCGCCTGTACCTCGGCGAGACGCGTCTTGGCCGCGTCGAGGCGATCGCCGAGATCGCTCACCTCGTCGAGCAGCGGCTGAATGTCCTCGCCATTGGCCTTGGCCTTGCCGATCGACTTGGAGCGCGTGTTGCGCTCGTTCTGCAACCGCTCGGTCTCGGCCTGCAGTTCACGGCGCCGGGACTCCAGCGCGGCAAGTCGTTCGGTATCGAGAGCGAAACCTCGCTTGGCCAGTCGTTGGGCAACGCCCTCGAGGTCGCTGCGCAGCAGTTTGGGATCGAGCATGGAATCCTGTCCGTCGATGAAGTAAAGCGGCAAACACAAGGCGCCCATTGTAGGCAAAAGCCCGCCCTCGCGCCACGCCGCCGGGGCTCAGGCACGGCAGCATGGCACTCGATCAAGATACTTCATCGCGCCGATGGATTGCATGTCGGAGTCGACGACGCTAGGCTGCGCGGCCCCTTGTTCTCCCCGACTTGTTTCCCGAACTGATGGAGCGCGACACTCATGGAGCATGCCGGCTTCGACCTGGCAATGATCGGCCTGCTGGCGCTGGTCTGCCAATGGCTTGCCTGGCAGCTTAAGCTGCCGGCCATTCTGATGTTGCTGGTCGCCGGCATCGCCGCCGGTCCCGTTACGGGTCTGCTCGATCCCGACGCCATGTTCGGCGATCTGCTGTTTCCGCTGGTCTCGCTGGCGGTGGCAGTGATCCTCTTCGAGGGCAGCCTGACGCTGGACTTCCGCGAACTTGGCGGCCATGGCCGCACGGTACGGCGCCTGGTCACCTGGGGCGCCCTGATCACCGCGGTGATCGGTACCGTCGCCGCCCACCTGCTGCTGTCGCTGTCATGGGAGATGGCCAGCGTGCTGGGTGCGCTGCTGGTGGTCACCGGACCGACCGTGGTCCTGCCCATGCTGCAGACCCTGGGGGCCCGCCAGCACCTGACCCAGATCCTGCGCTGGGAAGGCATCCTGATCGACCCGGTGGGCGCCATCGGCGCCGTGCTGGTCTATGAGTACGTCGCCCTGGGCTCGGGGTCGACGGGGGCCGCCACCCACACCCTGGTGCTGTTCGGCAAGACGGCCCTGATCGGCTTCGGCCTGGGGGTCGGTGGCGGCTATCTCTGGGGACTGGTACTGCGCCGCCACTGGCTGCCGCGTCAGTTGCACAGCTTCGGCACCCTGATGATGATGCTGACGCTGTTCTCGATCTCCAACCTGCTGTTCCATGAGTCGGGCCTGCTCACGGTCACGGTCATGGGCGCCTGGCTGGCCAATATGCGCGGCGTGCCGACCCGCCCCATCATCGAGTTCAAGGAAACGCTCTCGGTGCTGCTGATCTCGGGCCTGTTCATCCTGCTGGCCGCGCGACTCACCGTGGAGCAATTGGCACTGCTGGGCTGGCCGGCCTGGGCCTTCCTGTTCGTGCTGGTCGGCGTGGCGCGCCCGCTGATGGTCTGGGTCTGTACCCTGGGCAGCCACCTGAATCTTCGCGAGAAGGCCCTGCTGGCATTCATCTCGCCGCGCGGCATCGTGGCCGCCGCCACCGCTTCGCTGTTCTCCCTGCGCCTGGAAGAGATCGGCATGCCCGGCGCGGAAATGCTGGTGCCGGTGACCTTTCTGGTGATCATCAGCACGGTGGTCGGCCAGAGCCTGCTCTCCCGGCCGCTGGCGGACTGGCTGGGCGTACGTCGCCCGTCGCCGGATGGCGTGCTGATCATCGGGGCCAACCCGGTGGCGCGACAGGTCGGCCAGCAGTTGCGCGCCTCGGGTGTCAGCGTGGTGCTCACCGACAGCAACTGGGACGCCATCCAGGAAGCCAAGGCGCTGGGGCTGACCACCTACTACGGCGATCCGCTGTCGGAACACGCCGCCCAGCACCTGGAGCTCAGCAACATCGGCTACCTGCTGCCCTTGTCGCCCTATCGGGAGCTCAACGACCTGGCGGCCCTGCACTTCGAGCATCTGCTGGGGCGCGATCGGGTATTCCGGCTGGCTGTGGATGAAGGACGCAGCGCCAACCGTCCTCACGGTCAGGCCCTGAGTCACCTGCCGCTGCTGTTCGGTCGCGACGTGACGTTCGCCCGTCTCTCGCGACTGGTCGCCGAGGGCGGCGAAGTGCAACGCATCCACTTCGGCGAAAAGTGTCGCCTGGACAAGCAGCGGCGCCGGCATGCCGGACGCTGGCTGCCACTGCTCAGCATCGGCCAATCGGGGCGGGTACGCCTGGCCACCGCCGAAAGCGGGGTAGCCCCCAAGCGCGGCGATACCCTGGTCAGCCTGATCTTCGCCGACTCGCCGGCACTCGATGAACCCCTGATGTCCTGACCCGCGATGACCGGCCGCCGCTGGCGGCCGGCTCGCTCGACAAGACCTGGCGGTTCAGAAGAACAACCGGCGCAGCGACTCTCCCGGATCCTCCTCGCGCATGAAGGCCTCGCCCACCAGGAAGCCGTGCACATCGTGCTCGCGCATGCGCAGGACATCGTCCCGGGTGTGGATGCCCGACTCGGTGACCACCGTGACATCGGCCGGAATCCGCCCGAGCAGCTCCAGGGTCGTTTCCAGCCGGGTCTCGAAGGTGTGCAGGTCGCGGTTGTTGATGCCCACCAGCGACAAATCCAGCGCCAGCGCCCGCTCCAGCTCATGGACGTCGTGCACCTCGACCAGCACGTCCATGCCGAGCTCGCTGGCCTGGCGGTGCAAGTCGGCCAGACGGGCATCGTCCAGCGCGGCGACGATCAGCAGGATACAGTCGGCACCGATGGCGCGGGCCTCGCTGACCTGATAGCCGTGGGTGATGAAGTCCTTGCGGATCACCGGCAGCGAGCAGGCCTCGCGGGCCGCGATGAGGTCGTCCTCGTGGCCCTGGAAGAAATCGGCGTCGGTGAGCACGGAAAGGCAGGCGGCGCCCCCTGCCTCATAGCGCGCAGCGATCTCGTCGGGCCGAAAGTCCTCACGAATCACGCCACGCGAGGGCGAGGCCTTCTTGATCTCGGCGATCACGGCCGGGTCGCCGTCGAGCATGCGCGCTTCCAGGGCGCCGATGAAGCCGCGCGGCGCGCTCATCTCACGTGCCAGGGACAGCAGCTCGGGCTCGGATACCGCGCGACGGCGCTCGGCAACTTCCTCGTCCTTGCGGGCCAGGATGCGGGTCAGAATGGTGGGTGTGGTCATATCATGCTCCGGGGAAACGGCCCTACTGGGCGAAGACGCGCGTGAAGTTGGCCAGTTCCTTGAGTTTCTCCAGGGGCAACTTGGAAGCCTGGGCATCCTGGGCCATGGCCACCCCTTCCTTGAGGGTATCGGACACGCCGGCGGCATAGAGCGCCGCGCCGGCATTCAGTGCAACGATATCCGCCGCCGGGCCATCGCCCACCAGGGCCTTCTCGACCAGGCGCAGGCTGTCCTCGGCCGTCTGCACCTTAAGCGCTTCCAGCGACTGGCGCTCGATGCCGAAGTCCTCGGGGGCGATAGTGTACTCTTTGATCTCGCCGTCCTTGAGCTCGGCGATCCGCGTCGGCGCGGCCAGCGAGATCTCGTCCAGCCCGTCCTCGGCCCACGCCACCAGCACGTGCTCACTGCCCAGGCGTCGCATGACGTCCGCCATCAGCGGCACCAGCTCGGCTGAATACACGCCCAGCAACTGATTGGGCGCTCCGGCCGGGTTGGTCAGCGGCCCGAGGATATTGAACAGGGTGCGCACCCCCATCTCGCGACGCGGCCCCACGGCATGGCGCATGGCCGGATGGTGATTGGGCGCGAACATGAAGCCGACACCGACCTCTTCGATGCAGCGCCCCACCTGGACGGGATCCAGATCCAGCCCGATGCCCGCCACGGAGAACAGATCGGCACTGCCCGAGGATGAGGAAACGCCCCGATTGCCGTGCTTGGCGACATGGGCACCGCCGGCGGCAGCCACGAAGCTGGAGGCGGTGGAAACGTTGAACAGGTTGGCGCCATCGCCGCCGGTACCGACGATGTCCACCACGTTCTCGACGTTCAGCGTCACCGGCTTCATCAGCTCGCGCATCACCTGAGCGGCGGCGCTGATCTCTTCGGCGGACTCGCCCTTCATCGCCATGCCCATCAGGAAGGCGGCGACCTGAGCGTCCGAAGCCTCACCGGTCATGATCGCCATCATCACCCGATGGGTCGCGTCATAGCTCAGATCTTCCCGGCGCATCACCGCGCCGATGGCATCTCGCATCTGCATGGCAGGTTCTCCTTGCCTTTCCTTGATCCGACGTATCTCGGAGGATAGTCAGATTGGTCGCTCCCCAGAGAAAGCGCTGATTCATGTCGTGAGCGATGAGAGGCTGGTCGCCGCCGGAACGCAAAAGCCGCAGTTTACATACCAGAAAATGAGGACATTGAGTACCGCCGGCGGCCAGGATCTCAAGCGCAACAATAAATCGGTGTTTTCCTAACCGCGCTCGAGAAAATTCATCAACAACTCATGGCCCTGGCGGGTCAGGATCGATTCGGGATGAAACTGCACGCCTTCGATGTCCAGCTCGCGATGGCGCAGCCCCATGATCAGCCCCGGCGTGACGTCGTCTTCATCGGTCCAGGCCGTCACTTCCAGGCAATCCGGCAGGCCGTCGCGCCCCACCACCAGGGAGTGGTAACGCGTGACCTCCAGGGGATTCTCGAGTCCGGCGAACACGCCGCGGCCATCGTGGCGAATGCGCGATGTCTTGCCATGCATGACCTGGGGCGCCCGCTGCACCTCGCCACCATACACCTGGCCAATGGCCTGGTGGCCAAGGCAGATGCCGAGGATCGGCAGCCGGCCGGCGAAGTGGCGCACGGCCTCCATGGAGATTCCCGCCTCGTTGGGCGTGCAGGGACCGGGCGAGATCACCAGATGGCTGGGCGCCAGCGCCTCGATCTCCGCCACGCTGATGGCATCGTTGCGATGGGTGACCACCTCCGCCCCCAGCTCACCGAGGTACTGGACGATGTTGAAGGTGAAGCTGTCGTAGTTATCGATCATCACGATCATGTCGGGCATAAGCTCCTGATTCTAATAAGCCATTCGGCTCGATCACTGGGATCTTACTCACATTCTTACCCATATGCCCGAATCATCCTTTCCGCGAGCCGACAGATACAAAAATGCCGCCTCGCGGGCGGCACTGATGTTCAGACACGCGAAAGCCGCCCCTTCAATCGTAGAGGCGCCACTGCTTTGAGCTTGCTGTAGTGGATATAGTCATGGCGATATACTGTGGCGCTGGACAGGTGCTGTCAAGACGATCTGCCTCGATGGCAGCTATCCACTTCCCGCCCTCTGTCTCACGAGTCGCCAACTGTTTCACGCTAACGCCGGGTGGTATCGGGCCCTTTCTCTCCCCCAACCACACCCGAGCCCAAGAGCAAAATTGTGAAGCCATACATCGACGGCTCGATACCACGCCCTTTAGCAGTCCATCGATGCACTCGCAGGCACCGCCCCCAGGCATAGGCACTCTGGTGCCTTGATCACTCAGGACCAGCAGGGCAACACAGGACCCAGAGCAGCGATGACCTTGTCATTATGAGCCGGCCGGGCCGCACATTTCGTTCCGAGACGTTGACAGTCAACCTTCAAACACCGATGAAAACATGAACTTTTTTGGCCATTACAGCGACCCAAGCCTTCGATAGGCTACTGGCCAATGGGAATGAATGCATCCAAGGTGATGAGATGAGGGGTGTTCGGCACCCCTCCATCTTCTGGCACATCGATCGTCTGTTTTTTCGGCAACAACACACCCATTTCCTGAGCTTTTCCTCGACATTGAGGCTGGTGATGCGCATAGCTCGAATAGGCTCTGAATAGCGTAATAAAACGAAGAACTACATTAGGGGCGGGGGAGATAATGTCAATCGCAAATGATCTTTTTGAGCAACTTCTAGCAGATAATTGGCAGGAAGTCATGCCAGGCGGGGAGAGAGGTCCTAACACGAAGACCCCCATGACCATTGAAGTGGCATTACTACGAGAGCTCAGGTCATTACGACTACATGGCAAGCTCATTCTGGATAAATATGTGATTACGTGGCCAACAGATGCCTCCGATCAACGCAATCTTTCATCCTTTCTCGAAACGGGGCCGCAGGGGGTGATTCGCCGCGTCGCATGGCGAAGACACATCAAATACTACTAAAGTCATTGACGAGACTGCGAATCGGTCATCACAAGGCTCTCATGACATGTCGTCTTGGCGGCAGACCTGGCCCGGCCATATGACGCAGGCATCACACTCCGAGCATCGCATCCCCCATGTGAGCCACTCAGGATGCCTGAACCGTCGTGTACAAAATTTCGACACTCCGAACTTCGGGCATTTCTGCGTATCCAGACCTCATGAATATCGTTTCCGCTCCCGAAGCGACCCTCCCTCCCAGATCTTCTGATCCTTTCAACAGCGGGCTCCAGCTATAGTCGGGGATATCACCAACGAGCGCGTAGTGGATTTGGCCAGCTATCGGTCTCAGGTGAACCAGCTGAACACTTCACAATGACCAGGCTGTGAGACTGGACAGTTCGGGACGTTCGGTCTTCTCAGGCAATTTCCGTCGCCAGCTGTACCGCCACTGTCTGCATACGACGAGCTTCACCCGCCCTCCATCTTCCGCGCCCGCGTTACCCAAGATCGAAAAGAAACGCTTCAGGGCAGGCGGTCGATGTCACATCTCCCCCTGAAGCGATAGATACAAAAATGCCGCCTCGCAGGCGGCACTGATGTTCAGACACGTGCAATTAGAGGTCTGTAGTGGAGATAGCAGTCAAGGCGCTCACGAGAGGTTGTCCAGGCCGCGCTCGGCCATGGCCACGGCGCGGAACAAGGCACGACGCTTATTGATGGTTTCCTGCCATTCGTCATCGGGGTCGGAGTCGGCAACGATGCCGCCGCCGGCCTGGACGTGCAGTTCGCCATCCTTGATCACTGCGGTGCGGATGGCGATGGCGGTATCCATGTTGCCATGCCAGGAGAGATAGCCCACCGCGCCGGAATAGATGCCGCGCTTGACCGGCTCCAGCTCGTCGATGATCTCCATGGCACGCACCTTGGAGGCCCCGGACAGGGTTCCCGCCGGGAAGGTGGCACGCAGGGCGTCCATGGCCGTCATGCCTGGCCGCAGGCGGCCGGTGACCTGGGAGACGATGTGCATGACATGGGAGTAGCGCTCGATGGCCATGTTGTCGGTGACCGTTACCGACCCTGGCTCGCAGATGCGCCCCACGTCGTTGCGGCCGAGGTCGATCAGCATGACGTGCTCGGCGATCTCCTTGGGGTCGTTCAGCAGGTCGGCCTCCAGGGCCCTGTCCTGCTCCTCGGTGGCGCCGCGCGGCCGGGTGCCGGCGATGGGCCGCACCGTGACCTCGCCTTCCTCGAGTCGCGTCAGGATCTCCGGCGACGAACCGACCACATGATGGTCGCCGAGGTTGAGGAAGAACATGTAGGGCGACGGATTGAGACTGCGCAGGGCGCGGTAGAGATCCAGGGGCGGCGCCTGATAGGGAATGGACATGCGCTGCGACGGCACGCACTGCATCACGTCGCCGGCTTTCACATATTCCTTGATGCGCTCCACCGCCGCCTTGTAGCCCGCCTCGCTGAAGCTGGCGTGGAAGTCGTCCTCCGAGATGTCATGACGGCCGGTACCGGGGCTGCGGCCCTCCAGCACCACGCCACGCAGCCGCTCCTCCAGCGCCTCGAGCCGCTCGACCGCCCGGGCATGGGCGTTCGGCTCGGCGGGGTCGGCGTGAGTCCACAGTGTCAGGCGCCCCGAGAGGTTGTCGAAGACCACCAGATCGTCGCAGACCATCAGCAGGATATCCGGCACGCCGAGCGGGTCGGGCTTCTCCACGCCGCGCAGCCGCGGCTCGATGTAGCGGATGGTGTCGTAGCCGAAGTAGCCCACCAGGCCGCCGTCGAAACGCGGCGTATCATCCAGTTGAGGCACCTTGAAGCGTGCCTGGAACTCCTCGATCCAGGTCAGCGGGTCCTCGACCTCGACGGCACCGCTACCCTGCCCATCGACGATGTGCTCGACGCTGAAGCCGCGCACCTCGATGCGTTCGCGGCACGGCAGGCCGATGAACGAATAGCGCCCCCACTTCTCGCCGCCCTGGACGGACTCCATCAGGAAGGTCCAGGGCGCGTCGGCGAGCTTGAGATAGGTGGAGAGCGGCGTATCGAGATCCGCCAGGACCTCGCGGGTGACGGGGATGCGGTTATAGCCGGCGTCGGCCAGCTCTTGAAAACGTTCGGGGGTCATCATCTGCCCTGTGCCTCACGGTGGCGAAAAACTCGCGGTGAAGAGAAACGTGACGGGTCGAGTGACGGCAGAGCCGCCTCAGCGTGCGAGCGTCACCATCGCCAAGCGCCCTTCAGCATGCAGGGCTCGAGAGATCTTGCGGCGTCACGGAGGGCAAAGGCATCCAGCGTCATGCGGGTGTCCATACGGGCAGGTAATCCGGAAAACCCGGGGCATAATGGTTGGGCCCAAGGGCTCGTGGCAGGGGCCAGAATCACCCTAAACGAGTTCCTTCAGCGATTCAACCACGCCATCCGGCCCGCTGGCAGCCACCGGTTCACCGTGATTGTAACCGTAAGGTACCGCCAGGGTGCGAAAGCCTGCCGCCCGTCCGGCGGCGATATCGTGTCGCGAGTCGCCGACCATCAGACAGCTCGAGGGCGGCACCGCGAAGCGCTCGGCGGCATGGGTCAACGGCAGAGGATCGGGCTTGCGGCGCACCAGGCTGTCGCCGCCCAGGCAGAGCGAGAAATGCCCGCCCAGCTCGAAATGCTCGAGGATCGGCGCGATGAAGGCCTCGGGCTTGTTGGTCACCAGCACCAGAATCCTCCCCGTGCCGCGCAAGGCATCCAGCGCCTCGCGCACGCCGGGATAGAGCCGGGTGGCGCTGCAGGGCCGTTGTGCATAGTGCACCAGGAAACGGTCATGGGCCTGCCGGCAAAGTTCGGGATCGGCATCCCGCCCCTGGGTATCGCGCAGGGCCCGCTCGATCAGCACCATCGAGCCATTGCCGACCCAGTCCCGCACCTTCCGCTCTCCCGGTGCGGGCATTTCCAGATCACCCAGGGCGTCATCCACCGCTGCCGCCAGATCGGGTACGGAGTCCACCAGAGTTCCGTCGAGGTCGAAGGCGACGAGTCGAATCCCGTCGAGCAGTGGGTGCATGCCAATGTCTCCTTTCATTCGGCTATATCCCGGATGGGGAATGGGCAGGACCCGTCCGGGCGCTTATGCTGGTACTCCCATTTTCGCAGGAGCTTATCAAGATGAGCATACCAAGAATCGTGGTCGTCGGCGGTGGTGCCGGTGGTCTGGAGCTGGTGACCCGCCTGGGGCGCCGCCTGGGTCGTCGCGGACGCGCCGAGATCGTGCTGGTGGATCGCCACGCCACGCACATCTGGAAGCCCTTGTTGCATGAAGTGGCTACCGGCGTCCTGGATTCCGGGCTGGACGAGATATCCTACCAGGGCCATGCCCGCGCCAACGGTTACCGCTTTCAGCGTGGCACTCTGGAGGGGCTGGATCGGGAAGCGCGCACCCTCACCCTGGCCCCGATTCTCGATGACGACGGTCAGGAAGTGCTTCCGTCACGTACCCTGCCCTACGACGAGCTGGTCATGTCGGTGGGCAGCGTCAGCAACGACTTCGGCACGCCGGGCGTCAGCGAACACTGCCACTTCCTCGACAGTCCCGGCCAGGCCGAGGCATTCCGCAAGGACATGCTCAATGTATTCTTGCGCTACAACGCCCCGCAGCAGGACACCCAGACCCGCATGGTGGTGGGCATCGTCGGCGCCGGCGCCACCGGAGTGGAGCTTGCCGCCGAGCTCTACGACGCCTCCCAGATGCTGCACAGCTACGGCTTTACTCCCCTGGAGAGCGAACACCTCGAAGTCCACCTGATCGAGGCCGCACCGGGCATCCTGCCCGCCCTGCCAGACCGCATCAGCCAGGCAGTGCACACCGAGCTCGAGCGCCTGGGCGTGCAGGTCCATGTGTCGACCCGCGTGACCCGGGTCGAGCCCTCGGCCATCATCACCGCCGACGATCAGCGTATCGAGACGGACCTGAGCGTCTGGGCTGCCGGCATCAAGGCACCCGCCTTCCTGTCCGAGTTGGGGCTCTCCACCGAGCGCAACCACCGCATCAAGGTCGAATCGACGCTGCAGAGCATCGACGATCCGCACATCTTCGCCTTCGGCGATTGCGCAAGTTGCCCCCAGGAGGATGGTTCCCAGGTGCCGCCGCGCGCCCAGGCCGCCCACCAGCAGGCCAACCGGCTGTACAAGAACCTGCTCGCCCGACTCGACGGCAAGCCGCTCAAGCCCTTCGTGTTCCGTGATCGCGGTTCGCTGATCTCGCTGGCACACTTCGACGCCGTCGGCAGCCTGATGCGCGGCGCCTCAGCGCGCAGCCTGTTCATCGAGGGCCACCTGGCGAAGTTCTTCTATGCCTCGCTGTACCGGATGCACCAGCGCGCCATCCACGGCTCCCTGAAGACCGGGCTGATGGTCGTGGTGGACGGCCTCAACCGCTTCTTGAAGCCGCGCATGAAACTCCACTGAGCGCGACGCTCGGCATCATACGAAAAGGGCCGCCGGCATAGCCGGCGGCCCTTGTCATTGGGACCACGGTGGAAGGCGGCGGCCGGCGACAGGCCTTTGCGAGGGCGCTGTGAACCCTTCCCTGGGCACTATATCCGCCATCCTTGGCGGATGACCCTCGCATCGCCCTGTCCCCGGCGCCGATTGGCACCGAGAGTCTGAAATGCTGCTTAGCCGATCACGTCGGTGCCGTTCTTGTTTTCCCCGTGGTGATAGACATGCACGTCGCGCTGGGGAAAGGGAATATTGATGCCTTCGCGATCGAAGCGGCGCTTGATCTCCTCGGTCATCTCCCAGTAGACATCCCAGTAGTCGGCGGCCTTGACCCAGGGACGCACGATCCAGTTGACGCTGGAATCCCCCAGCGAGCCGATACGAATGTTCGGCGCCGGGTCGGCCAGGACCCGTGCATCGTCGGCGACCACGCCTTCCAGCACGCGCCGCACGGTATCGATGTCGTCGCCATAACCGACCCCGACGACCAGATCCACGCGCCGGGTGGCATGCGCCGAATAGTTGGTGATGGCGTCCGACAGCATCTGACCGTTGGGCACGATGATCTTGCGGTTGTCGGGCGTGCTGAGTTCGGTGGTGAAGATCTGCACCTCCTCGACGGTGCCGGATACTCCGCCGCCCTCAATATAGTCACCGACCCGGTAGGGCCGGAACAGCACCACCATGACGCCGGCGGCAAAGTTGGCGAGCGAGCCCTGCAGCGCCAGCCCGATCGCCAGGCCGGCGGCACCGAGTACCGCGATCAGCGAGGTGGTCTGGATACCGAGCTGACCGATCGCCGCCAGCACCACGGCGAACATCAGCAACACATAGAAGATGTTGCCCGCGAACGTCACGATCAACGGATCGGTCTTGGCCCGCTTCATGGCCTTGGTCACCAGGCGATGCAACAACTTGGCAACCCAGCGCCCGATCACGAAGATCGCGATGGCCGCCACCAGGTTGATCGCGAAGCTCGTTCCCTGCACCTGCAGGAACTCCACTGCCTGCTGCAATTCCATATCGCCTCCCTTGCTTCTGCCTCAATGAAAGAATGGTTCCTGCGGATGGCATGTTCTCAGGCGTCCACGCGGCGCTCCGCCACCCAGCGCCGCTTGCCCTGTGCCGACATCCGCTTGACGCCGGCTTCGAGTCGCAGCGCTTCGCCGCGATTCCCCACAACCTGCTGATATACCAGATGCAAGGGGCCCTTGCCACGCAGCGCCTTGGCGCCACGTCCCGTTCGATGCTCGGCGAGACGCCGCTCGACATCGGTGGTGATGCCGGTGTAGAGCGCGCCACTGGCCGTCTCGATCATGTAGAGATGCCACTGCCGAGAGGCTGCACTCTCCACACTCTCGGCATCCTCCACACTCCCGCTCTTCACGCTCACGCCTCGGCCAGTGCCCGACGGAAGTCCTCGATCACGCCATCATAACGATGCGGATCCTCGGGATTGCGCGCCTTGAAGACCGCCGATCCGGCAACGAAGGTATCGGCGCCAGCCCGGGCGATCTCGGCGATGTTGTCGATCTTGACGCCGCCATCGATCTCCAGGCGGATATCACGCCCCGAGGCGTCGATGCGGCGGCGCGCCTCGCGCAGCTTGTCGAGGGTGCCGGGCAGGAACGACTGGCCGCCGAAGCCGGGATTGACGCTCATCAGCAGGATCATGTCGACCTTGTCCATCACATGATCCAGAAAGCTCAGGGGCGTGGCCGGATTGAACACCAGGCCCGACTTGCAACCGCCATCGCGGATCAACTGCAGCGAGCGGTCGATATGTTCGGAAGCTTCCGGATGGAAGGTGACATAACTGGCGCCGGCATCGATGAAGTCACCGATCAGACGATCCACCGGCTTGACCATGAGGTGCGCGTCGATCGGCGCGGTCACGCCATGGCGCCGCAGCGCTTCGCAGACCATCGGCCCGATGGTCAGGTTGGGCACGTAATGATTGTCCATCACGTCGAAGTGCACGATATCCGCCCCCGAGGCAAGCACATCATCTACCTCTTCGCCCAGTCGGGCGAAATCGGCGGAAAGAATCGAGGGGGCGATCAGGTAGTCAGGCTTCGTAGCGGTCATGGGGCTCCCTGGCAGACGATCAAATGTCACGATGGCGCCCATTCTAGCAGGATCGGCGATACAACTCGTGACTTGCAGGATCGTCGCACACCATCAATAGTGAATTGCCGTCATACACAACAACGCGACAAGGAACCGTCATGATTCCAAACTGGCTACGACACCCCCTCAACGCCGGCCTGCTGGCCGGTACCCTGCTGGCCACCCCCATGGCCCTGGGCCAATCGGCGATCCTCGAGGGCGAACGCTTCCATCCCGAGGAAAGTACCGACGGCATGGTGGCGACCAGCCATTTCCTCGCTTCCCGGGTGGCGCGCGATGTCATGGCCGAAGGCGGCAACGCCGTGGATGCCGCCGTCACCGCCGGCTTCGCCCTGGCCGTCACCCAGCCCCGCTCCGGCAATATCGGCGGCGGCGGTTTCATGCTGATCTCCGACGAGAACAGCGGCGAGGTCATCGCCATCGATTATCGCGAGACCGCACCGGCCGCCGCCACCGAGACCATGTTCCAGGACGAAGACGGCAATGCCGTCGCTGAGTGGTCGCGCTTCACGCATCGCGCCGCCGGGGTACCCGGTACCGTGGCCGGCCTGGCCCTGGCGCTCGAGAAATACGGCACCATGAGCCTGGCCGATGCCCTGGCACCGGCGATCCGGCTCGCCGAAGAGGGCTTCGAGGTGCCGCCACGCTTCGTCGCCGGGGTCAACGATGCCCGCGAACGCCTCGAGAAGTGGGAATCGAGTCGCAAGATGTTCTTCAAGGAGGACGGCAGCGCCTACGAGGTCGGCGACACCTTTCGCCAACCGGAACTGGCCGCGACGCTCAAGCGCATCGCCGAGCAGGGCGCCCGGGAATTCTATGAAGGCGAGACTGCCGAGCTGATCGCCGCCGAGATGCAGCGCCACGATGGCCTGATCACCCTGGAGGACCTGGCCGGCTACCAGCCAGAGATCCGCGAACCCAGCCACGGTACCTACCGGGGGCATGACATCTACGCCATGAGCCCGCCCTCCTCGGGTGGCGCCCACATCGTGCAGATGCTCAACATTCTCGAGGACTACCCGATCTCGGAGATGGGCTTCAATTCCGCCGATACCATCCATGTGATGGCCGAGGCGATGAAGCGTGCCTATGCCGACCGTTCGGAGTATCTGGGCGATACCGACTTCGTCGACGTGCCGCTCGAGGGCATCACCTCCAAGGCCTATGCCGACGAACTGCGCGAGCAGATCAACATGGACAGCGCCACGCCGAGCAGCGAGATTGCCCCCGGCAAGCCGCTGCCCTATGAGTCCAACGAAACCACACACTTCTCCATCGCCGATGGCGACGGCCTGGCGGTCTCCAACACCTACACCATCAACTTCAGCTACGGTTCCGGTATCGCCGTGGAGGGAGCCGGCTTTCTGCTCAACAACGAGATGGACGACTTCTCCGCCAAACCGGGCGTGCCCAACGCCTATGGTCTGATCGGTGGAGAAGCCAACAAGATCGAGCCCGGCAAGCGCATGCTGTCGTCGATGACGCCGACCATCGTCAAGCGCGACGGCAAGAACTTCCTGATCACCGGCAGTCCGGGGGGCTCGCGTATCATCACCACCACGCTGCAGGTGTTGATGAACGTCATCGACCACGACATGAATATCCAGTCGGCGGTCAGCGCCCCGCGCATCCATCACCAGTGGCTGCCCGACGAGATCCGCATCGAGGCCGGCATCAGCCCGGACACCCTCGAACTGCTGGAAGACAAGGGCCATACCATCAGCCAGCAAGCCGCCATGGGCGCCGCCCAGTCGATCATGATCGACGACGGGCTTTTCTTCGGCGGCGCCGATCCCCGCCGTTCCACGTCATCAGCCATCGGGCTTTGACGCTCCCCGCCCCCGGCCCGCGCCGGGGGCTCGGTCATCGTCCCGGTGCCGCATTGCCGCAACTCGCTCTCCCCCCCCTCACACTCATAGCTCGTCCACTCGTAGCTCGCACCCTAGGCTCCCCCTTCGATATTAATAGTCCAAAAAAGAATAACCCAAACACTTGTAATTCCATTTGGCGATTACTACCTTAGCGATCCAAGTAAATCCATCAAGGATCCAAGGAGTCGTCATGTCGCCGCTGCCCTTCGTACGTCGCACCTTTACCGCCTCCATCGTCGCCGCCGGCCTGGGCATCGGTCTCGTCACCCCGGCCATGGCGGCCGAGCGCGAGCTGCTCAACTCCTCCTATGACATCGCCCGCGAGCTGTTCGCCGAGATCAACCCGGCCTTCAAGGAACACTGGGAGGCGAACCACGACGATACCCTGACCATCAAGCAGTCCCACGGCGGCTCGTCGGCACAGGCCCGCGCCATTCTCCAGGGGCTCGGCGCCGATGTGGTGACCTACAACCAGGTCACCGACGTTCAGGTGCTCGCCGATGCCGGCCTGGTGGCCGAGGACTGGCAAGCTCAACTGCCCAACAATGCCTCGCCCTACTACTCCACCACCGCCTTCCTGGTGCGCAAGGACAACCCCAAGGGCATCGAGAGCTGGGCCGACCTGGCCAGGGAAGACGTGGAACTGGTCTTCCCCAACCCCAAGACCTCGGGCAACGGCCGCTACACCTACCTGGCCGCCTGGGGGGCCGCTGAGCGCGCCTTCGACGGCGACGAGCAGAAGGTCAAGGACTTCATGCGCACCTTCCTCGGCAACGTCAAGGTGTTCGATACCGGCGGTCGCGGCGCCACCACCAGCTTCATCGAGCGGGGCATCGGCGACGTGCTGATCAGCTTCGAATCCGAGGTCAACAACATCCGCCAGGAGTACGGCAGCGACGATTACGAGGTGATCGTGCCGCCGGTCAGCATCCTCGCCGAATTCCCGGTGGCGGTGGTCGGAGAGAATGCCGAGAAGCACGGCAACACCGAGCTGGCGCAGGATTACCTGGACTACCTCTATAGCGAAGAGGCTCAGCGTATTCTTGCCGGCTTCAACTACCGCGTGCATGACGAAGCCGTGGTCGAGGAATTCAGCGATCAGTTCCCCGAGACCGAGTTGTTCGAGGTCCAGGATGTCTTCGGCGGCTGGGACCAGGCCATGGAGACACATTTCGAGAGCGGTGGGATGCTCGATCAGTTGCAGCGCCGCTGAGTAACCGGATGAACGAGAACCCTTCATGAAAGCAGCAGCTTTCTCCTTGCCCCTTCCCCGGGCCCGGCAGCGTGTGCTGCCGGGCTTCGGCCTGTCTCTGGGCATCAGCCTGACCTTCGTGTCACTGGTTCTGCTGCTGCCGTTGACCGGCCTGGTCGGCCAGCTCTCCGGCCTGTCGCTGGCCGAGTACTGGGCGATCATCAGCGAAGGCCGAGTCGTCGCCAGCTATGTGACCACGATCGGTGCAGCGGCGGTCGCCGCGGTGATCAACGCCATCTTCGGGCTGCTGCTGGCCTGGGTGCTGGTGCGCTACGACTTCCCGGGCAAGCGCCTGCTCGACGCCCTGATGGATCTGCCCTTTGCGCTGCCCACGGCGGTGGCCGGCATCACCCTGGCCACGCTCTACTCCAGCAGCGGCTGGATGGGCAAGGCACTGGCCCCACTGGGCATCGAGGTCGCCTATACCTGGGTCGGCATTGCACTGGCCATGGCCTTTACCAGCATTCCCTTCGTGGTGCGCACCGTACAGCCGATCCTCGAGGATCTGCCGGGAGAGATCGACGAGGCGGCCATGGCACTGGGCGCCCGCGATGGCGTGGCCTTCCGCCGCGTGATCCTGCCTCACCTGTGGCCGGCGCTGGTCACCGGCACGGGGCTGGCCTTCGTGCGCTCGCTCGGCGAGTTCGGCGCGGTGATCTTCATCGCCGGCAACATGCCTTACGAGACCGAGATCACCTCGCTGATGATCTTCGTCAAGCTGCAGGAGTACGACTATGTCGGCGCCTCGGCCATCGCCTCGGTAGTGCTCGCCACCTCGCTGATCCTGCTGCTGGCCATCAACCTGTGGCAGGGCCGCTTCATCCGTCGCCTGCACGGAGGTAGCTGATGCAACGAATCGGAGATGCCCCCGTCCTGCGCCGCGTTCTCATCGGTGCCGCCGTGGCACTGGCCGCGCTCTTTCTGCTGCTGCCACTGGTGGCGATCTTCGCCCAGGCCTTCGCCCAGGGCCTCGGCGGCTTCTGGAGCAATGTCAGCGACACCTACACCCTGTCCGCCATCGGCCTGACCTTGTTCATCACGGCCCTGACCATTCCGGTGAACCTGGTGTTCGGGGTGATGCTGGCCTGGCTGGTGACGCGTTTCCAGTTCCCGGGACGCCGCCTGCTGCAGACGCTGATCGACATTCCCTTTGCCATCTCGCCGGTGGTGGCGGGCCTGGTCTATCTGCTGCTGTACGGCCGCAATGGCTGGATCGGCGGCTGGCTCAATGCCCATGACATCCAGTTGATGTTCGCCTGGCCGGGCATCCTGATGGTCACCATCTTCGTCACCTGTCCCTTCGTGGCCAGGGAGCTGATTCCATTGATGCAGGCCCAGGGCTCGCGGGAAGAAGAAGCGGCGGTCACCCTGGGCGCTTCGGGCTTCACGCTGTTTCGCCGGGTCACCCTGCCGAACATCCGCTGGGCATTGCTGTACGGGGTGATCTTGACCAACGCCCGGGCGGTGGGAGAATTCGGCGCCGTCTCCGTGGTCTCCGGCGCGATTCGCGGCGAGACCAATACCCTGCCGCTGCACGTCGAACTGCTGTATCAGGACTACAACACCGTGGGCGCCTTCGCCAGCGCCGCCCTGCTGGCCCTCATCGCCCTGTTCACGCTGGCCGCCAAGGCCGGCCTGGAGTGGCGCGCCACGCGCCGGGAGGCTTCCGCATGAGCATTCATCTCGAGAACATCGCCAAGCACTATGGTCGCGGAGGGCGCCATCAGGCCCTGGCGCCGCTGGATCTCGATATCCAGCAGGGCGAGCTGATCGGGCTGCTCGGCCCCTCCGGCTCCGGCAAGACCACCTTGCTGCGCATCATCGCCGGGCTCGAGGCCCCCGACCACAAGCCCGCCGGTCGCATCCTGTTTGGCGAGCGCGATGTCACCCAACTGCACGTGCGTGACCGGCGCATCGGCTTCGTCTTCCAGCACTATGCGCTGTTCCGGCACATGACGGTCTACGACAACGTGGCCTTCGGCCTGACGGTGATGCCGCGTCGCCAGCGGCCCTCCAGCGGCGAGATTCGCGCTCGGGTGCACCGCCTGCTGGAAATGGTCCAGCTCGAGAAGCTGGCGGGGCGCTACCCGGCCCAGCTGTCCGGCGGCCAGCAACAGCGCGTCTCCCTGGCGCGCTCCCTGGCCCTGCGCCCCGACGTCCTGCTGCTCGACGAGCCCTTCGGCGCGCTGGATGCCAAGGTTCGCCAGGAGCTGCGCCGCTGGTTGCGGCACCTGCACGACGAGTTGAACTTCACCAGCGTCTTCGTCACCCACGACCAGGAAGAGGCGCTGGAACTCTCCGACCGCGTGGTGGTGATGAGCGATGGCCGCATCGAGCAGATCGACACGCCTGAGGCCTTGTATCGCGCCCCGGCCAACCGCTTCGTGTTCGAGTTCCTGGGCGATGCCAACCATCTCGAGGGCGAGGTGCGCGACGGCGTACTCACCTGTGGCGACGCTCGGCTCGATGTCGACCTGCCCGACGGCCCGGAGGACCTGCTGCTGCGCCCCCATGAAGTGGCGCTGGACACCGCACCGCGCGAGTCGGCCCATCTGCCGGTGACCGTGACCGCCATCTCGCCGGTCGGCGCCGAGGTGCGCGTGGAACTGGCCGCCGACTGGCTGCCCGGCCCCTGGCTTGCCACCGTGCGTCACGCCGATTTCGAGCGCCTCGCGCTCGCCCGTGGCCAGCGGCTGTTCGCCCTGCCGCGCCGCTGGCATCGCTTCGCGGACAGCGCACCGGCGACACGCGACACCTCGGCCCTGCTCACCGGCTGAATCGAATGCACGAGCTTCGGTGACGGGGCTATACTCGGTCCCCGTCGCCATTTCAGGAAGGAAGTGCCATGCAACGTCGACGTTTTCTGAAGCTCACGGCCCTGATGCTGACCCTCACCTGGCTCGCCGGCTGCTCGTCTCCCCAGTACCTGCAACCGACGCCCGAGCGCACCGCCACGGTGCCTCACATCGGCCAGGGCCAGGCAGTGACCGTGTCGGTGGTGGATGGTCGGGACAGCCCGCAGATCGGTACCCGCAGCGGCAACGCCATGTCGACCTCGGTGATCACCGTGGAAGCCGAGCCCTTGATGCCGAAGCTGCAGGCAGAGGCCGAACGCGCCCTGCGCGACATGGGCTTCCAGCCGACCAGGGAGGCCGCCCAGGGACGCCCTCGCCTGACGCTGACCCTGCAGCGCCTCGCCTACGGGAGCGGCCAGAGCCAACCGCTGATCGACGAAGCGCGCCTCGAGTCCGTGCTGGTCGCCAAAGCCGAAAACGACGGCGCGACCTACACCGGGACCTACACCTCACGGCGCACCCAGGGTTATGCCGTTCGTCCGGGCTTCGAAGCCAACACGAACATGGTCGCCGAGCTGCTCTCGGACGGGTTGAACCGTGTCTTCAAAGATCCCGAGCTGGGGCATTTCCTGGCACGCTGAGCCCACATAGCAGGACACTGCCCGAGCAGTGTCCTGCCGGTGTCGACAGGCAGCCTGGCTTCAGCGTCCGGGCCCCCGCCGCACCAGCTTCCAGATGCTCTCCCGGAAACCGCTGCCAGGCTCGCGCTCCCCATCCTCCAGATGGGTCACCTCGAAGTTGGGCGAGAAGCGTTCGTGCACCTCGTCGGCCGTCACCTCATACGGTGGACCTCCCGAATCGCCCGGTGCCCGGGTCAGGGTGATCAACAGCCCCCGGGCGCCGGGCGGCAGCAGTTGAGCCAGATGGAAGGCATAGCGCTGGCGCGCGGCCTCGGGCAGGGCAATCAAGGCCGCCCGGTCATAGAAGGCACCAATCTCCGCCGCCTCGTCGATGTGCAAGTGGAAGAAATCCCCGCACCATAGCTCCACGTTCCCCTGGCGGCTGACGGCAAAGTGCGCGTGATGGTAGCGGGATACCTCGCCTGCGCCTTCCGCCAGGAACTGCTCGATGGCCTCCTCGGCCAGTTCGATGCCCAGCACCGGATGGCCGCGATCGGCCAACCAGCGCATGTCCAGGCTCTTGCCGCACAAGGGCACCAGCACCTTGGCCCCCTCGTCGACACCGAGACCGGGCCAATGACGCTCGAGCGCGGGATGCACCGCCTCGCGATGAAAGCCGATACGACCTTGCTGCCAGCGCTGTCGCCAATCCTCGACCATGCCGCCCTCGCTCAGAACCAGCGGTCGCGCTTGCGTCGACGGCGCGGCAGGTGCGGTACGATCAGCCCGACCAGCAAACCGGCGCCCGCCACGCCTCCGCCATACATGAAGTAGCGCATCAGCAGGTCCTCTTCCTGGGTTTCCAGGCGAGCCTGCAGGTTGCGAATGGTGTCGCGGGACTGTTCGGCCTCGCTGGAGAGCTTCTGATTGCGGCTCTCCAGCTCGGCGATGCGCTGCTCGCGCACCGCGAGCGTCTCGCTGAGCGCATTGATGCGACCTTCCCAGGTGTCATTGATGCCGGACAGTTCCGCGCTCAACTCCTCGACCCGGGACTCCAGTGCTGGCAACTGCACCCGGGCACTGGGCGTATCCTGGAGCTGGTCGCTCGGCACCCAGACTTCATCGCCGCTTTCGCTGCGCACCTCGGTATAGTCGCCCTCGGTATCGAGCACTTCCACCGGCTCGCCGGCCGTCAGGCTACCGACGATGCGATAGCCATCGGTAGGACCGCTGCGGACATAGGTGGTCAAGTCATCGGAAACCCAGCGCGAGGCGTCGTCTCCACCCTCCTGCTGGGCGAGCGCCGGCAGGGCCAGGGCCCCGAGCAGCACGCCCAGTGTCACTTTCTTGCTTCGTTGCATCATGCCGTCATCCTGGCTATCCAAGGCTCTGTGTGCGGTGTACCAAGGCAATGGTGACCGTGCCGATCTCCCTTCCGACCCGATCCGCGATGAGAGCGACCTTCCCGAGACATCATCCACAGTTGCTGTGGACAAGTGTCGGGAAAACCGCTGGAAACCACCGGCCAGGCGGCGTGCTGTCGGCATGGTCGCGGTATCGATCACATCATGACCAATCGCGCAGGCCGCCGGGACCGGCACAAGCGCCAAAGGTACCATAGACATGCCACCGCCGGCAGCGCACGACGCTGGCCCCCGGCGTCAAGCGCGCGTATAATTACGGCCTCGGAAGACAGCACGTCTCCCCCCACGAACACTCAACGTTTCCCTCATCCACCGGTGCAATCCGTCGGGCCTCGACGCCACGACCAGACTCTTATGGCGAAGAAACTCTTCATCAAGACGCACGGCTGCCAGATGAACGAGTACGACTCCGCACGCATGGCGGATCTGCTCGGCGAATCCCATCAGCTGGAGCTCACCGACGACGAGCATGATGCCGACGTCATCCTTCTCAATACCTGCTCGATCCGCGAGAAGGCCCAGGAGAAGGTCTTCCACCAGCTCGGCCGCTGGAAGAAGCTCAAGGACGCCAATCCAGACCTGGTGATCGGCGTCGGCGGCTGCGTGGCCAGCCAGGAAGGCGAGGCATTGCGCAAGCGCGCGCCCCAGGTGGACATGGTGTTCGGTCCCCAGACCCTGCACCGTGTGCCGGCCATGCTCGACGCACGCCAGGACGACAAGATCTCGGTGGTCGATGTCACCTTCCCGGAAATCGAGAAGTTCGACCACCTGCCGAAACCGACCTCCGACGGCGCCACCGCCTTCGTCTCGGTCATGGAAGGCTGCTCCAAGTACTGCACCTTCTGCGTGGTCCCCTATACCCGGGGCGAGGAAGTCTCGCGTCCCTTCGAAGCGGTGATGGATGAAGTGATCCATCTGGCCGACCAGGGCGTCCGCGAGATCAACCTGCTGGGGCAGAACGTCAACGCCTATCGCGGCGAGAACCAGCTCGGCGACGAGATCGACCTGGCCGAGCTGATCAGCTGCGTGGCCGCCGTCGACGGCATCGACCGCATCCGCTTCACCACCTCGCATCCGGTAGAGTTCTCCGACAGCCTGATCGAGGCCTATGGCGAGATTCCGGAACTGGTCAGCCACCTTCACCTGCCCGTACAGGCCGGCTCCGACAACGTCCTGGCGGCCATGAAGCGCGGCCATACCGTCGAGGAATACGTCGACAAGCTGGAACGCATCCGCGCCCTGCGCCCGGACATCAGCTTTTCCTCGGACTTCATCATCGGCTTCCCCGGCGAGACCGAGGCGGACTTCGAATCGACCATGGATCTGATCCATCGCATCGGCTTCGATGTTTCCTTCAGTTTCGTCTACTCGGCGCGCCCCGGTACGCCGGCAGCGGCGCTGCCCGACGAAACACCGGAAGCGGTCAAGAAGCAGCGCCTGGCGATCCTGCAGGAACGCATCAACCAGCAGGCCATGCAGATCAGCCGACGCATGGTGGGCACGACCCAGCGCATCCTGGTCACCGGCTTCTCGCCCAAGGATCCGGGCCAGCTATCCGGACGCACCGAGAACAACCGGGTGGTCAACTTCCGCGCGCCCAATCCCACCGAGCTGATCGGCTACTTCGTCGACGTGGAAATCACCGAGGCGCTACCCAACTCCCTGCGGGGCGATCTGGCCTCTCCGGAGCGCTTCTGATTCCTTCCGCGGCCGGGGACGGCTCATGAATTTGCAGGCCCGCATCGGGCACTCTCGTGACACGGCGTGTCGTTCAGCATGCTGAATGAACACGCCGATCACGTTTTCAACGCTGCATGGCCGACGCCCGGCCCTTCATGGACCGTCTCCCGCGCATTGCTCCGCCCCCCAAGGTGGCAGTAAGCTGACGACGACATTCATCAACCCATGGACCCGCCTGTCTTGAGCCAGTCATCCACACCGGCCAATCGCATCATCACGCTCAATCTCGAGCCCAACGACCCGCGCCGCCTGGCCAACCTCTGCGGGCAACGCGACGAGCACCTCAAGCTGATCGAGGCGCGGCTCGGCATCACGCTGCGCAATCGCGGCAACACCTTCCAGCTGGCCGGCCCGGGAAATCGGGTCAAGGCCGCGTCCAATGTCGTCGAACACCTCTATCGCGAAACCGAGGCCAGTGATCTGACCCCGGACACCGTTCACCTGTTCCTGCAGGAATCGGGACTCGAGGCGCTGGAAGAAGAGGAAGAAGCGCAGGGCGGCGAGGACGAGGGACTGATCCGCACGCCCAAGTCTCTGATCAAGCCGCGCGGTTTCAACCAGCAGGGCTACGTCTCGAGCATCCGGGCCCATGACATCAACTTCGGCATCGGCCCGGCCGGCACCGGCAAGACCTACCTGGCCGTCGCCGCCGCCGTGGAAGCGCTCAACCAGCAGGAAGTGCGTCGCATCCTGCTGGTACGCCCGGCCGTCGAGGCCGGCGAGAAGCTCGGCTTTCTGCCCGGCGACCTGGCCCAGAAGATCGACCCCTACCTGCGCCCGCTCTACGACGCCCTCTACGAGATGATCGGCTTCGAACAGGTGGCCAAGCTCATCGAGCGCCAGATCATCGAGATCGCGCCGCTGGCCTACATGCGCGGCCGCACGCTCAACAATGCCTTCATCATCCTCGACGAGAGCCAGAACACCACTCGCGAGCAGATGAAGATGTTCCTGACGCGCATCGGCTTCGGTTCCACGGCAGTGATCACCGGCGACATCACCCAGGTCGACCTGCCCCGCGGCCAGACCTCGGGACTGATCCAGGTCCTCGATGTACTCAAGGATACCCCCGGTATCGGCGTGACCCACTTCGCCGCCAAGGACGTGGTACGCCATCCCCTGGTACAACGCATCATCGAGGCCTACGATGTCTTCGAGGCCGAACAGGAAGCCGAGGCCAGGGCCAAGCGGGAAGCCCGCGAGCAGGAACGCGAGGCACAGCGCCAACAGCGACAGGAGCGCCGTGACGACGGCGGCACCGGAAACTCATGAGCTGCTCACCGGATATCGATCGCCAGGTCGCCCTGGAAGTCGAGGATCTGCCACGACAGGCGGACCTCGAGGCCTGGGTGACCGGCGTGCTGTCTCGTCACCCCGACGAGACGCGTCACGAGCTGACGATCCGCTTCGTCGATGCCGAGGAAAGCCGGCACCTGAATCGCGACTATCGCGATCGCGACCGCCCGACCAATGTGCTCTCCTTCCCCTTCGAGAGCCCGCCGACGGTCGCCCTTCCCTTGCTCGGCGATCTGGTGATCTGCCATCCGGTGGTCGTCGACGAGGCCGAGACGCAGCACAAGTCCCTGCTCGATCACTATGCCCATATGGTCGTGCATGGCACGCTGCACCTTCTGGGCTACGATCATATCGAGGACGATGAGGCAGAGGTCATGGAAGCCCTCGAACGCGAGATTCTCGCCGAACTGGGCATCGCCGATCCCTACGCAACCTCTAGCCCTCCCCCGCGTGACATCGATACCGAGGACGAGAGAGCCGACGCATGAGCGAAGACCGATCGAGTAGCCAGGGCAACAGGTCCTGGCTCGATAAATTGTTCAGCGCACTTACCAGCGACAGCGACGAACCCAGCTCCCGGGACGAACTCTTGGAGTTCCTCCGCCAGGCAGCGACCCGGCTCAAGCTCGAGCAGGACGCCATGATGATCATCGAGGGCGCCCTGAACATCAGCGACCAACAGGTTCGCGAAGTGCTCATCCCGCGCTCTCAGGTCAACGCCATCGACCTCGATCAACCGCTGGAAGAATACCTGCCGGTGATTCTCGAGACCGGCCATTCGCGTTATCCGGTCATCGGCGAGAACCTCGACGAGGTCAAGGGCATCCTGCTGGTCAAGGACCTGCTGCCATTGCTGCAAGGCAGCCAGGACAACGGCCATGCCTTCCAGCTCGAGGAGGTACTGCGCCCGGCGATGTTCGTGCCGGAATCCAAACGGCTCAACAGCCTGCTCAAGGAATTTCGCGACACCCACAATCACATGGCCGTGGTGGTGGACGAATACGGCGGCACCGCCGGCATCGTGACCATCGAGGACATCCTCGAGGAAATCGTCGGCGACATCGAGGACGAACACGACACCGACGAGGAAGCGGACATCCGCGACCTGGGCGACGGCCGCTTCGCCATCCGCGCCCTGACGCCCATCGAGGAGTTCAACGAACACTTCGGCACGCGGCTTTCCGACGAGGAATTCGACACCCTGGGCGGCCTGATCATGCAGCGTTTCGGCCACCTGCCTGGACGCGGCGAACACACCAGGATCGGCGACTGGCGCTTCACCGTACTCAACGCCGACAATCGTCGCATCCGCCTGCTGGAAGCCGAGCGGCCTACCGACGACGACCAGTGACGCTCCCGCTCTCCCGAACCTGACGACCATGGACGGAACCATGCCCGCCTTTCGCTCCAGCCCCCTGCTCGGTTGCCTGGCCGCCCTGGCGGCCGGGGTACTGACCACGCTCTCTGCCGCCCCCTTCATGCTGTGGTGGCTCGCCCCGGTGGCCGCCGGCCTGCTCTATGCGGGCCTGCCGGCCCTGTCGCCACGTCAGGCGGCCTGGCGTGGCTGGTGCTATGGCCTGGGCCTGTTCGGTACCGGTGTTTCCTGGGTCTATGTCTCGATCCACGACTACGGCTACACCGGCGTTCCCCTGGCCGTCTTCCTGACGACGCTGTTCGTGGCCACCCTCGCCTTGTTCTTCGCCGTCACGCTCTGGCTCTATCGACGTCTTGCCGGCCCCCGCTTCGCCGTGCTCACCTTCGCCGGCGCCTGGGTGCTGGGCGAAGCCCTGCGCACCTGGCTGTTCACCGGTTTTCCCTGGCTGCTGCTGGGCAGCGGTCAGGTGGATTCCCCCCTGGCGCCGTGGGCGCCGGTGGGCGGTGTCTACCTGCTGTCGCTGATCACCGCCCTGAGCGGCGCACTCGGCGTGGAGCTGCTGCGCCGTCGCTGGTGGGCCGCCCTGCCCCTCGCCGGCCTCTGGCTGATACCCCTGGCACTGCCGCTGCAATGGACCCATCCCGCCGGCGACCCGGTGCGCGTCGCCCTGTTGCAGGGCAACCTCTCGCAGTTGATCAAGTGGACTCCGGAAGGCCAGCGCACCGCCATCGATACCTATCGGCGCCTGACCCGGGAACTGGGCGACACACCGCTCGACCTGGTGATCTGGCCGGAAGCGGCGCTGCCGATGTTCGAGGACCAGGCCCGGCCAGTGCTGGAGCGCGCCCAGGCGAGCCTGCCGGACGATACCCAGTTGCTCACCGGCATTCTCCAGCGTGATGAGCAGGGCAACTTCTACAATAGCGTGGTCGGCCTGAACGGCGTGCAGGGTGAATATCGCAAGCACCATCTGGTGCCCTTCGGCGAGTACTTGCCACTGGAAAGCCTGTTGCGCGGCGCCATCGCCTTCTTCGACCTGCCGATGCCGGCCATGACGCCAGGCCCCGACGGCCAGCAACCCATGGTCGCCGCCGGCACCCGCATCGGCAATGCCATCTGCTACGAGATCATCTACGCCGATCTGGTGGCCAAGCAGGCACGTCACGCCAACGTACTCCTGACGCTTTCCAACGATACCTGGTTCGGCGATTCCCTGGGCCCTCAGCAACACCTGCAGATGGCCCGCCTGCGCGCCCTGGAAAACGGCCGCTACGTGGTCAGGGCCACCAGCAATGGCGTCACCGCCATCGTCGACCCACAGGGACGCATCACCGGCCGCCTGCCCCAGTTCGAAGCCGCCACCCTGGTCGGGGAATACGTTCCCATGGAAGGCCTCACCCCCTTCACCCGCACCGGCAGCTGGCCGATCTGGCTCCTCGCGGCGCTGATGGTACTGCCCGGCATCCGGCTAAGCGCCGCCGTAAGCCGTAAGCCGTAAGCCGTAAGCCGTAAGCCGTAAGCCAGCATGCTGCCACCAGACCAACGAGAAGGGTCTTTCTTGAAGCTTGCAGCTCTCCACTTACGGCTCCGGGCGCAGTCCGGGGTAGTTTTTTCTTAAAACTTAAAGCTTATAGCTTACAGCTAACTCCCGGCTTCGCCGGGAGCCAGCACCTCGGGAATCGTCATCTTCACGTACCGCCCCGGTGCCGGCTCGAGGATATCGAGCTGGCCTTCGCCGGGTTGGCGGGCCGGTACCAGCTTGTCGGGATCGGCGTAGCCGTTCTCGGTCATCCAGGCCTGCCAGTGCGGCCACCAGGAGCCTTCATGCGCCTCGGCTCCCTCGAGCCAGGCTTCATGATCGTCCGGCAGTTCCTCGTTAGTCCAGAAACCGTACTTGTTCTTGTGGGGCGGATTGACGATGCCGGCAATATGCCCGGACCCGGCCAGCACGAAGGTGACCGGCCCCTTGGGCAGCAAGGCACCATAATAGGTGCTGTTCCACTTGGCGATATGGTCCTCGCGGGTGGAGACGAAGTAGCTGGGAACCGAGATCTTGCGCAGGTCGATCTTCACGCCGTCGAGTTCGATGCCACCCGGCTCGACCAGGCGGTTCTCGCGATACAGGTGCCGCAGGTACCAGCCGTGGGTGCCCGCCGGCAGGTTGGTGCCGTCGGTGTTCCAGTACAGCAGGTCGAAGGGAGCCGGCGCGTCGCCTTTCAGATAGTTGTTGATGTAGAACGACCAGAACAGATCGTTCTCGCGCAGCAGGTTGAAGGAATAGGCCATGACTCGGCCATCCAGATAGCCGTCCTGCTCGAGTTTTTCTTCTATGCCCCTGAGCACCGGCTCGGCAAGGAAGACGCCCAGCTCGCCGGGATCGCGGAAGTCCTGCAGAGTCGCCATGTAGGTGACCGAGCGCACCTTGCGGCCGCGCCGGGTGCTGGTCAGGTAGGCCACTGTCGAGGCCGTCAGAGTCCCGCCGACACAGTAGCTCAGCAGGTTGACCGACTTTTCGCCCACGGCCTGCTCGATGGCTTCCATGGCCGCAATGGGCCCCATCTGCATGTAATCGGCCCAGGTCAGATCACGCTGCTCGGGACCGGGATTGCGCCAGGAGATCAGGAAGACGCTGTGGCCCTGATCCACCAGCCACTTGACCAGCGAGTTCTCCTGACGAAGGTCGAGCACGTAATACTTGTTGATCCAGGGCGGCACCACCAGCAACGGCGTCTTGAAGACCTTCTCGGTGCTGGGAGTGTACTGGATCAGCTGCATCAGCTCGTTCTCGAAGATCACTGCTCCAGGGGTGACGGCGATGTTCTCGCCGACCTCGAAGGCCTCGCGGTCCGTCATGGTGACATTGAGCCCCTCGACGGAATTGGCGAGATCCTCGCGCAACCGGGCCAGGCCATCCACCAGATTCTGGCCTCGCGTTTCCAGGGTACGCCGCATCACTTCGGGGTTGGTGGTGACGAAGTTGGTCGGCGACATGGCATTGACCAGTTGCCGCGCGTAGAAGGCGAGGTTGCGTCGATGGTCGTCCGACAGTCCCTCGAGGCTGTCCACCAGGGACTCGACGCGACGTGCGAACAGCAGGTACTGCTGCATGATCGACATGTAGAAGGGATCGCTGTGCCAGGCCTCGTCCTGGAAACGCCGATCCCCCTTGCCGGGCGTGACCAGCGGTGCCACCGACTCACCGGACAATGCCTTGAGCCCGTTCTGCCAAAGCTGGTATTGATCCTCCATCAAGCGTGCCTGGGTCTGCCACAGCAGGGAAGGATCGCGATTCAGCGCCTCGGCGCCGGCCCGAAAGCTGTCGTGCATGTCGGCATAGACGGACTCGGCGGCGGTATCGGGCACCAGGCGCGGCAGTACGTCCTCGATCAAGGCGCGATATTGCTCGCCGATCAGCCTGGCCTGCTCGCCCCACGCCTCGAGCTCCTCCTGTGACGGTGCATGATTCCCTGGCTGCATCACTCCCTCCCATGACCTCGACGCACGGTCGCCGCCCGCTCGTCACGAGCCGACAGCGACCCGGGTGTTACATGGAGAACGCTCAGCTACGCTTGCGCGCCGCCTGGCTGGTGGCCTTGGCCGGCCCTTCAGGCTCTTTGGCCGGTCCTTCAGACTCCTTGGTCGGCTCGGGCTCGGCGGCGGACGCCGCCTGCTCGGCCATCGCCTGGCCGGACTCGCCATAAAGCGCCTCCAGCTCGCTCTTGAAGCGCAGGCTCATCTCGCTCATGGCCCGGGCATCCTCGAGCATCTGGTTGGACAGCTCGGTCATCATCTCGACCTGCCGGGTGCCAAAATCGCGAACCCCTTCGACATCGCTGATATCGGTGGCATCCCGCAGGCGCGAGGTGCCCATCTGGCTGTAACGCTTCATGGCCTCCAGCTGGTACTGGGTCACACGTTCCATGTTGTCCAGCATCAAGGCATTGAACTTGCGCATCGGCGTGAAGAATTCCCGCGCCTGCTCGTTGAACGCATCGATCATCTTGTCCTGCATGGCCTGATCCTCCTCGAGGAATGCGGATAACACTCGTGCTGCACTGCACAAAGACTAGTCTGGCACGCCGACCGTTGCAAGATAATGACGATACGCTCCAACCAGAGAGCAGCGACTCAGCTCTTGCGCCGGCTGCGAGACTGGGCGCTGGCCGAGGAGGCCTTGCCGGCGCCTTGCCCGGACGCCCCGGAGGGCGGCTCATCCGGATCGTTTTCCTGGCTCCGGGTGGCCCCGGACGCAGCACGGCTCAGCATATCCATCATCATCTGCTGATAGTTGCCGAAGTTGGCCATGCCCTGCTGGAAGAGCGGTTGCTGGAGGAAGGGCTGCATCAGGCTCATGGGGTCATAGCCCTCGACACCGGATTCCATCTGCTTCTGGATGCGCTCCAGCAAATCCTGCTGAAAGGCTTCCACATCGGGCAGTCCGAGTGCCCGGCGGAATTCATCTGGCGTCAAATCGAACTCGACGTTGATCTTCATGGGGGCGCCTCACCTGGCCGAAGTGAATGAGATGATACGCCCCAAGTGTAGCAGTCCGACCGTTGAGGACGGTTCGCTCAGGCCGTTTTCAGGACAGTCTTGGCGTCGATACCTCAACGTCCTGATTCTGGCCTCGATGCCGCAGCAGATGATCCATCAGGGTCAGCGCCATCATCGCCTCGGCGATGGGCGTGGCGCGAATGCCGACACAGGGATCATGACGCCCGCGGGTGACGACCTCCACCGGTGCGCCAGCGACGTCAATCGAGCGCCCCGGGATGGTGATGCTGGAGGTCGGCTTGAGCGCCAGATGTGCAATGATCGTCTGGCCGCTGGAGATGCCGCCCAGGACGCCACCGGCATGATTGGACAGAAAGCCCTCGGGCGTCATTTCATCGCGGTGCTCACTGCCCCGCTGGGCCACCGAGGCGAAACCGTCGCCGATCTCCACGCCCTTCACGGCGTTGATGCTCATCAGGCCATGCGCCAGCTCGGCGTCGAGGCGATCGAAGACCGGCTCGCCAAGGCCAGGCGGCACGCCCTCGGCGACCACCGAAATGCGCGCGCCCACCGAGTCCTGATCGCGCCGCAGCTGATCCATGAAGGCTTCGAGCTCGGGCACTTTTTCCGGGTCGGGACAGAAGAAGGGATTGTCGTCCACCGCCGCCCAGTCGCGAAACTCGATGGCAATGGGCCCGAGCTGGCTCATGTAGCCACGCACCCGGATGCCCTGACTGGCCAGATACTGCTTGGCAATGGCGCCGGCGGCCACCCGCATGGCGGTTTCGCGGGCACTGGAGCGACCGCCGCCCCGATAGTCGCGAATCCCGTACTTGTGGTGATAGGTGTAGTCGGCGTGGGCCGGGCGAAACTGGTCCTTGATCCGCGAATAGTCCTTGGAGCGCTGGTCGGTGTTCTCGATCAGCAGCCCGATGGACGTTCCGGTGGTCACGCCCTCGAAGACGCCGGACAACAACCGCACCCGGTCGGGCTCGCGACGCTGGGTGGTATGCCGCGAGGAGCCCGGTCGACGCCGGTCCAGATCACGTTGCAGGGTTTCCTCGTCGATCGGCACGCCCGGCGGACAGCCATCGACGATGGCGCCGAGCGCCGGGCCATGGCTCTCGCCGAAGGTGGTGACGGTGAACAGCTTGCCGAAGGTGTTGCCGGACATGGGCGTTCCTCAATGACGAATCAGGCGAAGGACGCCGCATGGGCGTCGAGTTCCGCGGCGGTCAGCGCGAACACGCCCTGACCGCCGCGCTCGAATTCCAGCCACATGAAGGGAACCTCGGGGAAGGCGGCCTCCAGGTGACGATCAGAGTTGCCGACCTCGACGATCAACACGCCGTCGTCGGTCAGGTGCTCGCGGGCCTCGCGCAGGATACGACGCACGATGTCCAGGCCATCGGCCCCGGCGCCCAGCGCCAGTCCCGGCTCGTGACGGAACTCGGCGGGCATGGTGGCCAGATCCCGGGCATCGACATAGGGCGGGTTGGAGACGATCAACTCATAGCGCCGCCCCTCGAGGCCGTCGAAGAGGTCCGAGGCGACGGCTCGCACGCGATCGCCGACATCGTGGCGCGTGATGTTGAGACGCGACACCTCCAGAGCCTCGGCGCTGACATCGGCCAGGTCGACCTCGCAGGTGGGCAGGTGCAGGGCGGTGGCGATGCCGATGCAGCCGGAGCCGGCGCACAGGTCCAGCACTCGCGCCGGCGGTTCGACGGGGAACCAGGCGCCGAAGCCATGCTCGATCAGCTCGGCGATGGGCGAGCGCGGGATCAGCACCCGCTCGTCGACACTGAAGGGCACGCCGGCGAAGAAGGCCTCGCCCAGCAGGTAGGGCAAGGGACGACGGCTGCCGATTCGCTCCCTGGCGAGCCCGACGATACGGCGGCGCTCCATGGGCAGCAGGCGCGCATCGAGCACGCCGGGATCGACGTTCCAGGGCAGGTGCAGGGCACCCAGCGTCAGGGCCACTGCCTCGTCCCAGGCGGAATCGGTACCATGACCATAATGCAGGCCGGCCAGATGGAACTCGCTGGTGGCCCAGCGCAGGCAGTCACGCAGGGTGATCAGCCCCTCGGCCAACTCGGCGTCGTCGAGGGTCAGGGTGGAAGTCGATGAAGAGCAGACGGAATCGGCCACGGGGCATCCTGTTCGACGTTTGCATGGGAAAGCGGCTGAACCCCGATTGTACCCTCGGCAGCGGTTCACAGCCACGTCAGGGCCGGTATACTGGCCCCCTTTCAGGAGCATGCGAGTCACGACATGAGCCGACGCCGCCACCAGCCGGACGCCGATGACGTCAGTGCCTTCCGCCGGGCACTGAGCGAGGCCGGTGTGCGCCCGCTGCAGCACAACCGCGCCGATCCCGGTCGCCCGCGCCGAGAGGACGAAGCCGCCCGGGCACGACGCGCGGCGGCCGCCGACGCCGGCTCGGACAACGTCACCGGCCGCACTTCCGACGGCCGCGTCGAGGCAGTCCGGCCTTCGGCGTATCTCGATTTCGCGCTGCCCGACCTGCCCTATCGCACCCGCAGCCAGCTCAAGCGCGGCCAGATCGCCTGGGAAGCGGGGCTGGATCTGCATGGCTATACCGTCGACGAGGCCCGACTGGAACTCGAGACCTTCCTGCACGATGCCGAAGCCGAGCGCGCCCGTTGCGTGCTGGTCGTGCATGGCAAGGCCTGGGGCGCCACCTCCGATTACCCGGTGATCAAGAGCCACGTCAACGCCTGGCTGCGCGAATGGCCAAGCGTACTGGCCTTCTGCTCGGCCACCGATGCCGATGGCGGCACCGGTGCGGTGTATGTGCTGTTACGGCGGCAGCGTTAGGTTTTCCCCCGCATATCGAGTTCACGCTCGCGGCGGTCCAACGCGTCCTTGGCCAGATGCCTCCCCAGGCATATCAGGGCCTCGGCGCGGTGGAACTCGTAGGCGCCGCAGACCGTCTTGGGAATCTCGACCAGCACGTCCGGCGGATAGCCCGCCAACCGGTAGTTGGCAATCGCGCCCTGGGCGATGTCGAAGGATGCCAGCATCATGTCGAGGCGCCCCCAGGCATGACGATCGCGTTCCTGCTTGCCCTTTTCGGCGTCGTCCTCGTCACCGCTACCGAGACCATCGAAGAGCCGGCGCGTGGCGCCCCGCACGCCTTCCATCCAGCCGGTAAAATCGACCGCCCCCGCTCGATCGCGTTCCGCCTCACGAGCCTGTTCCTCGGCGGCCTCCTCGGGCGGCAGCAGGGATTCCAGTGTCACCGGCCGTGAGGTGTGGGCAGTGGCATTGACCGCCATGAGGAAATCCGCACGCGCGCCCACTGCCGGCATCACCGGCAAGGGGTTGAGCAGGCCGCCATCCACCAGCACCTGGGCGCCCCGGTAGACTGGCGTGATGACGCCCGGCACCGCGATGGAGGCCCGAATGGCCTGCAACAGGCTCCCCGACTGGAACCACACTTCGCGTTGGCGAGTCAGGTCGGTGGCCACGGTGGTCACCGGGACCGGCAGGTCCTCGATCAGGGTGTCGCCGACCAGTTCCTCGAGCTTGCTCATCACCTTGCTGGCCTTCATTGCCCCCATCGGGCTCCAGGTGACATCCACCAGGCGCAGAACATCGAAGTAATCCAGGCGACAGACCCAGTCACGATAGGCATCCAGCTCACCCGCCGCGTAAATACCGGCCACCAGAGCGCCCATGGAGCAGCCCGACAGCGCCACGATCTCGTAACCGCGCGCCTCCAGCTCCTCGATGATCCCGATGTGCGCATAACCCCGCGCACCGCCGCTGCCCAGCGCCAATACCACACGCCGGCCGGTATCCTCGTCGGGAGATCGTTCGGCCATGGTCATCTCCTCCCTCAGGTTCGATCAGTTCCCCGGACATGCGCCACAATCGTCTCGGCAACGGCATCCACCCGTTCCGACTCCAGATGCAGGTGGTGGCCACCCGCCAGCACCCGCCTCGTCAGCTCGGCGACCGCAGCCCTTCTCGACGTCATGCCCTCGCGCTCTCCCAGGATGCCTTCCTGACCCTCGACCAGCAGAACATCGCAGCTCATGGCGCCCAGTGCGGCCAGCACCTGATCGGGCGTCAGGCGAACCGGCGAGGCCCAGCGCAGGCGCGGGTCGCTGCGCAGCCGCCACTCGCCCCATGCCAGCGCCTCCAGATTTCGCTCGACCAGGGGCCTGGCGGTTTCCGCGTCGATCGGCGAGGCACTGCCGGCCACCCGCGCCGCCACGGCGCTCTCGATATCAGCATAGCGAGGCGCCGACGCGCAGGGCCGTCGACGGGCTTGCAGCCCCTTGCGCAACTGGCGTGGCAACGCCGACGGCGCAGTGGTCACGGCACCGAGGCCATCGATCAGGACCAGCCGCTCGACGCGTTCCGGCAGGCCGGCGGCAAGCAGGCAGGCCACCCCGGCACCCATGGAATGCGCCAGCAGCGGGGCACGCTCGAGGCCCAGCGCATCGAGGGCATCGAGCACGTCATGACAGTAGTCCCAGAGGGCATAGCCCCCGTCCCCGACCAGATAACGCGAGTGCCCATGGCCCGCGAAATCGAGCGCCACCACCCGGATGCCCAAGCTCGATGCGAGGCGCGGCGCCAGGCGCGAGAAACTGGCGGCATTGTCCAGCCAGCCATGCAGGGCGAGCCAGGTCGGCGCCCGGGCCTCGCCCCAGGACAGGGCAGCCAGGCGACCGTCGGCAAGACGCATGGGCTCTCCCTGTGTCATCGTTCACCTCCATCCAGCAGGGTATCGAGCATGGCCAGCAGGGCCTCGCGAGTCGCTTCGGGGTGTTCCATGGGGAACATGTGGCCGCCGGGCACCTCGGCGACCCTGACACCTCGACGCCTCAAGCGACGTCGCCGACGCGACGTGAGCAGATCGGACTCATCACCGGCCAGCACGCCCAGCGGCACCCTGGCACGCTCGGGGAGAGCGTTCAGGTGATCGGGCAGGTGGCGGAAGATGTCGACTTCGATATCGGGGTCATAGCGCAGAACCACCCCACCCTCCTCGAGCTCCCGGGTACCGCCCTCGATGTAATCATCCAGGGCCTGGTCGGTGAAACGACGAAACAGGCTGCGGCGACGCAGATAGTCGCGCATCGCCGAACGGTCCGACCAACGGGAACGGCGCCCCAGGGTCCGCCCCGCCGGGGTGACCCGATCGACGAAACCGAGGCGCTTGGCCAGCTTCATGGCCATGGCGTCGACGCCCAGCATCAAGGGAGGATCGAGCATCACCACACAGCGGAAGCGTTCCGGCGCCTGCTCGGCGGCCATGGCCGTCAGCACGCCGCCCATGGAATGCCCGACGCCGATCACCGGTTCGGAGAACGCCTGTAACTGCTCCAGCAGTTCGTCGCGCAGCGCCAGCCAGTTGTGGCCCACGGGAAAGTCGGGATGATGACCGAGCTGCTCCACGGGATGCATGTCGAAACGCGCCTCGAGCGGCGCCAGGAAACTGCGGTAGCTTCGGCCGGGAAAGCCGTTGGCATGGGCGAAGACAAGAGGCGTGGCGGTAGCAGGCTGGGGCATGGCATCTTCCGGTTTGGCGGGCCGTCTGGTGATAGCAGGCTAACGGGAATACCATGGTGCGCCAAGTCGCCTTTCGCCCCATTCATCCGCTACCAGGAGTCAACGTGACGCACCGCCCCGACAAGCCCCGCCGAGACACCCGCCTGCGCAACCGGGTCTTTTTCGCCACCGTGGCCATTGCCGTGGTCGTCGGACTCTGGCTGGCACGCTAGGGTCTATTCCTCGAGATAGCGCGCGTACATCTCCTTCGAACGGTTGAGATGGTCATGCATCGCCGTGCGCGCCGCCGGACCGTCCCGCTCGAGAATCGCCTCCAGGATCCGGGCATGTTCCTGCTGCACCAGTTCGAGGTAACGTGCCGAGGAACTGGGATCGATGTCGATGCTGAGCAGCTTGGAGCGAGGGATCATGCTTTCGCTGAGCGGCTCGTAGAAGCGGTCGAAGAATACGTTGTGCGTCGCCTTGACGATGGCGTGGTGGAAGGCAAAATCCTCCCGGCGCGCCTGAGACTGACTGGCCTGAACCGCCGAGAATTCCGCATGTCGCGCCTCCAGGCGCGCCCGGTCTTCCGCGTCATGGCGTAACGCGGCCAGCTCGGCGGCGCTGGGTTCCAGCGTCAACCGCAGCTCCAGGACCTGGAGAATGTCCTCGACGGTTGTGGGGCTGATGTGCACGGCCGGCCGCGGCTCGACCACATCGGTACGCAGCACCGTCGTCCCGACGCCACGTCGAGTCTCGACCAGGCCGAGCGACTTGAGATGCGTGATGGCCTCGCGAATCACCGTGCGACTCACCCCGAAGGCGTCACACAGCTCGCTCTCGGTGGGCAGCTTGCTGCCCACCGGCGTGTCCCCCGAGGTGATCCGTCGCTCGAGTTGCTCCAGGACCGCCTTGGACAAGCTGCCCTCGCGAGTAATGCGCTTGACGCCCCATGAATTCGACACCGCCATCTCACATCCTTTTGCCATTGAACCACCGCGTCATATCACGCACGCAGTGCAGTCAAATCATCGTCCGGGCCAGCGATCGGTCCTTTCCGTATCGTATCATCGAAACAGCGCAGGACCATTGCCCCTTACCTCTTTTTCATCATACATCACACTCAAAAATGTTACCGACCATGCCGCCATGATCACGTGCCGGGGCCCTTCGGCTGGCGCAGTCGATCCAGCTCCTGATACAGCGTTGCCGGGATCGTCACGCCAATCTCCCGGCTACGGCGGCGCGCCTCGTGGCGACGCTGCGAAGGAAGTCGCGCCCCCTGTGCCAGCACGCCCTCGAACAGCGCCTCGGCATGCTGCATATGCCGCTCCCGATCCGTGCCCAGCAAGGTAGCGGGATCGATGGCCAGCAGCAGTTCTCCGTGAAAGGGCTTCCCCTGACCATCGGCATTGGCCGGTTGGGTCTCATGGCCCAATAGATCACCGATCAGCGGGCCGGCCAGCAGTTCGATCATGATCGAGAGCGCCGAGCCCTTGTAGCCTCCGAACGTCAGCATCGCACCTTCCAGCGCCGTCGCGGGATCCGTCGTCGGCTCTCCCTGCCGATCGACCGCCCAGCCCTCGGGGATCGCCTCGCCGGCACGACGATGCAGCTCGATTTCGCCGCGCGCCACTACGCTGGTGGCGAAATCGAAGGTATAGGGGAAAGTACCGGGGCGCGGCCAGGAAAAGGCAATGGGATTGGTGCCGAGCAAGGGCGCCTGGCCACCCGCCGGCGCCACGAAGGCATGACTCGGCGTCATCGCCAGCGCAACGAGTCCCTCTTCCGCGAGGGACTCCACTTCAGGCCACAGGGCCGAAAAATGAAAGGCGTTGTTGAGCGCCAGCATGGCGATCCCGTTGGTTCTCGCCTTGTCGATCAGCGCAGGACGCGCCTGCTCGAAGGCCAGCAAGGAACATCCCTGTCGAGCATCGGCACGCACCACGCCAGGGGCGATATCGATGATCTCGGGCGTCGCATCGGGGCTGACACCACCATGATGCAACGTATCGACACAGCCGATCAGCCGATACAGCCCATGGGAATGGCATTCATCGCGCTGTGCCGCGACCACGCTGCGGGTGATGGCACCGGCATGCGCCTCGTCGAAGCCATGCCGGGTAAGCACTTCCCGACTCAGCGCCTCCGCCTCATCCAGCGTCAGAGTGACCGTATCGTCCATTTGGCACCTCTTCTGAAAGGCCGGCTCCCTCAATCGTCCGGGTGACCCTGAGCCGCGAATTTACCGCCCTGATAGACGACCGTCGGATCATCGGGATCGATGGCCCCGGCCTTGGCTTCGACCTCGGCACGCCATGGCTCGGAAGTGTCGCGCGGCGCCCAGCCGAGAAACGAGGACTTGCTGTTGTCCCACCAGGTCTCGTTATTGGCAGAGGCGCCATAGACCACGGTATGGGCCAGTTTGGGAGCCACGAAGGCACGCTCGAGCAGCGCGACGAAGTCCTCGACACTCAGCCAGGTTGCCATCATGCGCGTGTCCGCCGGCTTGGGAAAACATGAGCCGATGCGCACGCTCAGTGTCTCGACGCCGAACTTGTCGTGGTACAGGCTCGCCAGATCCTCCCCGAAACACTTCGAGACCCCATACAGTGAATCGGGACGATGGGGCACTTCGGTGTCGATCTTGGTGGTACGCGAATAGAAGCCGATCGTGTGGTTCGAGCTGGCAAACACGATACGCGGCTTGCCCAGCTTGCGGGCCGCCTCATAGAGGTTGTAGACCCCGATGATGTTCGACTGGAGAATGCCCTCCCAGGGCTTCTCCACCGAGACGCCGCCCAGATGAATGACACCATCACAACCATCGACCAGTTCCTTGACGGCCTGCGCATCGGCCAGATCGCACGGCACGATCTCCTCGTGCTCGGCCGCCTCGCCCAGATCGGCGACATCCGATAACCGCACCTGATGGGCCAGGCGCTCGAGATGCGGACGAATGGCCTTGCCGACACCACCGGCCGCCCCGGTAACCAGAATCCGATTCAGCATCATGTTGCTCCTTTGGTCTCGTCGCGCGATTCCTCTGCTCGGGAATCGTTCTATAGGTTGATGAAAGACTCTCTCCGACAGCCGACGCGCCGTCAGGCCGCCTCGAACCCGTACAACGCCGCCGGATTGTCGACCAGGATCTTGTGCCGCACATCCGGACTGGCCCACTCGACCAGTACATCGAGCTGTTCGGCATCATCCGGGTATTGGGAGCGCGGCACGCCGACATGGGGCCAGTTGCTCCCCCACAGGATGCGCTCCGGGGCATGCTCGATGACACGCCTGGCAATGGCACCGACATCAGCGTAATGGGGGCCACCCTCCAGGCTCGCCTCGTATCCCGCACAGATCTTGAACCAGGCATTGCCGCGATCGAGCAAGCGCAGAAGCTCGTCGACACGCGGATCGTCGGCCGGCACCGGATCCATGAACTTGCCGATATGATCGATGATGTAATCGCCCTCGATGCGGCGCAGCTCATCTCGATAGTCGTCGAGATGGCGGCCATTGAACTGCACCATCAGATGCCACCCCAGCGAGCGGATCCGTCGCTCGACATCGAGCATCCGGTCAATCTTCACGGCACCGCCCGGCAACTGCATGATGCGTGCGCCACGCACGCCGCGTTCATGCCAGGCCTCGAGCTCATGGTCCGGCGTATCCGGCGTCACCACCGCAACGCCTCGGGCCGTCTCGGGCCCCAACTGCGACAGGGCATCGAGCAAGGCGCTGTTATCACACTGGTAAGCATTGGACTGGGTCACCACGACCCGCTCCAGCGACAGGCGACGCTGAACCTGCCGGTAGTCTTCCACTGTGGCCAGTTCGGGGATCGGCGGGCCACCCGGCTGGGCCTGATAGCCCGGCAGATAGAGATGGATATGGCAATCGGTGGCCCCGGGCGGTGCCTGCAAGGCCGGCGCCGCTCCATCCAGCGGTCGAGTGTTGACGGGAATCCCGGACACGATCAGTCCTCCTTCAGCGCATGGTGACGCAGGGCGTCACGATCGATGGCAATACCCAGCCCCGGCCCGTCGGGAATGCGCACGACGCCCGCCTGATGCTCGATGGGCGTTGTAACGACGGCCTGACGGAAAGGATTCTTGGTACGGTCGAACTCCATGATGGGTTCGATCGGCCGACGCCGCGGCGGGTTGGGCGGCAAGGCCGCCATGAACTGCAGGCTGGCGGCGATGCACACCGCCGTTCCCCAGACATGGGGCACCAGGCGCACACCGAACATGGCCGCCATGTCCGCGACACGCCGCATCTCGGAGAAACCGCCCACCCCGCATACATCGGGCTGGGCGATATCCACCGCCCGAGTGGAAAGCGGCTCGAGCATGGCGTAGCGACCATGCCAGTTCTCGCCGCTGGCAACGGGAATCGGCTGTCCTTGTCGAACGGCTCGATAGGTATCGATCTGCTCGGGTAGCACCGGCTCCTCGAACCAGTCGACCCGATACGGCTCGGCACGCCTGCCGACCTCGAGCGCCTCGAGCAGGTCATAACCATGATTGGCGTCGATCATCAGGCGGCGCTCCGGGCCGATCGCTTCCCGGGCGGCGGCGATCGCACGCAGATCCTCCTCGACATCGAAACCGATCTTGATCTTGACGCCATGAAAGCCCTCCCGGGCATATCCGGCGACCTCTTCGGCGACATCCTGGACCCGATCGACGCCATCGCGACGAAACGAGCCAGTGGCATAGGCCCGAACTTCCTCGCGAAAACGACCACCGAGCAGCTCACTGATCGAAGCACCGTAGTGCTTGCCCTTGATGTCCCAGAGTGCGATGTCGATACCGCTCAGGGCCGTCATCGTCAGGCCACGCTGCCCTTGATCGCGCAACCGGTTATAGAGATCGAGCCAGAGCTTTTCGGTCTCCAGGGGGTTGGCCCCTACCAGGGCACCGGCATAAAGCCCTACCACCGTGGCATTGGCCTTGGCCGGCCCCAGGCACTCTCCCCAGCCCACGGTGCCGTCGTCACAGACCACCTCGACCAGGCAATGCTGGCGTCGTTCGAAACGCATCGATGCGCTCTCGAAGGCCTGCTCGAGCTGGTAGTCGAGAATATGCGTATGCACGCTTGCGATCTTCATCGTTGCATCCTGATTGACCGTTATATGAAGAAGCGTTACTCGAAAAAGGACGGCAGCATCAGCGATACCGCGGGCACGTAAGTCACCAGCATCAGCACAGCGAACAAGGCCAGATAGAAAGGCCAGATGGTGCGCACGGCCTGCTCGATCTTGATCTTGCCGATCACGCTACCGACGAACAGGCAGGAACCGACCGGAGGCGTGCACAGCCCCAGCCCCAGATTGATCATCAGAATGATGCCGAACTGGATGGGGTCCATGCCGAACTGGGTCGCTACCGGCAGGAAAATCGGCGTACAGATCAGGATCAACGCCGCCATGTCCATGATCATTCCCAGGCCGAGCAGCAGCAGGTTGAGCATCAATAGAATGACGTAGGGATTGTCCGAGATCGCCAACAGCGCCTCGCTCAACAGCTCCGGCACGCTGTACAGGGCGAGCAGGTAGGAAAAGGCCGAGGCACAGCCCACCAGTATCATCACCAGCGAGGTCGTACGCACCGACTGATAGACGGCCTGCTTGAAGGACTCCCAGCGCAGCTCACGATAGACCAGCCCCGTGACCACGATGGCATAAATGGCACCGAAGGCACCGGACTCCGTCACGGTCAGGATGCCCGACAGGACACCGCCGACGATGATCACGGCCGTCAAAAGACCTGGCAGTGCCGCCGCGAAGCTGATGATCAAAACGTGCCAACCCGGGAACTCTTCACCGGCATAACCGCGCTTCACGGCGACCACATAAGCCGCGACGGCCAGCGCCAGACACATCAGGATGCCGGGCACGATCCCCGCGATGAACAGTTGGGTCACCGAAATGCCCCCGCCTGCGGCCACGGCATAGAGAATCATGTTGTGGCTGGGCGGAATCACCACCCCGGCGACCGATGACGTCACGGTCACATTGACCGCATAGTCGGCGTCATAGCCTTTCTCCTTCATCACCGGCACCAGAATCGACCCCAATGCCGAGGTATCGGCGACCGCCGAGCCGGAAATGCCGCCGAACAGCATCGAAGAAGAGACGTTGACCAGCCCGAGCCCTCCTCGCACGCGACCCACGGCAGCCGATGCCAGGCGCACCAGACGATTGGAAATGCCCCCGTGGAGCATCAGCTCGCCGGCGAGGATGAAGAAGGGAATCGCCAGCAGCGAAAACACGGAAATACCCGACAGGATTCGCTGAAAGCCGACGAAGAGAGGCAAACCTTCATAGATAAAGGTGACGACCGATGCCAGCCCCACGGCAAAAGCCACCGGTGCACCGACGATCAGGCCAAGGAAAAAGACACCAAACAGAATCAGCAGCCCCATGATGTTACCTCCCCAGGTGCGTCACGAGACGCTGAACGATAGTGACGATCGAAAACAGCATCATCAGCAGGCCGCTGACCACCAGAGGGGCAGCACGCCAGCTTTCGGAAAGGCCAATCATCGGAATGGGACGACCGAGATTTTCCAGCACCATGACACCGCCCTGCCAAGCCATGAAGGCACCGAAAAGCATCACGAAGATATCGGCGACATAGCGCATCGCATCTCGCGGCAAGACCGGCAGTCCTTCTCTAATGAACTCGATACTCAGATGTGTCTTGTTACGCACCCCGGCGGCCGCCCCGAGACAGGTGACATAAACGACGATCAACAGCGATGACTGCTCCACCCAGGTCGGTGTGTCGTTGAGGACATAACGACCGAAGACGAGCCATCCGAAGGATGCAATCAGAAAGACCAGCAGTACACCCGAGAAGACGATACAAGCTTGAGCGATCCCATCCAGCAAGGCATCGAAAGAGGATCGTTCCCCAGTATCATCGCTTGCCAAACCGTGGGTATCGTCAGAATAATTGCTCACGAACTGTCATCCTTTAAAGGGCGCCCCGGCGCCATAACCGGCACCGGGGTTTCCGAGAAAATTCACAGGATCATTCCTGAGCGGCCTGTATATCCTTCACCAGGGTTTCTAGCTCCGGGTTTTCCTCGACGAAATCGTCATAGATAGGCTGCATCTTGTCCTGGAAAGCCGCCTTATCGTCGACCTCGTTGATTTCCACACCGGACTCCAGCACCAGCTCGCGACTCTTCTGGGCACGTTCTTCCCACAACTTGCGCTGCTCCTGGGCAGCATTCTCGGCGGCCTCGCGCACGATACCCTGGTCTTCCTCGGACATTTCATCCCAGGTTGACTTGGCAACACACAGGCACTCGGGAAGAATCAGATGCTCGGTCAGCGAGTAATATTTCGCCACTTCATAGTGGCCGCTTGACTCATAGGAGGGATAGTTGTTCTCGGCACCGTCGATGACGCCGGTCTTGAGAGACTGATAGACCTCACTGTAGGCCATGGGAGTGGCATTGCCGCCCAGTTCATCGATCATCTGCACATAGAGATCGTTGTTCATGACACGGAACTTGAGACCATCGACGTCATCGGGCGTCTTCACAGGATGATCGGTGTTGTAAAGACTTCTGGCCCCGGAGCCGAACCAGGAAAGCGCGACAAGATTCTTCTCGGCCAGTGCCTCGGCGAAGCGCCCTCCAATATCCCCATCCATGATCCGATACATATCTTCCGTACTATTGAAGATAAACGGCAACGACAGGATATTGGTCGCCGGAACGATCGGCCCCATCGGTCCCATGTTGAAATTGGCGAAATCCAGGGCACCGCTTCTCGTCTGCTCGATGGCATCCGGCTGAGCCCCCAAGACAGCATTGTGATAAACCTTGGGCTCGATACGGCCCTCGGTTTTCTCGGCGACTTCTTCGGCAAAACTCTCCAGCGCGACGCTATTGGGATAGCTCGGCGGATGAATATTCCAGCCGCGCCATTGTTCCGCCTGTGCAGGCAACGAAACAACCGCCAGTATTCCGGATACCGCTGTCAGTTTCAGGCAGTTGCTGATGATTGTCTTGTTGGTCAGCATGACATTCTCCATCTTAGTGGGACTGGCAGATCTTGTGCTTCTATTGGCCAGCGAGCTGCATTTCAGCGCTCAGGAGTCCAAAAATTCTCTTATAATACATCATATGAATGACAAGCTAGCCATCCCCTTGACGACTGGCAAGTACTCATCGGCCGATTCATACTAAAGTGTTATCAATCCAGAACGGCGACCAGCAAATGGATTGCATGATCGGTACCACTCGACGCCTTGAAAATCGCATAAAAAAGGCGGCCCGAAGGCCGCCGAATACTTACTGCTTGCCAAGTTGAATGTCTTGCTCTCAGGCTTCGCGCTTGCCGTCGACCAGGCGGCTGACGCCGGCCGGGCTGCCATCCTTGAGTGCTTCGGGCAACAGGGCCTCGGGCAGGTTCTGATAGCACACCGGACGCAGGAAGCGGTGGATGGCGGCACTGCCCACCGAGGTGGTGCGTGAGTCCGAAGTGGCCGGATACGGGCCGCCGTGGACCATGGCGTGACACACCTCGACCCCGGTGGGCCAGCCATTGGCCATCACGCGGCCGGCGCGACGCTCGAGGATCGGCAGCAGGCCACGGGCCGTTTCGGCATCGGCATCATCCATCTGCAAGGTGGCGGTCAGCTGACCTTCCAGGTGTTCGGCCACGCGCTTGACCTCGTCCTGATCGGCACACTCGACGACCAGCGAGGTGGCACCGAAGACCTCGGCCTGCAGGGCCTCGTCGGCTAGGAAGTCCTTGGCGGAGGCCACGAACAGACCGGCCTGGCACTGGTTGGCGCCCTCGCCGACCGGCCCGCGGGCCACTTCGCGAGCCTTGTCGCTGGCCACCAGGCTATCGACCCCCTTGTTATAGGCTTCATGAATCCCCGGGGTGAGCATGGTCTGGGCCGCCGCCCCCTTCACCGCCTCGCCGGCGGCTGCCACGAAGGCGTCGAGGCCCTCGCCCTTCTCGGCGATGACCAGGCCGGGGTTGGTGCAGAACTGGCCGGCGCCCATGGTCAGCGAGCCGACGAAGGCCTCACCCAGCGCCGCGGCCCGGGATTTCAGCGCTTCAGGCAGCAGGAACACGGGGTTGATCGAGCTCATTTCGGCATAGACCGGGATCGGCTCGGGACGCGCCTGGGCGGCGGCCATCAGCGCGGTGCCGCCGGAACGCGAACCGGTGAAGCCCACGGCCTTGATGCGGGAATCCTTCACCAGGCCCTGCCCCACTTCGCGCCCAGAGCCATACAGCAGGGAGAAGACACCTTCCGGCAGCTCGCACTTCTGCACCGCGCGCTGAATGGCACGGCCGACCAGCTCGGAAGTTCCCGGATGTGCGGAGTGGGCCTTGACCACGACCGGGCAACCGGCGGCCAGCGCCGAGGCGGTGTCGCCACCGGCCACCGAGAACGCCAGCGGGAAGTTCGAGGCACCGAACACCGCGACAGGGCCCAGGGCGACGTGGCGTTGGCGCAGGTCGACCCTCGGCATCGGCTGGCGATCCGGCAGCGCCGGGTCGATACGCACGTCGAGCCATTCACCGGCACGCACGACGCTGGCGAACAGGCGCAGTTGGCCGCATGTCCGACCGCGCTCGCCCTGGATACGCGCTTGCGGCAGCCCCGATTCCGCCACGGCACGCTCGATCAGCGGCTCACCGATGGCCTCGATCTCATCGGCAATGGTTTCGAGGAAGGTCGCACGGGCTTCGAGGCCGGTCTCGCGATAGGCATCAAAGGCCGCCCAGGCCAGTTCGCAGGCCCGCTCGACTTCGGCCTTGCCACCGGCGGGATAGCCCGGGTCGAGACGCTCGTTGGTGGCGGGGTTCACTGCCTGGATCACAGCGCCTTCAGCCGAGACGGCCTGGGCACCAATCAGTTGCTTGCCTTCGAGTGTCATCATTTCTCTCCTGTCGAGGGAAGCAGTGATACCGCCGGTATGGCCGTATCACTGGAAGTGAGCCGGCGAAGAGGGGGCACCCCGCTCCGCCGGATGGCACGGTGCTGCTTCAGCGCACCAGCGCCGGGCGCTTGGGATCGAATTCCCAGCCCTTGATCAGATACTGCATGGCCATGGCATCGTTGCGCTGGGTGACATCGAGGCGCTTGTACTTTTCGTGAGCCTCCATCAGCTTGTCGTCGTCCAGCTCGACACCAAGGCCCGGCGTGGACGGCACCTTGAGCTTGCCGTCGCGGATCTGGAAAGGATCGGTGGTGATGCGCTGGCCGTCCTGCCAGATCCAGTGGGTATCGATGGCCGTGATCTCGCCCGGGCAGGCGGCGGCCACGTGGGTCATCATGGCCAGCGAGATATCGAAGTGATTGTTGCTGTGCGAGCCCCAGGTCATGCCCCACTCGTTACACAATTCGCCTACCGCCACGGCGCCCTGCATGGTCCAGAAGTGGCAGTCGGCCAGAGGGATATCCACCGAGTTGAGCTGCACCGCCAACTGCAACTGCTTGTAATCGGTCGCAATCATGTTAGTCGCGGTGGGCAGCCCGGTACGCTTCTTGAACTCGGCCATGGTCTCGCGACCGGAGAAGCCGCCTTCCTGGCCACAGGGGTCCTCGGCGTAGCTCAGCAAGTGCTTGATCGGCTCCAGCACGCGCACTGCCTCGTCCAGCTTCCAGGCTCCATTGGGGTCCAGCGTCAGGCGGGCTTCGGGGAAGGCCTCGTGGAGCGCGCGGATGCAATCGGCTTCTTCTTCACCGCGCAGCACGCCACCCTTGAGCTTGAAGTCACGGAAGCCATAGCGCTCATAGGCGGCCTTGGCCAGATTGGCAACGGCCTCGGGCGTCATGGCTTCGCGATAACGCACTTCGTCCCAGGCATCGACCGGGTCGGTGGCCTTCGGATACGGCAGATCGGTCTTGTCGGGATCGCCGAGCAGGAACAGATAACCGAGCGCCTCGACCTCATCGCGCTGGCGACCGTACTGGCCCAGCAGGTCGGCGACCGGCATGCCCAGCGCCTGGCCGAAGAGATCGAACAGCGCCGACTCGATGGCCGTGATGACGTGCACCGCCACCCGCAGATCGAACGTCTGCTGGCCACGCTCTTCCGGCCCTCCCTGAGCCAGCAGGTTGCGTGTCCGGCTCAGCACCTGCTTGACCTCGTTGACCCGCGCGCCTTCTACCAGCGGTCGGCACTTTTCCAGTCCCTTCAGGATTCCGTCACTGGAGGGAATCTCACCGACCCCGCGATTGCCGGACTCGTCTTCCAGCACCAGCACGCAACGGATGAACCAGGGAGCGTGACCACCGCTCAGGTTGAGCAGGAAACCGTCTTCGCCGGCCACCGGCACAATGTTCATCTTGGTGATCTTGGGGAACATGGACTTTGCCTCTTGTGAGAATCGAACGGGTTCAGGTCACCGGCGCCGGATTGAACAGCACCAGGTCGTTGTACAGGCCGAGTCGGTCGGCGGCGACCTGGCGACGGCCACTGGCCACCTCGAGGATCAAGTGGAAGAGTTCCCAGCCCAGTTCCTCGATACTCGCCTCGCCGGTGGCAATACGCCCGGCATCGAGGTCAATCAGGTCATGCCAGCGGCGCGCCAGGGTGGAATTGCTCGACACTTTGATCACCGGCGTCATCGGCAGGTTGTAGGGCGTGCCGCGCCCGGTGGTGAAAACCTGCAGGTTCATGCCGGCAGCGGCCTGCAGGGTGCCACAGATGAAGTCACTGGCCGGGGTGGCAGCGAAGGTCAGGCCCCGCTTGCGCAGCCGCTCTCCCGGGCCGATGACATCGACGATCGGCGAGTCGCCGGACTTGATGACCGAGCCCAACGCTTTCTCGACGATGTTGGAAAGCCCGCCTTTCTTGTTACCGGGCGAGGTATTGGCGCTACGGTCCGCCTGCCCCTGGGAGAGATAGTCGTCGTACCAGGCCATTTGATCGACCAGCGCCTGGCCGACCGAGCGGTCCACCGCTCGCGGCGTCAGCAAGTGGATGGCATCGCGTACCTCGGTGACCTCGGAGAACATCACGCTGCCCCCGGCACGCACGATCAGATCGGTGGCGAAGCCCACGGCCGGATTGGCGGTCAACCCGGAAAAGGCGTCGCTACCGCCACATTGCATGCCCACCCTCAGCTCGGACACCGGACAGGTCTCGCGACGACGACGATCGAGACGCTCGAGGTGACGCTCGGCCATGGCCATGATGCCATCGATCATTTCCTCGAACCCCTGGAAGGATTCGTCCTGCAGGCTCAACACATTGGCCTCGGGATCGGCAGACTCGGTGTTCTCGTACACCTTCACCGGCCGATCCTCGACCAGGGTCGAGGGCTGCAGTTTCTCGCAACCGAGCCCGATGACCATGACCTCATCGCCGAAATTGGGGTTCTGGGCCAGGTGCTTGAGAGTGCGGATCGGGATCACCGCGGCCGGTGCATTGATTGCCACGCCGCAGCCATAGCTGTGGTTGAGCCCCACCACGTCATCGACGTTGGGGAAGCGCGGCAGCAGCTCGCGCTTGATACGCTGGACCACATGGTCGATGGTGCCCGCCACGCACTGCACGCTGGTGGTGATGCCCAGCACGTTCTTGGTGCCAACGCTGCCATCAGCATTGCGGAAGCCCTCGAAGGTGTAGCCCTCCAGCGGAGCCACTTCTGGGGCGGAGCGCGTCGCCAGCGGCAAGTCCTCCAGCGCCGGCGGCGTGGGCATGTGCAGATTGGTCTCGTTGACGTGGCCGCCCTGCGGGATGGCCGTGGCTGCCGTACCGATGACCTCGCCGTAGCGGATCACCTCGTCGCCCTCAGCCAGCGCCACCAATGCCACCTTGTGGCCCTGAGGCACCTTGGCCTTCAACTCGATGCCATCGTCGAGGCGCTCGCCAGCGGCCAGGCCACCCTGGCCGACGACCACCGCGACGTTGTCACGCGGATGGATGCGGATTACCCGAGGAGCCGATGTTGAATGTGTCATGACCAGGCCTCGTGGTTGTGCGGATGACAGGAATTCATGAGGAAGTCTCCAGGCGACGCTTGGCGCGGCTCTTCATCCCCATCACCAGGGAGAAGGCCACAGACGCGGCGATCAGCAGCCAGAGCACCACGGCAATGGGGCTCTTGGTGAAGAAGATCGAGTAGGTGCCGAAGGACTCCAGACTCTTCACGAAGTAGACTTCCGCCTGACCACCGAGAATGAAGCCGATGATAAGCGGCGCGACCTCGAGCCCAACCTTCTGGATCAGGTAGCCCAGCACGCCGAAGATCAGCAGGGTCCAGACGTCGAACATGATGCCGTAATTGATCGCGTAGGCGCCGACCACACACATCATCACGATGATCGGGTAGAGGATGTACTTGGGCACCAGCACCACCTTGGCGATGTGCTTGATGGCATAGAACATCAGGAAGAACATCACGAAATTGGCGAACACCAGGGCGATCATCATCACGTACCAGGTGTCGGCGTTCTCCGGGATGAACAGCGGGCCAACCTGAATGCCCTGCAGGGTGAAGGCGCCGATCAGGATCGCGGTGGTGGAATCGCCCGGGATGCCGAGCGACAGCAGCGGGATCAGCGCGCCGCCGGTCAGGGCATTGTTGGCGGACTCGGAGGCAATCAGGCCCTGGGGTGCGCCCTTGCCCATCTCGCTGGAATCGCGGGAGAGGTTACGCTCCTGGGTGTAGGCCAGCACCGAGGCAGCGCTGCCGCCGACGCCCGGCAGCATGCCGACGAAGGTACCGATGAAGGACGAGCGTACCAAATTGGTCAGCCGTCCCCTGAAGATACCGAAGGAGAAGCCGCTCCCCTTGCCGAATTTGATGTTCTTGCCGGCCAGGCCGCTCTTCACGCCCTCCTCGGCCTCCAGCAGGATGGTAGCGATGCCGAAGATACCGATCAGCACCGGCAGCAGGGAGAAGCCCTCGAACAGGTACGGCTCGAGGAAATCGAACATCAAGCGGGTATGGCCGTTGCCGCCGTCCGAGATGCTGTAGGTGCCGATCAGGCTCAGCCAGATGCCCAACACGCCGCTGAAGATACCCACCAGCATGTTGCGTGACATGGAGGCGATGACGGTCAGGGCCAGCAGGATGATCAGAAACTTCTCGACGTAGGAGAACTTGATCGAGAACTCGGCCAGCATCGGCGCGAACAGGAACAGCACGATGGCGCTGATGAGGCCACCGATCAGCGAAGCCACCACACAGACCCTCAAGGCACGCTCGCCCTCGCCCCTCTGGGCCATGGGAAAACCATCGAAGGTGGTGGTGATCGAGGATGGCGTGCCAGGGATGTTGAGCAGCACCGCCGGCACCATGCCGCCGGAGATGCCCCCCACATAGAGCCCCAGCAACAGAGCCAGACCATGATTGAGACCGAGCGCGTAGGTCAGCGGCAGACACACCGCCACGGCCATGGTAGCGGTCATCCCGGGGATAGCCCCGAAGATGATCCCGACCAGGGCCCCCAGGGCTGCCAGCAGGAAGAAGGTGATATCGAGTAATGACAGGATATCGAACATGAAAATATGTCTCCGCTACGGCAGGGTGATCTGGAACAGCTTGGCGAGGATGAACCACGCCAGGCTCGGCGCCACGAGTGCGTTGATGGCAGCCGTGATGACCTTGCGCTTGGTCCTGGTGTGCATGTACATCAGCGACATCAGGAAAAGGAAAGCCATCGATACAAACAGGAAGCCGTAGCCCGTATAGGGAAAGAGGTTGCCGACCACCGACATCAGATAGAAGTAGACGACGATCAGCACCAGGGTTCCGAAAAAACGGAACTTGTCCATGGACTCGCCCAGGATCGGCAGCGTCCGCTCCCCTCGCCTTACGGCGGCAAGGAAAGGCGCCACGTTAAACACCAGGATCACGGCGAACAGCCCACCCATCAGCCAGTGAATGATATGGGGAAAGAACAGATGGGAGGTCTCGAAGTCGATCGAGACGCTCAACAGGGATGACAGTCCTGATTCCATGGCGGCTCCGGTAAAGGCTCTCGTCAGGCGGCCTTTCGATCGTTATGGGGACAAAGCAATAGCCGCGAGCGCCAGCGGGTCTCCCCGCCGGCGATACCGCCTTACTGGATGTTGGTGATGATGTCCTCGTAGACGGACATCTTGGTCTCCAGGTATTCAGCGGCTTCATCAGACGGCTTGAAGTTGGGGATGAAGAAGGAGTTCTTCTGGGTTTCCTGGATCTCGCCCTCGGCATAGATCTCGGTGAGCGCCTGATCGATCTGGTCGACGATGGCCTGATCCATGTCCTTGTTGTAGAGGAAGAAGAATTCCTTATCGAAAGTGAAATTGTCGCCGTTGCCCATGGGTACGGAGACATTGGGCTCGACGTACTGCAGCAGCTGCTCACGAGTGGTCTGGCCGAGGCCGTCTTCCGGCGCCTGCTCGATGGTGCTGTTGCGTGCCGTGAGCCAGAGGAAGCGCATGGCCTTCTGATCATCTTCGGGCAGGCGAGTGTACTGTTCGTTGGCCTGTACGGTGCCGTTGATCATGTCAGCCTGGTCGTCAAAGAGCTGCTGGTTCTTGTCAGCCTGAGAACCCGTGTTGACGGCCACCAGGTTGTCCTCCATGCCCGGATGCTCGATGGCGATGGCGTTCTTCAGCGCACTGAAGCCGATCTCCGAGACTCCCCCAGGCTGGATGGCGACGCGTACCTCTTCGCCGTTACCCACCGCCTCGATCACGTCATTCAGGGTCTGGTAAGGCGAGTCCTTGGGTACCAGATAAGCGTTACCGGGGTTGATGGCGACGGTCGGCCCGATGGTGTACTTCTCGAAGATGTCGTCATACCCCTGAACACCGTACAGGTGCCCGAGGTAGGACTGATCGTGGAAGATCATCAGGGTGTTGCCGCGGGAATCGCGATCCAGGAAGCGGAACGCCGAGCTCGCGCCGACGGCATCCACCTTCATGTTGATATCGAGGTGTTCGGCCAGGGCATCGGCGACGATACTGGAGTTCTGATAGGTATCGCCCCCGGTGGAGGTCGAGCCGATCACCACGCGGACGTTGCCGCGCAGCGGGCCATCAGCGGCCATGGCGGCGGCGCTGCCGAAGGCCATACCGGCCATTAGCACAGAGGTTCCAAGTGTCTTGTAGATGCTGGGCATGCTCATGAAATTCACCTCTTCGCTGTCATTGTTGAGTTGGGTGAAGGTGGACTCTCAGAAGCCCTTGGCGACTTCGACCAGAGATTCCAGTCGAGCTCGCTCCTCGGCACTGGGCATCTCGAGTGGCGCGCGTACGCTACCGGAGGGACGCCCAATGATCTCGGTGCCGGCCTTGATCAGGCTGACCGCATAGCCGGCCTTGTTGTCGCGCAGATCGACGAAAGGCAGGAAGAACTCGCGTGAGATGCGTCGCACCGTATCGCTATCGCCAGCCCGCAGTGCCTTGTAGAAGGTCACCGCCATATCCGGCACGAAGTTGAACACCGCGCTGGAGTAAGTATTCACTCCGACGGCCAGGTACGCTTCGGCCATGATCTCGGCGGTGGGCACGCCGCCCACGTAGGCAAGTCGATCGCCGACGGTCTTGATGATCCGGTTCAGGGCCTGCATGTCGCCCTTGCCGTCCTTGAGACCGATCAGGTTGGGGCAGGCATCGGCCAGACGCTGCACCGAGGCTGGTTTCATCACGCCATTGCCGCGGTTGTAATAGATCACGCTGATGGAGATCGAGTCACAAATCTGGCGTGCATACTCGACCAGGCCGTCCTGGGGGCATTCCGTCAGATAAGGCGGCATCAGCAGGATACCGTCGGCGCCCTCCTCCTCGGCGATCCTGGCGAAGGCGCTGCCCGTGGCCACGCTGAGGCCAGCGCTGGCGATCACCGGCAGCTTGCCGTCGACCACCTTCACCGCCAGGCGTACGATCTCCCGGAACTCGTCCTGGGAGAGGTTGAAGAACTCCCCGGTCCCCCCGGCGACGAACACCGCCGAGATCTCGTGGCTGATGAACCACTCCAGTCGCCGGCTGTAGCTCTCGGCATCGAAGCGCCCCTCGGCATCGAAATCGGTGACCGGGAAGGACAGCAACCCGTCGCTGATCGCCTGTTTGACATCTTCGCGTGTAAAGTTCACCTGATCGTCCCCTTGTTCTGCCTCACGGTGACATGAGGCACTCAAGACCTCATGTAATACATCATACAAATGACAAGCTAAACGGCACTGCAATGACTGACAAGCAATCACATGGTAAAATTAAACTAAAGTTTTAGCTCTTGAGTATCCCCGAGGACGGGGTCAGAACCGACACAGGATGTCCGCATGTCCCTGATCGATATTTTCCTCGGCACTCTCGGCATCACCCTTCCCGTCTTCGCCATGGTGTTCATCGGCATCGGTCTCAAGCGCCTGGGCTGGATCGATCAGGCCTTCGTCAACACCGCTTCCAGGCTGGTCTTCCGGGGCACTCTGCCGACTCTCATCTTCCTGAGCCTGATCGGCGCGGATCTGGAAAACACCTTCAACCCCTGGTTGCTCGTCTTCTTCGCCCTGGCGACCCTGGCCAGTTTCCTGTTGTCCTGGGCGTGGTCGACTTGGCGCCATCCCCGTCACCTGCGCGGTGTCTACGTCCAGGGGGCGTTTCGTGGCAACTGCGGCATCGTCGGCATGGCCCTGGCCAGTGGCATGTACGGCGAGGCCGGGCTGTCCATTGGCGGGCTGCTGCTGGGCGTAGTGATCCTGACCTATAACGTTCTGTCGGTGGTCGTGCTCAGCTTCTACCGACCGAGGGAAAACGGTGCACGGCAAGTCCAGTGGCGAAGCATCGCCAAGCATATCCTGACCAATCCCTTGATCCTGGCCGTCCTGCTGGCCACGCCCCTGGCACTGCTCGAGGTTCGGTTACCGCACTGGCTGGCCACCACCGGGGACTATTTCGCCTCGCTGACGCTCCCGCTGGCCCTGATCTGCATTGGTGCCACCCTATCGACCCGCGCCCTGAAGAAGGGATATGGACCCGCACTGGGCGCCAGCACCTGGAAGATGGTCGGCATTCCCTTCATGGCCACAGCGGCGGCCTGGTCACTTGGCTTCGAAGGGCGCGAACTGGGCGTGATGTTCCTGTTCTTCGCCAGCCCCACAGCGGCGGCGGCTTTCGTCATGGCCAAGGCGATGGGCGGCGACGAAACGCTCACCGCCAACATCATCGCCCTCACCACACTGATGGCGAGCATCACGATCACGGCCGGCGTCTTTGTCCTGCGCGTGGCGGGGTTGATCTAGACGTTCGCGGCAGTATCAGTGCCCTCCACCACCTCGAATTGCTCGAGGCCACCGCCCTCAGCTGTCGCCTCGGGCGGCATCGGGTTGGCGTGGGCTCGCTTGAAGTCGTCGCTGCCCACCCAGGTACGAAAGGCCTCCTGGCTTTCCCACTCGGTCTCGACGACATAGGGAGCCTGGTTGCCCTGCGGGCGCAGCACCCGCATGGCAACGAAGCCGGGCTGCTTGTCGATCTCGCCGGCACGGGCGCGAAAACGAGCCTCGAATTCGGCCTCGTAGCCAGGATTCACATGGACACGGTTATTGACGATGAAGCTCATGATCGAATGACTCCGGATCGTGGGAGATCGTCGGGCATGGTGAGGCGAGTCAGGCGTGCGCAGCCGGCCGCCGGCACGTCGGCGACCAGTTCGGCGATACCGGCGGTGGGCAGGCCAAGGCCATGGTCGCTGCGGCCTTCCACCAGCAACCCGGCCAGGGCGCCGACCAGCGGCATGTGACTGACCAGCATGATGGGCGTTTCGGGCGGCGACTCCAGCAGCCAGTCAAGCACCGCGCCGGGCGGATCGTCGGGGGTAATCAGCGACAGGGACTACGCGGTCACTCCCAAGGCGTCGGCAATGTGCTCAGCGGTCTGCTGGGCACGACGATACGGGCTCGTCAGCAAGCGCAACCGAGACAGATCCAGGTCATCGCGTCCGGCCAGCCAGGCCGCCATGCGGGCCGCCTCGCGATGGCCCCGGTCCGTCAGTTCACGCGCAGGGTCGGGACTTCCCGCTCTCGCCTCGCCATGGCGCATGATCAACAGGGTTTCAGCCATTCTCGTCTCCGGAATCTCGGTGATCGCGCTGCACATTCTCCCTGGATAAGACGAATTCCACGTCGCTGCTCTGTTCGCCCAGCATCAGCAGACGCGCCATGTCCCTGGCCGGCACATCCCGGAACAGCACTTGATAAAGTCCTTCGGCAAGCGGCATGTAGACGCCTTCCTGCCGAGCCATGTCACGCACCAGTCGTACCGTGTTGACGCCCTCGGCCACCTGGCCGAGCGATTCGATTGCCTCGTCGAGGTTGCGCCCCTCGCCCAGGGCGAAGCCTACGCGATAGTTGCGCGACAGGTTCGACGAGCAGGTAACGATGAGATCGCCCACGCCGGCGAGTCCCAGAAAGGTCATGGGGTTGGCGCCCTGGGCCACGGCGAAGCGGCTCATCTCGGCCAGCGCCCGCGTCATCAGCATGCTGCGGGTGTTCTCCCCCATGCCCAGTGCTGCCGCCATCCCCGCGGCGATGGCATAGATGTTCTTCAGGGCACCGCCAAGCTCCACGCCATAGCGGTCGTTGCTGGCATAGACGCGAAAATAGTCGCATCCCAGCGCGGTCTGGACGCGGGTTCGGGTCAAGGGATCATGGCTGGCGATCACCGTGGCGGTCAGTTGGCGCTCGGCGACCTCGGAGGCCAGGTTGGGCCCCGAGAGCACCCCGATATGCCGGCCGCCAGTTTCCTCCTCCAGGATCTGGCTCATCAGCTTGAAGCCCTCTTCCTGGATGCCCTTGGTAGTACTGACCAGAATGCATTCCGGATCCAGCCAGGGGCGCGCCTGGCGTACCACGTCGCGAAATCCCTTGGAAGGAATCGCCACCAGCACCAGGCCCGAGCCCTCGAGCGCTTCACTCAGTTGAGTATATGCCGATACAGCGGGGTTGATGGCGTAATCGGGGAGATAACGGCCATTGCGGTGTTCACGATTGATCTGTGCGGCGAGTTCGGGATCGCGCAGCCACTGACGCACCTCGAAGCCATTGTCGGCGGCGATACTGGCGAGCGCGGTACCGAAACTGCCACCGCCAAGCACCGTCACCCTGTTGCACTCGTCAGACATGGTCATCCCAGGCAGAAAATGATGCTGGGATTGTAACGAAAAACGCCCCGGGACGGGGCGTTGAAAATACGCTGAAACGGGCCGACACCTGCCGGCCCGATCGCTCACTCGATCAGCGGCACCAGGGTATCGATGCTCGAACGGGCGTCGCCGTAGAGCATGCGCGTGTTCTCCTTGAAGAACAGCGGGTTCTCGATACCGGAGTAACCGGTTCCCTGACCTCGCTTGCAGACGAAGACCTGCTTGGCTTCCCAGACCCGCAGCACCGGCATGCCGGCGATGGGGCTGTTGGGGTCCTCCTGGGCAGCCGGATTGACGATATCGTTGGAGCCGATGACGATCACCACATCGGTATCGGCGAAGTCGTCGTTGATCTCGTCCATTTCCAGCACGATGTCGTAAGGCACCTTGGCCTCGGCCAGCAGCACGTTCATGTGCCCCGGCAAGCGCCCCGCCACGGGATGGATGCCGAAGCGCACGTCCTTACCGGCGCTGCGCAGCTTGCGGGTCAGTTCGCTCACGGCGTTCTGCGCCTGGGCCACCGCCATGCCATAGCCCGGCACGATGATCACGCGGTCGGCATCGTTCAGAGCGCTGGCCACGCCACCGGTATCGATGGCCACCTGTTCGCCTTCGATCTCCGCGGCCGGTCCCTGACTGCCGCCGAAGCCTCCCAGAATCACGTTGATGAAGTTGCGGTTCATCGCCTTGCACATGATGTAGGAGAGGATGGCACCCGAGGAACCCACCAGAGCACCGGTGACGATCAGCAGGTCATTGGAGAGCGTGAAGCCGATGGCTGCCGCCGCCCAACCGGAATAGCTGTTGAGCATCGACACCACCACCGGCATGTCGGCGCCGCCGATGCCCATGATCAGGTGATAACCGATGAACAAGGCCAATGCGGCCAGCAGCAACAGCGTCCAGAAACCGGCGCCGTTCAGGTAGAGAATGGCCAGCAGCAGTGCCAGCACCGCCGCACCGGCATTGAGCAGATGCCCACCGGGCAGCTGACGCGGCTTGCCATCGACCTTGCCGGCCAGCTTGCCGAAGGCGATTACCGAACCGGTAAAGGTCACCGCGCCGATGAAGACCCCCAGTACCACCTCGATCTGCAGGAAGGTCAGCTCTGCCGGCGTCTTTTCGGCAACCAGGGCGGCAAAGGCCGAGAAGCCCTCGCTGGCGCCATCGGCGGCCAGTACGCGACGACGTTCCAGATCGGCATTGAAGCCGACGAACACCGCCGCCAGGCCGACGAAACTGTGCAGCGCCGCCACCAGCTGCGGCATCTCGGTCATGTCGACCTTCTTCGCCACATAGACGCCGATACCGGCCCCGATGATCATCATCGGTACCATCCACCAGTAGCCGCCGATCCCTGGCCCGAAGGCGGTGAACAGCACGGCCACGGCCATACCGACGATGCCGTACCACACCGCGCGCTTGGCCTTTTCCTGGTTACTCAACCCCCCGAGCGAGAGGATGAACAATACACTCGCCGCGATCGCCGCGGCGGACACGAATCCTTGACTCAACATGGTGTCTCCCCGCGGCTTATGATTTCTGGAACATGGCCAGCATCCGGCGTGTCACCAGGAAGCCGCCCACGATATTGATGGTCGCGATCAGTACCGAAATCGCCGCCAGCAGCCCCACCAGGACGCTGCCCGAACCGATCTGCAGTATCGCCCCCAGCACGATGATGCCGGAGATCGCATTGGTCACTGCCATCAACGGGGTATGCAGGGAATGGCTCACGCCCCAGATGACCTGGAAGCCGACGAAACAAGCCAGCACGAAGACGATGAAGTGCTGCATGAAGGAGGTCGGCGCCACCTGGCCGAGCAGCAGCATCAGCGCACCACCAACGGCGAGCATGCCCACCTGACGCTTGGTCTGGGTGACGAAGGCGGCGTGCTCGGCGGCCTTCTTCTCCTCCGGGGTCGGCTCCTTCTCCTTGGGCTTCGGCTTGGCCGCCCCGATGGCCTGCACCTTGGGCGGCGGCGGCGGGAAGGTGATCTCGCCCTCGTACGCCACCGTGGAGCCGCGGATGACATCGTCCTCCATGTCGTGATGGAGCTGGCCATCCTTCTCCGGAGTGAGGTCGGTGAGCATGTGACGGACGTTGGTGGCATACAGCAGCGAGGCCTGCGTCGCCATCCGCGAGGGAAAGTCGGTGTAGCCGACGATGACCACGCCGTTGTCGGTCACGATGCGCTGGTCGGGCTCGGTGAGATCGCAGTTGCCGCCCCGCTCGGCGGCCAGGTCGACGATCACGGAACCCGGCTTCATGGCCTTGACCATGTCCTCCAGCCACAGCTTGGGTGCCGGCTTGCCCGGAATCAGGGCCGTGGTGATGACGATGTCCACGTCCGGAGCCTGCTCGCGGAACAGCGCGAGCTGCTTCTCGCGGAACTCGGGGCTGGAAGGCTTGGCATAACCACCGCTTTCCGAGCCATCCTCGGCATCATCGAAGTCGAGGAACAGGAATTCGGCGCCCATCGACTCGATCTGCTCGGCCACCTCGGGCCGCACGTCGAAGGCGCGCACCACCGCCCCCAGGCTGGTGGCGGTACCGATAGCGGCCAGCCCGGCCACCCCGGCGCCAACCACCAGCACCTTGGCCGGCGGCACCTTGCCCGCTGCGGTCACCTGGCCGGTGAAGAAACGCCCGAACTGATTGCCCGCCTCGATCACCGCCCGATAACCGGCAATATTGGCGGTGGAAGACAGGGCGTCCATCTTCTGGGCCCGGGAAATGCGCGGCACCATGTCCATGGCGATGACATTGGCACCGGTGGCACGGCAACGCTCCAGCAGTTCCTCGTTCTGGGCCGGCCAGAAGAAGGAAATCAGCGTCTTGCCCTGCCGCAGGCGCCCGGCCTCTGCATCGGAAGGCTCGCGCACCTTGATGACGACATCGGCCGCTTCCCACAGCGCCTCGGCACCTTCGATCACTTCGACGCCGGCCTCGCGATAGGCCGTGTCGTCGAATCCGGCCGCCGCTCCGGCGCCGGTTTCCACCAAGCATGTGTGTCCAAGCTTCTGGAGATGCTGGGCGCTCTCCGGGGTCAGCGCGACACGCGCTTCCCCTTCAGCGCACTCCTTGGGTGCACCAATCTTCACGTTGGATCTCCCCTTTCAGGTTTATCGTTATTCACGACTCGAGCCGGCTATCATTACCTGAGACGGGATCCTTTCTCAAGGCGATGACGTCGATGCCATCGTCGACGACGTTCCTGAAGGGCCGGTCGAACCACCGCCCAGACACGACACGACCCCGCCTTGGCGGGGTCGTGCGTGTTACTGAAGTTTTTTCGACTTGACGTCTACGTCAAGCACTCAGCAACGTATTGAGGCGCTTGACGTACGCTGCAGGATCGTCGAGGTGACCACCCTCGGCGATGACGGCCTGGTCGAGCAGGATCCGCGCCAGGTCCTCGAAGCCTTCGCCCTCGGCCGATTCGAGTCGGGTCACCAGGGCATGCTCGGGATTGAGCTCGAGGATCGGCTTGACCTCGGGCAGCGGCTGACCGGCGGCTTCCATGATGCGACGCATCTGATAGCCCATTTCGTGTTCGGGCAGCACCACACAGGCCGGGGAATCGGTAAGGCGATGGGTCACCTTGACCTCCTGCACCGCCTCGCCCAGCGCTTCCTTGACGCGCTTGACCAGATCTTCCTTGGCCTTGGCGGTCTCTTCCTGGGCCTTCTTCTCTTCCTCGTCCTCGACCTCGCCGAGATCGAGGTCGCCCTTGGCCACATCGACGAAGGACTTGCCTTCGAACTCGGTGAGGTGGCTCATCAGCCACTCATCGATACGGTCGTGGAGCAGCAGGACCTCGATGCCCTTCTTGCGGAAAATCTCCAGGTGCGGGCTGTTCTTGGTCGCATTGAAGCCATCGGCAACGATGTAGTAGATCTTCTCCTGGCCTTCCTTCATGCGCCCGATGTAATCGGCCAGTGACTGGTCCTGGGTGGCGCTGTCGGTATGGGTGGTGGAGAAGCGCAGCAGGCCGGCGATCTTCTCGCGGTTGGCGTGATCCTCCGCCGGACCCTCCTTGAGCACGCTGCCGAAGGTATTCCAGAACGTCTGGTAGGCTTCGTCGTCCTTGGCCAGCTTCTTGAGCATGTCCAGGGAACGCTTGGTCAGCGCCGACTTGATCTTGTCGACCTGCGGGTCCTGCTGGAGCAGCTCGCGGGAGACGTTGAGCGACAGGTCGCGCGTATCCAGCACGCCCTTGATGAAGCGCAGGTAAAGCGGCAGGAACTGCTCGGCATCGTCCATGATGAAGACGCGCTGCACATAGAGCTTCACGCCACGGGCGCCATCACGCTCGTACAGGTCGAAGGGCGCGCGGCTCGGCACGTACAGCAGGCTGGTGTACTCCAGCTTGCCCTCGACCTTGTTGTGGCTCCAGGTCAGCGGATCGGAGAAGTCATGGGCCACATGCTTGTAGAAGGCCTTGTACTCCTCGTCATCGATCTCCGACTTGGGCCGGACCCAGAGCGCAGTGGCCTCGTTGACGGTTTCCCAGGTCGTGGTCTCGCTGCCCTCGATCTCGTTGCCCTCTTCGTCGCGGGCCTTCTCGACCTTGGGCATGCGCACCGGCACGTCGATGTGATCGGAGTACTTGCGCACCAGACTCTTGAGCCGGAAGTCATCGGCGAACTCGCGGGCATCCTCCTTGAGGTGCAGCACGATCTCGGTGCCATGACGCTCGAGCTCGATATCCGCCACGCTGAACTCGCCCTCGCCCTGAGAGCGCCACTCGACACCGTCGCCAGCGTCGGTGCCCGCCTTGCGGGTACGCACCGTGATGTCGTCGGCGACGATGAAGCCGGAGTAGAAGCCGACACCGAACTGGCCGATCAGCTTGGCGTCCTTCTGCTGCTCGCCGGACAGCTGCTTGAGGAACTCGGAAGTGCCACTGCGGGCAATGGTGCCGAGATTCTCGATCACCTCGTCGCGGGTCATGCCGATGCCATTGTCGCGCAGCGTGATGGTCCCGGCATCCTGATCATGCTCGATCTCGATGCGCAGGTCGCTGTCGCCTTCGAAGATGGCATCGTTGTCCAGCGCCTCGTAGCGCAGCTTGTCGCAAGCATCGGCGGCGTTGGAGATCAACTCGCGCAAAAAGATTTCCCTGTTGGAGTACAGGGAGTGAATCATCAGGTGCAACAGCTGTTTGACTTCGGTCTGGAAGCCAAGCGTTTCCTCATGGGTGGCAGTGGTCATCGATCTCGGACCCCTTTCTCGACATGACAGTGGTGGCGGTGGCAACGGCCACCAGTGGATAACTGTCGTCGATATGGGGCTTGCCGAGTGTTTTTCAAGCGTCTGGCGTCGTCACCCCGCCCAATGCGAAATGCAGCCGCGCAGTGGCAACCGGGGCACTCTCTTCTTCCTGCCAGGCCCAGACCCGCACATTGGCCATGCGACGCCCCTCGCGCAGCAGCTCGCAACGCGCCAGTGTCGGCACCACCCTGGCCGTGCGCAGATAATCGATCGAGACATCGACGACACGCGGCAGGCGTGGCTCGCGTACTGCCAGCATCAAATCCAGGGTCGCGGCGGTTTCCATGAAGGCTGCGACCACACCGCCATGCAGGGCTGGCAACAGCACGTTGCCGATGTTGTCCTCGCACGGCGCCAGACGAAACAGCAAACCGTCGCCATCCGTTGCGTTCTCGACCGACACGCCGATACGGCGGGCATAGGGAATCCGTGCCAGCCAGGCCGCCACATCGCCCCGTTGCCGGGTACGCGCCAGCCACTCGATATCCTGGTCATTCATGGTCGTGCTCCGCCGCGAACAGGGCCTGCTTGAATCCCGGAGGCGTATTGCGCGCCCCGAGCCGCATGAAATTGGCGATACCCCGCGCTACCGGCCGCTCGGCGCATTGCCACAGCCGCCCCTCGGTGAACACCACCGAGGCGGTGACCGAGACCACACGGGCCTCGACATGCAGATCCCGACCTGCCACACCGGGGCGATAATGGTCGACTCGCAGGTCGAGGGTCGGACACACCTCCGGCTCGGGCAATGCCGGCAGTACCGCCGAGCCGCAGGCCGTATCCAGCAGCATGGTCGCCACACCGCCATGCAGCAGGCCACGCGTCGAGTCGCCTAGCAGATCGTCATCCCAGGGCAGGCGCAGCAACACCCTTTCGGGGCCCGCCTCGAGCACCGTCAGGCCGAACCCTCGCGTGTGGGGAATCACCGTGACGAAACGTGTGATGGCACGCCGCCAGGCGGCGGCGTCGGGAGTATCGGAAGACATGGTTGACCCGTAGCAAACGAACGTTTGATCAAAACTAGCGCATCACGCTCCCGCCTGCCAATGCATCATACCCGCTCGACATTCTCACCTTCCCTCCAGAGCCGATACTCTTCGAGCGCGCGGTCGACCTTCGTCAGCAGCCAGCCGACCACGACCACATCGTCGGCCAGGCCCAGCAGCATCACGAAATCAGGAATCAAATCCAGCGGTGACACCAGATAGGCCAGCGCCAGCAGCATCCATCCCATAGCCGACCAGGGCACGGGGCGGTAGCGGCCACGCACCACGTCGACTAGCATCGGAGCGAACAGCGTCAGGGCTCGTCGCATCCGCCCCAAGACTCGGGAGCGGTGCCTCAAGCGCTGGAACAGCGACAATCCTTTGAATCGAGCCATCATGATCTCCTGAGACGCAGCACACTGCCAGACGATAGGATATCCTCACCGGGACGCCCCGGTCTTGTCGACGACATCGACCCAGAGCCAAATCGTCTGTTTCATTCACCCTCGGCTCATGCCGGCGAACCAACGAGAGACCCCGATGCTCCGGACCCCGTCCTTCGCCTCCTGGAAAGCCTTGCTGACCACCGCCCTGCTGTGGCTGCCGATGGCCGCTTCGGCCGATGACCGTGCCATGCACGACGCCCTCCAGGCGGCACGCGACCAGCGCTGGCACGCCATCGACCAGGCCGCCATCGAACACCACGTGCTGGCCGGCTACGTCGATTATCATCGCCTCAAGGCGCGCCTCCCCGCGGCCAGTCCCGAGCGCGTGCTGCACTTCATCGATGCGCACGCGGACTCGCCACTGGCGGGCTGGATGCGTGGCCAGGCCATCTCGGCCTACGGTGAAGCCGGACGCTACGGCGATCTCCTCGCGGTGGCCGATGGCGTGCCCGGCAGTACCGAACGTCAATGTCACTATTATACCGCCCTGCTGGGCAGTGCACCCGCGAAGGCGGCGCAAGGCGGACGCGAACTATGGCACGAAGGCCGCTCCCAGCCGGACGCCTGCGATCCGCTGTTCGATACGCTGCGCGCCCGCGGCGATATCGGCTCCCTGGAAATCTGGGAGCGCATGATGCTGGCCTGGCGCAACGGAGAAACGGGGCTCGCCAAGTATCTGGGCCGCATGCTCGGTCCCGACTGGGGCGACGGCAAGGCCGCCATGGGTCGCCTGCAGGCCGACTACTCGGCCATCACCACGATTCCCACCTGCATCGGCCCCGGTTGCCAAGGCAGTGGCGCGCTGTTCGAGGCCGCCATGCACGGTTTCACGCGGGCCGATACCGAGGCCGCCCTGGAAGCCTGGCGCAAGATATCGCCGCACCTGTCGATCGACACAGCCCATCGCCACTCGATCGAACACGACCTGGTCTTCTACTCGCTGGTTCGCGATATCCGCCAGAACCGAGCCTGGGTGGATGACGCCATACCACGTCTGGCCGACGACGACCTGCTCGTATTGCGTACTCGGGTCGCGCTGGCAGACCGTGACTGGCACAGCGTGATCGGCTGGATCGACAGGATGACAGCGGAGCAGCGCGACAAGGCGCGCTGGCAGTACTGGCTGGGTCGCGCCCACGAACAGCTCGGCGACGACGCCACGGCCCGCTCCGCCTATTCGCGCGCCGCCACCGAGCGCGATTTCTATGGTTTCGCCGCCGCCGACCGCCTGGGCCAGCCCTATGCCCTCGACATGGCTCCCACCCAGGTCGATCCGGCAGTGCGCCAGCGCGTCGCCGACTGGCCGGCAGTACGCCGCACCGAGGCCCTGCTGCGCATCGATGAACCCGGCCTGGCCAACAGCGAATGGTTCGCCGCCGCCGCACGCGCCTCGACCGAGGAAGCTCGCGCCCTGGCCGACTACGCACAACGCCGCGGCTGGCATGCACGCCTGGTGCAGACCACCATCGCCGCCAAGTTGTGGGACTCGCTGCCGTGGCGGTTCCCCGAAGCCTATCGTGCCGATTTCATGCGCTGGGGAGAGCGCACCGGCGTCGACCCTTATCTACTGATGGGCATTGCCCGCCGCGAGAGCGCCTACAATCCAGAGGCCCTGTCGCCGGCCGGCGCCCGAGGCCTGATGCAGCTGATGCCGGGCACCGCCGCCACCGTCAGTCGCAAGCTGGGCCTGTCGGACCCCGGCCCTTACGGCGTGCTCGACCCGGCTCTCAACATCCGCCTGGGCAGCGCCTACATCGACGAGATGCTCGACCGCTACCGCGGCAATCGCCTGGCCGCCACGGCGGCCTACAACGCCGGTCCACACCGTGTCGACCGCTGGCTGCGCGATGCCCCTCAGGCCTTCGACCTCTTCGTCGAGAGCATCCCGTTCCGCGAGACCCGACATTATGTCCAGGCCGTGATGACCTACCGGGTGATCTTTGAAAGCCTCGCACGGGGCGGAGACACGCGCGGCGTCGCCCTGCTGACTCCCGCGGAACGACAAGGGCAGTATGACGGATCGCTGCTGGCGAGGAATTGAGAGAAAGAAGGAAGAAGGAAGAAGGAAGAAGGAAGAAGGAAGAAGGAAGAAGACAGGCTAGTCCCGGGGATGGGAGGTCAAGGTTTACTCTTCTCTCTTAAAGGCCCGGGGCGCCGCTCTTCCTTCTTCCAACGGCACAGCCGCGTTCTTCACACTCCCGGCGAAGCCGGGGGCGTCAGCCGGGGGTTCGCGTCAAGGCAAGCTTGACGCCGAACCCGATCAACACGCCGCCGGTCACTCCGTTCAACCAGCGCGAGAAGGCGGGGCTCGCCAGCCAGCGACTGGCACTGCCCACCATCAACACCACGCCGATCTGCCACAGGTTGGCGACGATGAAGTGGACGCCCGCCAGCCACAGCGACTTGACGAGCGCGGGGTCGCCCGGCGAGATGAACTGCGGCAGGAAGGCCATGTAAAAGACCACCGTCTTGGGATTGAGGACGTTGGACAGCAGCCCTTCGCGCAGTGGACGCCAGACAGGCACCGCCCGGCTTTCCTCCTCGATACTAGCTACCGGCAACCCCTGGCCTCGCCGTGCCGCCATCAGGCCGTTAAAGCCCAGCCAGATCAGATAGGCCGCCCCCACCAGCTTGAGCACCCCGAACGCCCAGGCCGACTGCAACAGGATCAGCGAAATGCCCAGGGCCGAGACGGTGGCATGCACGAAGAGTCCGCTGCAGATCGCCAGGCTGGTCAGGATGCCGTCCCGAACCCCACCACGGCTGGTATTGCGAATGACCAGCAGGGTATCGACTCCCGGCGTGATGCTGAGCAGGGTGATCGCTACCAGAAAGGGCCAGAACTGAGAGTCGAAGAACATTGCCATGCCTCAGCCGTTGAAGATGCCCCGTTCAGTATGGCGCATGGAGATCTGGTCGTTGAGCGTCCAGAAATCGTACAACACGCCAAGGCCGAGCAGCCCCAGGGTACAGAGATAGAGGATGCCGGTGAGCCACTTGCCCTGATAGAAGCGGTGAACCCCCAGGGCCCCCAGAAAGGTCAGCAACAGCCAGGCCAGGGAGTAATTGATCGGGCCGGCCTGGAAGCGCAGGTCCGCCTGGCGGTCCATGGAGGGGATCAGAAACAGGTCGATCAACCAGCCAATGCCCAGCAGTCCGAAGGTGAAGAACCAGATCGTACCGGTGACCGGCTTGCCATAGTAGAAACGGTGGGCACCGAGAAAGCCGAACAGCCAGAGCAGATAGCCGATCAGCTTGCTGTGTGTGCCTTCCGAGGAAATGTTCGTGTGGTCCATGAGCCTGTCTCTCAATAAGCCTTGCAGTCAGCCCCGGGCCGCTGGACGACCGGGGTCTTTCGATCTACAGTGACCAAGGGTGGAGGTACCAGTCTCCCTGCGCCACTCTGTTGACGCAACCTTGGTGCTGGTGCACCATCCAAGGCGTTGGTCAGCAAGTAGAAAAGTCGTCAGTTGTACGTCGATCCCTTCGATACACCCAGTGCGCACTTCTTTCTTGTCTTGCCCACGCATTTGGGTCACGGCGCGGTAAATGGTCGTCCGACCCAGCATCATCATCTAGTTAGTTAAGGAAATCGACAATGGCAACTGGCACTGTCAAGTGGTTCAACGACACCAAGGGCTATGGCTTCATCTCTCCGGAAGACGGCGGCGATGACCTCTTTGTCCACTTCTCCGAAATTCAGGCTGAAGGCTTCAAGTCTCTGCAGGATGGCCAGAAGGTCTCCTTCGAAGTCACCCAGGGCAAGAAAGGCCTTCAGGCCTCCAACGTCCGGGTCACCGACTGAGGTCTACGACCTCTGATCCGGAGTCGCCGTCATTCGACGCGATCTCTTTGCGAAGGCCCACCCCTCAGGTGGGCCTTTTTCATGCCCCTATCGTCGTCACGGCGACTCTTCCGGCTCCAGGGTCGAATCGCTTATCTCGTCGGGCACCTGACGCTCGGCCTGTTCGAACTGCTGGTCGATTTTCTTGCTGGCCTCCTCGAAGCGCCGTTCCGTTTCCTCCAGGATCGCCTGTACTTCCGGATCGGAACTGCCCTCTTCCAGGGTGGTGGCATCTTCGGGCAGCTCGGACGGTGACTCCAGAGCGGCGTCGAGATCCGTGGATGCCTCGGATTCCGGCGTCGTCGTCGGCTCGGGAATATCCTGTTCGGCTTCCTTGAACTGCTCGTCGACTTTCTTGCTGGCCTCCTCGAAGCGCCGTTCGGTCTCCTCGATGATGGCGTCGACATCGTCGCTGCTGGTCTCGCCCGGCATGGCCTCCGATTCATTCAGGACCTCGCCCTCATCCGGAGGTTCGATGGCCGAAGGCTCATCGGCGATGTCGGCGACTTCGCCCTGCGACGCTGCGGAGTCCGGCTCGGACGCCGATGCATCCGCGGTGTCATCCGCCGTCTGCTGCGAGTCGCCATCCTCGGCATCACGCGCGACCCGTTCGCTCTGTGTCGCGCTTTCCTCCGTGGTGGACGTCTGTGTCTCTTGCTGTTGCGTGTCGGTGCCCTGTGACACACTCTCTTCACTCGATGGGGCGCTCTCGTCATCTCCACACCCGGCAAGCGCCAAGGTGGCAGCCAGTGCGAGCGGTCCCCAGAATTTCATCGCCATCGTTACCTCCCAAGAAACGAAGCGACATTGCACCAGAGCCCCCGAACCATCGCAAGCGGCGTCGCGAAAGCCATGGTCACCAAGCGCCATGTCGCCTGGTGCTATGTCGCGAACAGCTGTCCCTGAATATCCCGGAACGCCTTGAACTCGATGGCATTGCCACTGGGGTCACGGAAGAACATCGTGGCCTGTTCGCCGGGCTCTCCCTGAAAACGCACGCAAGGGGCGATATCGAAGCGGATGCCCGCCGTGGTCAAGCGATCGACCAGGGCCTCCCAATCCTCCATTTCCAGCACCACACCGAAATGTGGCACCGGAACGCCATGCCCATCCACGGGGTTGCGATGATTCTCGACCCCCGCTTCGCCCAGGGCGGGATTTAGGTGGCAGACGAACTGATGACCATAGAGGTTGAAATCGGCCCAGGTGTCGCTGGATCGGCCCTCGTCGCATCCCAGCAGCTCACCATAGAAACGCCGGGCCTCGGCCAGGTCACGCACCTGAACGGCGAGGTGGAAAGGTGTCAGCATGATGGCTCCTCCGTGAATGGCAACATCGCCACCTTCATGATGCCGCGCGGGACCAGGACTCGCCAGCCCCGTTCGAGCGATGAGAGAACAAGGGACAGTCCTCGGGCACCACGAGTTCCAGTGCGCCCGAGTTGATCTCGGCATGGAAGCCAGTACGACTCATGGGCTCACCATCCAGGGTCAATGGCAGATCGTCGGCACCCTCGAAGCTCAGCCAGGGGGTACGGAAGGTCTCGACGAATTCCCCTTTCCGGGGGCGTTCCAGCAGCTCCCGACGCATCGCCAGCATTTCCCGCAGCGAGTTGAAATCGCGTACCAGCAGAATATCCAGCAGACCGTCATCGAGACGAGCCTCGGGCGTCAGTCGCTGGCCGCCACCGGCCTGAGTGCCATTGCCCATGGCCAGCACGAACAGCGAGGCATCGCTCTGCCCTTCCGCCCAACTCAGACGCCCGGCATAGGGGTGATGCTGCCAGGCCTTGAGCGCGCCGATCAGCGAATAGGCGCCGCCACCCAGCAATCGCTTGAGACTCTTGGGCGTGGAGGAGGTTACCTCGGCCCCGAAGCCGCCAGTGGTCATGTTGAGGAAATAGCGATCATCCAGGCGTGCCACGTCGACGGGACGCGACGACAGGTGGAGCGCCGCTTCCAGGGCCGCGCCGGGCATCAACGGCAAGCCCAGCGACGTCGCCAGGTCGTTGGCGCTGCCCAACGGCAGGATGCCCAGTGCCGGGCGCCGCTCCGGCGACAGGCGCATCAGGCCATTGACCACCTCGTTGACGGTGCCATCACCACCGCCGGCGATCACCCGCGACCGGCCGGCATATCCTGCCTGTTCGGCCAGCAGGGCGGCATCTCCCTGCTCCCAGGTCACCAGTACTTCCAGCTCGGCGCCGGCATTCCGGTGGGCGAAGACGGCCTCACGCACCTGGGGCAATTGCGCTACCTGGCCATTGAGAATCAGTCGGATCATGCCCTCCCTGCCTCCTTGAAGACTCCCGGATGCGTCACTCCCGTTTCACGGCGCTGCGATACAGTGCAATGATGAATGCCATTCACTTTACGACTTCCTTACACTATCTGTCTGCATGCCCTCGGTACAGCGGAGCCTTCATGATCGACCCGGCCATCATCATCGCCGCCTTCCTCGGCGGCCTCGTCGCCCTGAGCCTGCATCTGCCTCCTCTGGTAGGCTTCCTGGCCGGTGGCTTCGTGCTCAATTTCCTGGGCGTCGAGCCGTCTCCCCTTCTCGGTGCGCTGGCCGATATAGGCGTGACTCTGCTGCTGTTCACCATCGGCCTAAAGCTGGACATACGCACCCTGTTACGCCGTGATGTGTGGGGCGGCGCCAGCCTGCACATGCTCGTCTCGACACTGACCCTGGTGGCCATCTTCGCGATTCTCAAGGCAGCGGGACTGCCACTGCTGGCCAGTGTCGCCCCGAGCACCCTGCTGCTGCTGGCCTTCGCGCTGTCCTTTTCGAGCACGGTGTTCGTGGTCAAGGTGCTGGAGAAACGCAGCGAGACCCAGGCTGCCTATGGGCGCCTGGCCATCGGGGTGCTGATCATGCAGGACATCTTCGCGGTGGCCTTCCTGACCGTCTCCAGCGGCACCCTGCCCAGCCCCTGGGCGCTGGGACTGGTGCTGCTGATTCCTCTGGCACCGGCGCTGCGCGCCTTGCTCGACCGGCTGGGCCACGGCGAGATGCAGATGCTGTTCGGCATCCTGCTGGCTCTGGTACTGGGCTATGCGCTGTTCGAGGCCGTCGGCATCAAGGGCGACCTCGGCGCGCTGCTCATCGGCTTGCTGCTGTCTCCTCATCCGGCGGGCCAAACGCTGGCACGCTCGATGTTCAGCCTCAAGGAGCTCCTGCTGGTGGGCTTCTTCCTGAGTCTTGGCCTGACGGCACTGCCAAGTTGGGAACAGTTGGGGGTAGCGACGCTGCTGGTCCTGTTGCTGCCCTTGAAAGGCCTCCTCTACCAATTGGTCTTCATGCGCTTTCGCATGCGTCACCGCACCTCCCTGCTGGCGTCGCTGAGCCTGACCAACTATTCGGAATTCGGCTTGATCGTCGGCGCCATCGCCGTCAGTGCCGGCTGGCTGCCCGCCAGGTGGCTGGTGATCCTGTCCCTGGCAGTGGCCATGAGCTTTGCCGCCTCTTCCCTGCTCAATGCCTTCAGCGAGCGGCTCTACCGTCGCCTCGAGCCCCTCCTGCCGGCCATCGATACCGCCGCTCTCACGCCCAGCGATCGCCCCATCGAAGTCGGCGATGCCGAGGCCGTCGTGCTCGGCATGGGGCGTATCGGGCGCAGCGCCTATCGACGCCTGCAGAAGGAATACGGACTCCAGGTACTGGGCATCGACAGCAATCCCAAGAGCGTTGCCCGACTGAGCGAACGAGGCTTCAACATCCTGGAGGGGGACGCCGTGGACTCCGACTTCTGGGACAAGCTGCTGATGTCCCCCGAAGTACGCGTGGTGGTGCTGGCCATGCCGCACCACGCCGGTAACCTGGCGGCGCTGAAGCAACTCCGTCGGCGCCACTTCCCCGGCCACATCACCGCCGTGGTGGAATATCCCGAGGAAATCGAACCGATACGCGAGCTCGGCGCCCATGCCGTCTTCCACGTTTATGACGAAGCAGGCCGGGCACTGGCCGACAGCGCCGCCGAGGAGGCCGGCATCGATTCGAAGATCGGCCAACTCGGCTGAGCCTTGCCCCCGTTGCCCATGAGCCGCGATACTGACGGCCGATTCAGCCCAGCGACGGACGCTTCGCTCATGGAAGATCTCTTCGCCTTCATCAGCAATGCCCTCGGCGAGGGCATTCGCCTGATCGTCGACCTCTTGACCGGCCTTTTCACGCATCTCGACGATGCCGTCGACGGCCTGTTGAACGGCCTGTCCGGCTCGCTCGGCATCTCGCCCTCTTTGCTCAGCCTGGCCATCCTGGTGTTCGGGCTCTGGCTGCTGTGGCGCGGCTTTCGCGCCCTGATGCAACGCGCCATCATCGCCGCTCTACTCTGGTGGTTGGTGGGGTTGCTGGTGCTTGGCTGGCTGATCAACTAGGCACGCGACGCTGGGCATCATGCCCCGTTCGGCGGTTTCCCGATAAAACGAAGGCGCCGCTCCAGCAGGGGCGGCGCCTTTCAGTGACGAACGATCACGAAGGAAGCGCTGGACGTCAGGCCAGGGCTTTCTCGACCACCTCATACACATTCGGCGAGAGATCCTCGGCGCGAATGCGCTCCAGTTCGGCCTTCATCAGTTCCTGACGGGTTTCGTCATAGCGCGCCCAGCGGGTCAGCGGCGTGATCAGGCGCGCGGCGATCTCCGGGTTCAGGCGATTGAGCTTGATGACCACATCGGCCAGCAGCTTGTAGCCCTCGCCGTCGAGACGATGGAAGTTGACCCGGTTCTGGGCGAAGGCGCCGATCAATGCCCGCACCTTGTTGGGATTGGTCAGCGAGAAGGCCGGATGATCCATCAGGAACTTGACCCGCTCCAGGGCATCCTCCTGGGGACGCGAGACCTGGATGCTGAACCACTGGTCCATGACCAGCGGGTCATGCGCCCACTTCTGACCGAAGGCCTTGAGCGCGGGGTCAGCAAGGTCGTCGCGGCTGCTGTGCGTCAGCAGGGTAAGCGCATGACGCACATCGGTCATGTTGTGCTCGGCCTCGAACTGGCGCTGCGCCAGTGCCACGCCCTCTTCGTCCTCGATGCTCATCAGGTAGGACAGCGCCACGTTCTTCAGGCTGCGCGCGGCGATCTGGTCGGGCTCGGGGGCGTAGGGCGAGTCATCGCGGTTGGCCTGGTAGACCGCCAGGAATTCATCGCGCAGGGACCTCGCCAGGGACTGCTTGACGAACTGCCGGGCGGCGTGGATGGCATCCACATCGACCAGCGGCTGCTGTTCGGCGATATAGGCCTCGGAGGGCAAGGTCAGCATCTCCGCCAGCACCGCCTTGTCGTCGGTATCGCTGGTCAACAGGGTCCGGAAGGCATCGACGACGCGATTGTCCATGACCTTCTCGACACCATTGCGATGCGCGGCGATCAGATCGTCGAGCGCCAGCAGCGCCAGACGCTGGCCGGCATCCCAGCGATTGAAGCCATCGCTGTCGTTGGCCAGCAGGAAGGCCAGATCCTCGCGGGAATACGGGAAGTTCAGCTTGACCGGCGCCGAGAATCCGCGCGCCAGCGACGGCACGGGCGCCTCGGCGAGATCGGTGAAGACGAACTCCTGCTCTTCCTCGCGCAGATGGATCACCGCGTCACGACCCAGCGACTCGCCATCCAGGGTCAGCGCCAGGTCGCGGCCGGACTTGGTGCCCACCAGCCCCAGCCGTACCGGGATGTGCAGGGCCTGCTTGTCGGGCTGGCCCGGCGTGGCCGGAGTGCGCTGGCGCAGGATCAACCGATACTCGGCGCGCGCATAGTCGTACTCGCCGTGGGCATCGATTTCCGGCGTGCCGGCCTGGGAGTACCACAGCATGAACTGATCCAGGTCTTGGCCGGAAGCCTCCGCCATGCAGGCCACGAAGTCCTCGATGGTCACCGCCTGGCCATCGAAGCGCGAGAAGTAGAGATCCGAACCGCGCCGGAAGGCCTCCCAGCCCACCAGGTTGCGCAGCATGCGCACGATCTCGGCGCCCTTCTCGTAGATGGTCAGGGTGTAGAAGTTGCCGATCTCGATGTAGTGATCCGGACGCACCGGATGCGCGGTGGGACCGGCATCCTCGGCGAACTGAGCGGTGCGGAAGAAGGAAACGTCCTCGATGCGCTTGACCGGCGCCGAGTTCACGTCGGCGGAAAAACTCTGGTCACGGAAGACGGTGAAGCCTTCCTTGAGCGACAACTGGAACCAGTCACGGCAGGTCACCCGGTTGCCGGACCAGTTGTGGAAATACTCGTGGGCAACGATGCCTTCGACCCGCTGGAAGGCAGCGTCGGTGGCGGTATCCGGGTGGGTCAGCACCGCCGCCGAATTGAAGATGTTGAGCCCCTTGTTCTCCATGGCGCCCATGTTGAAATCGTTGACCGCCACGATCATGAACAGATCGAGGTCGTATTCGCGACCGTAGGTCTCCTCGTCCCAGCGCATGGCGCGCTTGAGCGAGGCCATGGCGTGATCGGTCTTGCCGAGGTTTTCCTTTTCGACCCAGATCTGCAGGGTGACGTCACGACCGCTCATGGTGGTGAAGCGATCCTCGACCTGCTTCAGGTCGCCGGCGACCAGGGCGAACAAGTAGCAGGGCTTGGGATGCGGGTCTTCCCAGGTGACGAAGTGTCGCCCGTTCGGCAGCTCGCCCCGCTCCACCGGATTGCCGTTGGAGAGCAGCACCGGCAGGCTGGCGGCATCGCCGACCACCGTGGTCGAGAAGGTCGCCATGACATCCGGCCGATCCGGGTAGAAGGTGATGCGACGAAAGCCTTCCGCCTCGCACTGGGTACAGAACATGCCGCCGGAGCGATAGAGCCCTTCCAGGGCGGTGTTCTCCTCGGGCGAGATTTCCACCTCGGTGTCCAGCGAAAAGCTCGCTGGCACGTTCTCGATCCGCAGCCCCTGCTCGGTGAGTCGGTACTCGTCCTCGCCCAGCGCCTGGCCATCGATAGCGATGGACTTGAGCGTCAGTTGCTCGCCGTCGAGTTCCAGTGCCTCGCCGGCCTCGCGCTCGGGATGGCGTTCGAGGTGCAATCGCGCCTTGACGCGCGTGGCGGAAGGATCGAGCTCGAAGGTCAGCTCGGTATGGGTGACACGGTAGGCGGGCGGACGATAGTCGCTCAGGTGAATCGCTTGGGGTTTGGACATCGAGGATGGCTCCTGTCGAAAATTGCCATCCATTGTACGGCTCGGCGAGCCCGAACCTCAAAGCGTGATATGCATTGCCCTGTTCAGGATTCCGTGGCCGGCTCCGGCCGCGTCAAAATCCAGACACCCAGCAGCGCCAGCCCTAGGATCAACGACAGCTTGAGCCACACCAGGCTGACGGTGAAAGCCAGCACCACCATCGACATGGCCAGCATGATACCGGCCAGCCACTTGGCATGGCGGGGAATCGCCCGCTCGGCTTCCCAGGCCGTGACCGTGGGGCCGAAACGCGGGTGGCGACGAATCCAGGCGGCGAATCGTGGAGAGCTGCGGGAGGCAAGCCAGACTGCCAGCAGCATGAAACAGGTCGTCGGCATGAGCGGCAGGAAGGCGCCGATCAGCCCCAGCACGAAACAGATACCGGCCAGGGCCATGAAAACGACACGGCGAGCATGTGACATGTGGCGCTCACTCCCTGTGGCGGTAAAGAAGGTGCTTCCCATTGAAGCGCATCGCCGTGTGGACTGCCAATCGGCATCGTCAATGAGGGCGGCAAAGGACGGCTATGACCATTGTTTCATCCGGCCCGGGTCATGGCCAGTTCCTTGATCATCCGCCAGGCGGCACAACCATCCTCATAGTAATCCGTCAGCCAGGCGTCGGGTCTGAATCCTTCGCTGTGATACAGCCCCAGGGCCACCGGATTGTCGACCCGCACTTCCAGTACCAGCCGATCACAGCCGCGCTCCATCGCCGCGGCGGTCAGCCATTGCAGCATCCCCCGCCCTACACCATGCCCCCGGGCTCCGGGGTGCACGCAAAAGGAATAGAGCCTGGCCTGGGTGCTGTTACGCCGCAGCAACAGGGTACCGTAACCCAGCAGATGCCTGGCATCCCCTTCCGCCACCAGGGTCAGGGCATGGGCACGGTGCAGCAGATGGTGGAACTGGCGCCGACTGAAGCGATCGCCATTCAGGGCGATCTGCTCGAGATGGCACAGAGAATGAAGGTCATGGCTCGCGGCGAGACGCAAGTTCGGTGTCATGATGCGGCACCCAGTGGCTCCGACACGATTGTGGCGGGCCACGATGCCCTTGTCAGCCATGCGCACGTGAAGGTTGCTCATGCATTACCTGACCGAGCATGAAGCCATCGACGTTGTCTGCCGGGTCACGTAACCTGCCCGTCACCCTCTACCTCCATGCCAAGCACGGATACCGCGCATGACAGATCGTGACGCCCGCCACCGTCGGGCCATGCAGAAACTCAAGTCCCATGTCGACGAGCGTATTGCCGAGGCCAGCGAACAACGCGGTCAATTGCTGGTCTTCACCGGCAACGGCAAGGGCAAGACCACCGCTGCCTGGGGCACCGTGACCCGCGCGCTCGGCTACGGCTATCGTGTCGGCGTGGTGCAGTTCATCAAGGGCACCTGGGAATGCGGTGAACGCGAGCGCCTCATCGATGATGCCAACCTCGAGGTGGCGATCATGGGGACCGGTTTCACCTGGGAGACCCAGAATCGCGATGCCGACACGCGCGCCTGCCAGACGGTATGGAGCGAAGCGAAGCGCCTGCTCGACGATCCGAACGTCTATCTCGTGGTGCTCGACGAAATCACCTACATGCTCAAGTTCGGTTACCTGGACGTCGACGAGGTCCTGGAAGCCCTGAACGGCCGCCCGGCGGAACAGACGGTGATCGTCACCGGGCGCAACGCCCACCGTCGACTCCTCGAGGTCGCCGACACCATCAGCGAGATGCAGGAAGTGCGCCACGCCTTCAACGCCGGGCTGCAGGCCCGGCGCGGTATCGACTACTGAGGCGTCACGTCCAGAGCTGGCCGATCGGCATCTCCGGCTGATAATGATTGGCGATCTGGGCCTGCAGCAGCTCCGCCGTGGCCAGGGCGTCGGTCAGGGCGTGGTGGCCCTGGTAGAGCGGCAGGCCATAGCGGGTTCGACTGTCATAGAGGCGAATCGAGGCAGGCGGCCGCCCTATCCAGCGCTTGAACCTCGCCAGCCACGACTGGCGATGAAAGCGAGCTTCCACGGCCATGGTATCGATCATGGGAAACATCAGCCCCTCGCCCAGGCGCGCTTTCACCGAATCGTCGAGGAACAGGCGCTCGATGTGTCGATAGTGCACCACCACCAGCCGACCGGCCAGCACCTCCAGCAGGTCGCCGAGGATCTCTCCGAACTCGGGGGCCTGTTCGATATCGGTATGGGTGATGTGGTGAAACGTCACCGACTCGGCATGCAGGGTGCGCTGCGGCCTGACGATCCAGTAACGCCGCTCGCGCAGGGCAATGCGCCCCAGCGTGAAGGGCACCACCCCGATACTGACGATGGCATGACGGCGTGCATCCAGCCCCGTGGTTTCCATGTCCAGGGCCACCATCGGCGTCTCGCCGATCGGCGTATCGGGCCCGGGGATACCGGCGGAGAAGAATTGCGCGAGGCGCGGATCCTTTGCCTTTTCGGCATGCCGCGCCAGATAGGCCGGCCAATCGGGAACCTGAGGTCGACGAGGAACGAGCATCGTCATCTAGCGTGGCCTCGACGACGGCATTGGATAACGGAACTTGAGGAACTTCTGGGCGTGGCTCAACGCCTGGAAGGCCTCCTTGAGATTGTGGCGCTCTCGGCTCGACACGTTCTCCGGCTCGATGTTGTTGTCCGGGGGCTGCTCATGCTCGAGGTCGATGACCTGATGGCGAATGCGTGACATCGACATCAGCTCCAGGGAGTAGCGCAGCCGGTCGCTGACACCAGGCGCCAGCAGCGAGGTCCGATCGATGTCGTCGAGACGATCGAAACTGTTCTGGGAGCGGGAACCACAGGCCAGGGCATGCACCCGGATCAGGTCGACCAGGGGCGCGGTACCGCGACGCTTGAGGTTGATCGAGTTGTTGTGCTTGCCGTCCTTCTCCATCACGAAGGTGCGGAAGAACCCCAGCGGCGGCGTGCGGTTCAGGGCGTTGCGCGCCATGGCCGCCAGAAAGAACGGGCTCTGGGCGGCCTTTTCGGCCACCAGGTCCTGCAGTTGCTCGACCATGACGTTCTCGCCATACACGCTGTCCAGATCGAAGAATATCGAACTGTGCAGCAAGCGTTCGGGGTTCGGCTGCTCGATCCACTCGGTGAAATAGCGCTTCCAGACCGCCAGCGGCTGCCGCCATTGCTCGTTGGTGGCCATGACGTCGCCCTTGCAGTAGGGATAGCCGCAGGCATCCAGGCCATCGCTGACGATACTCGCCATCTCGCGGAAATACTCGTCGTGCTGCTCGGGAACGAAGTCGTCCGACAGGACCAGGGCGTTGTCCTGGTCGGTGACGATTGATTGCTCGTTACGCGCCATGGAGCCCAGAGCCATGAAGCAGTACGGCACCGGCGGCGGTCCGAGCGTTTCCTCGGCCAGCTCCAGCAGGCGGCGGGTGAAACTGCGACCGATGGTCGACAGGGCACTGCCGACCATGCGTGAGTCCGCCCCCTCCTCGACCATCCGCACGAAGGCAGCGCTGACATCCGGTGCCAGACGTGCCAGCCCCTCCACACTGGGCTGGTGAAAGATATTGCTGACCAGATAGAGGCTGCTCTGGGTCTCGTAGCGGATGATATCCGACAGATGCACGATACCCACCGGCCGCCGCCGGTGCATGACCGGCAAGTGATGAATATTGTTGCGCAGCATGCACAACATGGCCTCATGGACCGACTCATCGGACTGGATGGCGATCACCTTGTTGGCGACCACATCCCCCACCGGCGTATCCGGTGGACGTCCTTCGGCCACGACACGGGTACGAAAATCGCTGTCGGTAAGGATGCCCCGCACTTGCCAGGCACGATCCTCGCTGTCGCGAAAGGTATAACGGGGATTGTCGCCGGGCTCGTCCAGAACCAGCACCGCCGATGCCTGGAAGTCACCGATCTGGCGGGCGGCTTCCTGAACCGTGGTGGAAGCTTCGACCATCACCGGATAGCGGGTCAGCAGCTTGCGCACCCGTGTGACGATCATGTCGTTGTTCTTCTTCTGCTGCTCTACCGCACTTTCCATGCGCGGCCGCTGCAGCTCGACGAAATCGGCGAACTCGTCATCGACCTCGCAGAGTCGCTGGAACATCGCTTCGGGGATGAAATAGATCAGAGTATCTTCCATCGCCGTGGCGGGATAACGCACTCGATGGTGGCGCAACAGGCTCAACTGGCCGAAGATATCACCCTCGCCGAGCCGATTGTGAAGCTCCCCACCGCGACGGAACACCTCCACCGCACCACTGCGGATGTAGCACAGCTCGTGCAGCTCCTGGTCCAGAGAGAGAATTTCTTCGCCGGCCTTGAAGTACGCCACCTCGACGCTGTCGACCACCTCATCGAGCATGGCGTCGGACAGTGTCTCGAAAGGCGGGAAACGCCCCATGTGCTGGCGAATCTCCAGCAGTTCCACATCCATGTCCCGACTCCGATCGAGAAAGATTGGCTTCAGTTTGAAAGGCTCGTCATGGGCTGTAAAGCGCCAGCCTTCAACCCTACGAAAATGGGCCACCCGAAGGTGGCCCATTCGCTGGTCCCCGCCGTTGCGGGAAGGAGGTCATGCGGTTCACTGACTCTGGGTCATATCCTGAACCTGCTTCATCAGCTCGGGATCCTGCTGGATCGCCTGACCGATGGAATTGAAGGTCTCCACGTCGAGGCCACTACCTTCGACCGCCTCGACCATCTTGCCGTTGGCTTCCTCGCGGATGGACTGCTGGGCCTCTTCGCCCTCGGCACCCTGCAGCTTCTTGGTGTAATCCTGAGAAATCACGGCGATTTCCTGAGAGGCATCGGCAAACTTCTGCAGCTGCTCATCGGAGAAGTTCTGTGTCTGGGCCTGAGCCTGGGTCTGCGCCTGATCGCTCGCAGTGGTCGACTCCTGAGCCTGGGCAACGCCTGCCATCAACCCGGTGGTAAGTACAGCGGCAGACAGCAAGGTAGTGAATCGTTGCATGAAGATCTCCAGTCATTCATTGGGTGCGTTTTCTGATTGCGCTTCCCTGTGACGCCCATGGGAAGTCCGAGTTCAGCAAAAAATGTAACAGTTTGTAACCGGACCTCACAACAAGTCTGCCACCATGCCGTCGCAAGTGCCACGCCGCACGTCAACGAGTGAAGACCACCGTTCGCTGATCATTGAGGAAGACGCGGCGCTCGACATGATAGGCGACGGCCCTCGCCAGGGTCAGACGCTCGATATCACGCCCCTTCTCGACCAGATCCTCCGGATAGTCGACATGGCTGACCGACTCCACGCCTTGGGTGATGATCGGCCCCTCGTCCAGGTCATCGTTGATGTAATGGGCGGTGGCGCCAACCAGCTTGACCCCCTTGGCATAGGCCTGGTGATAGGGCTTGGCCCCCTTGAAGCCAGGCAGCAGCGAATGGTGGATGTTGATCGCCCGCCCCGCGAGCCGCTCGCATAGCTCGCTCGAGAGCACCTGCATGTAGCGCGCCAGGATGACCAGTTCTGCTCCGGTTTCCTCGATCACGCCCCAGACACGGGCTTCCTGCTCCGCCTTGGTCTCCGCTGTGACCGGGAAATGGTGGTAAGGCAGGCCGTGCCAGTCGGCGAGGGGTTTCAGGTCAGGATGGTTGGACACCACCGCGCGGATCTCGATGGGCAACTGCCCGGTGCGGTAGCGATACAACAGGTCGTTCAGGCAATGATCCGCCTTGGAGACCATGATCACCACCGGTACGCGGCTATCCGGAGCGGTCAGGTCGAACGCCATCCCGAACTCCGCCGCCCGGGGCGCAAAGCGGGCATGGAAGTCCTCGGGGTCGAAATCGGCATCCAGCGGCCGAAACTCGGTGCGAATGAAGAAGTGTTCGGCCAAGCTGTCGTCGAAGGACTGCTGCTCGGTGATATAGCAACGGCTTTCCTTGAGAAAGCGCGTGACCACGTCCACGGTGCCCAGTCGACTGGGGCACTGGGCGGTCATGATCCAGGTATCGGCGCTACGACTCATGGCGAAATCTCCTGATAAAAGCGGGCCGGGGCATGCCCCGGCCCTTGGCGGAAGATACTCCGCGACGGATCAACGCACGACGCCGATGGCGTATTCTTCCCCGGCATCCAGCAACCATCGATAGATGTAATCGGCGAAGCTGCGCCGTACCACCAGTTCCCAGCGTGTCTCGGAGGAGCGCCGCAGGATCACCGAGGTCTTGGCGAAGATCGTGGTCACACCCTTGCCCACCGGAAAATGGTTGGGATCGGCGTCATAGATCACCGACTTCATCAGCAGCTCACTGACCGCGTCCCCTTCCAGTTCGAGCAGGGTCTGGCCACCGCCGATGTTGGAGATGGCGAAATGCGCATCCCCCAGCGCCTCGCGCAGACGATTCTCCAGCTCGAACTCCTCGCCACCGGGCACGATCAGCAGCCACTCATCGGGCGATATCCACTGCACACTGCGCTCGCCGCTGGCATCAAAGACCAACGCCTGGGGCTCACCCGGCAGGGAAATGTCGAGCACCTCGCGCAGCGCCTCGTCGAGGACGATAGCTCCGCCGCGCAGCACCAGGTGACCGAGGAACGGCCGTTCGCGCACGGTCACGCCACTGTCCTTGCCGGGCGCCGGAGCGCCCGAACGTCGATAGGAATAGGCCAGCGGCGACTCCACCGGCACCTTGGCCTCGGTGCGGGTATCGAAGGTTTTGACCTTGTCATCAACAGTGTTAGACATTCTGGCGCTCTCCCTTGGGATCGACGAAGATCGGGCTGACGATCTCGGCTTCATGGACCTGGCCGTCGGCCATCGGTAGATAGACGGTCTCGCCCATCCGCTGCTGACCGCCCTTGACCACGGCCAGGGCGAATCCGCTGTCCAGGGTCGGGCTGTAATAGCTGGACGTCACATGCCCCTTCATGGGCATGGGGATCGCATGGTCGGGATCGAAGACGATCTGCGCACCTTCCTCGAACACCACCTTGGGATCGCGGGGCTTGAGTCCCACCAGCTGCTTGCGATCGGTACGCGCGGTATCGGGGCGCGTCAGGGCACGCTTGCCGATCCACGAGAACGGCTTGTCATAACCGATCGCCCAGTGCATGCCCAGATCCTCGGGCGTCACCGATCCATCGGTGTCCTGGCCGGCGATGATGAAGCCCTTCTCGGCCCGCAGCACGTGCATGGTCTCGGTGCCGTAGGGCGTCAGATCGTACTTCTCGCCATGGGCGAACAGCGTCTCCCAGACATGCAGCGCATAGTTGGCCTGGACGTTGATCTCGTAGGCCAGCTCGCCGGTGAAGGAGATGCGGAACACCCGCGCCGGCACATCGGCCACCCTGCCCTCGCGCCAGTCCATGAACTTGAAGGCCTCGCGATCGAGATCGATATCGGTGATCTCGGCCAGCAGCTTGCGCGCTTCCGGACCGGTCACGGTCATGGTCGCCCAGTGATCGGTCACCGAGTTGAAGTAGACCTCGAGCTCGGGCCATTCGGTCTGATGCCACACCTCGAGCCACTCCAGCACAGTCGCGGCGCCGCCGGTACTGGTGGTCATCAGGAAGTGGTTCTCGGCCAGACAGCTGGTGGTGCCGTCGTCCATCACCATACCGTCGTCCTTGCACATCAAGCCGTAACGCACCCGGCCGGGCGCCAGCTTGGCCCACTTGTTGGTATAGACCCGCCCCAGGAACTCACGGGCGTCCGGGCCCTGGATGTCGATCTTGCCGAGCGTCGAGGCATCGAGGATACCGACCTTCTCGCGTACCGCGCGGCATTCCCGGGCCACCGCCTCGCGCATGGTTTCCATGCGACCTTCGACGCGGCGCGGGAAGTACCAGGGGCGCTTCCATTGACCGACATCCTCGAACTCGGCGCCATGTTCCACATGCCACTGATGCATGGCGGTATAGCGCTCGGGGTCGAACAGCTCGCGGCAATGGCGACCGACCACGGCACCGAAGGTCACCGGCGTGTAGTTGGGACGGAACACCGTGGTGCCGACCTCCGGGATCGAGCGTCCCAGAAAGCGTGCGGCGATGGCCATGCCGTTGATGTTGCCGAGCTTGCCCTGGTCGGTACCGAAGCCCATGGCGGTGTAGCGCTTGACGTGCTCGATGGACTCGAAGCCCTCGCGAGTCGCCACCTCGATGGCGGCCGCCGTCACGTCGTTCTGCAGATCGACGAACTGTTTCGGCCCGCGCAGGGTCGGCTTCTCGTGAGGCACCTGGTAGAGCGCCACCGGCTTGCCGTCATGGCGTGTCCCGACATTCGGCAGACGCGCCTCGACGGTATCGAAGCCAACCTCACCGGCGGCCCGGCTGCCCGCTTCCCAGCCATCGGCCAGCACCTCGCCAGTGGCATAGACGCCCTGGGCGCCGCCGGCCGCCAGCACTCCTTCCACCAGGTTCGGCACGAACCCGAGGATGTCGTCGCGCCAGGTGGGACGCGCACCGGTATGCGACGCCAGGTGAATCACCGGGCTGTAGCCGCCGGAGCTGGCGATGGTGTCGCAATCGAGCGATTCGGCGTCGCCGCTCACCCGGAAGCCTTCGAGGTCCACTCGCGCCACTCGGGCGCCGGTCACGCGGCTCTGTCCTCGCGCCTCGAGCACCGCCGAGCCGGGGATGATGCGAATGCCCTTGGCACGGGCCTGCTCGACCAACTCGCCGTGGGGCTCGGTCCGCGCATCGGCAATGGCCACCACCTCGCGGCCGCTTTCCACCCAGTCGAGTGCGGCGCGGTAGGCATGATCGTTGCTGGTGGAAAGCACCAGCTTGTTGCCGGGCACGACCCCGTAGCGACGGATGTAGGTGGAGACGGCACCGGCCTGCAGGTTGCCCGGCACATCGTTGTTGCCGTAGACCAGCGGACGCTCATGGGCGCCGGTGGCCAGCACCACCCGTCCGGCCCGGACGCGATGCAGGCGGGAACGCGCCTGGCGGCGACCGTTCTCGCGTGGAGCTGTTTCGGCCAGATGCTCTGTACGCCGCTCATGCAGCGTCACGAAGTTGTGATCGTGATAACCGTTGGCGGTGGTACGCGGCAGCAGCAGGACATTATCGAGTCCGGCAAGCTCCTCGAGTGCCTCGGCCACCCACTGATCCGCCGGCCGCTCATCGAGCAGCTCGCGGGAGTCGAGCAGTGAACCGCCCATCTCCTCCTGCTCGTCGGCCAGGATGACCCGAGCACCGCTGCGAGCGGCCGCCAGCGCTGCCGCCAGCCCCGCCGGTCCGGCGCCGATCACCAGCACCTCGCAATGGCGATTGAAGTGATCGTAGATGTCCGGGTCCTTTTCCATCGGGCTGCGCCCGAGTCCGGCGCTCTTGCGGATGTACTTCTCGTAGGTCATCCACATCGAGGCCGGCGCCATGAAGGTCTTGTAGTAGAACCCCGGCGGCATGAACTGGCCGCCCAGCTTGCCGATCACGCCCATCAGGTCGCGCTGCACATTGGGCCAGCCGTTGGTGCTGCGCGCCTCGAGGCCATCGAACAACGCCTGTTGCGTGGCCCGCACATTGGGTACCTGGGCCGCTTCGGTGCTGCCCAGTTGGATCACCGCATTGGGCTCCTCGGCACCGGCGGCGACGATGCCCCGAGGCCGGGAATACTTGAAGCTGCGGTTGACGATATCCACGCCGTTGGCCAGCAGGGCCGAAGCCAGGGTATCGCCGGGATGCCCCCGGTAGGACTTGCCGTTGAAGGTGAAGCTCAGCTCACGGGAACGGTCGATGCGCCCGCCCTGGGCGAGTCTGTTGGACTGGCTCATGCGCGGACTCCTTCCTGTTTCTCGGCGGTTTCAGCCTCGGCCGCGGCCCGATCATCACGGGATTCGGCCGTGATGGACGGCGCTTCACCCATCTTGTACGTCTCGAGGATCTCGTAGGTCGCCGTGTTGCGGGTGATGTTGAAGAACTTGCGGCAGCCCACGGCGTGCACCCACATCTCATGGTGGATACCGCGCGGATTGTGGCGGAAGAACAGGTAATCGCCCCACTCCTCGTCGCTGCACGTCTCGGGATCCTCAGGACGCACGATATGAGCCTCGCCCTTGGGGTGAAACTCTTCTTCTTCCCGGTACTCGCCGCAATAGGGGCAGTAGATATGAAACATTTTTCTCGTCCCTCCATCACTCAGGATGAAAGCGAAGCATTCTTTCTGTGCTCCAGGCGCTGAACGACGATCCTCGAGCACAGACCATTTTTGTAGGGCCTAGTGAGCCACCCCGGCTGCCCCATGCTCATCGATCAACGCCCCAGTATTGAAGCGGTCGATGGAGAACGGCGCTGCGAGCGGATGCATCTCCCCCTTGGCGAGGCTGGCGGCGAATACATGGGCCGAGCCCGGCGTGGCCTTGAAGCCGCCGGTTCCCCAGCCGCAGTTGAAGTAGAGCCCTTTCACCTTGGTCTTGGAGATGAGCGGGCAGGCATCCGGGCAGGTATCGACGATGCCGCCCCACTGCCGGTTCATGCGCACCCGGGAGAAGATCGGGAACATCTCGACGACGGCCTGCAGGGTGTGCTCCACGGTCGGGTAGCTGCCTCGCTGACCATAGCCGTTGTAGCCATCGATACCGGCGCCGATGACCAGGTCGCCCTTGTCCGACTGACTGATATAGCCGTGCACATGGTTGGACATCACCACGGTATCGAGCACCGGCTTGAGCGGCTCGGAAACAAGCGCCTGCAACGGATGCGACTCCAGCGGCAGCTTGAGCCCGGCCATCTTCGCCAGCACCCCGGAGTTGCCGGCGGCCACGCAGCCGACGGTCTTGGCCTCGATGTCGCCGCGAGTGGTGTGCACTCCATAGACCTGGCCATCGCGAATCTTGAAGCCGGTGACCTCGGTCTGCTGCAGGATGTCCACGCCGAGAGCATCGGCGCCTCGGGCATAGCCCCAGGCCACGGCATCGTGGCGCGCCACTCCGGCGCGGGGTTGCCAGGAGGCCCCCATCACCGGATACCGGGCGTTCTTGGAGCAATCCATGATCGGCACCAGCTCCTGCACGCCCTTGGCGTCGAGCACCTCGCCATCGATGCCGTTCAAGCGATTGGCGTTGACCCGGCGCTGGATATCACGCATGTCCTGCAGGGTATGCCCGAGGTTGAGCACGCCGCGCTGGGAGAACATGACGTTGTAGTTGAGGTCCTGGGACAGCCCTTCCCAGCGTTTCATGGAATGCTCGTAGAGCGCGGCGGCCTCGTCCCACAGATAGTTGGAACGCACGATGGTGGTGTTGCGCGCCGTGTTGCCGCCACCCAGCCAGCCTTTCTCGATCACCGCCACATTGCGGATACCGAATTCCTTGGCCAGGTAATAGGCGGTGCCGAGGCCATGGCCACCCCCGCCGATGATGATCACGTCGTACGCCTTCTTGGGCGTGGGGTTACGCCACTGGCGCTGCCAGTTCTCGTGGTGGCTCAGTGCGTGCTTGACCAGCCCGAAGCCTGAATAACGTTGCATGGGATCTCTCCTACTGGACTCCCGCCCGAATCGGGCGGGAAGGCTTCACGCGATGGACGCGGCGTCGGCCTGACTTTCCTGACCAGCGCCATAGACCGGATGGCGGGCGCACAGCTCGGCGACCTTGCCCCGCACCTCGGCTTCAATCTCGGTGGTGTCCTCTTCCTTGGCCAGCACATCGAGGATGTCGCAGATCCAGCCGGCCAGGGCCTCGCAATCCGCCTGATCGAAGCCTCGAGTGGTCACCGCCGGGGTACCGATGCGCAGGCCAGAGGTCACGAAGGGGCTCTGGGGGTCATTGGGTACCGCGTTCTTGTTGACGGTGATGTGCGCGCGCCCCAGGGCAGCATCCGCGTCCTTGCCGGTCACGCCGAGCTTGATCAGCGACACCAGGAAGAGGTGATCGTCAGTGCCACCGGAGACCACATCGCAGCCGCGCTCGATGAAGACCTCGGCCATGGCGCGGGCGTTGTCGATGACCCGTGCCTGATAGCGCACGAAGTCCTGGCTCATGGCCTCGCGGAAGGCCACCGCCTTGGCGGCGATGACATGCATCAGCGGGCCGCCCTGCTGGCCGGGGAAGACTGCGCCGTTGAGCTTCTTGTAGAGCGCCTCGTCGCCGCTGGCGGACAGGATCAGGCCGCCGCGCGGGCCACGCAGGGTCTTGTGGGTGGTGGTGGTCACCACATGGGCATGGGGCAGCGGGCTCGGATAATGTCCGGCGGCCACCAGGCCGGCGATGTGCGCCATGTCGACCAACAGCCAGGCTCCCACGCGATCGGCGATATCGCGGAAGCGGCGCCAGTTGATCACCCGGGAATAGGCCGAGAAGCCGGCGATGATCAGCTTGGGCTGGTGCTCCTCCGCCAGGCGCTCGACCTCGTCATAGTCGATCTCGCCGGTCTCGGGATTCAGGCCATACTGCACGGCGTTGTAGTACTTGCCGGAGAAGTTCGGCGCTGCACCGTGGGTCAGGTGGCCACCATGGGCCAAGCTCATGCCCAGCACGGTATCGCCCGGCGAGACCAGGGCCATGAAGGCCGCGGCATTGGCCTGGGCGCCCGAATGTGGCTGGACGTTGGCGTAGTCGGCGCCGAACAGTGCACAGGCACGCTCGATGGCCAGGCGCTCGACCACATCGACATGCTCGCAGCCGCCGTAGTAACGCTTGCCGGGATAGCCCTCGGCATACTTGTTGGTCAGCTGAGTGCCCTGGGCCGCCATGACCTGCGGACTGGCGTAGTTCTCCGAGGCGATCAGCTCGATATGGGCTTCCTGGCGCGCCACTTCGTCAGCGATAGCGGCAGCGATCTGCGGATCGGTCTGGGTAAGGTTGTTGTCGTTCATGGCATCACCTGAGGGTTGGCTTCACAACGTTAAGAAAAAGTGGATCGCACAGCATTCTGCAAACGACACCACCGTCTCCATCAAAGACACCGGCCCTCGACGGCATCGAGGAGCGTCCAGCGAATAGGGGTATTAATAGCCAAGCCCGCCCGGCAAAACTTGAACAAATGCGACAAATTTACCGACATGTTCGCGACAAAATATATAAGATGCTGTTTTTAAATGAATTTAAATGCGCGTCGTTTTTGTACTTATCCTCTGAAACACAAAGGGCTGGCCTACCGAGCCAGCCCTTCGTTTGCGGGATGATCGCCTACCCCGCCGCCTGGGTACGCGGCCCGACATGCAAAAAGAAGGGATCCACCGGGGCCGCGCCCTCCCCGGCCGTCTTGCGCACCGCTGTGGGCGTAGTCCCGAAGGCATCACGAAAGTGGCGGGAGAAATGGGCGGTATCGGCGAAGCCACAGCGCTCGCCGATCTCGGTGACGCTCTTGGCGGTGTAGTGCAACAACCAGAGGCCATAACGCAGCCGCAGGTCGCGGGCGAATTTCTGGGGGCCGACGCCCAGCTCCTCGCGGAACTTGCGCTCGATGTTGCGCCGCGAGGTGCCGATGCGCCTGGCCAATTCATCCACCGTTATCGTCTGGCCCAGGTGTTGTTCGATGATGTCGATGGCCCGACGCACCAGCCGATCGGCCACCTTGTCGAAGATCACCGGCTGGGGCTGTGGATGGTCCCCACGGCGCGCCTCGTCGATGAGCATGATGTGCAGGCTCTTCATGGCCCAGGCCTTGCCCAGGTGACGTTCCACCAGATAGGCCGCCAGGTCGGCGGCGGCGGTGCCTCCGGCGCACGTCAATCGATTGCCGTCATCGATGAACAGGCGATCCGCCACCGGCTCGATATCGGGGAAGCGCCGCGTCAGATCGCCATGGTGATACCAACTGACACAGCAGCGGCGCCCGCCCATCACCCCTGCCTTGATCAGCGCGAACACGCCGGTGCACACGCCGACGAGCGGCACGCCCGCCTGGGCAGCCCGACGCAGGTAGGCAATCGCCGTTTCGTCCACATCGTCATGTTCGTCCTGCACGCCGCCGATGGTCACGATGTAGTCGAATTCCGTCGGGTCACGGAAGGCCGTACAGGGCGTGATCGCCGCCCCGCAACTGGAGATGGCATCCTGACCGGCACTGGTCATGAACACCCAGTGGCAGCGTAGCTGCCGACTGCGGTCGCCCTCGTCCGCGGCCAGCCGCAGGCAATCGACGAAGGCTGCGAAGGGCAGCATCGTGAAACGGCGCAACAGCACGAAGCCGACCGAAAGCGGCGGCGCGAGAGAATCGGTCATGATGGCCTCTTGAACGTATACGACCGGGCACTTTTCAGTGTCCCGGTCGTTGGACGATGGCGCAATCCCTTGGGCGAGAGTCGACTCAGAAGTCTACTACCACATTGCCCAGGGGCTTGCTGCAGCAGGAGAGGATGTAACCTTCCTCGATATCCTCCTCGGTGATCCCGCCATTGTGCTCCATCTCCACCTGGCCGGCGGACAGCCCCACCCGACATGTGCCGCAGATCCCCATGCCGCACGCCTTGGGAATGTGCAGGCCAAGCTTTGAGGCAGCGGCATGCACGGTTTCGCTTGGCAGGATCTTCACGCTCTTGCCGGTGGAGCTGAACTCGACGGTGACCAGGTCGGCGGCATCGACTTCTTCCGCCTCGGCCTCGGCCTGCTCGACGTTCTCGATGACCTCTTCCTGGACATCCATCGGCGTGGCACCGAAGGACTCCTCATGGTAGTGGTCCATGTTGAAGCCGTTGGCCTTCAGCAACTGCTTGACGGCATTCATGTAAGGCGTGGGACCACAACAGAAGATCTCCCGGTCCATGAAGTCCGGCGCCATCAGCTCGAGCATCGCCTGATTCAGGTAACCGCGGAAACCCGACCAGGCCTCGCCCAGCTCGTCGCCCCGCTCACAGACGATATGCAGCTTGAATTCGGGGATCCGCGAGAAGATGTGCTCCAGCTCACGATGGAAGATCAGATCCTTGGGCGTGCGCGCGCTGTGCACGAACTGCAGATCGACGGCAGCGTTGGTATCGAACAGCCAGCGCACCATGGACATCAGCGGCGTGATACCGACGCCGCCGGAAAGCATCAGTATCTTGTCGGTCGGATAGTCGATGATGTTGAAGTTGCCGACCGGGCCGTGCACCGCCAGTTCGTCGTTGATGCTCAGGTTGTCGTGCAGCCAGTTGGATACCACGCCGCCCGGCATACGCTTGACGGTGATCGAGAAGCTATAGGGAACCGACGGGGAACTGGAAATGGTGTAGGAGCGCATGATCGGCTCGCCATTGATCTCCAGTTCCAGGGTGACGAACTGCCCCGGTTTGAAGAAGAACATGACCGGCTGTTCGGCCATGAAACAGAAGGTACGGGTATCCCAGGTCTCCTGGATCACCTTGACGCAACGCACCAGATGGCGGCCATTGGTCCAGGTCTGGGTGGTGACGGGGTTGAGAAAGTTCATTGTCATCGTCGCGTCGCCTAGGCTGCAGCATGGAGGTGTCCGACCGCGGTGCCCGCCTGCCGTTGAGCGAATTCTGCGCAGCCCCTCGCTTGTCGGCTTGCCTGTCAGCGACACAGGCATATCCGTGGCATCCAGAGGCATCAATTTTTCTCGCATCCGGCGTCGCAACTGCATCGACTGGCGTCGTCGGTGGACAACTCCCGCATCCTGCGCTGTTCCACACTCGCTTCCAATCCGCCACGACCTACACCGTCGCGCGGCCCACACGACCCTGACCGGCTCCCAACCCTACAATCCCGAGGTCACGCGAGTGGCCCTGCAATGAGGAAGTGCTTCCATGGATTCCCTGTCCCTCGCCCGTCTGGATGATCCCCTGGCTGCGGCTCGCGATGCCACAGCCGAGATGTTGACGCAGCGCCGTCGCCACTTCTCGTTGCCACAGCCGTTCTACAACGACGAACGGTTGTTCCAGCTGGATATCCAGGAGATCTTCTCGAAAGAGTGGCTGTTCGCCGGCCTGACCTGCGAGCTTCCCTCCAAGGGTAATTTCATCACCCTTGAGATCGGGGACAATCCGGTGGTCATCGTGCGCGGCAACAACGGCGAGATACATGCGTTCCACAACGTCTGCCGGCACCGTGGTTCGCGGCTGTGCGTGAAGGAAAGCGGCAAGGTCGCCAAGCTGGTCTGCCCCTATCACCAGTGGACCTATGAACTCGATGGGCGCCTGCTGTTCGCCGGTACCGACATGGGATCGGACTTCGACCTTTCCGCCTATGGCCTGAAACCCGTGCATGTCAGGACCGCCGGCGGCTACATCTTCATCAGCCTGGCCGAACAACCACCGGCCATCGATGAGCTGCTGGAGACTATGGAGAATTACCTCGACCTCTACGACATGGACAACGTCAAGGTGGCCGTGGAATCCAGCATCGTCGAGCAGGCCAACTGGAAACTGGTGATCGAGAACAACCGGGAATGCTACCACTGCAACGGCGCGCACCCGGAACTGCTCAACTCCCTGCAGGAATTCGACGACAGCGAGGATCCTCGCGCCACACCGGCCTACAAGGAACTGGTGGCGCGCAAGCAAGGGGAATGGCAAGCCATGGGCGTGCCTTGGGAGCTCAAGCGGCTAGGCCGGCGCAACCGTCTGACCCGCACTCCCCTGCTGGACGGCACCGTCTCGATGACCATGGATGGCAAGCAGGCCTGCAAGAAGCTGATGGGAAGGTTGCCGAGCCCCGACCTCGGCGTGTTGCGCATCCTGCACCTGCCTAATTCCTGGAACCATTTCATGGGCGATCACGCCGTGGTCTTCCGGGTCCTGCCGCTGGGACCGCAGAAAACGGTGGTGACCACCAAGTGGCTGGTGCACAAGGATGCTGTCGAGGGCGTCGATTACGATCCCGAGCGGATGCGTCGCGTCTGGGACGCCACCAACGACCAGGATCGTCGACTCGCCGAGGAGAACCAGCGCGGCATCAACTCCTCCGCCTATGAGCCGGGCCCCTACTCCGAGACTTTCGAATTCGGCGTGATCGACTTCGTCGACTGGTACAGCGAACGCATGCTGGAAAATCTGGGCTACACCTCCCACCTGAGCCTGGCGGAAGGATGATCGCAGCCTGACGCTATCGTCGGCCCCGTTTCTCGGGGCCGGCGGATTCAGGGCCGAATCAACTCAACGCAGTCCGGGCAGAAGAAAGCGCTCGATGGCCGCTCTCACCGAGGGCAGCAACACATCCGTCTTGCCCATCATTTCGCGCACCAGTTCCTGCAGCCCCGGCACTCCCACTTCCATATGCTTGCGCAGCGCCATCCGCGCACAGGTCTCGGGACAGGCGTGCTCCGGGATGCGAATGCCCAACGCGACCAGCCGGTCGCGAAAGTCGTCCCCATCGATCAGCTCAACGATCATCATCGCGTCATCCTCCCTTCGGCCATCGCCGCACCGACGTATCCCGGCACGATGCCGGGCCGCGATGCGCGTGACGCTTTGCTATTGACGAAGATTGGCATCGTCCCGCGGGACAGGCAATGCCAAAAGAGGTCCACCCGGAAAACCGGGTGGACCTCGTCGAGCCACCATATCGTCGCCTTCGATCTCAGGCAGCGACACTGCCATGAGGATCCATGACGAATTTCTTCGCCGCGCCACCGTCGAAGTCGGCATAGCCCTTGGGCGCATCATCCAGAGTGATCATCTGGACATTGACCGCGTCAGCGATCTTGACCTTGTCGAACAGGATCGCCTGCATCAGCGGACGGTGATATTTCATGACCGGGCACTGACCGGTATGGAAGGAATGGGATTTCGCCCAGCCCTGACCGAAGCGCATGCTCAGAGAGCCTTGCTTGGCCGCTTCGTCAGCGGCGCCGGGATCCTCGGTCACGTACAGACCCGGAATACCGATCTGCCCGCCGGCACGAGTCAGCGACATGGCGGAGTTCAGCACGGCCGCGGGCGCCTCCTTGCCGTGATTGCAGCCACAGGCATGGGCCTCGAAACCGACACAGTCGACGAAGGCATCAACCTCGCGCTCGCCCAGGATCACCTCGATCTTGTCGGCCATGTCGCCATCCTGGGTCAGGTCGATGGTCTCGCAACCGAAGCTGCGGGCCTGAGCCAGGCGCTCCTCGATCATGTCGCCGACGATGACGCAGGCCGCGCCCAGCAACTGCGCGGATACCGCCGCGGCCAGACCGACCGGACCGGCGCCAGCGACATAGACGGTGCTGCCCGGACCAACGCCAGCGGTGACACAGCCATGGAAGCCGGTGGGGAAGATATCGGACAGCAGGGTCAGGTCACGGATCTTCTCCATCGCCTGATCGGCATCCGGGAATTTCAGCAGGTTGAAGTCGGCATAGGGCACCATGACGTAGTCGGTCTGGCCACCGACCCAACCGCCCATGTCGACGTAACCGTAGGCGGCACCGGGACGAGCCGGATTGACGTTCAGGCAGATACCGGTCTGGCCTTCCTTGCAGTTACGGCAGCGACCGCAGGCGATATTGAAGGGTACCGAGACCATATCGCCCGGCTTGAGGAACTCGACATCACGTCCGGTTTCAATGACGATTCCAGTGATTTCATGGCCGAGAACCAACCCCTCGGGGGCCGTGGTGCGGCCTCGTACCATGTGCTGGTCACTGCCACAGATGTTGGTGGTCACGACCTTGAGAATCACGCCGTGCTGGCATTTGCGATTGCCAAGCGCAAGTTCCGGGTAGGGAATCGACTCGACGGCGACTTGCCCTGGGCCCTTGTAGACGACACCGCGGTTGGCTGTGCTCATGGTTATCTTCCTTCGGCTTGTGGTGAGAGGCGGAAGCTCCGCCTCTCGACCATAGCCCCTCCACGGAAGCGCACTGTTCCCAGCGAGTCACTGTCATGTCAAAACGAGACATCGCGCGTCGGGCCGGCGCTGCCACCAATGGCCCATTCGCCGATTCCATTAAGTTCCTTATAGTATGCTGCCAAGACGTTATATCGGATTGAATCGGAGCCGACCCGTCACAGGAGCCCGACATGGAGGCAACGACCACCGCGACAGCCACGCCCCCTTCGCGCCCCGGGCGCCTGACCGGCATGAGCTGGGCCCACTTTCTCAATGATGGCGCCGCCAACTACCTGCCTGGCGTACTGCCGGCGATCCTGATCTCACTCAACCTGTCGGTGGCATTGGCCGGCACGATCATGGCAGCCCTGCTGATGGGCCAGGCCTTGCAACCTCTGGTAGGTATCTTCGCCGACCGGGTCGGGGGACGCATCATGATCGCCCTGGGACTGGCCGGCTCCTCGCTGGGCGGCGCCCTGGTGGGCCTGGTATCGGGCTTCTGGTCCCTGCTCGGCGTGCTGGTACTGATCGGCGTGTCCAACTCGTTCTTCCATCCCCAGGCACTGGCCGGCATCCGCCAACTGGGCGGTGAGCGTCCCGGTACCGCGATGTCGATCTTCATGGTCGGCGGCGAGGTCGGCCGCGGCGTCTGGCCGGCCCTGGCAAGCTGGGTGGTCGTACAGTGGGGACTGGGCTACCTGTGGGTCCTCGCTCTGCCCGCCCTGTGCACCCTGCCCTTCCTGTTACGCTGGGCGCCGCGGCTGCCGCCACGCGCGGCGAATGCCACGCCCATCGCCTGGCGTCGGCACGCCGCCCCCCTGACGCGGCTGGTGGCATTCTCCACCCTGCGCTCGCTGATGATCCTGTCGGTGGTGACCTATGTGCCCCTGATGTGGACTCAGTCGGGAGGCTCCCTGACCACAGGCGCCAGCTTCATTACCATCATGCTGGTCATCGGCGTGATCGGTAACCTGGGAGGCGGGCGACTTTCCGATCGTTTCGGACGCCGTGCTCTGCTGGTCGTGGCCATGAGCGTTGCCGTCATCATGCTCGGCGCCTTCCTGCTGGCCTCGGGAATCTGGCTGTGGATCGCCCTCGGCGTGCTCGGCATCTGCCTGTTTGCGACGCTACCGCTGGGCATTCTCATCGCCCAGGACATCCTGCCGGAGAACCGTTCGCTTGGTTCGGGCATGGCACTGGGGCTCTCCAATGCCCTGGCGGCGCTCGGCGTGATGGGACTGGGACCGGTCGCTGCGTTCTGGGCGCCTTCCACGCCACTGTGGATCGCCCTGCTCGGCGGTATCGTCAGCGTGCCACTGGCCATCGGCCTGCCCGAACACGAGGCACCCTCTGCCTGATAGCCGACAGACATCACCAGTCCCTCCGCCAGTTCGGTGGGATCAGCGGAATGAAGCGACGGGGCCGTTACCTCGACCCCGTCGCTTCGTCTAAGTACCGCGGCCGCATCCAGCGACCGCGGCGTCCCTAGGTCAGGGCCATGCCACAATGTGGACAGACCTCGGCACCGCTGCGCCGCGCGCCCACCGGCGGAGTGCCGGTCAAGGGAGCGGCGGCATCCGTGCGACGAGGGGCCGGCACAATGCCCGGATCGAGCGGTCGAACGACGCCGCCTTCGACATGCAACCCGATGTCACGCAGCAGGTGCGCGTTGAGCCGGGTCAAGGGTTCGGGGGATGCACGACGGCGTGAGCCGCCCAGATACCGGGGCAGGCGACGGAACAGTGAGAAAAGCATCATATCTCGGTCTCCTTCGTTGAATGTCGAGGAGGCCGGGATCTTGTCGAGGCAGGTGGTGATCACCCGAACAGCATTGCACAGGCCGCGGCAAGATCCGCGGCCTGCGAGGAGTCAGACTCGTTCGACAGCACGCGGACAGGCATGGGCTCGCGAATCATGCTGTTGCATGACGGCGAGGCCATAACCTGCTGCTGTGCTCGGATGAACCATGTCATCGACTCGTCTGAAACGTGGGTTATCACCGGTCCCGAATATGAACCGGTACTTATCTTTTACTTCGCTGATCGAAGCGCTGTCAACCGCTCGGCTGAAAATCAGGGGCATCCACGACATCGACGCATGTCGCGACGTCATCCATTTGCGTTTTTCACCCTTGTTCAAGCGACTGCGGTTGCCCGACACGGGGACATTGATTTACAAAGAGTCTCGAGATGAACGGGTGCGTTTCCGGTCATGGCCAGGGCATGGAATTGTCCCGATACGGGAAGCCACCGACATTGCCTCCTGGCGAATTTGCTGTGGAGGTGATAGTCATGTTGAACAACCCCAGCGATACGGATTCGCTGCCACCACAGGAGATCACCGCATATGTTTGACCGTCTCGCACCGCGCCTCTGCCTTGCCGCGTTGCTTTCACTGATGGCCTTCGTGCCCCAGGCCTTCGCCCAGCAACAGCCGACGGGCAATGCCAACGTCAATACCCAGCAGTTCCAGGATTGGGAGGTGATCTGCCCGCAGGATGCCAGCCAGGGGCCCTGCACCATGAATCAGGTCATCAACAATGCCGACAGCAACCAGCCGATGATGCGTGTGGTGATCGCCAACCCGCCCCAGATCGATAACCCGGTGATGACCTTCCTGATGCCGCTGGGCGTTCGCCTGGCACCGGGCCTGCAGCTCAGCGTCGGTAGCGGAGAACCGGTGCAGTTCCCCTACCAGGTCTGCCAGCAACAAGGCTGCCGTGCCGATCTGCCGCTCCAGCCCTCGCTGCTGCAAAGCCTGCGTGGCGGCACCACCGCGACCCTGAGCCTGATCGCACCCAACGATCAACGCATGGACGTGGACATTTCGCTGATGGGCTTCACCGACGCCATGTCCCAGATCTGACCCTCCCGGATCGAATAGCGACGATACACAAACGGCGGCCCAAGGGCCGCCGTTTGTGTTTGCTCGCGCCACCCGGCGCACTGTGTTCGTCACCGCAGAACTTCTTCCTCACGCAACAGCTTGAGGATCGCCTCGGCTCCCTGCTCCGGCGTGACATCCGTCAGCACCTGACCGCCACCGCCTTCGGCCTTGGCCGCCGCGGCCTTGAAACGATCCCGCGCCGATGCCGCCTTGACGATCTTCAGACGCTTGGGGCGCTTGCGGGCGGGCTGTACCTGCCACTCGTCCCATTCCTCGTCATGGCTGACCGAGCCAGCGATCGTCTCGAAGCTTCCGCGGCGCGCCGGTCCATAGGCACTCTGGCGGGGCGCGGGAGCCGCACCGTCGACGGTGACGATGGCCGGCAGGCGCACCTTGAGACGCCGCCGCTGCCCGCGCGGCAAGGCTTGCAGCAGGGTCGCCACGCCATCCTCGACGCTTTCCACCGCCGCCAGGCCACTCACCAGGGGCCATCCGAGACGCTCGGCCAGCAGGTAGGGCAATAATCCCGAGCCTTCCCCGCATTCGGCGCGTTCGCCGGTGATCACCAGATGCGGCGAAGCCGCGTCCAGGGTTTCGGCAAGCGCGGGAAGAACATCGGCGCCTTCGGGCTGCTCGAGCAACGACAGCTCGGAGAAGCCCATACCCAGATAGCCTCGCAACGCCGGCTCGTTCGCGTCTGCCAGCTCACCGGCATGCAACAGGCTTACCTCGGCGTTCGCCAGCGACCGCGCCAGTTCCACGCCCCGGGCATCCTGATCGGCACGCCTCGCCCTGCCGGTCACCGGATGACGACCGATGGAAACCAGCGCCGTCACCTCCAGCGCCGGCGTCATGGTTGTGTCAGGCCGCATCGCGTTTCTCCTCTCGCGCTTGTTCCACCAGGGTGACCAGGGCCTCGAGTATCCGGGCCGAGTCGCCGATCACCGCCAGATCGGCACGCTTGATCATGTCGCACCCCGGATCCATGTTGATCGCCACCACTTTCTCGCACGTCTGGATGCCCTGCAGATGCTGGATGGCACCACTGATGCCCACGGCCACATAGACCCGGGCCGTCACCCAGGTGCCGGTGGCGCCGACCTGACGGTCGCGCGCCATGAAGCCATCGTCCACCGCCACTCGGGACGCCCCTTCGGTGGCTCCCAGTACCTCGGCGGCATGATGAAAGCCTTCCCAATCCTTGACGCCATTGCCGGCGGACAGGATGAACTCGGCCTCGGACAGGGCGACGCCGGATGGATCGACCGGCACCTGGCCGAGATCCTCGATACGCGACAGCATCGACGGCAACGGCTGGGGCAAGGCCAGCTCGGCGGCGGCATGGCGCGTCTCGCTGACCGGTTCGGCACATTCGGCCAGGGCCAGCGCGACCCGCGGCAGGGGGCGCTGGATATCCACCGACTCCGCCGCGCCCCGCGCGATGCAGCGCCATCCCGAGGGCATTTCCGCATCCGCCTCGACTTGCCAGACCCCCGTCGCCGGTCGCTCGCCGAGGCGCGCCGCCAGGCGCCGTCCCATCTCGCCACCGCCCAGCTTGGAGTCCGGCAGCAGCCAATAGCGGGGCGCCCAGGCCTGCTCGACCATTGCCAGAGCGCCCAACCGCGCCTCGGGCGCATAGCCCGTCACGTCCGGCGAGTCGAGATGCAGCAGGCGGTCGATGCCCGCCTCGTCGAAACTCGTCTCCTTGTGGGAACCGAAAATGACGGCCACGACAGCGCCCTGCTCATCCGGGTTCGCATCGGCAAAGCGGCGCGCCAGACCGAGCAGGTCCCGGTCATGGCTGCTCAGACGGCCACCCGCCATGTCCGGCACCACCACGACCGTGAAGGTCGGGTCATCGATCTCGACCAGCGGCTTCTGGACCACGCTCGATGTCGAAGCTCCGCCACCAGCCACGCCCTGCTGGGCACCGCTGCGGTCGATTCGCTTGATGCCGTTGGGGCCGATGAAACCTATCGCATGAGGGTTGCGACGGAGCACGCCGTTCGGCCCCATCCATTCGCTGGCCGCCCCCTGGCCCAGCTCCGCCAGGACTTCCAGGTGCTGCGGATGCAGGCGATTGCGGGCGATCCATTCCTTGCGCGGGTCGCGCCGTTTGATATCACTCATCACGCCACCTCCTCAGCCAATGGCTGCCGGGTCGACGCCGGTCCGGGCGTGCTGGAGGGTGCGCCTTCGACCAGGGCATCCGCCACCAGCTCGGCGATGTCGCGGACCTCGGCATCGCTGTCGACCACGCCTTCCAGCATGGCCGTGCACTGCGGACAGCCAACGGCGACCAGGTCGGCACCGGTCTCCTGAACGTCGCCCATGCGCATGTCGGGAATCCGCTGCTTGCCGGGCACATCGGTGATCGGCGCTCCACCACCGCCGCCGCAGCAGCGCGAACGGAAACCGGAGCGTTGCATCTCGGCCACCTCGATGCCCAACGCCTTGAGCACATTGCGCGGCGCCTCGAACTCGCCGTTGTAGCGGCCGAGATAGCAGGGATCGTGATAGGTCACACGCCCTCCTTTCCAGGCGCGGAAATCGAGGCGTCCAGCATCGTACAACTCGGCGATGAAGGTGCTGTGGTGGGAGACCGCATAGTCGCCACCCAGCTCGCCATACTCGTTGCCCAGCACATGGAAGCTGTGCGGATCACAGGTGACGATGCGCTCGAAGCGATACTTCGACAGCGTGGCGATGTTGCGACGGGCCAGCGACTGGAAGGTTGCCTCGTCGCCCAGTCGGCGCGCCACATCGCCGCTGTCCCGCTCTTCGTCGCCCAGCACCGCGAAGTCGACACCGGCGGCACGCAGCACCTTGATCAGGGCACGCAGGGTCCGCTGGTTACGCATGTCGTAGGCGCCGTCACCCAGCCACAGCAGCACTTCGGCCTGGCCGCGCTGGGACATCAACGGCAGCTCCAGGTCGGCGGCCCAGTGCATCCGCGCGCCGGGGTCGAAGCCGCCAGGGTTGTCGGTGGCGATCAGGTTATCGAGCACTTCGGCGCCCTTGCCAGGCGTCTGGCCATGTTCCAGGGTCAGGAAGCGCCGCATGTCGACGATGGCATCGACGTGTTCGATCATCATCGGACATTCCTCGACGCAAGCCCGGCAGGTGGTACAGGACCACAGCGTCTCGGCATCGACCAGCGCCTTGCCTTCCCGGGCCACGATGGGGCCGTGGGGCGAGCCCTGATGCTCGCCTACCGGCCGATCCGGATAGGGGCTGCCGGCATACTGGGCATCGCTGCCACCGGCCATGCCCACCACCATGTCCTGGATCAGTTTCTTGGGGTTGAGCGGCTGACCGGCGGCGAAGGCCGGGCACACTGCCTCGCAACGCCCGCACTGTACGCAAGCGTCGAATCCCAGCAGCTGGTTCCAGGTGAAATCGGCAGGCTTCTCGACGCCGAGCGGCGCCTCGGGATCCTCGAGATCCAGCGCCTTGAGGCCGGTCGAGCGTCCTTCCCCGCCGCGACGGGTGGAGAAGCGTTCGGGCCGGCGGTGGAAAGCCAGGTGCAGCGCCCCGGCGAAGGCATGCTTCATCGGGCCGCCCCAGCCCATGCCGATCAGCATCTCGGCGAGTCCCCAGGCCACCACCAGAAGCAGCACGAAGGCCAGCAAGACGCCACCCGTGCCCGCAAGCAGGCCCTCGGGCAGCAGGCCGACACTGGGTAGAGTGATGGCGAACACGCCAAGCGAGAAAGCCATCAGACTCTTGGGCAGGCGCATCCAGGGCCCCCGGGAAAGGCGGGCCGGCGGGTTGCGGCGACGGCGTGCCACGAACAGGCTGCCGACGAACATGACGCCACTGGTCAGCAGCAGCAACCAGCCGAGCACGCCCTCGGCCAGCCCGAAACCATGCACCAGGATCATCAGCACGGCAGCGGCCACGAAGCCACCGGCGGTGGCCACGTGGGTATTGGACATCACTTTGTCGCGCGCCACGACATGGTGCAGATCCACCAGATAGCGGCGCGGCATGGACGCGAGTCCCTTGAGCAGTTCGACCCGGGCGGGGCGTCCCTGACGCCACAGGCGGACGCGTCGTACGGCGCCGACCGCGGCCAGCGCCAGGACAGAGAAGATCAATATCGGCAGGAGGGTGTCGAGCATGGTGCTCACCTCGTCTCAGGAGCCATGGGCTTTGTCATCTGGGCATTTCCGGCGACAGGCCTGCGCAAGGGCGTGCGCCCCATTCCTGGGACGACACTTGCCCTGCGACGTGCTTGCCCTGCGACGCGAATAGTGTCTTGCGCCGCCTGCAGGGCCCGGGCTGGCTATCCTGGCCAACCCGCTCGGCGGAAAGCACCTCCACTGGAGGTGCTTCTCCTTCCGCCTCGCCCCTGGCAAATGACCGTCGCTACGGCCTGTCCTCGGTGCCCCTCTTTGTTGAGGCTTTCGCTCAATCAGAAGTCTTTACAAAGCCGAAGCGCATCGTAGATGGCCGCGTGGGTGTTACGCGGCGAGGTGCAGTCCCCCAGACGGAACAGCAACAAGCCGTCTCCCTCCTCCGACAGGCAGGGCTGCGGCTGGATGGCATAGAGGGCCTCGAGATCCACCTGGCCCTTGTTGCGTGACTGGGGCTTGAGGGCATAGTAGAGCGCCTCGTCGGGCCGTACGCCGTTCTCCACCACGACCTGATCGACCACCCGCTCTTCCTGGTTGCCGGTGTACTCGTTCTCGAGCACCGCCACCAGGGATTCGCCTTCGCGATAGACCTTGTGCAGCCCCAGATCGGAGGACATGATCACCTCCTTCTCGTAGAGGCTGCGGTAGTAGGTCGGGAAGGTGGTGCCGCCCACCGCGGAACCCGGCTTGATGTCATCGGTGACGATCTCGACCTTGGCGCCCTTGTCGGCCAGATAGTCCGCCGCCGAGACGCCGGAAAACTCGCAGATGGTGTCGTAGATCAGGACGTTCTTGCCCGGCTCGACACGACCTTCGAGGATATCCCAGGTGCTGACCACCAGACTCTTGTCGGTATCCTCGTCGTAGCCCCACTCCTCGTACTGATCGAGATAGGGTCGTCCACCAGTGGCCAGCACCACGATGTCCGGCCGCAGGTCGAGGATGGTGGCCTCGTCGGCCCGCGTCCCCAGACGCTGATCGACGCCCAGTCGCGCCAGTTCGAGCTGATACCAGCGGGTGATGCCGGCGATCTGGTCGCGCTGCGGCGCCTTGGAGGCGATGGTGATCTGCCCGCCGAGCTGCTCGGCGGCTTCGAACAGGGTCACCTCGTGCCCGCGCTCGGCGGCGACACGGGCCGCTTCCATGCCACCGGGACCACCGCCCACCACGACGACACGTCGCTTGGGACCTTCGGTGGTCTCGATCTCGTGCGGCAGGCCCATGTATTCACGCGAGGTGGCAGCATTCTGGATGCACAGCACGTCCAGGCCCTGATACTGGCGATCGATGCAGTAGTTGGCGCCCACGCACTGCTTGATCCGATCGACCTGATCCATCTTGATCTTGGTGATGAGATGCGGATCGGCGATATGCGCGCGGGTCATGCCCACCAGATCGACATGCCCGCCCTCGAGGATCCGATTGGCCTGATTGGGATCCTTGATGTTCTGGGCATGGATCACCGGTACATTGACCACTTCCTTGATGCCCGCCGCCAGGTGCAGGAAAGGCTCCGGCGGATAGGACATGTTGGGAATCACGTTGGCCAGGGTGTCGTGCGTATCGCAGCCGGAGCCGACCACGCCGAAGAAGTCGACCTGGCCTGTGGCATCGTAATAGGCGGCGATCTGCTTCATGTCATCGTGGGACAGGCCGTCCGGGTGGAACTCGTCACCACAGATGCGCATGCCCACCACGAAATCGTCGCCGACTTCCTCGCGAACGGCCTTGAGCACCTCCATGCCGAAACGCATGCGGTTCTCGAAACTGCCGCCCCACTGGTCGGTACGCTTGTTGACGCGAGGACTCCAGAACTGGTCCATCAAGTGCTGGTGGACGGCGGAAAGCTCGACGCCATCCAGTCCACCTTCCTTGGCGCGACGCGCGGCCTGGGCGAAGTCATCGATGATGCGCCAGATGTCTTCTTCCTCGATGGTCTTGCAGGTCGAGCGGTGAACGGGTTCACGGATGCCCGACGGCGACAGCAGATGCGGCCAGTCGAAGCCGTCCCAGCGCGAACGCCGCCCCATGTGGGTGATCTGGATCATGATCTTGCCGCCGTGCTTGTGGACGGCTTCCGACAGATTCTGGAAATGCGGAATGATCCGGTCGGTGGCAAGGTTCACCGAACTCCACCAAGCCTGGGGGCTATCGATCGACACCGGCGAGGAGCCGCCGCAGATGCACAGGCCACAGCCGCCCTTGGCCTTCTCCTCGTAGTATTTGACATACCGATCCGTGGTCATGCCGCCATCGGTGGCATGAACCTCGGCATGGGCGGTGCTCACCACCCGGTTGCGAATGGTCAGGTTGCCGATCTGGATCGGCTGAAACATCGCATCGAACGCCATGGTCTTTCTCCTCAGCCTTGATCCCGGGTATCGCGCGGCACGGTGACGAAGTAACCGACGTCACAGCCCTCTTCGGCGGCACTCTGGGTCTGTTCAGCGATGGTCCGCAGCCGGCTGCCCCGTGCGGCGAGAATCTGGTCCATGGCACCGGCGAACCAGCCGGTGAACATGTACTCGACCTTGCGTCCGACCTTGCCCAGTTGATAGACGAAAGCACTGTGCTCGAGCCGCACCCGGCAGGTACCGGCCTCGAGGTCGATGTCCTCGGTGATGAACCGGCCCCAGCCACGCTGGGAGAGGCGCGTCATGTAGTGCTCGAAGACAGCTTCATCTTCCAGGCCATGCAGCTCCGCTTCCTTCTCGCACCAGTGCCAGGCGCTCTTGTAGCCGGCGTGGTAGAGAATCTCGGCGTAGGTCTCGACGCCGAGCGCTTCCTCGACCGCCACATGGTTGTTGATGAAGAAGTGGCGCGGCACATAGAGCATCGGCAACGCATCGGTGGTCCAGACGCCGGTCTCGGCATCCACCTCGATGGGCAGTTCGGGAGCCATCTTGGTCACGGTGTCATTCCTCAAAATTGTCGTTATAAAAAAGACATAAGAAACAAGGAGCAAAAATCGAGGGGAAGAGACAAGAAAGTCTTTCCCTCTTGCTTCTAGCTTCCCCAGACATCCTTCAGCACACGCATCCAGTTCTCGCCCATGATCTTGCGCACCTGGGGCTCGCTGAAGCCACGCCGCAGCAGCGCCTCGGTGAGATTGCCGAACTCACCGATGGTGCGAATGCCTTCGGGATTGATGATCTGGCCGAAGCGGGTCAGACGACGGGCGTAGCCCTTGTCGTGGGTCAGCCATTCGAAGAAGTTATGGTCCTGCCCCTGAGTGAAGTCGGTACCGATACCGATGGCGTCCTCGCCGACGATGTTCATCACGTATTCGATGGCTTCGACATAATCGTCGACGGTCGCGTCGACACCGGCACGCAGGAAGGGCGTGAACATGGTGACACCGACGAAACCGCCATGATCGGCGATGAACTTCAGCTCCTCGTCGGACTTGTTGCGGGGGTGATCCTTGAGCCCGGAAGGCAGGCAGTGGGAATAGCAGACCGGCTTCTCGGAGGCCTCGATGACTTCGGTGGACGTCTTCTCGCCGACATGGGAGAGATCGCACATGATGCCCACGCGGTTCATCTCGGCGACGATCTCGCGTCCAAACCCGGACAGGCCGCCGTCACGCTCGTAGCAGCCGGTGCCCACCAGGTTCTGGGTGTTGTAGCACATCTGCACGATGCCGACCCCGAGGCGCTTGAAGATCTCGACGTAGCCGATCTGATCCTCGAAGGCGTGGGCATTCTGAAAGCCGTAGATGATGCCAGTCTTGCCTTCTTCCTTGGCCCGGGTGATGTCCGCCGTGGTGTGCACGGGGCGCACCAGATCGCTGGACTCGGCCAGCAGGGCGTTGGTCGCGACGATATTGTCGACGGTGGCCTGGAAACCCTCCCAGACGGAAACGGTGCAGTTGGCAGCCGTCAGTCCGCCCTTGTGCATATCTTCGAAGAGTTCACGATTCCACTTGGCGATGATCAGACCATCGATGACGATGGCGTCCTGGTGCAGCTCGACGGGGGTCATGGCGGGGCTCCGGTTGATACATGATCATGCCGGCAGCATAGCCCTCGCCTCCCCTGGCTCGGCGCCTGGGAGCGACCGGGAAAATCCCAAAAACGTCATGGGCGTCGCGATCGCGACAGCTGGACGGAACGCTTTACAAACGCTCCAGATAGGCATGGCCCAGATTGCGCATCTGGCCACGGATCCAGTCGCTGCGCTGGAGCACGTAGGAACTTGGGCGGGAGGCGCTCCAGCCACGAGGATTGGGCAGGATGGCCGCCAGACGGCTGGCCTGAACAGGCGTCAGTGCGGCGGCGGGAACACCGAAGTAGTGCTGCGCCGCCGCTTCCAGGCCGAAGACGCCGTTATCCCATTCGGCAATGTTGAGATAGACCTCGAGAATGCGCTCCTTGGGCCACAACAGCTCGATGAGCAGGGTGAACCAGGCCTCGAGCCCCTTGCGCACCCAGTTGCGGCCGGTCCAGAGAAAGAGGTTCTTGGCGGTCTGCTGGCTGAGGGTACTGGCACCGCGCAGATCGCTGCCCTTCAGGCTCGCCATCACGGCACGCCGCATCTCGACGAAGTCGAAACCGTGATGGCTCGGAAAGCGCTGATCCTCGGCAGCGATCACCGCCAGCTTGGCGTTGTCGGAAAGCTGCGACCAGGGGCGCCACTGCTGGCGAATGTCCAGGGATTCACCGGCGAGCCAGGCTTCCACCTTGCGCTCGACCATGACCATGGAACCGCCGACCGGCACCACTCTGAACATCAGGACCAGCAGGACGGACAGCCCTACCCACCCCAGCAGCGCGAGCCCCAGGACTCGAGCCGCCCGTCGCAGCCACTCCCGCATCACACCTCTCTCATGTCATGTCCTCAACCTCACGCTGGCATACGTCGGCTCGCCCCGCGCCTGATCCAGGGCCGTCATGGCAGCGGAGACCGGTTCATTGGGCAAGGCCTCGAACGCGGATGCCGATTGCAGCATCGAGGCGGCGTCCTGATCCAGCCGCACCGGCGGCACCAGTTCCACGGCGCTGCTGCTCAACCGCTCGTCGCGAGGCGGAATGCCGAAATACTCGCGGTAGCACTTGGAGAAGTGCGGCGTGGACACGAAACCACAGGCCGATGCGACCTCGATGATCGACATCGGGGTCTGCTTGAGCAGCTGGCGAGCCCGAGTCAGGCGCAGTTTAAGGTAGTAGCGCGACGGGGAGCAATGCAGGTTCTTCTGGAACAGTCGCTCAAGCTGGCGACGCGAGACATTCACGTAATTGGCCAGCTCGTCGAGGCTGATCGGTTCCTCCAGGTTGGCCTCCATCAGCGCGACGATCTCCAGCAAGCGCGGCTGGGTGGTGCCCAGCACATGCTTGAGCGGCACGCGTTGCTGATCCTGCTCGCCGCGCACGCGGTCGTAGATGAACATCTCGGAGATGCCCGCCGACAGCTCGCGGCCATGGTCCCGACCGATCAGCGTCAGCATCATGTCCAGCGGCGCGGTGCCACCGGACGACGTGGCCCGGTCGCGATCGATGGAAAACAACCGGGTGGTCAACGACACCTTGGGAAAGGCCTCCTGCATGGCGGCCAGGCACTCCCAGTGGACGCTGGTCTCGAAGCCATCCAGCAGACCCGCCCGGGCCAGCGCCCAACTTCCCGTGCACACCGAGCCCAGTCGGCGAGAGCGACGCGCCTGGGACTGCAGCCAGGCGACGTGTTCGCGCTGGACACTGCGATGCGGGGCCACACCGCCACAGACGATCACCGTATCCAGCGCCAGCGGTACCGTGGTAGAGGCATCAGGCGTTACCTGCAGGCCATCACTGGCGCGTACCGCACTGCCATCCACCGTCAGTGTGTACCAGCGATAAAGTTCTCGACCGGCCAGCTGGTTGGCCATACGCAAGGGTTCGATGGCAGAGGCCAGCGAGATCAGGGTGAAGTTTTCCAGCAGCAGGAACCCCAGGGTCTGGGGAGTGGCCTTGGGCGGGGCCTGGGTAGCGGTTGTCATCTTGAAACTCCAGCACGGTTGTCATGGACCATCTTGTTATTGTCGAGGGGCGTCTGACGCCGCCGACTGAGCCGTCTGTCGCGATCAGACAAGCTCTACCGAGAATGTAATCTTTGTGTCGTTTTCGGGCATGTCAAATTTGCCTATCGACGCCGCTTTCTCGGTATTCTGCGACAATGATGTCGCTCCCAGGCATGCAGACGCCGCTTGGGAGTACGACACGACATCGCCAACGAAAGCGCCGGCCCATGAGAGGGCCGGCGCATATCGAGACGACGAAATTCCTGGTACTGCATCGTCGGGAAACTGCCTGAGCTCGCCGACTTTTCAGGCAGTGCCTAGGCTTGCAAGCGTTCGGCGTGATAACGCAGATGATCGTCGATGAAGCTGGCAATGAAGAAATAACTGTGGTCATAGCCGGGCTGGCGGCGCAGCGTCAGCGGATGATCATGCTCGGCGCACACCGCCTCCAGCCGCGCCGGACACAGTTGTTCCTCCAGGAAATCGTCGGCTTCCCCCTGATCGATGAACAGCGGCTGTCGGGAGGCGCCGCGCGCCACCAGCTCGCAGGCATCATACTGGGTCCAGCGGCTGACATCCTCGCCCAGATAGGCGCTGAAGGCCTTGCGCCCCCAGGGACTCTGGGTCGGATTGACCACCGGGGCGAACGCCGATACCGAACGATAGTGGCCGGGACGACGCAGGGCCATGATCAAGGCCCCGTGCCCTCCCATGGAGTGCCCGCTGATCGACTCGCGACCATTGACCGGAAAGTGCTGGCGCACCACTGACGGCAGCTCCTCGGCCACGTAGTCGTACATCCGATAGTGATCCTTCCAGGGCGCTTCGGTGGCATTGACGTAGAACCCCGCCCCGGAGCCGAAATCGTAACTGTCATGCTCGCCCGGCAGATCCAGGCCCCGGGGGCTGGTGTCGGGGCAGACGATGGCGATGCCCAGTTCGGCGGCCAGGCGCTGGGCACCGGCCTTCTGCATGAAGTTCTCGTCGGTGCAGGTCAGCCCCGACAGCCACCACAGCAGCGGCACGCGTTCGGTCTCGGCCTGCGGCGGCAGGTAGATGGCGAACACCATCTCGCAGTCCAGCGCTCGCGAACGATGGCGGTAGCGCTTGTGCCAGCCACCGAAGCTGCGGTTGGCCGAGACCAGCTCCAGATGCTCGGTCATGGTCATGGATCAGTCTCCTCGACGACGGAAATCGGTTCAGTCCTGACCCGGCAAGCCTGTTGCCGGGTCAATGGCGGTACGCGAAGGCACCGCCGCCGGACGCCAGGCCGGCACGAGTCGCACCACACCAGCAGATTCACCCAGCGACCCGCGTGGTGCAACCGGCAATCAATAGTGCAGCACGGTGCGGATGCTCTCGCCGCGGTGCAGCAGCTCGAAGGCCTCGTTGATTTCCTCGAAAGGCATGTCGTGGGTGATGAAGTCGTCGATGTTGATCTCGCCGTTCATGTAACGCTCGACATACCCCGGCAGCTCGGTGCGGCCCTTGACACCACCGAAGGCGGAGCCCTTCCAGACGCGGCCGGTGACCAGCTGGAACGGACGGGTGGAGATTTCCTCGCCGGCACCGGCCACGCCGATGATGATCGACTCGCCCCATCCCTTGTGGCAGCACTCCAGCGCCGAACGCATGACGTTGACATTGCCGATGCACTCGAACGAGTAATCGACACCGCCATCGGTCATGTCGACGATCACTTCCTGGATGGAACCGGAGTAGTCCTTGGGATTGACGAACTCGGTGGCACCGAACTGCTCGGCGAGCTTGAACTTCTCGGGATTGACGTCGATGGCGATGATGCGGCTCGCCTTGGCCATCACCGCGCCCTGGATCACGGCCAGGCCGATGGCTCCCAGGCCGAACACCGCCACGGTGCTGCCGGGCTCCACCTTGGCAGTGTTCATGACCGCGCCGATACCGGTGGTGACACCGCATCCCAGCAGGCAGATCTTGTCCATGGGTGCCTGCTTGGACACCGATGCCAGCGACACCTCCGGCAGTACCGTGTACTCGCTGAAGGTGGAAGTCCCCATGTAATGATGAAGCGGCTTGCCTTCCAGGGAGAAACGGCTGGTGCCATCCGGCATCACGCCCTTGCCCTGAGTGGCGCGAACCGAGCCACACAGGTTGGTCTTGCCGGACAGGCAGAACTTGCACTTGCCGCATTCGGCCGTATACAGAGGAATGACATGATCGCCCGGACGCAGGCTGGTGACGCCCTCGCCCACTTCCTCGACGACACCGGCACCTTCATGGCCCAGCACCGCGGGAAAGTTACCCTCCGGGTCGGCACCGGAAAGGGTATAGGCATCGGTATGGCAGACACTGGTGGCGGCCATGCGCACCAGCACCTCGCCGGACTTCGGGCCCTCGACATCGATCTCGGTCAACTGCAGGGGCTGACCCGCTTCCAGGGCCACGGCGGCACGAGACTTCATGATCCATCCTCTCGGTGGGTGATTGACATCCTTGCAGTCTAGGCAAGAGTGGCGGTCACTATAAACCGCATCAAACGCATGACATTATTGTCATCTGGCAATAATCGAGTGGAGACGCCAACATGCAACGCTGGGATCGTGTCGAAGCCTTCATCGAGGTCGTCCGACTCGGCGCCTTCAATGCCGCCGCCGAGCGGCTGAGGGTCTCGAGTTCCCATGTCAGCCGGCTGGTCAGCCAGTTGGAGAGCCAACTGGATACTCCCCTGCTGTACCGGACCACGCGCCGCATACGCCTGACCGAGGCGGGCCGACTCTACTATCAGCACTGTCATCATCTATTCGACGGCTTCCGTGAGGCCGAAGCGGCCATCAAGGAACTCCAGACCCGTCCCAGCGGCCTGCTCAGCCTCACCAGCGCCACCACCTTCGGCGAACGCTACCTGGCACCACTGGTCCACGACTTCATGCGCCTGCACCCACAGCTCGAAGTGAACATGCACTTCACCAACCGGCGAGTCGACATCATCGACGAAGGCTTCGACATCGCCATCCGCATGGGTACGCTCCAGGATTCCTCACTGATCGCCAGGCGACTCTGCGAGCGCCGCGAGTACGTGGTCGGCTCGCCGGACTATTTCACCCACTACGGCCAGCCACACGCCCTCTCCGAGCTGTCGCGCCATCGCTGCCTGGCGGGCACCCGTGACCATTGGCGCTTCGACGTCGATGGCGTCCGACGCGAGATACGCATCGACGGTCCCTGGCGCGGCAACTCCGGACCGGCATTGCTCGACGCTACTCTCAAGGGCCTGGGGCTCGCCCAGTTGCCCGACTACTATGTCGACCAGCACCTGGCACGCGGCGAGCTGATCAGCGTGCTCGATGCCTACCGCCACGACGACACCGCGGTCTGGGCCGTCTATCCGCGTCACCGGCATCGCTCCCCCAAGGTCCGCCAGTTCCTCGACTACCTGGTCACCGAGCTCGCCCCGAGGCTTCCCAGCGCTTCAGCATCCTGAACGAGCACAAAAAAGCGCGACACCCGCAGGTGCCGCGCCGAAGGTGACCGCCCCAGGCGGCCCGGCAAGAAAAAGGTTCAACACTCGATGGCATTGACGGCCAGACCGCCCTTGGAAGTCTCCTTGTACTTCTCCTGCATGTCGGCGCCGGTATCGCGCATGGTGCGGATGGCCTTGTCCAGCGAAATGAAGTGCTCACCGTCGCCACGCAGGGCCATCTGGGTCGCATTGATCGCCTTGACCGAGGCGATGGCGTTGCGTTCGATGCAGGGAACCTGGACCAGCCCGCCGACCGGGTCGCAGGTCAGCCCCAGGTTGTGCTCGAGACCGATCTCGGCGGCATTCTCGACCTGGGCGGCGCTGCCCCCCATCACCTCGGTGAGTCCGGCGGCGGCCATGGCGCAGGCCGACCCGACCTCGCCCTGACAACCGACCTCGGCGCCGGAAATGGAGGCATTCTTCTTGCACAGGATGCCTACCGCACCGGCGGTCAGCAGAAAGTCCACCACGTTACGCTCGCAGGCACCCTGCTGGAACTTCATGTAATAGTGCAGCACCGCCGGAATGATCCCCGCCGCCCCATTGGTGGGTGCGGTGACCATGCGGCCGCCGGCGGCGTTCTCCTCGTTCACCGCCAGGGCGAAGACATTGACCCAGTCCATGGCGGAGAAAGTCGAGGTGATCAGGCTGGTATCATCCTCCATCGCCTCCAGTCGACGATGCAGGGACGCCGCGCGCCGCTTGACCTCGAGACCGCCGGGCAGAATGCCCTCGTTGGCGAATCCCTGGTTGACGCAGTCCTGCATGGCTTCCCAGATGCGCCACAGGCCAGCGCGGATCTCGGATTCGTCCCGCCAGGCCTTCTCGTTCTCCATCATCAGCTCGCTGATGCGCAGATCATGCAGCCGGCACAGGGCCAGCAATTCGGCGGCGCTGTTGAACTCATAGGGCAGTGCCGTGGTATCGGAATCCAGCTCGTCGCGATCGACCTGCCCCTGGTCGACCACGAAGCCGCCGCCCACCGAGTAGAAGACGTTGCGATACAGTTCATCGGCATGGCCATGCGCCACCAGCGTCATCGCATTGGGATGATAAGGCAGGCTCTCGTCATGCCATTGCAGGTCGCGCGCCCAGACGAAGGGAATCGCCAGATGGCCATCGAGCAGCAGGGTCTGGGACTCCAGCAACTCCTCGATGCAGGGCGAGACGATCGCCGGATCGATGCTTTCGGGGCTTTCGCCCATCAGCCCCATGATGGTCGCCCGGTCGGTGCCGTGTCCCTTGCCGGTGGACGAAAGCGAGCCATGCAGATGGATCTCGATCCGCGCCACCCGTTCGAGCAGGTCACGGGCACGCAACGCCTGGACGAAGTCATGGGCCGCGCGCATCGGGCCCACCGTATGGGAGCTCGACGGTCCGATACCGATCTTGAACAAGTCGAAGACGCTGATTGCCATGGTGGTGCCTCATTGCGTGACCGGGTAAAACCGGTGGTCAGGATCTGGTGGAAGGCATTTATTCAGGTGCCTTTCTCTATGGCTTTCTGTCAGTCAGGCTAAACCCAACTGGCATTCACCTCATTTGACCCTTATGTTGGAGGCAGGTTTTGCCCCCGGCAATCGAGAATATCTCGCTTTCAGTATAGTATGACTAAACCATGAGCCGTCTTCTCAATTCTCAGACCCACGCCTGGCTGAAGGTCTTCGCCGTCAGTGCGCGCCATCTCTCGTTCACTCGGGCGGCGGAAGAACTGCACGTCACCACCGGCGCGGTCAGCCAGCAGATCAAACAGCTGGAGGACAGGCTGGGCTTCAAGCTGTTCCGGCGCCTGCCCCGCCGCCTCGCCCTGACCGAGGAAGGCAGGCGACTGGCCACCGTGGTCGACGATGCCTACCAGGCCGTGGGACTCGAGGTGAAGCGACTGCGCAGCGGCGTCATGAGCGGCATCATCCGGCTGCGCAGCGTCCCCTCTTTCCTCAACAAGTGGCTGATGCCCCGACTGCCCCGGCTCCAGGCGCGCTTCCCCGACATCGAGCTGCACGTCACCGCCGAGGACAGCAGCACCTCGCTGCGGGAAGGCGATTTCGATCTCGCCCTGGATCTCAACGACGGCCAGACGCCGGGACTGGCCATCACGCCACTGATCGAGGAAACCATCTTCCCGGTCTGCTCGCCCTCGCTGCTGCGCGGGCGTCCGCCCCTGCGCCGCCCCGAGGATCTGGCCTGGTATCCGCTGCTGCACGACGTCACCGCCTGGCGCGGAAGCCGCGACTACGGCGAATGGGAACACTACCTGGAGGCCATCGAGGCACCTTCGGTGAACGTCCATCGCGGCTATACCTTCAACCGCAACCACCTGACCATGGAGGCGGCCATCGCCGGCATGGGCGTGGCCATCGCCCGCCAGACCCTGATCACCAACGAGTTGGAGACCGGCGCCCTGATCGCGCCCCTCGAGCGGCGCGTCGCCACCGGCATGCACTATGGCATCGTCTATGCCGCCGGCGCCCTGGACGACCGTCGCGTACGGGCCGTGCACGACTGGCTCGTGGAGGAAGCCAGAAGACCCCAGCCAATTCGTTAGCAGGCGAGCTATATCGACGCAAAATGCGTACAATGATCGCCTTCGATACACCACGCCACGAGAAGACGGATGTCCAACACGCCCCCTGACCGGATCAGCTTTCGAGCCACCTGCCTGCGAGCCCTGGCTTACCTGGTGATCATCGCCGCCTTGATGGAAGGCGTCATGCAGGAAGCCCTACAGCTCGACTACACCCAGTTTTCGGAATCTGGCTTCACCGAGCTCACCCAGTCCGTACTGCTGCTGCTGTCAACGGGGCTGGCACTCTCCGTACGCGTCTGGCAACGCCAGCTACCCCACGTTTCCCTGCTGCTGGTCGGCCTGCTCGGCGCCTCGCTGATCCGCGAGCAGGACGCCTGGCTCGACAGCTATGTCTTCGATGGCGCCTGGCAGACGCTGGTCACCCTGCTGGTGCTTCCCGTGCTGTTCGTGGTGATCCGCCACCGCCGGGCCTTCGTGACCGAACTCGAGTCGATCACCGGCACCTTTTCCTTCGGACTATTCGCGGCCGGCTTCCTGACCACCTACGCCTTCTCCCGGCTGTATGGTCGCAGCGCCCTGTGGCAGGAGATCCTTGGCGAGCACTATCTGCGCGCCTTCAAGAACGCGGCGGAAGAAGTCACCGAGCTGTTCGGTTACACCCTGATGCTGTTCGCCATGCTGGAGCTGGTCCTGCTGGTGCGGCGCCGGCTAATCGCCGGGCGCTGAGCCTTCCACGTAGAGCAGGCTCCGAAACGACGACGCCCGCGGAAAATCCGCGGGCGTCGTGCATTGCGCCTGAGACTCGCTATCGCGACTATTCGTCGAGGAAGGAGCGCAGCGGCTCGGAACGCGACGGGTGGCGAAGCTTGCGCAAGGCCTTGGCCTCGATCTGACGAATCCGCTCGCGCGTCACATCGAACTGCTTGCCGACCTCCTCGAGGGTGTGATCGGTGTTCATGTCGATGCCGAAGCGCATGCGCAGCACCTTGGCCTCGCGGGCCGTCAGGCCGCCGAGCACGTTGCGAGTGGCCTCGATCAGCCCCTCGCCAGTGGCCGAGTCGATGGGCAGCACCATGGTGCCGTCCTCGATGAAGTCACCCAGGTGCGAATCGTCGTCATCGCCGATGGGCGTCTCCATGGAGATCGGCTCCTTGGCGATCTTGAGCACCTTGCGCACCTTGTCCTCGGGCATCTCGAGACGCTCGCCAAGCTCCTCGGGGGTCGGCTCGCGGCCCATCTCCTGCAGCATCTGGCGCGAGACGCGATTGAGCTTGTTGATGGTCTCGATCATGTGCACCGGAATACGGATGGTCCGCGCCTGGTCAGCGATCGAGCGGGTGATCGCCTGGCGAATCCACCAGGTGGCGTAGGTCGAGAACTTGTAGCCGCGACGATATTCGAACTTGTCCACGGCCTTCATCAGGCCGATGTTGCCTTCCTGGATCAGGTCCAGGAACTGCAGGCCCCGGTTGGTGTACTTCTTGGCGATGGAGATCACCAGTCGCAGGTTGGCCTCGACCATCTCCTTCTTGGCCCGACGTGCCTTGGCCTCGCCGATGGAGAGCTTGCGGTTGACCTCCTTGAGATCGGTCACCACCAGCGCAACCATCTCCTCCTCGAAGGCGATCTTGCGCTGGGCACGCTGGATGTCGCCCTTCAGCGGCGCGAGCCGGTCGGCATACTTGGCGTTCTCGGCCATGAAGCTATCCAGCCAGTCCTGGCGGGATTCATTGCCCGGGAAGGACTTGATGAAGGTCTTGCGCGGCACCTTCGCCTTCTTGACGCACAGCTGCATGATCGCCTTTTCCTGGGCACGCACCTGCTCGACGCTGATGCGCACCTGGCCGACCAGGCGCTCGAAATGCTTGGGTACCAGCTTGATCGGCGAGAACAGCTCGGCGAGACGCGCCAGCTCGTCCTGGGCCTGCTTGGCACCGCGACCATGCTCCTCGATGGCGCGACGCGCCGCCTCGTTCTGCTCGCGGATCTGCTCGAAGCGCGCCCGCGCCTCTTCGGGATCCGGGCCACCGCCGGATTCCTCTTCCTCGGCGTCGTCATCCTCGTCGGACGCCTCGCCGTCAGCGGCACTCTGCTCGGGCTCGGGCTCCGGCACGTCGGCCTCGGCCACGCCAGGAATCCCTTCGTCGGGATCAATGAAGCCCGAGAACAGGTCGGACAGACGCCCCGGGGCCTCTTCATCCTGGGTGGCATCATAGGCCTCGAGGATGGAATCCACGGCGCCGGGCAGGTAAGCCAGCGCCGACATGACCTCGCGGGTCCCTTCCTCGATGCGCTTGGCGATCTCGATTTCGCCTTCGCGGGTCAACAGCTCCACGGTTCCCATTTCGCGCATGTACATGCGCACCGGGTCCGTGGTGCGACCCACGTCGCTTTCCACCGCCGCCAGCGCCGCCACGGCCTCCTCGGCCGCCGACTCGTCGGTGGATTGATCGGCCATCATCAGGGTGTCTTCGTCGGGGGCTTCCTCGACGACATTGATACCCATGTCGTTGATCATGCCGATGATGTCTTCCACCTGATCCGGGTCGGCGATATCCTCGGGTAGATGGTCGTTGACCTCGGCATAGGTCAGGAAGCCCTGTTCCTTGCCGCGCGCGATCAACTCCTTCAGACGTGACTGCTGCTGCGCATTTCCAGCCATAGAAACCCTATCTCGACGAAGAAGAATGAAGCACCTGAAGCACTTGAGGCGGAGAAAACTCGATAAGCCGAACAGTATAGCGGTTTAGCCTACTGTTTTGCTAGTTCGGTGTATTTGCGCGGTCATTCAGGTGTGTTAGTTTGTCCGGTTGCGTCTCGCTCGGTTACGCTCTTAATGTGGTGATGGTAGGAGAGAATTCAACCCTAGCGCCACTTTTCCGGCGCCCTCCCGGGCGTGCTGCCAGGCTGCGAAACGCCTCTCATCCCTTCAGTTCCATCAACAGTTCGTTCAGCCGCTGGCGCTCTTGCTGCGACAGCCGCTCACCGGTACGACTCCGGGCCAGCAGGGCGTCGAACTCCTCCTGGGGAGAACGCTGCCGGCGATGGCGCTGAAAGTACGCCACCCAATTGTCCAGTTCGGTACCGCGCAACCCCTTGGGAACCAGGGGCTCGCGGCGCGCCAGCTCCGCCAGGCGTTCGCCTTCCGGCGTGCCGTGAAAATGCGCCAGCAGTACCTGGGCACTGCGATAGCGTCCGGCCTTGAGCAGACGCACCACCTCGCGGCACAGCCGAGCATCGCCATCCTCATGGGAACACCAGTCGTCGTTGTCCGGCAGGCGCTCGACCAGTCCCGGCTCATGCACCAGCAACTGCAGCGCACGCGCCATCAAGCCGAGCGTTCCACGGGCCGCCGGCGCCCCTCCTCTCGGTGCCTCGCCCACCACCGGTGCCGCTTCGGCCATCGGCGGTGGTGCAGACTCGTCCGACACCGATCGACCAGCGCTCTCCGGGCTGGCATGACGCGCCATCAAAGACTCGAAGCTTGACTGGTCGACGCCAGTACGCCGCGAGAGTTCCGTCAGCAGCAGAGACTTCAGCATCCCCTCGGGCAGCAGCCCGATCGCTTCCAGCACCTGGCTGGCGTAACGCTCGCGCTCCTCGATGCGCGCCAGGTCACGCCCCTGCGCCGCCAGCTCGAACAGGAATTCCGACAGCGGGCTCGCACAGGTGACGCGATCCTCGAAGGCATCGGCCCCCTCGCGCCGCACCAGGGTGTCCGGATCCTCGCCCTCGGGCAGGAACAGGAAACGCGCCTGACGTCCGTCGATCATCATCGGCAGCGCCGTACGCAGGGCACGATCCGCCGCCTGGCGACCCGCACGGTCGCCGTCGAAGCAGAACACCACTTCGTCGACCACGCGAAACAGCCGCGACAGATGATCTTCGGTGGTCGCCGTGCCCAGCGTGGCCACTGCATTGCGAATGCCGAACTGGGCCAGGGCCACCACATCCATGTAGCCCTCGACGATCACCACACGATCCAGCCGGGCATTGGCCTGGCGCGCCTCGTAGAGACCGTAGAGCTCGCGCCCCTTGTGAAACACCGGCGTTTCCGGCGAATTGAGGTACTTGGGCTTGGCATCGCCCAGCACCCGCCCGCCGAAGGCCACGGTACGACCACGAATATCGCGGATCGGGAACATCACCCGGTCGCGAAAGCGGTCGTAGGTGCGCCCGCTGTCCTCCCGATGCACAAGCAGGCCGTACTCGATCTGTACGGCCTCGCTGATGCCGCGCTCGCCAAGGTGACGGCGCATCGCCTCCCACTGTGCGGGCGCGAAGCCGATGCCGAAATCGCGCACTACCTCGGGCGAGAGCCCCCGCTTGTCGAGGTAGGCCCGTGCCGCCTCACCTTCCGGCATCTTCAGGCGCTCGCGGAAGAAGCTCGCCGCCAGCTCCAGCAGATTGACACCTTCCTTGCGCTTGCGCTCGCGCGCCTGCTGATGGGGATCGTCGTCCCCCTCCCGGGGAACCTCGAGTCCCAGCCGCGCGGCCAGATGCTCCACCGCCTCGGGGAAACGCAGGCGGTCATACTCCATCAAGAAGCGCAGGGCGTTACCGTGGGCACCGCAACCGAAGCAGTGATAGAACTGCTTGTCGGCGCTGACAGTGAACGACGGCGACTTTTCCTGGTGGAAGGGACACAGCCCGGAGTGATTGCGCCCCGCTCTCTTGAGCTTGACCCGCTCGCCAACGATCTCGACCACATCGGTGCGGGCCAGCAGGTCATCGATGAAACGTTGCGGAATCTGTCCGGCCATTCAGGCTATCCCGAAAGCGGAAAAACGAGGGTGCGGATGCGACGACGAACAGCGCAAAAACAAGCGGCCACCGATTGGCGGCCGCTTGGGCGTCCTCCCGAGACGACCCGAGAAGGGCCGCCCCAAGTACGGATCAATAGAGCCGTTCGAAACGCTTGCGCTCACGCTGGAGCTTCTTGGCGTGACGCTTGACGGCAGCTGCCGCCTTGCGCTTGCGCTCTGCGGTCGGCTTCTCGTACTGTTCGCGACGGCGAACCTCGGAGAGCACGCCGGCTTTTTCACAGGAACGCTTGAAGCGACGCAGCGCGACGTCAAACGGCTCGTTATCGCGTACTTTGACAGAAGGCATTAAGCACTCACCTACCTTGAAAACTTGAGTTCGGTTTGAACGCACGCCCTGAGAACTCTCATCACGCCTCGCCCGGACGAACCGTAGCGTGGTGAAAACGAAAAACGCGAGCCTCGGGCGCACGACCCAGTCTTGCAGCGCACAGTATTCTAGTCGTCGTGGTGCTGCCATGCAAACCGTTTCGCCAACCGGCCCCTGCCGCCCCGCGCCCAAAACGCGTAGAATACCGCCATTTCCGATCCACCGAGCCATGACCATGCGCGTACTGGGCATCGAGACTTCCTGCGACGAAACCGGCGTCGCCCTCTTCGACACCGAGCGGGGCCTTGCGGCCGACGCCCTGCACAGCCAGATCGCCATGCACGCCGAATACGGCGGCGTGGTGCCCGAACTGGCCTCCCGCGATCACACCCGCCGCCTGCTGCCCCTGATCCAGCGCGTGCTCGACGATGCCGGTGCGAGCCGGCAGGACCTCGACGCCATTGCCTACACCGCCGGTCCGGGCCTGGTCGGCGCGCTGATGGTCGGCGCCAGCACCGCCCACGGCATGGCCCGGGCACTCGGCGTCCCGGTGCTCGGCGTGCATCACATGGAGGGCCACCTGCTGGCTCCCATGCTGGAGGACGATCCCCCCGAGTTCCCCTTCGTGGCCCTGCTGGTCTCCGGCGGCCACACCCAACTGGTGGAAGTCGCGGGCATCGGGCGCTACCGGCTGCTCGGCGAATCGGTGGACGATGCCGCCGGCGAAGCCTTCGACAAGGCCGCCAAGATGCTCGACCTGGACTACCCCGGCGGCCCGGCGGTGGCCCGGCTCGCCGAGCAGGGCGATCCCGGCCGGCTGCGCTTCCCGCGCCCCATGACCGATCGCCCGGGCCTGGATTTCAGCTTTTCCGGCTTGAAGACCCACACCCTGACCGCCATTCGCCAGCTCGAGGCCGAAGGCGCACTCGACGACCAGGCTCGCGCCGATGTGGCACGTGCCTTCGAGGATGCGGTCGTCGATACCCTGGTGATCAAGTGTCGTCGCGCCCTCGACGCCACCGGCCTGACGCGGCTGGTCGTCGCCGGCGGGGTCAGCGCCAACCAGCGGTTGCGCGAGCGCCTGGCGCACGAAGCGGGCAAGCGCGATGCCCGGGTGTACTATCCGCGCGGCCGCTTCTGCACCGACAACGGCGCCATGATCGCCTATGCCGGCGCACAACGCCTGCGCGCCGGCCAACGCGACGAACCCGGGCAGATGCAGGCCGTGCCCCGTTGGCCGCTGGAAACCCTCGGCGAGCCCTGACTATTCATCCCGCCCGGACCACCGCCGCAGATAGAAGGCATGCCGGATCAGCACCAGCAGGGTGAAGACGATCACTACCTCGGTATAGGCCGGCGCCAGCCAGAGCGTGAACAGCGGCGCCAGGGCGGCGCTTGCCAGGGAGGCGAGTGCCGCGGTCCGGCCGCTGGCGGCCAGCAGGCACCACAGCAGCGCACAGCACAGTGCCACCCAGGGCGTCAGCACGAGCATCACGCCGAAGGCGCAGGCGACCGCTCGCCCACCCCGAAAGCGATACCAGACGGGATAGCTATGGCCCAGCATGACGCCGAGCCCCACCAGCCCCTGCGCCCAGGGCGGCAGATCCCGAAGCAACGCCAGGCCCAGCACCGGCATGCCCTTCAGGGTATCCACCAGCAGGGTCGCCAGCGCCAGACGCATGCCGTGCAGACGCAACACGTTGGAAAAGCCGGGGTTGCAGGAACCGGCCATACGGGGGTCGCTCACGCCGGCCAGGCGGCACACCGTCAGGGCACCGAGCCAGGTTCCACTGAGATAACCCAACGCCATCAGCGGCAGGGTCGTTTCGAGTGTCGTCAGCACGACCGCGCCTCGAAGAAGGGTTTAACGGGCCATTCTGCCAGCCACATGCCGCCGAGAACAGCGCCCCGCTGTCGTCGGCGATCGGGCTCGCGTACAATCGGCCGCGCCTTCACCGTCAAACGCGTCAGGAACTGCGATGGACCTCGTACTGATCGAAGCCCTCAAGGTCGACACCGTGATCGGCGTCTATGACTGGGAACGCACCATGACCCAGACACTGGTGCTGGACCTGGAAATGGCCACCGATATCCGCCCCGCCGCGGCTCGCGATGCCGTCGACGAAACCCTCGACTATGCCGCGATCAGCGAACGCATCGCCGACTTCGGCGCGACCCAGCGATTCGAGCTGGTCGAAACCTTCGCCGAGCGTCTTGCCGAGACGCTGCGCCACGAGTACGCCATTCCCTGGCTGCGCCTGACGCTGCGCAAGCCCGGCGCGGTACCGGCGGCCGGAGCGGTGGGCGTGCGTATCGAACGCGGCACGCGAGAGGAAACGCCCTGATGGCCCGTGTCAGCGTCAGCATCGGCAGCAACATCGAGCGCGAGCGCCATATTCACGCCTGCCTGGATGCCCTTGCGGAAACCTTCGACGACCTGCGCGTCTCGAAGGTCTACGAGAGCGAGCCGGTGGGCTTCGAGGACGGCCGCAACTTCTACAACCTGGTGGCGCTGTTCGACTGCGACTGGACGGTGGGCGAGCTGCAGGCCTGGTGCAAGCGCCTGGAATTCGCCAACGGCCGGCATCCCGACAGTCCCAAGTTCAGCCCCCGCACCCTGGATGTGGATCTGCTCGACGTGGGAGGGCTCAGCGGCGAACACGACGGCGTCAGCCTGCCTCGTGCGGAAATCCTGCATCACGCCTTCGTGCTCAAGCCCCTGGCCGAACTGCTGCCCGACACGCCCCATCCGGTGAACGGCAAGCGCTACCGCGATCTCTGGAAGGCCCTGGATGCCCACGACCAGCACCTGTGGCCGGTGAGCTTCGTCTGGCGGGGGCGCGATTTGTCCCATGACTAGCCCGAGCACTGCTCGGAACTAGCGCTCTGTCTCCATCACACCATCGATCGCCTCGCGACGCCGGCGCGCCAGTTCCTCCCCCAGCGCCCGGCCCTTGTAGCCTTCATCGACCAGGCTCTTCGGCAGGATCTGCGTCGCCAGGCGCCAGGCCAACGCCAGGTCCTCGGCCAGGCCGGCATCATCCAGGCTGACCAGGGCGATCAACGACGGCACACGCTCGCTGCGGCGCCAGGCATCGATGCCCTCTAGCCAGGCCATCACCCGTTCGCCATCGACCACGCCCGTTTCGTGGACCAAACGGTGCGTGTGCGCGGCCTGATCGGCCAGACGACTCACTGCCTTGGGGAGTCTCAGGCGTTCAGTCAGTCGACGGCGCTGCTCGGGCGTCAGATGCTCCACCAGGCGCGCCCAGCGCCAGAAAGCCGCGTCCCGGGAATCGATATCCTCGGGCAGGCGCTGCAGGCGTCCCAGGGCCTCGTCCAGTTGCGCGGCATCCTCGACCAGCTCCGGCATCAGCGCCGCCAGGGCACCGCAGTCGTCGAGCGTCTGGAAATAGACATCGGGCCAGGGCTCGCCCAGCGCCTTCTCGGTTTCCGTCCAGACCCGCTCGGCGACCAGGTGGGCGATCTCGCCGCTCGTCACCAGCCGCCGCATGAGGGTCAGGGTTTCCTCGGCGATGACGAAGCCCAGGCCCGCATAGCGCGCCAGAAAGCGCGCGACCCGCAGCACCCGCAGCGGATCCTCGATGAAGGCCGGCGAGACATGACGCAGCACCCGCGCCTCCAGGTCGGCACGGCCGCCGAAGGGATCGACCAGTTCACCCGACGGCGTCTCGGCCATGGCATTGATGGTCAGGTCGCGGCGCGCCAGGTCCTCCTCGAGGGTGACCGATGGACTGGCATGGATCTCGAAGCCGGTATAGCCATGCCCCGACTTGCGCTCCGTGCGCGCCAGAGCGAATTCCTCATGACTGTCGGGATGCAGGAAGACCGGAAAATCGCGCCCCACCGGCTTGAAGCCACGTTGCTGCATGGCGTCGGGCGTGGCACCGACCACTACCCAATCGACGTCGGTGACCGGCCAGCCCAGCAGGGCATCACGCACGGCACCGCCGACCCGATAGACATCGAGGCCGGCGAGACGACGATCAAGCTCCGTCGACATTACCCGATGCCACCCGCTCGGGATGCTTCGACCGCCAATCGGTGAAGCCGCCATCCAGGCTGTAGACGTCCTCGAAGCCCTGGCCGGCCAGCCAGGCGGCGGCCTGCTGGCTGGAGTTGCCGTGATAGCAGACCACCACCAGCGGTGTCTCGCGCTCGGCCTCGGCCAACAGCGCCGGCACCCCGTCGTTGTCCAGATGGCGACTGCCGGGCAGGTGGCCGGCGGCGAAGCTTGCCGGGTCGCGAATATCGACCAGGGTCAGTGGACGCGCCGCATCCAGCCAGTCGGCCAGGGTGGCGACGTCCAGATGCTGAAAGGAAGAGGATGTCATGCGAGCCTCCGTCGTCGGAAGAAAGTGTCAGTGCCAGCCGGGCACGCTGATGCGTTCGCCGGTCTCGAGATTCAGGGCGGTCAGCTCGCCGCCCCACACACAACCGGTATCCAGGGCCTCGGCATGTACCCGACTGCCCGGCGTACGCCCCTCCAGCGCCGCCCAGTGGCCGAACAGCAGGCGCACCGGGTCACGCCGGGCAAACTGAAACCAGGGAGCAAAGCCCTCGGGCGCACTGTCGAGCCCTTCCTTGGCGGCGAAGTCGAGGCAGCCCTCGGCATCGATGAAGCGCATCCGCGTGAAGGTATTAACGATCATCCGCTGGCGCTCGATGCCCTCGAGGTCGTCCCGCCAGCACGAGGGCTCGTTGCCGTACATGCGCTCGAGGAATTCCCCGGCACGCTCACCGCGCAGGCAGGTCTCGACTTCGCCGGCCAATCGTTCGGCCTGGTCGGCATCCCAGCGCGGCGGCACACCGGCATGCGTCATCAGCGTAGCGTCCCGGCGCACCAGCAGCGGGCGACTCTGCAGCCAGTCTAGCAGCGTCTCGCGATCGGACGCCTCGAGGATGGCCGCCAGGGTATCCTTGCGCTTGAGCCCGGCGCCACCGCGTGCCACGGCCAGCAAGTGCAGATCATGATTGCCCAGCACCACCTCGGCACTCGCGTCCAGCGCCATGACCTCGCGCAGGCAATCGAGCGAGCCCGGGCCACGATTGACCAGGTCGCCGGCCAGCCAGAGCCGGTCGCGGCGTGGATCGAATGACAAGCGTTCGAGCAGGGCGACAAACTCGGCGTGGCAGCCCTGCAAGTCACCGATGGCGTAGGTGGACATGCTCTCTCCTGTCGTGGTGAAGGCGTGACCTCAGTGCACCTGATTGGGACCGGCCAGTCGGAAAGGCGCGATAGGCACCTCGAAGGGACGCTGGGTGGCGGTGTCGACGCAGGTGAAAGCGCCCTCCATGACACCCACCGGGCCATCGAGGATCGCCCGGCTGGTATAGCGAAAGGTCTGGCCGGGGCCGATCAGCGGCTGCTGGCCGACCACGCCCTTGCCCCGGACTTCCTGTACCTGGCCACTGCCCTGGGTGATCGTCCAGTGACGCGCCATCAACTGCATGCTGTGCCGGGAATGATTGTGCACGGTGATGGTATAGCTGAACACATAACGCTGCTCCGACGGCGCCGACTCCTCGGCGCAGAAGGCCGGTTCGACATCGACATGCACCTGTTCACCCTGAGACGAGGTCTCCATCAACTCCCCTCCTTCGCCAGGTGATCGGCAATGCGCACGAACTCCGCCACCGAGAGGGTCTGCGGGCGACGCCCCGGATCGATGTCGAGCGCCGACAATGCCTCGCCCGACAGGCGCGACTTGAGGTTGTTGCGCAGCGTCTTGCGCCGCTGGGCGAACGCCTCGCGAACCACCTCGAACATCAACGACTCATCCAGGGCGCGATGCGGCGGCGTCTCGTGCGGCGTGAGTCGCACGATGGCCGATTCCACCTTGGGACGCGGCACGAAGGCCTCCGGCGGCACGGTGAACAGCGACTCGACGCGGCAGTGATACTGGGCCAGCACCGAAAGACGGCCACGTTCGGTACCACCGGGCTCGGCGGCAAGGCGCTCGACCACTTCCTTCTGCAGCATGAAGTGCATGTCCGACACGGCATCGCCGGCCGCCAGCAGGTGGGAAATCAGCGGCGTGGAAATGTTGTAGGGCAGATTGCCCACCACGCGCAACGCGGGGCCGTCGCCGCGCAGCTCACGGAAATCGAACTTGAGGGCATCGCCCTCGTGGATGACGAATCCCGGCTTGTCGAAGAACTGCACGCGCAGCCCCGGTATCAGGTCGCGATCCAGTTCGATGACCTCGAGGTGGCCGTCGGCCGCCTCGAGCAGGGGCTCGGTGAGCGCGCCCTGACCGGGGCCGACTTCCACGAGCCGTTGGCCGGGTCTGGGACCGATGGCACGCACCAACCGGGAAATGATGCCGGGGTCACGCAGGAAATTCTGGCCGAAGCGCTTGCGCGCGCGATGACCCGTGGGGCGGGATGTCATTCACTATCGTCCTTCTTGCTGATCGATCAGGCGAGCTCGCCTCGGCGGACCATGCCAATGGCCTGCGTCACGGCGGCGGACAGGCTGCCCGGGTCGGCCTCGCCACGACCGGCGAGATCCAGCGCCGTGCCATGATCCACCGAGGTACGCACCAGCGGCAGTCCCAGGGTGATGTTGGCGGCGCGTCCGAAGCCCGCGTACTTGAGTACCGGCAGCCCCTGGTCATGATACATCGCCAGGACGGCATCGGCCCGGGCCAGATGATGCGGGGTGAACAGGGTATCTGCCGGCAGCGGGCCGTCAAGCGTCAAGCCTTCGTCGCGCAAGGCCTCGAGGGTCGGAATGATGACATCGAGCTCCTCGCGGCCCAGGTGCCCTCCTTCACCGGCGTGGGGATTGAGCCCACAGACCAGGATACGGGGCGACAGAATGCCGAAGCGATGCCGCAACTCGGCATCGAGGATACGCAGGATACGCGTCAATCGAGGCCCGGTCACGGCATCGCTCACCTCGCGCAGCGGCAGGTGCGTGGTCGCCAGGGCGACGCGCAGCGCCGTTGAGCCATGCCATGAGGGAGAAGCAGTGTGCAGGGCATGCTCGGTGGCGAGCATCATCACCACCTCGTCGACACCACAGGCATCGCGCAGATATTCGGTATGCCCCCGGAAATCGGCATGACCGGCCTCGATGATCACCCCCTTGTGCAAGGGCGCGGTGACCATGCCCGCCGCCTCGCCGGCCTGGCAGGCATCAACCGCCATGGCCAGGGTATCCAGCACGTAAGCGGCATTGCGCGTGTCCAGCGTTCCGGCCTGACACGGCGCCCGCAGCGAGACCGGCCACACCGGCAACACGCCCGCCCGGGGCGGCGGCGGCGCCTCCCCCGGCGACAGCGTGCGTACCGTGACGGAACGGCCGATGGCGTGGGCGCGTTCCTCGAGCAGTGCCGGATCGCCCACCGCCACCACTCTGGCCTGCGGCGGCGCCTCGCCGGCCATCATCACCGCGAGCTCGGGACCGATACCGGCCGGCTCGCCAGTGGTCAGGGCAATAACGGGTAAATCGGTGTCGCTCACGACCCCGAACCGAGACGCTCGTCGACGAAGGCCTGGGAGCGGATCTCCTGCACCCAGGCTTCCATCTCGTCGTTGGCCTTGCGCTGGAACAGCGCCTGACGCGCCTGCTCGGCCGTCACATTGCCCCCCTGCTGCTCGATGAAGCGATTGACCTCGGCCTCGGAGATGCTGACCCGGCTGCCGACACGGCGTTGCTGGATCTGGCGCATCAGGAGTTCGCGCCGCACCTGGTCGCGCACCACGCCGAGCGACAGGCCATCGGCCTCCAGGGCGTCGGCGAACTGCTCCAGGGTCATGTCATTGTTCTGGGCGATGGCCCGCACCTGACGGTTGAGTTCGGTGTCATCCACGCTGAGATTGGCTTCCCGCGCCATCTGCAGCTGGATTTCCTCGATGACCAGTCGATCGAGCACCTGCTGGCGCAGGACATCGTCCGGCGGTACCTCCACGCCCTGGGCTTCCATCTGGGCACGGGTGCGCGCAACGCGCTCCTCGAGCTGGGAGTTCATGATCGCGCCCTCGTTGACCACCGCCACGATGCGGTCCAGAGGCTGACGTGCATCCTGGGCCATGACGCCCACCGGCGCCAGTCCGAGGCACAGGGCCAGTGTCAGGGTGGCGAGTTGTCGGCTGCGCATGTCTATCCTTCCTTTCGTCATGAGTAGTTGCGGGAGCGTCTGCCGGTGGAGTCTGTCCAGGTGTCCTTCAGCGCCGGTCAAGGTCGGTGCCGCGGTAGCCGGGAACCGCCGATGCGAAAAAGTCCCCGGTCTCGCCGCCGACGCCGCCCAGTCCCTTGAACACGAAACGCAGGAAGAGCCCGCGATCCGTGGTGTCGTCCTCAATGGTGTTGGCGGTGCCCTCGTCGTCGATCCACTCGCGCCACACCAGCTGCAGACCATAGCAGCAGTCGTTCCACTGCACACCCGCCAGTTGCTCGAGCATGCGGTCGTTGGTGTTGTCGTAACGCACTCCGCCGATCAGGTCCAGGCGATTCATCGCCTTGTAGGCGAAGGACGCGGAGAACTCTTCAAGATCATAGGTGCGTGTGTCCTCGAGATCCTCGGCGGGCTCGAACCCTTCGAGTTGCCAGCGGTAGCCGAGGTTCAACACGTGTCCGGCCTCGGCCCGGTATTGCACATCGAAGCCCGTGCTCTCGGTACGGCTCTTGTGGTCGTCGTAGAGCCATTCCCAACGGGTACGCCAATGATCGTCGATCTGCCAGTCGAGCTGCGTCACCCAGGGCGAACGCTGGCGAGTGGCACGATAGCGATCTTCCGGATCGTCGGGCAGGGTATCGGAATCGCCCTGCATGTCGACGTGGCGATCCTCGAAGTAGGCCGCCTGGCCCACCCCGAAAGACAGCCGCTCGCGACCGCTGCGATCCTCGAGAAAGCGGCTTTTCACCCCGTAGGAAAGACGGTTGAGATCACCGACGCGATCACCGCCGCTGAAACGATAGGGCGACCACAGCTGGTTCCAGGAAAAGGCCAGCTCCGAGGTGTCGAAATCGGGGAATTCGCTCTGGTCCCGGGCCGGTACATAGGCATAGTTGAGACGGGGCTCCAGCGTCTGGCGATAGGCGTCGCCGCCAACGTCGAGATCCCGCTCGAAGACCAGGCCAGCATCCACGGAGGCCACCGGCAATGTGCGCGTCAGACTCTCGTCACGCTCGGTGAGACGATCCCCGTAATCCAGCTCGTAGTTGGTATGGTGCAGCTGCAACCGCGGCTCGAGAAAGCCCCAGGTCGTGTCGGCCCGCCAGCCGACGGCCGGGGTCAGTTGCAAACGGGCCCCGTTGGCCGCTTCGCGCAGTGGTACCTGCCGTTGCTGGTCCTTGAAATCGTAGAAGCCCTGCTCATCGCTCTCGATATCGCGCCAGAAGTAGGTGGCATTGGCGTTCCACTCCTCGTAGAAGCCGACATCCTGCTGCCAGCGCGCCTGGGCAGTCAGGCTCGGCAGCCGATAGAACGGCTTGTCGTTCTCCTTCAGAGGATCGTCCAGGACCTGATAGCCCTGGGCCTTGCCCTCCAGGCGCCAGGTATCGCCTCGATATTCGATCAGTGCCAGGCGTTCCATGTTCTGGGTATCGGACTTACCGAACGTCTGGCCGAAGTCATCGAAATAACGGCCATCGCTGGCGGCGCCGTAGCGCAGCCGGTAGTCGGTACGCTCATCGACGCGACCGGCGTGGCGGTAATCGAAGTACCAGCGAGCATCGCCGTTTTCCAGCGACGAATAGGTCGAAGCTTCATCGCCGGCGCGCCGGTCGTCGGCGATGTAGGCACCTTCGACAGTGCCGGCAGCGGAGGGCAGCAGGTAACGATATTCACCACCCAGCAGCAGGCCCCGGTCGCTGATCACGCGCGGTGTGATGGTGGCGTCCTGATTGGGAGCGATATTCCAGTAGAACGGCTGGGCATAGTCGAGGCCGTTGCCCGAGGTGCCGAGGGTCGGCCACAAAAAGCCGGTCTGACGGCGATCGTCGATGGGAAAGCGCACCCAAGGCCAATAGAAGACCGGCACCTCGCCGACCTCGAGACGGGCATGTCGAGCGGTACCGAAACCGCTCTGCCGATCCAGCACGATATCATTGCCCACCAGGCGCCACAGGTCGCTGCCCGGCTCGCAGGTGGTGAAGCTGGCCTCGGTCAGTTGGTAGCGCCCCTCGGCGACGCGTGCCAGCTGCACGGCATCGCCGCGCAACCGCTGCTCGTGGGCCACATAGTGAGCCTGGTCGATGCTCGCCGCCTCGCTGTCCAGCGAGAAGGAAGCGGCATCGCCACGCACCAGCAGATTGCGATCGCGCAGCGCCAGGGGCCCCTCGGCCGTCACGCGCTCGCGGGAGGCCGGCACCCGCACCTGCGGCGCCTCCAGTTGGGTATCGTCGCGACGCAGTACCACCTCGCCACTGAGGACCGTCTCGCCATCCTCGCCGTACTGGCCGTCATCGGCTTCGCTTGCCACCTTGCCTTCGGCCGGTGCCTCCAGCCGATACGCCGGCATCTGGTAGTATCCACGACACACGGCGCCCTCGGGGCGATCCTCGCCCCAGGGGTGCCAATCCAGTTGCGCGGCCGGCAACGACTCGGGCGGCGCCGCCCATAGCGGGGCAGTCACCATGCTCGAGGTCACGAGGCCGGCCAGGGCCGTCCAGGAGGATCGATTGCCCATGTTCAACGATGTCCTTGGCGGAGTGAATCGGTATTATACAGCCCCAGAGCGAGCTGTCCCGCCGACGAGCCCCTGTCATCGCCGACGACGTCGGGCTTCAGCATGCGGCGACGCCATGGGGTCGTCAACCGAAGGACGCCCCGCACACAGACGAAACATGAGGTGAAGATGCCAGAGGCCGACACGACCTCGCGCCAATCCGCCCTCCGCCGGTGGGCCGCCGAACGTCACGGTATCGCCCCCGATGCCCTCGATCTGCGCCTGGCCGCCGATGATGCCAGTTTTCGACGCTACTTCCGGCTGACACTGGCCGACGGCACCCGCCGCATCCTGATGGACGCGCCGCCGGACAAGGAAGACAGCGCGCCCTTCGTGGCCATTGCGCGCCGCTGGGCGGACGCCGGCCTGCCGGTTCCTCATCTCCATGAAGTGGATCTGGATGCCGGTTTCCTGGAGATCGAGGACCTCGGTGACACGCCCCTCCAGCATTGTTTCGAGGCCTCCGAGGCCCCGACCACCCTGGCCTGGCACGACCGGGCCCTGACACTGCTCGACGCGCTGCAGAACCGAGCCGACCCGCAAGGCCTGCCGGCCTATGACGCCGACCTGCTGGGGCGTGAGCTGGATCTCTTCACGACCTGGTGTCTCGATCGCTGGCTGGCACTGGCCGCACCGCCGAGTTGGCCTGCCCTTCGTCAGCGGTTGATCGATACCGCCCTGGCCCAGCCGGTGGTCACCGTGCATCGCGATTTCGACGCCATGAACCTGATGGTCGTCGACGACGCGCTGTACCTGATCGATTTTCAGGATGCCGTGGCCGGCCCGCTGAGCTATGACCTGGTCTCGCTGCTCCACGGCCGCTATTGCCGCTTCCCGGCGAGCCGTCGCCGTGCCTGGATCGAGGCATTCCGCCAGCGAGCCATGACCGACGGCCGCCTGAGCGACATCGAGCCATCACGGTTCCACCACTGGGTTGCCTGCATGGCCGCCCAGCGTGCTATCAAGGTCATCGGCATCTTCTGCCGACTGACCCTGCGCGACGGCCGCCAGGGCTATCTCGCCCGCCTGCCGCATTTTCTCGATCACCTGGAAGATGACCTGGCGGAACTGGACGAATTCACCGATTTTCGCGTCTGGGTCGCCGACATCCTCCGCCCTGCCCTGCTGGCCAGGCTGGAGGCCCAGGGCGTCGCCTGGGAGAGCGTGGCATGAAGGCGATGATCCTGGCGGCGGGGCTCGGCACCCGCATGCGCCCGCTCACCGACCACTGCCCCAAGCCACTGCTGGAAGCTGGCGGCAAGCCACTGATCGTCCATCATCTGGAGCGGCTCGCGCGTGCCGGCATCCAGGAAGTGGTGATCAACGTCAGCTACCGTGCCGAGCAGATCGTCGACGCCCTGGGCGACGGCAGCGCCTACGGCGTTTCCATCGCCTGGAGCCATGAAACGACGCCCCTGGAGACCGGCGGAGGCATTCGCCAGGCCCTGCCACTGCTCGGCGACGCCCCCTTCCTGCTCGTCAACGGCGATGTCTGGTGCGACCTGGACCCTGCCACCCTGCCATCATCGCTGGGGAACGACCTGGCGCGGCTGGTGCTGGTCGACAACCCCGACCACCATCCCGAGGGCGATTTCCGCCTCGATGCCGATGGGCGCGTTCGCGAGGGGGAAGGCCCGCGCCTGACCTATGCCGGTATCGCCCAGATCGCCCCGGCGCTGGTGGCCGATCACTCCGAGGGCGCCTTCGCCCTGGCGCCGCTGCTGCGCGCCGCCATGGCCGACGAGCGCGTCGCCGGTCATCACCACCGAGGGCGATGGGTCGATGTCGGCACCCCCGAACGACTCGCCCTTCTGGACCAGGCCCTGCGAGGCTGAGACGCAGACGGGCAGCTGCTATGCTGCCCATCCCTACTCGTCCTTCAATCAAGGAAACCTTGCCCCATGAAAGCCAGCGTCAAGTGGACAGACGGTCGTCAATTCGTCACCGAATCCGGCAGTGGCCACAGCGTGGTCATCGACGGCCCGCCCGACCATGGCGGTCGCAATACCGGCCCCCGGCCGATGGAGATGTTGTTGATGGGACTCGGCGCCTGCACGTCCTTCGACGTGCTGGAGATCCTCGAGAAGTCCCGCGCGCCGGTATCGGACTGCGTGGCCAGCATCGAGGCCGAACGCGCCGACAGCGTGCCCAGCGTCTTCACCAAGATCCACGTACACTTCACCGTCAGCGGCCAGGGACTCAAGGAGAAACAGGTCAAGCGCGCGGTGGAACTCTCCGCCGAAAAGTATTGCAGCGCCTCGATCATGCTCGCCAACGGCGGGGTCGACGTGACCCATTCCTTCACCATCGTCGAGCAATGAGCCCCATCGCCCCCGCCAGGATACGCTGAACGGTCGCCAGGGAAGGCGACCCTGGTGTCGAGACCCGCACCCAGGCTTCCCGCCGTGTCGCGGGAAAAAAACATGACTCTCCAGGTGCGCGGTCATCGATGGCTGTGCATAATACGCGCCTTTCCATCGCCACGCGGGTTCCGGCGCCGCTCGTCGGGATGAACACCATCAGCCATATCGAAGGAGGCTCGGACGTGACCGACAATCTCCGACTCCACGGGTTCAACAACCTGACCAGCTCCCTGAGCTTCAACATCTACGACATCTGCTACGCCAAGACCGAGGAGCAGCGGCGCGCCTACATCGATTACATCGACGAGCTCTACAACGCCGAACGCCTCACGCAGATCCTCAAGGATGTCACCAACATCATCGGCGCCCAGGTGCTCAACATCTCCCGTCAGGACTACGAGCCCCATGGCGCCAGTGTGACCATCCTGATCGCCGAGCATGAACTGGAAGAAGCCGCGCCCGAGCAGATAGCTCCCGGCCCCGGCCCCTTGCCCGAGACCGTGGTCGCCCATCTCGACAAGAGCCATGTCACCGTCCACAGCTATCCGGAATCGCACCCCGACAACGGTATCAGTACCTTTCGCCTGGACATCGACGTTTCCACCTGTGGCCAGATCAGCCCGTTGAAGGCCCTCAACTACCTGATCCACAGCTTCGACTCCGACATCGTCACCATGGACTACCGGGTACGCGGCTTCACCCGGGACGTGGACGGCCGCAAGCTGTTCATCGACCACGACATCACCTCCATCCAGGACTACCTGGCCGAGGACACCAAGCGGGCCTACCAGATGATCGATGTCAACGTGTATCAGGAGAACATGTTCCACACCAAGATGCTGCTCAAGGACTTCGAACTGGACAACTACCTGTTCGGCACCTCGCGCCGCGACATCTCCTTCGAAGAAGCCCGCGACATCGAAGGACGACTGCGCAAGGAGATGCTCGAGATCTTCTACTCGCGGAACATGGATTGACCCGCGCAGAGCGCGGGAGCTGTAAGCGGGAAGAGGGAGCTGTAAGCTTTAAGAAAAACCAAAACCCCCATCGGCCAGCTCGTACCGATGGGGGTTTCCGTCTTGAAGTTGGTCCTGGGGTTACTTACCGCTTATAGCTCGCCCAGAAGGGGCTGACAGAAGTGCTGAATAAATCGCCGAGCATCGTGAAGTGCAAGGCGCACGGAGCACAGAAAGCGAGACATAACGAGATGTTAGGCGAGCTTGCGAGCACCGCGCAACGCAGCGATTTGCATGCGCAGGCATTTATGCAGTGCTTCCTCAAAGCCTATAGACAGACTTAGTCATCACCTTGGACATCAGCGTCATGCCGGCCTTGACCGGCGCCGGGAAACGCGCCCCGCCAGCTTCCAGCGCCTGATGGGCATGATGCGCCTCGTCGATGGCCATCTGGCGGAGCACCGCCCTGGAACGGCGGTCGCCGGGCGGCAGCTTTTCCATGTGCTCATCGAGATGGCGCCCCACCTGCTCCTCGGTGGCAGCCACGAAGCCCAGGCTGATGCGATCGCCCACGGCCCCTGCCACGGCCCCGATGCTGAAGGATGCCGCATAGAACAGCGGGTTCAACAGGCTGGTGCGACCGTCGAGTTCCTGCAGGCGCGCATCGCACCAAGCCAGATGATCTACCTCCTCCTGGGCCGCCTCCTCCATCTGGCCTCGCACCTCGGGCAGCTTGGCGGTCAGCCCTTGCCCCTGGTAGAGCGCCTGGGCACAGACCTCGCCAGTATGATTGATGCGCATCAGTCCTGCAGCATGGCGCCGCTGCTCATCGTCGAGCATCTCGTCCTGCACATCCTCGGTGGCGGGAGAAGGACGCGAAGGCTGAGCCGCCTTGGGCACCAGGGTACGCAATACGGTATCGAACTGGTGGATCAGGTCGTCGGCGCGGGAATATTGGCGAGTCATGGTACCCCCCTTGTGCGATCGGTGATGCCATTGTAACCGAGCGCCTCGCCGTGCACAGCGCCCAAAACGCAAAACGCCGCCTCGAGGGCGGCGCAGATGCACCTGATGCGTCGAACGCTTGCGGCAGCACGGCCTGGCGCCGCGCGGGTTCCGGCTATCCAGCCGGCCAAGTGAAGCGACGACCGCCCATCAGGTGCATATGAATATGATAGACCGTCTGGCCGCCCTGGTCATTGCAGTTCATCACCACCCGATAGCCATCATCGGCGAATCCCTGTTCCTTGGCCAGACGCGCGGCGGTGTATTGAAGGCGCCCCACCAGGGCCAGATCGCCCTCCTCGATGTCGTTCAGGGTCGCGATGTGCTTCTTCGGCACCACCAGCATATGGATCGGCGCCTTGGGATCGATATCGTTGAAGGCCAGGACATCATCGTCCTCATAGACGATATCGGAGGGAATCTCGCGATTGATGATCTTGCAGAACAGGCAATCCATGTCGGGCTCCGGTCTGGTTGAATGCTGAATGGTGCTGCCAGGCCATGAGGTTACCCCTCGATCCCCTCTCTGTCAGTCCTCATGAGTGTGTTCGAGGTCCAGGGCGCTGTCAGCCCATCCGCTAGACATTGGTCGAAACGCCATTGCCTCGGGCGAACCTGCCGCCTAGGCTTCAAAATGTTGACGTCAACATTCAACAAGATCGCCAAGGCTCCATGCCAGATCAAAATTCGAATCAAGCCCGACATCGACCGAACTCGTGAGTCCTGCCCCAAGGCATCTCGGTCATCAGGCGCGTGGTTCCCTGACAAGCCCTCGGCGATACCCCGTATTCGGAATACCATGCAAGCAAGGAGATGACGAAATGGCGAATGAATTGACTGGCAAGGTGGCGGCCGTTACCGGCGCAGCATCGGGCATCGGGCTGGCCAGCGTCAGAGCGATGATTGCTTCCGGTGCCAGAGTGGTCATGATCGATCGTGACGCGACCGCCCTGGCAGAAGCCTGCGAGCAGCTTGGCGATGCCGCGATTCCACTGGTCATCGACCTTCTCGACCCGCAGGACTGCAAGACGCTGTCGTCCCAGATCCTCGAGAAAGTCGGACAGCTCGACATCTTCCACGCCAATGCCGGCAGTTACATTGGCGGCGACCTGCTCGATACCGATCCCGATGCCATCGACCGAATGGTCAGCCTGAATGTCAGTGTGGTGATGAAGAATGTCCACAATATCCTGCCGCACATGATCGAGCGCGGCACGGGGGACATCATGGTGACGAGTTCGGTAGCCGGGCATTTTCCCGTCCCCTGGGAGCCGGTCTACGCCTCTTCCAAGTGGGCCATGACCAGTTTCGTCCAGACCGTCCGTCGTCAGGTCCTGAAGCACGGCATCCGGGTCGCATCTGTCTCGCCGGGCCCCGTCAACAGCGCTCTGCTCGCCGACTGGCCGGAGGATAATCTACGCAAGGCGAAAGAATCCGGCAGCATCATCGAGCCCGCCGAAGTGGCCGATGCCATCCTGTACATGCTGACCCGCCCTCGCCATGTGACCATTCGCGACATGGTGGTCCTGCCCAGCAACTTCGACCTTTAAGCAATCGACCGATCGTGTGATGTCTGGAGCATCAGTCCCTTGTCCGATAGGAGCCTGCCCATGACTAGACATTGGTCGAATGTCCATTGACCCGTCTATCGAGGCTTTCTAGCCTCCTTTATGTTGACGTTAACATTTCAGTGGTTTCAACAACGCAACGTCCTATAACGAGACAAGAACAAACCGGGAGCAAACATGAATATCCGCAAGCTCACAGCACGTTGCCGCCAGGCCGCGCTCATCACTGCCTGTGCAACGCCTCTTGCCGCAGCTACCGCCTCGGCCGACGAGTCGGACCTGACAATCGGCATGTCCTTCCAGGAACTCAACAACGAATACTTCGTGACCATGCAGGAAGCGCTCGAGAGCGCTGCCGACAGCCTGGGAGCCGAAGTGATTACCACCGATGCCCGCCATGACGTCGCCAAGCAGGTCAGCGATGTCGAAGACATGATCCAGCAGGGCATCGATATCCTGTTGCTCAATCCCGCCGACTCAGTCGGTGTCGAGACGGCGGTTCTGGCTGCCAAGGAAGCCGGCGTTACCACGATCGCCATCGATGCCCAGGCCAACGGCCCGGTGGACGGCTTCGTGGGTTCCAAGAACTACGACGCCGGCTACAAGGCCTGCGACTACCTGGCACAGCAGCTCGATGGCACAGGCCAGGTGGCCTTGCTGGATGGCATTCCGGTCGTTCCGATCCTGCAGCGCATAGAGGGCTGTACCGCGGCACTCGACGAATACGATGGCATCGAGGTGGTCGACAAGCAGAACGGCCGCCAGGAACGCACCCACGCCATGACGGTGACCGAGAACATCATTCAGGCCAACCCGGATCTCGACGGCCTGTTCAGCGTCAACGACATTGGTGCCCTGGGCTCACTGATCGCCATCAACTCCAGCGGCCAGGACATCAAGCTGGTCAGTGTCGACGGACACCCCGAGGCCGTTGCCGAGATCCAGAAGCCCGACTCCCCCTTCATCGCCACCTCGGCTCAATATCCTCGCGACATGGTTCGTCTGGGGCTCGGCCTGGGGTTGGCAAAGTACTGGGGCGCCGACACGGCCCCCGCCGAGATCCCCATCGACGTGGAACTGATCGATCGCGACAAGGCCACCGACTTCAGCTGGTAACCATCTACCCCAGACGCTGACAACGTGTGCCGCCCAGGGCGGCACACGAGGATCCCCCCATGACGCCACTACTCTCCCTGAGACACATCTCGAAGTCGTTCCCCGGGGTGAAGGCCTTGCAAGATGTATCCCTCGATGTCCATGCCGGCGAGGTACATGCCCTGCTTGGCGAAAACGGGGCCGGCAAATCGACCTTGATGAAAATCCTCTGCGGCATCTATCGACAGGACGAGGGAGACATCGTCATCGATGGCCAGACGCGCGACTTTCACGGTTATCAGGATGCCCTGGATGCCGGGGTCGGTATCATCTTCCAGGAATTCAGCCTGATCCCCGACCTGGATGCCGTGGACAATATCTTCCTGGGACGGGAGAAACGTAACCGTTTCGGACTGCGCGACCGATCCACCATGATCCGCGAAGCGCAACGCTTGTTCGAACGCCTCAGGGTCTCGATTCCACTGGACTGCCCCATCGCCGAACTGAGCATTGCCGATCAGCAGTTCATCGAGATCGCCAAGGCCTTGTCACTGGATGCCCGACTGCTGGTCCTGGACGAGCCGACCGCCACCCTGACGCCCAGCGAAGCCGATCACTTGTTTGCCATCATGCGGGCGCTGCGCGACCAGGGCGTCGGCATGGTGTTCATCTCGCATCACATGGAAGAGATCTTCACCATCTGCGATCACGTCACCGTGATGCGCGATGGCAAGAAGGTCGACGACTGCCATGTCGCCTCGACCTCCCCCGATGATCTGATCGAGAAGATGGTCGGTCGCCGCGTCGAAAACATTTTCCCCGAACGCCGTTGCGATGCCGACTATGACGATGTCGTGCTGGACATCCAGTCCCTGCGCCTCGATCCCAACGGTCCCGAACACTCGCTGAAGCTCCATCGTGGCGAGATTCTGGGCTTTGCCGGTCTGGTGGGCTCCGGTCGCACCGAACTGGTCAGGGGACTGATCGGCGCAACTCGTCCCGCCCACGCCAGAATCAGCATCGAAGGCAAACCGGTAAGACTCCGGCACCCCGCTGCCGCTCTCGAACAAGGTATCGGATTACTTCCGGAAAACCGCAAGACACAGGGACTGGTCCTGCCGTTCTCGTGTCGCGACAACATCTCGTTGAACAACCTGGCACAGTTCCAGGGGAACTTGCCGCTGCTGCGACGCGGGCAGGAGGCACGTACCGCCACCGACTTGATGGCAGCCGTGCGCGTCAAGGCCCCCAGCCCCGAAACCCCGGTCGGAGAACTCAGCGGCGGCAATCAGCAAAAAGTCGTCATTGCCCGCTGGCTGGGCCATCAATGCAAGGTGCTGATCTTCGATGAGCCTACCCGGGGTATCGACGTCGGCGCCAAGGCAGAGATCTATGCCCTGATGAAAGAACTCACCGCCCAGGGTGTCTCCATCATCATGATCTCCTCGGAACTCCCCGAAGTGCTCGGCCTGTGCGACCGTGCCGCGGTTTTCTACCACGGCCGGATTGCCGCCGAACTCGAGGGCAGTGCGCTCGACTCACAATCCATCATGCATCATGCCACGGGGGGACTCAGCTCATGAGCCAGCTCGCCTCAACTCCCGGCGCCAACCGCCAGCCCCTCAAGACACGACTGGCGCGCTGGCGGCGCACCCCGATCTTTTACCCATTGATCGGTTTCATCGTCATCTTCTTCGCCATGGCGGTGATCAACGACAACTTCCTGACCTCAAGCAATCTCGTCAATCTGGCTCGACAGGCATCCATCATCGCGATCATCGCCGTCGGCATGAGCCTGGCCATTCTCACCGGCGGCATCGATCTTTCAGTCGGTCCGGTGATGGCACTGTCGGGCACCATCATGGCCGGCCTGATGGTAGCCGGCGTCCCTCCGGCACTGGCCATCATCCTGGGCCTGCTGGTGGGAGCCGCCTTCGGCGCTTTCAACGGCCTTTTCGTGGCGTTCGCCGGCATGCCTCCGATCATCGTCACCCTCGCTACCATGGGCATCGCTCGCGGACTCGGGCTGATCTATACCGGAGGTTATCCGATTTCCGGACTCCCCCCGGAATTCGCCTTTTTCGGGCGTGGCACTCTGGCCGGCATCGAAATGCCGATCCTGATCATGATCGCCGTCTATGCACTCGGATATGTATTGCTCGGCCATACCGCGACCGGACGCTACCTGTATGCCATCGGCGGCAACGAAGAAGCCACCCGTCTGTCCGGCATTCGCGTCTCGCGCTACAAGCTGCTGGTCTACACCTTGAGCGGCACGACCGCCGCCATTGCCGGACTGATCCTGACATCGCGCCTGATGAGCGGCCAGCCCAACGCCGGTGTCGGTTTCGAACTCGATGCCATCGCTGCCGTGGTTCTGGGAGGTGCTGCCATCACCGGCGGGCGCGGCATGATTCTCGGAACCCTGATCGGCGCCCTGCTGCTCGGCGTACTCAACAATGGCCTCAATCTGTTGGGGGTATCGCCCTATCTCCAGAACGTCATCAAGGGGCTGATCATCCTTCTGGCGATCTACATCAGTCGCAAACGCACTCCCTGACTCGCGACTCGCACAGGGCCGTCCTCGAGCAGAGTGGAGGAAAGTCATATGGACACCGTTATCGGTATCGATATCGGAACCCAGAGTACCAAGGCGCTCGTGATCGATCGCCATGGCCGAATCCTGGCCGAGCGCAGTCAAGGGTATCGCGTCGATACCCCCCGCCCCCTCTGGGCCGAGCAATGGCCGGATGTATGGTGGGAGGCCATGATCCAGTGCCTCGGGGACTGCCTGGAAGACCCCGAGGTCGATCCCCGCAGCGTCAAGGGCCTGTGCGTCAGCAGCCTCTATGGCGGATCGGGCATCCCGGTCGATGCCGACATCCGGCCGGTCCATCCCTGTCTGATCTGGATGGACCGTCGGGCCGAGGCCCAGGTCCAGTGGGTGAAGGAACATATCGACATGACCCGTCTGGAAGCCATTACCGGCAATGGCGTGGACAGCTACTACGGTTTCACCAAGATGATGTGGCTGAAACAGGAACGGCCGGAAACATGGGCCCAGACCCACTACTTGCTGCCCCCCAACAGCTATATCAACTATCGCTTGAGCGGTGAAATCGCCATCGACCACAGTTCGGCCGGCAACATCGGTGGCATCTACGACTTGGCGGCACGCGACTGGTCGACGGAAATGCTCGATGCTCTGGATCTCGACCGGGACAAGCTCCCGAGCCGATTGGTGGAATCGCAAGCTCCTGTCGGTGGTCTACTGCCGTCATTGGCCGATTCGCTTGGCCTGACGGCCAATATCCCCGTGGTCGCCGGCGGCGTCGATGCCGCGATGGCCACGCTGGCTGCGGGCGCAACCCGACCCGGAAATCACGTCGCCATGATCGGTACCAGCATGTGCTGGGGCGTCATCAACCAAAGCGTCGAGGCGGGTGAAGGACTCATCAGCATGCCGCACGTGCTGAACGGTGGCCACGACCTCTATACCTTCGGCGGCGCACTGACCGCCGGTGCCGCCGTCAGTTGGTTCGTCGATACCTTCGATGGTGAAGACCCGACCGTCGGGGAACGTGGCGATGCCTATGAACGACTCGAGCCGCCTGCCCGGGCGCTGCCACCAGGTGCCGAAGGCCTGCTCTTCCTCCCCTACCTGATGGGGGAGCGCAGCCCGGTCTGGGACGCCCGGGCCAGCGCCTGCTTCATCGGTCTCAGCCTCTATCACCAACGACATCATCTGTACCGCGCCGTACTGGAAGGCGTGACCTTCGCCCTGCGACACAACATGGAAGCAGGCAAACGTCAGGGAAGCCCCCTCGATTCGCATCTGATCGTGGTCGGTGGAGCGACCCGCTCGGACCTGTGGATGCAGATCATCGCCGACGTGACCCACATGCCGGTCTATACCTATCGCGAGAACGTGGAGGCGGCCCTTGGCGCTGCCCTGCTGGCCGGACAGGCGGCCAGCCTGATCGATCTCGATCAACCGCTGCGGCATGGCACCCTGATCAAACGCGCCGTGCCTTCCGATACGGCAATACGCCGATACGACGATCTCTTTTCCCTTTATTGCCAGCTCTATCCGCGGCTCAAGCCAATCATGCATCGGCTCAACATCAACAATCCCCCCGAGAGCGATCCCATATCATGAATTTCGAACTCCAGAACCACCGCATTCTCGTCACGGGCGCGACCAGCGGGATAGGGCTCGACATCGCAAGGTCACTCGACGAGCTCGGTGCTGACCTGGTGCTGCTCGGTCGCAACCGGGACAGGCTTGCCGAACTCGAACAAGAGCTGGGAGCCCACACCCTGGCCGTCGACATCACCGACGAAAACGCCGTCTCCATGGCTTTCGCCGACATGCCCGTCCTGGATGGACTGGTCAATTGCGCCGGTATCTCGATCCTCGACAGTGTCCTCGACGTCAAGGCCGAGGACCTCGAGCGGATCATGACCACCAACGTGACCGCAAACGCTGTGGTGGCACGGGAGGCAGCTCGACACATGCTCGCGCACGGCCGTCAGGGCAGCATCGTCAACGTCTCCAGCCAGGCGGCGATGGCCGCCCTGCAGGGCCACCTCGGTTACTCCGCCTCCAAGGCGGCCCTGGATGCCATGACCAGAGTGCTGTGCCTCGAGCTTGGTCCCAAGGGCATCCGCGTCAACAGCGTCAATCCGACGGTGACCCTGACTCCCATGGCAGAACGCGCCTGGTCGGACCCTACCAAGCGCGATCCAATGCTGGCCGCTATCCCCCTGGGACGCTTCGCCACTCCCCGGGAAGTCGCTCTGCCGGTGGCTTTCCTGCTGAGTCCGGCCGCGTCGATGGTCAGCGGCGCCTGCCTGCCGGTCGACGGTGGCTTCACATCCCATTAATCGCCTCGTGCCTGACGGCCATGCATCGGCGGCTCTCCAGGCTCAAGCGATCCATCACTCACTCGAGCAGGGTATTCCATGACACATCGCCTCGACGCACTTCGTCGGCACTCCCTGGTGGTCGCAGACACTGGAGACCTGGATGCCATCCGGCGCTACCAGCCCCACGACGCCACCACCAATCCCTCGCTGATTCTCAAGGCCTTCGACTTGCCGGGCTACCAGTCGTTGATCAATCAGGAACTCGCTGCAGTCAAGGCCGAGAACAGTGATCACCGGGAAGAGCATGCCGTGGACCGACTCTCCGTGGCCATGGGAAGCGAGATCGCCAAGGTGATACCCGGCCGAGTATCCACCGAAGTGGCCGCCCGACTATCCTTTGATACCCAAGCCAGTATCCACAGAGCTCACAAGTTGATGGCACTCTATGAGCAACATGGCGTTTCCAGAGATCGTGTCCTGATCAAACTCGCCTCGACCTGGGAAGGTATTCGCGCCGCCGAGGTACTGGAAAGAGAAGGCATCAACTGCAACCTGACTCTGTTGTTCAGCGACGCTCAGGCTCAGGCCTGTTTCGATGCCGGCGTCTTCCTGATCTCGCCCTTCGTCGGGCGGGTCTCGGACTGGTACAAGAAGGATACTGGCCGGGACTTCACTCCCGACACCGACCCCGGCGTACAGTTCGTGCGTGGCGTCTGTCAACGGGCCACCCAGGGCGGCTACGACACTGTGGTCATGGGAGCCAGTTTCCGCAACACTGGTCAGGTGCTGGCTCTGGCGGGATGTCCACGATTGACGATCGCACCACCATTGCTTGAGGAACTCGCCACCACGCCAGGTACCGTCACTCCCAGAATGCTCATGGCACGCGGTGGTGGCCCCCGTCCGTCCCCGCTCACGGAATCCGCCTTCCGTTGGCATCACAATCAGGATCCCATGGCCAATGACAAGCTGGCCGAGGGCATTCGACGTTTCGACGCGGATCAAGAATGCCTGGAGGCAAGGATCGCCGACCGTCTGGCATCTTTCTGATACATCGAGCGTCCAGCAACCGCCCGGACATATCCGGCCCCGACTCGCTGTGATGATGAGCACCGTGGCAGGTGCGCTTCATGACGAAAGAAGCACTAGTGCATCAAGGAAGCCGAGACAACGACCTCGCGACCCGCCACCGTGGGATCCTTGATCTGTTCGAAGAGCAGGTGAAAGGCCTCATGTCCCGCCCGGTAGGTGTCGTGTACCGCACAGGGCACCGACACATCAAAGATGTCGGCGTAAGGCAGCCGATCGATCCCTGCCACGAGGACATCGTCTCGCGACACATGGGCGTCATGCAGGGCTCGCATTGCCCCCAGGGTGATCAACTGATTGAAACCGAACACAGCCTCGGGGACCTTGCTGTGACGCATGAAGTCCGCCATGTCGCGATAGGCAGGCTGCAGGGTGTAATCGCCCGGCCGCTGTTCCAGCCTCAATGGGATGCCCGCACTATCATAAGCCTCCTTGAGGCCGGACAGGCGATGCTGCGTGATCCGCGAGCCCCGCGGGCCAGTCAATACCAACACCTGGCGGATACCCTCATTCACCAGCGCCTCACCCACCAGACGGCCGGCCAGGCGGTTATCCAGCACTACCCGGCTGAAATCCTCCACATTCAGGATACGATCGAGCATGACAACCGGTAACTTGGCGGCCCTCAAGCGTTCTAGATAGGCGGGCTGGTACGCCGCGTCATCGGAAACAGGGGAGAGGATGACACCGGCGACCTGATAGCTGAGCAGGGTCTCGATCGCCACCTCTTCACGCTCCGGCGAACCATCGGTGTCGATCAGCATGATCGTATAGTCATGCTGTTCGGCCGCCCGGGAAATCGCCTTGATGACTTCGCTGTAGAAAGGGTTATCGACACTGGCCGTCACCAGGCCGATGAGACGGTTCTTGCGGCTCCTGAGATGACTGGCAAAGGCATTCGGCACATAGCCCAGTTCCCGGGCCGCGGCCAGAATCTTCTCCCGCGTCTCCGGCTTGACCTTATCGGGGTCCTGGAAGGCACGCGACACCGTCATGTTGGTCATGCCCACATGTCTGGCGATGTCGTTGATAGTGACCTTGCTGCGTCTTGCCATGTTGCTTACCCGGCTCCGGTCTTCGACGCCGCTCAGCGAAAACGCCGCTGAGCCAGCAGGTGTCGCACCAGAGGAGCCAGGATCAGCTCCATGGCCAGCGACAGGCGCGACCCGGGCACCACCAGGGTGTGGGGGCGGCTCATGAAGGAGTCCTGGATCATCGCCAACAGATACGGGAAGTCCACCGTGGCGGGGTCGCGGAAGCGGATCACCACGAAGGACTCGGCATCCGTGGGGATGTCCTGCACCTCGAAGGGGTTGGAGGTATCCACCGTGGGCACGCGCTGGAAATTGATATGGGTCCGCGAGAACTGGGGCAGGATGTAACGCACATAGTCGTCCATGCGACCCAGAATGGTGTCGATCACCGCTTCCTGGGTGTAACCCCGCGCCTGGATGTCGCGATCGATCTTCTGGATCCACTCCAGGTTCATGGTCGGCGCCACGCCCACCAGCAGGTCGACATGCCGGGCGATGTCATGCTCGGCAGTGACCAGGCCACCGTGCAGCCCTTCGTAGAACAGCAGGTCAGTGCCCGAGGGCAGTGACTGCCATTCGGTGAAGGTGCCGACCTGATAGCCGGCCTCGATCATCGACTTGTCCTCGGCATGGATGTAATGCCGATAGGTGCCGACGCCGTTTTCGCCATACTCCAGGAACAGTTCCTCGAGCTTGTCGAGCAGATTGGCTTCCACCGCGAAATGCGAGAGTTCGTCCTTGCGCTCGGGCTCCTCGCGGAACATGCGCGCCAGTTCCTGGCGGGTATAGCGATGAAAGGCATCGCCGTCGACGAAGGCCGCATGCACGTCCTCGCGGGCGAACATGCGCTCGAAGGTGCGTTTCACGGTGGTCGTACCCGCCCCGGACGAGCCGGTGACGGCGATGATCGGATACTCCCGGGACATCAGTCATTCCCCATCAGACGGTCTGCCAGGGTAGCGGGTACCGGCGCTGGGCGTCCCGTATCGGGATCAATCAGCATCAGGTTAAGACGCGCGGTTGCCACGCTGCGGGCATCCGACTCACGGCGCAGGCGATGATAGACCGCGATAGCCTTGCGCGATGGGGCCGGAATGGCGGTATCGACCACCAGGGAATCCGGCCAGCGTGACTCGGTCTGATACTGCACCGCCAGATCCGCCACCACGCAGAGATAGCCCTCCATGTCACCCTCGGAAAGCCCCAGACTGGCCAGGGCTTGAACGCGCGCCTCGTGCATCAACGACACCGCAGCGTCATGACCGAGGTGACGTCCGTAATTCATGTCGGTGATACGCACCGACATGGGATGGCGATGGCGAATGTCCGCTTCGGGAAATTCGAGCCTGACGCGCTCCATGTTGCGGCCTCCTGGATGTTCTCGCGAACGGAATGTCACGCGTGACGCAAAATCTCAGCCGTCGTCGCGGCCGATGGCGCGATGAGCGATGTCGCGACGATAGGCGGCGTCGGGCCAGTCGATCTCAGCCACGCCCCGGTAGGCCAGGTCCCTGGCCGCCGACACTCCTTCGCCCAAGGCCGTCACACAGAGTACCCGACCGCCGGCGGTGACCACCTCGTTGCCCTCGCCAAACCGAGTACCAGCATGGAAGACCTTGCAGCCGGTGGCTTCGGCAGCCTCGAGGCCGGTGATGACATCGCCCTTGCGATAGTCGTCGGGATAACCGCCGGCGGCCATCACCACCCCCACGGCATCGCGCTCATCCCAGTCGCAGGCGAGCCCTTCGAGTTCTCCCCGGGCACCGGCCAGGCACAGCTCGGCGAGATCCGAGGTCAGGCGCATCATGATCGGCTGGGTCTCGGGGTCGCCGAAACGACAGTTGTACTCGATCACCTTGGGATTGCCTTCGGCGTCGATCATCAGGCCCGCATAGAGAAAGCCGGTATAGGGGTGGCCTTCCTCGGCCATGCCCTGCACCGTGGGCTCGATGACACGGGCCATGATCCGCTCATGGATCTCCCGGGTGACCACCGGCGCCGGCGAATAGGCGCCCATGCCGCCGGTGTTGGGTCCGGCATCGCCATCGAGGGCACGCTTGTGATCCTGGCTGGTGGCCATGGGCAGCACCGTCCGGCCATCGACCATGACGATGAAGCTGGCCTCTTCGCCTTCGAGGAACTCCTCGATCACCACGCGGGCCCCGGCATCACCGAAGGCGTTGTCCTCGAGCATGTCGCGAATCGCCGCCTCGGCCTCGGCCTCGGTCATGGCCACGATGACGCCCTTGCCGGCGGCCAGGCCATCGGCCTTGATGACGATCGGCGCGCCCTTTTCGGCGAGATAGTCGAGCGCCGGCTCCACCGCAACGAAGGTGCGATACTCGGCGGAAGGAATCGCATGGCGCGACAGGAAGTCCTTGGTGAAGGCCTTGGAACCCTCGAGCTGAGCCGCCCCGGCGGTGGGACCGAAGATCGCCAGGCCGGCTTCGCGGAACCGGTCCACCACGCCATCGACCAGCGGAGCCTCGGGCCCGACGATCGTCAACTCGATGCCCTCGTCACGCGCGAAGGCCACCAACCCTTCCAGGTCGTCGACACCGATCGCCACATTCTCGAGCCCCGGCTCGCGGGCGGTGCCGGCATTGCCCGGAGCCACATGGACGGTCTCGACCCGGGGCGACTGGGCGACCTTCCAGGCCAGGGCGTGTTCGCGGCCACCGCCGCCGATGATCAGAACCTTCATCCGCTGCTCTACCTCAATACCTCGGGGAAACATCGCGGCATTATGTCAGAAACTCGCCTCGACCGCCGCCCGGTCACGACTTGTCGTCGTCATCCTGCCCATGGCGACCGCTGCCTCCGAGGTTCTGCTGCCAGAAGCGCAGGTTCTCCTCGGCCAGTTCGCGCATCAGTTCCATGGGAGTGTGCCGCATGGCCTGCTGCCACTGGTCCTGCATGTGCTTCTGCTGCTCCATCATCAGACGCGTCCCCTGCTCCAGGTAACGTGCCAGGGGCAGCGGCTTGGCCATGTCGTAGACGCGGATGAACTGAGCCAGCAGGTCGTTGGAAAAGACTTCGGCCTCGCCATCGGCCTGTTCCTGCTCGATGATGATCGACAGCAGGATCGTACGCGTCAGATCCTCGCCGGACTTGGCGTCCTCGACCCGGAAGGGCACCTCATCGAGCACTAGGTTGCGCAGGTCCTCGAGAGTCACATAACGGCTCTGTTCGGTATCATAGAGCCGACGATTGGCATACTTGCGTATCACGCGCACGGCGCTGCTCCTTGTCATTGTTGACTGGGCGATCGCCCTTCATTCGAGTATTGTGCACCGCGCCACCTGCCATGCAAGGCACCCGCCGCCCCTTTCATTGCCACAAGGTACCACGAGACACCATGAACCTGATCCTGCTCTCGCCCGAGGACCTCGAGAATGGATGCCTGGCCCGGGTCCGCGACCCGCGCCGCCTGGCGCATCTCAGGGACGTGCATCGGGCGCGCGCCGGCGACACCCTGACACTGGGCGTCGAAAACGGCCTGCTGGGGCGCGGTACCCTGCTCGAGTACCGCGACGACGAAGCCCTGTTCGACATCAGCGGCCTCGTGGAAACGCCTCCGCCGGCGCTACCGGTTCATCTGGTCCTCGCCCTGCCTCGTCCGCGCATGCTGGCGCGCAGCCTCGAACACGCCACGGCCCTGGGCGTGAAAGCCCTGACCCTGCTCAATACCCGCCGGGTGGAAAAGAGTTACTGGCAATCGCCGGAGCTCGGCGCGGAAAAGATCCGCCGACATCTCGTGCTGGGCCTGGAACAGGCCCGGGACACGCAAATGCCGGAGGTGACCCTGGCCAAGGGCTTTCGCCCCTTCGTCGAGGATCGGCTGCCCAAGCTGCTGGCGAGCAGTCGCGGGCTGGTGGCCCACCCCGGCATGCCGGAGGCCTGCCCACGCGGCGTCGACGAACCGGTTACCCTGGTGATCGGCCCCGAAGGCGGTTTCATCCCCTGGGAAGTCGACAAGCTGCTCGAGGCAGGCTGCCGGGGCATTCACCTGGGGCCACGCATCCTGCGGGTGGAGACCGCCGTCACCGCCCTGCTGGCGCGCCTCGCCTGAGGCTCTCCAGCACACTCATCAGCCTTCGGCATCAAAAGACTTCAACGGCGAATCGGCGTCACAATCCGGCTTGGTGGTAAAGGTCTCGCGTACGTCCAGCACGCCGAGATGGCCGATCGAGCGACGTCCCAGCAGCATCGGATAGTTCATTTCCCCACGGTCGCGCAGGCTGAACTGCTCCTCGTAGCGCGTGTCACCGACACAGACCTCGAGCACCACCACCGGCCGCTCATCCCGACCGCCTGCGCCACGTACCGCCAGGTCACGGTAAAGCGGCCGCTCCAGGGTCTTGGAGAAAGACTCGCCGTTGGCCTCGTCCTCGAGATCGAGCCGGAAGCGCACCCACTCCTCGCCATCCTTCTCGAAGACCTCGATGTCACGGGCATCCATCGACGAAGTCAGGGCACCGCTGTCCAGCTTGGCCTTGATCTCCACATCCCAGGGCTCGAGCGTGACCTTCTCCACCCAACCGAGAGCCCGATCCGCATCGGCCTCATCGGCTGCCAGCGCCCAGGATGGCAGCAACACCAGGGTCAACAACAAAGGACGCAGAATGGCATGCATGAGAGTCGTTCCTTGTATCGTTCGTACCAGTGATCCGGTGCTTCCCTAACGGCGCAACCGTTCCAGCAACGCCTTGGTCGCAAAACCGTCGGGCGTCACGCCGATCTCGCGCTGGAAGGCACGCAGACCACGACGGGTATTCGGACCCAGAATACCGTCGGGCGTTCCCACGTCGAAGCCCCGGGCATCGAGGAGCTGCTGCATTTCCCGCACCTCACTGCGCTTCAGGGCCGGCTGTTCGCGAGGCCACTCGCCCTGAATGCCGGCACGCCCCGCAATGGCATCGCTCAGCGTGGCCACTGCCAGCGCGTAACTGGTGGCATTGTTGTAACGCAGGATGACCCGGAAATTGTGGCCGACCAGAAAGACCGGGCCCTGGGCGCCGGCCGGCGCAATCACCGAGGCGGAAGCGAAATCGGGCAGCGCATGGCCATCCCGTGAACGCACACCGGCTGCCGCCCACTCGGCGGAGGAACGCCGGATGTCGGGCTCGGTCAGGGTATAGTCGAAGCCTTGCGGCAGGCTGACCTCGGTCCCCCAGGGTTCGCCTTCCCGCCAGCCGGCCTCGTCGAGATAGTTCGCGGTGGATGCCAGCACATCGGCAATGCTGTTCCAGATATCCCGACGCCCGTCGCCATCGCCGTCCACGGCATGGGCCAGAAAGCTCGAGGGGATGAACTGGGTATGCCCCATGGCGCCGGCCCAGGAGCCTTTCATGCGCTCCGGGGAGATATCGCCGGCCTCGATGATGCGCAGCGCAGCGAGCAACTCGCCTCGGGCAAAGTCGCGGCGGCGGCCGTCATAGGCCAGCGTGGCCAACGCTTCCAGGGTCGAGAAATCACCGAGATAGTCGCCGTAGCTGCTCTCGATGCCCCAGATGGCCACCAGCACCTCGCCGGGTACTCCGTATCGCTCGGTCATCTGCCGGACCGTATCGCGGTATTCGGCCAGGCGTTCGCGCCCCTTCTTGACTCGCGACGCCGACACGGCGCTGTCGAGATATTCCCAGATCGGCCGCACGAACTCCGGCTGGGAGCCGTCCAGCTCGATGACTCGAGGCCGGTAGCGCAGCCCGTCGAGGGCCCGCGCGAGGGTCGCCTCGTCGATGCCCTCGCCACGAGCCTGGCGGCGAAAGTTTGCCAGCCAGGTCTCGAAGTCGGCTTCCTGCGCTTCGGAAACGGGAGCTTCAGCGGTCGGCGCGGCGCTTTCCGCCGTCGCGGGGGATTCGGCCCGGGCATCCCGGGACTGGGCGCTCTGGCATCCGACCAGGGCAGCGCACAGGACGGCGAGAGGGAGCAGCTTGAATGTCATGGCATCGCATTCCTTGGCGGTGTCGGCCCCGATCATCGCTTACAACGACGTCGGACGCCAGCCCATCGCCTCGGCTCTCATCATTCTTCACGGCCGCGCTCATCGGCCTTGTCGCCCTGCTCGCTTTCCAGCCCGCTGTCCAGGCGGTGGCTCAACGGATCGTAATGCGGCTTGAGTTCATCCTTCACGGTGCCGTCCCACAGGCGGGCACCGACGAAATAGCCGGCGCGGCCGATGATATGCGCCGCCACCGGCGCAGTCATCATGATGAACAGGATGATCCCGAAGGCCCGGGCCACCACCGCCTCTTCGGCGAAATGGACGGCCACCCCCAGCATGGTCAGGGAAACGCCCAGGGTGGCCGCCTTGGTCGTGGCGTGCATGCGCGTCAGCAAGTCGGGCAAGCGCACTATGCCCAGAGCCGCCAGACACATGAAGACCGCCCCCATCAGGGCCAATCCTGCGACGAGCCATTCAGTCATCACGACGTCCTCCGCGTTCGAGGAAACGCGCGAAACCGATCGTCGCCATGAACCCCATCAACGCCACGACGATGGCCACATCCAGCAGCAGGGCCTCATCGGCGGCAATCGCCACGACCCCGATGATGCCGACGAGAATCGAGGAAAACAGCTCCATGGCCACCACCCGGTCGGGCAGGCTGGGGCCGCGAAACAGACGAATGAAGGTCAGGCAAAGCGCCAGCGCCATCACCGCCAGACTGATCAGGATCACGGTCGACATGCATGTCCCCCTTAACTACCGGAAAAGCGCCAAGGCTCGACGTTCCAGCTCAGCCAGGCTACGCCTGAGCGCCGGCTCGTCATCGAGAAACATGGCATGGATATACAGCACCCGCCGGTCATCGGATACATCCAGGCTCAGGGTTCCCGGCGTCAACGAGATCAGGTTGGCCACGAAAGCGATCTCGATCTCCGTCCGCGCCTCCAGAGGCATGGCGATGACCCCCGGTTTCATGTACCAGGGCGGCGTGACGATGTCGTAGGACACCTTCCAGTTGGCCAACACCAGTTCCTTGAGGAAGAAACCGACGAAACGCACCAGGCGAGGCAGTCGCTGGGCATAGCCCGCCAGTGCCGGCACCTGGGGCTGAATCAGCGCCAGCACCAGATAGCCGAAGACCAGTCCCGCCAACAGGTTGCCGCCGCTGAAGTCCCCGGTCAGCACGACCCAGGCCAGCCCCAGCAGCAGATGCCAGGCCGCTCCGATCATCGCTCTCCTCCTCCGGCATTGCCGAGTACGGCCTCGATGTAGCGCTCAGGCGCCAGCAACTGGCCGGCCGAAGCTTCGGCCAGGGAATACAAAGGCCCGGCATTGAGCCCGATGAACAGGGTACAGAGCGCCAGCCCCGCCACCGGCGTCAGCATCAGCCAGAGTTCGCCTCGCCTGGGAGTCGGGGGCGCAGTGTCAGCATCCTCGCGGGGGTCGGCCTTCCAGAACACTTCAGCCCACAGCTTGATCATCGAGTACAGCGTCAACAATCCCACCAGCAAGGCGATGAAGGTAACCCCATAGGCACCCGCCTCGAGCCCGGCACGAATCACGATGAACTTGGCGAAGAAGCCCGACAAGGGCGGCATTCCGGCCAGCGACAGGGCCGAGATCAGAAACAGTACCGCCAACCACGGGTGCCGGCGATACAGCCCCCCCAGAGCCTCGAGCCGATAGCTGCCTTGCAGCCGATGCACGATGCCGCTGACCAGAAACAGATTGGCCTTCACGATGATGTGGTGTGCGATGTAGAAGACCCCACCGATGATCGCCAGAGGCGTGAACAGCGCCAGCCCCAGGATCATGTAACCGATCTGGCTGACGATGTGGAACGACAGGATGCGCCGGAACTCGAACTGCGCCGCGGCCCCCAGTACGCCGGAGAGCATGGTCAATGCAGCGCCCCACAGCAGGATTTCATGGGTATAACCCGGGTTGTGGTAAAAGATCAGCGTGAAGACACGATAGAGCGCATAGACACCCACCTTGGTGAGCAGACCGGCAAACAGGGCCGATACCGCCACCGGAGGCGTGTGGTAGGAAGCCGGCAGCCAGAAGAACAGCGGAAACGCCGCCGCCTTGATGCCGAAGGCGACCAGAAACATCATCGCCAGCGCATCGACCATGCTGTTGTCGTCCAGATGCGCCAGACGCTGGGCGATGTCGGCCATGTTGAGGGTGCCGACCATGCTGTACAGCAGGCCGATCGTCACCAGGAAGATCACCGATGACACCAGGTTGAGCGTGACGTACTTGATCGCCCCCTCCATCTGCGGCTTCTCGCTGCCCAGGATGAGCAGCGCAAAGGACGCCACCAGCATCACCTCGAACCACACATAGAGGTTGAAGATATCGCCGGTGAGGAAGGCCCCCGCCACCCCGGCCAGCAGCAGGTGCATCAGAGGAAAATAGCCGAAGGCCTCGTGGCCGCGCCCGGTGGTGGCCAGCGAGTACAACGCCACCGCGAAACCGATGATTCCGGTCAGCACCACCATGATGGCGCCCAGCAGGTCGGCCACCAGGCTGATGCCGAAGGGCGCTACCCAGCCGCCCATCTGCATCACCTGGATACCGTCGCGATTTACCGAGACCAGCAACCCGATACTGGTGATCAGCAAGGCGGCGGTACCCAGCACGGCGATGAGGCGCTGCATGGCCCGGGAGCGCCAGAAAACCAGCGATACGGCCCCGGCCAGCAGGGGAATCAGGATGGGCAGTGCGATCTGAGGATTCACGTATCGGTATCCTTCATCCGGTCGAGGTCATCGGCACGCACGACTTCCCAGGCCCTGCGCACCAGCACTACGGCGAAGGACAGCACGCCAAAGGCAATGACGATGGCGGTGAGCACCAGGGCCTGCGGCAATGGGTCGGCCACCGCCCCCGGCGGGGTCGACAGCCCCTCGGGTATCAGTGGCGGCACTCCACGCACCATGCCCGCCATGGAGAAGATCAACAGGTTGGCGGCATTGGAAAGCAGCATCAGGCCGATCACCAGCTTGACGATGGAACGGCGCAGCATCATGTAGATCGCCGCGGCGAAGAGCACCCCGATCGCGACTGCCATCAACGATTCCATAGCTCTCTCCTCAGTCTTGCGACTCGTCGGCGTCCGTATCGACCAGGGCGGTGATCGCCGTCAGTACCGAACCGACGACCGCCAGATAGACCCCGATATCGAAGATCAGCGGCGTGGACACCTTGATGCCGATCACCGGCAACGTCCACCACTGGGCGGTGAAGAAGGGCTCTCCGGCCCACCAGGCTGGCAGGGTCGAGAGCACACCGAGCAGCAGTCCCATGGCGACCATATCGCGAGGGGACACCTTGAGCATCTCGCTCAGGGCACCGCGCCCATAGGCGAAGAAATAGAGCGTGAAGGCACCGGAGGCCACCAGACCGGCGATGAAACCACCGCCCGGTTCGTCGTGGCCACGCAACAGCAGAAACACGGAGAACAACAGTTGCAGGGGCAGCAACAGGCGCGCCGCTACACTGAGAATCAGGGTGCCCGATCTAACCATGGTCTTCTCCCCTTCCACTCAGGCCGTGGCGGGCATCATGCTCGGCGGCATGAAAGCGCAGCATCGCATGCACGCCGATCGCGGCCAGCGCCAGCACGAACATTTCACCCAGCGTATCGAGCGCCCGGAAGTCCACCAGAATGACGTTGACGATGTTGTGGCCATGCCCCAGCGGCTGGCTGTTGGCCACCATGTACTCGGAGATACGCGGCAACTGCTCCTCATTCAGCACCGACAGCATCAGCAGCGTCATCAGCGTGCCGAAGCTGCCCGCCACCACCAGATCGCGCCAACGCTCTTTCGGCGTGGACAGTGTTGCGAAGCGCGGTAGGCGGAAGAGCACCAGCACCAGCAGAACCACGGTCAGGGTCTCCACCAGCAATTGCGTGATCGCCAGGTCCGGGGCGCTGAACAGCACAAAGATCAGGGCAATGGAGAACCCCATGATGCCGACTGCGGCCACGGCGGCCAGTCGCGAACGCATTACGCAGGCCGCCAGCGCGCCGGCGATCATCAGCCCCGCCACGACCACCTCGTGGAAGTAGGCATCGACCGAGAAACCGATCTCCAGGGGGTGGCGAACGAGCAGCGCATGGCCCACCAGGCCCAGCAGCACCAGCAGCGTCATGACCAGATAATTGCGCACATAGCCATTCTGGAGGAGCCGGGTCTGCCACTCGGCGAAGCGCACCATGCCGGCCATCAGCATCTCATAGCCATGCTCGGGGCCGCGGTGAATGAGCGGATCGAACTTAGCCAGCCGCCCCCGGATGCCGTCCCAGTGGCGGAAGACCAGCGTCCCCAGCAGCAGGCTCGCCACCGAGAGCAAAAGCGGCAGATTGATGCCATGCCATAGCGCCAGGTGCACGTCCGGCTCGACGACACCCAGGCCGCTCACGGTGGTCGCCACCAGGGAATCGAGCATGCCGGGCGCCAGGCCGAACAACAGGGAGAGCGCGGCCAGCAAGGCCGGGCCGACGAGCATGCCGGCAGGGGATTCATGAGGCGCTCTGGGCGTATCGCGCCTCGGCCCGAAGAACGGCCTCAGCGTCACGATGGCCGCCACCGCGAGCGTCAAGAAGGCGCCGGTGAAGGCCAGCAGCAGGATCAAGCCGCCGAAATGATCGGCCGCCAGGACCGATGTCAGCATCAATTCCTTGCCGATGAACCCCAGCAGCGGAGGCAGGCCGGCCAGCGACAGCGACGCCACGCAGGCCACCACTGCGGTTCTCGGCATCACGCGCCGCAAGCCGCCCATGGCGGTGACATCCTTGGTACCGGTCTCGTGATCGAGAATGCCGGCCACCATGAACAAGGCGCCCTTGTACAGCGAGTGGGCCAGCAGGAAGGTCACGAAGGCGATCAAGGCGCCTTCGGTGCCGATCCCCAGCAGCATGGTCAGGGTGCCCAGCGCCATCACCGTGGAGTAGGCGAGGAGTTTCTTGATGTTGGTGTTGCGGATGGCCAGGAAGGCACCGGTCAGCATGGTCACCGCCCCCACCAGTGAAAGCGTCACTTCCCAGGACTCGGTCCCCCCCAGGGCCGGGTGCAGGCGCGCCAGCAGATAGACACCTGCCTTGACCATGGTGGCGGAGTGCAGATAGGCCGAGACCGGCGTGGGCGCGGCCATGGCATTGGGCAGCCAGAAATGGAAGGGAAACTGGGCCGATTTGGTGAAGGCGCCGATCAAGACGCAGATCAGCAAGGGCGTGTAGAGAGCGTGCCCGGTGAGCTGTTCGCCGCGCTCGTTGAGCACCGCCAGCGACCAGCTATCGCCAGCCTGGGCCAGCATGACGAAGCCCGCCAACAGTGCCAGCCCGCCCCCGACGGTGACGAAGAGTCCCTGCTGCGCCGACTTGCGGGCCGCGGGATCGGTATGCTGAAAGCCAATCAGCAGATAGGAGGTAATGCTGGTGAGTTCCCAGAAGACGAACAACGCCACCAGGTTATCGGCCAGCACCAGGCCCAGCATCGACATCATGAAGGCGGTGATCACCACCAGAAAACGCGGCAGGTCACGCTCGCCTTTCAGGTACTCACCCGTATAGACCAGCACCAGCGCCCCGATCACGGTGATCAGCATGGCGAACAGCCAGGCAAGGCCGTCGATCAGAAAGGTCAGGGTGATATCCAGCCCCGGCACCCAGGCCCACTCCAGCAGGAGCGGCTCGCCATCGGCGAGAGACGGCCACAGACTCGCCAGCCACACGGCGAAAGCCGCCGGCAGCATGGCCATCAGCAAGGGGGTCCTGTCCCCGAGCCAGCGGTGGAGCAACGGCGCCACCCCTGCTGCAACAAAACCTGCCAGTACCGCCAGTTGCATGCTGCCCTCCATAGCCGACCGGCTCGTTTCACAGGCCAAGCTCGACTCTAGAGTGGTTCATGGTCATAAGACAAGAGAGGGGGCGAGACGCGTCCATTTTGCGTTAGAGTAGGCGGCGAATGCCATTGATGGGCCTGTTCACCCAGGGACGGACGCGCAGCCCTGCGCTTGTCGTCGATCGTTCCCTCGGGGACAGAACCCTTGGCCTCACGCAAACGCGCAGGATGACCGATCGATGACATTGCTCTGGATAGCGCTGCTTCCCCTTCTCGGCGTGCTGGTACCGGCGTTCGGTGCACGTCTCAAGCGCCCGGCCTGCTCGCTGATAACGGCGCTGCTGCCGGCCGTGGCCCTGTTGCTGACCCTGGCACAGATTCCCGCGCTCGCCGATGGCGAGACACTGCGTTTCGCTGTCGACTGGGTACCTGCATTGGGGATGGAATTCGCCTTCAGGCTGGATGGCCTGTCGGTGCTCTTCAACCTGCTGATCCTGGGCATTGGCCTGCTGATCCTGCTCTATGCCCATTACTACCTGGCGCCAGAGGAACCCTACGGGCGCTTCTATGCTTATCTGATCCTGTTCATGGCCTCCATGGTCGGCATCGCCATGGCCGACAACCTGCTGCTGCTGTGGATGTTCTGGGAGCTCACCAGTCTGTCGTCCTTCCTGCTGATCGGCTTCTGGTCGCACCGCAGCGATGCCCGCAAGGGCGCACGCATGGCACTGGCGGTCACCGGCGCCGGTGGCCTGGCCCTGCTGGCCGGGCTGCTGCTGCTCGGCGACATGGTCGGCAGCTTCGACATGAACCGGGTACTGGCCAGTGGCGACATCATCCTGGCCGATGACCGCTACCCACTGGCTCTGGGCCTGATACTGCTCGGTGCCTTCGCCAAGTCGGCCCAGTTCCCCTTCCACTTCTGGCTGCCCCATGCCATGGCCGCGCCCACGCCGGTCTCGGCCTATCTGCACTCCGCCACCATGGTCAAGGCGGGAATCCTGTTGATGGCCCGCCTCCACCCGGCCATCGCCGGCAGCGAGCTCTGGACCCTGGTGGTCACCCTGGTCGGCATGACGACGCTGGTCTACGGCGCCTGGTTCGCGCTATTGAAGACCGATCTCAAGGGTATCCTGGCCTTTTCCACGGTCAGTCACCTGGGCCTGATCACCGCCCTGCTGGGCATCGGCACGCCCATGGCGGTACTGGCCGCGCTGTTCCACATTCTCAATCACGCCACCTTCAAGGCGGCGCTGTTCATGAGTTCGGGGATCATCGATCACGAGGCCGGCACCCGGGAACTGTCACGCCTCGGCGGTCTGCGCCGGGCCATGCCGGTCACCGCCCTGCTGACCTCGATCCTCGCGGCGGCCATGGCCGGGGTTCCCTTGCTCAACGGCTTCATCTCCAAGGAGATGTTCTTCACCAGCTCCACCGAAGCCAGCATGCTCGGTGGGATCAGCTGGTTACTGCCGGTGCTGGCCACGCTGGGCGGCATCCTCTCGGTGGCCTACTCGCTGCGCCTGGTGTATGCGGTCTTCTTCAAGCCCGCCCGTGAGGCACCGCCCAAGTCACCTCACGAGCCGCCTCGCCTGATGCGGGCGCCAGTCGAACTGCTGGCGGTACTCTGCATCCTGGTGGGGGTGCTGCCCTCGCCGCTGGCCGGCGGTTTGCTCGACCTGGCCACCCGGGCGGTGCTCGGCGAACCCATGGAGTTCCACCTGGCCATCTGGCACGGCGTCAACCTGCCACTGCTGATGAGCGTGATCGCCCTGGTCGCCGGCGTCGGCACCTATCTGGGGCATCGTTACCTGCGGCGCTTCCACAAGGGCTTCAAGCCGGTGGATGCGCGCCAGGTGTTCGAAGGCTCGGTCCAGTACGTCGGCCGCCATGCCGAGACACTGCTCGGGCGCTTCGACAACGCCTCTCTACAGCGCTACATGAGCCTGCTGCTGTGTACCGCACTGGTACTGGCCGGTCTGGGGCTGTTCATGATGCCGGACCTGGCCGGGGACCAGCCCACCGGCGAGGTCGACGGCGTGCTGCTGACCGGTGCCATTCTGCTGATGTTCAGCGGCATTGCCACGGTCGCCACCCATCGCTATCGCCTGATATCGCTGCTGATGCTGTCGATGGTGGGGCTGCTGGTCTCGCTGACCTTCGCCCGTTTCTCCGCTCCCGACCTGGCCCTGACCCAGCTCTCGGTGGAAGTGGTGACCATGATCCTGCTGATGCTGGCACTGTTCTTCCTGCCCCAGAAGACGCCGCGGGAATCCTCGATGCCGCGCAATCTGCGCGATGGCGTGCTGGCCTCCCTGCTGGGCACGGTCATCGCCAGCCTCAATTACGCCGTCCTGACCCGCGACAACGCCAGCATATCCGGCTTTTTCATCGACAACAGCGTGCCCGGCGGCGGCGGCCATAACGTGGTCAACGTCATCCTGGTCGACTTCCGCGGCTTCGATACCCTGGGCGAGATCACCGTACTGGCCATCGCCGGCCTGGCCATCCTGAAGCTGCTCAACCGCCTGCGCCTGTTCATGCCGCACAGCGATTCCGAGGGCCGGCTCTGGTCACCGGATCGTTATCCGATGATCCTGACCACCATCTCCCAGGCCTTGCTGCCCCTGGCCCTGCTGGTCTCGGTATTCATCTTCCTGCGCGGCCACAACCTGCCCGGCGGCGGCTTCATCGCCGGCCTGATCACCGCCGTGGCGCTGATCCTGCTCTACATGGCCCGAGGCGTGGAGTGGGCCCAGGCGCGTCTCGACTTCCAGTACCAGCCCGTCGCCATCACCGGGGTCGGCCTGGCCACCCTGACCGGCGTCGGCAGTTGGCTGTTCGGCCAACCCTTCCTGACGTCGTCATTCGGACACTTCCATCTGCCGGTGATCGGCGATTTCGAACTGGCCACCGCCATGATCTTCGATCTCGGTGTCTACCTGGCCGTGGTCGGCGCCACGCTGATGATCCTGGCCAACCTCGGCAAGCTGACCACACCCCACCGACCGACCAAGGACAGCGGCACCGCTGCCCCCAGCGAGGAGACGAGTTGATGGAAAGCCTCTATGCCATCACCACCGGCGTGCTCAGCGCCTGTGGCCTCTATCTGACACTACGGGGCAGGACCTTCCCCGTAGTGGTCGGTCTGACCCTGTTGTCCTATGCGGTCAACCTCTTCCTGTTCTCCATGGGCGGACTGACCACCGACGGCGCTGCCGTCGTCAACGGCGAAGGCAGCTATGCCGATCCGCTCCCCCAGGCCCTGGTGCTGACCGCCATCGTCATCGGCTTCGCCATGACTGCCTTCGCGGTCATCCTGGCCATGCGCGCCCGGGGCGACATGGGCAATGATCATGTCGATGGCCGCAAGCATGAGGATCGAGAGGAGACGCGTCGGTGATACAGCATCTGATCGTCCTGCCCATCGTCCTGCCGCTCATCGTGGGCATCGTGCTGCTGCGCTCGCGCTTCGGCAGCTCGCGTTTCAAGCGTATCGCGAGCGTCATCGCCACCCTGGCACTCGCCGCCATCTCACTGGCCTTGCTGCTGCGTGCCGCCGATGGCGAGATCGCCTACTACGCCCTCGGCGGCTGGCAGCCTCCCTTCGGCATCGTGCTGGTGCTCGACCGGCTCTCGGCCCTGATGGTGATGCTCACCTCGGTGTTGGCGATCGGTTGCGTGATCTTCGCCTGTGGAGGGGACGACGAGAAGGGCAGCAATTTCCACGGGCTCTTCCAGCTCCAGTTGATGGGCATCAACGGCGCCTTCCTGACCGGCGACCTGTTCAACCTCTTCGTCTTCTTCGAGGTGCTGCTGCTGGCCTCCTATGCCCTGCTGCTGCACGGCGGCGGCAAGTCGCGCATCCAGTCGGCCGTGCATTACGTGGTGCTCAACCTGGCCGGCTCGGCGCTGTTCCTGATCGCCGTGGGCGTGCTCTATGGCGCCACCGGTACCCTCAACATGGCCGACATGGCAGCACGTCTGGGCGAGTTGCCCGCCGAACGCAGCGGACTGGTCACCGCCGGCGCCCTGCTGCTGCTGGTGGTATTCGGCCTGAAGGCCGCCATCCTGCCACTCTACTTCTGGCTGCCGCGCGCCTATGCCGCCGCACCGGCACCGGTGGCGGCGCTGTTCGCCATCATGACCAAGGTCGGTGTCTATGCCATCCTGCGGGTCTACTCACTGATCTTCGGCCAGCAGGCCGGCGAGCTCGCCTCCCTCGAGCAACCCTGGGTATGGTGGCTGGCACTCGCCACCCTGGTCGCTGCCACCATCGGCGTGCTGGCGGCCCGTGACCTGCGCCTGCTGGTCGCCTATCTCGTCCTGGTATCCGCCGGCACCCTGCTCGCCGGGGTCGGCATGGACACGCCCGAGGCCACCGCCTCGCTGCTCTATTACCTGGTGCATACCACCCTGGTGACCGGCGGTCTCTTCCTGCTGGCAGACATGATCGGCCAGCAGCGCGGCAAGGCCGGCACCCGCATCGTCAAGGGCCGCCCCCTGGTCCAGGGCGGGGCCCTGGCAGGGCTGTTCTTCCTCGGTGCCTCCGCCGTGGCCGGCCTGCCCCCGCTGTCCGGCGCCATCGGCAAGGCACTGTTGATGCATGCCGCCGATGCCGGGCAACGCCCCTGGCTCTGGCCCATCCTGCTGATCAGTGGCCTGTGCGCCATCATCGCCCTTTCCCGGGCGGGATCGACGCTGTTCTGGCGCAGCAACGAAGGTGAACCGGGCGGAGACAGGCTCCCGCGCCAACAATGGATAGGCGTGACCCTGCTGCTCGCCACCTCACCACTGCTGGTGGCCCTGGCCGGACCGGTCAGCGACTACACCCGGGCCACCGCCGACCAGCTGGCCAACCCCGATGCTCTGGTGAGCGCATTATTGCCCGACAACGGAGGCGCCCCATGATCAAGCCGAGACGCTGGCTCCCCATTCCCCTGTTGTCGTTGCTGCTGCTGGTGGTCTGGCTGCTGATGGTGCGCAGCCTGTCGCCGGGCCATATCCTGCTGGGCAGTGCCCTGGCGGTGGCCATCCCGCTGTACACCTACCGCTTCTGGGACGTCCAGCCGAGCGTTCGTCGTCCTGGCCTGCTGCTGCGCTTCGTGCTCCGCGTGCTGGGCGATATCATCATCGCCAACTTCCATGTCGCCTGGTTGATCATCAACCCCTGGCGACGCACGCGCCCGCACTTCGTGGAATATCCGCTGATGCTGCAGGAGCGCTTCACCATTACCCTGCTGGCCAACACCATCAGCCTCACGCCGGGGACGGTCTCGGCCAACCTGCGCATGGATGGCAAGACCCTGCTGATCCACGCGCTGGACGTGGATGATGACGAAGCGCTCATCGAACAGATCCGCGAGCGCTACGAGCGACCGCTCAAGGAGATCTACGAATGCTAGACATCGCGCTGAAGATCAGCCTGGCCCTGGTGCTGGTCGCCATTCTGCTCAACACCTATCGCCTGTCGGTCGGCCCCGACATGCCGGACCGCATCCTGGCGCTGGACACCATGTACGTGAACTCCATTGCACTGATCGTGCTGATGGGGCTGTGGCTCAATACCAAGACGTACTTCGAGGCCGCATTGCTGATCGCCATGCTCGGTTTCATCAGTACCGTGGCCGTGTGCAAGTATCTGTTGCGCGGCGACATCATCGAATAGCGGGAGCAAGCCACCATGTCGATCTATGTGATCCTAGAAGGCGTGATTTCATTCTTTCTGATCGCCGGCGGCGCCTTCATCTTCATCGGCTCGCTGGGCATGACCCACCTGCGGGACTTCTACATGCGCCTGCATGGCCCGACCAAGGCCACCACCATGGGCATCGGCTGCATCCTGGTGGCCTCGATGCTGTACTTCGGCATCATCGACAACTATCCCGTGGTCCAGGAATTGCTGATCACCCTGTTCCTGTTCATCACCGCGCCCGTCAGCGCTCACCTGCTGGCCAAGACGGGCCTGCACCAGCAGCTCAAGCATGTGGACAAGACCCAGGGCCAACCGGCCGAGTTGCGGGACGAGGAAGTCGGGAAGAAGCCGGTGCCGCACCATCCCGATGCCGGACACGACTAGCGAACTAGCGGGGCATGCACTGCCGGCTCAGAGCCAGCCGGCAAGCTCCCGTTCGACGATGGCCGTCAGCGCCTGGATATGGTCATCGCGCGCATTGAGGCACGGCACATAGGTGAAGGTCTCGCCACCGGCATCGAGAAAGGCGCCGCGAATTTCCTCTTCGATCTCCTCCAGGGTCTCCACGCAGTCGGCGGAGAAGGCCGGTGACACCACGGCAATGTGCCGGATACCCTGCCGGGCCAGCTCGGCGACATGCTCCACGGTGGCGGGCCCGACCCACTCCTCGGGCCCGAACTTCGACTGGAAGGTAGTGACGATGGCATCGTCATCCAGCCCCAGTTGTTCCTGCAACAGCCTCGTGGTCTTGCGGCAATGGCAGTAGTAGGGGTCGCCTTCTTCGAGAAAGCGCTTGGGGACGCCATGGTAGGAGGCCACCAGTACCTCGGGACGGGTCGTGGCGGCAGCATAGGCTTCACGCACCGAGGCGCTCAGGGCCTCGAGGTAGGCCGGATGCTCGAAATAGGCCGGCACGGTCCGGATCGCCGGCTGCCACTTGAGCTTCATCAGGGTCCGGAAGGCCTGGTCATTGGCCGTTGCGGTCGTCGGCGAGCCGTACTGCGGGTACAGCGGAAAGAACAGGATTCGCTCACAGCCATTGGCCTGCAAGCGTTTCAGCACGCTCTCGGTCGACGGATTGCCGTAGCGCATGCAGAACGCCACTTCGACCCGCTCCCCATAGACACGCTCGAGTTCCACGGCGAGCTTGTCGGTCTGCTCGCGGGTAATGGTCAGCAAGGGACTTTCGTCCCGTTCCCGGTTCCAGATACCACGATAGGCCTTGCCAGAGGCAAAGGGACGGCGGCTGAGGATCACCAGTTGCAGCAGCGGCTGCCACAACCAGGGCGAATAGTCGACGACACGACGATCGGAGAGAAATTCACTCAGATAGCGCCGCACCGACCAGTAGTCGGTCGCGTCCGGGGTTCCGAGATTGGCCAGTACCACACCGACCTTGCCGCCTACCGGCTCGGGATGCCCGTCAGGCACCTGATGCAGGGGCGCCATTTCCTCGGAAGCTGCCATGTCGAAGTCTCCTGTTGCGGGCCATGGGCGGACCACAAGGATACCATCGGCGCCTCGAGCGGCGGAATAGAGTTATACTATCAAACCAATTTGTACAAGATTTGACCAAGAAAAAGTCCTGCCCGGCAATCCCGATCCAGTTCTCCGACGGCAGTACAACAGCGGGGTCCGTCGCGGCCCATGTACCGGCGGCCCGACGGTCATTGCGTCCATTCGAGCTGGACGTCCATTCATGCGGGAAATGGCGGGAGAGAAAATATCGGCTCGTCAGGGTCGGAGCCGAATGTAGTGGTCAGGAAATCAGAATGGGCGGGATGATACGGATGGTTGCCGGGTCGGCTCAGAAGGCCAGCGGCATGCGTGCGTTCAATGGATCGCGATATCGGGCCCGGTGGCCGATCATCTCGTCCTCGGGTGCCTGTTCCACCAGGTAGGCGCGATGAATGTCGGCGCGCTTGAGTTCCAGATAGACATCGTCCAGCGTCCGGAACAGCACCGGCTTGCCGGCACGGGTCAGCATGTGGCGCTGCCCTTCCACGTCTTCGAGTTCCACCTGGTAGAAACGGTTGCCCGCATGACCGATCACGCGGATTTCGAAATTGTCGTGCCGGGCCACGAAGGCCTTGAGGTCGTTGAGGTCCATGAGTCCCTCCATCAGGGAGTCGGCTTGAGTGGATCGGCTCCAGACTGAGGATGTCGCATGACATCCGGATGACCGATCCGTGTCGCCTGTGTGACTGATGGCGGGCTCAGGGGTTCCGCTACTGGTACTCCGAGGGATCGATGGCCTTGCCCAGAGAATTGCGGTCGACCCAATTGCCGGCCTTGGTCTCCTTGTAGCGCAGCACCACCCGGTCGCCGACCGCGACGGGCAGTTCGGCATCCTCGGTCTGATAGCTGTAGTGCTCGCCATCCACGACCAGTTGATAACGATACAGATCGGGCATGCCCAGCCATTCCTTGAATGGCCCTTCCCGTTCCACCGATTGCAGTTCGCCACGCGCCTCGAGCTTCGGGGCGCGGCGACGGTTGCCGCGTCGGAATCCGCCTGCCATGGTGCTCCTCCAGTATGCTGTTGGGGGGTCGGATTATACGGGGCTCGCCCGCCGGCTCAAGCGTCGCGACTCATTCGCCGAAATCGCCTCCATAGCTGTCGGGTGCGAGATCCTCGAAGCGTGTGTACTTGCCGATGAAGGCCATGTGCACCGTACCGATGGGACCATTACGCTGCTTGCCGATGATGAATTCCGCCAGCCCCTGATTGTCCGGGTTATCCGGATTGTAGACCTCATCGCGGTAAACGAAACCGATGATATCGGCATCCTGCTCGATGGCGCCCGACTCGCGCAGGTCCGACATCACCGGACGTTTGTTGGGCCGCTGCTCCAGGGAGCGGTTGAGCTGGGAGAGACACACCACCGGACAACCGAATTCCTTGGCCAGGCCCTTCATCGAGCGCGATATCTCCGAGATCTCGCCGGTGCGATTCTCGGAGTAGCCGGGAATCTGCATCAACTGCAGGTAGTCGATCATGATCAACGACAGGTTGCCGTGCTCGCGCACCACCCGCCGGATGCGCGAGCGCATCTCGTTGGGTGACAAAGCCGCCGTGTCGTCGATGAACAGCTTCTTGTCCTTGAGCAGGTTCACCGCCGAGGTGAGCCGTGGCCAGTCCTCGTCCTCCAGCTGGCCGGTACGCACCCGTGTCTGGTCGATGCGTCCGAGGGACGACAGCATCCTCAGCATCAATGCCTCCGCGGGCATCTCCATGGAGAACACCATCACCGGCTGGTCGCTGGAAATCACCGCATGCTCGACCAGGTTCATGGCGAAGGTGGTCTTGCCCATCGAGGGTCGTCCGGCAATGATCACCAGGTCGGACGGCTGCAGGCCGGACGTCATGTCGTCGAGATCACGGAAGCCGGTGGACAGACCGGTCATCTCGCCCTGCATGTTGAACAGCTCGTCGATACGGTCCACGGCCTTGGCCAGCAGATCGCTCATGCCGATGGGACCACCGGACTTGGGCCTTTCCTCGCTGATCTGGAAGACCAGTCGCTCGGCCTCGTTGACGAGCTCGTCGGCAGGACGCCCCTGAGGCGCGAAGGCACTTTCCGCCACCTGATTGGCGGCGCGGATCAGCTTGCGCAGGGTGGCCCGCTCGCGAACGATATCGGCATAGGCGCGGATATTGCTCGCCGAAGGCGTATTGCGCGCCAGCTCCGCCAGATAGGCCAGGCCGCCCACGGTATCAAGCTGGTCGCGACCTTCCAGCGCCTCCGACAGCGTCACCACGTCCATGGGACGAGCTTCCTCGGCAAGCTGGCCCATGACGTTGAAGATCAGGCGATGTTCGTAACGGTAGAAATCATCCGCCACCAGCCGATCGGCGACATTGTCCCAGGCGGCGTTATCGAGCATCAGGCCGCCGAGCACCGACTGTTCGGCCTCCAGCGAATGAGGCGGCACCTTGAGCGCCGCGGTTTCCTTGTCGAGCTCGAGGGATTCATTCATGACAGCGAGGGCCCTTGGCGAAATCGGCGCCACCATTCTACCCGAAGGGGATAGATGACCCCACGCCCGGGAGGTGACACGCAAACGATCAACAAACGATCAAAAAAAGGGGCGCGAGGATAGCCCTCGCGCCCCCTGGACATCCACGTGGACGTCGCCGGTCGGGCTTACTCGCCCACGACCACGATGCGCACAGTGGCGTCGACTTCGGCATGCAGGTGCAGTTCGATGTCGTATTCGCCGGTCTGGCGAATCGGTCCCTGCGGCATGCGAACTTCGCTCTTGGCCACTTCGATGCCGGCAGAGGAGATCGCCTCGGCCAGATCCCGCGGACCAATGGAACCGAACAGCTTGCCTTCGTCACCGCTCTTGGCGACCAGCGACAGTTCGATGTCGTTGAGCTGTTCGGCGCGGGCCTCGGCCTCGGCCTTGCGCTCGGCCGCTTCGGCCTCGAGCTCGGCGCGCTGGGCTTCGAACGCTGCGATGTTGTCCTTGGTGGCCGGCACGGCAAGGCCGTAGGGCACCAGGTAGTTGCGGCCATAACCGGGCTTGACGTTGACCTGGTCACCCAGGCCGCCCAGCTTGCCAATCTTGTCGAGCAGAATGACTTCCATCTCGTTAACCTCTTGTCAGTTGCCGCGGCCGAGTCGCGCACGGAAATTCGCGAACGAATCCAGCAGGGCCACGAGCAGCACGATGAGAATCATGGGCCAGGTGAAGATCAGCAGCACATAGAAGATGCCCAACCACAGCCCATGCATTCCCTTCAATCCAATAAAACCGTGTACCAACGCGATACCGGCCACCAGCAGCGGAACCCAGACCAGCATGCCCAGCCCGGGCAGGTTGAGCACCACGCCGACTACGCCGACCACGAGCAGCACCAGCAACTCGCGCGGCGCCAGCCGCAGAGCGTGAAACTCCTCGCGAAAGCCGCCAGGGTTGTAGAGCCCGGCCTGCCAGGCCCTGGCCAGCGCCAGACACCCCACTGACACCAGCAGCACCACCAGGCCGGTGACACCGCCGATCAGCAGATTGGCGAGTCGGCTGGTATCCACGCCCTGGCTGGCCATGTCGTCGAGCATCGCCGAGATCTCCGGCGCGCCCTGGCGCAATTGCTCCAGCAAGGGCTCGACGCCGCCAGGAGGCAGGAAGATCCCCGACTGAATCATCAGCGCCCCTCCCAGGGCTCCGACGATCAGAGCCTCGCTCCAGCGCATCCGGGAGCGCAGCACCACCGCCATGAGCGTCACCAGCAGGACGCTGGACAGGGGAATCACGTCCCCCTGGCTCCACCACCATCCCGCCGGCAAGGCGGCGGCGACGATCACCGGCAGAGCCGACGACAGCCCCCTGCGCAGCGTGACCAGTGCCGCAATGGCGGCCCCAAGCCAGAACAGCCAGGGCACCAGAGTGCCGACGGCTGCCCCGATCATTGCCTGGGGCAGGCCCTGCATCAGCCATCGAGCGACAGGCAGCATCGGGTCGGCAGCTTACTGGTGGCTATCGGTGTAAGGCAGCAGAGCCAGGTAGCGTGCCCGCTTGATGGCGGTGGACAGCTGACGCTGGTAGCGAGCCTTGGTACCGGTGATACGGCTGGGAACGATCTTGCCGGTCTCGGTGACGTAGGCCTTGAGCGTGTCCAGATCCTTGTAATCGATCTGCTTCACGCCTTCAGCGGTGAAACGGCAGAACTTGCGGCGACGGAAAAAGCGTGCCATGTGAAGACTCCTTCAAACGTGCGACGGTTGGGCTCAGGCGGACTCGGCGGTGCGCGGCTTTTCGTCGCGACGCGCGCGCTTGTCCTCGGCCGGCTTCATCATCGGTGAAGCTTCGGTGATGGCTTCCTTGCAGCGCACCACCAGGCTGCGAATGATGGCATCGTTGAAGCGGAAGATGTTCTCGATTTCCTCGAGCGTCTCGCCGCTGCACTCGACGTTCATCAGCACGTAGTGAGCCTTGTGGATCTTGTTGATCGGGTAGGCCATGTGGCGGCGGCCCCAATCTTCGAGACGATGCACGGTTCCGCCGTTCTCGGTGACGATGCCGGTATAGCGCTCGACCATCGCGGGGACCTGCTCGCTCTGGTCCGGGTGGACCATGAAGACGATCTCGTAATGACGCATGGATTCTCCTTGCGGTTTGGCAGCTTCCGGTGGAGGCGTTGTGCACCCCAGGGGAAGCAAGGAGGTGATTCTCGAATATACGATGCCCGCTCGCAGGACGAACGGGCGCAAGTATTCTATAGACTGCGCGGGACACGCGCAAGGATGGGCTGCGGACAGGCCTGCCCCGGCCCCGATACCTGGATTATTTTTCGCTCGAGGCCCGCGACTTGCCGCTAGCGGCTCGCTGCCGCACCGCCTCGAACAGGCAGATGCCGGTGGCCACCGAAACGTTGAGGCTGGCCACCTGCCCCGCCATGGGCAACTTGACCAAGCCATCGCAGGCTTCCCGGGTCAGCCGGCGCATGCCCTTGCCTTCGGCGCCCATCACCAGCGCCGTGGCCCCGGTGAAATCGGCATCATAAACGGACGCCTCGGCCTCGCCGGCGGTCCCGGTCACCCAGACGCCCAATTCCTTCATTCGCGCGAGCGAACGCGCCAGATTGGTCACCCGATAGACCGGCACGCTCTCGGCGGCGCCGCAGGCCACCTTGCGTACCGTGGCGTTGAGCGGCGCGGCCCGGTCCTTGGGCACCACCACGCCATGGGCACCGGCGGCATCGGCGCTGCGCAGGCAGGCCCCGAAGTTGTGCACATCGGTGATGCCATCGAGCACCAGCAACAACGGCGCCGCCTCGACCGACCAGCCCTGGAGCCGATGCCACAACGATGCCTCGGCCTCGAAGGCCAACGGCGGGCAGAAGGCCACCACGCCCTGGTGCACGGCCCCCTGAGCGAGCCGATCGAGGGTGTCGCGCGGTTGGTTCACCACCTTGGCGTTACCTTTGCGGGCGAGCGCGACCAACTCGGCCAGACGCTCGGAGGCGTCCCCATCCTGCACCCAGAGTTCGCGCGGCATCTCGCCACGCTCGATCAGCGCACGCACGGCATGAACGCCGTATACCGCATCTAGCCCGCCGGGGGCCTTGGGCCCTCGGCGGTGGGATTGCTTGCTCATGAGAAAGATCTCGTCGCGGGAAGAGGCATCGCCACTCAGCGGCGACGCGAACCACGGCGGCGGCGTTTCTTGCCACTGCCCTCTTCGCTGTTGCTGCCCTCGGAGGCCTTGCCACTCTTGCCGTCACCGGCACTCTTGCCGCCGTCGCCGCCCTTGGCATGTGACGGGGCCTTCGGCTTGTCGGTGGCGTCATTGCGCTTGGAGCGGCGCTTGGGCGCGCGGCGCGGGCGCGGCTTTTCGTCGGCCAGTTCGAAATCGATCTTGCGGTCGTCCAGATCGACCCGAGCCACCTGGACGCTCACACCGTCGCCGAGCCGATAGCTCATGCCGCTGCGCTCGCCCTTGAGGCGGTGCTTTTCCGGCTCGTAGTGATAATAGTCGGAAGGCAGCGAGGTGACGTGCACCAGCCCTTCGACATAGACCTCGTCGAGGCGCACGAAGATGCCGAACTGGGTCACCGAGGCGATGGTGCCGTCATAGACCTCACCGAGCTTGTCGGACATGAACTCGCACTTGAGCCAGCCTTCCACGTCGCGCGTGGCGTCGTCGGCGCGGCGCTCGGTCATCGAGCAGTGCTCGCCCAGCTCCAGCATCTGCTCGAAGGTATAGGGGCACCACTTGCTGGGCGGCTCCACCGGGGGATTCTCGGCTCGCAGCACGGTGTTCGTCTGACGCGGCCCGCGGATCACCGAGCGGATGGCACGGTGCACGAGCAGGTCCGGATACCGGCGGATCGGCGAGGTGAAGTGCGCATAGGCCGGATAGGCCAGGCCGAAGTGCCCCTCGTTCTGGGGCGAATAGACGGCCTGGCTCATGGAACGCAGCATCACCGTCTGGATGATGTCGGCGTCATCGCGCCCCTTGATCGCTTCAGCCAGGTCCCGGTAATCCTGTGGCGTCGGTTCGTCGCCGCCGCCCAGGGACAGGCCGAGTTCGGCCAGGAACAGGCGCAGCTTGTCGAGCCGCTCCGGCGAGGGTCGCTCGTGGATACGGTACAGCGCCGGCAGGTCGTGCTTGTCGAGGAAACGGGCGGTGGCGACGTTGGCCGCCAGCATGCATTCCTCGATGATCTTGTGGGCGTCATTGCGGGAACGCGGCACGATCTTCTCGATCTTGCGCTCGTCGTTGAAGACGATGGCGGTCTCGGTGGTCTCGAAGTCGATGGCGCCCCGCTCCTCGCGCGCCTGGCGCAGCAGCTTGTAGAGCGAATGCAGGTTCTTCAGCGAGGGCACCAGCTCGCGATATTCCTCGCGCAGCGCATCGCCTTCTTCGCCCTCGTCCTCGAGGATCGAGGAGACCTTGTTGTAGGTCAGTCGGGCATGCGAGCGGAAGACCGCCTCGAAGAAGCGATAGCGGCTGATAGCGCCCGTCTTGGAGATGTTCATCTCGCAGACCAGCGCCAGGCGGTCGACATCGGGGTTCAGTGAGCACAAGCCATTGGAGAGCAGCTCCGGCAGCATCGGTACTACTTGCCCCGGGAAGTACACCGAGTTGCCCCGGGAGATGGCTTCCTGATCCAGGGGGCTGCCCGGACGCACATAATGGGAAACGTCGGCGATGGCCACCAGCAGCTTCCAGCTCCCGGACTTGGTCTTCCAGGCGCAGACGGCATCATCGAAGTCCTTGGCGGACTCGTCGTCGATGGTCACCAGCGGATAGTCGCGCAGGTCGATCCGCTGCTGCTTGTCGTCCTCGGCAACCTCGTCGGACATGCTGGCGATCTGGTCCAGCACCTCCGGGGGAAACTCCGAGGGAATCTCGTAGCTGCGCAGGGCGATGTCGATTTCCATGCCGGGATCCATGCGCTCGCCGAGCACCTCGCTGACCTCGCCGACCGGCTGCACTCGGGTGGCAGGCTGCTTGACGATGTTCGCCGAGACCACCTGGCCATCCTGTGCACCGCCATTGGCGTTATGCGGGATGATCACTTCCTGAGTGATGCGCGAGTTCTCGGGAATCAGCACCCCGAACTCGGGCGTGTTCTGGCGATACACGCCGACGATGGTCTGGGTATTGCGCGCCAGCACCTCGACGATGGTCGCTTCATCACGCCCCCGCCGGTCGCGACCGCTGACGCGCACCAGCACATGGTCGGCATGGAAGACGCGGCGCATCTGGCGCGGCGGTATCACCAGGTCGGGCTTCTTGCCGTCGTCACGCAGCAGAAAGCCGAAGCCGTCACGATGGCCGAGCACCTTGCCCTTGACCAGGTCCAGCTTGTCGATCAGGGCGTAGGCGCCACGGCGATTGCGCAGCACCTGGCCATCGCGTTCCATGGCTGCCAGACGCCGCCGCACGGCTTCCTGGAGATCCTCGTCCTCGAGGCCCAGCATCTGGCTCATGGCTTCGTGGGTAATGGGTTTGCCGTATTCTTCCAGACGCGCCAACAGGTATTCACGGCTGGGAGCGGGTTTATCGTACTTGTGAGCCTCGCGACTGGCGTGCGCGTCGTCTTCGAGCGTCCAGTGGGTCATGCGGAAAGCATCCTTGGCAGGGTCGGGGACGGCATGCGTTGCGTGACGCGCGGGTGCCGCGGGCAATCATTGTTGCGATCGAAATATGGTGTCATGGGCGGCAGTATAGCGCCGCCATGTCCATCACCCAACCATACTGTAGAGACCGGTGCGTCTCGGACAGCACCCGACAACGCACATGGGGCTTGCATTATCGCCAGAATTCGGTAACATACGCGCCACTTGCCCAGATGGCGGAATTGGTAGACGCGCTAGCTTCAGGTGCTAGTGTCCTTACGGACGTGGAGGTTCAAGTCCTCTTCTGGGCACCATCGATACCCTGTCGACCGAGATTCGGGTATCCTGCTCTTTATCAGCTCGATTCGTTCGTGTTCGCCCAGGTGGCGGAATTGGTAGACGCGCTAGCTTCAGGTGCTAGTGTCCTTACGGACGTGGAGGTTCAAGTCCTCTCCTGGGCACCATAATCGCGCAAGCGATGCCCGGAACACGACGATGCATGATGCGCCCAGGTGGCGGAATTGGTAGACGCGCTAGCTTCAGGTGCTAGTGTCCTTACGGACGTGGAGGTTCAAGTCCTCTCCTGGGCACCACATCCCGCGTCATGCAGCTGTAGCTTCAAGAGCCTTTATCAGAACGCCCCACAGGAAACCGCGACATCCAGATCGCGGTTTTTTTGTGCCCATTTTTTGCGCCCCTGCCACACATCGACGCAAGTCATTCCCGGCCCGTTCAGAAACGCCCCGGCAACCGCGCGACTTCCTCGAGCCCCCAGCCCTCGGTGGACACCCCGGCCTCCAGTGCCTCGGCCGCCGACGGCGAGAGCTGCGGAAAGAAATCCAGCCCGGTGCGCGCCTCGATCTCGTCGATGCTGACCACGAAGCGATCCAGGGGCTCGTCGCCGTTGACGTCCTGGGGCATCACGAAGGCCAGGGCCCTCGGCTGCTCGCCCGGCACCACCAGGATCTTGTAGAAGGCCTCCGGTACTTCCACCAGCCCCACGCGATCGAGCATACCCTGCAGGAAGTCGTCGTCGAAAACCGGCCCGGTGATGACCTGCAAGCGACCGAAACGCGGCACGAAGCGATCGATCACCACTTCCTCGAGGCGCTGCCATAGCCGACGATTCAGGTCCGGGCGCTGCGGTGTCATGTTACTCATCAGAAAGGTATCGCGCTGAGCATCGCGGCCATGCACGACGGCGATGGCATAGTTGGGCGCCAGGTGCCCCCGGTCATAGCCGCTGTGCGAGTAACTATCCGGCGTGACCGGCCAAAGGGAACGCCAGTCGCGCTGAAAGCCGGGGCGCTCCCCTGCCTGGGGGTTGTCCACCGCACGCAGGGTATAGCTCGCCCATAACGGACTCACCCGCACATCCGACCAGCCGATCAGATAACCATCGTTACGCAGCACTCGATGCAGGCTCAGCGGCGTCAGCTCCGACCAGGTCGGCACGCCCATCCAGCTCAGCCGGTCGCGCACCTCGCGCTCCTGCATGTACCAGAGCCCGCTGCCGACCGCCGCAAACAGCACGGCAATGCCGGCGCGCCGCATCATGCGGCGCAGGAAAGTATGACGAAACATTCAGGGAATCCGTTCCTGTCAGGGACAAAGGCCGTCTCGTGACGGCCGAGCGGGCTTACCAACCGAGCGAGAACATGGTCTCGAGATCGTGGCGGGAGTGCACCTGCATGGCGTTGAGGGTTTCGGTCTCGCGTATGCCTTCCACTTCATCGAGGCGACCGGTCACCAGTTCGGCCAGGCTCTCGAAGTCCCGAGTGCGGGCGATGGCCACCAGGTCGTAGCGACCGCAGGTGGAAAAGACCTCGCTGATGCCCTCGACATCCGCCAGGCGCTCGGCCACCGACTGGATCTTGCCCTTCTCGGCATTGATCAGGATCACGGCATTCTGCATCGGGCACTCCTCGGCTGTCCTTGGCTGAACGACACGCGATGGAGCGAACCACCGCGACTGCGGCGATTATAGCAGTGTCGAGCCTCCCGATCAGCCAGACTCGGGCGCGTCCTCGCCCTCCGGCAGCGGCCAGTGATAACGACGCACCACTTCGCCCTGCTCTATCGATTCCAGCTTGACCGGGAAGCCCCACAGCTGGTGCAGGTGACGCATCACCGGGTAGACGCTGCGCGCCAGGGGACGCCGATTGTCCTGGACATGACGCAGCGTCAGCGAGCGATCGCCTCGAATGTCCGCCGAATAGACCTGAATATTGGGCTCGCGCACCGACAGGGCGTACTGGGCCGCCAGGGCCTCGCGAATGCGCCGATAGCCACGTTCGTCGTGTATCGCGGCCACCTCGAGCATCTCGTCCTGGTCGTCATCCACCACCTTGAACAGCTTGAGGTCGCGAATCACCTTGGGCGACAGGAACTGCTGGACGAAGGATTCGTCCTTGAAGTTGCGCATGGCGAAGTGCAGCGTGTCCCGCCAGTCGCTGCCGGCAATGTCCGGGAACCACGCGCGATCCTCCTCCGTGGGCTCCTCGCAGATGCGCCGGATATCGGAGAACATCGCGAATCCCAGTGCATAGGGATTGATGCCATTGAAGGCCGGGCTGTCGAAGGCCGGCTGCTGCACCACGGCGGTGTGCGACTGGAGGAACTCCAGCATCAGCCCTTCGTCCACCACCCCATCGTCGAACATGCGGTTCATCAGGGTGTAGTGCCAGAAGGTCGCCCAGCCCTCGTTCATCACCTGGGTCTGGCGCTGCGGATAAAAATACTGGGCCAGCTTGCGCACGATGCGCACCACTTCGCGCTGCCAGGGCGCCAGCAGCGGCGCGTTCTTCTCGATGAAGTAGAGCAGGTTCTCCTGAGGCTCCGGCGGGTAACGCCCACCGGCATGCAGGCCCAGGGGATCGTTCTCGTCATCGCCCTCTCCCAAGCCGTCACCTTCCGGCATGCGCCCCGGAATCGTGCGCCACAGGGTATTCACCTGTGCCTGGAGATAGGCTTCCCGCTCCTTCTGGCGACGCTCCTCCTCCTCGGCAGAGATCGGCGAAGGCCGCTTGTAGCGGTCGACCCCGTGATTCTGCAGGGCATGGCAGGCATCCAGCAGCTGTTCCACGGCGGTCACGCCGTAACGCTCCTCGCACTCGGCGATGTAGCGACGGGCGAACAGCAGGTAGTCGACGATGGAGTCGGCATCGGTCCAGGTACGGAACAGGTAGTTGCCCTTGAAGAAGGAGTTGTGCCCGTAGCAGGCGTGAGCCATCACCAGCACCTGCATCATCAGGGTATTTTCTTCCATCAGGTAGGCGATGCAGGGGTTGGAGTTGATCACCAGCTCATAGGCCAGCCCCATCTGGCCGCGTCGATAGGCCTGCTCCACGGCCAGGAACTGCTTGCCGAAGGACCAGTGATGGTAGCCCACCGGCATGCCGACACTGGCATAGGCATCCATCATCTGCTCGGTGGTGATGATCTCGATCTGGTTGGGATAGGTGTCCAGTCGATACTCATCGGCCAGACGCGCGATTTCCTCTTCGAACTCGGTGAGGATCTCGAAGCTCCAGTCGGAACCGGTGGCGATGGGCTTGCGTACGGTCATGCTGCCTCCTTGGCCTCGCCTCAGGACTGGGCGGCGCGACGCCGGAACAACTCGCGGAACACCGGGTAGATGTCGCCGGCCTCGACGATCTGGCGCATGGCGAAGCGGTCGGCATACTCGGCCTCCACGCGCTCGTATTCCTCCCACAACGCCTGGTGGGCATGCGGGGTGATCTCGACATAGGTGAAATACTGCAGCCTCGGCATCAGCGACTTCACCAGCAGGTCGCGGCAGGTCAGGGAGTCGTCGTCCCAATTGTCGCCGTCGGAAGCCTGGGCCACGTAGAGATTCCACTGGCTCGGCGGATAGCGCGCCTCGATGATCTCGTCGACCAGCGTCAGGGCGCTCGAGACGATGGTGCCGCCGGTCTCCCGGGAATAGAAGAACTCCTCCTCGTCGACTTCCTTGGCGGCGGTATGGTGACGCACGAAGACCAGCTCGACCCGCTCGTAGTTGCGCTCCAGGAAGAGGTAGAGCAGCAGGAAGAAACGCTTGGCGATGTCCTTGTGGGCCTGGGTCATCGACCCCGAGACGTCCATCACGCAGAACATCACCGCCTTGCTGGACGGCTGGGGCTGATTGATCACATTGTTGTAGCGCAGATCATAGGTATCGATGAAGGGCACCGCCTCCAGGCGCTTCTCGAGACGCTCGATCTCGGCCTTGAGCTCGTTGATGCGCGCCGGGTTGCGCAGCACCGGGTCCTTGCGCTCCTCAGCCTCCAGTGCCTCGCGCGCCTCGCGCAGCGCGCGCTTGATCGGGCCACGCATGGCGATGCGGCGGGCATGGGCCTCGCGCATGGAGCGCACGATATTGATCCGCGCCGGCACCCCGTCCCGCGTCAGGCCGGCGCGCACCGGCTTGACCTCGTCGAGATCGACCAGCGGCTTGCGCTCCATATGCGGCAGTTCCAGGCCATCGAAGACGAAATCCAGAAACTCCTCGCGGGTCAGGGTGAAGGCGAACTCGTCCATGCCCTCGCCCTGGTTCGAGGCACCACCCTCGCCGGCGCCATCACCACCGCCGCCGCCTCCGGGCCGCCGCAGCCGATCCCCCTCGACGAACTCCTTGTTGCCCGGTGCGATGATCGAGCGCCGCCCACCGGGACCGTGCTGGAACACCGGCTCGGAAATGTCGCGGGTCGGTATCGAGACCTTTTCGCCACGCCCCATGTCGGTGATGGAGCGGCGGTTGACCGCCTCCTCGACGGACCGCTTGATATGGCTGCGGTAACGATCGAGGAACCGCTGGCGGTTGACCGCACTCTTGTTCTTGGCGTTGGCCCGACGGTCGATGAAATAGCTCATGCTGACCTCCTCTGGGCGCTGCTCACCACGGGGAACGACAGCCCAGACCGCCTTCCCCGTTCGTAGCGTTGAAGCAGCGAGAAGCGAGCGGCGAGCTTCGAAACTCGGTGACTGAAAGCTCGCATCTCGCGGCTCGTAGCTCAGGCTACTGCGACTTGCGCACCCTCAGATACCACTCGGAGAGCAGCCGTACCTGCTTCTCGGTGTAGCCGCGGTCGACCATGCGCGCCACGAAGTCCTCGTGCTTCTTCTGGTCGGCCGTCGAAGCCTTGGCGTTGAAGGAGATCACCGGCAGCAGCTCCTCGGTGTTGGCGAACATCTTGTGTTCGATCACCCCGCGCAGCTTCTCGTAGGACTGCCAGCTCGGGTTCATGCCATTGTTCTGGGCCCGGGCCCTGAGCACGAAATTCACCACCTCGTGACGGAAATCCTTGGGATTGGAGATCCCCGCCGGCTTCTCGATCTTCTCCAGTTCCTCGTTGAGAGACTGGCGATCGAACAGCTCGCCGGTCTCGGGATCGCGGTATTCCTGATCCTGGATCCAGAAATCGGCATAGGTGACATAGCGATCGAAGATGTTTTGACCGTACTCGGAGTACGACTCCAGATAGGCCGTCTGGATCTCCTTGCCGATGAAGTCCACATAGCGCGGCGCCAGGAACTCCTTGATATAGCGCAGATAACGCTCGAAGGTCTCGCGCGGCAACTGTTCCTGCTCGAGGCGCTGCTCGAGCACGTAGAGCAGGTGCACCGGGTTGGCGGCCACCTCGTGGTTGTCGAAGTTGAACACCTTGGACAGGATCTTGAAGGCGAAACGGGTCGAGAGACCGTCCATCCCCTCGTCCACGCCGGCATTGTCGCGATACTCCTGGATCGACTTGGCCTTGGGATCGGTGTCCTTGAGGTTCTCGCCGTCATAGACGCGCATCTTGGAGTAGATACTGGAGTTCTCCGGCTCCTTGAGCCGCGAGAGCACCGAGAACTGCGCCAGCATGCGCAGGGTATCCGGCGCGCACGGCGCCTCGTTGAGCGAGGAATGCTCGAGCAGCTTCTTGTAGATGTTGATTTCCTCGCTGACCCTCAGGCAATACGGCACCTTGACGATGTAGACGCGATCGAGGAAGGCCTCGTTGTTGCGGTTGTTGCGGAAGGTCTGCCACTCGCTCTCGTTGGAGTGCGCCAGGATGATGCCGTCGAAGGGAATCGCCCCCATGCCCTCGGTGGGGTTGTAATTAGCCTCCTGGGTGGCGGTGAGCAGCGGATGCAGCACCTTGATCGGCGCCTTGAACATCTCGACGAATTCCATCAACCCCTGGTTGGCCTTGCACAGCCCGCCCGAGAAGCTGTAGGCATCGGGGTCGTCCTGGGAGTAGAGCTCAAGCTGGCGAATATCGACCTTACCGACCAGCGAGGAGATATCCTGGTTGTTCTCGTCGCCCGGCTCGGTCTTGGAGATGGCGATCTGGTTGAGCCGCGACGGGTAAAGACGCACGACCCGGAACTGGGACAAGTCGCCACCGAACTCCTGGAGACGCTTGGCCGCCCAGGGCGACATCACGCTCTTCAGGCAGCGCCGGGGAATGCCGTATTCCTTCTCCAGCAACTCGCCGTCCTCCTCGGGGGAGAACAGGCCGAGCGGCGACTCCTGCACCGGCGAGCCCTTGAGGGCATAGAAGGGCACCCGCTCCATCAGCAGCTTGAGGCGCTCGGCGAGCGACGACTTGCCGCCGCCGACCGGCCCCAGCAAGTAGAGGATCTGTTTACGCTCCTCCAGCCCCTGGGCGGCATGCCGGAAGTAGGCGACGATCTGCTCGATGGCCTCTTCCATGCCGTAGAATTCCTCGAAGGCAGGATAACGACGGATCACCTTGTTCGAGAATATTCGCGCCAGCCGCGGATCCTTGGCCGTATCGATCACCTCGGGCTCGCCGATGGCCTCCAGTATGCGTTCGGCGGCGTTGGCATAGGCCGAAGGCTGCTCCCGGCAGAGTTCCAGATACTCCTGCAGGGTCATCTCTTCCTGCTGGGTGCGGGCATAGCGGTTCTGCACATGATCGAAGATGCTCATCGAAGCCTCCTTTAGACCCGGCGCCCCGGCCATGACTGTCGGCGAACCTGCCGGGGATCGGTAACTTCAGCGTAGACAGCATTAGCGGACAACGATTCTTCTTTTTCTTCTACCTCTTCAACGCAGCGCGCCCCTATCTTCTATGAACCCCGAGTCTCCAAGTCGTTTCGTTGAATTTCCCTCAGACGGCCAACGGCCCCGTCAAAGCGCCGCAGCGACCCGGGTCCCCTGGTCGATGGCCCGCTTGGCGTCCAGTTCCGCCGCCTTGTCGGCACCGCCGATGACATGCACCGAGACGCCGGCCTCACGCAACGCCTCGAGATCGTCGCGCACCGACTCCTGACCGGCGCAGACCACCACGGTATCCACCTCGATCAGGCGCGGTTCACCGTCCTGGCGAATGTGCAGGCCCTCGTCGTCGATTCCCACGTACTCGCACCCGACCAGCGTCTCGACGCCGCGGTGACGCAGCGAGGCACGATGCACCCAGCCGGTGGTGGTCCCCAGCCCCTTGCCGGGCTTGGAAGTCTTGCGCTGCAGCAAGGTGACGCGACGCGGAACCGTCGGTCGACGCGGCTCGCGCAGCCCGCCCGGCGTCGCCACCGTCAGGTCGACGCCCCACTCTTCGCACCAGGCCTCGACATCCAGGGCCGGATGCCCGGCATGGGTGAGCAGCTCCGCCACGTCGAAGCCGATGCCGCCGGCCCCGATGATGGCCACGCGAGGCCCGACCCGCTCGGCATGAACGATGGCTGCCGGATAGGACATCACCTTGGGGTGATCGATGCCGGGCAACTCCTCCAACCGTCGCGGCCGTACCCCGGTCGCCAGGATCACCTCATCGAAGGCACTCAGTTCGTGCACGCTGGGCGCCGTACCGAGGCGCACGCTCACCTGATGTCGATCCAGCATCACCCGGAAATAGCGCAGGGTCTCGTCGAATTCCTCCTTGCCGGGGATCCGCCGGGCATAGTTGAACTGGCCGCCCAGCTCGGACTGACGCTCGTACAGCGTCACCGCATGGCCCCTCTGGGCGGCGGTCACGGCGGCAGCCAGCCCGGCCGGCCCGCCACCCACCACAGCGATCGTGCGCGCCTCCTCGGCCGGCTCGATGACCAGCTCGGTCTCGTGGCAGGCCCGGGGATTGACCAGGCAGGACGTCAGCTTGCCCTGGAAGGTGTGATCCAGGCAGGCCTGGTTGCAGGCGATGCAGGTATTGATCTCCTCGCTCCGGCCATCCCTGGCCTTGGCGATCCAGGCCGGATCCGCCAGGAAGGGCCGCGCCATGGAGACCATGTCGACCTGCCCCTCGGCCAGCACACGCTCGGCCACCTCGGGCATGTTGATGCGATTGGTGGTGATCAACGGAATCGACAGCGCATCGCGCATGCGGCAAGTCACCTCGCTGAACGCCGCCCGCGGCACGCTGGTGACGATGGTCGGCACCCGGGCCTCGTGCCAGCCGATGCCGGTATTGACGACATCCGCCCCGGCCGCCTCCACGGCGCGTCCCAGCGCCACCACCTCCTCGAAGGTACTGCCCTCTTCGACCAGATCGATCATCGACAACCGGAAGATGATGAGGAAGTCGTCGCCCAGCTCGGCGCGTATGCGTCGCACGATTTCCACCGCAAAGCGAATGCGGTTTTCGAAGTCGCCGCCCCATTCGTCCTCGCGCCGATTGGTACGCCGGCAGATGAACTGATTGATGAGGTAGCCTTCGGAGCCCATCACCTCGACGCCGTCATAGCCTGCTTCGCGCGCCAGGCTGGCACAGCGCACATAGTCGTCGATGGTCGAGGCAACCTCATCGCGACTCAGTTCGCGTGGCATCGACGGATTGATCGGCGCCTGGATCGGCGAAGGCGCCACCGGCTCAGGCGTATAGGCGTAACGCCCGGCATGCAGGATCTGCAGACAGATACGCCCCTGTTCGGCATGCACGGCATCGGTCACCCGGCGATGATCGGCCACCTGTTCGGGCCGCTCCAGGGTCGCCGCGCCCTGGAAGACCGCACCTTCAGGGTTCGGTGCAATGCCGCCGGTGACGATCAGCCCCACGCCCTCCCTGGCGCGTTCGACATAAAAGGCGGCCAGGCGCTCGAAACCATTCGGCGCTTCTTCCAGGTTGGTATGCATCGAGCCCATCAGCACACGATTGGGCAGGGTCAGGTGTCCGAGCGTGATGGGGCGAAACAGATGCGGATATGCGGTCACGGTCGAGTCCTCGTGGTCGGGCAACGGAAATTCAAACAACTGTATGATAGTCGCTCGGGTTCCGCAAAGCCCGGGCATTCGCCCAAGGAGGATAGTCGATCTCGACGCCCACGCACGCGAAAGGCCCCGAGTCTTTCGACTCGGGGCCTGGAATTCGTGAGCAGATGGCGGACCGGACGGGACTCGAACCCGCGACCTCCGGCGTGACAGGCCGGCATTCTAACCAACTGAACTACCGGTCCGCGTGGTGGGCGGTACTGGACTCGAACCAGTGACCCCCAGCATGTGAGGCTGGTGCTCTAACCAACTGAGCTAACCGCCCACGCGTTTACTGCCTGGATTGTTGCGCTTGTCATCGTGGCGGACCGGACGGGACTCGAACCCGCGACCTCCGGCGTGACAGGCCGGCATTCTAACCAACTGAACTACCGGTCCACAAGATGACTGGCGACACAGGATGCGATGGCGGACCGGACGGGACTCGAACCCGCGACCTCCGGCGTGACAGGCCGGCATTCTAACCAACTGAACTACCGGTCCGCGTGCGCTACCTGCTACATGATCGGGCATGACTACGTCATGGTGGGTGGTACAGGGATCGAACCTGTGACCCCCAGCTTGTAAGGCTGGTGCTCTCCCAGCTGAGCTAACCACCCCCGGTCACGTGGCGCTGCATTCTACAGGGACGGCGCTCATTGTCAACGCGTTTTTTTCGTATCCCCCTGACTGACGCCCGTGAATAACCCCAACTCTATCATCCACTTGGAGCCATACAGCAGACGGGACACGGCGTCATGCGTGGCGCGCCATAAACTCGGCGATGCCACGAGCCCCCTCATGGATCAGCTCGATCCGGGTCAGCCCCGAGGCACGCCGCGGTCGCCAGTCATGATCACCGTCCTTCAGCCAGCGCACCTCGGCGACATCGGGCAGGTCATAGCCCTCGACCTCGTCCCGGGTTCCGAAGGGATCGCGCTCTCCCTGCACCACCAGGGTCGGGCAACGCAATTCGGGCCAGTGATCGAGCCGCTGCCGCTCCGGGCGACGCGGCGGATGAAAGGGATAACCGCACAGCACCAGGCCGGCCGCCCCGTCCCGAGCCGCCAGCATGCTGGCCACGCGCCCACCCATGGACTTGCCGCCCAGCCACAGCGGTGCCTCCAGATGGGGCGACAGAGCGTCGCGCCAACTCGCCAGTTCCTCGACCAGCTTCTCGACCCGAGGTGGCGGCCGGCGACGTCCCTCGCAGCGCATGCGGCGCAGATACGCGAATTCGATGGCCAGGGTCTGCACTCCGGCATTGGCCAGGGCACGCCGCAGCTCGACCAGGAAGTCGGAATCCTGCCCGGCCCCGGCACCATGCGTCAGCAGCAGGCGTCCTGTCCGGCATTCGCCCTGTACCTGGAGCGGGCCGAGTTCCTCGGGGCCTTCGACGCTTCCCGCGCCCTGCTCGAGCGCTCGCCTCAGCTCGACGGCATCGATACTTTCGTTGATCCTCATATTTTCTGTTGACACTGCATTGCCTATATTGTGTACCAAATGATTATATAAATGTATTCATTTACTGGATCGACTCGGCTAGACTCCTGCGAATCGGCACGCCGAGGCAAACGAGACCGACCAAGGCGCCGGTGCAGACTGAAGCTGGATGGAAACCCGCATGAACAACGCATTCGAGCACCCGAGTTACAACTACAAGGTGGTCCGGCAGTTCGCGGTCATGACGGTGGTCTGGGGCATCGTGGGCATGTCCTGCGGCCTCGTCATCGCCTCGCAACTGGTGTGGCCGCAACTCAACCTCGGCTTGCCATGGACGAGCTTCGGCCGCCTGCGGCCGCTGCACACCAACCTGGTGATCTTCGCCTTCGGTGGATCGGCGCTGTTCGCCACCTCCTACTACGTGGTGCAGCGCACCTGCCAGACCCGGCTGTGGTCCGACCGGCTCGCGGCCTTCACCTTCTGGGGCTGGCAGGCGGTGATTCTCTCGGCACTGATCAGCCTGCCGCTGGGCTACACCACCACCAAGGAATACGCCGAGCTCGAGTGGCCGATCAGCCTGCTGCTGGCCGTGGTGTGGATCGCCTATGCCATCGTCTTCCTGGGCACCATCAAGCAGCGCCGCACCTCGCACATCTACGTGGCCAACTGGTTCTTCGCCGCCTTCATCCTCACCGTGGCGGTGCTGCACATCGTCAACAACGCGGCCATTCCCGTCTCCGCGATGCACTCGATCTCGATCTACCCGGGTGCCATCGACGCCATGACCCAGTGGTGGTACGGCCACAACGCCGTGGGTTTCTTCCTGACCGCAGGCTTTCTGGGCATGATGTACTACTTCGTGCCCAAGCAGGCCGAGCGCCCGGTCTACTCCTATCGATTGTCGATCGTGCATTTCTGGGCGCTGATCATGGTCTACATGTGGGCCGGCCCGCACCACCTGCACTACACCGCCCTGCCCAACTGGACCCAGTCGCTCGGCATGGTGCTGTCGATCATCCTGCTGGCCCCCTCCTGGGGCGGCATGATCAACGGCATGATGACCCTCTCCGGTGCCTGGCACAAACTGCGCACCGACCCGATCCTGCGCTTTCTGGTGGTGGCGTTGTCCTTCTACGGGATGTCCACCTTCGAGGGCCCGATGATGGCGGTGAAGACCGTCAACGCCCTTTCCCACTACACCGACTGGACCATCGGCCATGTCCACTCCGGCGCGCTCGGCTGGGTGGCGATGATCACCATCGGCTCGCTGTATCACATGGTGCCGCGCCTGGTCGGGGAGACCCGGATGCACTCGGTGCGCCTGATCGCCGTGCATTTCTGGCTGTCGACCATCGGCACGGTGCTCTACATCGCCGCCATGTGGGTCAACGGCATCCTCCAGGGCCTGATGTGGCGCGCAGTCAATGACGACGGAACCCTGATGTACAGCTTCATGGAATCCGTCGAGGCCAGCGGCCCGGGCTATGCGGTACGCATGATCGGCGGCCTGTGCTGGGTGATCGGCATGCTGATCATGGCCTACAACGTCGCCATGACCCTGCGCCGCCAGCCGGCCGACGCCGAACGCCCCCTGCCGCAGACCGCCTGAGCCGACGGAGCATCCCATGAGACACGAGATCGTCGAGAAGAACGTAGGCCTGCTCGCCGTGCTGATCCTGGTGGTGATCAGCTTCGGTGGCCTGGCGGAAATCGTGCCGCTGTTCTTCCAGAAGCAGACCACCGAGCCCGTGGAGGGCCTCGAACCGCTTTCTCCCCTGGAACTGGCCGGCCGCGATATCTACCGGCGCGAGGGCTGCGTCGGCTGCCATTCGCAGATGGTGCGTCCCTTCCGGGCCGAGACGGAGCGCTACGGCCATTACAGCGTGGCCGGTGAATCCGTCTACGAATACAACTTCCTGTGGGGCTCCAAGCGCACCGGCCCTGACCTGGCCCGGGTCGGCGGCCGCTACAGCGACAACTGGCACCGTGCGCACCTCTACAACCCGCGTGACGTGGTGCCGGGCTCGGTGATGCCCGCCTACCCCTGGCTGTTCGACAACACCCTCGACGGCGCCCATATCGGCGACAAGATGCGCGCCCTGCAGACGCTCGGCGTGCCCTACAGCGACGAACAGATAAGCGGCGCCCAGGAAGCCGTCGACGGCAAGAGCGAGATCACCGCCCTGGTCGCCTACCTGCAACAACTGGGCACTGTGCTCGAGGACAAGCGCTGATCATGGATACCGGAACGCTGAACGGCATCGTCACCATCCTGCTGATCGTCGCCTTCATCGGACTCACCCTCTGGGCCTACTCGAAGGGCCGCCGGGAGGACTTCGACGAAGCGGCCCATCTGCCCTTCGCCGACGACCCGGCACCGGAGCGCGACACACCGGCCCAGCGGGCGACCGAGGAGCGACACGACAAGGGAGGCAGGAAGCCATGAATTCGCTTTGGGGAAATGATCTTTCCGGCTTCTGGAGCGCCTGGATCATCGTCATCACGCTGGGCACCATCGCGCTCAGCGCCTGGCTGCTGTTCGCCAATCGCAGAACCGACAAGCAGCCCGACGCCGAGGGCCGGGTAACGACCACCGGCCACGCCGCCGACGGTATCGAGGAATACGACAATCCCTTGCCACGCTGGTGGTTCAAGCTCTATGTCGGCACGGTGCTCTTCGCCCTCGGCTACCTGGCGCTCTACCCGGGACTGGGCAACTTTGCCGGCCTGCTGGACTGGAGCCAGGAAGCCCAATGGGAACGCGAGATGCATCAGGCCGAGGCCCGCTACGCACCGATCTTCGCCGGCTACGCCGAGCGTCCGATTCCCGAGCTGGCCGGCGACGCCGAGGCCATGCAGGTGGGTGAGCGGCTCTTTCTCAACAACTGCGCCATCTGCCACGGCAGCAATGCCCGGGGCGGCAACGGCTTTCCCGACCTCACCGACGACGCCTGGCTCTACGGCGGCGCGCCACAGGACATCGTCACCTCCATCACCCAGGGGCGCAGCGGCGTCATGCCGGCCTGGCAGCACCTGGGCGAGGCGACACTCGTCGATGTCACCCAGCACGTGCTGTCGCTGTCGGGCCAGGCCACCGAGCCGGCCCGGGCGGAAAAGGGCGCCGAGGTCTTCACCGCCATGTGCGCCAGCTGCCATCAGCCGGACGGCACCGGCAATCCGATGCTGGGCGCCCCGAACCTGACCGATGACGCCTGGCTCTATCGCGGCCCCGACCAGTCACTGGAAGCCGCGGTACTCGAGACCCTGCGCAACGGACGCAACGGGCAGATGCCGGCCCAGGTCGACTACCTCGGCGCAGACAAGGTCCATCTGGTGGCCGCCTATGTCTACCAGTTGAGTCGTCAGGGCCTAGGAAGCGCCGATTAGTTCCCCAACGAGTCGGCCGGCGACAAGCCTGCGCGAGGGCGCTGTAGACCCATCCTTGGGCGCTACCTTTGCCATCCAGGCAAAGGACCCTCGCTTCGCCTTATCCCCGGCGCCCATGACCATTAAGAGTTTGGCAATACGCTCCGAGTCGTTGGAGACGCGCCCCCGGGACGGGAGGACCAGATGAGCCAGGACATCCTCTACCGCGAAGCCGACGACCGGATACCGGTGACCGAGCTCGGTCATTCGCTCTATGCGCCGCGTCGGCATCTCCAGGTACGCGAGGTCCGGGGGCGTTTCCAGCGCTGGCGGCGCGGCCTCAATGTGGCGCTGATGTCGGCGTTCTTCGCGCTCCCCTGGGTCACCCTCGACGGTCGACCGGCGATCTGGTTCGACCTTCCCGGTCGCGCCTTCCACCTCTTCGGCATGACCTTCTATCCGCAGGAATTCATGCTGCTGTCGTGGCTGCTGATCATCGCCGCTTTCGCCCTGTTCTTCGTCACCGTGCTGGCCGGCCGAGTGTGGTGCGGCTATGCCTGCCCGCAGAGCGCCTGGACCTGGTGGTTCATCTGGGTCGAGCATCGGCTCGAGGGCCCGCGACATCGGCGCCTCAAACGCGCACGACGCGCCATGGATGTCGACACGACATGCCGCAAGGGGCTCAAGCACGCCACCTGGCTCGCCATCGCGCTGGCCACCGGCCTCACCTTCGTCGGCTACTTCACGCCGATCCGCGATCTGCTCACGGCCCTGCCACGCCTGGAAGCCAGCGGCTGGGCCTATGTCTGGCTAGGCCTGGTCGCCGCCTTCACCTATCTCAACGCCGGCTGGCTGCGTGAACAGGTCTGCCTGCACATGTGCCCCTACGCGCGTTTCCAGGCGGTGATGTTCGACCGCGATACCCTGACCGTTTCCTACGACGCCGGGCGCGGCGAGCCACGAGTTCCACGCCGCCGGGAGACCGGAACCGCGGAGGCGGGCGACTGTGTCGACTGCGGCCTCTGTGTCCAGGTATGTCCCACCGGCATCGACATTCGCGATGGCCTGCAGCACGCCTGCATCGACTGCGCGGCCTGCATCGATGCCTGCGACGGCGTGATGGACCGCCTCGGCCGGCCCCGCGGCCTGATCCGCTACACCACCGAGAACGCCCTGGCCGGCCAGCCGACTCGCATAGCTCGACCGCGCCTGCTCGGCTACCTGGTGGCGCTACTGGCGATGCTCGCCTTGTTCGCCGTGAATCTCGCCGAGCGCACGCCGCTGGATCTCGATGTGGAGCGGGACCGTCAGCGCCTGTTCCGGGTCACGCCCCAGGGCGATATCACCAACGTCTATACCCTGACCGTGCGCAACCTGGACAACGTCGACCATCGTTATCGCCTCGCCGCCTCGGGACTTGCCGGCCTGACGCTGGACAGGCAGCGACTCGAGGTGCCCGCCGGCCAGTCCCGTCAACTGGTGGTCGAGGCCAGCGTCGATCGTCATGCCATCCACCGGCCCAGCCATGACATCCAGTGGCATCTCGAGGCGCTCGATGCCGACATCTCGCTGGTCCGTGACAGCCGCTTTCTGGGAGGAACCCCCTGATGCCAATGGCCTCGCTCCCCACGCCCCCCTGGTACAAGCAATTCTGGCCCTGGTTCATCATCGCCCTGCTGGGCTCGTCGGTGATCTTCAGCCTGATCTATCTGGTCGCTTCGATCCGCTATTTCGACGGCACCGTGGCACAGGACTATTACCAGCGCGGCCTGGCGATCAACGAACAACTGGCCAAGCAGGAACAGGCCGACCGACTGGGACTGGCAGCGCGGCTGCGCGTCGACGATCTCACCGGCGACGTGATCGTCGACCTCGAGGGCCAGCGACGCCCCGAGCAACTGCATCTGGCGTGGATCTTCCCGACCGAACACGGCCGTGACCGCCACCTGACGCTGCAACGCGTCCAGCAGGGGCGCTATGTCGGCACCCTCGACGCCCCCCTGCGCTATCGCTGGTACCTGCACCTCCAGCCGACACCGGGCGACGATGCCGCCTGGCGCCTTACCGGCGAGGCCCGCTTTCCCCACTCGGGCGCCATCGCCCTGACACCGGGGATCTGAGTCATGACGGCCAGCGTCGCCTCCTCTGCGAGCGAGCTCCACGCCTGCTACCACTGCGGCGAGCCGGTGACCGAGCCCTCGCCCTGGACGCTCGAGATCGACGGCTGCCGGCATCCGCTGTGCTGCCCCGGCTGCCAGGCCGTGGCTCGCGCCATCGTCGACGGCGGCCTGGCGAGCTACTATCGCTTCCGCACCGCGCTGCCCGAACGCCCCCTGGATCGCCACGACGCCACGGCCGAGCAGTGGTCGCTGTTCGACGACCCCGGCCTGCAGGCCCGCTTCGTGCACGACGATGACGCCGGCGTCCACGCCAGCCTGTCGGTGGACGGCATCACCTGTGCAGCCTGCGCCTGGCTGATCGAGCATCGGCTCAACGCCCTGGAAGGCGTCACCGGCAGCGCCGTCGACCTCACCCACCATCGCCTGCGCCTGGGCTGGGATCCGCAGCGCATCACCCTTTCGCGCCTGCTCGCCGAACTGGCGGCCATCGGCTACCCATCCCGCCCCTTTGAGCCCGACGAGGCACAGCGGCGCCTGCAACGCGAGTCGCACCAACAACTGCGACGGCTGATCGTCGCCGCCCTGGGCATGATGCAGGCACTGATGTTCTCGCTGCCCTTCTACCTGGCAGGCGACACGGGCCTCGACGCCGACTTCGACCGCCTCTTCCACTGGCTGGCCCTGGCCTTGACCACCCCGGTGGTGCTGTACGCGGCCCAGCCCTTCTTCCTCCAGGCCTGGCGCGACCTGCGCACCCGCACCCTGGGCATGGACGTCCCGGTGTCGCTGGCCATCGGCTCCGCCTACCTGGCCAGCGCCTGGGCGGTCATCAGCGGCCGGGGCGAGGTCTATTTCGACTCGGTGAGCATGTTCACCTTCTTCCTGCTGTTCGGTCGCCATCTCGAGGCCCGCGCACGACGCCGGGGCGGCGCCGCCGGCAATGCGCTGGCCAACCTGCTGCCGATGTCGGCGACGCGCCTCGACGACGCTGGCGAGCCGCGCATCCTGCCTGCCAGCGAACTGCGCGCCGGCGACCGGGTACTGGTCAAGCCAGGCCACCGCGTACCCGCCGATGGCGTGATCGAGAGCGGCGCCTCCAGTCTCGACGAGTCGACGCTCACCGGCGAGACGCAACCCGTGACGCGACGCATCGGCGACGCCGTCACCGGCGGCAGCCAGAACCTCGAGAGCCCGCTGACCCTGCGCATCACCCGTGCCGGCAGCGATACCCGCGTCGCCGGCCTGCTCGACCTCACCGACCGGGCCTTCGCCGAGCGCCCGCGCATTGCCCTCAAGAGCGCCCGCCTGGCCCATCACTTCGTGCTTCAGGTATTGCTGATCGCCGCCGCCGTGGCACTCGCCTGGTGGTTCATCGCGCCCGAACGGGCCTTCTGGGTGACGCTGTCGGTTCTGGTCGTCACCTGTCCCTGCGCCCTGGCGCTGGCCACGCCCACCGCACTCACCGCCGCCCACGGCCGCCTGCAGCGTCGCGGCGCCCTGCTGACCCGCGCCGACGCCCTGGAGTCGCTGGCCGGCATCGATCGCGTGATCTTCGACAAGACCGGTACCCTGACCACCGGCGAGATTCAGCTCATCGACACCCGCACCGTCGAGGACGGTGACCCGCGACGCCTGCAGGCCATCGCCGCCGCGCTCGAGGCGCATTCGGAGCATCCCATCGCCCGCGCCTTTCGCGCACACCGCTTGCCCGGCGTGACCGCCGACGACGTCACTCGTCAGCCCGGCGCGGGCCTGGAAGGTCGCATCGCGGGCACGAGCTGGCGGCTGGGTCGCCCCGACTTCGCCGCCGACCAGGCGCCCGCCCCGCCCGACGACGGGCCCTGGCTGCTGCTCGCCGAAGAAGGCCGGCCCCGGGCCTGGTTCGCCCTGGACGACCGCCTGAGCGACGACGCCGACGCCACCCTGGCGGCGCTGCGCCTGGCCGGCATCGAAGTGGAACTGCTCTCCGGCGACGCCGAGCCCCGGGTCCGCGAGCTGGCCGAGCGCCTGGACATCGCCGACTGGCGGGCCGCGATGCGCCCGGAAGACAAGCTGGACAGGCTTCGCGTCCACCAGTCACGCGGCGAGCGCGTGGCCATGGTCGGCGATGGCGTCAACGACGTACCGGTACTGGCCGGCGCCGATGTGGCCTTCGCCATGAACGGCGCCACCGACCTGGCCCGCACACGGGCCGATGTGATCCTGCTCACTCCCCGACTCCAGCGCGTCGCCGAAGCGATCGGCCTCGCCCGCGCCACCCAGCGCGTCATTCGCCAGAACCTGGGCTGGGCTCTGCTCTACAATCTGCTGGCACTCCCGCTGGCGGCCTGCGGCCTGGTGCCTCCCTGGCTCGCCGCCATCGGCATGTCCCTGAGCTCGCTGGTGGTCGTGGCCAATGCCCTGCGCCTGGCCCGCCCCGGGAGATTCCACCACCCCACAGCTCCGGTGTCGTCATGAGCATTCTTTATCTGCTGATTCCGCTGTCGCTCGTTCTGTTCGGACTGGCCGTCTGGGCCTTCTTCTGGGCGGTGAGAAACGACCAGTTCGACGACCTCGAAGGACCCGCCTATCGCATCCTGTTCGACGAGGACGACCCGCCTCCGGCCGCCCGCCGGCAGGACGACGCCACCGCCGCTCGTCACGGCAGGGAAGAGGACACATGAACCCGACCGGCCTGGAACTCCCGCCCCTGGCGGCCGCCTTCGTCTTCGGTCTGTTGGGCGGTGCCCACTGCATCGGCATGTGCGGCGGCATCATGAGCGCCCTGACGTTTGCCGTGCCTCCCAGCATGCGTCAGCCGGCGCGCCTGGCCGGCCTGCTGCTGGGCTACAACCTGGGCCGCGTGACCAGCTACATGTGCGCCGGCGTCCTGGCCGCCACTCTCGGCACCCTGGTCGGCATCGCCCCCGGCGCCCGCCTGACACTTCAGGTCATCGCCGCCACGATGCTGATCCTGATGGCGCTATACATCGCCGACTGGTGGAAGGGGTTACTGCGCCTCGAAGCCCTGGGACGACACCTGTGGCGACATCTGGAACCTCTGGGCCGGCACCTGATGCCGGTGGTGACACTGCCACAGGCCGTGGCCCTGGGGGCCGTCTGGGGCTGGCTGCCCTGCGGCCTGGTCTACTCGATGCTGGCCTGGAGCCTGGCCACCGCCGACCCGCTCCAGGGCCTCATGCTGATGGGTGCCTTCGGCCTCGGCACCCTGCCGGCCCTGCTGGCAACCGGCCTGATCGCCCGTCGGCTGGGCACGTTGATCCGCCACCCCGCCACCCGCACACTGGCGGCGCTGGCGATCATCGCCTTCGCACTCTGGCAACTCTGGGCATTGCTGCCCACGGGCACGATGGACCACGGGCCGATGAACGGCCATGCGGGGCACTGATTCAAGGGGGAAGAGGGACTAGCCCCAGGGGTTGGGGCGACAAGGGAGTTCTTCCCTCTTAAAGGCGCGCAGCGCCGTTCTTCTCTCTTCCAGCGGCATTAGCCGCGTTCTTGGGGGTTCTTAGAGTTCCGTGAAATCAATGCGCGATGCCTGCATCCTCGCCTGCTTCTCCTCGAGGCCGGCGAAGTCGAAGAGCTCGCGGTCGGCGAGCTGCGACGGGGCCACGTTGGTCACCGCCTTGAACATGCTCTCCAGGCGTCCGGGATGCCGGGCTTCCCAGTCGGCCAGCATTTCCTTGACCACCTGGCGTTGCAGGTTGGGCTGGGAGCCGCACAGATTGCAGGGGATGATGGGAAATTCCATGCACCGGGAGAATTCGGCGATATCCGCCTCGCGGCAGTAGGCCAGCGGGCGAATGACGATGTTCTTGCCGTCGTCGGAGAGCAGCTTGGGCGGCATCGACTTCAGGCTGCCGCCGAAGAACATGTTGAGAAACAGTGTCTCAAGGATGTCCTCGCGGTGGTGTCCCAGGGCGATCTTGGTGGCGCCTATCTCTTCGGCGTATCCGTACAGCGAGCCACGACGCAGCCGCGAGCACAGCGAGCAGGTGGTCTTGCCCTCCGGGGTCTTCTCCTTGACCACCGAGTAGGTGTCGCGCTCGAGGATGTGATAATCGACGCCGATGCCTTCCAGGTACTCGGGCAGTACGTGCTCGGGGAAACCGGGCTGCTTCTGATCGAGATTGACCGCCACCAGCGAGAAGTCGACCGGGGCGTTGCGCTGCAGGTTACGCAGGATCTCGAGCATGGTGTAGCTGTCCTTGCCACCGGACAGGCAGACCATCACCTTGTCGCCCTCGCGAATCATGTCGTAGTCGATGATGGCGTTGCCGACCTGGCGCCGCAGGCGCTTCTGCAGCTTGTTGAACTCGCGCTTGGCCTTGGCGGCGTTTTTCTGAACGCCACCTTCACGGGTGTTCCGGTCGGTATGGGAGTCGAACATCACGGCATCTTGCATGGTCACGGCGCTGCCAGGGCATCTACGAAATTCGGGGCGCTCATCCTACCATCCCGACCGACACAGGCGAAGCGCCCTGCTCAGCTGCTGCGCCGCCGGGCGCTGTCATCGCGCATCAGACGCAGGTACATCAAGGCGGTGGTCACCGCATCGCCCAGCGCACTGTGGCGGCCCATCATCGGCACTTCGAGCCGCTCGGCGGCCTCTTCGAAACGCGGCCGACCCTCGAGCTGAGGATGACGATAGCGTTGGCGTCGCTGGTAGAGCGGTGCCACATCGATGGCCGCGTTGGGCAGGTCGAAACCGAAACGTGGCCGCAAGCCACGATTCAGCAGGGCCAGCTCGCCCTCCAGGTTCCACCCCACCAGGGGCCGATTCCCGACGAAATCCAGAAAGCGTTCCAGGGCCTTGTCCAGGGATTCGCCGTCATCCAGATCGATGCCGCGCAGCCCGTGTCGGCGCACGGTCTCTTGCGTGAATCCGGCCGGCTGGCGCACATGCAGGTCGAGCGACTCGCTGGTCAGGACCCGGTCACCGCTCAGCCGTACGGCGGCAATGGCCATCGGCTCGCCATGGCGCTCGGCCGGCTCGGTGGAGCGGCAAGCCACGGCGACCATTTCATCGCCGGTATAAGGTTGGAAGAGCCAGCCGTAGCGGCTATCGGCGTAGCGTCGTCGATCGGCCGCTCGTCGCAATGTCTTGAACATGATGCATTTCCTCCCTGTCGATCCCGATTCCCTGCCGGGCCGCCATGATTGACCTTCAGGCATATTCCAGGTGATAGCGATGGGACAACCGCTGCTTGAAGTCCTTGACGATGTGCAGTGCTTCGCGCAGCAGATCGCGTTCGAGCGACGACAGCTCCTGCACCACCACACGGTCCGGCTCGCCTTCCTTGCCATCGAGGCGTTCGAGCTGCTGTTTGAGGCGCAGCTCGGTGAACAGTGACAGCGCTTCGCCCAGGTCCTCGGCGAAGCGGGCTTCCAGTCGACCATCGGCCACCAGGGCGTCGAGTCGCTCCAGCGTCGAGGTCACCGTGATGTTGCGCTCCAGGGCCATGACCCTGACGCCGTGCACGACCGGGAAGATCCCGCCCTTCTTGATGTCGATGCCGTGCTGGGGCTTCTTCAACGAGCCGAACAGTGTCAGCGGCGTCGAAAAGCGCAGCACCGGGCGCGCGAAGTGCGACAGCAGGATCTCGTCCCCGGCGCAACGCTCGAAGAGCGCGTCTCGCAGCCGCGCAAGCAAGGCCGGATTGCCTGCCATGGCCTGGGCATCGAGCAGGATGGCCAGATTCATCAGCGAGTCCGCATCGCAGCGTCGCGCCCAGGTTTCGATACGCTCCCGCCACTGGGTCTCGCCGCCGACCCATTGTGGATTGGACACCATGATGCCGCCGGGACAAGGCGGATAACCGAGTTCGAGCAGCGCGTCACTGAAGGCGCGCATGCGCTCCTCAAGCTCCGGCCAGGCCAGGTCGTCCTCCAGGATCAGGCCATTGTCCTGGTCGGTCTTGAGTACCTGCTCCCCTCGCCCCTCGCTGCCCATGACCATCAGGCAACTCGCGCCGTGGTAGCGCTCGTCGATGAGAAAGTCCCATGTCTTGCCGATGATGCGTCCGTTCAACGCCGCCAGCAGGCCCATGACGAAACGGGGTTTGGCGCCCTGGGCCATCAATCCTCGCACCAGGTCGGGCATCAAGCGGCTGGCCTCCGACAGCGACGCCAGATCATCGGCCTGCTCCACGCGCAGGCTGACCACGTGGCTGCGGCTGGAAAAATGACTGAGCGCATCGGTCAACTCCACGACGCCCACGGGCGTGGAATCTTCCATGACCACGATCCGCTCGACACGGTGACGGGTCATCGCCACCAGTGCCTCGAACAGGTATTGATCCGGACGTGCCGTGACCAGCGCGAAGTTGGCAATGGAACGCACCGGCGCGTCCTGCGGCCACTTCTCCAGCACCAGGGCGTTGAGAAGATCGGTCTTGGTCACCATCCCCGCGCCGCTCTCGCCCTCGACCAGCAGGCTGTCGACATGCTGCGCGTCCAGCGTGGCCACCGCCTCGGTGATGGTGGCCGTTTTCGCCAGGAGATGCGGCCGGCGCATGCATTCCCGCGTCCGCGCCAGCATGGCGCCGGCCATGGCGCTACCGCCCGAGGCTCGCTGGGCAGCCAGCAAGCGCGTCTTGTGCGCCAGGTTGCGTCGAAAGCTCTCGGCAAAGGCCGGGTAGTCATCGCACAACGCCAAGAACTCCGCCCTGGGCAACAGATAACACAGGGTCTGCTGTTCGGCGCAGAAACGATATCGGCTCTGCCCGTGCAGGATGCTGATGGCCCCGAACAGGTCACCGGCGGTGTAGTGGCCGATGCGTTCCGGCTCACCCGGCTGGGTAACATCCAGCTCGGCGACCTCGCCCTTGTGGATCAAGAAGACGTTCTCGCCTGCCTGGCCGGCCTCGAGAATGATCTCATCCCGGTCGAAATAGACCAGATCGAGGCTGCCGCTCACCCGATTTCGCCCGGCATCGTCGAGCAGGCTGAACGGCAGTTGGGAAAGATCGACATCGACCATGACAAGAGCCTCGCGGCGTGATCATCACCCATCACCTTTTCAGGGTGTTCATCGGAAAAGCAGGATCATGCATTCACCATGGCACGAAAACACCCACCCGATGGAGTTCTTGGGATCAGACTAGCAAAGCCCTGGCCATGGCAAGAATCCATACCATGGTTCTATATGCCGAAGTCGTAGGGGTATTACGTCTAATCACAACGGCGTAATACTATCGTTTCATGCCAAGCAATCTTTCATTGCCTCAGCACCTATCCCGCCGCTATACCATGGTCCCATATCGACTTAAGGAGTATATATGGAAAATCCTCAATAACATCATAATCCATTGATTAAAAACAAATAAAAACAAACAACCACAAAATGTAACGCCCCTTGATACCAAAGTATGGGCTTTCTTTTTTCACATTATTGACCAGCATTACCCATGAATCCGTGGAGGGGGACTTCGGTCTCGTCGCCACGCCCGATGGGTGCAACTTTCCGACCTCGACAACAAACGGAGAGCAAGACAATGGCAGACAACAAATCCAATGCCGAAGCCTACTGGGCGGCCAACATACGACTGATAGCAGGGTGTCTAGTCGTCTGGGCCCTGGTGTCCTATGGCTGCGCCATCCTGCTGAGGCCGCTGTTGGCCAGCATCCCGATCGGCGGTACCGACCTCGGGTTCTGGTTTGCCCAGCAGGGTTCGATACTGACCTTCATCGGCATCATCTTCTTCTATGCCTGGAAGATGAACCGGCTGGATAAACAGTTCGGGCTCGAGGAGTAACCCAATGAGTCAATTCGCTATCAACATCCTCTTCGTGGGTGCCTCCTTCGCCCTGTACATCGGCATTGCCATCTGGGCCAAGGTCGGCTCGACCAAGGACTTCTATGTCGCCGGTGGCGGTATTCACCCGATCACCAACGGCATGGCCATCGGGGCCGACTGGATGTCGGCGGCCTCCTTCATTTCCATGGCCGGCCTGATCGCGGCCGGCGGCTATGCCAACTCGACCTTTCTGATGGGGTGGACCGGTGGCTATGTACTGCTGGCGACCCTGCTGGCGCCCTATCTGCGCAAGTTCGGCAAGTTCACCGTCCCGGAATTCATCGGCGACCGCTTCTACAGCAAACCGGCGCGCATGGTCGCGGTGATCTGTCTGATCGTGGCCTCGGTGACCTACGTCATCGGCCAGATGGCAGGTGCCGGCGTGGCCTTCTCGCGCTTTCTCGAGGTAGACGCCACCACCGGGCTGATAATTGCCGCCGTGGTAATCTTCTTCTACTCGGTACTGGGGGGCATGAAGGGCATCACCTACACCCAGGTGGCCCAGTACATCGTGCTGATCATCGCCTATACCATTCCGGCGATCTTCATTTCGCTGGAACTGACCGACAATCCCATTCCGCCACTCGGGCTGTTCTCCACCCATAGCGAATCCGGCGTACCGCTGCTGGCCAAGCTCAATGAAGTAGTGACCGCCCTGGGTTTCAATGAGTACACGGCGGACGTGGACAACAAGCTCAACATGGTGCTGTTCACTCTCTCGCTGATGATCGGTACCGCCGGCCTGCCCCACGTCATCATTCGCTTCTTCACGGTTCCCAAGGTGGCGGATGCCCGCTGGTCAGCCGGCTGGGCCCTGGTGTTCATCGCCCTGCTCTACCTGACCGCCCCCGCCGTAGCCTCCATGGCGCGTCTCAACATCGCCACCACGGTCTATCCCGAGATGGCCAGCCAGGTCGAGAACGTCGAGCAGGCCACCGCCAATCCGATTCTCTACGAGGATCGCCCCGGCTGGATCCGCACCTGGGAAGAGACCGGGCTGATCCAGTACGAAGACAAGAACGGCGACGGCCGCATCCAGCTCTACAACGACAGCGACTCCTTCGCATCGACCGCCGAGCAGCGCGGCTGGGAAGGCAACGAGCTCAGCGTCAACAACGACATCCTGGTGCTCGCCAACCCGGAGATCGCCAATCTGCCTGGCTGGGTCATCGGCCTGATCGCCGCCGGCGGGCTGGCCGCGGCACTCTCCACCGCCGCCGGTCTGCTGCTGGCCATCTCCTCGGCGATCAGTCACGACCTGATCAAGGGGGCGATCAACCCACGCATCACCGAGAAGGGCGAACTGATGGCAGCCCGGATATCGATGTCCGTTGCCATCGTCGTGGCCACCTATCTGGGGGCCAATCCTCCGGGCTTCGCGGCACAGGTCGTGGCACTGGCCTTCGGTATCGCCGCCGCCTCGCTGTTCCCGGCGCTGATGATGGGGATCTTCTCCAAGCGGGTGAACAATACAGGCGCCATCTCCGGCATGCTGACCGGCCTGATCTTCACCCTGGTGTACATCTTCATCTACAAGGGCTGGTTCTTCATCCCTGGTACCAACAACCTGCCGGATACGGCGGAACACTGGGTGCTGGGCATTTCCCCGCTCTCCATCGGGGCCGTGGGCGCCATCATCAACTTCGCGGTGGCCTTCACCATCTCCCGGATGACCGCGGAGCCGCCCCAGGAGATCCAGGATCTCGTCGAAAGCGTGCGCTATCCCAAGGGCGCTGGCACTGCCACCGGCCACTAGGCCATAATCCCACCTCGGCGTCGTCCGCGGCGCCGCTCACAACCCTTGCATCGGGCTTCCTTCGGGAAGCCCGATGACCGTCAGGAAGACCTACATGATTTGGCATTTGATCGCGGCGATCTTCGCCGGCCTGGGGGCAGCGGGGCTCGGACTGCTGTTGCGCACCCTGAGCGGCAAGCGGCTGCCGCGCTGGATCGTCCCCGTATGCGCCGGCCTCGGCATGCTCGGCTACCAGGTGCAGCATGAGTACGGCTGGTTCGAGCACAAGCGGCAACAGCTACCCGACTCGGCACGCATCGTCTCCACCACCCAGGAACCGGCCCTCTGGCGCCCCTGGACCTACCTGCTGCCGATGACCACGGCCTTCACGGTAGTGGATCGCGATGACCGCATCGTCACGACGGCGGACGGACAGCGACTGGTGGAATTCATTCTCTACCGCTTCACCTCCGGCGCCTCCGAACGCGTGATCCATCAGGCCCAGCTATTGAACTGCGACAGCCGCGAACTGGTCCCGCTCAGCGAGGAACAACGCCAGCCGCAGACCGACGAGCTGCGACGTCTGACGGACTCGGATCCGCTCTACCGGGAGATCTGCAATACCGATTAGACGGTGGGCAGCGCATGCTCTGAGCAACCGTCTCGAGCAGCGCTCCCCTCTCACCTGAGCATTACTCCGCGAAAAATACTCGCAGCACATGGTCAAGGTGTACTTCCATAGCCTGCCTCGCCGCGTCCGGGTTACGTGCTTCGATCGCTGCCACCAGACGCTCATGATCTTCCTGCGAACGCTGTGCCATGCCTGTTTCCATGAACAATTCCTGCAGACGTCTAAACATGACGCCATATTGATGACCCAACAAGTGCTTGATCAACAAAGCATAGGCTGCATTTCCTGAAGCCTCGGCGATGCGAATGTGCAACAGCCGGTCCCCCGCCAGATTTCCTCCTCCGTGATTGTTATCGTAGATGTTGCGCGTCAAAGCAGCGCGAATCGCCTCCAAGTCTGCGTCACTCGCGTTCATTGCCGCCAAGGCCGCATTTTCGGGCTCCAGATAACGCCGCGCCTGCAGGAGAGAAAACGGCGGTATTTCTTCGTCAAGATTGAGCTCGATTTCACTGGCGAACTCGGGATCGAGTGCCCATGGCTCCTTGCGTGCCGCAGCCCGCATCACCGAGCCCGGCGGCATGGCATCAACTTCCTTGACCAATACTCCATGCCCCACGCGCACCTCGACAATGCCCACGACCTCCAGGGCGATCAACGCCTCACGTACTGACGCTCGGCTGACACCTAATTGTTGCGCCAGATCCCGCTCGGGCGGTAATAGTGACCCCGGCGGGAACTCTCCGTCGCGTATCAGTTGTTGCAACTGATCGGCGATCTGCCGATACAAGCGTTGTGAGCGAATGGTTTGAATTGGCATCGCGTCGTCTCTCCGCACCGCGTTGCGACTAAAGTTGATAGCAATTGACTTGCCGCCGAGACCTAGCGCAGTAGATGATGGCCTGACCATTGGTCAGGCCTCTGGATCTTCGAATGGCTGGCCAAGTTATGTTCCCACGTTCAGCAGAGATCCGCCATACCATGAGACTTCAAGACAAGACGGCGCTGGTTACCGCCTCAGGCCAAGGCATCGGCCGCGCCACGGTGGAGCGCTTCCTCGCAGAAGGTGCCACCGTCATCGCTACCGATATCGATACCAGCCTGCTCGCCGACCTCGAAGACGCTCAGGTATATCGACTGGATGTCACGCAACGCGCCGACATCGCCGAGTTGGCACGCGAGCTTGGCGGTCTCGACATCCTGTTCAACTGCGCAGGTATGGTTCCGGGTGGCTCGATACTGGAATGCAACGATGCCACCTGGGAACACAGCTACGCGCTCAATGTCACCGCCATGTTCCATATGATTCAGGCCTTCCTCCCAGGCATGCTCAATCGAGGCGGCGGCAGTATCATCAACATGGCCTCGCTGGCATCCAGTATCAAAGGCATCCCCAACCGCTTTGCCTATGGCACAACCAAGGCAGCCGTCATCGGCCTGACCAAATCAGTCGCGGCCGATTTCATGACGCAAGGCATTCGCTGCAACGCCATCTGCCCTGGCACCGTCGAGTCTCCCTCTCTGCATCAACGCATCGAAGCCCAGGCCCAGCAACAAGAACGCGATCACTCAGCGGTCTTTCAGGATTTCATTGACCGTCAGCCCATGGGCCGACTCGGGCGACCGGAAGAAATCGCCGCGCTGGCAACATTTCTGGCCTCGGACGAAGCAGCATTCATTACCGGCACCACACAGTTGATCGACGGCGGCTGGGCCAACTGACACCCGATCTACACACCATGAACTCGCACAAGGACATCGCATGAAACTGCTACGCTTCGGCCCTCCGGGCCAGGAAAAACCCGGCTTATTGGATGCCAACGGCAAGATACGCGACCTCTCGTCACTAATTCAGGATGTCGCTGGAGAAGCACTATCCGATGCCACCCTGGCCCGGATCGCGCAAGCCGACCCAGCCAGCCTACCGGAGGTGCCCGAGGGCACCCGCCTGGGCCCTTGCGTGGGTCAGGTCGGCAAGTTCATCTGCATTGGTCTGAACTACTCCGATCACGCTGCCGAAACCGGCGCCGAGGTCCCGCCGGAGCCAGTCGTTTTCAATAAATGGACCAGTGCCATCTGCGGACCGAACGATGACGTGGAAATTCCCCGCGACTCACAAAAGACGGATTGGGAAGTCGAGCTCGGCGTGATCATCGGTAAACCCGCGCGCTATATCGACGAAGCAGACGCCATGGATCATATTGCCGGTTACTGCGTGGTCAACGATGTCTCCGAGCGGGAATTCCAGCTCGAGCGCAGCGGTAGCTGGGACAAGGGCAAGGGGTGCGACACCTTCGGCCCGCTCGGCCCATGGTTGGTCACACGCGACGAGATCGCCGACCCTCAAGCGCTCGATATGTGGCTGGAAGTCGACGGCAAACGCTACCAGGCTGGCAACAGCCGCACCATGGTCTATCAGATCCCTTACCTAGTGGCGTATCTGAGTCGTTTCATGAGCTTGCAGCCCGGTGACGTCATCTCCACCGGTACACCGCCGGGTGTGGGGGCGGGCCAGAAGCCTCAGGTCTTTCTCAGATCCGGTCAGACCATGCGCTTGGGCATCCAGGGCCTCGGCGAACAGTGCCAACGCACAAAACAAGCATAATGCACATGCTGGAGCCGCCGCGCCGACCATGGCTGCTCCAGCGCTAAGCGCTTAGCTTGAAGACGTTAGACATACCCTCACACGACCTATGTCTAACGCAAAACAGCCACTCTAAGCCTTGAGTCGGATCCACCGCTTGGGCATCGTATAAACCAATTGGCCTGACCTCTAGATCAAAAGACCTTTAAGAATGGGACTGACCAATTGGAGCCGTGAAGGAAATCTTTTTATGCAAACGATCGTCTGTACCCAGCCACAACACATGGAATTGCGCGTGGTGCCAGAACCGCACTGCGCGCCCGGCGAGGTCATGCTCAAGATTCGTCGTGTGGGCATTTGTGGTACCGATATTCATGCCTTCGGTGGCAACCAGCCCTATTTCTCCTATCCACGCGTGCTGGGTCATGAGCTTTCGGGCGATATCGTCGGGGTTGGGGAAGGCGTCGATGAAGCGCTCCTCGGCCACAGGGCCTATGTCATTCCTTATCTGCATTGTGGCGAATGCCGCGCTTGTCGGCAGGGACAAACCAATTGCTGTCAATACATGCAAGTCATCGGCGTGCATCGTGACGGTGGCATGGCAGAGTATCTCAGCGTGCCCGTGGCGCACCTGGTCACCTCAAGCATCCTAGACGCCGAGCAATTGGCATTGGTCGAGTGCCTGTCCATTGGCGCGCATGCTGTCCGCCGTAGTGCCATCGAGGCCGATGAGCTCGCCGTTGTGGTTGGTGCCGGGCCGATTGGCATCGGCATTGTGCAAATCGCCCAGAGTCGTGGCGCCCGGGTGTTGGTGGTGGACACCAATCGCGACCGCCTGGCCTTCTGTCGTGACATTTTGGACGTCGATGGCGTACTGCATGCGCTGGATGACGACGTGGAAACCGCTATCGAGCACCATAGTGATGGCGCCCGAGCCGATGTCGTGTTCGACGCCACGGGCAATCCCTCCGCCATGAATCGCGGCTTCGACTTTGCAGGCCATGGAGCTCGCTACGTGCTGGTGAGCGTGGTCAAGGCCGACATCACCTTCCACGACCCGGATTTCCACAAGAAGGAACTCAGTCTTCTGGGCAGCCGTAATGCCACGAAAGAAGACTTCGAGACAGTAGCCCGCCTGATGGAAGAAGATCGCTTGCAGTCAACGGCCATGATCACCCATCGCGGCCGTCATGCCGACCTTCCTTCATTGATGCCTCAGTGGTGCGATCCGGCAACCGGCGTCATCAAGGCAATGGTGACGTTCGACGACGCTACCGCCCAGGGAGAGCGCTTGGCATGACCCAGACTATCGCCTCCGACAAGCCTCAGCAGCCCAGTCTGCGTGTCCATGCCCACGATAACGTGCGTGTTGCGCTACGCGACCTGCCCGAAGGCATGGAGATCGACGACAACGGCCACCGACTGCGTCTGTCCGAAGCCGTACAGCACAAGCACAAGTTCACCTTGCAGGCCATGCAGCCCGATGACCTTATCGTGATGTATGGCGTGACCGTAGGCCGTGTCGTCCAGCCCATCGCCGCAGGCGCCGCCATCACCACATCCAACGTCGAACACTCTACCGCCAATGCCACGCCCCAAGGCCATCGCAAGCACTGGGATGTCCCCGATGTCAGCGCGTTCATCGGGCAAACCTTCAACGGCTACTACCGTTCCGACGGTCGCGTGGGCACCGCCAATCATTGGCTGGTCGTCCCCCTGGTATTCTGCGAAAACCGCAACATCGAGGTGTTGCGACAATGCGTCGAAGACGCCATCGGCGACGATCCCTACCGGGATTACAAGCGCATGGCACGCCAGATGCTGCACGGTGAAACTCAGGAGCCCCCTGCCCCGACATCCAACGCGCCCCTGTTTCCCAACGTCGACGGTGTGCGCTTTCTAACGCATACGCTAGGTTGCGGCGGCACTGACGACGATGCTCAGGCGCTTTGCCAATTGCTCGCTGGCTACATTTGCCATCCTAATGTGGCCGGTGCCACGGTACTCAGCCTCGGATGCCAGAAGGCCCAGATAGAGATGCTCAAGGCGGCGGTCGCTAAGCGCGATCCCGAGGGACTCCGGCCCGTCCATTACTTCGAGCAACAAGCTACTGACACGGAACCCGAGCTGATTCGTCAATCGCTGGGCAGCATCTTCGAAGGCCTCAAGGTTGCCAACGCTATCGAACGGCATCCCGCCCCTCTTTCCGAGCTCACCATCGGTGTGGAATGCGGCGGCTCGGACGGTTTCTCCGGGCTTTCAGCCAATCCTTTGGTCGGGGCCGTCATTGATCGGCTCGCAGCATTGGGCGGAAGCGGTATCTTGAGTGAATTTCCCGAGTTATGCGGCGTCGAGCATGAATTGCTGGCGCGCTGCCACGATGAAGACACGGCCTCGCGTTTCCAGCAACTGATGGAGGCCTATCAGCGACACGCCGCCTCGGCGGGTGCGCATTTCTCGATGAACCCCTCGCCTGGCAACATCCGCGATGGCCTGATCACCGATGCCATGAAGTCCGCCGGCGCGGCAAAGAAGGGCGGCGACAGCCCCATCGTCGACGTACTGGATTATACCGACCCCCAGGTGCGCAAGGGCCTCAACCTGCTTTGCTCACCAGGCAATGATGTCGAATCCACGACAGCTCTCGTAGGCTCCGGCGCCAACCTGGTGATGTTTACCACCGGACTCGGCACACCAACCGGCAACCCCATTGCGCCCGTCTTGAAGCTGTCCAGCAACAGCGAGCTCGCACGCCGCATGCATGATGTCATCGATTTCGATGCAGGGCCGATCATCCGGGGTGAAGCAGACATTGCCGAACTCGCTGACGAGTTATTGCGCCTATGCATCGATACTGCCTCTGGGCGTTATCGCACCAAGGCCATGCGTCTCTCACAACTCGATTTCATTCCCTGGAAACGCGGAGTCTCCCTGTGACGGCGCCATTGCTCTCCGATGCCGGTATCGTGCAATTCGGCACCAGCCGCTTCTTGCTGGGACATGTCGCGGCGTTCGTACATGCCTCGCGAAATAACGGGTACACGCGTGACAGGATCCTCGTGGTGCAGACCTCACCACGCGAGGCCGGCAAACAAAAAGCGCGCGACCTGCATGCGCACCGGCATTACCCACTGGTTATTCGAGGTCGTCATCATGGTCAAGACATCGACACCTGCGAGACCGTCACCAGTCTTGCCGGCTGCCTGATCGCTGATGAGCAGTGGCCCGAGCTACAGCGGCACTTCGTCGAGAATGCGCGCTTCGTGGTATCCAATTCCGGGGACAGCGGTTACCGCATCGACGATGACAGTGCGCTTTCGGCTATACCTCAAAGCTTTCCGGCCAAGCTCACCAAGTTGCTGTACGCCCGCTACACGTCGGGACACGATGGCCTGACCATGCTGCCCTGCGAACTGATCAGCCACAATGGCGAACGACTCAAAACCCTGGTGTTGAAGCTGGCTCAGCGCGACTACGCCGATACCCACTTCAGCGACTGGCTGACAACACGCTGCGTATGGGCCAACACTCTCGTCGACCGCATCGTCTCGGCGGCGCTGGAGCCAGTCGGTGCCGTTGCTGAGCCTTATGCACTCTGGACCATCGAAGATCAGCCCGGCCTCAAGCTCCCCTGCCAACATCCGGATGTGCAGCGAGTCGAGTCGTTGGCTCCATATGAGATGCGCAAGCTACATATTCTCAACCTGGCCCATTCCTACCTCGTTCATCTATGGAAAAGCGAGACGTATTCTCATATTCGATTCGTACGAGAGGCCATGGCAACTCCGGGTTGGGTCGAAGAACTATGCCAAGTACTGGATAGCGAAGTACTCCCTTCCTTGGCGAAACACATCGAGCCTACCTCCCTAGAAGCCTATCGCGACGCGACACTCGAGCGTTTTGCCAACCCTTACCTCGATCACGCCCTGCAAGACATCGCCCAGCACCACGCCATGAAGTGCGAGCGACGCCTTAGGCCTGTGGTCGAGATGGCGCGCCGACAAGGCATCGCCACACCGAGACTCGATGATGCTATATCGAGCTCACAATCCACGACGCATTCTCGGTACCCCCTACCGAACGACCGACAATAACCAAGGAGCACGACTATGCGTTTCAAGAAACTCACACTAATCGCCACCAGCCTTTCCATCGCCGGCTTGGGAAGTATCAACCTCACCCAAGCCGCTACAGAGATCCGCGTTGCCTACGGCAACCAACCAGGTGAGCCGGTCGATGTTGCCGTCAAGGAGTGGGCGAAAAACGTCAAGGAAGCCAGTGACGGGGAGCTCACGCTCAGCGCGTTTCCTGCCAGCCAGCTCGGTGCTGAAACGGATGTCATGGAGCAGGCCCGCTTTGGGGCGCCAATTATTACGATCACGGCCTACAGTAACTTCATGAGTTCGGTTCCCGATCTTTCGGTCCTCGACGCCCCTTACCTTGCCGAAAGCTTTGATGACAAACTCAAGGTCTTCGATTCAGAGTGGTTCGCCGAACAAAGCGATAAAGTCGAGGACGCCGGCTACCACATCGTCATCCCCAATGCCGTTTACGGCACACGCCACCTACTTTCGCGCGAGCCTGCAACCACACCAGAGGCCCTCGATGGCGTGAAGGTCCGTGTGCAGAACTCTCCGATGTACGTCGAGGCCATGCGAGCGATGGGTGCCACCCCGACCCCCATGTCTCTGGGCGATGTCTACCCGGCACTAGCTCAGGGCATGGTTGATGGCGTCGAAAACCCCACACCAGTATTGTTCGGCGGAAAGTTTCACGAGGTCGTCCAACACCTCAACCTCACTGGTCACATGAATACCGTCGCTCCCTTCGTGACCGGCAAGACATTCTGGAACCAGCTCAGCGAGGAAAATCAGAAGATCTTGACCGAAACAGGACAAGATATGGCTATTCATTTACGTGACCTGGTCGAAAGATCAAGTCAGCAATCACTGAAGAAATTAAAAGATGCCGGCGTTAAAGTTCATGAGGTGGACCCACAACCATTCCGAGAACGAGCCGCGGAGCAAGTCCCTGCTGCCTTTCCGCAGTGGAGTAACGGCCTGTACGAAAAGGTTCGCCAAATCATCAATGGGTAAACAGTGAACAATCGCCAGTGTCATATAGGCGAGTGGCACTGGCACGCATCACACTGACGGCAGCACCGAGAGCTGCCGTAACCGAGGAGTATGTAATGAAACGCGCACTGTCTTGGATCGACCGTATCATGCGACTCGATGAAGTACTGGCCAGCGTAGCGCTCTTCGCAATTTTTCTTGTCGCCATCAGCAACATATTCATGCGCTATATATTCAATACCCCTTTGGCCTGGACTGAAGAGGTCCTGCAATTGTTGATGGTATGGGCCACTTTCCTCGGTGCCAGCGCATTGGTTCGCCGCAACGAGCATGTTCTCATCGGCATGCTATCGGAAAAATTGCCAACCGCACTAGCACGCTGGAACGATCGTCTCTTCAACGTCGGTATGGTATTGATCGCGGCCATCGTGCTGGGCTACTGGGGATTCCAACTGCTCCCCTACTCCAATTTCCGCAGTACCCCGATGCTACAGATCCCTTACATGTGGATTCACGTCGCCATACCGATCAGTGCTGTCGTCATGGCATATCACTGCCTCATGCGCTTGGCTCGCGATACCTAAAGGATACTTCCCATGGCTGTAGGCATTGCACTCGGTGCGTTGTTAGTTCTTTTCGTGCTGGGCACCCCCGTCGCCTTCGCACTTTTCTTGTCGACCTTCCTGTATTTTCTATTCGGCGCCGACCAACCCACGATGCTGCTCATTCAACGCTTGGCAGGGGGGTTGGAATCCATTTCGCTACTGGCGATCCCATTTTTCATCATGGCTGGTGTGTTCATGAACCACTCTGGCATCACCGATCGCCTTTTGAAACTGGCAGAACTCATGACCCGGCGCCTGCATGGCGGCTTGGCCCAAGCCAACGTTCTGCTCAGCACCTTCATGGGCGGACTATCCGGCTCGAACATCGCCGATGCCGCCATGAATGCCAAGTTGCTCGTTCCCAGTATGACGGCAAGCGACTACCCCAAGTCGTTTTCCACCGCTATCACCGCCGCGTCCTCATTGGTGACCTCTACCATTCCGCCAGGGATAGCACTGATCGTCTATGGCTACGTCAACAATGTTTCGATCGGTCGCTTGTTCCTGGCCGGGGTTGTGCCAGGCATTCTGATGGCTATCTGCATGATGTTACTGGTCTCCCGGCAGTGCCGCCGCCAGGGATACCAGCCTCCCCGCAAGGAGCGGGTCTCACGGCGTGAATGGGTCAGCGTGACACGCGCCGGTCTCATTGCCTTGCTGCTACCGGTTGTGGTCATCGGCGGCATTCGTATCGGCGTTTTCACGCCGACTGAAGCCGGCGCCATGGCCGTGCTGTATGCCTTGATCGTGGGCATGTTCGTTTACAAGGAAATGGATGTGGGCAACGTCGCCGAAGCCACACGGGAATCGCTTTTCGCGTCGGTCAACGTCCTGTTCATCATCGCCGTGGCTTCGGGCTTCGCGCGCTTTTTGACCTGGGAACATATTCCTCAGGACATCGCCATGCTCCTCTCGTCCCAGGTCGGTAGTGCAGTGGCCTTTTTACTACTCGCCAATCTCATCCTGCTGGTGCTGGGCATGTTCCTGGAAGGCAATGCCATTCTCATCGTGCTATCGCCCCTGCTGGCGCCCGTGGCGGCCCAGTTCGGCATCGATCCGGTGCACTTCGGGATCATCTTCATTCTCAATGCTTCCATTGGTACGATCACGCCCCCCCTCGGTACGGTGATGTTTACCACCTGCAGCATCACCGGCATCAAGGTGCCTGATTTCATTCGCGCTATCATGCCCTACTGGCTGTTACTGATCGGGATACTGCTGGTTGTGACTTTCGTACCCGCTGTGTCGATGTCACTACCCAACTGGATTTTCTAACCTCGACGGTCTCCATTACGTCCATTGCCATCGTCGCCTGGGCATAACGCCCCCGGCCGGCCCTGCGCTACTACACAAGGACATCGGCCAAGTGACAGGCTTGGCCTGACTCACGCCTATTCCCACTAACGGAACCGCCCCACCAGGCTGCTAGAATGGCCGCATCAAGTAAGGGAGATGCGCATGTTCGCTGGCTGGCTACTGATCGTCGTTTCACTGTTGTATGTCGCCGTCCTGTTCGCCATTGCCTGGCGCGGCGACCGCCTGGCGCGAGCGCGCGGGGCCACACGACGACGCCCGATCGTCTACAGCCTAGCGCTGGCCATCTACTGTACTTCCTGGACCTTCCATGGCGCCGTGGGACAGGCCGCCACCTCGGGGTGGTCCTTCGCCAGCATTTTCGTCGGACCGATTCTCACCCTGCTGCTGTTCTGGCCGGTGCTGGCCAAGATGATCCGGGTCGCCAAGCATCAGAACGTGACCTCGATCGCCGATTTCATCGCCTCGCGCTACGGCAAGACCCAATCGCTGGCCGCCTTCGCCAGCCTGGTGGCGCTGATCGGCACCCTGCCCTACATCGTGCTGCAGTTGAAGGCCGTCTCCACCTCCTTCAGCGTGCTGACCTCCGAGGCGGACATCACCCGTGCGCCACTGTTCGGCGACACCGCCTTCTATGTAGCGCTGGTCATGGCAGCCTTCGCCATCCTCTTCGGCACCCGACACACCGACGCCACCGAGCACCACGAGGGCTTGATCCATGCCGTGGCCTTCGAGTCGCTGATCAAGCTGGTGGCCTTCCTGACGCTGGGCGCCTACGTGACCTGGGGCATGTTCGATGGCCTCGGCGATCTGCTGGCCTTTGCCGACATCCAGCTCGAGCTGCAGCGCCAGCTCGCCCAGCAGGACTTCGGCCAGGGTTTCTGGGCCCAGACCCTACTGGCCATGCTGGCCATCCTCTGCCTGCCGCGCCAGTTCCATGTGGCAGTGGTGGAGAACACCCATCGCGACGATGCCGCCAAGGCCCGCTGGCTGTTCCCGCTCTATCTGGTGGCCTTCGGCTTCTTCGTGCTGCCGCTGGCCGCCGCCGGCCTGACCATCTTTGCCGACACCAATGTGTCGCCCGACGCCTATGTCCTGGCGCTGCCCATGGCCGCCGGCAGCGAGTGGCTGACCCTTTTGACCTTCATCGGCGGCTTCTCGGCCTCCACCGGCATGGTGATCGTCGCCGCGGTGGCGGTGTCGATCATGATTTCCAACGAGATCGTCATCCCGGCCCTGTTCCGCCTGCGCTGGTTCGACACCAAGGCCCGCGACTATGGTCGCCTGGTGCTGCGTGCCCGGCGCATCACCATCGGCGTGATCCTGGCGCTGGCCTACGGCGCCTACCAGTTGATCGGCGACTTCAGTTCCCTGGCCGCCATCGGCATGCTGTCCTTCGCCGCCGCCGCCCAGTTCGCCCCGGCCCTGATCGGCGGCCTCTACTGGAAGCGCGGCAACCGCCTGGGCGTGATCGTGGGCATGAACGCCGGCTTCGCGATCTGGGCCTATAGTCTGCTGATGCCGGATCTGATCGCCGCCGGCGTGCTCCCCGAGGCATGGCTGTATGGCGGTCCGCTGAACATCGGCTGGCTCTCGCCCACTGCCCTGTTCGGCCTCAATGTCGGCGACAGTTTCACCCACGGTGTGATGCTGTCGCTGGGCGTCAATCTGGTCTCCTACATCTTCGTTTCCCAGATGACGCCACAGCGCGTGGTCGAGCGTATCCAGGCCTCGCTGTTCGTCGACAGCGTCGAGACCCGCCAGACCTCGGTGAACCGCCCCTGGACCGGCGCCACCACGGTGGGCGATCTCAAGGTCCTGTGCGAACGCTTCCTCGGTGCCGGCCAGGTCAGTCGTGCCTTCGACGACTATGCCCGCCGCATCGGCAAGCCACTGGAGGACAACACCCGGGCGTCCATCGACGTGATCCAGTTCACCGAACGCTTTCTGGCCTCGGTGCTCGGCGCCTCCTCGGCACGTATCGTGGTCAATTCGGCCCTGCAGGGCCGAGGCATCGGCATTTCGGACGTGATCTCCATCGTCGACGAAGCCTCCCAGGTACTGGAATTCAACCGCGCCCTGCTCCAGGCGACCATCGAGAACATCAACCAGGGCATCAGCGTGGTCGACCAGAATCTGCGCCTGGTGGTCTGGAACCAGCGCTACCTGGAGCTGTTCCGCTTTCCCGACCACCTGATCCGGGTCGGCGCGCCGATCGATCGCATCTTCCTCTACAACGCCCACAACGGCGAATACGGTCCCGGCGATCCCGAGGAACACGTCCAGTTGCTGCTCGACAACATCCGCGAGGGCCAGCCTCACCGCTATGTGCGCTACCGCCAGGACGGCAGCGTGCTGGAGGTGCAGGGCAACCCCATGCCGGGGGGCGGCTTCGTCTACACCTATCAGGACATCACCCAGCAGAAGCGCACCGAGGAAGCGCTGATCCGCTCGGAAAACAACATCCGCATCTATACCGACAACGTGCCGGCACTGATCGCCTATTTCGACAAGGATTGCCGCTACCTCTTCACCAACCGCGCCTACGAACAGGCCTTCGAGATCGATCGTAACGAGGTTATCGGCAAGCCCTTGCAGACGGTGATTCCCGAAGACATGGCGCGGGAGCGTGCCCCCTGGATCGACCGGGCCCTCGGCGGCGAGCGGGTCAGTTTCGAGGTCTCGCTGCAATTGCCCGAGGGCATCCGCTACATGCTGGTCACCTATACGCCGCACTTCGGCGACAGCGGCGCTATCCTCGGCTTCTTCGCCCTCTACCAGGACATTACCGAGCGACGCCGCGCCGAGATTGCCCTCAAGGAGACCAACGAGACCCTGGAGGAGCGCGTTCGCGAACGCACCCAGGCGCTCTCCGAGGCCAACGCCGCCCTGCGCCAGGAGAACCGGGTGCGCGCCGAGGCCGAGCAGGCCCTGCGCCAGGCCAAGCAGGTGGCCGAGGATGCCAACGCCTCCAAGACCCGCTTCCTGGCGGCGGCCAGCCATGACCTGCTGCAACCACTCAATGCCGCGCGCCTGTTCACTTCGGCCCTCACCCAGGAGATGGATGCCGACGACATGAAGCGCACCATCGGCCACATCGACAACTCGCTGCAGGCCGCCGAAGAGTTGCTCGGCACCCTGCTCGACATTTCCAAGCTCGACGCCGGCGCCCTGACGCCACGCCGCAGCCACTTCGCCCTGGCGGACATCTTCCGGCCACTGCGCGCCGAGTTCGAGGTGATGGCCGAGGACCGGGGGCTCGATCTGGTCGTCGTGCCCAGCCGTGCCTGGGTCGACAGCGACGCCCAGATGCTGCGACGCATCGTGCAGAACTTCCTCTCCAACGCCATTCGCTACACCCAGGAAGGCCGTGTGCTGCTGGGCTGCCGCCGCCAGGGCGAGCGGCTGTCCATCGAAGTCTGGGACAGCGGCCCGGGCATTCCCGAAGCCAAGCAGGCCGAAATCTTCCAGGAGTTTCGCCGCCTCGACCAGGCATCGCGCCACAAGGAAGGCGAAAAGGGGCTCGGCCTGGGCCTTTCCATTGCCGAGCGCATGAGCCGAGTGCTCGACCATCCCATTCGCGTGCGCTCCTGGGAAGGCGTCGGCACCGTCTTCTCGATCAGCGTGCCGGTCGTGGAAGCCCGCAGCCAGGAGGCCACCGAGGAGAGCAAACCGCGCCGTGTCGGCAACAAGCTGGCCGGCACGCGAATCCTGTGCATCGACAACGAATCGCTGATTCTGGAGGGCATGAAGGCGATGCTCACGGGCTGGGGCTGCGAAGTCTTCACCGCCACCTCCATCGGTGGTGCCAAGTCGGTGCTTCGCCACCTGGACACCGACCCTGACGCCATCCTGGCCGACTACCACCTCGACAACGAGGTCACCGGCCTGATGGCCATGGAAGCGCTCAGCGAACGGCTGCATGGCAACGTGCCTGGCATCGTGATCACCGCCGACCGCACCGAGGAGGTCGCCGAAACCGTCAAGCGCGCCGGTTATCACCTCTTGCTCAAGCCGGTACGCCCCGCCGCCCTGAGGGCTCTGTTAACCCGCACCCTGCAGGCCAGCCGAGCCGCCGCCCGCTAGCACTCCGCGCGGGGCGACGAGGGTCGCTCGTCCCGCGCCCCTCTCGATAGGCAGCAACAATCACGAGTACGGGAAATCGCTATTGGTCAACGTGGCGACCATGGATTAACTTATAGACCAGTTATTAACCACGGTTAATGAGTGTTTCCATGTTTTCCGCCATTTCCAACGACGCGATTCGCAACAAGGCCGACGCGACGCTGAGCGGGCGTCGTCGACGCTGGGGCTGGACGCCCTTCTTCGGCCCTGCATTGATCGCTGCCGTGGCCTATATCGACCCCGGCAACTTCGCTACCAACATCGAGGCCGGTTCACGGTATGGCTACGCCCTGCTGTGGGTGGTACTCGGCGCCAACCTGATGGCGATGCTGATCCAGACCCTGTCGGCGAGACTGGGACTGGCCACCGGTCGCAATCTGCCCGAAATCATCCGCGATCGTTATCCCCGCCCGCTGGTATGGTGTTACTGGGTCCAGGCCGAGATCGTCGCCATCGCCACCGACCTCGCCGAATTCCTGGGCGCAGCCCTGGCCTTCAACCTGCTCTTCGGCCTCTCGCTGATGGAAGGCGCCCTGCTCACCGGCCTGATCACCTACCTGGCCCTGCTGCTGCATCGCCAGGGCTTCCGCCTGATGGAGATCGTCATCGGCGCCATGATCATGGCGGTGGCCAGCGGCTTCCTCCTGGAAATGCTGCTCGGCACGCCCGATCCCGCACCACTGCTCGAAGGCCTGCTGCTCCCGAGCTTTCCCGACAGCTATTCCCTCTACCTGGCCGCCGGCATTCTCGGCGCCACCGTGATGCCTCATGTCATCTATCTGCATTCGGCGCTTTCCCAGAACCGCATCCAGACCCGCGACGAAGGGCAGCGCAAGCGCCTGATGCGCTATTACCGGATCGACGTCATCGTCGGCATGGCGATCGCCGGCCTGGTCAACCTGAGCATGCTGGCCATGGCGGCGGCGGTCTTCCACGCCCAGGGACGGCTCGACATCGCCACCATCAGCGACAGCTACCAATTGCTTTCGCCAATGATGGGCCAGCAACTCGCCAGCCATGTCTTCGGCCTGGCCCTGCTGCTGGCGGGCCTGTCGTCCTCGATCGTCGGCACCCTGTCGGGTCAGGTGATCATGCAGGGCTTCGTCAACTTCACCATTCCCATCTGGCTACGCCGGTTGGTCACCATGCTGCCCGCGCTGGCCGTCATCATGCTGGGCATCTCCGAACAGAAGGCGCTGGTTGCCAGCCAGGTCATCCTCAGCTTCGGCATCCCTTTTGCCCTGATCCCTCTGTTATGCTTTACGTCTGATCGCCGACTCATGGGCAATCTGGTCAACGGCAGATCCGTTACCGCCATCGGCGGGGCCATCTGCACGCTGATCATCGCGCTCAACGGCTATGTGCTGTTCTTCACCCTGACGGGTCACTGACAGGTCGCCAATGCCATCCTTGCCCAAGCATGAATATTTCCGGCGCGTTCGGCAGGACCACCAGACCGAGCTGGTCGAGGACTACGTCGAGGAAATCGCCCATCTGCACGCACTGCACGGCGAGGCCCGCGCCAGCGACCTCGCCGAATGCTTCGGCGTCAGTACCGCCGCCGTCTCCAAGGTGATCGCGCGACTCAAGCGCGATGGGCTGGTCATTGCCCGCCCCTACCGCGGCATCTTCCTGACGCCGCTGGGCGACGACATGGCCAGGCGGGTCGCCAATCGCCACACCGTGGTACTGGAGGTCCTGCGCAAGCTCGGCGTGCCCGAGGAGACCGCCCGGGCCGATTCGGAGGGCATCGAGCACCACTGCAGCGAGGCAACGGTGGAGGCCATGCGCCGTTACCTGAACGACGACTGACGCACTGCATTCCACCACCGAAAACCGAAAACGCCGCCCCGAAGGGCGGCGTTCGCATTGATGGCGGCTACATCCGACCAGGCGTCAGGACTCTTCCACCTTCGGTGGCTCGACCTCGAGCTTCTGGGCGGCGATGACCGCCTGGGTCCGCGAGTGCACGCCGAGCTTGCGCAGAATGGCCGTGACGTGGGCCTTGATGGTGGCCTCGGAGACATTGAGTTCGAAGGCGATCTGCTTGTTGAGCAGGCCCTCGGTGAGCATGTTGAGCACACGGAACTGCTGCGGCGTAAGCGAGGCGATGGCCTCGGCAAAGCGCGTGTCCTCTTCATCGGCCTCACCCAGGGCTTCGGCCATTTCTTCCGGCAGCCACACCTCGCCATCGAGGATCTCGCCCACCGCCTCGGCGATCAGCGCCAGCGACGCGGACTTGGGAATGAAGCCGGAAGCCCCGTAATCGATGGCACGGCGCACCACGTGCAGTTCGTCACTCCCGGACACCACCGCCACCGGAATGTCCGGCGTCTGACCGCGCAGTTGGATCAGCCCGGAGAAGCCATGGGCGCCCGGCATGTGCAGATCCAGCAGGATCAGGTCGGCATCCGGGTGACGGGTCACCACCTCGGTCGTGGCTTCCATGGTATCGGCCTCGACGATCTCGGCCTGGGGCGCCAACTGACGCAACGCCTGGGTGAGGGCCGCACGGAACAACGGATGGTCATCGGCGACGATGAATTTCTGGGCAAAAGCCATGGTTCTCCTCCGGTTCCGGAATGCAACGGGCGGGCCCGCCGCCTGCTGGACACTTGTAATTTACCGCATGTTACCCCATGGCCGAGGCAATGCCCAAGCGATCCATCTGAATTGTCGACACTTTCCGTCAACGTCATGAAAAAGCCGGCCCATGGCCGGCTGCGGTGAAGGACGATGGACGAGCGCGCCGCCCACCATCCAACAGGATACGTACTGACGCGACGCTCAACGATTGGCCCGGTGCTCGATCAACTCATCGACCACCGACGGATCCGCCAGGGTGCTGGTGTCGCCCAGGCCATCGCACTCGTTGGCGGCGATCTTGCGCAGGATACGGCGCATGATCTTGCCGGAGCGGGTCTTGGGCAGGCTCGGTGCCCACTGGATGACATCCGGTGAGGCGATCGGCCCGATATCCTTGCGCACCCACTGGGTCAGCTCCTTCTTGAGCTCGTCGCTGGGCTCGTGCTGGTCGTCCAGGGTCACGTAAATATAGATGCCCTGCCCCTTGATGTCATGGGGATAGCCGACCACGGCGGCCTCGGCCACGGCCTCATGCGCCACCAGCGAGGACTCGATCTCGGCGGTGCCCATGCGATGGCCAGAGACGTTGAGCACATCGTCGACCCGGCCGGTGATCCAGTAGTAGCCGTCCTCGTCGCGTCGGCAACCGTCACCGGTGAAGTACATGCCCTCGTAGGTGGAGAAGTAGGTCTGGACGAAGCGCTCGTGATTGTTCCAGATCGAACGCGCCTGCCCCGGCCAGGAGTCGAGCACCACTAGGTTGCCGTCGGTGGCGCCCTCGAGAAGATGCCCCTCGTTGTCGACCAGTGCCGGCTGCACGCCGAAGAACGGCAGGGTCGCCGAGCCGGGCTTGAGGTCGATGGCGCCGGGCAGCGGCGCGATCATGATGCCGCCGGTCTCGGTCTGCCACCAGGTATCGACGATCGGGCAGCGTTCCTTGCCGATCACCCGGTAGAACCACTCCCAGGCCTCGGGGTTGATCGGCTCGCCCACCGAGCCCAGCAGGCGCAGGCTGTCGCGCTGGCTGGAGTCCATGACATGGTCGCCATGGGCCATCAGGGCACGCACCGCCGTGGGCGCGGTGTACAGAATGCTGACCTGGTGCTTGTCGACGATCTCGCCCATGCGGCCATTGGTCGGATAACTCGGCACGCCCTCGAACATCAGGGTCGTCGCGCCGTTGGCCAGCGGGCCATAGACGATGTAGCTGTGGCCGGTCACCCAGCCCACGTCGGCGGTGCACCAGTAGACCTCGCCGTCGCGATAGTCGAAGACGTACTGGTGAGTCAGGGCGGCCTGCAGCAGATAGCCGCCGGTGGTGTGCTTGAGCCCCTTGGGCGCGCCGGTCGAACCGGAGGTGTAGAGGATGAACAGCGGATCCTCGGCGCTGACCTCCTCGGCCGGGCAATCGGTGGACTGCTTGTCGACCAGCTCGTGGAACCAGACGTCGCGGCCGTCCTTCCAGTCGATCTGCCCGCCGGTACGCTGGAGCACCAGCACCGTCTCGGCCACATCGGTGCCCTCGCGGGTCAGGGCCGCATCGACGTTGTCCTTGAGCGGTACCTGCTTGCCGCCACGCACCGACTCATCGGCGGTGATCACCACCTTGGAGGCGGCATCCTTAACGCGCTGGGCCAGGGCATCCGGCGAGAAGCCGCCGAACACCACCGAGTGCACGGCGCCGATACGCGCGCAGGCGAGCATGGCCATGGCCGCCTCGGGCACCATCGGCATGTAGAGCGTCACGGTGTCGCCCTTGCCGACGCCCAGTTCCTTGAGGGCATTGGCCAGCTGACAAGTACGCTCGTGAAGCTGGCGATAGGTCAGGGTCTTGGATTCGGCCGGATCGTCGCCTTCCCAGATGATCGCGGGCCGGTCGCCGCGGCTGGCCAGGTGGCGATCCAGGCAGTTGACGCTGGCATTCAGCTTGCCATCCTCGAACCAGCGAATATCGACGTTGTTCGAGGCAAAGGAGGTATTCTTGATGACACTCGGCGCCTTGAACCACTCCAGATGCCGGGCCTGCTCGGCCCAGAAACCGTCCGGATCATCCACGGAGCGCTGGTACATGGCCTGGTAGGTGTCCTTGTCGGCCCAGGCCTTGGCGGCGATGTCATCACGTACCGGATAGATATGCTGCTGATCGCTCATCGAAATGCCTCTGTCCTCGGGATGATCCCTTCAGGTGAATGATGCCGATCCAGCGCGACGCAGCGTCGACCGGCGCCATGTAAGCTGCTCCCAGCATACCCCTCTGCCGCGCCGGCTTCACTTTAGACATTGGTATGAACGATTTTCTTTTTTATAACAAATAGTTAAACCGAATCTTCAAGCGTCGAACGAGTCACATAGACCAAGGATTGGCCGCATTTTCGGCACTGGTACTGACGCCCCTGCCGGGCCAGACCATGACGACGCGCCGAAAAGCCATGCTCGCGACAGCCGCAGCGATAGAGGTAGGGTTCGGGACTGGCGCGCCCGGTATCGAAACGATGCGTGGCCTGCGGCACCAGGCCGAACAGCTCGCGCATCACCGTGCGCCATTCGTGGCCATGCGGACGCGCCCGATAGCCGTCCGCCAGGTGATGCACCAGCCAGTGAGCCATCTCGTGGGGCACCACCTCGACCAGGAAGGCATGACGGTTCTCGTCGTAGAGCACCGGATTGAACCTCAGGCCGCCACGCCCGAAATGAGCCTGACCGGCCCCCTTGCCGCGCAGGTCCAGCCAGACGGCAGGACGCGGCAAGGTGTCATGCACCTCGCTACACAGCCGCCAGGCGGCTTCGACCCGCTCGTGCAACGCACGCTGGCTGGCGGCTCGATCGAGGGAGTCGAGCCATGCGGGATCGGGTTCGGGCAACACGGGATGGATCATGGGGTGCTAGAATGGCGCCACGCCACGGCGGCGTAAAGTAAAGACTTCCCAGCCAGAGCCATGTCACCATGTCCGACACCGATACCCCCCAGCCCCAGCCGCTTCTCGACGACGAAGCCCTCGACCAACTCGACGATTTTCTCGAATCGGAAAGGGTCGACGCCGACGCTCTGGATCTGATCGGCGCCCACGGTTTCCTGGTTGCCCTGGCCGTGGCGCCGAGCGACGTTCCCGCCGCCACCTGGGTACCGGAACTCTTTCATGGCGAACCGGCCTTCGCGGACGATAGCGAACGGGAAGCGACACTGGCGCTGCTCGAGCAATTGCGCCACAACGCCATCCAGGTGCTGGAAGGCGGCGGCCTGCCCGAATTGCCATTCGACATGGAGCTGGGCGGCCTGGCACCGGAAGAGACGCCGATCGGTGACTGGTGCGCGGGCTTCATGGAAGGCGTATTCCTCGACGAGGCAGCCTGGTTCGCCGAGGACGAGGAAGCCGCCGCCACCATGCTGCTGCCCTTCATGCTGCTCTCGGGGCTGTTCGCCGACGAGCCCGACATGGCCGAGCTCGCCACCGACGGCCAACGTCTGGAGCGGCTGGTGGAGCAACTGCCCGAACTGGTGCTCGACCTCTACCTGCACTATCGAGTCCCCCCGGAAACCCCCAAGCCCAAACCCCGCCGCAAGGGACCACCCGGTCGCGGCAAGAAGACGCGCAAGAAGTAAGGCGGAAGGCGGAAGACTGCCACCCCGCAGCCCAACGGAAAGGGTTTTCTTAAAACTTACAGCTTATGACTTACAGCTCCGGGCCGGGCGCAGCCCGGACCGGGTCAGCGCAGCCTCGTCAACATCCCGTCCAGCGTGCCGAACAGCCATTCCTTGAAGCGTTGCAGGCGTGGCCGACGCGCCCAGTCGTCGTGACGCACTTCGTGGCTGGCAGCGAAATTGCGCTCGAACAGGGCCGCCACGTCGGTGGCGAAGTCCGCGTCATCCACTTCCTGGTTGGCCTCCAGGTTCCACTGCAGGCTCCAGTGGTCGAAGTTGCAGGAACCGAGACTCACCCAGTCGTCGACCAGCGAGAACTTGGCGTGGATGAAGGAGGGCTGGAACTCGAAAATGCGCACACCGGCCCGCAGCAGACGCCCATAGAAACGCTGGCCGGCGTAGCGTACACCGGGATGGTCATGGTCATCGCCCGGCAACAGCAGACGCACATCCACCCCGCGTCGTGCGGCACGCGCCAGCCGTCGTCGCAGGCTCAGGGTCGGCACGAAATAGGGCGTGCACATCCAGATACGACGGTGTGCTGCATCCACCCGACGATGCAGGGACAGCCGGATGGCCTGATAGCGATACCCCTGCCCCCAGACGACACGACCGCGCATCCCGCCCACCACAGATGGCGACACGCCAGGCAGCGGGCCTGAGGATCGCGCATCGCCCTTGCCGCCTCGCGTCACCGGCGAGTTCCAGAGCGATACGAACAGATGCTCCCAGTCGGCCACCACCGGACCTTCGATGCGCACCGCCACCTCGTACCAGGCCTCGAGAAAGTCATCGACCGCGCCGAAGCCCCCGGTGAAGGCCACCCGGCCGTCCACCACCACCAGTTTGCGATGATCGCGTGTCAGATTGCGCGCCAGGGAGTGCAGCCCCAGGGGATTGAACCAGCGCAGTGTCACACCGCCTTCCTCCAGGCGACGCCGGTCCGCCGTCGACAGGCCCATGCCACCATAGCCGTCGAGCATCAGCCGCACCGCCACGCCGCGCGATACCGCCTCCAGCAGCGCCTCGATCACCATCGTGGTCAGCCGCCCCGACTCCATCAGGTACAGCTCGATCAGCAAGGTTTCCCGAGCCGCACCGACGGCCTCGAACATGGCCGGCAGGAAACGCGCCGCCTCGGGCAGCAGCTGAAAATGATTGGCGTCCCGCCAGGCTCCCGCCATCGTCCCCTCCTCCATTACGCCCGGTTGCATGGATGCGTCCTTGCCCACCGGGAGCCCCCTGACCCTTCCGCGGGGCATCGCTATACTGGTCCCCCATCCTCCTCAAGAGCGACCGCATGGCCAACGCCACTTCCGTCAATCCGCTCCGCGCACCACTGCGCCGCCTGATCGACGCCTGGACCCAGGTGCGCCTGCTCGAACCCGCCTCGGAGGATCTCGGGCTCGATCCCGACTTGCCGACCCTTTACGTTCTGCCGCGCTCGTCCCTCTCCGACGGGTTGCTGCTCGAGGTTCTGGCCCGGCGACAGGGCCTGCCCGACGCCACCATGCCCAGGCAGCTCGGTGAGCGAACCCTGCCCGCCCAGCTCTCGCTGCCCACCACGCGCCGCCGCCTGTGGCAGCGTCGCAAGCGCTCACGTTCGCCTTTCCAGTCAGTTATCGAAGCACACCGCGATACGGGCTGCGACATTCAACTGGTCCCCGTCAGCATCTTCTGGGGACGCGCCCCTGGCAAGCGTTTCGGCTTCTGGCAGCTTCTCGCGGCCGACAGCTGGCGTCTCACCGGTCGATTGCGACGCCTGCTGGCGGTCATGGTCAACGGGCGCGATCTGGAGGTTCATTTCGGCGCGCCCCTGCGCCTCGCCGAACTCGATGACGGGCGCGAGCCATCCCTTACCGACCGCAAGGCCGCCCGCCTGTTGCGCGTGCATTTCCGACGCATGCGCTCCCGGGTGCTGGGGCCGGACCTGTCCCATCGTCGCACCCTGATCGAGGGCGTGGCACGCAGCGAGCCGGTACGCCGCGCCATCGCGGAGCAGGCCGGCCAGTCGCCTCGCCTGCGCGCACGCCTGACGAAACGCGCACGACGTTATGGCCGTGAGATCGCCTCCAGCATGAGCTACCCGGTGATGCGCTTCCTCGACGGCGTGCTGCGGCGGTTGTGGAATCGCCTCTACGATGGCGTCGATGCGCGAGGACTGGACAGCATCAAGGCTCTCGCCGGCGAGCACACCCTGGTCTATGTCCCCTGTCATCGCAGTCACATCGACTACCTGCTGCTGTCCTATGTGCTCTACACTCAGGGGTTGATGCCTCCGCACATCGCCGCCGGCCGCAATCTCGACATGCCGCTGATCGGCCCCTTGCTGCGGCGCGGCGGTGCCTTCTTCATGCGCCGCAGTTTTCGTGGCCAACCGCTTTACTCGGCGGTCTTCAAGGAATATCTGCACCGCCTGCTCAATCGCGGGCATCCGCTGGAATACTTCATCGAAGGGGGACGCTCGCGCAGCGGCAGAATGCTGCCGCCCCGCCCCGGCATGCTGTCCATGACGCTGGACTCCTTCCTGCGCAGCCAGCGGGAAGGCGGACAGTCGCTCGTCTTCGTGCCGGTCTACATCGGCTACGAGCGCATCCTCGAGGAAGCCAGCTATCAGCGCGAACTGGCCGGCGGCCGCAAGCGCAAGGAATCCCCCCTGGCCCTGCTGCGCATCGTGCGACGGCTGCGCGAGCCCCATGGGCGCGTGGCGTTGAACGTCGGCGAGCCGCTGTCGCTGTCCGACTTCCTCGACCGCGCCCAGCCCGACTGGCGCAGCGCGACATCGCCGGGCGAAGAAGCCCCCGACTGGAAACGCACCGCGGTCACCGAGCTCGGGGAAACCCTGACTCGGCGCATCAATGCCGCCGCCTCGCTCAACCCGGTGAACCTGGTCGCCCTCGGCCTCCTGGCCACGCCGCACCATGCCATCGAGGCCACACTGCTGGAGCGCCACCTGACACTGCTGGTCGAGCTGGGCCGGGAGAACGCCGCCGCCCTGCCATCCGGCGAGCCCGGCGACTGGATCGAGCAGACGCAGGCGCTGGGCATGCTCAAGTACCAGCCCCACGCCCTGGGCGACCTGGTCACCGCCGATCCTGCCCAGGCCACACTGCTGGGCTGGTACCGCAACAATGTCCTGCATCTCTACGCACTGACCGGCCTCACCGCCTTCGCCTTCCGCCACCAGGCCCGCCAGAGCCTGGATGACCTGGAACGCCTGCTGGCACCGAGCTGGCCGGTGCTGATGCGGGAATTCGCCATTGCCCCGCCGGCCTCGTTTCGCAAGGCGCTGGCCGACACCCTCGAGCGTCTCGCCGCCCAGGGGCTGCTCGAGCGCGACGCCGAGGCCTGGCGACGCACCGACTCGCTGACCGGCGAGGAACAGTTGCGCATGCTGGGTCGGCTCATGCAGCCGCCGCTGGAACGCGGTTACCTGCTGCTCTCGGTACTGCTGAACGAGGCGCCGGGACACTTCACCCACGACGCCCTGACCGAGCGCACCCGGCAGTTGGCCGAGCGCCTGGCACGCCTGACCGGACGCGATTCGCCGGAATTCTTCGACGCACGCCTGTTCGCGGGTCTGGTGCAGAGTCTCGAGGCTGAAGGCTGGCTACGCACCCGGGAAGGACGGCTCTATTACGGTTCGCGACTGCGTGAAGGTGCACGACGCGGGCAGACGCTGTTCGACCCGGCGCTGCGTCATCGACTGCAGCGAATCGCGCGCCATACCGAAGCGTGAGGTGGACCATCAGGTATTGTCTGAAAATTTCGGACAATACCTATGATGACGTCAGCGAGCGATGGACATACAGATCATAGCGACTGGTCTTGCCCTCGAGCACATGGCGCGGCGCCGGACCGTCGATGGGAGGAGCCTTGCGCGGCCGCTTGACGACCACGCGATGCGTTGCCACGTCCAGCGCCGCTTCCAGCAGTCGCGGGGCATCGGCGTCGTCGCCGGCCAGTTCGCGGAACAGCCGCATTTCCTTCTTGACCAGCGCCGACTTGGCGCGATGCGGGAACATGGGGTCCAGATGAATGACCTGAGGCGCGATGCCGCTCTCTGCCACCCGGCGGGCCAGGTCATGACCGGCGTCGCCATGCACCAAGCGCATGCGGGCCGCGATCTCGGCGGCATCGGGATCGACGGCGGCGCGCGCCAGGCCATCCTCCAGCAAGGCGGCAATGGCCGCCACGCGCTCGACCAGCAGCACCTCGGCACCGAGCGAGGCCAGCACGAAGGCATCGCGCCCCAGGCCGGCGGTGGCGTCCACCACCGAGGGCGTCACACCCTTGCCGAGACCGCAGGCCCGGGCGATCAACTGGCCACGACCGCCACCGAAGCGACGCCGATGAGCGGCCCGCCCGGCGGCGAAATCCACCGCCAGCGGATTGCCGTAATCGCGCGGATCACCGGCCAGTACCAGGCGTTCGTCCTCATGGCGCAAGACCAGGGGCGCGTCCGGGGCATCGACGCGCATCGGCAGCCCCCAGCGGGCGGCCAGGCGGGCATCGTCTTCGACCGCGACACGGGCGCTGCCAGTCATCGCGACTTGCGCCAGACGACCTGGTCACGCAGATAGACCGGCTGCACTTCGTGGGCCGGCCGACCCTCGCCGGCGGCGAAGTCATCGGCGGCCAGCAGCACCAGGTCCTCGGCGGCGACTTCCACATCCGGCAGGCACAGGCTCATCGCCACCTGCGTCTCGGCGGGCATCGACTCCCGCAGCGTCCACCCGGAGCCCACGCCCACCCAATCGTGATCGTCATGTCCTTCGGGCAGCCGCAGCCGCTCCGGCGGCAGCACTGCCTCCTCGTCCAACGGCTCGACCTGGTCCTGGTGACACCGCCAGCAGGCGGCATAGATCTCGCCCATGCGCGCATCCAGGGCCGTGACCAGATAACGATAGTGATGGCGACGATGGGCCCCCAGCACCAGGGCCCTGAGCGTCGAGATACCGAGCAGGGGGCGGTCCAGGCCGAAGGCCAGCCCCTGGGCGGCCCCCGCCGCGATGCGCAGGCCAGTGAAGGAACCGGGGCCTCGACCATAGGCGATGGCATCGAGATCGGCGGGTGTCACGCCGGCTTCGTCGAGCACCTCGTCGACCATCGGCAGCAGGCGGCGGGTATGCGCCCGGGGCGCGAGCTCGAAACGGGAGATCAACTCATCGGGATGATTCGCTCGGCGGCGCAGCAGAGCGGCGGAACAAGCGCTAGAGGAAGCGTCCAGGGCCAGCAGGATCGGCATGGGAGATACGCGATGATGGAAAATGTCGGGGCATTATACGACAACGGCCCGCACGATGCGGGCCGTTGTACTCAGTGATCACACAGAGTCAGCCCTCGAGGGCCTCGATCACCTGAGCAGTAATATCATCGACACTACCCACACCCTCGACGCGGTGATAGTTCGGCGCCACCTCGGGTTCCTGCTTGGCCCAGTCCTGATAGTACTCGACCAGGGGGGCGGTCTGATCGTGATAGACGGACAGGCGATTGCGCACCGTGGCCTCGCTGTCGTCGTCACGCTGGATCAGCGGCTCGCCGGTGACGTCGTCCTTGCCCTCCTCGCGCGGCGGGTTCAGGTCGACGTGATAGACCCGGCCGGAAGCGGGATGAACACGGCGCCCCGCCAGGCGGTTGACGATTTCCTCGTCGGGCACGGCGATCTCGAGGACGTGATCGATCTTCACACCGGCGTCCTTCATGGCATCCGCCTGGGGAATGGTGCGCGGAAAACCGTCGAACAGGAAGCCATTGGCGCAATCGGGCTGTGCGATGCGCTCCTTGACCAGGGAGATGATCAGATCATCGGACACCAGTCCCCCGGTCTCCATGATTTCCTTGACCTGCAGCCCCAGTTCGCTGCCTTCCTTGACGGCGGCACGCAACATGTCGCCGGTGGAAATCTGCGGAATGCCGAAACGTTCGCAGATGAACTGAGCCTGGGTGCCCTTGCCGGCGCCGGGAGCGCCCAACAGGATCAAACGCATCTAACTGCTCCTTGGAAAACGGGGAAGTGTCAAAGATTGAAAAAGGGAGAAGCGAACCATACCCGTGCCATTCCTGCCAGACAAGCGGCGCGCGTCAGAGAGCCGCCATTGTCGTGAAAAAAATCTGCAACACCAGGCAGTTAGGCTCACTAGGACTTTCGTCTGCCCGCCTGTCGACAGGTACCGAAGAAACCGCGAAAAAACGACGGCGCCTCGCGGCGCCGTCGTCTCGGTCATAGCCTGTACTGGCTTCGCCAACTATCAGAGCAGCAGGCGACGGATATCCGTCAGCACCTGTCCCAGGAAGGCGGTGAAGCGTGCCGCATCGGCGCCATTGACCGCACGGTGGTCATAGGACAGCGACAGCGGCATCATCAGGCGCGGCTGGAAGGCCTGACCGTCCCACACCGGCTTGGTCTGCGACTTGGAGACGCCGAGAATGGCGACCTCCGGCGCATTGACGATGGGCGTGAAGGCGGTGCCGCCGATGGAGCCCAGGCTGGAGATGGTGAAACAGCCACCGGTCATCTCCTCGCGCTTGAGCTTCTTCGACTGCGCCTTGCCGGCCAGCTCGACGGACTCCTTGGCCAGATCGATCAGCGACTTCTGGTCGGCATCACGAATCACCGGCACCATCAGCCCGTCCGGCGTGTCCACGGCGATGCCGATATGCACGTACTTCTTGTGCACCACGGTTTCGCCGTCGCTCTTCAGGCTGACGTTGAACTGCGGGAACTTGCGCAGCGCGAAGGCACAGGCCTTGATCAAGAACGGCAGCGGCGTGAGCTTGGCGCCCTGGGCCTCCGCCTCGGCCTTCATGGACTTGCGGAAGGCCTCGAGCTCGGTGATGTCGGCCTCGTCGAACTGGGTCACATGCGGCAGGTTGACCCAGCTGCGATGCAGGTTGGTCGCGCCCATCTTCATCAGGCGACCCATCGGCTTCTCTTCGACCTCGCCGAACTGGCTGAAGTCGACATCCGGCACCGGCGGAATGCCCGACCCGCCTTCAGCAGCCGCGCCACCGGCAGGCGTCTTGGCCTGACCGGCCATGACCTGCTTGACGTAGTTGTGGACGTCTTCCTTGAGCACCCGCTCCTTGGGACCGGTGGGCTGAACCAGCCCCAGGTCGACACCCAGCTCGCGGGCCAGCATGCGAACCGCCGGGCCGGCATGCACCAGCTTGCCGTCGCGGGGCTTGTGGGCCGCCATTTGCGCCTCGGGACTGGGGCGACCGGCCGGTGCGGCTGGCTTGTCGTCGCCCGACTCGCGCTTGGCGCTCGACGCCTCGGCTTTCTCAGCCGGCTTCTGCTCGGCCTTCTTCGGCGCGGGCTTGGCAGCAGCCGTCTCGATGATGGCGATCACATCGCCCTCGGAGACGCTATCGCCCTCCTTCACCTTCAGCTCGACCAGCTTGCCCTTGTGGGGGCTCGGCACGTCCATGGAGGCCTTGTCGGATTCCAGCGTGATCAGCGGATCCTCTTCGTTGACCTCGTCGCCCTCGGCGACCGCCACTTCGATGATCGGCACATCGCTGGAACCACCGAGGTCCGGCACGCGAACCTCCTTGCGCTCGGGCTCGCCCCCGGCAGACTCCTCCTCGGACTCGGCGGCAGCTTCCGGCTCGCTCGGTGCCTCATCGGCGGCCGGCGCACTCTCGCTCGCCTCATCGCCAGCCGACTCGCCGGCGACTTCCATGCTGCCGATCACATCGCCCTCGGAGACGGTGTCGCCTTCCTTGACGGTCAGGCTGACCAGCTTACCGGCATGGGGGCTCGGCACATCCATGGAGGCCTTGTCGGACTCCAGGGTGATCAGGGTGTCCTCGGCGTCGAGCGTGTCGCCCTCGCTGGCTGCCACCTCGATGATCTCGACATCGGACGCACCGCCGAGATCGGGCACCTTGATCTCTACCGTGCGCGAGCCGCCACCGGACTTGGCGGCAGGCTTGGCCGGCGCCTCGTCGGCCGGGGCTTCATCGGGCTCGGGGGCCGAGGCCTGCTCGGAGGCTTCCTCTTCCCCGGCGTCGTCGGCGTCACCGCCGCCCTCGGCCTCGATCTCGACGATACCGTCACCCTCGGAGACGGTGTCGCCCTCCTTGACCAGCACTTTCAGCACCTTGCCGCCCTTGGGCGACGGCACGTCCATGCTGGCCTTGTCGGATTCCAGTGTGATCAGGGTGTCCTCGGGCTCGATGACATCGCCTTCCGACACCGCGATCTCGATGATTTCGACATCGGTATCGCCACCGATGTCGGGCACTTTGATGATTTCGCTACTCAAGGTCGCGCTCCTTCAAACTCTTGACGGGGGCGGGCCCTGACGGCCCGCCATGCCACCGGATCGGTCGACGACTCACACCTCAAGCGGGTTGGGCTTGTTGGGGTCGATGCCGTACTTCTCGATGGCCTCGGCCACGACCTTGCGATCGATCTCGCCACGGTCGGCCAGCGCCTTGAGCGCCGTCACGGTGACGAAGTAGCGATCGACCTCGAAGAAGTGACGCAGCTTCTCGCGAGTATCGGAACGGCCATAACCATCGGTGCCCAGTACATGATAGTCGGTCGGCACCCAGGCGCGGACCTGGTCGGCGAACAGCTTCATGTAGTCGGTGGAGGCAATGGCCGGGCCCTGACGGCCTTCCAGGCAAGCGGTAACGTGCGGCTTGCCCGGCTCCTCGGCCGGCTTGAGGAAGGCCTGACGATCGATTTCCAGGGCTTCGCGACGCAGCTCGTTGAAGCTGGTGACGCTCCAGATATCGGCACCGATGCCCCACTCCTCGGCGAGCAGCTCGGCGGCCTCCTCGACCTCGCGCAGGATGGTGCCGGAGCCCATCAACTGGACGCGGGCCTTGTCACCCTGGGTTTCGCGCAGCAGGTACATGCCCTTGATGATGTCCTCGGTGGGCACCTCTTCCAGGGCCGGCTGCTCGTAGTTCTCGTTCATCACCGTCAGGTAGTAGAAGCAGTTTTCCTTGTCGGCGTACATCCGCTTCAAGCCATCCTGGACGATCACCGCCACCTCATGGGCGTAGGTAGGATCATAACTACGGCAATTGGGAATCATCGAGGCCTGGAGATGGCTATGGCCATCCTGGTGCTGCAGGCCCTCGCCATTCAGGGTCGTGCGCCCGGCGGTACCGCCGACCAGGAAGCCCCGCGCCTGCATGTCGCCGGCGGCCCAGGCCAGATCGCCGATACGCTGGAAGCCGAACATCGAGTAGTAGATGTAGAACGGCAGCAGCGGCAGGCCATGGTTGCTGTAGGAAGTCGCGGCGGCGATCCAGGACGACATGGCGCCGGCCTCGGTGATGCCCTCCTCGAGGACCTGACCCGCCTGATCCTCGCGATAGAACATCAGCTGGCCCTTGTCCATGGGCTCGTACTTCTGCCCTTCGGAGGTATAGATGCCGAGCTGGCGGAACATGCCCTCCATGCCGAAGGTCCGCGCCTCGTCGGGCACGATCGGCACGACCTGCTTGCCGACCTTCTTGTCCTTGACCAGACCATTGAGGATGCGCACGAAGGCCATGGTCGTGGAAACTTCACGGCCATTGGAACCCTTCAGCTGCGAGGCGAAGGTCTTGTCCTCGAGCGACGGGATCTCCAGGGCCTCGAAGTCCGGGTTGCGCGCCGGCAGGTAGCCGCCCAGACGCTCGCGCTGGAGATGCATGTACTTCATCTCCGGGCTGTCGTCGTCCGGCTTGTAGTAAGGCATCTCGTTTTCGATCTGCTCATCGGAGACCGGGATGCCGAAACGATCGCGGAAATCCTTCAGGACGTCCGGGTCGTCGATGGACTTGACCTGGTGGGCCTCGTTGTCAGCCTCGCCGCCGGCAGCACCCAGGCCATAGCCCTTGACGGTGTGCGCCAGGATGACGGTCGGACGACCGCTGGTATTGTGGAAAGCCTCATGATAGGCCGCATAGATCTTGAACGGATCGTGGCCACCGCGGTTGAGCTTCCAGATGTCCTCGTCGGACATGTCCTTGACCAGCTCGGCGGTCTCGGGATACTTGCCGAAGAAGTGCTCCCGGGTATAGGCGCCGCCGTTGGCCTTGTAGTTCTGGTATTCGCCGTCGACCGCCTCGTCCATGCGCTTCTGCAGGATGCCCTTCTTGTCCTTCTCGAAGAGCGGATCCCACAACCGGCCCCAGACCACCTTGATGACGTTCCAGCCGGCACCGCGGAACACGCCCTCGAGTTCGTCCATGATGCGCGAGTTGCCGCGCACCGGGCCGTCGAGACGCTGCAGGTTGCAGTTGACGACGAAGTTCAGGTTATCGAGCTTCTCACGGCTGGCGAGATGGATGGCCCCCAGCGTTTCCGGCTCGTCGCACTCGCCGTCGCCGAGAAAGGCCCAGACCTTGCGGTCCTGCATCGGCTGCAGGCCACGCTGATCCAGATACTTCATGACATGGGCCTGGTAAATGGCCATGATCGGCCCCAGCCCCATGGAGACAGTGGGCAGCTGCCAGAAATCCGGCATCAGCCAGGGGTGCGGGTAGGACGACAGGCCATCGCCATCGACTTCCTGGCGGAACTTGTCCATCTGCTCCTCGGTCAGGCGGCCTTCGAGGAAGGCGCGGGCATAGACACCGGGAGAGCTGTGGCCCTGGATGAATACCAGGTCACCCTTGAAATCGCCGTTGGCGGCGCGGAAGAAATGGTTGAAGCCCACGTCATAGAGGGTCGCGCTGGACATGAAGCTGGCCAGGTGCCCCCCGATACCCTTGTTGGCCTTGTTGGCCCGGGTCACCATGGCGGCCATGTTCCAGCGGATCAGCGAACGGATGCGACGCTCCATGAACAGGTCGCCCGGCATCGGCGCCTCACGATGCACCGGAATGGTGTTGCGATGCGGTGTCGTCACCGAGAAGGGCACTTGCATGCCATCGCGGCGATAGCGGTCCGCTAGCCGGTTCATGAGGTACCGGGCCCGGTCCTCACCCTCGCGATCCAGAACCGACTCCAGGGAATCCAACCACTCCTGGGTTTCGACCGGATCGAGATCTTCTCGTGTCTCAAGACTCATAGACGTCTCTCCGAATGACGGTGGGGCGACAGCCCCGCAGCGAGGGGCCTGTGGCGCTCTGTGGGAGGGCATGGAGTCGATTCCACGCCATCTGCCAGATTTGTAGTCGTTTTACAAGACAACGCGACCAATGTCGGTGGGTGCGCTGACGATACCGTAAACACTCACTGCTGCCAATTGAAACAGACATGGAAATTTTTTTCAAAACCTCCATGACGCCTATAACCCTTGGGTATCCCGCCCCTTCATAGTGGATCGCACCAAGAGAGCCGAGTTAGTAGAACAACTAGCTGGCTTGGGATCCCGAGGGTATCACCGGGCCAAATGTATGTTTTTTTACGTACTATCGAGTCATGTTTCCTACCGATTGGCGAAAATAGGCCCAATCGAAGGCCGCCCCGGGATCGCTCTTGCGTAGTGGCGCAACACGGGCATGACTGGTGATGCGTTCCGGTGTGATGGCCGGGTACCGTGCCAACAGTGACCGAGTGGCGCATGCCAGAGAGTGATACTGCGCCTCGGTGTAGGGCGTCACCTCATCCCCTTCCAGCTCGATGCCCACCGAGAAGTCGTTCAGCGCCCGACGCCATCGCTGCCCATCGCGCCACCATGAGCGGCCCGCGTGCCAGGCGCGCGCCGTGAACGGCACGAACTGCACACAGCCACCATCACGCCGGATCAACAGGTGGGCCGACACCCGCAGCCCACTAATGGCGGCGAAATAGGGATGCGCCTCGGCGTCCAGGCGATTGGTGAACAATCGTTCGATGGCATCACCGGAGAACTGCCCCGGCGGCAGACTGATGGAATGCAGGACCAGCAAGGAAATCTCGCCCTCCGGCCGCACGTCCTGATTGGGCGATACAAGGCGGCGCGCGCCCTCCAGCCAGCCCTGATCAATCGGCATGTTTACCCCCTGACGTCGATGCTGCGCTTTCCTCTATAATGAACGTCTCCCGCTTTCCAGCACAGAGACGAAGCCCCGCCATGCACTATCAGGATGCCCTCGCCGAAGAGATCCGCGAAAGCGCCGCCCGGCTGCTGGCCGAGGATGTCGGCCCCGGCGACATCACCGCCGAGCTGATCGCCGAGAAACAATGGGCCCGCGCCCGGGTGATCACCCGGGAGGACACCGTGTTGTGCGGCGTGGCCTGGGTCGATGAACTCTTCCGTCGCCTCGATCCCCGCGTCAGCCTGCACTGGCAGGCCGCCGACGGTGACCGGCTGAGCGCCGGGCAGGCCTTCCTCGAGCTCGAGGGCCCGGCACGCAGCCTGCTGACCGGCGAGCGCGCGGCACTGAACCTGCTGCAGACGCTTTCCGGCACCGCCACGCGTACCCGCCACTACGTCGACCTGCTCGCCGGCACCGGCGTGCGCATGCTCGACACCCGCAAGACCCTGCCGGGGCTGCGCCTGGCGCAGAAATACGCGGTGTCCTGCGGAGGCGGTCACAACCACCGCATCGGCCTCTACGACGCCTTCTTGATCAAAGAGAATCATATCGCGTCCTGCGGTGGGATCGCCGCCGCGGTCAAGGAAGCCCGGGACATCGCCCGGGATCTGCCGGTGGAGGTCGAGGTGGAAAACTTCGACGAACTCGACCAGGCGCTCGAGGCCGGTGCGGACGTGATCATGCTCGACAACTTCTCGCTGGACGACCTGCGCGAGGCCGTGCGGCGCACCGCCGGACGCGCCACGCTCGAGGCCTCCGGCAATGTCGACGAATCCACGCTCAAGGCTATCGCCGACACCGGCGTCGACTGCATTTCCAGCGGTGCTCTGACCAAGGACGTCAAGGCCATCGACCTGTCGATGCGCCTCATCGAGCAGCAGCAGAGCTGACGCCTTCAGGTCTCCACTGCCGCCAGCGACTTCGTCATGATCCACCGGCGCAGTCGCTGGCCGCCCCGTTCGACCCACTCTTCGCGTACGCGGCGCCAGCCACGATTTTCCAGGCCATCGGCCAGCACCAGGCTGGCGGTGATATCGACCCGGTCGGCTCCCTGCTCGACCAGCATGCGCTCGGCATGCACCAACAGGGTCGAGCCGATGCCGCGACGGGCCAGCGAAGGCCACACATAGAGCGACTCCACGCGAGCCCGCTTCAGGTCGAGTTCCAGAAACCCCACGCAACGGCCATCGCAAGTTGCCACCAGAGTGGTATAGAGCGCCTGCCGCGCCACCCAGGCACTACCGTCTCGGGGCAACACGGCAGCCCAGGCCTCGCGGGCTTCCTGCTCGTAATAGTCGCTGGCCCCCTGCATCACGGCATGATGGAAAACCTCGGCCTGATCGGCACCGTCCCGCGCCTTGGCGAGACGGTAGAAAATGCGCGGCGCTTTCCGCTTCTGGGAAGCATCGCGGCAGGGAGCCGCCGATGTAGGCTCGATGTCGGCATGACGCATGCGTGACTTCCTGAGATGATGAAACCGCCACGAGACTACACAAGCCAGGCGTCCGGGCCAATGCCCGAACGCGACACGCCCGGGAATCGAGCATGCCTGCATCCCCCAGCACCAGTGTGACCCTGACGCCCATCGGCCATATCGAAAGCGACTATCCCGACAAGTTCGGCGTACCGCGCCAGCCGGGGCTGGCCGAGGCCGCCCGGGCCAGCCTGGTACTGACGCCTCCTTTCGACGACCCTCTGACGGTGCGCGGCCTGGAAGCCTTCAGCCACCTCTGGGTGACCTTTCTCTTCCACCTCAGCCCCGAACGCTGGACGCCACTGGTACGCCCGCCACGCCTGGGTGGCAACACCAGGATCGGCGTCTTCGCCAGCCGCAGCACCCACCGCCCCAACCGGCTGGGGCAATCGCTGGTGGAACTGGAAGGCATCGACACCGACGCGGGAGTTCGCCTGAGACTGCGAGGCGTCGATCTGGTCGACGGCACCCCGGTACTGGATATCAAACCCTACCTGCCCTGGGTCGAATCCCGTCCCGAGGCCCGTGCCGGCTTCGCCCCCGAGGCCCCTGCCTCGCTGCCGGTACGCATCGCCCCCGAGGCCCAGGCAGCCCTGGCCGACCGCCCCGACGCCGACTCATTGCGCGAGCTGATCCACCAGGTGCTGGCCCAGGACCCACGCCCCGCCTATCGCCAGGGTGCGGAGGATCGCATCTACGGCGTACGGCTGCGCGACGTGGACGTACGCTTTCACGCCCTGGCCACGCCTGACGGCACCACGGCACTGGAAGTCACCGAAATCGTCGAGGTTTAAGTCGACCCAAGGAGCTAAGGAAGGAATCCTCCATTCAGAGCAATGAGAGGTGCTCCGACTCATATGGCCCAGAGCGCATTTCCAAACTTCCAATGCAATGGGCGCCGGGGATAAGACGACGCGAGGGTCATCCGCCATGGGTGAGGCGCATGCCGCCGAACGGGCTGGCCATGGAAGGCCAGCCCAGGTCCTGCAAGCGGAGCAGGCGGCGAGACGCCCAAGGAAGGGTTCACAGCGCCCTCGCGAAGGCTTGTCGCCGGAAAAGCCCACCTCCACCCGTTGGGTTTGAAGGGGGCTCTAAAGAATGCTCAGCTTCATGCTACGAGCAAAGGTAGGCTGACCGCCGCCAGAGTGTAGCCTGCTCTATGAGGATGGCGAGCACCGCCGGCGGCCAGGATCGCTAGGCACTTCCCGCGTCCCTGTGGGTCGTCTGAATCAGTACGTCCTCAGGAGAAATCGACGCCGATCCGGCGCCCCACTTCCTCATAAGCCTCGATCACACCGCCCAGGCCCTGCCGGAAGCGGTCCTTGTCGAGTTTCTCGCGGGTCTTGGCGTCCCACAGGCGGCAACCGTCCGGAGAGAACTCGTCGCCCAGCACGATCTCGCCGTTGAAGAGGCCGAACTCGAGCTTGTAATCCACCAGCAGCAGGTCGCCATCGGCGAACAGCTGCTTGAGGACATCATTGACCCGGTAGGTCAGCGACTTCATCTCGGCCAGCTGCTCGGGCGTCGCCCAGCCGAAGGTTTCCGCCAACGACTCGTTGATCATCGGATCGTGCAGGGCATCGTTCTTGAGGAACAGCTCGAAAGTGGGCGGCGCCAGCTCACTGCCCTCTTCCACGCCCAGGCGCTTGACCAGCCCCCCGGCGGCGATGTTGCGTATCACGCACTCCACCGGCAGCATGTCGAGCTTCTTGACCACGCTCTCGGTGTCGGAGAGCAGCCGCTCATAGTGAGTGGGAATCCCCGCCGCCTGCAGCTTCTCCATGATGAAGGCGTTGAAGCGGTTGTTGACCTTGCCCTTGCGCGCCAGCGACTCCATGCGCTCGCCATCGAAGGCGCTGGTGTCATCGCGGAAGTGCAGGATCAGACGGTCGGGGTCGTCGGTGGCATAAACCGACTTGGCCTTGCCGGCATAGAGTTCTTGACGCTTGTCCATGGGAGCCTCCAGGGCAATATGGTGAAGTAGCCCAGGCATTGCCCGACACCTCGGCGAGTGGTCTCGGGCGCCTGTGTATGTTCAGCGGATCATCCGCCAGTCCAGCCCCTCGTCCTGGGCGGCCACCGTCAGGCGGGACACTTCGCCGTCGAGCAACGGGTCCAGTGCCGCCAAGGCCAGCTCGGGGCGGTTGTTGTGTTCGGACAGGTGCGAGCAGACGATGTGCTGCAGACGATCCAGGCCCAGCCGCTGCAATAGCCAGGCGGCCTGTTCGTTGGCCAGGTGGCCCCAGCGTCCTCCGACCCGCCGCTTGAGACTCGGCGGATAGGGCCCCGTTTCCAGGAGTCGCACATCGTGGTTGCATTCCAGCACCACGGCATCGCAGCCCTGGAAGGCCTCGACCACATGGGAACTGGGATGGCCGAGATCGGTCAGCAGGCCGAGCCGTCGTCCAGCCGCGGAAAGCCGGAACTGCACCGGCTCCCGGGCATCATGGGGCACGGTGACCGGATCGATGTCGATCCCCTTGACCCGAAAGGGCGACTGGGGCGTTATCCAGTGGCGATGCGGTAGCTCGCCGATACGCCCCGCCAGCCAGGTCCCAGGCGTCAGATAGACAGGGACGCCGTGTTTCCTGGCCAGGGGGCCGACGCCGCGCAGGTGATCGCCATGCTCATGGGTCACCAGCAGGGCGTCGAGCTGGCGTGGATGCAGGCCGAGGCGCCCAAGGCGCTGCTCGGTTTCCTTGAGCGTGAAACCGCAGTCGACCAGCAGGGTCGTCTCGCCGTCGCTGACCAGGGTCGCGTTACCCTTGCTGCCGCTGCCAAGAGACGCGAAGCGCAGGTAACCCGAGTCAGCGCACGGCGCGGTCATCAGCGCAGCAGGCCTCCGATCCGCTCCAGCAGTTCACGCTCGTCGTCCGCCAGGAGCGCTTCGTCACCGGTTGCGCGGGCGCGTACCAGCGTCTGGTTCGTGCCCTGCCGGCTCAGTTCCAGGCGCACCCGCTTCGATTCCTCGCCGAAGTTCATCGACGCCAGCGAAGCCCAGACGCCGCGGCTGCGTTCACTGAACGGTATATAGTCGACCAGGAAGCTGTGCGAGCCCGCATCCTGTTCGACCAGCTGACGACGCCCTTCGAGGGAGAAGTCGGCCTGGAGTTGAGCGCTCAGCTCCGCCCAGGCGCGCTCGAGGCTATAGGGAAGCGCCAATTGCCACTCGCCATCGCGCTGCTCGAGGCGCGGAGGATGGCTCTGCTGTCCCATCTGCCCCTGGGCCGCGAGTCCGGATGCGGTGGCGCTGGCCAGGTTGCTGCGCTGCTCGAAGCGACGCTCCAGAGCATTCAGGCAGCCCTCCACCGGAACGCCCCCCTGCTCGCAACGAACCTCGCTTTCTCCCTGATGCAGGCCGGGGGACACACTGATGCGCCCCTGATCGGTCTCCAGCACGCCGCGGCTGTCATTGCGCGAGAGCACGTCGAGCCCCCGGGAAGCGGCGAAATCGTTGATCTCGGACCACACGACACCGGGCATGGCACCGACCAGCAACCAGCGCTGCTCACCGGCCTCGCGACGGGCCACCTCGCCGGCCGAGACACCGCTCCCGGCATTCAGGGCGCGCGGCGGGGGCGCATGAAAGTCGTCACCCTGGGATGCGAAGGCGCCGGGGACATCGGGTACCGGCATGACATCGCGGTAGCGCTGAGTATTGCGGGTATCGGGCAGCTCCAAGGGCGCGCTTTCCTCGGCCTTGGTATAATCGACGCTGCGGTTGTCGTAGTAGCCTTCTCGAGCGCAGCCCGCCACAGCCAGAGCGGCCACCAGCGGCATCCATTTCAGCGCAGAGTTCATGCGTCCACCTTGCGTCATATCTCATTGGGGATGGCCTCGGCCATCGCTCAGTCTTCGATCAGTCCCGCCAGCTGCAGGGCTTCGCTGACGGTCGAGTGATATTTCTCGGACAACCAGGTCAGCGGCAGGCGAATGCCCGGCTCCAGCATGCCCATCCGGTTCAGCGCCCATTTGACCGGAATCGGGTTGGCTTCGATGCCCAGATTGGTGTGCAGCGGCATCAGCCGGGTATTGATCTGATGGGCCTTGTCGGTTTCGCCGGCGACAGCGGCGGCGCACAGATCGTGCATGGCCCGGGGAGCGACGTTGGCGGTCACCGAGATGTCGCCGTGTCCGCCCATCAACATGAAGTCGCAGGCCGTGCCGTCATCGCCGGAATAGAGCATGAAATCGCTGCCCTCGAGGCGGGCGATCAGGTCCTCGGCGCGCTCCAGGTTGCCGGTGGCATCCTTGAGGCCGACGATGTTGTCCACCTCGGCCAGGCGCAGCACCGTCTCGTTGTAGATGTCGGAACAGGTCCGGCCCGGCACGTTGTAGAGAATCACCGGCAGATCGCTGGTCTCGGCGATGGCCTTGAAGTGCTGATAGAGACCTTCCTGGGTCGGCTTGTTGTAGTAGGGCGCCACGGTGAGGCAATAGTCGGCCCCGACTTCCTTGGCGTAGCGGGTCAGCTCCACCGCCTCGGTGGTGTTATTGGAACCGGTACCGGCAATCACCGGAATACGACCATCGACCTCTTCCACCACGGCACGAATCACGTCGAAGTGCTCGGCAAACGACATGGTCGTCGGCTCGCCGGTGGTGCCTGCAGCGACAATGGCATCGGTGCCGTTGTCGAGATGGAAATGAACCAGGCGGCGCAGGGCCTCCCAGTCGATGTCGCCGTTGACTTTCATCGGTGTCGCCAGCGCGACGATGCTACCCGTGATCATCCTCTACTCATCCTCCCGGCCTGCCTGGTATACGCGGCCTTCGCGCGCCGAAGGCCAGGCATCGCCCGAAAAGTGTCTGCACTCTTCAGCTTTGCGGATGATGCCTGGCATCCGGCGAGATCTCGCCGCCAAGAGCCAAATGGTACTCAGGCCGTCAAGGCCTGTACAGCGACGACTTTACAGTTGATCCACGGTTGCGTGTAATCAGGGGCCTTCATTTCTCATCACCCCAGGAGACACCATGAGCATCAGCGTAGGCCAGCCGGTCCCCGACTTCACCGCGACCGCCACCGGCGACACTCAGTTGAGCCTGTCGGAACTGCGCGGCAAGCAGGTCGTGATCTACTTCTATCCCAAGGCCAGCACCCCCGGCTGCACGACCGAGGGCGGTGACTTCCGGGACAACAAGGCGGCATTCGACGCCGCCAACACGGTCATCATCGGCGTCTCCCGGGACGGCATCCGTGCCCAGGAGAACTTCAAGGCCAAGCAGGACTTCAACTTCACGCTGATCTCCGACAAGGACGAGACCGTCTGCCGGCTGTTCGACGTCATCAAGCTCAAGAAGCTCTACGGCAAGGAGCACCTGGGGATCGAACGCAGCACCTTCCTGATCGATGTCGACGGCAAGCTCGCCCGTGAATGGCGGGGCGTCAAGGTCAAGGGCCACGTGGCCGAAGTGCTCGAAGCCGCCCAGGCACTGCACGCCGGCGAGTGAGGCACGCCCCGGCCGTCCTCCCCGGACGGCCGGACGCTTCACGGACGGCGCCGTTACTCGTCGGCGCCTTCCGCCTCGAGCGGCGCTTCCGCCGATACCTCCTCGCGTCGCTGCTGGATCCCCCTCGGCCAGGCATAGACCAGCGCCTTGAGCAGGGTGGCCAGCGGAATGGCGAAGAAGATTCCCCAGAAGCCCCAGATGCCGCCGAAAAACAGCACCGCCAGGATGATCGATACCGGGTGCAGATTGACCGCCTCGGAGAACAGCACCGGCACCAGGACATTGCCATCCAGCGCCTGGATCACTCCGTAGGCGATCAATACATAGACGAACTGGTCACTGATGCCGAAGTGAAAGCCCGCCACCGCCGCTACCGGCAGCGTGGCCACGGCGGCGCCGATGTAGGGGATCAGCACCGAGAGCCCGACCAGCACGGCCAGCAGCGCCGAATACGGCAGGCCGAAGAACATGAAGGTGAAGAAGGACACGCTGCCGACGATGATGATCTCGATGAACTTGCCACGCACGAAGTTGGCGATCTGGTCATCCATCTCGTGCCAGATACGTGTCATCAGCTCACGGCGCTGCGGCAGCAGCGATACCGCAAAGCCCACCAGGCGGTCGCGATCCTTGAGCATGAAGAACACCAGGATCGGTACCAGCACCAGATAGATGATCAACGACAACACATTGCCGAGCGAGGAAAGCGACAGTGACAGGGCACGCTGCCCGAGCTGGGTCACCTCGCGTCCGGCCATGCCGATCCAGGTCTGGATCTGGTCCGGCGTGATCAGTTGCGGATAGCGGGCCTGGAGGTCATCGAGCAGGGACTGTCCACTGGCGAACATGCGCGGCGTTTCCTGGAGCAGATTGACCAGTTGGTTCCAGATCAACGGCAGCAGGATCAACGCCATCGCCAGCAAGATCCCGAGAAAGCCCAGGAACACCAGCAGTACCGCCAGCAAGTGCGGCACGCGGCGGCGCGTCAGACCATTGACTGCCCCCTGCAGCAGAAAGGCGATGACCAACGCCGTCAAAAAGGGCGCCAGCATCTGGCCCAGCCATATCACCACGGCAAAGCCCAGTATCAGCACCAACAGCAGGATGACGGCTTCCTCGTCGGAGAAATAGCGCTCCATCCAGCCACGCAGCAGTGATCTCAGGGTCATCAGGCCGATTCCTCCGCCTTGCGGATCCAGTAGTGATAGACGTCGCCACGTTCCTCGCGAGCCACCATCTCATGGTGACTCTGCTCGATGAAGGTTTCGAAGTCTCGCCAAGAGCCCCCGTCGGTCGCCATTACTTCCAGCAGCGCCCCCGGCCCCAGTCGGGCCAGGGCCTGCTTGGCCTTGAGCAAGGGCAACGGACAGGGAAGACCACGTGCGTCGAGCACATCGTCGGGTTGCACAGTCATGTTGTCTCCCGGGAGAATGCTTGGGCATGTCGGACCGGCCGAGGCGCGCCGCCGACATGAACTTCTGGGATTTAAAGGCACTTTGTCGACTGAATCAATGTCGGATGGTGAGCGCCTCCCCCTGCTCCGTGATGAGGAAGCCATGCAACGTCGACACCTAACCTGCCTGGGCACCCTCGCCTTGTGCCTGGCCCTGGCGACCCCGAGCGTAGCCCTCGATCTTGACCTCGAACCACCCGAGCTGCCCAGCCTGGTCAATAGCGGCTCCCAAGCCGTCAGCGGAGAGGAAGTCCGGCTCGGCCGGACCTGGCTGCGCCAGTTCCGGGCCCGAGCTCCCATCTGGCAGGATCCCATCACTCAGGCATACGTGGACTCCCTGGTGGCACGCCTGCTGCCCTACAGCTCGCTCAGCGGCATCCGCCCGGTCACCACCCTGGTCGCCAGCGAGCAGCTCAACGCTTTCGCCGTCCCCGGCGGCGTCATCGGCATCAATGCCGGCCTGTTCGCCTTTGCCGATCAGGAGGCCCCGATGGTTTCGGTGGTCGCCCACGAACTCGGCCACCTTTCGCAGCATCATTATGCCCGCGGCAAGGCACGTGCCGAACAGACCCAGATTCCCACCATGGCCGCCATGCTGGCCGGCATGCTGCTTGCCGCCGGTAGCGGCAGCGACGCCGGCCTCGCGGCCGCCATGGGTTCCCAGGCCGCCTTCATCCAGGACCAGCTGGCCTACTCCCGGCGCTATGAACGCGAGGCCGATCAAACCGGCCTGCAGATCATGGCGGGAGCCGGCTACGATCCCCAGGCCATGGTCGACATGTTTCGTACCATGCAGCGCATGATCGCCCTGCAGGGAGGCAATCCACCGGAATTTCTGCTGACCCACCCGGTGACGGAATCGCGCATCAGCGATGCCCAGAGCCGCGTCGACCAGATGCACGCCGACGCTTCCCGAGAGCAAAGCCTCGAATACCAACTGGTGCGTGCCCGTGCCCTGCTGGCCATTCATGACCGAAACCCCAACCAGGCGATCACCCGCCAGAATCGCGATTCGACCCCCGAGGACGCCCGCCGCTACCTGCGAGCCCTGGTCGATGCCGAGCAGGGCCGCACCGACGCGGCACTGAACGCTCTGGACACCCTGTCACGCCAGCACCCCGATCTGGCGATGCTGCCGGCCACGGCCGCCCAGGTCGCACTGGAAGCCGGTCGAATCGACGACGCCATCGCCCGAGGCCGGCACCAGTTGCGCCTGATGCCGGGCTATGCGCCCACCACCCTGGTGCTGGGCGAGGCCCTGCTCCAGCGAGATGCCGATGCGGCCTACCGGGTGCTGCGCGAGCTGGCCGACCAGCACCCGGAGGATCCCCAGGTCTTCGCCCTGCTCGCCGAAGCCGCCGGTCACAGCGACCGCAAGGCCTGGGGCCACCTCGCCCGGGCCGAACAGCTACAGCTCACCGGCCACATCGACCGAGGCATCGAGCAGTTGGATGTGGCCAAGAAAGTCGCCGAGGAAACCGGCGACACCAACGCCCTGGCCCGCATCGAGCAACGCCGCGAAGCCTTCATCGGTTACCGGAAAACCATGGAGAAATTCCGCTGAGGGCCGGGGACCAGGGGCAGCGACCTGCCCCTAGCTCCAATTCTCCCTCTGCTTGAATCTCATAGCCCGCCGCTCGTGGTCGACTAGCCGAACACCACCTTGGCCACATCGCGATAGTGCTTGGCGAAATGCACCGTCATGCCGTCGCGCAGGTAGTCCGGCAGTTCCTCGTAGTCACGGCGGTTGGCGTCGGGCAGGATCACCTCGAAGATCTCGCTGCGTCGGGCGGCGATGACCTTTTCGCGAATCCCGCCCACCGGCAGCACCTGGCCCGTGAGGGTCAGCTCGCCGGTCATGGCCAGCGGCCTGTCGATGGGCTCGTGCCGCGCCAGCGACAGCAGCGCCGTGGTCATGGTCACGCCGGCCGAGGGACCGTCCTTGGGCGTGGCGCCTTCGGGCACGTGCAGATGCACGAAAGCCGAGTCGAAGAAATCCGGTTCAGCGCCATAGTCGCCGAGATGGCCCAGCACATAGCTGTAGGCGATATTGGCCGACTCCTTCATCACCTCGCCGAGCTGGCCGGTCAACTTGAAGCCACGATCCAGGGCATGCACCTTGCCGGCTTCCACGGAGAGGGTCGCGCCGCCCATGGCGGTCCAGGCCAGGCCGGTGACCACGCCCTCGCCCTTCATGACCTTTTCCTTGCGGAAGGTCGGTGCGCCGAGGAATTCCTCGAGATTCTTCACCGAGACCTTGATCGTCTGCTGGCCGTTCTCGAGCAGCTTGACCGCCGCCTTGCGCACGATGCGATGCAATTGCTTCTCGAGCTGGCGCACCCCCGCTTCGCGCGCATAGCCCTCGATGATCTGGCGCAGGGCCGCATCGGTAAGGTTGATGCGCTTCTTGGGAATATGGTCGCGCTTGAGCAGCTTGGGCCAGAGATGGTGCTTGGCGATGGCCATCTTCTCTTCGGCGATATAGCCGGAGAGACGAATCTGCTCCATGCGGTCGAGCAGGGCCGGCGGAATCGAATCCAGCGTATTGGCGGTGCACACGAACAGGACCTTGGACAGATCGAGCCGGACATCCAGATAGTGGTCGAGGAAATCGACGTTCTGTTCCGGGTCGAGCACCTCGAGCAGGGCCGAGGCGGGATCGCCCTGGAAGGACTGCCCCATCTTGTCGATCTCGTCGAGCATGATCACCGGGTTCTCGACCTCGACTTCCTTGATCGCCTGGACCAGCTTGCCGGGCATGGCACCCACATAGGTGCGACGATGGCCCTTGATTTCGGCCTCGTCGCGCATGCCTCCCACCGAGAAGCGATAGAACTCGCGCCCCAGTGCCTCGGCGATGGAACGTCCCACCGATGTCTTGCCGACGCCGGGCGGGCCGACCAGCAGCAGGATGGAGCCACCGACATCGCCCTTGAAGGTGCCCTCGGCGAGAAACTCGACGATGCGCTCCTTGACGTCCTTGAGGCCATCGTGATCGCGATCCAGTACCTGCCGGGCGTGCGCCAGGTCGAGCTGGTCATCGCTGGTGATCCCCCACGGCAGTGAGGTCAGCCAGTCGAGATAATGGCGAGTGGTCCCGTACTCCGGCGAGCCGGTCTCCAGCACGGAGAGCTTGTCCAGCTCGTCGTCGATGCGCTCCATGACGCGCTCGGGCACGACCTTGTCGGTCAGCCGCGCGCGGAAGGTATCGACATCGTTTTCCCGGTCGTCCTTGGAAATGCCCAGCTCGCGCTGAATCACCTTGAGCTGCTCGCGCAGGAAGAACTCCCGCTGACGCTCCTGCATCTGGGCGTTGACCTGCTCGCTGATCTCGCTCTGCAACTGGGCGACATCGATCTCCTTGCGCAGCAGCGGCAGCACCTTCTGCATGCGCTCGGTCACCGGCAAGGTCGCCAGCACGTCCTGCAACTCCGGCCCCTTGGCCGAGGTGATGGCCGCGGCGAAATCCGTCAGCGGCCCCGGCTCATGCGGACCAAAACGGTTGAGATAATGCTTGAGCTCCTCGCCATAGAGCGGATTGATCGGCAGCAGCTCCTTGATGCCATTGATCAACGCCATGGCATAGGCACGAGTCTCGTCGTCCTCGGCATCGACCGGCTCGCGCGGATAGCTGACCTCGACCAGATACGGCGGTTTCTTGGAAAGCCAGCGCTGAATGCGGAAGCGGCGCATGCCCTGGGCGATGAACTGCAACTGCGATTCCTCGCCCTGCAGCTTGTGCACCTTGACCGCGGTACCCACCACGGGGAAATCCTCGTGGCCGAGTTCTTCGACGCCGGTTTCACCGACGAAGGCCAACCCCACCATCTGGTGCGGCGTGTTGCCGACGCGGCGAATGGTCTCCTCCCAGCGCTCGCGATTGATCACCAGCGGCTGTACCTGGGCGGGGAAAAAGGGGCGATTGTGGATCGGCAGCAGATAGACCCGCTCGGGCAGGGTGTCACTGGCCGGCACCACGGCCTGACCCGATCCGCTACCGGGCTGGAATCCCTCGTCTTTCTCTTCGTCCTGGATCCACTCCAGGCCGTCCTGCTCGAAACCTCGATCGTTTTCGTCGCTCATGCGTACCTCATCCTGAAGGGCCGGGAGATTCGTCCCGTGATGATCTCGGAATGCGGGCGACGTGCGCGAACTTCAAGTCATGGCAAGCGTTGGGAAAGCGATGGCAAGGGCCGGCCATTGATGCGCACCTTGCCTCTCACCACGTCGATCTGCATGTCCTCGGTATCCAGCGGAAGCCCCAGCCATAGCGCTACCACCGCCGGCAGGTCGCGCCACAGGAAGTCGCCATCGAGGCGTTCGCGCCAGGCGCTCCGACCCTCGCTGGATTCCAGTGCTTCCGGGTCGAGTTCTTCCAGGTCACGGGCATCGAAGATCAGGGCGCCCTCGCCCTCCAGCGACAACCCGAGCATGGGACTGTCCAGGTCGACCTCGAGCAGGTCCAGGCGGGGCGAGTCTCCCATCAGAGCACGAATCTGGGGGGCCAACAGGGATAACAGATCGCGCCGCGTCACACCGCTACCGCCCCGGGCCGCCTCCGCCTTGAGGTGATTCAACAACGAACGCAAGGCATCGGCATTGATACGCGACAGCTCCCCCACCACCTTGCCGGTCATCAGCACCTGGTCGGCGGACATCACCTCGCCCAGGCTCAGTTCGCTGCGAATGCGCAGTTCCTGTTCGTCGAGGTCGGTCTTGCTGTGCAGCACCAGTTCGTCGGCATCCAGCGAGAGACTCGGCGAGCGCCAGTGAACGCCGTTGACCTTGAGCAGGTCCCGCTGCGTGAAATGATAGGCGCCGTCGATGTAGGTATAGCGACTCTCGAGCGTCACCGGCCCGGCCTCGAGGGTCGTCTCGCCATCGTCGAGACGGGCCGACTCCAGGCGGGCGTTCAGTTTCCAGTCCCCGAATTCGCCCTGCAGCGCGAGCCGGGCACCATGCAGGGCCAGCGTACGCTCTTCCTGGCGCAGGACCAGGGGAGACAGCTTCAGAGTACCGTCGAAGGTTCCCGACAGGGGATGATAACGGGCCTCCCAGGCCGGCGGCTTGCGAGCGATCTCGACACGCGCCTGGCCGGTACGTTCACGATGCTGCTGGAGGTAGCCGTCCATGCGCGTACTCAGCAGGCCGTGACGGGCCCGGTAGGAGATATCCAGGTGCCAGCCATCGCCGAACAGCGGTGCCAGGTGAATGACGCCCGTGGAGGTGAGCCAGCCCTGATCGGTCTCGCTGCGCCAGATCGACAGTTCACCTCGTGCCTGCAGGTCCTGAATGGCGCGTGCCAGCTCGCGTTCGAACATCAGGCTGGCGATCGTCTGCGCCACGGCCCAGGCCACGGCTACGGCCACGACCACCGGCACGATCAACCGTTCCTTGCGCATTCCCCCGCTCCTTGTCCTCTCTCGCGACGTCCTGTCACGACGACATCGTCCAGCCCCTACCGCAAGGCTCAGGTAGTCTGCGGCTCAATGCAACCAGAACCACAGGTGCATGGTACTCCAGGCATAAATGCTGGCCAGTACATCATCGATCATGATGCCGAAGCCGCCAGCGACGCGCCGGTCGGCCCAGCGAATCGGCCATGGCTTGAAGACATCGAAGACCCGGAAGACGACAAAGCCCCACAGGGCAGCCTCCCAGGAAAAGGGCACCGCGGTCATGGTCAGCCAGTAACCGACGAACTCGTCCCAGACGATGCCGGAGTGATCGTGAACCCCCAGGTCGCGGGAAGTCTTGTCGCACAGCCAGATGCCCCACAGAAAGGTCACCGCCACCACGACCAGGTACCAGCCCAGCGGCAGCTCGGACATCAGCCAGTAACAGGGAATCGCCGCCAGGGTTCCGAAAGTCCCCGGGGCAAAGGGCACGGCACCGCTGCCGAAGCCGAAGGCGAGAAAATGGGCCGGACGACGCCAGACACTCTGCGGAGCTCGATTCATGGCGTCTCTCCCGGAAAGTGCTGCCAGCCCGGTGACGACGCCTCGGCCCCCTTCAGGCCAGGCTCGGCGGTGATACGCCCGATCACCGTCAACGGCAGGTCCAGCGCCGCCAGGCGCTGCTGCGCCTCGTCGAGACATTCCGGCGGCAGGCTGATCAGTAGCTCGTAGTCGTCACCGCCGCGTAACGCCGCCTGCCGCGCGCCCTGCTCGCCCAACGCTGCCACGAGCCCATCGGCCAGGGGCAACGCCTCGGGCGACAGCTCCACGCCGACGCCGGAAGCATGGCGCAGGTGGCCGAGATCCGCCAGCAGGCCATCGGAGATATCGATGGCCGCACTGGCCAGGCCGCGCAGCGCCATTCCCGCCTCAAGCCTCGGCTGGGGCAGCAGGTAACGACGCAACAAGGGCATGGCGAGATCACGATCGCCAGCTTCCCAGCGGGCCAGGCCACCGGCCCCGCCTCCCAGCCAGCCGGTGACCGCCAGGCAATCTCCCGGTTTGGCGCCGGCACGGGTAAGCGCCGCGGCCGGTGGAACCTCGCCCATCACGGTGACGCCGATGGCCAGCTCGCCGCGACTCACGTCGCCCCCCGCCAGCGCCACGCCGGTGGTATCGCAGAGGGCATGGAACCCCTTGGCGAAGGTCGACACCCAGTCGCCATCGGCCTCCGGCAACGTCAGGGACATGACGCACCAGCGTGCGTGCGCCCCCATCGCCGCCAGATCGCTGAGGCTGACCGCCAACGCCCGGTGTCCGATGGCCTCGGCAGGCGCCTCAGCGGGAAAATGCACATCGGCCACCGAGGTATCGACACTGACCACCAGTCGCTCGCCTGGCGTGGGCTCGAACAGGGCGCAGTCGTCGCCGATCCCCAGTTCGACGCCGCCGGCGGCACCGGTCGATGCGGGCGCGAGAAAGCGGTTGATCAGATCGAATTCGCTATGCATCCGGTCAACAGCCTTCAGCGACGACGCGCTTCGACCTCGGCGGCACGCAGCCGAGCGGCCAGCTTGTCGAGAATGCCATTGACATACCTGTGCCCCTCGGTGGCGCCGAAGGACTTGGCCAACTCGACGCCCTCGTTGATGACCGCCCGGTACGGAACTTCGAGACGATACGCCAGCTCATAGGTTCCGAGGCGCAGAATCGCCAGCTCGATGGCATCCAGATCCTCGAGGCGACGGTCGAGCACGGGCGCGAGTTGTTCGTCGATCTTCTCGCAGTGCTGTGCCACTCCGCTCAGGAGTTCATGAAACAGTGCCAGGTCGGCAAGCTCCATGACCTTGTGCCAGTTCTCGTGGTCCTCCAGGTCCTCATCGGCGACCTGGCCACGGAACTCCGCCTCCACGGTGGCGACCGACTTGCCGGTCATCTCCCACTGGTAGAGCCCCTGGACGGCCAGCTCTCGAGCGGCACGACGGGACTGCTGGGCCCGGGAAGGTTCGCGCTCGCGTCCGCTCATTGCTCACCTCCGTCGGACGGCGTGTCGAAGTGGCGCATCAACGAGACCATCTCCATCGCCGCCATGGCGGCTTCAGTACCCTTGTTGCCCGCCTTGGTGCCGGCACGCTCGATGGCCTGCTCGATGGAGTTGACGGTCAGCACGCCATTGGCCACCGGCGTCCCGAACTCGAGCTGCAAGCGGCTCAAGGCGGAGTTGCACTCGCCGGCCACGTGCTCGAAGTGCGGCGTGCCGCCGCGGATCACCGCGCCCAGGGCGATGACCGCATCGGGACGCACCACACGCAGCGCCCGCTGAATCGCCAGCGGCAGTTCCCAGGCGCCGGGCGTGTGAACGATATCGATGTGTTCTTCATCCACGCCATGACGCACCAGGCTATCCACCGCGCCTTCCACCAGGCTATCGACCACATGATGGTTGAAACGACCGACCACGATCACATAGCGGCCGTCGACATCGACGAAGCTTCCTTCGACTTGAGAAATCGGTTGCATGGTTCTTTCCTGATGAATCCGATCATGCGCGCCCCCGAGGGGGCACGCTTGCGTGTATCCGACGCGGGGCGTTCAGATGCCGCCCTCGTCATTGTGCGTCGACGTCTCGCCGGGCTCGACCCGCTCGACCACCTCCAGGTCGAAGCCGGACAGCGCCGAGAAGCGCCAGGGCGAACTCAGCAGGCGCATGCGTCCGACGCCCAGATCGCGCAGGATCTGCGAGCCGGTGCCGATGGTCAGGTAATTGCCCGCGCCATCGGAATCGGTGGTGCGTGGCGCCCGGCGGCGTTCGAGAAAGAGATCGAGCAACTCGTGAAGATCCTGCCGGGGACGACCATCGTCGAGCAGCACGAAGACGCCGTGTTCGGCCTTCGCGATCTCGGCCACCGCCTCGTGGGCCGCCCAGCTGTCGTGCTCGCCCTTCTGCAACGACAGCAGGTCCCGCATGACGTTGACCAGGTGGACGCGCACCGTGGTGGTCGCTTCGGGACTCGGCTGGCCCTTGACCAGGGCCAGGTGATGCGCGCCCTGGATGCTATCCCGGAAGACGTGCAGGGTCAGCTCTCCATGCGGCGTCTGTACAGGCATGGCTTCCACGGGCTCGACGGTCTGCTCGTTGTGGATGCGGTAGTGAATCAAATCGGCAATGGTGCCGATCTTCAGGCCATGCTCCTGGGCGAAGCGCTCCAGCTCCGGCCGCCTGGCCATGCTGCCATCCTCGTTCATCACCTCGCAGATGACCCCGCTGGGATCCAGCCCGGCCAGGGCAGACAGGTCGCAGGCCGCCTCGGTGTGACCGGCACGCCGCAGCACACCGCCCGGCTCGGCCATCAGCGGGAAGATGTGGCCAGGCTGGACGATATCCTCGGACTTGGCATCACGCGCTACCGCCGCCTGCACCGTACGCGCCCGATCGGCAGCCGAGATGCCGGTCGTCACGCCCTCGGCCGCCTCGATGGAGAGGGTGAACTTGGTACCGAAACCTGAGCCGTTGTCGTTGACCATCAAGGGCAACTGCAGGCGTTCGCAACGCTCGCGCGTCATCGGCAGGCAGATCAGCCCGCGAGCATGACGCGCCATGAAGTTGATGTGCTCGGCCTCGACCTTCTCCGCGGCCATGATGATGTCGCCTTCATTCTCGCGATCCTCATCATCCATCAGGATCACCATCCGCCCTTGGCGGATATCCTCGATCAGCTCGGGAATGGGGGAAAGGCCCCCGGAAGATGAGTGCACCATGGAGTCTCCGTAATTGAGCGTGGCGGCTGTCGCATCGGGAAGACGCGTGGGTCGCCATCGGGCGTCGCCCGACTCGAAACCGCGTCAGGGTACCGTGGCAGGAACGCCGGCGCCAGTAAATCGGCTCGTGGATGCAGCAGGCGTGGCGTCAGGACGACGCCACAGCCGGGTCGCACCGACGGGGAACGGCGGTGATCCGCCAGTCGTCACCGACGGCACGGATATCGCGGATATCCAGCGGTCGCTGCTCGTCCATGCGCGTCAAACCCGGCAGTTCGAAAAGTGGCCGGGCCTCGCCGCCGAGCAGGGTCGGCGCCACGAACAGTTGCATCTCATCGACCAGGCCGGCATCCAGCATCGCACCGGCCAGGGTGGCGCCCGTCTCCAGAAGCACTTCATTGGCCTCCTCGTGACTGGCCAGATAGGACAACAGCGCTTCCAGATCGACACGACCGCCCTCTTCCGCCGGCAACACCACGACCTCGGCCCCGGCCTGCTCCAGCTTCTCACGATGCTCATCATCGTGCCCGTCCACCGTCGCCACCAGGGTACGCCCCGGTTCGCGCAGGCAGGCCGCCGCCAGCGGCAGGCGCAGGCGGGAATCCACCACCACGCGCATCGGCTGGCGGCTGGCGATCGCCTCGGCATTGTCCAGCTCGAGTTGCTCGGCGCGCACGGTGAGCCGCGAGTTGTCGAAGATGACCGATTCGACGCCGGTCATCACCACGCTCGAACGCGCCCGCAGGCGCTGAACCTCACGCCGGGCGCAGGGGCCGGTAATCCACTGGGACTCCCCGGAGCGCATCGCCGTGCGGCCATCGAGACTCATCGCCATCTTCATGCGCACGAAGGGACGCCCCCTGGCCATGCGCGCAATGAAACCGGAATTGAGCGCATGGGCCTCGGCTTCGAGCACGCCCTCCTCGACCTCGATGCCCGCCTGGCGAAGACGCTCGATGCCGCGCCCGGCCACCTGGGGGTTGGGATCACGCATGGCCACAACCACCCTGGCCACCCCAGCCTCGACCAGCGCCACCGCGCAAGGGCCGGTTCGCCCCTGGTGGGAACATGGCTCGAGGGTCACATAAGCCGTGGCACCCCGCGCCGCTTCCCCGGCGTTGCGCAAGGCATGGATCTCGGCATGGGGCTCGCCGGCACGCTCATGCCAGCCTTCGCCGATGACTCGCCCTTCCTTGACCAGGACACAACCGACACGAGGGTTGGGCGCGGTGGTATAGAGCCCATGGCGAGCCAGCCGGAGCGCGCGCGCCATCCAGCGTTCGGGCGGTGTAGGCGACATCATGATTCTCCCGATTCGTCCGGACGAAAACTGGGCTCCTGGGCCAGGCGATCGATTTCGGCGCGAAATTCATCGATGTCCTGAAAACTGCGATACACGGAAGCGAAGCGAATGTAGGCCACCTGATCGAGACGCTTCAGGGCATGCATCACCTCCTCGCCGACATCCCGAGCATGCACCTCGCGCTCGCCTCGCGCCCTGAGGGTCTGGCGAATGCGCTCTACGGCAGCCTCGATGGACTCGGCGCTGACCGGCCGTTTTTCCAGGGCGCGAAGCATGCCGGCACGCAGCTTGCGCTCGTCGAAGAGCTCCCGGGAACCATCCGACTTGATCACCCGCGGCATGACGAGCTCGGCGGTTTCATAGGTGGTGAACCGCTCGCCGCAGCCCGCGCACTGACGACGGCGACGGACCTGATCGCCATCCGCTACCAGACGAGAATCGGTCACTCTTGTGTCATTGGCGCCGCAGAAGGGGCAGTGCATGGCGATCACCCGGCATCGATTTGAGGACGTGACGTGTCGCCGTATTGTAACGGCTTGGCGCCGAAGCGCCCAGTTGCGCGCTCGCCCCCAGCCATGTCACTGCATGGCCTGGACGATGCAAACCACATCGATCGATCAGCAATACCCATCGGCATTCATCGACTGCCAACGCCAGGTATCCGCCATCATCTCATCCAGGGTTCTTTCGGCTGTCCAGCCAAGCTCATCTTTGGCCTTGGTCGCATCGGCCCAAAAACTGGCCAGATCTCCTGCTCGACGCTCGCCGAAGCGATATGCGATGTCCACCCCGGTGACCCGGGTAAAGCTGTTGACCATTTCCATGACCGAAATTCCCTTGCCGGTTCCCAGGTTATAGATCGACACCCCTGACCGGCTCACCTGAAGCGCCTTGAGGTGCCCCACGGCCAGATCCACGACATGGAGATAATCTCTTTCGCAAGTGCCATCGGCCGTCGGATAGTCATTACCGAAAATCGTCAATTCCTCACGCCGGCCAACCGCCACCTGGGCAATGAAAGGCATCAGATTATTGGGAATGCCTCGAGGATCCTCACCAATGAGGCCGGATGGATGCGCACCGATAGGGTTGAAATAACGCAGTAGCGTCACCGACCAACTAGGGTCAGCATCGGCCAGGTCTTCCAGTACACGTTCGACCATTCCCTTGGAAGTGCCGTATGGGTTGGATGTCGTCCCTCGCGGCATGTGCTCCAGATAGGGAACCGGAGCCTCGATACCGTACACGGTCGCCGAGGAACTGAAGACGATGCGATATACGCCTGCCGCCGCCATGGCCTGACAGAGCACCAGGGTGCCATTCACGTTGTTTTCGTAGTAGGCAAGTGGCTGCTCAACGCTTTCGCCGACTGCCTTGAGCCCGGCAAAATGAATCACGGCGTCGATCTCATGCTCGCCGAACACGCTATCCAGGGCATCGCGATCACGAATATCACACTCCACGAAAGCGACGGGCTTTCCCGCAATGCGTTCGACCCGGGAGATCGCTTCCCGAGAGCCATTGCACAAGTTATCCACCACCACGTCGTGACCTGCCGCAAGCAACTCGACAACGGTATGTGATCCGATGTAGCCCGCGCCCCCCGTCACCAGAATTTGCATAAATTGTTCGCCTTTGTTCGGTCGTTCTTGCCGGCTCATCGAGCGTTGGGATGAAAGATGCCGCGCCATACTGTAAGAAAGAGAATCTTGAGATCCAGCCAGACCGACCAGTTATCGATGTACCAGAGATCATGCTCGATGCGTGCTTTCAGATCCGTGTCCCCTCTCCAGCCATGCACCTGAGCCCAACCGGTAATACCCGCCTGCACCATGTGTTTCTGCATGTAACCGGGAATCTCGTGCTTGAATCGCTCGACGAAAACGGTACGTTCAGGACGAGGACCGACCAGCGACATCTCGCCCTTGACCACATTGATCAACTGCGGCAACTCATCGAGACTGGCGCGTCGCAAAAAGCGTCCCACCGGGGTGGCCTGCTTGCCCTCCGCATTTCCCCAACTCACTCCATCACGCTCGCTATCCACCGCCATGCTGCGAAACTTGAGCATCTGAAAGCGTCGCCCGTTCCAGCTCATTCGTTCCTGGCGATACAACACCGGCCCCCGCGATGTGAGCTTGACAGCGAGTGCAATGACCAACATCAGCGGCGACAGCAGGACCAGCGCCACTCCGGCTAGTAGCTTGTCCTCCATGAGCTTGATGAAACGCGCCCTTCCGCTCATGGGACTGCAACTCATATCGAACGCATACAGCCCAGCCACCGTGGAGATATCATGATTCAGCAGGCGGATGCCCTGCATGTCCGGCATATAACGGATATTGCCGATGCAGTGATCTAGGTCGTTGAGCAGCCGCTCGACCAGGTTGCCCCGTGACAGCGGCAGGCACACCCAGATCTCGTCACAGGCCAGGCTGGCATCCGCCTCGCTGTCGAACGTGCGACAGTCATCGACGTTGAAACGCTCGCAGCCGCTGGCATCCATCAGGCGCACGGCTCGGATGTCGAAGCCCGCCGACGGCTGAGCGGTGATCTGTCGGTGCGCCCTCAGACAAGATTCCAGGTCACCGATCAGAATGACGCTCTTGCGGTTGCGGCCATGACTTCTCAACCGATTCAGCAATGGATAGGCAACAGTCCGAATGCCGACGCTCATGACGAAGGCACTGAGCAGCCACATCCCGAGCCATAGACGCGAGAACTCGGCCCCGGTCTTGGTGAAGTAGAGATACGTGAAGATGGTACCGCCCAGGATGACAAAAGCGTGCACGATCCTCACCACCAACTTGACACGCACCGCGCCACGCCAGGAACGATAGAGACCGCAAGAGCCGAAGATCACCATACCCAGCAACATGCCGGACAACATCATCCACTGGTAACGCTCGACCATGCTTTCGAGAGAACCGAAACGCAGCCAGTAGGCCAGGAAGCCGCCGGCCAGTAACGAACACGCATCAGCGAAACGTGCCGCTATATGGGAATAGGCTTCGAAGCCCGAGAGAGTCTTGGCGGTTCTTGGCATATCAGGGATACCGCCTTGTCAGATCATCATGCGAACAACCCGGATGCCTGCGCAGGCCATCGCGAAATGCCTCCCCGCATAGCCTCAGATACCGCCGTTTCTGCGGGTAATGGCGCGCGGCCCACAGCCAGCTAAGCATCTTGACCGGTACGACCAATGGAAACCAGCCTCCCGCCGCAATTCGGTACATCACCAAGCCATTGCGATAAGCATAAAATGCCTTCCATAGCGGCGTGATCCGGGCAGTACCTCGTAGATCAGCCGAGCAATCATGCACGAACCGCACGTGTGGCAGAAAGACATGACGCCCCCCAGCCTTGCGCAAGCTCAATGTGTAGATGACATCGTCGCCATAGATGAATAACTCGCCTCGCGGCAAGCCAATTCGCTCCACCGCTTCCGCACGTATGAAGCACCCCACGAAGGAGGAAGAATCAATTTCCAGTGGCTTTCCTTCGACATAGTGACGATCCGCCAGATGAAACCCTTCACGGGCTCGACCGGTCAACGTGCCCAGCAGCGTTCGCCACAGCAGTCGCCCATGCCAGAACGGGTTCCAACTGGGCCGGTTCATTTCGCAGATGCCGCCATCCGGGTAGTAGACTGCTGCCGCAGCTCCATCGATATCACCCAGGTCCTGCTCCATGAAGGCACGAAGCGCATCAGGTGCCGGGCGCGCATCGTCGTCGAAACACACCAGCCAATCAGCCTGAAAGGTTTCGAGCGCTACCTTGAAACCAAGTTCGAAACCTCCGGCTCCTCCCAGGTTGCGTTCGGGGGTCACCACTTCGAGACGCGGCTCATCCAGGCTGGCCAGCCATTCCCGACTGCCGTCGGTGGAACCGTTATCCACCACCACCAGCCCGGCAACAGGCTCATCAAGCACCGCCGCAATGCCCTGCTTGAGATGCTCGCAACGATTAAAGGAAACGATGACGGCCACCAGCCGGATGGAGGCCGGTGGCGGCATCGGGGTCGTCTTTTTGTCAGCCATTCCGTCCACTATATGGCCTATACGTCGACGAAGAACGCTGGAACAGGCTCGCTATTCTCGACGCGATCGAGGAAGCCACGGGCTGTATCCAGCGCCTCTCGAATGGTTACGTCCATATCGAGATAGCGGTAGGTACCCAGGCGTCCTACGAACGTCACCTTGTCGAGTTGGCGAGCCTTTTCGACATACTTGGCCAATAATGCCTTCTCGTCTACCAGCCGAATGGGGTAGTAGGGCACATCCTCCGGCTCGCAGGCTCGACTGTATTCACGATAACACACGCTACCTTCGTGCTCTTCCCAGGGCGAGAAATGCTTGTGCTCGGTGATGCGCGTGTAAGGCACTGATTCTTCGCCATAATTCATCACCGCACAACCCTGATAGTCGCCCTTGTAGGTGAAGCGCTCAAAATCCAGGGTGCGATAGCCAAGTCGCCCCAGATCATTGTCGAAAAAGCCATCCAATGGCCCCGAATAAAAGACGTGGTCATACTCATCAACTTGCTCGCGCTCGAAGCGAGTATTCAGGTGCAAGCTGATATTCGGATGATCGAGGATTCCCTCCACCAGCTTGGTATATCCCTCTTCCGGCATACCCTGAAAACGATGGAAGAAGTAGTTGTCGTTATAGTTAAAGCGCACCGGCAGCCGCTTGAGGATACTGGCCGGCAACTTGCTGGGATGGCAGCCCCACTGCTTCTGGGTATACCCCTTGAAGAAGGCTTCGTAGAGATCCCGGCCGACAAAACGCAGCGCCTGCTCCTCGAAAGTCTGCGGATCCTCAATGGAAGTATCCGCCTGAGCCTCGATGAACTCACGTGCCTCATCGGGCCTCATAGTCTTGTCGAAAAACTGGTTGATCGTATGAAGATTGATCGGTAACGAAAAGACCTGCCCCTTGGAAGTCGTCTTCACCCGGTTCACATAGGGTTTGAAGGTCGTGAACCGATTGACATACTCCCACACTTCCTGATCATCGGTATGGAAGATATGCGGACCATAGACATGGACCATCACCCCTGTCTCCGCATCACGCTCGGTATGGCAGTTGCCGGCAATATGCGAGCGTGCATCCACGACGGTGACCTTGTGCCCTGCCTCGGCAAGCTCGCGACCAATCACTGCACCAGAAAAGCCGGCACCCACTAGCAATAACTCTTTTGACACACTCCTCTCCATCTCTATCCTCGAAAAATTTTGCGAAACATCTTAACAAAGAACGCTTTTCTCTTAGAAAAAAGACCACCCTTAGCCCCTTCTATCCTGTGCAACCTTTTATTAAGATTCTCTATACGCCTCTGCTGATTACCACATATCATTGAGAGATAAGTTACAAAAACCTCCGGATCAAAGACATAATCATCCACTTCTCGAACAGGACGTTCAGAAAAGAATCCCTCATCCCCTCTCAGCCTCAGCGATAGAGACTTATTATCTTCATAAAACTTATGATACAATCTCTCTCTTGTAGAAAAACTCACAAAACATTCATTACTCTCTGAAAGCTCCTCAACTCCTGCATCCTTAATAACGTCAAGAAAGGCAGAAGGAAGAACCTCTTCTTCAAACCCTCGATTATACAAAGAAACCATCTTACTCAGAGAAACACCCAAAGACTCATGGACATTCTTATATCCATCAAAACTTTTCTTATAATCTATAGAGAACCGCTCACAGAAAAAATTTATCATTCCTCCCTGCTTCATGACATCATCATAAGAGACGACATCCAGAAACCCTTCATCATACATCCAATCATCGACAACTTTATTGTAATCCAACAAACGAATATTATTATCAACAAACTCATCGGGAGTCATTATCCTACGGCCATGATTAGTCTTGTGCTTCATAGCCCACTGCTTGTATGCAGACTCCACCCACTCATCCTGCCGTCTCAGGACCAGCAAAAACTTTATCGAGGTAAAAATCTCCGAACTATCAACAAAATCTATCAAACACCTAACTACCTCTCTAGGGTTATACCCCATAGAAAATGCTTCATTAGACCAAACAACACTTTTAATACTACCAGCCCCTCTAGAAAGATTCTTCTCTAGAAGGGACAACCCTCTTTCCAGCAACGAAACTCTATTCACATCCCCTTGATGGTATATAGGGGTATCCTTTATAGCATTTTGAAGCCGCGTCCCAACATATACAATACCATTCCGACGAAGCTCTTTTTCCTCACTATCCAAAAAATACTGTAATGCTGAAGTTCCCGTCTTACCCATCCCAACATGAACAACAAGTTTCATAAGTCACCTAAAAGCCTTTCCCGAAAACCAAAACTTCGCCTTTCGGTACACATACAAAGACCTAAAATAAAACTTACTCAAGACCATTCTCCCACGGCTACCGTGAGGAAAAGCTTTATTAAAAAACGGTTTCAAAAAACTGCGAAACCTTTCTTCTTTGCTCAAAGATTTTTTTGGAACTTCATGCACAACTTTTTTATCATGCAGCTTTCCGGTAACAAGGGTGCTGACACGCTCTTCATACCAAGGCGTCCCTCGTAGTGCATTCCAATACATATCAGAAAAGTCTACGCTTGGATTATTCCAAGGTTTCTGGTCGCCAGCATAATGAACCATGGAAGGGTTCTTGCGCGCTTCCAGGAACTCGGAAAATGTAGAAAAATTCAGCCCTGGAAAGAAATCAAAAGTATTACCATTTCCATGAAAAACATTCCAACTCAGCGGTAGATACCTGACTCTTCCTTCGAAAACCTTGTTCATGATATCTTGATCAAGAAACCAATAAGGCTTTAACCTCAGCGCCTCCATAAGATGATCAAAAGTACCTTCCTCTCTCATCTTATCGAGATTAAACATGATCAACCCTGCCTGAAAGTACCCCACCCCATCTTTCAGTCCAAGATAGTCTGTCAAATAGTCCCTGGCTTCCAGAGCCCCTGTATGATGATCTGAAATCGCCTTAAACTTGACGAAGCCTTCCATCACGATATCTTTTACCGCAGCAACAAGATTGTCTTCGAGATCGACATCAAACAGGTTCGCAATATCATCATTGACTACAGTATCCGCATCAATGAATAGAACCTTTTCTTGCTCTTTAAAGACTTGAGGTATAAAAAGCCTAGCATATGTGGCAGGACTAAAATGCGCTCTGGTATGAACGTCTTTTATTTCATCAAAAGCGTTTATATTAAAAAATCTTATATTGAAATTATCGCAACCATCAAACAGGCTCTTCAATCTCGCTTTATTTCTGTTCGATACCCCATTCTCCAGAACAAGGATATCGTAATTCTTATCGGGATTAGCGTTATTCTTTATCGAATTAAGGAGCGCGCCGCCGGAGTGCGAGTAATTATCATCAAAACATATAACAACCGGGTGATTATTTTCACCATACCAAGGGACAACCCCACCATTGAACCCTTCCTTAGATAGAAAAGTTCTACCGACTTCTTTTATATTTAACCCTTCATTCCGCTTCTTCGTGAAATAAATCCCAAGCAGTCGTTCTGAAATATGGCCAAAAACACGACTCTGCTGTTGGTTATAGCCTTGCAAGGAGAGCTTATCCTCCAGCTCATCCAGGATATCAAACAGCCACCGAGAGTAGTCGTCAAAAATGTCGCGTTTCATCACGAACATATTTGTATAATAACCCAACGGACTACCATTGTACTCTTTTACTGCATCATAAAAATCCGGATGCTGTTTAAGCAGGGCATTCACAGCTTCCTGATAATCACTTATAAATAAATCAGGCGAATTCCCATAATGCTCATAGTTGTTTTTACTTCCTGCATTTCTCACATCCCACTTTTCAGGAAGAATGACATCACAATTACCAAGCTTTTCAAGCACGGCATCTCTATTTAATCCATGCTTGGCTTGGTAAGCCTCATCCAGTTCCTCTTCTACAATGACACCCCACTGATCTCTCCTGAAACCATCGGGTTCAGAAAAGCTCAAATGCCTTCGGTAATGCATCAAGCCAACATAATCAGAGGTAAGATCATTCTTCCATATCCAATACTGAGCTGTCAGCTCGCAATAATACGGGTTTTTCAGGGAAATATTACAGCCAGTGTCATCCCCTCTGCAGCCAATATCGTTGTAGCTATTTGCCTTTCCAACGTGGATAGGGCAAAAAACACTATCAGCAAGAAAAGCACTTTCTTTATGGTGGCATGTATAAATACTAATTTCCATCACAAATTCTCAATCACCCAAAAAACAAAAACAGATCAAAGCTCAATTTTCCGCTCACAAATCCTATCCACTTGCGCTTGCGAATGTGATACAAGCAGAACAGTCTGGTCCGAGTGAATCTTACTCATCATCTCTTTTTCTGCCTTTTCCTTGAACTGCTTATCGCCTACGCTCAACACTTCATCCAGAAGCAGGACATCAGGCGTCATATACATGGCCACTGAAAAACCCAGACGAGCCCGCATCCCCGAAGAATACGTTTTGACCGGCTCATCCATGAAGTTACCGAGTTCCGAAAATTCAGCAATATCATTCAGCTTCTTTTCCACTTGTCTTCGGGTATATCCCATCAACATACCACTGAGGATAGCATTGTCGGTACCAGGCAGCTCAGCATCGAACCCAGCCTGCAAAGCTAGCAAGGAGACGGTGACACCATGGTTGATGACTTCGCCACTATCCGGTTGAATGATACCGGCAACGACTCGTAGCAGAGTCGATTTTCCAGCACCATTTCGCCCCAGAATCCCCAGGGTTTCTCCCCTATGTACATCGAAGTTCAGCCCTTCCAGGGCCTGGAAATATTCCGGTTTTTGAAACAGCCCACCGCGTCGCTTATAGCGAACGCCCACATTCCGAAGGGAGATGATGACCTCTCCCCTGTTTTCTGATACTGCATCACTCATTCGATGACAACCCTCGGGAAGATAGGCTCGAAACGTCGATACAGAAAGACCACAAGTAACAGTCCTAGCCCGCATCCCAAGGCCACCCAGCCAAGGCCACTCCAGTCCGGCCATTGGTTTTCCACCAATACCAACCGATACTGATAGAGAATATTGGCCATGGGGTTGAGAAAGAACAACGACCGCCATTCTTCCGGAATGCGCTCAGTGGTATAGAAGATACCACTAGCAAACAACAGGAACTGGATACCGGTGGGTACCAGATTAATCAGGTCTCGCACGAAGGGGACCAACATAGCCAACAGACAACTTACAACCGTCATCAACAGCAATTGCACTAGAACAACGGGAATAAAGGCCAACCAATGAATGGTAGGTGGCAAACCGTAAAGAGTCAGGAAGATCCCCAACATGGCAAAGACCAGAAATTGTTTTCCGGTATTCTGCACAACACCTACTAGCGGAAAGAACAGCGGCGAGATTCGGACTTTATGCATCAACCCCTTCCCCCCCACTATGGAATTTGATGTATGTTGAACTGTCTTGGCAAACCATTGAAAGGGCACTAGCCCTGTCAGCAAGTAAGCGATGAACCCTTCCCCTCCGCGCTCCATCAACAATCCAAAGACGACATAAAAGACTGTCATGTAGAGCACAGGGTCAAGAATCCACCATAGATAGCGCAAATGATTCTGACTGGCTTCACTCTTCAGGTTCAAACGCGCCTTCGTCCAGACAAGATCCCAGAACATCCTCAGAGTTCTGCGGCGAGGAGGATTAATCACTTCGCCCGCATCTTCTGCTTGGTTGGCTTCCTTCTCGAGCCAATCATTGCCATATTCCTGGGCCAGCTTTAACTGTCGCGAGTATCGCACTTGCCCCATCGCCTCGGCCGCCTCCGCCGCACGAATATACCCCTGGGCATGATCGGGAAAACGAGAACGCACATCTGCCCAACGCTCCAAGGCCGTCGGCCAATCGCGCGCTTTCATGGCCATCTCGGCATATTGCACCCATGGCAGTGGACGGTCGGGACAATGTTCCCGGGCATGACGGTTCATGGTTACCGCCTCGTCATGTCGACCAAGTCGCTCCAGTACATCTGCGGCCCTGGCCCACCCAACGACATGCCCGGGAAAGTTGTCTCGCAACATCTTCAATCGTTCTAGCGCTGATGCGAGATCATCGCGGTCGATGTCCAGCTCACTCCACTGGGCAAGAACACTAGCGTTGAGAGGAAAACGCTCCCAGGCTTCACGAAGGAGCCTTTCGCTTTCTTCATATTCTTTTAACTGACGATGTGCGATACTCGACTGTACCCAAACAGCGACACCATTCGGGTAAAGGCGACGCAAAACATTCCATCTTTCGATGGCAACGCGCCACTGGCGCTTTTGCATCGCTTCCATGCCCCAGTCGACCACGTTCTCCAAAGGAGGGAGCGAGTCGGTCATCGACGCTTCGTCGGTTGATGAACTATCTTTCATACCCGAATATTCAACTTTGAATTCAAGACTCTAACCCCGTGAACCGTCATATTCATGGCAAGCCATTGCCAATCAATCATCCTCTGCCTGCCCGAGAAAATGTCCAGCAGGTGAAAGATAGCTGACTTATACTGCCTTAATGGATAACCAGCCGCTTCATTAGCATTAAAAGCGAATCGATATTTGCAGCCTAATATTCACGAGCCCAAAAGGTACAAACCCTTCAGGATACCACTCCAAACCTCATAGGCCTATTGTGGGTAGCTAGTGCACCGCCTTCCTTGCAAGGCAGGGAACCAAAAGCATCGGGGCCCAGCATGGCAGGGCCCCGATGCTTTCGGAGAAGGGTCAGTGATCGTGGTGCCTATCACCGATACACGGGCAACCGGGTGCACACCTGCTCGACCTTGGCCTTCACCTCGGCCTCGATGGCGGCGGTGTCTTCACCCTTGACCATGACGTCGAGGATATCGCAGATCCAGCCGGCGAGCTCACGGCACTCGGCTTCACCGAAGCCACGAGTGGTCACTGCCGGCGTGCCGATGCGCAGCCCGGAGGTCACGAAGGGGCTCTGCGGGTCGTTCGGCACGGCGTTCTTGTTGACGGTGATATGAGCACGGCCCAGGGCGGCGTCCGCGTCCTTGCCGGTCAGGCCCTGCTTGACCAGCGACAGCAGGAAGAGATGGTCCTCGGTGCCACCGGAGACGATGTCGAAGCCGCGCTCGACGAACACGCCGGCCATCGTCTGGGCGTTCTTCACCACCTGCTGCTGATAGGTCTTGAAGTCGGGCTCCATAGCCTCCTTGAAGCAGATCGCCTTGGCGGCGATGACATGCTCCAGGGGACCGCCCTGCCCGCCGGGGAAGACGGCGGATTGCAGCTTCTTCTCGATCTCGGGGTCATTCTCGCTGGAGAGAATCAGGCCGCCGCGGGGGCCACGCAGGGTCTTGTGGGTAGTGGTGGTCACCACATGGGCATGGGCCATCGGGCTCGGATAGACACCGGCGGCCACCAGGCCGGCGATGTGGGCCATGTCGACCAGCAGATAGGCGCCGACCTCATCGGCGATCTCGCGGAAACGGGCCCAGTCGATGATCTGCGAGTAGGCAGAGAAGCCGGCGATGATCATCTTCGGCTGGTGTTCGCGCGCAAGCCTGGCGACTTCGTCATAGTCGATGCGGCCGCTCTCGTCGATGCCGTACTGCACGGCATTGTAGTGCTTGCCGGAGAAGTTGGGGCGGGCACCGTGGGTCAGGTGACCACCGGCGTCCAGGCTCATGCCGAGCACCGTATCGCCCGGCTTGACCAAGGCCTGGAAGACGGCGCCGTTGGCCTGGGAGCCGGAGTGCGGCTGGACGTTGGCGTAACTGGCGCCGAACAGTTCCTTGGCGTAGTCGATGGCCAGTTGCTCGACGATATCGACATACTCACAGCCACCGTAGTAGCGCTTGCCAGGATAGCCTTCCGCATACTTGTTGGTCAGCTGGCTGCCCTGGGCTTCGAGCACCCGGGGGCTGGCGTAGTTCTCGGAGGCGATCAGTTCGATGTGAGCCTCCTGACGCGCGCTCTCCTTCTGCATCGCATCGAACAGGACATCATCGAAACCGGCAATCTGCATATCACGGCTGAACATCGGCGCAAGACCTCGCATCACGGGAAAATCGGAGGCGCTCATCATACCCCAGCCCATGACGGCTTTCACATGAAAGGCCGTCATGGTTGAGCGCATCATTTCTCATGCGAGCTTGAGAAATTCTGAAGGTACCTTCCGCGCGGTCAGCGGGTATGCACTTGCATCGACAGCTTGCTCGGCAGCACCAACGGGTCGTCGGCCAGGGCGTCCAGATCCTGCTCGTCGCCTTCCGGTAGGGTGAAATGCACGACCAGCTCACTGGCCTTGCCTTCCATCATGTCGACCAGGCCACCGAACAGAGTGGCGAACTCCGGGCCGAACAGGCTACCGAGCCCCTTGGCCTGGGTACGCGCCTGCGCCATGAACTCTTCCTCGCTCATGCCCTGGCTGGTCGCGATCACCGCCGGTAGGCGGCCGAACAGGCCAAGATCGGTCAGTGTCGTCTCGACCTCGCCGCCCAGCAGAGTGACATCATCGAGGCCCTTCACCTCGGCGAAATAGGTCGACGGATCGACACCCTCCGGCAGACGGGCCGGGGTCTCGCTGTCGAAGGTCCAGCGGAAAGCATCGTCGGCGGTCACCCGGCTCTCGCCGAGCAGCATCGCCCGGCGGTCGTCCAGCGACTTCCATTGCCCATCGAAAGCGGCATCGAGCGTCAGGCGACCGTTGCCGCCGGTAAGCACGTTGCTCATCATGCGTAGCCGGGTACGTTTCTCGGCCGGTGCCAGCTCGATCATCCGCGCCAGGTCGAGATCGAGCGATTCCAGCCACAGGCCGCCGGCGCCATCCGCCATGTCACCGTCGACCAGCAGGCGTTCGAGGGTTGCCACCAGGCGCTGTGCTTCGATGTCCAGGTTCTTCAGCTCCACGCGGTCGGCCCGCGCCTCGGTCTGGCTCTTCAGGTCGTGCAATCCCTCGATGTTCAGGGCGCCCAGCGTGAATTCGCCATCGCCGATCTCGCCGAAGGCCTCGCCGCTGCCGGCGATATCGGTCGCTTCCAGGCTACCGATGGTATCCGGGGCAAGATCCCTGACATGCAGGCGCTCGACCGTCAGGCGGGGATTGGTGACGCTGCGCGGTGCCTCGCCGGCCGTATCGAGCACGGTGCGGCCACTGCGCGCGATCACCAGTTCTTCGGCGGTCAATTCGGCAGCCTCGAGGCCATCGGCCAGCACGCCCCGGGGAGAAAGCACCGGGCGAGAAGGCTCGACGACCACCAGGCGATGCGCGGTAATCGTCCCCGTCTGCCCGTCCTCTTCCTCGGTGACTTTCAGGCCCTCCAGAACCACTCGGTCGGGATCGTCGTAATCCCCTTCGACGACATAGCGATCGACATGCACCCGCTCGCCCCGCTCACTAACGTACTCCAGGCCTTCCGCACGGGTTTCACCGCCCAGCAAGCTCTCGGAAACATCCCCGATGGTCAGCTCTCCCGGTTGGTCGGCGAACAAGGCACGCAGATCCGCCTCGAGCTTCTCGGCATCCGCCAGGGCAGGCCCGGCGATCGGAACGGAAAGCACCATGGCTAACGCCAGGCGGGACAGGAAAGCACGGCTAAGACGCATGATGGGATTACCTCCTCTGTAATCTGGGCAGAATGCGTCCTGCCAGTCTAGGCTTTGTTCGCACAGTGTCTACGCTCGGTTATACGACGTTGAAACTCTGCTCAACATGCTCCGGGTCAGGTCTCGCCGAGCAGGCCAAGGCTCGCCGCCGGCGCTCGACGCCGCAGCCCGCGCGAGAGCCACTGACCGATCCCCCCGACCAGCAGCACGCCGCCCAGCGGCAACCAGGCCCACAAGGCGGGATGCCAGCGTGGTGCCAGGTCCAGCCAGGCCATGTAGATCCCGGCGGCGGCCAACTCCGCCAGCACGGCGGCCAGCAGGCCGCTGGCCAGTCCCAGCAGGGCGAACTCGGCCCCCTGAATGCGCGACAACAGCCGGTCGCCGGCGCCGAACACACGCAGCAGCCCCGCCTCATGCGCCCGGACCGGCAGGCTCGCCACCAGGGCGGCGTAAAGGACGCTGACACCGGCCAGCAGCACGAAGACCAGCACCAGTTCCACTGCCCGGGTCACCTGGTCGAGCACCTCGCAAACCCGCGACAGGATCGACTCGACATCGAGCAGTGTCACCGCCGGGAAGTCACGCATCAGCTCCCGCAGGATGCCGCGTTCGCCATCATCGAGATGGAAGGCGGTGATGTAGCTGTGGCCGAATGCTTCCAGTACGCCAGGCGGGAAGATGACATAGAAGTTGGGGCGGAAACTGTCCCAATCCAGATCTCTCAGGCTGGCGACGCGCCCCTGCAATGTTTCGCTGCCGATCGTGAAGGTCAGGGTATCGCCGAGCGTCAGCCCCAGGCGCTCGGCGAGTCCGCTCTCCAGCGAGATCGGCGCGACGGGATCGGCGGCGACGGCACCCAGCCAGCCTTTGGCCGCTGATGTCGACGGCAGCGAGAACCATTCGCCGGCCACCAGCCGATTGCCGGTCGGCAGCTCGTCACTCCAGGTCAGGTTGAGCTCGCGGCGCAGGGCATTGTCGCCACGCGACGCTTCCGGAACCACTTCGCTCGGCGGCTGCCCCTGGATGGCGGTGATACGCCCGCGCACCATGGGGTATAGCGCACTGCGCGACTCGGTGGCCCCGGCCAGCGCTGTCTCGAAGGCATCGCGCTCGGTGGGTTGAATGTTGATGGCGAAATGGTTCGGTGTATCTTCGGGCAATTGCGCCTGCCAGGTATCGAGCAGATCGCCACGTACCAGGGCGATCATGCCCATGGCGAACAGTGCCGTCGCGAAGGCCAGCAACTGACCGAGACTGGCCGTGCGACGCCGCGCCAGTTGCTGTCCGCCCAGCCTCAAGGCTCGCCACAGGCCATCGTGGGATACCGTCTGGCGTGGCAGCCGTGCGCAGAGCCTGGCCAGCAGGGCGAGCAATGCGCTGCCCAGCCCCCAGAGCACCAGCAAGGCCGCCAGCCCGCCGAACAGCAGCCCCATGGCCAAGGCGATATCGCCGGAGTACAGCCACAGCAGGCCGCCGAACACACCGGCCGCCACGATCACCACCCACCAGGCCGAAGCCGGCAGCGGATCGAGCTCCCGGCGCAGCACCTTCAGGGCGCTGACGCGGCGCAGTCGCAGCAGGGTCGGTCCGGCGAAGCCCGCCAGCACTGCCAGCGCAGTAAAGACGCCCATGCCCAGCGGCAGAATGCCCGGCGGCGGCAGCTCGATCGGCATGACCGCACCCAGCCGGGCCAACAGCGCCGCCTGCCCGGCCAGCCCCAGCACGGCGCCGAGCAGCGAGGCCGCCAGGGCCAGCCACAAGAGCTGCAGCACGAAGATCCACACCAGTTCGCGTTGGCTGGCACCAAAGCAGCGTAACAAGGCCGCGGTGTCCAGATGTCGCTCGACGTAACGACGCGTCGCCATGGCCACGGCGACCCCGGCCAGGAGTACCGCAGCCAGTCCTGCCAGACTCAGATAACGGTCGGCACGCTCCAGGGCGCTGCCCAGCCGGGGCCGATCCTGGCGTACGTCCCGCACCTCGACGCCTTCGCCGCGCAATCGCTCGAGCAGCGGCACGACCTGTTCCACCGACTGCGCCGGCCCTGCGGCCAGCAGCTCATACTCGATGCGCGAGCCTTCCTGCACCAGCCCGGTGGCCGGCAGGTCATCGACATGCATCATCAGGCGCGGGTTGAAGCTACCGAAGCCAGCCGAAGGATCGGCCTCGCGCTCGATCACCGCGCCGACGCGGAACTCCCCGCTTCCCACCCGCAGGCGGTCACCGGCCTCGACATCCAGCAGCATCGCCAGACGAGGCGCGACCCACACTTCGCCACGCGGCGGCCCGGCGGCCACTTCCTCGACCTCGCCGCCCCGCGAGATGCGCGAGACGCCATAGTGCGGATAGACATCATCCACTGCCTTGAGGCTGACCGATTGAAAGGCATCGCCCCGGCTGACCATCGACACCATGTCGACCTGGTCGGACAGCGTCAGGCCCGCCGCCTCCAGCGTCTCGCGCAGCTCGGCCGCGAAGGGGCGGGACTGTTCGAGCACCACATCACCGCCCAGCAGTTGGCCCGCCTGGCGGGTCAGCCCCCGGTCGAGGCGATCGAGGAAGAAGCCGATCATGGTCGAGGCGGCCACCGCCAGCGCCAGCGCCACGAACAACGCTCGTACATCGCCGGCTCGCAGGTCGCGCTTGAGGCCGCGCCAGGAAAGGCGCAGCAGACGGGTCGGATCGTTCATGCGCCGACCTCTTCGCGGGCCATCTCGACGAGCCGGCCATCCACCAGACGCAGGCAGCGATCGCAGCGACGCGCCAGGGCATGGTCGTGAGTCACCAGCACCAGGGTGGTGCCGGCCTCGTGATTCAACTCGAACAGGGTGTCGATGATGCGCTCGCCGGTCGCCGGATCGAGGTTTCCGGTGGGTTCGTCGGCGAAGACCAGTTCGGCGCCCGTAACGAAGGCCCGAGCCAGGGCGACGCGCTGCTGCTCGCCGCCGGATAGCTGCTTGGGCAGATGATCGAGGCGTTCTCCCAGGCCGACCCGGGTCAGCCAGTCCCGGGCCCGCGACTCGGCATCCGTCACCGCCGTGAGCTCCAGTGGCATGAGCACGTTCTCCAGCGCCGTCAGGGTCGGCAACAACTGGAAGTTCTGGAACACGAAACCGACCCGACCGGCGCGCAGCCGTGCCCGACCATCCTCGTCCAGCTCATTCAGGGCCTGGCCGAACATCGCGAGCCTGCCGGCGCTGGGCGCGTCGAGCCCGGCCAGCAGGCCAAGCAGGGTCGACTTGCCTGCCCCGCTCTGACCGAGGATGGCCAGGCTCTCGCCGGGCAACACCGCGAGATTCAGATCCTTCAGGATGGTCAGATGCCGTTCGCCGCTGACGACCTGCTGGGTCAGGCCCTCGGCGTGTAGAATCGGCTCAATGGCATTCTCGTGCGAGGAGATGGACATGCGGCAGCGTTCCCCCGTTGATCGAGTTCACAACCCCCATCGGCGGCTTCTATGGCGCATCTGTCTGGCCCTGATGCTATGCCTGATGGTGGGCCCGGTACTGGCTGCGCCACGCCCGCTGATCCTGGTGATGGGCGATAGCTTGAGCGCCGCCTACGGTATCGAACGCCAGGACGGCTGGGTCAGCTTGCTGACCGATCGCCTGGCAGGCAAGGCCCGGGTCGTCAACGCCAGCATCAGCGGCGAGACCACCGCCGGCGGCAAGACCCGGCTGCCCGAGCTGCTGAGACAGCATGACCCGGACATCGTTCTGCTCGAACTGGGCGGCAACGACGGCCTGCGCGGGCTGCCGCCCGCCCAGATGCGCAGCAATCTGGCGGACATGATCGAGGCCAGCCAGGCATCCGGCGCCGAGGTGGCACTGCTTGGTATCGACATTCCGCCCAACTATGGCCAGGCCTATCGCGAGGCCTTCACCGGGGTCTTCACGGCGCTCGCGGAGCGTTACGAGGTTCCCCTGCTGCCCTTCATGCTCGACGACGTGGCCCTGCACGACGAACTGATGCAGGACGACGGCATCCACCCCACCGCCGCCGCCCAGCCACAGATACTCGACAACGTCTGGCCGGTGCTTGCCCCGCTGCTGGAGAACTCGGGTGCCGAACTCGCCGAGCGCCAGGGCTGAGCCCATCCAGGCCGAACTTCAAGACCGAACGTCAAGATTTAGCCTCGGCAGGCTCGGCCGGTGTCTTCTGCCGTTGCTGCAGGCCGAGTCCGCCGAGGATCAGTACCAGCCCCAGCAGCGTCGAGGGCAGGACCGGCTCGCCGACGATGAAGAACAGCAGTACCAGCGAGATCGGCGGCGAGAGGAAGATCAGGTTGGAGATCCTGGCGGTACGCGAGACCGTGCGCATCGCCAGTTGCCATAGCACGAAAGCGATGCCCATCTCGAACAACCCCACATAGATGCCGGCGGCAAGCCCGGTGGCACCGACCCACTCCACCTCGGGGCCCAGCAGCAGGATCAGGGTGAGCACCGGCACGCCGACGCTGAAATTCTGCCATTGCGCCACCAGCGGCGAACGCCGGTCGCGGGTGTTGAGCAACCAGTACAACGCCCAGATCAGCGTCGAGACCAGCGCCAGGCCGACGCCCAGCGGATCGGCGAAATCCACGTCGAGCACGCGCCCCCGGGTGGCGATCACCCAGACCCCGGAATAGGCGATCAGGCCGGCCAGCACGTCCATGCGCGTGAGTCGCTGACCGAGTATCGGTACGGCGAGAAAGGCCATGGTCAGCGCCCAGGTGTAGTTGAGCGCCATGGCTTCCTGGCCCGGCAACCGGTCATAGGCCGCGAACAGCACCAGATAATAGGCCACCGGATTCATCAACCCGGCCCAGGCGGCGGTCCCCCAGCCATGGCTCAGGGCTTCCCGAAGCTGCCCGCGACGCAGCACCAGCATACCGATCACCGCCCAGGAGACCAGTGAGGCGATCCACATCAGGGTCAAGGGCGACATGTGGCCAAGCGCCACCTTGAAGGCCGTGGCCACTGTCGACCACAAGCCGACGGCTCCGATGCCATAGAGAATGGCGCGACGATCCGCTGTCATGAGTCTCTCCCTGTTCAGATATCAACGCTCAAGCCCACAAGGTCCCTCTCATGGCGCTTCGCGCGTAACTCGTGGCCCGTAGCCCGTAGCCCGTAGCCCGTAGCCCGTAGCCCGTAGCCCGTAGCCCGTAGCCACTATCGATCGACATGCCCCAGGTCGCGTTCCGGATCCAGCCGGTCGCGCACCATCCGCTTCAGAACCTTGCTGTCGGGAAAGCCGCCGTCGCGCTTGCGCTCCCAGAGGCTCTCGTCATCGAAGAAGATCTCGAAATGGCCGCCGTGGGAAGGCGCCAGCGCCACTTCCTCGAGCGCCTCGCCGAAGGTGGAAAGCAGCTCCTGCGCGTACCAGGCACTGCGCAGCAACCACTGGCACTGGGTGCAGTAGTGAATGCGTATACGGGACATACAACCTCGACTGCCGTATGGATTTCACTCCATGTTACCGCCAAGCGGAGACACCGGCACAGCGACAATCAAGCTCTTTTCGGCCACCTCGTCGCGTGCCGTTCTACAACAGGGCTTGCACTGTGCGAGATCTCGTCTTATATAGCCGGCAGATGCCCACGTTGATCGCCGGCTTGAGGCCCGGCACAGCGGGTGGCAAAGCCAGCGATTGGCCATGGGAGGAGTTCGCATGCGCCCCGATTCCCTTCACGACGAGTACTACGACGATTCCGAACAGGACGTCGACAACGATGCCGAAGCCACCCCAGAGCGACCGACCAGCCGCGCCGAGCGATTGCGTGCCCGACGCCGCCTGGAAGACCTGCTGGAGGAGCGACGCCTGCGCCGCGCCATCGGGGACGACTGGGACCTGGACGAAGAGGAATGACGACCGCCCCTCCATGGAAGGAGCGGTACGGGATATACGGACGCCCCACAGACGACGCGGTCTAGCCTTTCCATCGCCCGACCACTATCATCGGGGACCAGTGAGTGCTCCAACCCCGAACCTCCAACCCTAGTGAGATTCCATGGCGCAATACGTCTACACCATGAATCGGGTGGGCAAGGTCGTGCCCCCCAAGAAACAGATTCTCAAGGACATTTCCCTGTCCTTCTTCCCGGGCGCCAAGATCGGCGTGCTCGGCCTCAATGGCGCGGGCAAGTCGACCCTGCTGCGCATCATGGCCGGTGTCGACACCGAATTCGAGGGCGAAGCCCGCCCGATGCCGAACATGAAGATCGGCTATCTGCCCCAGGAACCCGAGCTCGACGACGACAAGAACGTCCGCGAGACCGTGGAAGAAGCCCTGGGCGAGATCAAGGAAGCCCAGGAGAAGCTCGACGCCGTCTACGCGGCCTATGCCGAGCCGGATGCCGACTTCGATGCCCTGGCCACCGAACAGGCGCGCCTGGAGAACATCATCGAGGCCGCCGATGCCCATAACCTGGAGCGCAAGCTGGAAGTGGCCGCCGAGGCCCTTCGCCTGCCGCCCTGGGAGGCCAAGGTCGGCAACCTGTCCGGTGGCGAACGGCGCCGCGTGGCGCTGTGCCGCCTGCTGCTCTCCAGCCCCGACATGCTGCTGCTGGACGAACCGACCAACCACCTCGATGCCGAATCGGTGGCCTGGCTGGAGCGCTTCCTGCACGACTACACCGGCACCGTGGTGGCCATCACCCACGACCGCTACTTCCTCGACAACGTGGCCGGCTGGATCCTCGAGCTGGACCGCGGCGAAGGCATTCCCTTCGAGGGCAACTACTCCCAATGGCTCGAGGCCAAGGAAAAGCGCCTCGCCCAGGAAGCCAAGCAGGAAGCCTCGCGCCAGAAGGCCATCAAGCAGGAGCTCGAGTGGGTTCGCTCCAATGCCAAGGGCCGTCAGGCCAAGAGCAAGGCGCGCCTCAACCGCTTCGATGAGCTGCAGTCCGGCGAATTCCAGCAGCGCAACGAGACCAACGAGATCTACATTCCGCCCGGCCCAAGGCTCGGCGACAAGGTCATCGAGTTCCACGGCGTCTCCAAACGCTTCGACGACAAGCTGCTCTACGAAGACCTGAGCTTTACCATTCCCCCCGGTGCCATCGTCGGCCTGGTCGGCGGCAACGGCGCGGGCAAGTCGACCCTGTTCAAGCTGATCGAGGGCAAGGAAACGCCCGACACCGGCGAAGTGATCAAGGGCGAGACCGTGGACATCGCCTATGTCGAGCAGTTGCGCGACGATCTGGACAACAAGCAGACGGTGTGGGAAGCGGTCTCCGACGGCCAGGACATCCTCAACATCAATGGCTATGAAGTCTCGTCCCGGGCCTATGTGGGACGTTTCAACTTCAAGGGCAACGACCAGCAGAAGCGCCTCTCGGATCTCTCCGGCGGTGAGCGCGGTCGCCTGCAGCTCGCCCAGACCCTCAAGCAGGGCGCCAACGTGCTGCTGCTCGACGAGCCGTCCAACGACCTGGACATCGAGACCCTGCGCGCCCTCGAGGAAGCCCTGCTGGCCTTCCCCGGCTGCGCCATGGTGATCTCCCACGATCGCTGGTTCCTCGACCGTATCGCCACGCACATCCTCGCTTTCGAAGGGGATTCCCACGTGGAGTTCTTCGAAGGCAACTACACGGAGTACGAGGCGGACCACAAGAAGCGCGTGGGCGACGATACCCCGCACAGGATGAAGTACAAGCGCATCGACGCTTGACCGGCTTCGCCGGTCGGCAGCCTTACGCGATAAGCTTCAAGCTGTGAGTTGACCCCCAAGGCCTCGTGCCTTTGGGGGTTTTTCATGGTTACCGACCCAGGTGGCTCGCCATGACAGTCGCCCATTCATCCGGCCCGCTGTCATTCATCGCTGTGCCGTAACAACCGTACTCACCCGACGGTGACCGCATATGGCGTTCCCTTGCGGTGTATACCGCCTGCGTCATGGTCCTGCATTGTCTGTCGCTGTTCGTCTACTTCATCCACAGCGTGTCACAGTCGATTCAGATCGATGCCGTCATCACCGGCCTGCATGCCGAACGGTAACCACCGCCCCATCGATCCACGGCATAGCGCTATCTGCCTGCTATGGAGTGCGCTCCTGGCTCACACATCGTATAGCTTGGGCTCGCCTTCGGGGCGGGTCTTGAAGCGCCGGTGCAGCCACAGGTACTGCTCGGGATGGCGGCGGATGGCGGCTTCGATGACGGCATTGATGCGGGCGGCGTCTGCCACATCGTCGCCGGAGGGGAAATCTTCCAGGGCCGGCAGGTATTCCAGGCGATAAGTGTAATCGTCGGGATTGCGATGAAAGATCAAGGGCATGACCGGCGCTCCGGTCATGCGGGCGATCTTGGCGGTGAGCTTGATGGTCGCCGCTTCCACGCCGAAGAAGGGAGCGAACACACTGGCCTCGCGACCGAAGTCCTGATCCGGCGAATACCAGACATGATGTCCCGTCTTGATGCGGCGTACCACGCCCCGCAGGTCATGTCGGTCGATGGCGGTGCCGAAGATGCGGTTGCGCGCCCGGGTCATGAAACGCTCGAACAGGGCGTTGTCGTGGGGCCGATAGACCACGTCGGCGGGAAAGAACAGCGAATGCAGGGCGCCGCCGAGATCCAGCGTCGAGAAGTGAATGCCGATGATCAGCGCGCCCTTGCCCTCGGCCTGCACCCGGGCCATGTGTTCCTGGCCTTCGAAGACGACGCGATGACGCAGGTGCTCGGGGTCGCGGCACCAACCGGTGGCCGTCTCCAGAATGCCGATGCCGTTGGCGATGAAGGCATCCTTGACCAGCCGCTGCTGCCGCGCCTCATCGAACTCCGGAAAGCACAGCTGGATATTGGTCTCGGCAATGCGGCGTCGCCGCTTGGCAAAGCGCCAGGCGGCAAGCCCGATGAGCTTGCCGACCCAGAGCTTGAGTCGCCAGGGCAGCCAGGCGCCGACATGCATGGCACCGATCGCCAGCCAGGTCGGCCAGTAACGGGGATGAAGAAAGCGACTCGAGGAAGCTTGCTCGGACATGGGGCTCTCACACTCGGATTCAGCCGCTATGATACCGCCTGGGCACCCTCGGCAGCACCCCGGTCAGCAGCGTATAGCTGATGGTATCGCAATGGCGGGCCACCTCGTCCACCGAGAGCACCTCGCCATTGGCGGCACGGCCCCATAGCACCACCTCGCTGCCGATATCGGCCTCGGGAATATCGGTGAGATCCACCGTGAGCATGTCCATGGAGACCTTGCCGACGAGGGTCGTACGACGCCCGGCGACCAGAGCCGGTGTGCCGTCGATGGCATGACGGTCGTAACCATCGCCATAGCCGCAGGCCACCACACCGATGCGCGACGGGCGCGGTGCCCGCCAGCGCCCGCCATAGCCGACCGGCTCGCCTTCATCGAGGTCACGCACGGCAATGAGCTGTGAACGCAGGGTCATCACCGGCTCCAGCTCGCGACTCGCCGAGTTGGAGGCCTCGAGGGGATCGCTGCCATAGAGCATGACGCCAGGACGATTCCAGGCTCCATGACTCTCCGGCCGGGCCAGGGTCGCCGGCGAATTGGCCAGGCAGGTAGGCGCATTCAGTGTCTCGGCAAGTGCGTTCAGGGTGCGCATCTGGTGCTCGAAGTAGGCCGTGTCGGCATGATCGGCGGTAGCGAAGTGGCTCATCAGATGCAGATCGCACGCCTGCGCCGGGGCCGCGCTCAGGCGCGCCCAGACCGACGCCGCCCGTTCGGGAGCAAATCCCAGGCGATGCATGCCGGAATCGACCTTGACCCAGGTGGGAATCGGCTCCGCCGGTCGATGGGAGAGCAGCGCCTCGACCTGCCAGTCGCTGTGCACCACCGTCCCCAACTTCAGCGCTTCCACCCGCGCCAGCTCATCGGCCGAGAAGATCCCCTCCAGCAGGACGATCGGTGCCGTGATGCCACCTTCGCGCAGGGCTTCCGCCTCTTCGAGGCAGGCCACGGCAAAGGCCGGCGCCAGCCCTTCCAGCGCTCGGGCGCAGGGCACCAGGCCGTGGCCGTAGGCATCGGCCTTAAGGACCGCCAGCGACCGGCTGGTCGGCGCCAGGTCCCGGGCGAGACGGTAGTTGTGGCACAAGGCATCGAGGTCGATGTCGGCACGCAGGGGTCGAGCCATGAGTTACTCCAGTGGGGCGGGATATTTGTTCGATGCTTCCCTAATCGGCGATCGTGCATCAGCATGCCACGCCTGCTGCCGAACAAGGATCCAAATTCTCTACGCCATACAGGACATAACACCAATATTACAAAAAATGCCAGACCATCATTCTTTTAAAAACAAAAAAGCCAGGACATAGCCCTGGCTTTTCCGCTTTATCTTGGCGCGAGATCACTCGAAGATGGCGTCCAGATCGAGCCCTTGCTTGTCGAGCATGCGGCGCAGTTTCTTCAGCGCCTCGACCTGGATCTGGCGCACGCGCTCCCGGGTCAGGCCGATTTCCTCGCCGACCTGTTCCAGCGTCGAAGCCTCGTGGCCACGCAACCCGAAGCGTCGTACCACCACTTCGCGCTGCTTGTCCGTCAGCTCGGCCAGCCAGTCGTCGACATGCTGCTTGACATCGCCGTCCACCAGGGTCGATTCGGGGCCCAGGTCGTTGTCGTCGGTAAGCGTCTCGATCAGGGGCTTGTCGCTTTCGCTGCCCACCGGGTAATCCACCGAGGACACCCGCTCGTTGAGTCCCATCATCCGCTTGACGCTCGCCACCGGCTTGTCGAGATGATCGGCGATTTCCTCGGCGGTGGCTTCGTGGTCGAGCTTCTGGGTCAGCTCACGCGCTGCCCTCAGGTAGATGTTGAGTTCCTTGACCACATGGATGGGCAGACGAATGGTGCGGGTCTGGTTCATCAGGGCCCGCTCGATGGTCTGGCGAATCCACCAGGTGGCGTAAGTGGAAAAGCGGAAGCCTCGCTCGGGATCGAATTTCTCGACGGCGCGAATCAACCCCAGATTGCCTTCCTCGATCAGGTCGAGCAGGGTCAGGCCACGATTGAGATAGCGCCGCGCGATCTTGACCACCAGACGCAGATTGGACTCGATCATCCGCGAACGCCCCTGCGGGTCGCCCTGGCGAGCGAGACGCCCGTAGTGGACCTCCTCCTCGGGCGTCAGCAGCGGCGAGAAGCCGATCTCGTTGAGGTAGATCTGCGTGGCATCCAGGCTGTGATGGTGGTGGCGATCCTCGCGGCTGAGCGCCTTCTCGAAAGCCTCGTCACTGTCATCGGCCGCGCCGGCTTCTATCTCTACCGTCTCGACGGCATCGTCATCCGCCTCGGCGGCCGATTCCAGATTCACATCCTGAAGGTCCCGTTCAAGCATGCTCATCGATTACTACCCCATGGTTGCGGCTGGACATCGTTCATCACGCTGATCACGATCAATGCCCGAGATTATTATTGTATGACGCTCCGGTGGCGATACGAGGGAAACACTGTATAAACGCCTACGCATGCAAGTCGCTGCGTTACGCGGTGCTCAAAAGCTCGCCTAACCTCATGTTATGTCTCGCTTTCTGTGCTCCGAGCGTCTTGCGCTTCACTATGCTCGGCTATTTATTCAGCATTTCCCGAGAGAGGCTCGCTGGACACGCCATTCAACGTGCAGGCAGATACTCCAGGGGATCCTGAGGCTGGCCGTCCTTGCGAACCTCGAAATGCAGCCTGACATCCTGGGCATCGCTGTCGCCCATGGTAGCGATCACCTCGCCGGCCTGGACAACGTCATTCTCCTTCACACGCAAGGTGTCGTTGTGGGCGTAGGCACTCAGGTACTCGTCGTTGTGCTTGAGCAGAATCAGGTTGCCGTAACCGCGCACCCCGCTTCCCGCATAGACCACGATGCCTGGCCCGGCTGCCTTGACAGGTTGCCCCTTTTGACCATCGATATCAATGCCGGCGGTGATACTGTCGCCTTCACCGTAATTGCCCACGACACCGCCATCGGTCGGCCACTGCCAGGGCACCTCGTCCACCGGGGTATAACGACGCGGCTCATTGCTTTGCGTGTCCTGGGAAGCCGTGGCGGACTCGGTGCGCTCCTCGGTCGCGGCGGTCTCGCTCGACGAGGACTCGGTATCGGCGCTCTCGTCGGTTTCGGAGCCGGTGGACTCGCTGTCACCGCTTTCGCCTTCGTCGTCGGCCGTCGCGCTGTCATCGGAGGCCGCGTCATCCTCGGCGGATGCCACCTTTTCGCCATCCTCGTAGACGGGCCCGGGTGCACCGGCATTCGAGCCATCCGCGTTCGCCGAGCCGTCGGAGGCGGCGTCCTCGGGCAGCAGCCAGTCCAGCGAACCATCCTCGCCGCCACTGGTGCTCCCGCTCTGGGTGCCGCTGGTCACGGCACCGGCGGCCGCCACGCCACTGGCCACGGCTGTTCCCCCATCGGCACCGCTCCCGGCTTCGCTCGACGCAGTCGCTCGACCGGCCGAGCCACCATTGCCGCCCAGCACCAGCCGCTGACCAGGCTGGATATTGTAGGGCGGGCCGATGTTGTTCATCTCGGCCAGGTCGCGATAATCCATGTCGTGTCGCCAGGCGATCCCGTACAGGGTGTCACCGGACTTGACGGTATATTCGGCGGGTGTCGACGCCGCCCGGCCGGCCGACAGGTCCTCGACCTGTACCGGCGGTGCCTCGCTCTGGGATGTGGCACAACCGGCCAGTGCCAGCGCAAGCCCCGAGATCAGCAGCCCCTTATGCATTGGAACCATCCTCCTTGTCCTTGTCTACGCTATCACGCCCACCGGCTCGTGGGGTATCGGTGCCGCGGTTGAAGCGATCAACGCACAGCACCAGCCCGGCGCCGACCAGCATCAATGCCAGCACGGCCGGTAACTGGACGGGATCACCGGTGACCACACCGAAGTTTCCCGGGGTCAGATAATGATACTCCAGCGGGATCATCTGCCCATCCGGCCCGAGCTGGTAAGACGCCAGTTGACGCCAGGGCCAGAGGGTCGGCAATGATCCCAGAATAAAGCCAACCAGCATCTGCAGCGTGGCGCCATGGCAATGCCGAAGCAACCAGGACAGCAGACGCGAGAAGACGAACAGCCCGAGCAGGCAGCCGCCGCCGAACACGGCGAGCAAGCCCACGTCGAAATTCCGCACGCCTTCCATCACGGTGCCATAAAGCCCCATGGTCAGCAGCAGAAAACTGCCGGAAACTCCCGGCAGCAACAATGCGCTGATGGCGATGGCGCCTCCCGCCGCCAGCATCAGGTTCATACTGCCCAATTGCGATACCCAGGGCATCAGGGCAGGCAGCCATTGCGCCAGCAGCAGTCCGAGGACCAGCGGCACCAGGTACCACCATCGCCACGCCACGGGATGACGCCAGACCACCAGCGCCGAGGCCGCCACCAGGCCGAAGAAGAAACCGTCGAGCAAGCGTGGCTGCGCCTCCATCAACCACACGACCAGATGGGCGACGCTGACCAGGCTGAGTGCGATGCCGACCAGCAGAGGCACCAGAAAACGCAGGTTGAGATACTCGACCAGAGCGGCCAGCCCCTGGCGGCGCCATACGACGATGGCCTCCGGGCCGAAACACTTGATGGTGTGGATCAACTCTTCGTAGATACCGGTAATGAAGGCGATGGTACCGCCCGAGACTCCGGGCACCGCATCGGCGGCTCCCATGCCGGCACCCTTGAGCAAGAGACCAAGATGACGCTTCAACGAATGACTCCTTCCAGCAACGGTACGAAACGTACCGGCTCCAATCTCTCTCGCTCGAACTGATTCCCGTTGCGGCGTACCCGCACGAGCCACTGTCGACCGCCCTTGTCCGCCACCGGGGCGATCATGACACCGCCATCGGCCAGTTGGGCCAGCAACGGCATGGGCATCTCGCTGGCGCAGGCCGTCAGCAGGATGACATCGAAGGGGGCCGCCTCGGGCCAGCCGTGTCCTCCATCGGCCAGTCGCAACTGGACATTGTCCGCTGCGAGCAAGCGCAGCCGTTCGCCGGCACGGCGGTGCAGTGCATTGATTCGCTCCACCGACCAGAGTTCCTCGACCAGCCGTGCCAATATCAGTGTCTGGTAGCCGGAGCCGGTGCCGACTTCCAGCACCCGACTCGGCTCGGCCTGGACGACCAGCTCGCTCATGCGCGCCACGATCCAGGGGCGCGACAGGGTCTGGCCGTGGCCGATGGGCAGGGACGTATCCTCGTAGGCGCGGTGGGACAGCGCCTCATCGAGGAAGAGATGACGCGGTGCCCGGGTCATCACCTCCAGCACACGCTGATCGCGGATGCCCTGGTAGGCCAGGCGCTCCACCATGCGGTTCCGGGTCCGCTGCGAGGTCATGCCGATCCCCTGCAGCAGAGCGGGGCGAAAATCAGGTGAGTGCATTCAGCCAGTCCTGCACGTCGTCGCGCGCTGCATGCCGGGTCAGGTCAGTCTGCAGCGGCGTAATGGACACGAAGCCGGCCTCCACGGCGGCGAAATCGGTATCCGGGCCATCATCGGCGTTCTCGCCCACCGGAGCAATCCAGTAACGCTTGTGGCCCCGCGGATCTTCCACTTCCAGGGGACGAGCCGCCGGCCCCCGGTAACCCATTCGGGTCACCCGGAAGCCACGCAGCTCCTCCCAGGCCAGGTCGGGCACGTTGACGTTCAGCAGGCTGCGGGGCGGCAACGAGAGCTGATCGGCGGCACCGACCAGGCTCGCCGCCACCCGACCGGCCGTATCGAAGTGATGGCGCCCCACCAGCGACATGGCAATGGCCGTCATGCCCAGGTTGCGACCTTCCATGGCCGCCGCGACGGTGCCGGAATAGAGCACGTCGTCACCGAGGTTGCCGCCATGGTTGATGCCGGAAATCACCAGGTCCGGACGCTCCGCCCAGACGCCGTTGACCCCCAGGTAGACACAGTCCGCCGGCGTGCCGTCGACGCTGTAGAAGCCGTTCTCCAGGGCGGACAGCGCCAGCGGCCGCGTCAGGGTCAGCGAATTGCTGGCACCGCTCTTGTCGCGGTCGGGCGCCACCACGCGCAGGCGGGCGTGCGAGACCAGTGCATCGTGCAGCGCCCTCAGGCCAGGGGCATGGACACCATCATCATTGGACAGCAGCAGTCGGCGCATCCGAAGCTCCTCGTTCGTCGTCCCCGGACGGGGACGGCTGGAAATTCAGGGTCGGGTGATCGATCAGTTCGCGCAATACCGAGGTGGCATAGGCCCCGGGCGGCAACTCGAATGACAGCCATATCGCCCCTTCGGCATCACGCTCGAGGCCTGGAGAGGCTAGACGCAGACGCAAGGGACGCCGTGCCATGCGTGCCCCGGCGCGTTCCAGGCCCTCGCAGAGCGGCTGGTGCGCCGCAAGCGCATCGCGCTCGAACGCCAGGGCCGCCTCCCGGGCCACCGATTCGCCGCATCCCCACAGCACCCCGCTGGGGTGGATATCCAGGCGCGCCGCCCTGTCGCGCAACTCTTCGTCGAGCCGTTCGATGACGAACTGGCTGCTCGAGCCCTCCAGGATCACGGCCTCGCCCTCGAGCGGCGAGCCCCATGAATCCCGCTCGATGCGCGCCGCCAGTTGAACGTTGAACAGATAGCTGCGCGCCGCCGAGAGCAGCATCCCCTGGGGGTCGTCACGCTTTCGCCAGCCGCGCGCCAGCAGCGATGCCGCCCGGTGCAGGTTGCGGCCATCGGGGCCGAAACGCTGGGGGCCGAAATAGTTGGGCACACCGTGCCGGCACAACCACGCCCAGCGCTCGTCCAGCCCGGGCGAGGTCGTGACCTCTCCGGTCAGCCGCAACCGAAAGCGATTGCCACGATGCGCGCCGCGTTTCAGTTTACGCGGATGCCGATGGGTCTCCAGCAGCGTCAGGGGCTGCCCCGCCAGGCGCGCCGGCAGGTCGGCCGGCATCTCGCGACCGGGCAGATGGACCGAGAACCACTGCCGGGTCACGGCAACGCGGTCCTTCAGGCCCGCATAGCCGATCGCGCGAGGCGCGACCTCGCAGGCCCGCGCCAGCTCCCGCGCCACCATGGCGGTGGTCATGTCGCGCTTCTCGACCCATAGCCAGAGATGCTCCCCCTGCCCTTCCGGCGCGAAGCCGAGGACTTCCTCCACCTGGAAATCCTCGGGGCGTGCCCGGTAGGCTCCGGGACAAGGCGGACCGAAACGGGCATCGAGGGCCCGCGGCCAGCGTGGCGGCCAGGCGGGACGCGTCTCAGTCATGCGCGCGCTCCGTCAGCAGAACCACCGCCTCGGCGGCCACGCCTTCTCCACGGCCGGTGAAGCCGAGCCGCTCGGTGGTGGTCGCCTTGACGTTGACCGCATCGCGCTCGATTCCCAGGTCCTCGGCGACATGGGTGACCATGGCGTCGATATGCGGCGCCATGCGTGGCGCCTGGGCGATCACCGTGGCATCCAGGTTGCCGACCTGCCAGCCCCGCTCGGCGACCAGCGCCATCACATGGCGCAGCAGCGCTCGGCTGTCGGCACCGGCCCAGGTCGGGTCGTCATCCGGGAAATGGCGGCCGATATCGCCCAGGGCGCAGGCGCCGAGCAGGGCATCGCAGACCGCGTGCAACAGGACGTCGCCATCCGAGTGGGCAACGAAGCCATGCGAGTGGGGAATGGCGACACCGCCGATCTTCAGGTGGTCACCTTCGCCGAAGCGGTGCACATCGAAACCGTGGCCGATTCGCATCATGATGTCAGCGGCACTCCTCATGGCCGGTTGGAACCGTCCCCGACGCCTGGGCGGCCAGGATCTGCCCGGCCAGGGCCAGGTCTTCGGGATGGGTGATCTTGAGATTGTCGCGACGCCCGGGGACCAGTCGCGGCGACAGCCCCAGGGCTTCCACCGCCGAGGCCTCGTCGGTCACCGCCACGCCTTCGGCATGCGCGCGTGCCAGGGCTCGGCGCAGCACCCCCAGGCGAAACCCCTGGGGCGTCAGGGCATGCCACAGGCCGGCACGCTCCTCGGTGTGCGCTACCCGGCCGGCAGCGTCGTCGCGCTTCATGGTGTCGGCCACCGGTGCGGCCAGCAGGCCACCGACGGGATCGTCGCGTACCACGGCGAACAGCCGCGCCAGGTCGGAGGCATCCACGCAGGGGCGTGCCACGTCATGCACCAGCACCAGCGCCTGGTCATCGGCGCCCTCGGCAACGATGGCCTCCAGGGCATTGACCACCGAGTCGACACGTTCCGCGCCGCCGTCGACCCGGCGCCAATCGCTGAATGGCACCCAGGCGGGGTCGAAATGGTCGTCCTCGGCATCCAGGCACAGGCACAGGCGCGCTTCAGGAAAGGCGGCATGCAGGCGTGACAGGGTATGCGCCAGGACGGTTTGCCCTCCCAGCGTCAGATACTGTTTGGGCCGATCGGCGCCCATGCGACGACCGCATCCCGCGGCGGGGACCACCAACCACGGTGTCGGCATCACCGAGCCGCCTCCCCATCTCCCGCATCGGGCACCCAGAAGAACTGCTCGTCGCTGCGCACCATGCCCACTTCATTACGCGCGCGTTCCTCGATGGCATCCAGGCCAGTCTTGAGATCCACGACCTCGGCGGCCAGGCGCTCGTTGCGCGCCCGCAATGGAGCATTCTCGGCTTCCAGGTTCTCCACGCGTTGCCCCACGTCGGCGAGCTCGCGCACACTGCCCTCGCCCAGCCACAGGCGATACTGCAACAGCGCCAGCAGTGCCACGAGCACGACGGCCAACCATTTGAGCATGCAAGAATTCCGTCAGCAGTTTGCAATGGCGGCATTATGCCATCTTCCCCCGCCGGCCTCATCCACGAAACGGCGCTCTCTGCCCCACCAGACGCAAGACGGCGACCAGGATATGTCCTGATCGCCGTGGTGACATCGTGCTTCACACCGTCACGTCTCGGTTGCCACAGCCCGAGCGTCATACCCGAATGTCATAGCTGGAAGGGCATACGGAAGGTCAGGCTGATGTCGGACGCGTCATCGGTCAGACCGATGCCCAGGTTGGTCACGATGGAAGTCGAGTCGTTCAAAGCATAGGTACCGCCGATATTGAAGACACCGACATTGGCATCACTGTCGATGACCTTGCTGGTACTGCCATTGGAAGTGATCTCAGATTTGCGAATATGCTCGTGGGAGTAGGAAAGCGCCAGGCTGAGTCGCTCATTGAGCGCGAAGGCCGTACCGAAACCGACCTGGATACTGTCGCCCAGGTCAACATCGCCGGGTTGATCGCCCGAGGATGCCGAAATATCGTCGAAGGATTCCTCGAAATTGTAGGTATATCCCAGACTACCGAAGACGATGGCCGGATCCAGCGTCTTGAGTAGCGATACACTGGTTGTCGCCGCCCAGACGCCATTACCGGTAGGCAGCTCGGTCGGCACTATCAGATTCGTGTTGTCGTCCTCGCGCAGACCGATGCCGTAAGGATCCTTGCCGGTCGGCGCACGAACCCCCGCACTGATCACGACATCGGGACGTGTCGGGGTTTCCGGCAGCAATCGATAGGATAATGTCGCCGAAATATCGCCCAATGCCGCTTCATCGACATTCACTTCGCTTTCCCGCTCCGTGGAAAGATCATCGCCGATGGACTGATAGGTCGTGCTGCGATACACGAAAGGTATCGTCACCCCCAACTCCAGGCGGTTGGAGAAGCCATAGCGCATGTTGAGATCGAAGGTGGTGATATGCGTTTCCACCCCGTCCAGGTTCAATTCTCCCAAAAAGATCGCATCCAGGGCGAGAAAGCCCCTCAGCGCCAGTTTGGAACGATCGGAATAGGAGTAATTGATGCTCGGCTCGATGGAGAACCGATTATCGAACAGGGTATGCTCCTCGCGCAGCACGTCTTCAACGCTCTTGCTGGGTCGCGCCTCGCGAACGACCCCACCGTCACCTTCTTGTGCCACGGCCGGTGTGGCCGAGAGCCCCGCAATGCCGATGGCGACCAGGCTCCATTTCACCCTTGCTTCCTGGGCTGACATATTATTATTCACGATCACCCTCCTTCCCCTCGGAATATGATCCCAGGCATACCATTCGAGCACCCCGCCGGATGTCGGGGCATGCCTTCCTGAATCAGCCTAGTAGTCCCTGGAAAATTAGTTCGCCCACCTCTTTTACGGTGTCTTCAACGACGCAATTGCGAAGCCATCCTCATGGCACTTCTGATCCCCATCGATCGCTCTATCGTCGGCCGATTGTTCATGTAGAGTTGCAGGCGAGTCAGGTTATGCACCCGCTGCAGGCTGCTGGACAGCTGGATACGCTGATGCAGCCCCTGCCCCGGCAGGATTGCCTGTGATACATGGCCGATTCCAGGCACCTTCATGTCGACACTGAAGTCGTTGCCCGACGCACTGACCGCGACGCGTGTCCCCGAGGTCAAGTGCCGCTCGACGCGAGAAACGCCTGCCGACCCCGTCGGCACGGAAGTGCCGGCGGCATCCAGGATATCGACCTGCAACTCGTTGGCCGCCGTGTTGAAATCCCCCCCGGCCTGGATCGACTGCACGACCCCTCTGGCATTGGGCGTCCCGCCATCGACCACGACGGCGCCATTGCCCACCGAAGCCGCCAGGCCGGGCCCGTCGACCACCGAAATGACGGGCTCGAACGAGACACGTGGCGTGCCGCCACTGAGATCGCCCATCACCCCCGCCCTGGCCCGGATATGCTCACCGGCGGCCGTTCGCCATTCACTCGACATCTGCACCCCGAAGTACATGAGCCGCCCTCGATCCACGAAGCGCCCTCGCATGATGCTCAGTTCATCATCACTGAGCTGCCGGGCCTCGGAGAACGGCTCGAAGCTCGAGGTAGCCGCCTGGGCCGAAGGTATGCCCGCTTGCGACATCGCCAACAGCAGCGGCGTGGAGAAAGCTAAAATACGCCAGGTATTCGTGCCCCTTTTATATTTGCCGATCATGACCGTATCCCCTTGAGTGACATACCAAACCGACGAGCCCGCAGCTCAGAACAGCTCGGCGTGCCGAAAACCGAAATCGATCAGTTGGTCTCGCGGTGCTGGAGAGAAGACGTCCTGCAGACGATGCGCGGTCAATGGCTGACGCGGATCGAGCAGGACCGTATAACGGTCATAACCTTCCCCCACCACGGCAAAGATGATGTTGTTCCACGCAGTCATGAAGTCGTCGCGCGACATCACGCGATTGCCCAGCGCCGGATCACCGACGTAGACGCGATCCCCCCGAGCCTTCTTCATCACCACGAAATGCTTGTAGCCTTCCAGATCGAGCAGCACGATCACCGGAATCGATATTTCATCCAGCGTATCGGGATCGACCTCATAGCCACGTCCTCGGTATCCGTTCGTTTCCACATAGCGCTTCAGGTCAAGCAAAGAAAAGCCGCGCTGACGCACGACTTCGGGATCGGATACTTCGAGCATGCCCGCCAGGACATCATTCTCGGTGATTTCCGCACGGCCATAGGCATACTTGAGTACCGTGGCCAGGGCCGCGGCCCCACAGGAAAAATCGGTATGCTGTTCGACCAGGTCCTCGTAACGCCTCTCGCGTATGGATTGGACGTCCTTGCGTACCATGGTGTCGGACAGGACATTGCCCAGGCTCATGCTGGCTGCCAACGCCATATCGGCAGATGCCACGCTGATACAGATGCCCGTCACCATCGCCGTGAATAGCCGCAAACGCTTGAAACTCATGCGCTTGAAATTCATGGTGCGCTCCCGGTACCCCATCGCCGGAGACACGCTGGCAGCGTCGCCCGACGAAGAATAGAGTCTCCCGACCCGCATCGCGGGTCGGGAGTGTTGACCTGTCATCACATCTCGCTGGAGGTCATGCAGCGACGAGCGAATTATTCGCTGCCGCCACCAGCCCCGCCACCTGCGGCGGACGATGCAATGGACAGGGAGTTGCGCTGCAGGTTGTTGGTACCGGCGGCGACGTTGACGCCGATGTTGCCGACCGCACCACGCAGGGCGTTGCCGCCCAGCTCGGCGTTGTTCTCGTTGGCCACGTACACGGTATTGGTCGCCGTGACGCTACCGGAGAGCGTGCCGCCCATGGCCATCAGGCCCGCTTCGCGGAAGCCCAGCCGGCCACGATATTGCCCTTCTGTGGTGCCGTCCTCGTTGAAGGCAAAGGCCCCGCCATCACCATTGAGGTCCTGGGCAAATTGTGCATCGGAGTCAACGTCGATGTGGCCGGTAGAAGTCCCTCCGGTATGCGTTGCACCACTCCAGGTATCCAGATAGACATCACCAATCTGGTCGGACTGGCCGGTATACGTGCCATTGTAAGTACCGGACTCACGACCGCGACCGACACCGGCATAGCCGCCCACCATCACACCGGACACCGTAACGTCAGTGGTGTTGGTGAAGGTCTCGGTATGGCCACTATTGGCGGTGTGGTTGCCATAAGTGGTCTGTACTCCACCGGTCGTGGCATCAGCCGAGCCGCTGGAGGTATTGACCGCAGCCGCCAGGCTGTTCTGCTGGCCATTGCCGACACCGGCGGCAACGTTCACCCCAATGTTGCCGCTGGCGCCAAGCAGAGCGTTGCCACCCATGCGAGCGTTGTTCGGGCTGCCACTGTTGATGGTCACGTTGTTCGAGCTGGACTGAGCCGAGAAGGCAGCAGCCTGACCGAACACACGAGCCGCATCCGAAGCGGCAAGTGCCGCATCATTGGCTTGCTGGTTGTTGTCGCCCGCCGCCACGTTGACGCCGATATTACCGGCGGCATTGCGCAAGGCATTGCCATCCAGGTCGGCGTTGTTGGTGGAGACGGTATTATCGACACCGTTGCCATTGATCAGCTGCTTGCTGTCCACGGTGGCACCGGCATAGTTGGGATCACTGGTCCGCACCCTGACATCGACCTTGAAGTCCTTGTAGGTATCGCTGTCATGGTTGAGTTCGACATCGATGTTGTTATCGAACTTGGAATCGATCTCGCTATCGGTATCGAAGTCATTGCCCGAGTTCCAGGCAAATGCCGCGGGAGCAGCCATCAGTGCGGCGACAGCCAGAGCGAGCGGAGCTTTTTGGAATGTTTTCATGGTCCTTCTCCTGAATGAGCCGTTGTAATGCATTTTTTGCTTCTTGATTTACGCTACTGCCCCAGCGCCATGTTCATGCGGAAGCTGTTGCGCGTAGCGTTTCCCTTACCGGCTGACTGGTTGACCTGAATCACCCCGCGAGCACCGCCGAAGGTCGTGTTGTCTATCTCGACCCTGCGACTGGCGTCCTCGGCGGAATCATCACCGCCACCGTTCAGCCCCTGCTGACTCGCCAGCACCTGTTGCAGGTTCCTGTCATCCAGGCTGCTGACGTTGATGCCCAGAGCCATGCCGAATGCATTGCTCTGCACATTTCCTTGACCCGCCGCCTGATTGATCGACATCCAGCCGCTCGCCTGACGGAAGGCCTTGTCCTGTATCTGCACGTCGTTCTGCAGGCTGATCAGGCTCTCGTCGATACGCGCCTGCTGAACCAGTTGACCGGACGTGCTGGACGCTCTCCCGATGGATAGAGCGCCGCTGTTGGCTTGCCGGTTACCTTCCCCGGCCGCCATGTTGGTATTCGCCACGCCACTGACATGGCTCAGGGCACCGCCCTGGAGAACCGTGCTGTTGCGTAGCCCGATGTCCTGGGCATCGGCCGTATCGAAACCGGCCATCATCAGCCCCAGGCAAGTGGCGAAGAGCGTGTGCCGCACGAGAGCTCGCGCTTCGAGACGCCCGGCCATCGGTTGAGGTGTCGCGATGAGTCGCAGCATGATCAGCGCTCCCCCGTGAGAGGCGACAATGCGCCTTTGACGGTATCGGCCAGCCCCGAAGTGATACCGACCACGCCACCACCTACCGAGCCGCCGCCAAGGCTACCCGCAGCCTGCCCGGACCTGGCGGCGCTCGAGTACCCCGACGCATCGGTCCCAAGCCCCCGATGCAACTGGGGCATTCCCAGGCTCTTGCCACTGCTGATCCCCGCCGCCCGCGCATCGGTCAAGGCCACGGCCCTGACACCGGAAAGCTGGCGCTGCGTCTCCTGCGTTACCGTTTCATTGAGCTCGGTATTGCGACGCAGATCCGCCCGGGCCCTGATCGGCCCGCCGACACGGTCCGACTGGCCAAAGGCCGCCGGCTCGACCTCGCGCAGGATGATCACCTCGCCAGGCCTGACCCCGGGGCGAAGATTCTGCTGCCCCAGGGCCTCCTCGACTCCCGGGCCCACCAGCATTGCTGCGACCATGCCGACTGCCCCCAGCACGATTCGCCCCCTCACGACACGGACGGTGCTGCTTGTCATCCCCTGCGTTGTCATGTCGTTCACCTGTTATTTATTGTCTCGTTGACTCATGGTGTGGTTACGCTGCAGGTTGCCAGCGCCTTCCATCAGTTGTGCTTGCCCGCCACGATCGACGCCCCCCGCATCGTGTCCGGGACGTTCATCCCAGAGGATGACCTGCCCCGCGCGCCGCACCTGCCATTCCGGCGTATAGCGCCCCTGGATCCCGTCGAGAGCTTCGTTCGTCAGCGCCACCTGGTGCACGGACGCCGACTGCTCGAACACCTCGGGTATTTCCGGACCACGCTGTTCGGCCGCGACGCTCGATGCCATGCCCAGTCCCGCGAGGACGGCATACCGCCATAGCCAGCACGTCTTGCGAACTCGATGAGTCATGGTGGTGTCCTCGCATCTGCCAGGGTCCAGCATCGTGTCTCCTTGTATGGAGCAAGGAGTGTGCCAAACATGATTTCCCTTTATTTACAGACGGTTAGACAAAACGTGCGGAGAGAAAGTGTTAACCCCATGAAACATTCCAGGCTCGAGGCGTCGCCCCGAACCGGGGGAGTCTTATCAATGCCTTGTTGAATCAACGCATTACGATAAGTGTTAGGGGATTGAAACAACGGCGGGTACGAGACAGGGGAAAAGGACACAACGCACGACGCCCGCCGAGAAAATGGCGGGCGTCAGACATGATGGGGAATGGAGGATTTGAGCGGCGAATGCTCGATACAAACTACAGGTGTGCCGAGGAGGTTGATCTCCCAAGCCCACTTGCCGACTCCCCCGGTGAGCGGGGAATGCCATGCTTGTTGAGCAATCGATACATCGTGACGCGCGACACACCGAGTTCGGCAGCGGCAGGATGAATTCGATACTTGTTGCGCGCCAGGGCTGCCAGCAGGGAATCGCGCTCGGCACGCTCCCGCGCTTGCTCCAGCGTCAGCACATGACGATGGATACGGCGACGCTCGATGCCCAGGTCCTCGGGCTGAATCAGCCGACCTTCGCACATCACCATCGCGCGCCTCACCCGGTTGATCAGTTCACGGACATTGCCCGGCCAGGCATATTGCTGCATCACAGCGAGCGATTCTCGGGAGAAGCCCTTCAGGCATGCCGGCTTGTCGCCGGCAAAGCGCTTGAAGAAGAAGTGGGCCAGAATCTCGATATCTTCGGGATGCTCCCGCAATGCAGGCACCGTGATCTGCAGGACATTGAGTCGGTGGTAGAGATCTTCACGAAAGCGCCCTTCGTCGACGGCCTTGGCGAGATCGACATGGGTGGCGGCAAGAACCCGCACATCCACGCTGATCTCGTTCAGTCCACCGACGCGTTGCAAGCGTCGCGTCTCGAGAAAGCGCAGCAGGTTGACCTGGAGCTCCAGAGGCAGATCCCCGATCTCGTCGAGAAACAGCGTGCCTCCACTCGCGGCCTCGATACGCCCGATCTTGCGCTGCCCGGCTCCTGTGAAGGCTCCCTTCTCGTGGCCGAACAGCTCGGATTGAATCAGATTATCGGGCAAGGCGCCGCAGTTGATCGCATGGAAGGGCCCGTTTGCCCTGGGAGAACGTTCGTGAATCGCCTGGGCGGTCAGTTCCTTGCCGGTACCCGACTCGCCATGAATGCAGACGGAAGCATCCACTGCTGCAATCTTGCGAATCGTCTTGAACAACTGCCACATGGCCGGCGTGGTGCCGACCATCTCATACTCGCCCGAATCCGCACCCGCCTCGGTCGCAGCCTGCTTCTGAGACTCGCTCTCCCGTCGTTGCAGGCGCATCAGGTCGGCCGCTGTCCATAACAACCCCTCGATCCGGTCGGCATCCACGGGCTGCATCGCATAGCCCAGGCAAAGATTGATGATCAGCCGACGCGTATCGCCATCGGCCAGTCCCGACTCGTCCACCAGGCCGATCCATGGGCAACGGCTCTTGATCATCGAGGCCTCGAGTCGCCGCAGCTCATCGGACGACAGGGCATCGAGCATCATGAGCCCCACCTCGTTCTCCGTGACATGTTCATGGCAGCAACAGACGCCGGATGACTCGAAAATAGTGTCGTTATGTACCTGCCAACCGCGTTGTCGCAACGTATCGCCAAGTGACGCGTCCCGGTCACTATCCCTGCAGAACAGCCTCACACTTGCTGGAGACTCCATCGATCACCCCTCCCCGCGAGCCGGGTGAATCATGAGGCACGCCCACTCGCTGTCGGATATGCCTCGTAGAGCGTCAGGAATGCACTGCGCCAAGGCCATTGTGTGAAATTCGTCACACAGCGACGCGAGAAACCCGCTGTACAGGTCCTGACTTATTGTTATTTATCGTTTGCCCGCCTTGTGGCTCATCGTCTCGCCCATCACGACGCACAGCGATTCACCACATACTGTCGCGGCCAAGTGGCATGTCACTGGTTTTCTAGACCACTTGGAGCGCACTCGCCACCCATGCAGAGCAAACTCATTTTCATACTAGCCCTTGTACAGCACCCATCATTGTTTAAATTTTAAACGGCAGTGCCCGCGCGGCCGCGTCATGGTAAGCCGACACGTGAGCGCTTTCCTCGTCGCAGAAGCGCGCCACGCCATCGCGCAGGCGAGGATCCGCGATATGGTGGAGCGATGTCAGTCGGCGCGGCGCGAACCCTCTGGTCAGCTTGTGTTCGCCCTGGGTACCGGGATCAAACAGGGTCAGGCCCGTTGCCAGACAATGCTCGATGCCCTGGTAATAACACGCCTCGAAATGCAATCCATCGGCCATCACTTCGCTGCCCCAGTAGCGACCGTAGAGGGTCCGGGTCCCCTGCAGACACAACGCCGCCGCCACCGGGCGCCCCGCCAGGCGGGCCTGGACCAGCAACAAGGATTCGGGCAGGTCGCGGCGCAGCCGCTCGAAGAAACTCTCATCGAGATAGCCACGCTGCCCACGTTCCAGGTAGGTGAGCTGATAGCAGCGAAAGAAGTGCGCAAGATCCTCGTCACCGATCTCGTCGCCCTGGAGACGGTGCAGACTCAGCCCTTGTTCGGCGATGCGTCGGCGTTCCCGCCGAATGGCCTTGCGGCGCTTGGAGGTCAGGCTCGCCAGGAAGCCCTCGAAGTCGCCGAACCCGCGATCTTGCCACTGAAACTGGACACCATGGCGGGGAATCAACTCGGGACACGCCTGTCGCCAGGCATCGACCTCGGCCTGCTCGGCGAACAGCAAATGCCAGCTCGAGACATCCTCCGACTCCCAGGCCTCGGCCAGCAAGCGACGCGCCTGCAGCGGGTCGATGTCCTCGGCCAGCAGCAGTCGAGGCCCCGGCGCCGGGGTGAAGGGAATGGCGCTGAGCGCCTTGGGATAGTAACGTCCCCCGGCACGCTCCCAGGCATCGGCCCAGGCCCAATCGAAGACATATTCGCCGAAGGAGTGATACTTGAGATAATGCGGCAGGACACCGACCAGCTCGTCTCCCTGCCACAGGGTCAGGTGACGCGGAACCCAGCCGGTATCGGCGCTCACGGCCCCGCTATCCTCCAGGGCGGACAGAAACTCGTGGCGCAGGAACGGGTAGTCATCACCGACCAGGGCATTCCAGGACGCCGGTGGTATCGCCCCGATGGGTGACGGCGTTCCAAGGCGTAATCGAGTCATGGTGTCTCCATAGCGGTGGACGAGCCGGCTGACAAGCAACCAGCGCAACGCCTACATTGTGCGTAGCCCCACCCAGGTCTCGCCACCCGCCACCCTCGCGAACATCGCGACGATGCGGCGACCCGGGACGCCATTTTCCGACCATCGAGGGAAAGGCACCATCGCCTCATCCTTTTGGGTAAAATAATTACAAAAATCATCTCAAAGGCCCTATCATGGCCGAGTGATTGGCAAAATTTTTGTTAAATTTACCAAAATTTATTGATAACGCTGCCGAGGTGCCCCATGGCCCAAGCCCCCACGCCCCTCAACGCCACCGTCCAGCAGGTAACCGAGCGTATCCGTGAGCGCTCGAGTGAACGCCGTGCCCTCTACGAGCGGCGCATGGAGGACCAGCATCGCCGCGGCGTGCATCGTGCCGAGCTCTCCTGCGGCAACCTGGCCCACGGCTTCGCCGCCTGCGGTGCCGAGGACAAGAATTCGCTGAAGATGCTGAACAGCGCCAACCTGGGCATCATCTCCGCCTACAACGACATGCTCTCCGCCCACCAGCCGCTGGAGACCTTCCCCGAGACGATCAAGTCAGCCGCCCGCGCCATGGGCTCCACCGCCCAGTTCGCCGGCGGCGTGCCGGCCATGTGCGACGGCGTGACCCAGGGCCAGCCGGGCATGGAACTGTCGCTGTTCTCCCGCGACGTCATTGCCATGGCCTCCGCCGTCGGCTTGTCCCACAACATGTTCGACGCCGCCCTGTATCTGGGCGTGTGCGACAAGATCGTCCCGGGGCTGTTCATCGCCGCGGCACGCTTCGGCCACCTGCCGGCGATGTTCGTGCCCGCCGGCCCCATGCCCAGCGGCCTGCCCAACAAGGAGAAGGCGCGTATCCGCCAGCTGTTCGCCGAAGGCAAGGCGAGCCGCGAAGACCTGCTGGAAGCGGAATCCGAGTCCTATCACAGTCCCGGCACCTGCACCTTCTACGGTACCGCCAACTCCAACCAGCTGATGATGGAGATGATGGGCCTGCACCTGCCGGGCACCTCCTTCGTCAACCCGGGTACCGAAATGCGCGAAGCGCTGACCCGCTTCGCCACCGAGCAGGCGATCCGCAACACCGAGCCCGGCGGCGACTATCGCCCCTTCTACAGGCAGATCGACGAGCGCGCCATCGTCAACGCCGTGGTCGGCCTGCTGGCTTCCGGCGGCTCCACCAACCACACCCTGCACCTGGTGGCCATGGCAGCGGCGGCAGGCCTCACCCTGACCTGGGAAGACTTCACCGACCTTTCCTCGGTGACGCCCAGCCTGATGAAGGTCTATCCCAACGGCCAGGCGGACATCAACCACTTCCAGGCCGCCGGCGGCATGAGTTACCTGTTCCGCGAGCTGATCGGCGCCGGCCTGATCCACACCGACATCCCCTCGGTGTTCGGCACCGACATGACCGCCTACACCCAGGAGCCCTTCCTCGAAGACGGCAAGCTGATCTGGCGCGAAGGCCCGGAGCAGAGCCTGGATGAAGATGTCCTGCGCCCGGTGGCCAATCCCTTCACGCCCACCGGCGGCCTCACTGTGCTCGACGGCAACCTGGGCCGCGGCGTGATCAAGGTCTCGGCGGTCGACGAAGAACATCGACTCGTGGAAGCTCCGGTCAAGATCTTCGAGGACCAGAACGAACTCAAGGCGGCCTTCGAAGCCGGCGAGCTGGACCGCGACGTCATCGCCGTGGTGCGTTTCCAGGGGCCCAAGGCCAACGGCATGCCCGAGTTGCACAAGCTGACGCCCTACCTGGGCGTACTGCAGGACCGCGGCTACAAGGTGGCGCTCGTCACCGACGGACGCATGTCCGGTGCCTCCGGCAAGGTGCCGGCGGCCATCCACATGAGCCCCGAAGCGCTGGACGGCGGCCCGCTGGCCAAGCTGCGCGACGGCGACATCGTGCGCCTGGATACCAACGCCGGAACGCTGGAAGCCAAGGTCGACCCCCGCACCTGGGCCGATCGCGAGAAGCATGTCGCCGAGCTTGACCACTACCACGTGGGCCTCGGCCGCGAACTCTTCGCCGGCTTCCGCCATCTGGCCATGCGCGGCGAAGAGGGCGCCGGGGTCTTCGGCGGCTTCGAGGCCGACGACCTGGCCCGCCAGCAAGGACAGATCCACGACGAAGACGCCTGAGACGCCCCATGACCCGACCCGCTCTGATCGGCGACATCGGCGGCACCAACGCCCGCTTCGCGTTGGTGACGCCGGGCGCCTTCGCGCCCCACGACATCCATAGCCTGCCCTGCGCCGACTATCCCGGCATCGTCGAGGCAGCTCGCGATTACCTGACCCGCGTCGGCGCCACCGGCGACCAGGCCCCTCGCGAGGCCTGCCTGGCCTTCGCCTGCCCGGTGCATGACGAACGCGTGGTGATGACCAACAACCACTGGGACTTCACCAAGACGGCCGTGCGCGAAGCGCTGGGCCTCGATCTGTTCAAGGTCATCAACGACTTCATGGCCCAGGCCCTGGGCGTGCCCCACGTCGCCGACGACGAACTGGTCACCCTCCAGCAAGGCACGACAGCCCCGCACGCCGCACGCCTGGTGATCGGTCCCGGTACCGGCCTCGGCGTGGCCGGGGTCTTCCCCGGGCGCCACGACTGGATCCCGCTGCCCACCGAGGGCGGGCACGTGACCTTCGCCCCCACCGACGAGCGCGAACAGAACCTGCAGCGCCACTTCCGCAACCGCTATGGCCGCATCTCGGTGGAGCGCCTGCTCTGCGGCCAGGGCCTGCTGGATCTGTATATCGCCCACTGCTCGCTGAAGGGCGCCAACCCACGCTACCAGAAGCCCGCCGAGGTCACGGAAGCAGCCGGCAGCGGCGACCCGGTGGCACGTGATACCCTGCTGCGTTTCCTGAAGATCCTCGGCGACGTCAGCGGCGATGCCGCGCTTACCATGGGCGCACGCGGTGGCGTCTATCTGTGCGGCGGGATACTACCGCGCCTGCTGGACTGGCTGCCGGAGAGCCGCTTCCTGGAGGCCTTCGCCCACAAGGGCCGGATGAGCGCCTACACCGCGGAGATCCCGGTGCACGTGGTCACCGCCCCCTGGACGGGCCTGCTGGGCGCCGCCGAGGCTCTGCACAATCCAGAGGTCGAATGACCCTCGAGGAGGTCACATGATTCCCGAAACACTGCGCGCCCTGCTGGATGCCACCCAGGGCCAACGCCGCGCCGAATGGGCCGGGCGCGAAGTCTGGCTGGCCAACGAAGCCTGGGGCGAACTCGCCGTGTCGCTCCAGGGCGCCCAAGTTCTGCACTATCTACCAGCGCCCGAAGCCGCGCAAGCTGAAGGCTCTTTACCAGCGCCCGAGGCCGCGCAAGCTGAAGGCTCTGTACCAGCACCCGAAGCTGCGGCAAGCGAAGACGCACAACCGACCGAAACGCCGGAAGGCATGGTGGCCGGTGGTTGGTTGTGGGTGACGCCCACGCCCCAGGAACTGCCCGGCGCGATCCGCGGCGGCATCCCGCTGTGCTGGCCCTGGTTTGCCGACGAACGTACCGCCGACGAATCCCCCGACCGCTCGGGTCCCATGCACGGCCCGGCGCGCACGGCCGACTGGCGCCTCGATGCCGTGGACGAGCACGAGGAAGGCGTGGAGCTGCATCTCAGCCCGCTCGAGCGCCTGCACACCCAGCTCGTGCCCCGCGCGGTGATCCAGGCCAACGCCCAGCGCCTGCACGTCGAACTGATCACCGAGCATACCGGGGAGACCCCGGTGAAGATCACCGGCGCCCTGCACAGCTATCTCGCGGTGGCCGATGCCTTCGCCTGCCGCGTCGAAGGCCTGACGGGCGCCCGCTATCTCGACAAGCTCAAGGACTTCGCCGAGAGCGAACAGCAAGGCGAACTCGGCGTGCGCAGCGGCATCGATCGCATCTATCACAGCAACGAAGAAAGCGTGCTCGACGATGGCCACCGACGCCTGCGCATCGCCCGCCAGGGCAGCGACTCGGTGGTGGTGTGGAATCCCGGCGATGCGCCGCCCGACGACACCTCGCTGGCCGCCGCGCGGCGTTTCCTGTGCGTCGAATCGGCCAACACCCGGCTCGACCCGGTGTGGCTGGTGCCCGGCGCCCAGCACCTGCTGGGCACGACGCTGTCGCGGGCGATCTGATCGCCTCGACGCCGTCACGGCGATCACTACTCCCGACAATCACAAGCTAAGAGGGATACCCCCGATGCACCGACTGATCGCCTTCGGCGAGGCCCTGGTCGACATGCTCTCCAGCCGGCTGGGCGACACCCATGAAGGACCGGAAACCTTCACGCCCTATGCCGGCGGCGCCCCGGCCAACGTCGCCGTGGCCTGCGCCCGGCTCGGCCTGCCGAGCCAGTTTCTCGGCATGCTCGGCGAGGACTACTTCGGCGACTTCCTGGCCGACGAGTTGGCCGCCCATGGCGTCGATATCTCCGGCGTGCGGCGTACCCGCGAGGCGCGCACGGCACTGGCCTTCGTCTCGCGCGATGCCAATGGCGAGCGCACCTTCGACTTCTATCGTCCGCCCGCCGCCGATCTGCTGTATCGTCTCGACCACCTCCCCGCCGGCATCTTCGGCGAATCCGCCCTGCTCCACCTGTGCAGCAACAGCCTGACCGAACCGGACATCGCCGAGACCACCCTGGCCATGGCCGACATGGCCCGCCGCGCCGGCTGTCTGGTCAGTGTCGACGCCAACCTGCGTCACAACCTCTGGGCAAGCGGCGAGGCGGACATCGGCCTGGTCACCCGGCTGCTGGACAGCGCCGACCTGCTCAAGCTCTCCAGCGATGAGCTCGATTACCTGCGTGCCGATCATCCCGAGGACGACTGGCTCGCCCAGCGCCTGGCCGCCGGCACCAAGGCCATCGTCATCACCGACGGGCCCGGCGAGGTCAGGCTCAAGCGGCTGGAGACCGAGACCCGTGTGGCCCCGCCACGCGTACAGGCGGTGGACACGACCGCCGGCGGCGACGCCTTCATCGGCGGTCTTCTGGCTCGGCTCGCCGAACGCTACCACGACGACTGGCATCGCGACGCCGACTTGCTGGAGGATGCCCTGACATTCGCCTGCCGCTGCGGCGCCCATGCGGTGGCCCGCCCCGGCGCCTACTCGGCCCTGCCGAAACGGGCGGATGTGGAGTCGTAGACCGCAAGGCCGAGCTCCCGAGCTGACCCGCAAATCATCGACAGGGGCTCGCGGGGCTCGAGGACTCGCATCCCGGGCCCGACCGGGCCCGGGATATCGTTGACGGTCCACCCGTCAGGCAAGAAAGGTCAGCGTCAGGTTGAACACCACCGCGACGACGAATCCCAACGGGGCGGCACGAAACAGCAAGCCGTTGAGCAAGGTATTGCGCTCCTTTTCCAGCGGGGCTGAGCCGAGAATCAAGCTGCCGCCGGAGGAGAAGGGAGAAATTGCCGTCGCCTGGGCGCCGACCACGATGCACACGAAGATGATCATCGGATCGATCATCAGTGTATTGGCAATCGACGGAACGATCGGGAACAGTGCCGGCGTGACAACGCCCAGCGTGCTGGCAAACAACGACATGAAGGCCGACACCACCCCGAACACCACCGGCACCAGCACAACGGGAATACTAGTGCCGATCCAGGAAGCCAACTGATCGATCGCCCCGGCCTCGATGGCCACCGAGATCAACATGCCCACACCGCAGATCATGATGATCGTGCCCCACGGCAGCGCGGCCACGGCCTTTTTTTCATCTCCGAGCTTCATCAGCAGCGCAATCACCGAGAAAATGCTCGCAATCAGCCCGATATTGACCCGGGAGTTGATGAAGGCAATCACCTCATTGCCTGGTGCCAGAAGCTGCAGTATGGGAGGCAGCAGTACGCAGGTCATCATGATCAACGTCAGCGTCAGGGTGGCTTTCTGCTCGCGAGTCAAGGGAGTCGGCCTGGCAATATCACTCAAGGAGTCGGCCATGGCTTCCTTGCTGCGAGTAAAGAACACAAGGCCGGTAATCACGATCAATGGAATGACGGTAGTACTGGCAAAGATGGCCAGACCATTGATGAAGGCCTCACCCTCCGAGAAACCCGCATTGACCATCAGGCCCTGGAAGATGATACCGCTCTGACTGGAGACGAAATTGGCCCCGGCGAGCGCGCCATAGTTAACGGACATGCCACCGGCAATCAGACTCAGCCGGGTTCTTTCGCACAGCAACAAGGTAACCGGTGCCATGAACGCCAGCACCGTGTAGTAACCCGCCCCCATCGCGGCAATCAGCAAGGAGGCCAGAAAAATGGCGTAGGGCATCATGTGCGGGAAGCGCCGGCAACGATACATCATGTGCTCGGCCAGTTTTTCGAGCGTGCCATTGACGATGGCAAAGCCATAGAACAGACATACCGAGAAGATGATGAAGAATATCTTCAGCGGCCACATCAGAATGATATCGGTAGGCTTCAACCCCATCCCGAAGCAGCCAATCAAGTAGGCGAAGGCAATCGCGAACAGCCCGATGTTGATTCGGGTGCGATAGCCCAGCGCGATGGACGCCACAATGGCGGCGACAACAATGGCACTCATCATGAGGCGGTACTCCTGAATGGATCCGTGCAGTGCAAGATGTTCACAGCCCAAATATCTCGCGCGGGTTATCGACCAGAATCTTCCGCCGCAGCGACGGATCCATGACCAATCTTTCCAGCAACTGCCACTGGCCCCGATAGTTCTGCTGCGCCTCATGGCGCGTATGCGGCCAGTCGCTGCCCCATAGCAGGCGCTCTTCCGCGAGCCCCGCTCGCAACATCTCCTCCAGCCACTCCCCTGCCCGCTCAAGCGTCAGGTCACTGCGATACATCGCCGATAGCTTCACCCAGACCCGATCATCGGCAAGCCGTTCGAGGAAGGCTCGATGGCCATTGGTCGTCCCCTTCCGCATGTCGGCGGGAAGACCAAAGTGGTCGACCACCACCGCGGCGCCGGATGGCAACACCATCTCCATGACTTCGGAGAGATCATCGATCTGGCGCTGAATCTCGATCTGCCAGTGACGTGCCGCTACACGCTCGAACAGCCGGCGCCACTCGACTCCGGTGTAATCCGAAAGCGACTTGCCGACCAGGTTGAGGCGAATACCGACCACACCGACGGTATCCAGTTCGTCCAGGACACTGTCGGTGACATCCGGCGCCACCACGGCCACCCCTCGCAACCGCCGGGGATGCGCGCGCAGGGACTCGACCATGAAGCTGTTGTCGGTGCCCAGAAAGCTGGGCTGGATCAGGACGCCATGCGACAGGCCAGCATGATCCAGGTGAGCCAGATAGCTATCCACCGATGCCGAGTAGTCAGGGTTGTAGCGTCGATCTGCCGCCAGCGACAAACCGGGCTGGAAGACATGCGCGTGACTGTCCACGCCAGTGACTGAGGGAAATGGTGCAGGCCCCATGAAAACCTATCCTCCGTAGGGTAAGCGCTTGCAGCGTCAAATTCATATATTCATATATTCATCTATATGAATAGCACCCTACCAAAGATATGGCCCCAGAAGTCGAGGACTACGACTAAAGGTGGTAACGTCAGTATCACCCTGCTGCCTTGTCATATGGATATCTATATGAAAACCCGTACGTTACGCGCCGATGAGCGGCTACCGCTGTATCAGCGGCTGCGCGAAGAAATTCAGGCGCGTATATCCTCCGGCGAATGGAAGCCCGATACCCCCATCCCGACGGAAGCCGAGCTTGCGCGAGAATATGGCGTAGCCGTAGGCACCGTACGCAAGGCAGTGGACACTCTGGTCAACGACGGATTGCTGCAACGTAACCAGGGGCGCGGCACCTTTGTCAGGCGCCCGGATTTCGAAAGTTCCTTTCTGCGCTTCTTTCGTCAGACCAATGCCGCGGGTGAGCGCACTGTTCCGGAAGGTCAGGTGATCGAACGCCGCATTGCCGTACCTCCCGGCTATGTCAGTGACGCACTCGACCTCCCACCGCAAGCCGAAACCATCCATCTCAAGCGCATCAGACGCATCGAGGGAATCCCGACCCTGTGCGAGGACATCTGGCTGCCCTACAGCCGGTTCCAGGCACTGGCCGAGATTCCGTTGCAGTCCTTCGGCAACCTGCTCTATCCCTTCTATGAGCACGAATGCGGTCAATTGATCGCGGCGGCCAAGGAATCACTGCGCGTTTCATGCGCCGACCGGCAGACCGCTACCGCTCTGGAGATCACCGTGGGTTCCCCCGTGGTGATCATCGACCGTATCGCTCAGGGCTATGACCATACGCCGCTCGAATACCGGCGCTCCCGCGGCGGCGCCAGCACCTTTCATTACCAGATAGATATTTCCTGACCCAAGTCGGCTTTATACGGTCGTCAGGTTCGCGAAAGCATCGTCAGGCGCGAGCCACACCGCCCCCTGAACCACGGGGACCGTCGAAAGATCAGCGATAAAAAAAGCCGGCCCTGAGGGCCGGCAAGAAAGAGACAGCTCCAGGCTGCCGAGAGAGATCGTGGAACCACGATTCAGATCATCGCGGTTCAGTGGTGAAAACGTTGCGCCGCTTCCTTGGCCAGCTCACGGATGCTGTTCCAGTCTCCGGCTTCGACCAGCGGAGTCGGCGTCAACCAGGAACCGCCCACGCACATCACGTTGTTGAGCGCCAGGTAGTCATCGGCGTTGTCCAGGGTGATGCCGCCGGTGGGGCAGAAACGAGCCTCGGGAATCGGTCCGGCGAAGGCCTTGAGCGCCTTGACGCCGCCACTGGCCTCGGCCGGGAAGAACTTGAAGCGGCGGTAGCCGAACTGCCAGCCGATCATCAATTCGGAGACGGTGGCCACGCCGGGCAGCATCGGCACCGGGCTGCTCACGCCATGGCGATACAGCGCCTCGGTGGTGCCCGGTGTCACCACGAAATCGGCACCGACCTGCTCGGCCTGACGGTACTGGGCGGGTGTCAGCACCGTACCGATCCCGACGCTGGCCTGGGGCAGCGCTTCCTTGATGCGACGCGTGGCTTCCAGGGCGCAGTCGGTGCGCAGGGTGACCTCGAGCACGCTCAGCCCCCCTTCGACCAGGGCCTTCGCCAGCGGCACGGCATCTTCCACGCGCCGGATGGCCAGCACCGGAATCACCTCGGCCTTGAGGCAGATGCTGTCGAGTTCGGTGGTTCGCGTGGACGGCAGTTGCTTGTCGATGGTCATGTGATTCTCCGTGATGCGGGGCCGGTGACGGTATGGTTCAAGGGGCCCAGTAGATACCCAGCGGGCTGGCCAGAAAGGCACGGATCGGCAACGCCCGGGTGTCATCGCCGGCCAGCGCCTTGCCCAGCACATCGCGCTTCGACTCGCCGGTGATGTGCAGGAAGTGTCGGTATGCCTGATGCAGCCTGTCGGCGCTCAGGCTGATGCGGGGCTGCGGCTGGCTGGGCGTGCGCACTGCCACCACCGGCTCGGCGGTGGACAGCGCCAGGTCCAGCTCGCGACTGTCCGGAAACAATGAGGCGGTATGGCCGTCGCCACCCATGCCCAGCACCACGGCACTGGCCGGCCAGGCCAGGCCGCTGACGCGCTCGGCCACCTCGGCCACGCCTTGCTCGGGCGTGGCGGCCTCGCTGGTCAGGGGCACGAAACGCGCCTGACGCGCCTCGCCGCGCAGCAGGTGCTCACGCACCAGCCGTGCATTGCTGTCATCGTCGCTCTCCGCCACCCATCGCTCGTCGGCAAGGGTCACCTCGACGCGCGACCAGGGCAGCGGCATATCCGCCAGGGCGCGCAGGAAAGGCACCGGGGTCGAACCGCCGGATACCACCAGCAGCACCTTGTCCCGCTCCGCCAGATCGCTCCTCAGGGCCTCGGCCACGGCTTCGGCGAGCTGGCCGGAGAGTCGTTCGCGTGGAGCCTGCTCGAGTGTCATGTCAGTAATCCTCATACCAGCTACGGCCATCCTGGGTGATCATGGCGATCGAGGCCACGGGCCCCCAGGAACCGGCCGGATAGCGACGGGGCAATTCATCGCGCTCCCGCCAGGCGTTGATCAGGCTGTCGCACCACTTCCAGGCATGCTCGACCTCGTCGCGGCGCACGAACAGATACTGCTGTCCCTTCATTACTTCCAGCAACAGACGCTCGTAGGCATCGGGAATCCGCGTCTTGGAAAAGGCGCTGTTGAAATCCAGGTGAAGCGGGCCGGGGCGCAGCCGCATGCCCTTGTCCAGGCCGCTATCCTTGGTCAGCACCTGAAGGGCGATTCCTTCGTCCGGCTGCAGGCGGATCACCAGCTTGTTGGCGGCCAGGGCGCGCTGGTCGGGGTCGAAGATATAGTGCGGCTGCTGGCGGAAGTGAATGACGATCTGCGAGAGCTTCTCGGGCATGCGCTTGCCGGTGCGCAGGTAAAAGGGCACGCCCGCCCAGCGCCAGTTGGACACTTCGGCCTTCATCGCCACGAAGGTCTCGGTATGGCTCTCGGTATTGGCATCGGGCTCTTCGAGATAGCCCGGCACATTGACGCCATCGCTGGTGCCGGCGATGTATTGGCCGCGCACCACGTCGCGCCCCAGCATGTCGTCGGTGAACGGCTTGAGCGCCTTGAGCACCTTGACCTTCTCGTCGCGAATGGCATCGGCATCGAGGTTAGCGGGCGGATCCATGGCGATGAGGCAGATCAGCTGCAGCAGATGGTTCTGCACCATGTCGCGCAGTTGGCCGGCCTGGTCGAAGTAGCCCCAGCGACCCTCGATGCCAACCTTCTCGGCCACGGTGATCTCCACATGGGAAATGTGGCTCTGGTTCCACTGGGTGCCGAACAGCGGATTGGCGAAACGCAGCGCGATCAGGTTCTGGACGGTTTCCTTGCCCAGGTAATGATCGATGCGATAGATGCGGGACTCGGGGAAGACCGCGCCGATGGCGTCATTGATCTCGGCGGAAGACTCCAGGTCATAGCCGATCGGCTTCTCGACCACCACGCGACTGCGCTCGTCGAGACTGCCACTGTCCTGGAGATAACGGCAGATATCGCCATACAGGCTGGCACCCACCGCCAGGTAGATGACCATGGGGCGTTCGCCGGCACCCTGACGCCATTCGCGGATCTCTGCATAACCTTCGGGCTGGGTGGCGTCCAGGCAGCGGTAATCGAGCCGGGTCAGGAAGCGCTTGAGCGAGGCACGATCCAGTTCCTCGCCGGGAACGTACTGCTTGAGCGCCGACTCCACGCGGGACTTGAAGCCATCGAGGCTCTCATCCTGGCGCGCCACGCCAAGCAGCCGGGTGCTCGTGGCCAGCAGGTTCTCCCGCTCGAGATGATACAACGCGGGGTACAGCTTGCGCTGCGACAGATCGCCCAGCGCGCCGAACAGCACGAAATCGACCTCCGTTCCGGCAGCGTCGGAGGACCGCGCCGACCGGGACCGCGTGTCTTGACTCATGTCCGCCCCCATCTGGTTAACTTAACAAAATAATAGCGCATTTCAGCGCTAATCGACAAAAATATTCTGTAAAATTACTACTAAAGACAAAGCGTTCATCACCCGTTCAGTGACTCACTATGGCCTCTTCTTGCGCTGCCGCGCTAGGATACCGAGCATAATGTAGTTAAATCACCACCTGGGTGGTGCCGTCAGTCCGGGCATCGGCCCGCCATCATGGAGACTTTTCTGCCCATGGTCAGTCACGATCTGCTGGACCGCATTCGTCACCGACTCGACGAGCTCAATCGCTCCGAGCGCAAGGTCGCCGACGTCATCCTCGCCGACCCGGGCGCCGCCACCAGCATGAGCATCGCCAGTCTGGCGCATGCCGCTTCGGTCAGCGAGCCCACGGTCAACCGGTTCTGCCGCAGCTTCGATGCCAAGGGCTATCCCGACTTCAAGATCAAGCTGGCACAGAGCCTCGCCGGCGGCACGCCCTATGTCAGCCAGGCGGTGGAACCCGGCGATAGCGCCGAGGGTTACACCAGCAAGATCTTCGGCGCCACCATCGCCGCCCTCGACCTGGCCCGGCGCGAGACCGACTCGGCCCGGGTCGAGCGCGTCGTCGACTACCTCACCCAGGCCAAGCAATTGCACTTCTTCGGCCTCGGCGCCTCCGGGGCCGTGGCCCAGGATGCCCAGCACAAGTTCTTCCGCTTCAATATTCCCGTCTCGGCCTATATCGATGTGCTGATGCAACGCATGGTAGCCGCCGCCTGCCATACCGGCGATGTCGTGGTCGTGCTCTCCTACACGGGACGTACCCGCGAGCTGGTCGACATCGCCGCCCAGGCCCGCGCCAATGGCGCCATCGTGCTGGGCATCACCGACCCGAACTCGCCATTGGCCGACCAGTGCACCGAGATCCTGGCGGTCAGCGCCCCGGAAGACACCGAGCACTACATGCCGATGACCTCGCGCATGATCCAGCTGGCCTTGATCGATGTCCTGGCCACCGGCGTCACCCTGCGGCGCGGTGAGGACTTCCTGCCGCATCTGAAGAAGATCAAGGACAGCCTGAAGGAAACGCGCTACCCGGCATCGCGTTGAGGGCCGCTTGCCAAGTCATCGGCGAGCCACAACAATGACGTCTTCTTTCCTTTCAGGAGACCGCCGATGCGCTGGATCGCCGCCACCGCCGCTGCCCTGGCCCTGCTCGCCCAAGGGGCGCAGGCCGAGGAGACCTTCCGCTTCACCGCCATTCCCGACGAGGACCAGTCGCGTCTGGTCGAACGCTTCTCGAAGGTCGCCGACTATCTCGAGGAGCAGTTGGACGTCGAAGTCGAGTACGTGCCGGTGAAGTCCTACGGCGCTGCGGTCACGGCCTTTCGCAACGATCAGGTGCAACTGGCCTGGTTCGGCGGCCTCTCCGGCGTTCAGGCGCGCCGCCTGGTGCCGGATTCCCGGGCGCTCGCCCAGGGCAAGGAGGATGCCGAGTTCAAGAGCTATTTCATCGCTCACCGCTCCACCGGCCTGGAACCCGCCGACGAGCTGCCGAGCGACATTCATGATCTGAGCTTCACTTTCGGCTCCAAGACCTCGACCTCCGGCCGGCTGATGCCCGAGCACTTCCTGCGCCAGCGCTTCGACGAGGCGCCCGAGGCGATCTTCTCGCGGGTCGGCTTCTCCGGCGACCATTCACGCACCATCTCCCTGGTCGAGTCCGGCACCTACGAGCTCGGCGCCGTCAACTACGCCGTCTGGGAGGCCGCCGTCGAGGACGAGCGCGTCGATACCGACAAGGTCGAGGTGATCTGGTCGACACCCAGCTACCCGGACTACCAGTGGACCCTGCGCGGCGATGCCGATGAGCGTTTCGGCGATGGCTTCGGCGACCGGGTCCGCGATGCCCTGCTGTCGATGGACGATCCCGAGCTGCTCGAGAGCTTCCCGCGTTCGGCCTTCATTCCCGCGGACAACGCCATGTACGCGCCCATCGAGCAGGTGGCGGAATCCCTCGGCCTGCTGCGCTGACATGCCGGAACGTCACGCCCCGCTCCTGGCCCTGGAAGGCATCGACCTCGGCCACGGCGACCAGGTGGTGCTGCCGCGCCTGAGCCTGACCCTGCGCCCCGGCGAGCGCGTCGCCCTGCTCGGCCCCAGTGGCGCCGGCAAGTCGACGCTGCTGGCAGCACTGCGCGCCCGGCTGGGCGATGACGTTGCCTGGTGCCCGCAACATCATGGCCTGGTGCCGGGGCTGGCGGTGTATCACAACATCTACATGGGGCGTCTGGCCGAACATTCGGCCCTGGCCAACCTGTGGAACTTGGTGCGCCCGTTGCGCGGGCCCTGGCGAGAAATCGCCGAACTCTGCGGGCAACTCGGTATCGCCGAGCTGATGCGGCGTCCGGTGGGGCAACTGTCCGGCGGCCAGCGCCAGCGCACCGCCATCGGCCGCGCCCTCTACCAGCGACGCCGCCTGTTCCTTGGCGACGAGCCGGTGGCCAGCGTCGACCCTCACCAGGCGCTTCGCCTGCTCTCATTGATCGATGCGCAGCACGACACCTGCGTCATCGCCCTGCATCAACGCGAACTGGCGCTGTCCCATTTCGACCGGGTCTGGGGGCTGCGAGACGGCCGTCTGGCGCTCGACGCGCCGGCCGACGAGTTGAACCTCGACGATCTGGATGCACTTTATCCCGACGCCGAGACGCCGGCGCGTTCCGTCCAACAGGAGACGCCGGCGACGCGCCCGCTGCCCTGCTACCGGGGGCGCGTGTGAGCTCGAGCGCCACCCCGCCCGCTCGTCCGCGCTGGCTCACCGGCAACGCCCAGGGGCCTCGCCTGGCCCGCCATACCCTGACGCTGGTGGCACTGGCGCTGCTCCTGCTGCCCCTGGCGGACCTCTCGGTGATCACCCGAGAGCCATGGACAGAACTCGCGCGCATGGTCCAGGGGCTCGCCTGGCCGGCCTGGGGCGCCGTGGAATCGCCCATTCATGCCCTGGGCCTGACCATCGCGGTCGCCCTCTGGGGCACACTGGCCGGGGTGGTGCTCGGCTTTCCCCTGGCATTGCTTTTCGCCCGGTCGCGCCTGGTGCGCGCCGGCTGTGCCTTCCTGCGCGCCATTCACGAGCTGTTCTGGGCCTTGCTGTTCCTGCAGGTGTTCGGGCTCTCGGCCCTCACTGCCCTGGCCGCCCTGGCCATTCCCTACGCCGGCATCTTCGCCAAGGTCTATGCCGAGATCCTCGAGCAGACGCCCCGGGCACCCGGCGATGCCCTGCCCCCCGGGGTCGGCCGGCTCGTCCGCTTCGCCTATACCGAGTTACCGCTGGCCTGGCCACGACTGGCCGCCTATACCCGCTACCGCTTCGAGTGCGGCCTGCGCGCCAGCGTGCTGCTGGGCTTCGTCGGCCTGCCGACCCTAGGGTTCCAGCTCGAGACCGCCTTCCGCGAAGGCCGCTACCACGAGGCCGGCGCCCTGCTCTGGCTGTTCTATCTGCTGATCGCCAGCCTGCCCTGGTGGAGCCACCGGCGCTTGTTGCCGGTACTCGCCATCGGTGGCGCCTTGTTGCTCGGCCCCTGGCCGTCGGTGGACGGCGCCTTGCTATGGCGCTTCGTCAGCCAGGATATCTGGCCCCGCCCGCTGCTCGAAGGCGACTGGCCGGGGCTCGTCACCTGGCTGACGCGGATCCCCGACCTGGCTCCGGCCATCGGCAACACCCTGCTGCTCGGCCTGCTGGGGACGGTGGGCAGCCTGCTGGTGGCACTCGCCATGTGGCCGCTGGCCAGCCGCCACTTCGGCAATCGCGTCTCGCGGCTGGCAGGCAAGGGGCTGCTGGTGCTGCTGCGTTCCACGCCGGAGCTGATGCTGGCGTTCATCTTCCTGCTGCTGCTGGGCCCCTCGATGCTGCCGGCCTGGCTGGCGCTGGCCCTGCACAACGGCGCCCTGATCGCCTTTCTCATCGCGCGTCATGCCGACAGCCTGACGCCCGGCATGGCCAACCTGCCCGCCTCGGGGCGCCTGGCCTACGAGCTGCTGCCGCGCCTCTACCCGAGCCTGCTGGCACTGCTCTACTACCGCGCCGAGGTGATCCTGCGCGAAACGGCGATACTCGGCATGCTGGGCGTGGCCACCCTGGGCTACTACATCGACGAGAACTTCCAGTACCTGATGTTCGACGTAGCCTGCTTCCTGCTGCTGGTGACCGCCGCTCTCAATATCGCCGTGGACGCCCTGTCGCGACGCTTCAGGCCGAAGGAAGCTCCACTGGAAGTACCCGGGATGGATGCTTAGGCTTTTACCAGGGCAGTAACCGTGATCTCCACCTTCAACTCATCGGCGGGCATCGGCGCGCAGACACAGGTGCGAGCCGGGGCGTGACCTTCGGGCACCCAGGCGTCCCAGACGGCGTTCATGGCGGCGAAGTCGCCGCCATCCTTGAGATAGATGGTGGCCGAGAGCAGGTGCTCGCGGTCGGAGCCGATCTCGGTCAGCAGGGCATCGACGCGGGCCAGCATGCTTTCGGTCTGGGCGGTGATGTCGCCATGGCGCGCCTCGGGACCGGCCACCTGGCCGCACAGATAGGCGACGCCGTTGTGGATGACGGCGCGGCTCATGCGGGCCTTGGTGTCGTGGCGTTGAATGCTCATTCGGTTTCTCCTGGATAAAGTGGGTCGAGGCGGCATATTACCCTAGAAAAGCACGAACAAGCAGCGCACATCACCCGCTCAATCGGCACAGTCGATGCATTTCAATGCCAGCGGATCTCAGTTCAGGTGCTTGGCGCCGATCCACTCGCCGCACTCAAGGTGACACAGCTCTATCTTCTGCCCTATGTGGCGGCGCTGCTGGCCGGCGGCTGGGGAATCGCCCAGCCGGTACTGGCCACGCCGGACACCCGGGGCGCCTGACGCTCATCTAACGCAACAGCAATACGGGCACCTCGGCCCGTTGCAGCATGACCGTGGTGGTGCTGCCCACCAGCAGGTGCCGGATGCGGGAATGGCCGTAGGCGCCCATCACCAGCAGGTCGATGTTCTGTTCTTCCTGATAGGCGTGCAGGGTCGGCTCGACATCGCCGGCACGAATGGCGCCTTCTGCCTCATGGCCGGCGTCGCGCAGCGTCTTCAGGGCCCAGTCGAGTTGCGAGCGGTTGTCGCCGGTTTCGGCGCCGACGATCACCACGTGCACCGGGATGCCCTGGAACAGCGGGCTCTGCGCCAGCATTTCCACGCCCTTGCGGGTGGTCTTGCTGCCGTCGAAGGCGATCATAACCCGCTCGGGGCGCTTGAACGTTTCCGGCACCATCAGGATTGGCCGATGCAGGCCGCGCACCACGCGCTCCAGGTTGGAACCCAAATGTTCGCGGGCCTGATGCGCCGTCTCGCCGCGCTTGCCGATCACCAGCAGGCGGATTTCCTCTTCCAGCTCGTCCAGGGTCTCGACGAGGGTGCCATTGCGCTGACGTGTCGCCGGCTCGGCCACGCCATCCTCCACGGCGCGTTCCTTGGCGGCCTGGAGCATCAGTCGCCCCCGCTCCTGGGCGATCTTGGCACGCTGTTCGTCCAGGTGCGAAAGCTCCTCGAGCAGGTGCTCCCGGGCGCCCAGGCCGATGTTGCCGGAGAGGTCCGCCTCGGCGGTCTGGGGGTGGTTGTCGACCACGTGCAGGAAGGTCAGCGGCGCATCGAGCGCCAGACTGGCCCAGGCCGCGTAGTCGCAGACACCCTCGGAAACTGGCGAGCCGTCGATGGCGGCCATGACTTGTTCTGTCATTTGTCTGTCCTGAACTGGCGTGTGTTGTCTCGTTACTCACGTTCTACACCATCGCAGCCACCACGTCACAGGGATGGCGGACACTGCGACAGTGTGCCTTCCACGCGCCACGGCCGACAGTTCCGCGCCCAGCCGTGAGCCTGGAAGAGGGCCTCAGTGTCCGCCCATCAGCTTTTCGACGGCCTCGGGATCATCGTGTATGGCATAGCGATCGACGATGGTGGCACTGGCCTCGTTCAGACCGATCAGCTCTACTTCGGTCCCTTCACGGCGGAACTTGATCACCACCCGGTCCAGCGCCTGCACGGCGGTGATGTCCCAGAAATGCGCCCGGGATAGATCGATGGTGACCTTCTCCACGCTTTCCTTGAAGTCGAAAGCGGCTGCAAACCGCTCGGAGGAAGCGAAGAATACCTGGCCAACCACCTTGTAGACCCGGCTGTGCTCGCTCTCACCTTCCTCGACGCCGATATAGAGGATATTGCCGACCTTGTTGGCGAAGAACAGCGCCGCCAGCAACACGCCGACGAAGACGCCCATGGCCAGGTTGTGGGTGCTCACCGTGACGGCCACGGTGGCCAGCATCACGATATTGGTCGAAAGCGGGTGCTTCTTGAGATCCCGGATCGAGGCCCAACTGAAGGTCCCGATGGAAACCATGATCATCACCGCCACCAGCGCGGCCATGGGAATCTGCGAGACCCAGTCGGCGAGAAATACCACCATCAGCAGCAGCATGACACCGGCGATCAGCGTCGACAGGCGGCAACGCCCGCCAGACTTGATGTTGATCACCGACTGGCCGATCATCGCGCAGCCCGCCATGCCGCCGAGCAGCCCGGCACCGATATTGGCAATGCCTTGCCCCTTGCACTCGCGATTCTTGTTGCTGGAGGTATCGGTCAACTCGTCGACGATGGTCGCGGTCATCATCGACTCGAGCAGCCCCACCACCGCCAGCATCACGGAATAGGGGAAGATGATCGACAGGGTTTCCAGGTTGAGCGGTACATCCGGCCACAGGAAGATCGGCAGGCTGTCCGGCAACTCGCCCATGTCGCCCACGGTGCGAATCTCCATGCCGGTGGCCAGATACACCCCGGTCAGCACCAGAATGCAGACCAGCGGCGACGGCAGCGCCTTGCCGATCACCGGCACATAGGGAAACAGGTAGATGATGGCGAGTCCCGCCGCGGTCATGGCGTAGACGTGCCAGGTCACGTTGGTGAGCTCGGGCAGCTGTGCCATGAAGATCAGGATCGCCAGCGCGTTGACGAAGCCGGTGACCACCGACCGCGACACGAAGCGCATCAGGTCGGCCAGACGCAGGTAGCCTGCGATGATCTGCAGCACGCCGGTCAGCAGAGTGGCAGCCAGCAGATACTGGAGCCCGTGCTCCTTGACCAGGGTGACCATCAGCAGCGCCATGGCGCCGGTGGCCGCCGAGATCATGCCCGAACGCCCGCCGGCAAAGGCGATGATCACGCAGATGGCGAAGGAGGCATAGAGGCCGATTTTGGGATCGACGCCGGCGATGATCGAGAAGGCAATGGCTTCGGGAATCAGCGCCAGGGCAACGACGATACCCGAGAGAATGTCACCCTTGAGGTTGGAGAACCAACCCAGCTTCATTTTTTCGTACATGCTACGGTCCAGTCAGGGGATGGAGGATCGTGTCACAGGACGCCGGGGGGCGAGTCATGCGCGCCTCGTCCAGCCACCTTGGCGGTGTTGTCGTCATCGATCGGGAATGGGCGAGAATCGCCCAGGCGAATGCAGGAGCATCCGGGATATCGGTGCGATATCCATGGCACCGCGGACAGCGAGGTCGCGGCTTGGAGAGGGGAAACGCTAGGGCGGCGTGGCCAGCCCTGCCAGAGGAGTCATCACGGTAGTTCGATCCCTTGCTCTGGTTTATCGGGCATGCTCTTGACCCAGCATCAAGAAGCTTCCCGGCGAGAGCGGCGCATATTATCAGAGTTCATGCCACGCCGCACTCACTCGGCTCGAACCACCGCGACGCGGTAACGTTCCGGCTTCGGCAGTCACCGGGCCATCACGGCTCGGATGCGTCATCAGCCGCTGGCGATGGCCGCGAGGACGGTTTGGCGCCGGAACCCTTGACCTTCTGGAAAGCCTCCATGATGTCGATGGGCAGCGGCACCACGATGGTGGAGGCGTTCTTGTTGCTCATGTCGTTCATCGTCTGCAGGTAACGCAACTGCAGGGCGGCCGGGTTCTCCGACATGATGTTGGCGGCCTCCACCAGCTTCTTCGAGGCCTGCAGTTCGCCCTCGGCATGGATCACCTTGGCACGCCGCTCACGCTCGGCCTCGGCCTGGCGGGCGATGGCCCGGATCATGCTGTCATCCAGGTCGACGTGCTTGATCTCCACGTTGGCCACCTTGATGCCCCAGCCCTCGGCCGAGGAGTCGATGATCTCCTGGATGTCGTCGTTGAGCCTGTCGCGCTCGGAGAGCATCTCGTCGAGGTCGTGCTTGCCCAGTACCGAGCGCAGGGTCGTCTGGGCCAGCTGGCTGGTGGCACTGACGAAGTGCTCCACCTGGATGATTGCCTTCTCCGGGTCCACGACCCGGAAATAGAGCACCGCATTGACCTTGACGGTGACGTTGTCCTGGGAGATCACGTCCTGCTCCGGCACATCCATGGTAATCACCCGCAGGTCGACCACCTGCATCTTCTGGATGGCGGGAATGATGATGACCAGCCCCGGCCCCTTGACGGACTGGAAGCGGCCCAGGAAGAACACCACGCCGCGCTTGTACTCCGGCAGGATGCGAATCGAGGCCGCCAGCAACAGCAGAACCAGGACGGCCGGCACGAGATAGGAAAGCATCATGACGCATTCTCCTCATCGTTGACGCCCGAGGGGCCCTCCCCCGAGGCGGTATCGGTGGGCTCGACCACGACCGTCAGGCCATCCATGTCGACCACCCGCACGACCTGCCCGGGCTGGAGGAATACCTCGCTGCGGGCATTCCAGCGCTCACCGTGCAGTCGCACATGGCCCTCGCCCCGGAACCCTTCGAGCGCCCGGGCCTCGCTGCCCAGCAGCTCTTCCTGCCCGGTGCGCGCGGGGCGTCGGCGCAGGCCCATGAAACGGGTCACGACCCACAGCATCAAGCCTGCCGCCACCAGAGCCACGCCGCCGATCAGGGGCAATGATATGTTCAGGGTATCTGCGTCCATCAGCATCACCGATCCGATAACGAAGGCCACGATGCCGCCCATGCCGAGGATGCCGAAGCTCGGCATCAGGGCTTCGCCGACGATCAGCCCCATCCCGACCAGGATCAATGCCAGGCCGGCATAGTTAACGGGTAGCACCTGAAAGGCGAACAACGCCAGTAACAGCGAGATGATGCCCACGGTACCGGGCACCAGGCTGCCGGGATTGGAAAGCTCGAAGATCAGGCCGTAGAAGCCGATGATCATCAGGAAATAGGCGACATTGGGATTGGTGATCACCGCCAGCAGCCGGGTACGCCAGTCCGGGTCGAAGCGCTGGATGGCCAGCCCTTCGGTGGCCAGGGTGCGCTGGCCATCGGCCATGACCACCTCGCGGCCGTCGATCTGGGTGAGCAGGTCATCGAGGTCGCTGGCCACCACATCGATGACATTACGCTCCAGCGCCTCCTTGGCAGTCAGGTTGTGCGCCTCGCGCACCGCGGATTCGGCCCAGTCGGCGTTGCGTCCGTGCCGCTCGGCCAGGGAGCGGATATAGGCGACGGCATCCTCCAGCACCTTGCGCTCCATGGCGGTCTCGCCACGACGCTTGTCCGAATCGCCGTTCTCCGAGGCCTGCGGCGTGTCGGATGTTTCTTCCGCTTCGGTGCCACCGGCATCATCGCCGGCGGCCTCATCTTCGTCCGGCGTTTCGGGCTCGCCGCCGATGCCCGGCACGCCACCGCCCCCGAGCTGGACCGGCGTGGCCGAGCCCATGTGGGTCGACGGCGCCATGGCCGCCACATGGCTGGCATACAGCAGATAGGTACCGGCACTGGCAGCCCGGGCACCGGCAGGCGCGACATAGAAGGCTACCGGCACGTCGGACGCAAGCATGGCGCTGATCATGTCGCGCATCGAGGCATCCAGGCCGCCCGGTGTATCGAGACGCACGATCACCAGTTCGGCGCCGTCCGCCTCGGCGATCTCCAGTCCGCGCTGGAAGTAATCGCTGGTGGCGGGACCGATGGCTCCCTCGAGCGTCATCACCAGCGCCGAGCCTCTCTCCTGCCCGCGCTCCGCCTGCTGGGCCACGGCCTGCCACGCCAGCAGGGCGCCTGCCAACAGCAGGCAGGCCAGGCACAGCCAGATGACGGAACGCCGCTGATGCTGCCTCGGCTCGCGATACATGCGCCTCACCTCGACACGGGAGACAAAGTGAACCGCCCCGCCGTTCCCTCGGCTCTCAGCGCTCGGGATTCATCGCCAGCACATCGGCGCGAATCACCTTCTGCTCGGCGATCAGTTCGTTGACGATCGCGCGACTCTCCTTGTAGTGGGACGTTTCCTTGTGGGCCACCAGGGCCTGTTGATCAGTGTAGATCTCATAGAGGTGAATGAGGTCCGGTTCATCGCGATCTTCGATCACATCGAAGGCATGGCAGCCGGGCTCCTCGCGCACCGACGCCTCGGCATTGGGCAGCATGGCCTCGAGAAAGCGCTCCCGGGTGCCGGGCTTGAGGCGGGTCTGGACGATGATGCAGTACATGGCGATCTCCCTGGGGTTGTGGAACGATGCTATTTATGAAAATATTTTCCACTATACGTTTCAACCTCGACCGCGCACAAGGAGGCCCCATGCAACGCCCCGCTCCGTTCAACGGCATGCGCCATATCGCCCTGCAGGTTCAGGATCTCGAAGCCTGTGAACGCTTCTACGTCGAGATCCTGGGCATGGACATCCTGCGGCGCGCCCATGCCGACCTGGTCTACCTGACGCTCGGCAACGACAACGTCTCCCTGGCCCGCGCCAAGCAGGACACCGGCGGCGACCCGCAACGCCTCGACCATCTCGGTTTCGTCGTCGACGAGCGCGACGACATCGACGCCTGGCACGACTACCTGGTGTCGCAGGGCGTCGAGGTAGTGCGCGGCCCTCACGACCATGCCGACGGCGGGCGCAGCCTCTACTGCAAGGACCCTGACGGCAACACCGTGCAGCCGCTGTTCCATCCCAGCGTCTCGGGACAACGCCTGAGCTGAAGGCCCCTGAAGCGACGCGACGCACAGCATTCAAGCAGCTCTCTCTCGTGGCGGCCCATGCCGCCTCACCCCTGCATGCCTGGCATGCTGGCTCGTTGGCGCCCCGTTTTCGGCGGCGCCCTTTTTCTTTGCCCCGCAGCGGTTACCATCAAGGGACTCCCTCGACCAGGATGCCGCCGATGCCACGCCGTTTCGCCCTAGCCCTAGCCCTCGCCCTGGCCGGCGCCGCGCTCGCGACGAGCCTGGCCGCCGACGACACCTCGCCGCTGAATGCCTCCTGGTCCGCCATCGAGCGCCAGGCCCGCGGCCAGACCGTCTACTGGAGCGCCTGGGGCGGCGATCCCGCCATCAACCGTTACATCGGCTGGGTGGCCGGGCGGATGGACGAACGACACGACCTGGAGGTCGTGCACGTCAAGGTGGACGACATCGCCACGACGATATCCCGGATCGTCGCCGAACAGGCCGCGGGCAACGACGCAGCGGGCGCCGTCGACCTGATGTGGATCAACGGCGAGAACTTCGCCGCCATGAAAGAACGTGACCTCCTGTTCGGGCCCTTCGCCCGCCGACTGCCGAACTTCGCACTGACATCGCCCGACGACAATCCCGAGATGCTCACCGATTTCACCCTGCCGACCGAGGGCTACGAGTCGCCCTGGGGCAAGGCGCAGCTGACCTTCTACCACGACACCGAACGCGTCGCTGAACCACCGCGCAGCTTGTCGGCATTGCTGTCCTGGGTCCGCGAGCATCCCGGGCGATTCACCTATCCCCTGGTGCCCAACTTCCTGGGCAGCACCTTTCTCAAGCAGGTACTGCTCTCGCAGGTCGAAGACCCGTCAGTGCTGGCCGAACCGGCCTCGCGTCACGACGTCGAGGCCGTGACGGCACCGCTCTGGGACTATCTCGATGCCCTGCATCCCCACCTCTGGCGCCAGGGGCGACACTTCCCCTCCGGCGGCCCCGAACTCAAGCGCCTGATGGGCGATGGCGAGCTGTCGCTGGCCTTCACCTTCAACCCCGCCGAGCCGGCCGCCGCCGTGACCGCCCACCAGTTGCCGCCGAGCACCCGCAGCTACGTGCTCCAGGGCGGCACCCTCGGCAATGTCCATTTCGTGGCGATTCCCTTCAACGCCCGCCACAAGGCTGGCGCCATGCTGCTGGCCAACTTCCTGCTGTCGCCCGAGGCCCAGGCCCGCAAGCAGGATATCGATGTCTGGGGCGATCCCAGCGTACTCGACATGCGCCGTCTCGATGCCGACGAGCGTCAGGCGTTCGAGGGCGAGCGTCATCCCGCGAGCCCGCCTCCCGAGGCCTTGCAACGCACCCTGCCCGAACCCCACCCGAGCTGGGTCGAGGCCCTGGAAGCACAGTGGCAGGCGCGCTATGGCAACGGCTGAAGCGAGGACGAGAGCCCAATGCCGAGCTTCGTGACGGCGATACGCGCCGCGCCCGCCATGACCCTGGCGCTGTTGATCCTGCCGGTCCTCCTGGGACTGGCCGGCGTGATCGCCCCGGCCTTCGGCTGGCATCCGGCACTGGGCGGCGAGACCTGGACGCTGAACCACTGGCGGGCGCTCGGCGACACACCAGGCCTGGTCGAGATGGGGCGCCTGAGCCTGTTCACCGGAATCGCCAGCGCCCTGGCGGCGTTCGTCAGCGTGGCGCTGTGCCTGGCCACCTTCCTCGAGACGCGCTTCTTCGGCACGATACGCCGCCTGCTCTCGCCGTTGCTGGCGGTGCCCCACGCAGCGGCCGCCATCGGGCTGGCCTTTCTGCTGACGCCCTCGGGACTGGCCAGTCGCCTAGTCTCGCCCTGGCTCAGCGGCTGGAGCCAACCGCCCGACTACCTGTTTCCCGGTGACGAGGCCGGCCTGGCCCTGATCCTCGGGCTGACGCTCAAGGAGATTCCCTTCCTGCTGTTGATGAGCCTGGCCGCCCTGCCCCAGTGCCGGGCCGGGGAACGCCTGATGATGGCGCGCGCACTGGGCTACGGGCGGCTCAACGGCTTTCTCAAGGGCGTGATGCCGGCCCTGTATCCGCTGATCCGGCTGCCGCTCTACGCGGTCATCGTCTTCGCCACCGCCAACATCGAAGTGGCCATGATCCTCGGCCCCTCGACGCCACCAACCCTGGCCGTGGCCGTGGTGCGCTGGCTGGGGGATCCCGACCTGACAATGCGTTTCCAGGCCGCCGCGGGGGCGCTGCTGCAGATCGGCGTCACCGCCGCTGCCCTGCTGATCTGGTGGCTGGGCGAACGGCTGGTCTCGCGGCTGGGAGCCGCCTGGCTGCGCGATGGACACCGACGACGCGGCGAATACCTGGGGCGAAGCCTCGGCGGCCTGGTGACCTGGCTGGCCATCGGTGTATTGCTCGCCGCCCTGGCGGGCCTCATCCTCTGGTCGCTGGCCGGTTACTGGCCCTTTCCGGACGCCTGGCCCGCCACGCCGACGCTGCATGCCTGGCGACAGGCCACCATGGGCCTCGGGGCATCCCTCTCGAGTACCGTCACCATCGGACTGGCCGCCACCGGCATCGCCCTGGCGCTGACCCTCGGCTGCCTGGAGGCCGAAACCCATCGTCGACGGCCGCTGGGCGCCGGCGCTCAGTTGATCCTCTACCTGCCCTTGCTGGTCCCCCAGGTGGCCTTCCTGCAGGGGCTCGTGCAGTGGCAGGCCCAGATGGGGCTCGCGCCCGGCTGGCCGGTGGTCACCCTGGGCCATGTCCTGTTCGTGCTGCCCTATACCTTCCTGTCGCTGGCGGAAAGCTATCGCCGCCAGGATCCCCGCTGGCGCCAGGTCGCCGCCACGCTCGGCGCCTCGCCCGCCAGCATCTTCCTGCGCGTTCGCCTGCCCATGCTCGCCGCACCGATCCTGGTCGCCGGCGCCGTGGGCTTTGCCGTCAGCGTCGGCCAGTACCTGCCGACCCTGCTGCTCGGTGCCGGACGCCTGACCACCCTGACCACCGAGGCGGTGAACCTGGCCAGTGGCGGCGATCGACGGCTCACTGCCGTCTACGCCCTGTACCAGCTCGCCCTGCCGGCACTGGGCTTCCTGCTGGCCACGGCCCTGCCCCGCCTGTGGTGGCGAGACCGCCGCCAGATGCTCTCCGGAGACGCCGCATGACCACCGCCCCCTTGCGACTCGACGAGATCGTCATCACGCATGAAGGAAAGCCCTTGATCGAGGTCTCGGCCCGTATCGAACCCGGCGAGATCCTGACCCTGATGGGGCCGTCCGGCGTCGGCAAATCGACCCTGCTGGCCCATGTCGCCGGTTTCCTGCCGCTCGGCTTTCGCGCCTCGGGCCGCATTCGACTGGGCGAGACCGAGCTTGGGCGGCTGCCGCCGGAACGTCGCGGTCTCGGCCTGCTGTTCCAGGATCCCCTGCTGTTTCCCCATCTCGATGTGGGCGGCAACCTGGCCTTCGGCATGCCGGCCGGCGGCGCACGTCGACAACGCCGCAGCGAGGTGGAAGCGGCACTCGACGACATCGGCCTCGCGGGTTTCGCCGAACGCGACCCCGCCACCCTTTCGGGCGGTCAACGCGCACGGGTCGCCCTGATGCGGGTCCTGCTCGCCCGCCCCCGCGCCATGCTGCTGGACGAGCCCTTCTCCAAGCTCGATACCACCTTACGCGACGAGATGCGTCGCCTGGTATTCGAGCGCATCAGGCGCGACGCTCTGCCGACCCTGATGGTGACCCATGATCGCGCCGATGCCGAGGCCGCCGACGGGCCGATCATCGAACTGTGAGGCGCCGACCACCGCGACTTGCATGGCATCTGTAAGGTTTCGCCGCCTGCTCCGACACAACAATGCCCATCGACGTATCGATCCGATGCCCGAGGGCCACCAACAACGCAAAAATGCACGGAGACAGACCATGAAACATTCCATGCTGATGGCTGCCGTCATCACCACCGCCATTGCCCAAGCCGGCGCCATGGCGACCACCTACGCCGGCGACGAAGAATCCGACGAGCAGGCCATGGAAAAGTGTTATGGCGTTGCCCTGGCCGGCCAGAACGATTGCAAGGCGGGCCCCGGCACGACCTGCGCCGGTACGTCCACCGTCGACTATCAGGGCAATGCCTGGAAACTGGTTCCCGAGGGCACCTGCACCAGCATCGAAACCCCGCATGGCAACGGCAGCCTGACCGAGATCGACCGGCCCTGATTCTGTCCAACGGCTCGCCCTCCGGGGCGGGCCGCGACTCTGGAGACCTCATATGTCGATGGATGTCACTGGCCTGCCATGGGCCGCTCAGGGTATCGGCCTCAAGCATCAGCACGTTGCGGAGCTCCTGGCACAACGCGCCGACGTCGATTTCCTGGAACTGCACGCCGAGAACCACATGAGTGCGGGAGGTCCGTTCCGCGACGACCTCGCCGCCATCGCCGAGCGCTATCCCCTTTCGGTGCATGGCGTCGGCTTGTCATTGGGCAGCGCCGAACCGCTGGATACCGCCCACCTGCGCCGGCTCGTCCGTCTGGTCGACGAACTGCGCCCGGCGCTGGTCTCGGAGCATCTCGCCTGGAGCCGTCTGCAGGGAGACTGCTACAACGACCTGTTGCCGCTGCCGTTGACGGAGGAGAGTCTGGCCGTGGTGGTTCGGCATGTCGATGAAACGCAACAAGCGCTGGGGCGCCGTTTGCTGGTCGAAAACCCCAGCCTCTATGTGCATCTCGACAACACCCTGGAAGAAGCCGATTTTCTCGCCGAGCTCGTCGACCGGACCGGCTGCGGCTTGCTGCTGGACATCAACAACGCCTACATCAGCGCCCACAACCTCGGACGGGATCTCGATGCCTACCTCACCGCCTTGCCGCTATCGGCCGTGGGGGAATTCCATCTCGCCGGGCACCATCTCGATACCGATGTCACCCCGCCACTGCGTATCGACGATCACGGCAGTCCCGTCTCCGACGCCGTCTGGCAGCGCTATGCCCAACTGTCACGCTGGTTACCCCAGGTGCCGACCCTGATCGAGTGGGACGCGCGCATCCCGGCCCTGTCTCGCTGGCTCGAGGAAGTCGACCTGGCGCGCTTTCACCATTCCGCACATCGAGTGCCGGCCGCCACCGCGGAGGGCGGATCATGACCTCCCTGGCCGAGTGGCAGCAACGCTTCGCCGAGGCCCTGCGGGCTCCCGACGCCGCGGATAGCGGCCCGAGCCGGCAGCAGGGGTTCGCCGTCTATCGCAACAACGTCAGGCAGAGCCTGATCGAGGCGCTGGCCGCAACCTTCCCGCATACCCGCACACTGCTTGGCGAACGCTTCTTCACCTCCGTGGCGAACGATTACGCGCGCCATCATCTCCCCGATGAGCCACGCCTGATCCGCTACGGGTACCGCTTTGCCGACATCCTCGACAGCCTGCCGGCGATGGCCGATTACCCCTATGTCATCGACATCTGCCGCCTCGAGCGCGCCCGGCTCGATGTCAGCCATGCCGCCGCCGCACCGCCGCTGGATGCCGAACGACTGGCCCGGGCGCATGACCCTGACGCCCTCCAGTGCAAACCCTGCCCCGCCTCGCACCACCTGATCGGACGTCATGACGTGCTCGACTTGTGGCAAGCCCTGGAACGGGGCGAAGCCGGCGCCCCTGTCGGGGCCCGGGGCCAATGGCACTGGCTGCTGGTACGCCACGGGCGACGTGTCGACATCCAGCCGGTCACGCCGACCTGTGGAGCGCTCTATCACGCCCTCGAGGCCCGACCAGCCCTCGGCGAGGCCCTGGCGGCCTGCAGCCAGCGCCATGGTCAGACCGAAACCGGCGAGGCGCTCGGCACGCTCATCGGCCTCGGTGCCCTGATGCGGCTCCATGACGAGGAGGCACCATCATGAAGCTTCACTTGCTCAAGCCCCTGGCAGGCTATTATCGACACCTGACACCCTGGCTGGACCACTTGCCCCTGGATGCGGTCCTGCTGCTGATGCGTGTCGTCCTCGGCAGCGTCTTCTTCCTCTCGGCCCTGACCAAGGTGGATGCCGGCGGCATCAGTCAGAGCACCTTCTTTCTGTTCGCGAATGAATACGACCTGCCCTTGATTCCCCCTGTCCTGGCGGCATATCTGGCCACGATCGCCGAGTTCAGTCTGTCGCTGGCATTGTGGACCGGCCTCGCCACCCGGCTCGCCGCCACGGGACTGCTGTGCATGACCCTGGTGATCCAGGTCTTCGTCTATCCCGGTGCCTGGGTCACTCATGGGCTCTGGGCCAGTAGCCTGCTGGTTCTGATACTACGCGGCCCGGGCATCGTCTCCCTGGACTGGCTGGTCAGCGCCTGGCTGTCCAGCACACGGCGTTGACGTCACATTTCGTTTACCCTTGTCGATGTATGGGCGCGATGGACGGTCCGATGACATCCCACGACAAGGGGGCGACTCGTGAACGACGGAACTGAGACCATTGCCGACGATCAAGGGTATGGAAAACGACTCGAGGCCGTGCGGCCCCGCCTGGTGTCCTTCGCCCTCCTGCATCTACGCGACAAGGCCCGGGCCGAGGATACCGTTCAGGACGCCCTGGTGACCGCCATGGAAAAGACCGACACCTTCTCCGGACGCTCCGGATACGAAACCTGGGTATTCGGCATCCTCAAGCACAAGATTCTCGATGCCATGCGCGACCAGCGCAGCAGCGGCCAGTGGCAGCCGCTGGATGACGAGCCCCGCGACGATGTCATCGACCGGCTCTTCCAGCGGAACGGGCGCTGGGAGCCTCACGCCCGTCCATCCTGCTGGGGAGATCCCGCAGCCACGCTGGAGAACGAAAGCTTCTGGCAGGTCTTCGATACCTGCATGATCGGCTTGCCGGACAACCTCGCCCGAGTCTTCTCGCTGCGGGAGCTGATGGGACTCTCCACCCGTGACATCTGCCACGAAACCGGCATCAAGGAAAACAACTGCTGGGTGATGCTGCATCGGGCCCGGCTGAGGCTGCGTACCTGTATCGAAAGTGGCTGGCTGACGGAGAATCCCCAATGCTGATGTGCAAAGATGCCACCCGCCTGATGTCGATGAAGCGCGACCGCGCCCTGACACTCCGCGAGCGCCTGTCGCTACGCTTCCACCTGACGATGTGCAGCGCCTGTCGCGAGTGCGACCGACAATTCGGGCTGCTGCATCAAGCGGGTCGACACTTCGAGCCCCCGGCGGAAGACCACACCGCCGGGCACTGAGCGACTCATCTCTCGGGGGTTTCCTTTTCGGGGCTGGCAGCTCAATTCAAGTAGTCGACCAATCCCTCGAGATCGGAAACCGTGATGTCGGGATCGATGCCCCAGGAATCGAAGGGCGCCTCCGGGCTGCGCCGGACCCAGGCGGCATGCAGCCCGGCATGGCGCGCACCGATGACATCGAAGGCATTGCTGGAAATCAGCCAGGTATCGCCGGGCTCGACCTCGAGGCGCTGACGCAGATGGGCATAGACCGCCGGGTCCGGCTTGAAGCGCCGGACCTCTTCGACGCTGACGATATCGGCGAAATACTCGCTCAGGCCGGCACCCTCGAGCAGCCCGCTCACCGCCTCGCGACTGCCGTTGGAAAAGGCCACGCAGGTGACATGGGTCTCGGCGAGACGGGCCAGTGCCGCCTTGACATCGTCAAAGGCGGGCAGGCTCGCATAGGCGCCCATCAGGTGTTCCCTGTCGGTATCGGACAGGCCGACGCCCAGCACCCGATCGGTGAAGTCCAGTGCCTCCCGGGTACAACGCGCGAAATCCACATAGGCGCCCATCAGCCCCCGCCGAAAGCTGTACTCCAGCTGCTTGTCGCGCCAGCGCCGCGAAAACTCCATCGCCATGGACGGATCGCCCAGGCGGGACTGCAACTCGGCGACCACGCCATGCGTATCGATCAGGGTGCCATAGACATCGAAGGCCAGTACGCGCCTGCTCATCACGATCTCCTCGACAAGGGGTTGATGCGGATGTCCTCAAATTCAAGATTGGTCGCTTTGCCCATCATCGGCAAGCTCGATGACAGATGCCACACCCGATGACAACGGGGCTCGCCAGGCTTCGTTCGAAGCCTGCTACCCCGACAACCGGGTCAGGGCGTAATCGGCGATGGCGGTATCCTGCACGCCGGTGCCGGTGAGGTCACAGACCGTGATGGTGGCTTCCGACAGCCGCAGCATCTCACGGGCCGCAATCACCTGCCCCAGTTCGTGAACCTTGAAAGGCGTTTCACGACCGGCGAAGGCCTTGAGTTCGCCGTTGACCTCGCTCTGGGCCCGCGTATCGCAGACGAAGGCATCGGCACGGGTCAGTACCGTGGTATCCAGTTCACGCTTGTCGGGGCTGTCGGCGCCCATGGCGGTGACATGCACGCCATCCGGCAGATCCCGGGCCCGCAACAGCGGCTCCCGGGACGGCGTGGCGGTAACGATGATGTCGGCCCGCTCACAGGCCGTCGGTATATCGTCGTGCACCTGCACCTCCAGGCCACGACCGCGCAGCGTTTCGGAATATGCCTCGGCGGCTTCGCGGCGCCGAGCCCAGACATCGACGACCCGGATATCGCGCACCAGACGCAGCGCCTCCACCTGCCGCTCGGCCTGCTCACCGGCACCGAGCACGGCCACGCGATGACTGTTCTCCCTCGCCAGGTGCCTGGCGGCGATGGCGCCGGCCAGGGCCGTCCTGATCATGGTCAGATAGCCCTCGTCGAAGAGTACCGCCTCCACCAGTCCCGTCCTGGCGGAGAACACCATCATCAGGCCGTTGAGGCTCGGCAAGCCGAGCCGGGGATTGTCGAAGAAGCCCGGGCTGACCTTGATGGCAAAGCGCTCGGCGCCGCGAATGTGCGCCGTCTTGACGTCGACCTCGCCGTTGGCCTCCTCGATGGCCATGGACAGGATCGGCGGCTGTACCACCTCGCCCCGTCCCAGGGCGGCGAAGCCGGCCTCCACCGCCGCCAGCGCGTCATGATCGAGGGTCACGGCTCGGGAGATGGCATCGCGCTGATAAAGCTGCATGGAAAACCTCCAGGGGAGAAGAAAGAGCGCAGAGTGAAGAATGACTCAAAGCCCGAAGCTCATCGTCCCGCCAGGACTCGGGCACGATCAAGCGTTTCCAGCGACACGCCGTTGCCGGAGAGCACCAACGCCACCTTGCGACCGCGTACGTCCAGCTCGTGTTCATTCAGGGCCGCCAATCCCACGGCGGCAGCACCCTCGACGAGCAGTTTCTCGTGTTCGAGCAACTCGACCATGGCCGTGGCAATGGCTCGCTCGGAGACGCGCCAGTGCGAGTCCATGACCTCGCGCACCAGCGCGAAGGTGCAGCGATTGTCCAGCCCGATGCCACCGCCCAGCGAATCGCCGAGGCTCTCGACTTCCTCGACCGCCACCGGATGACCGGCCAGCAGGCTGTCATGCATGGCCGCGCCTTGCGACAGGCTCACGCCGGTCACCTCCAGCGAGGGACGGATGGCCTTGAGGGCAGCGCCGATGCCACCCAGCAGCCCTCCCCCGGAAAGCCCCACCAGCACGTGATCGAGATCCGGCGCATCTTCCATCAACTCCACGCCGATGGTGCCCTGGCCGGCAGCGATCAAGGGATCGTCGAAGGGCGGAATCGCCACCATCCCGTCTTCGGCCACCAGCCGCTCGACCTCACCGAAGGCCTCGTCCTGGCTGTCTCCGACGCGCCGCACCTCGGCGCCCAGGGCCTCGACGGCCGCAACCTTGTTGTCGGGCACCCGACGCGACAGACAGATCACCGCCGGCAGGCCTAGCCGTGAGGCAGCATAGGCCACCGCCCGACCATGATTGCCCGTGGATGCGGTGGTCACGCCCGCCGCCAGCGCCTCGCGGCCGTTGCGTTCCAGCAAGGCTGCGATCATGTTGGCGACGCCACGCAGCTTGAAGGCACCGGTGGGCTGCAGGGTCTCCAGCTTGAGCAGAATCTCGGCATCGAAGCGTCGCGACAGGGCCTCGGAGCGCACCAGCGGCGTGCGCGCCGCCTGCCCGGCGATACGCCGACGCGCCGCGTAGATTTCGGCCAATGTCACGCCATGTGCAGGCTTCGACATCTCACCTCCTCTCTCCTCGCGGATCATGCAACGCCAAAACACAATCGCCGCAGGGAAAACCCTACGGCGATTATTGTCACATCGCAGTGACCTTCAACGCTTGCACCAGCTTCAGGCGGCCTGGATGGCACCTTCCCGCGTCAGCGCATCGGTCACCTTGTTCACCGCCCGCTCGGTGCGCGCGACGATCTCGTCGACTTCCTCGCGAGTGGTGGTCAGCGGCGGCGCGAAGCCGAGGATATCGCCCTGCGGCATGGCGCGTGCGATCAGGTCTTCCTCGAGGGCGGCGGCGGACATGCGCGGCCCGACCTTGAGGGACGGATCGAAGTGACGACGCGCCGCCGGGTCGACGGAAAACTCCAGCGCCGCCATCATGCCCACGCCACGCACCTGGCCGACGACCGGATGGTCGGCGAAGGCAGCCTTCATGCGCTCCTGCAGGTAGGCGCCGGTCTCGGCGGCGTTGGCGGTGAGGCCTTCGCGTTCGATGATCGCCAGGTTGGCCAGCCCGGCGGCACAGCCCAGGGCGTGGCCGGAATAGGTCCAGCCGTGGCCGATCGGGCCGTATTCGCCGGTGCCCTGCTCGAGCACTTCCCAGACGCGGTCGCCAACGATCACCCCGGAGAGCGGCTGATAGGCGCTGGTCAGGCCCTTGGCGATGGTGATCAGGTCCGGCTTGATGCCGTAGTGATGGCTGCCGAAGTCGCTGCCCGTGCGACCGAAGCCGCACACCACTTCGTCGGCGATCAGCAGCACGTCGTACTTGGTCAGCACCGCCTGGATCTCGTCCCAGTAGCCTTCGGGCGGCGGCACGATGCCGCCGGTGCCGAGCACCGGCTCGCCGATGAAGGCAGCCACGGTGTCCGGTCCTTCGGCCAGGATCATCTCCTCCAGCTTGGCGGCACAATGCTTGGAGAACTCGCGCTCGGTCATGCCTTCCTGCTCGGCGGCACGATGATAGTAGTACGGCGCCTCGGTGTGGCGGATCGTCTCGATCGGCAGGTCGAAATGATCGTGGAACGCCTTCAGCCCGGTCAGCGAGCCGGAGGCGATGCCGGAGCCGTGATAGCCGCGCATGCGCGAGATGACTTTCTTCTTCTGCGGGCGGCCGAGCACGTTGTTGTAGTAACGCACGATCTTGAGCTGGGTCTCATTGGCGTCGCTGCCGGACATGCCGTAGTAGACCTTGGACATGCCGGGGCCGGCCAGCTCGAGGATCTTCTCGGAAAGCGCGATCTGCGGCTCGTTGGAGTGGCCCACATAGGTATGGTAGTAGGACATCTCCAGGGCCTGCTGATAAATCGCCTCGGCGACCTCGCTGCGGCCGTAGCCGATGTTGACGCAATACAGGCCGGCGAAGCCGTCGATGAACTCGCGGCCGTCCTTGTCGACGATCTTGATGCCCTTGCCGCCGGTGATCACCCGGCCCGGCGCGTCGCCATGGGCGAAGTCGCGCAGGTGGGTGGAGGCGTGGAAGGTCACCTTGCGGTCGCGATCGATCAGATCCTTGTGAGTGGTCATGCGCTTCTCCAGTAAAGCTCCCCGGCTCCGCCGGAGAGAAGGTTCATCGAATTCGGTTTGTCCCGGCGATTCCTGAGCTCGGCGACTCGGCAGCAGGTTACGCAGTACTCCAGGCGAAAGAGCTCTGCGAGCGAAGGCCTGACCAGGCGGGCCCGACGGAGAACAGCGGAGTTTACTGGCCGTAAATGAGCATGTTCGATGTCGGGCCCAACGCCGTCAGGCCGAGCGCAGCTAGCTCTCGGAAAAGCTAGCTCCCGGAAACGGAGCCCAGGGCACCCAAGCAGTAATACTTCGTCTCCAGATACTCATCGATACCGGTCACGCCACCCTCGCGGCCCAGCCCCGACTGCTTGACGCCGCCGAAGGGCACGGGCGGACCGGTCATCTTCACCGAGTTGACCGAGACCATGCCGTACTCCAGCGCCCGCAGCAGTTTCCAGATGCGACGGATGTCGTGGGTGTAGACATAGGCCGCCAGGCCGTACTCGGTATCGTTGGCCATCTCGATGACTTCGTCGTCGTCGCGATAGGACGTGATCCCCGCCACCGGCGCGAAGTTCTCCTCGCGCCACACCTGCATCTCCGGCGTCACACCGGTGAGCAGGGTCGGCATGAAGAAGTTCGGGCCGGGCGCCTCACGCTGGTCGCCCGCCACCAGGGTGGCCCCGCGAGACAGTGCGTCGTCGACGATGGCCGAGGCCTTCTCGACCGCCTGGCCGTGGATCAGCGGGCCCAGATCCACTTCGCTTTCCAGGCCGTTGCCCACGGTCAGCGCCGCCATGCGTTCGGCGAACTGCTCGACGAAGGCGTCGTGGATCGACTCGTGGACCAGGATGCGGTTGGCCGCCAGGCAGTCCTGGCCAGCGGTCTGGAACTTGGCCGCCACCGCCGCGAAGGCGGCTTCCCGCGGGTCCATGTCCGGCCCCACGATGAAGGGGGCATTGCCGCCGAGCTCCAGCGACACGCGCTTGACGGTGTTCGCGCTCTGCTCCAGCAGCAGGCGACCGACCCGGGTGGAACCGGTGAAGGACAGCGCCTTGATGCGCTCGTCATCGCACAGCAGCTTCGACACCTCGGCCGCCTCGCCCAGCACCACGTTGAACACCCCGGCGGGGATACCGGCGCGCTCGGCCAGTTCGGCCAGCGCCAGCGCCGAATAGGGCGTTTCGTGGGCCGGCTTGACGATTACCGGGCAGCCGGCAGCCATGGCGGCGGCGGCCTTGCGGGTGATCATCGCCAGCGGGAAGTTCCAGGGCGTGATCAGCGCGGCGATGCCCACCGGCTCCTTGATGGTACCCAGGGCAGCGTTGGGGATATGGCTGGGGATGGTGTCGCCGAAGGTGCGCTTGCCTTCCTCGGCGAACCAGCGCACGAAGCTGGCACCGTACTCGACCTCACCACGGGCATCGGGCAGGGGCTTGCCCTGCTCCAGGGTCATGATGGTGGCCAGGTCCTCGCGGTTGGCCTGCAGCAGGTCATACCAGGCCAGCAGACGCTCGCAGCGCTCGTCGGCGCGCAGCGCGCGCCACTGCACGAATGCCGCCTCGGCGGCGTCCACCGCACCCCGGATCTGCTCGACTTCCAGCACCGGGATATGGCCGATGGCCTCGCCAGTGGCGGGATCGAAGACGGCCTCCTCACGACCGGCATCGCCGTGAGTCCACTTGCCGTCGATATAGGCATACTGACGGAATAGTCGCAGATCGCTGAGTTGGTTGGACAGCGTCATAAGCACCTCCCCTGACGCGCCGACGTCCATGCGACGCCGACCATGAAAACAACCGCGGCTCCAGCCGCGTGATGTCTCCATGGTAAGGGAGATGAAGGGTCAGGACTTTTCGAAGCACGACGCTGGAAGGATGAGGATTTTTTTTCCGACGTGGGCAACTTGGTGTTTTTTCTGCAAGCCCGCCGGTTCTCTCACTTCCCTCTCACATGTCGTTAGGCGAGCTTTCGCGCACCGCGTCACGCAGCGATTTGCCCGCGCAGGCATTTACGCCGCATTTCCTTCACGTCGCGAGATCATCGATGGAAATACTCGCCGAAGGCCGTTTGACGGTCTTGGTGACGATGTAGGTGAAATAGCGCTCGATGCCGACGTCGGAGACCAGCCATTCATCGATCAGCCGCTGATAGGTATCGATCGTGGTCGCCTCGAACTTGACCAGGTAATCCACGCCTCCGCCGACGGCCACGCACTCGGTGACCTCCGGCGTGTCGTGTACCAGCGCCTCGAAGCGCGCGAAGCTCTCGGCATTGTGGGCCTTGAGTTCGATCTGCACCCAGACCGGAGTGCGCTTGACCAGCACATCGGTGTTGAGACGGGCGCCGTAGCCTTCGATGACACCGGCCTTCTCGAGGCGTCGTACGCGCTCCCAGCAGGGGCTGACCGAGAGGTTGATGGCCTCGGCCAGCTTCGATTTGGTGATACGACCGTCTCGGGAAAGGATCTCGAGGATCTTCAGATCATAGCGATCGAGCTTCATGGATCTACCTGATTGTCAGTTTCAGCCGAGCGACTCGACGACCTCGGCGATCACCGCAATGGTATCACCCATGTTGACACTGGCCGGGAAGCGACGTGCGGCCAGCACGCCGTCGCGTTCGGCCCGATACTCGACAGGCGCGACGCCACTGCGCGTCATGTCATAGACCCGGGCGATGACCTGCCCCTGTGTCACCGGATCGCCCAGTGCCACGGTCAGCTCGAGCAGGCCGGTGTGCTCGCTCTGCACATAGCAACTGGCATCGGGCATGTCGAGATAGATCTGGGGCTCGTCGGGCACCTGGAGTTCGCCCTCGACCAGGCCGTAGTGCACCAGGAAATTGTCGATGCCGCGCTCGGTGATGGCCAGGCTCTCGGGCGTCGAGGTGCCGCCGCCACCGAGTTCGGTGGCCACGAAGATCTTGCCCTGGCGCTCCACGGCGGTATCGAACAGCGCCTCGGCGTCGAGCTCGAACATCATGATGGCATAGGGCGCGCCGAAGGCCTTGGCCCCCTCCAGGGCACGACGTTGCTGCTCGGCGTCATCGAGCACGTGGGAGGCGGCGAACGGAATGATGTCCAGTGTTCGTCCGCCGGAATGCAGGTCGAGCACGACATCGCTCATCGGCACCAGCACGCGGGTGAAGTAGTCGGCGATCTTCTCGGTGACCGAACCGTCCGGATCCCCCGGGAAGCTGCGATTGAGATTGCCGCCGTCCATCGGCGAGGTCCGGCGGCCGGCCGTGCAGGCGGGCGTGTTCATCATCGGCACGATGATCACCCGGCCCTGGACGTCCTCCGCCCGCAACCGGCTGGAGAGTTTCTGCAGGGCGGTGATGCCTTCGTACTCGTCGCCGTGGTTGCCACCGGTCAGCAGCGCCGTGGGTCCTTCGCCGCGCTTGACCACGGTGACAGGAATCATCACCGCGCCCCAGGCGGACTCGTCATTGGAGATCGGCAGCTTGAGAAAGCCGTGCTGGACGCCATCGGCCTCGAAGTCGACGGTGGCGGAAATCGGGCTGGGCCGCTGCTGGCCGGGTTGCTTGCTCATGGTGACTCCTTACTTGACGAACAGCTGGCGCGGGAAGTCGGCCAGCGTCTCGCAACCGCTTTCGGTAATCAGGATACTCTCGGTGATCTCGAGGCCCCAGTCCTCCACCCACAGACCGGGCATGAAATGGAACGTCATTCCCGGCTCGAGGATCGTCTCGTCGGAGGGACGCAGACTCATGGTGCGTTCGCCCCAGTCCGGCGGATAACTGATGCCGATAGGGTAGCCGCAGCGCGCGCCCCCCCGGTCGAAACCGTACTTGTCCATGGCCGCACCCAGCGCCATGGCGATATCGGCCGTGCGATTGCCGGGCTTGGCCACCTCCAGGCCGTTCTCGATGCCCTCGAGCAGGGCCGATTCGGCACGCACGAACTCGGAGGGCGGCCGTCCCAGATAGACGGTGCGCGACATCGGCGCGTGATAGCGCTTGTAGACCCCGGCGATCTCGAAGAAGGTTCCCTCGCCCTCGCGGAACGGCGAATCGTCCCAGGTCAGATGGGGCGCCGCCGCATCCTTGCCCGTGGGCAGCATCGGCACGATGGCCGGATAGTCGCCGCCGAACACCTTGCCCTCGGGCGATGTCCAGCCCTCGATGCCGACCCGGTAGATTTCCGACACCAGCTTGCTCTTGGGCAGGCCCGGCTCGATGACCTCGAGGATGCGCGAATGCATGCCGGCGACGATCTTGCCGGCGACGCGCATATATTCGATTTCCTGGGGCGACTTGATGGCGCGACACCAGTTGACCAGCGAGTTGGCATCCGCGAAGCGCGCATGGGGCAACTCCCTCAGCAGGCACTGGTAGGCCTTGGCCGAGAAGTAGTAGTTGTCCATTTCCATGCCCACGACACCCTCGTGCCAGCCGCGATCGGGCAGGATCGTCTGGGCCAGGTAATCCATGGGATGCATGTCCGGATTCTGGACGTAGTGATCCGGGTAATAGGTGATGTTGTCCGGATCCATCCAGCAGGTACGCAAGGCGCCATTGGCGTCCATGCGTCGCCCGTACCAGACCGGTTCGCCCTCGAGGCCGAGCAGCACGCACTGATGCACGTAGAACGACCAGCCATCGTAGCCGGTCAGCCACGCCATGTTGGACGGGTCGCTGATGACCAGCACATCGATACCCCGGCTCGCCATTTCGGTGCGCACCTTCCATAGCCGGCCAGCATATTCCTCGCGGGTGAAGGGTAATGAAACCTGAATCATGAAATCGCTCGCCAAACGATCATGTCACCGATATCCGGCTGCCTCTTGCCCGAGGCACCGGGGCATAGCGCTAACTTGCCGACCGTGTCAGGGCCATGTTCATTGTCATGACATTTGTTAACATGTCTCATGACAATTACCGGCCAATATCGCTAGTCTGATACTATCACCACCACTTGGCGGGCGGTCAAAGGCTTTATTGAATCATGACAATCGACCTGACGCCTTATCTCTCCGAGACGGGCCCCAAGTACCTTGCCATTGCCCGGGCACTTTCCGAGGCAATTCGCCAGGGCGAGCTGACACCCGGCACCCGCTTGCCGCCGCATCGTCAGCTGGCCGACACCCTGGGCGTCAGCGTCCAGACCGTCTCCCGCGCCTACGCCCAGGCCGAAAAGATGGGGCTGGTCCAGGCACGTACCGGCAGCGGTACCTGGATCAATGCCCTCGACGATACCCGGGAATCCGCCTATCTGCGCAATTCCGAACCCCGTCCCGAGGATGCGCTGATCGACCTGTCGATCGCCCATCCGGTCTGCCCGCCGGGCCACCACCTGCGCTTTCGCGAAACCCTGGCCCTGCTCGCCGAGCAGGCCAGTCCCGATGTAGTGACCGCCAGCCGCCCGATCGCCGGACTTCCCCATCAGCGCGAAAGGGCCAGCGAATGGCTGTCCCGACGCCTCGGCGTCCCCGGCGACCCGGATGACCGCATCCTCTGCAATGGCGCCGCTCATGGCCTGCTGCTGGCGATCTCCACTATCGTCCAGCACGGCGATTTGGTGCTGACCGAGGCACTCTCCGATCATGGCCTGATCGCCTTGTCCCGCACCCTGGGCTTCCAGTTGCGCGGCGTGGCCATCGACGACCAGGGAGTGCTGCCCGAGGCGCTGGATATCGCCTGCCGACGCTTCAAGCCACGGGCCGTCTGCCTGACGCCCACCCAGCTCAACCCCACCGGCGCCACCATGAGCGAGGAACGCCGCGATGCCGTCGCCGAGGTGCTGGAGCGTCATGGTGTCTGGCTCATCGAGGACGATGTCCACGCCCTGCTCGAGATGCCCGGCCTGACGCCCCTCACCGCCCGAGTACCGCATCTGGGCTTTCACATCACCAGCCTGACCAAGGCCACGGTACCGGGCTTGCGCGCCGGCTACCTCAGCGTGCCGCGCGGACAGTTGCACCACACCTTGCCCCGCATGCGCGCCACCACCTGGATGGCCACGCCGCTGATCTTCGAGATCGCCGATACCTGGATCGCCGACGACACCCTGGAACACATGGCCAGCGAACAGCGCGAACTGCTCGCCGAACGCCAGCGCCTCGCTTCCCGGCTGCTGAGCGGCCACGCGCGCACGGCCCGTCCCACCAGCCTGCATGTCTGGCTGGCGCTCCCCACCGCCTGGCGCACCGAGGAGCTCCAGCAGCAGGCCGAACAGGAAGGCGTGGCCATCACCACCGCCGTTCCCTTCATGGTGGAGCAGACGGCGGCTCCCCGCCGGGTGCGCCTGAGCGTCGGCGCCGAGCCCGACATCGAGCGTTTCGAGGAGGGCCTGAAACGCCTCGCCGACTTGCTCGGCGAGGCGCCGCCCCCCATGATGCAATTCGTCTACTAGGCAAGCAGGAGCAGGACATGATGCGCGTACTCGTCCACCACGACCGCGCCGACGACTGGCGCGAGGCTCTGGCCCGGCGCCTGCCGGACGCCGAGATCCTGACCGGCGAGGCCAGTGCCGAGCAACGCCGCGACGTCGACTACCTGGCCGCCTGGAAGCCCCCGGCGGAACTGTTCGCCGAACTCGGTCGGCTCAAGGGCATCGTCAATCTCGGTGCCGGCGTCGATGCCCTGCTGAACAACCCCGCCCTGCCCCGCGACGTGCCCATCGTCAAGCTGCGCGATGCCGGCATGGCCGGCCCAATCGCCGACTACGTCCGCTACGGGGTACTGCACTTCCAGCGCGATTTCGATCACTACGCCCGCCAGCAGGCCGCCGGCGAATGGCGCGAGCGCCCCATGACCGACAAGGCGGACTGGCCGGTGGGCGTGCTGGGACTCGGCGCCATCGGCGCCAAGGTCGCCACCACCCTGGCCGCCGACGGCTTCCCGGTACATGGCTGGAGCCGTTCACCCAAGCAGCTCGACGCCGTGACCTGCCACCATGGCGAGGCAGGACTGGACACCCTGCTCGGCCAGGTACGCAGCCTGGTACTGCTGCTCCCGGACACACCCGCGACCCGCCACCTCATCGACACACGAACCCTCGGCCTGCTGCCCGAGGGCGCCAGTCTGATCAATCCCGGGCGCGGTTCGCTGATCGACGAGACGGCACTGCTCGAGGCCCTGGATGCGGGACGACTGCGCGGTGCCCTGCTCGATGCCTTCCCGGTGGAGCCACTGCCCGAGGACAGCCCGCTATGGTCGCATCCCCGCATCCTGATCACGCCGCACATGGCCGGCCCCACGCCCCTCGGCGATGCCGTCGACCAGGTCGCCGAGGCCTTGCGCGCCTTCGAGAACGGCACGCCCCAGCCGACCATCGATCCGGCGGCCGGCTACTGACGCCACGGCCTACACGAACACCCGTGCACGCGATACGCTGATGGATAGCGGGGGCGATAGCGACGCACGCCCTCATTGGCTGACACCCACCGATTCCCCGTGAAGGAGGTGCGCGATGTCTCAGCTCACCCAGGACTACGACCACCGCGATGCCCTGCTGGTGGTCGACATGCAGAACGACTTCTGCCCGGGCGGCGCCCTGGCCGTGGCCGGCGGCGACGCACTGGTTCCAGGCATCAACGCCGAGATGGACGCGGCGCAGCGAGCCGGCGCCCTGGTCGTCGCCTCCCGGGACTGGCACCCGGTGGACCATGCCAGCTTCGCTCATCGGGGCGGCCCCTGGCCGGTGCACTGCGTGCAGGACACGCCGGGTGCCGCCTTCCACGCCGACCTGGCGCTGCCCGAGACGACCATACGCGTCAGCAAGGCCACCGCCTTCGACCGCGATGCCTACTCCGCCTTCGACGACACCGGACTCGGCGACTACCTGCGCGAACGCGGGATCGAGCGCGTCACGGTCTGCGGCCTGGCGCTGGATGTCTGTGTCAAGGCCACCACGCTCGATGCGCTGCGCGAGGGATTCGCCACGCGCCTGCTCGAAGACTTGAGCGCAGCGGTGGATCCCGACGCCATCGAGGAATGTCGCGATACCCTCGCCGACGCCGGTGCCGAACTATGCCGATGAGCGCCCCGCTGACAGTGGAAGAGGACGAGCTGGCGCTGCTCACCGACCTCTACCAGTTGACCATGACCCAGGCCTACTGGCGCGAAGAAATGAACGCCCGGGCGACCTTCAGCCTGTTCTTCCGCCGCCTGCCGGCCGAACGCCGCTTCATGCTCGCCTGCGGCCAGCAGCATGCCGCCGAGCGGCTCAGCCGGCTACGCTTCGGCGAGCGCGCCATCGCGTGGCTGGCCGAGACAGGACGCTTCGACACGGCCTTCCTCGACTGGCTGGCGAACTGGCGCTTCGAGGGCGACATCTGGACCCTGCCGGAAGGCACGCCGGTCTTCGCCAACGAGCCCTTGCTGGAGGTCGACGCGCCCATCGCCCAGGCCCAGTTGCTCGAGAGCCTGGTCATGAACCTGGTGCAACTGGAGACGGTCCTGGCCTCCAAGGCGGTGCGACTGGTCATGGCTGCCCGGGGGCGCCCGGTGGTCGACTTCGGCCTGCGTCGCATGCACGGGATCGACGCCGCGGTACGCGGCGTGCGCGCCTACCGCACCGCCGGCCTGGCCGGCACCAGCAACGTGCTCGGCGGCCTGCGCCACGACCTGCCCCTCAACGGCACCATGGCGCACAGCTACATCCTCGCCCACGACAGCGAGCGCGAGGCTTTTCGCGCCTTCGCCCGCCACATGCCCGACACCACTCTGCTGGTGGATACCCACGACACCCTGACGGGCGTGCGTGAAGTCATCGACCTGCTGCACGAGGAACCCGACCTGCGCGTCGGCGCCGTCCGGCTCGATTCGGGCCGCCTCGAGGAACTGGCCCCCGCCGCACGCCGACTGCTCGATGACGCCGGCCTCGGCGACGTGAAGATCATCGCCAGCAGCGGCCTGGACGAGCATGCCATCGACGCCCTGTTGAAGGCCGACGTCCCGATTGACGCCTTCGGCGTCGGCACCCAGATGGGCGCCTCGACCGACGCCCCGGTCATCGATCTTTCCTACAAGCTGGTGGAATACGCCGGCAGGCCCCGGGTCAAGCATTCGCCGGGCAAGGCCAACCTGCCGGGCCGCAAGCAGGTCTATCGCCACTTCGACGCTGCCGGCTATTTCGTCGGAGATACCATCGCCGGCCGCGACGAACGGCTCGCAGACGGGACACCGCTGCTGGTGCGCAGCGTGGCGCAGGGCCAGCCCGATCCCGAGGTCATGGCACTGGCGGATTCCGCCCGGGAACGCGTGGCACAGGCCCGCCAGAGCCTCCCGGAAAGCCTCACCCGCCTCACCCCGGGCGACGAGGCTTACCCGGTGGCACTCAGCAAAGCCCTCGCCGCCCGGCGATGAGCCCAACGACCGGGGCCGCCAGAATCGGCGGCCCCGGCTACCCATCGGCGATGCAGCGGCGAATCAAAGCAGTTCGTTGAAACGCGCCAGCCAGGCCGGATGCGCCGGCCAGGCGGGAGCGGTCACCAGCTTGCCGCTGGTGATGGCTTGATCGACCTCGATCTGGGCATAGTCGCCCCCGGCCAGCGAAACCTCCGGCGCACAGGCCGGATAGGCCGAGACCCGGAAGCCCGAAAGGGAGATGGCAGCGGCCAGCAACTGGGCGCCATGGCAGATGGCGGCCACCGGTTTTTCGTGCTCGAAGAAGTGACGTACCGCCTCGAGCACGCGCTCGTCCAGGCGCAGATACTCCGGGGCACGCCCGCCGGGAATCACCAAGCCGTCATAGTCGGCCGCCGACACCTCGGAAAAGGTGGCATTGAGGATGAAGTCATGTCCGGGCTTCTCGGTATAGGTCTGATCGCCCTCGAAATCATGGATGGCGGTACGGATCCGATCGCCCTCGCGCTTGTCGGGACACACGGCGTCCACCGTGTGGCCCATGGCCTGCAGGGCCTGGAAGGGCACCATGATCTCGTAGTCCTCGACGAAATCGCCGGCGATGAGCAATAACCTGGCCATAGGGATGAACCTCCTCGGTGGATGGAGTGGCACTTCTGCCGCCAGCATAGGCCATGTTCGGCGAGGCGACGAGCGCATCGGGGCCAGGGCGAACCGCATGAAACTGGCCATGGCCGCCGGTTCTGCCTATCCTCGGGAACCCCGCGCCTCCCTTCGCGTTCCCAAGGCTGTCGACACCGAGAGGATCTTTCATGCCTGCCTTGCCGCTACGCCCCTCGTGGCTGCTGCTGCCACTGCTCCTGCTGCTTGCCGGTTCCGCCGCTGCCGCAACGCCACCGCAGCCATTCGATGCCCGCTACCACCTGCAGGTGTCAGGCTGGCCCGATGCCGACATCCAGCATCAGTTGCAGCGCACTGGTATCGGCTGGCAGAGCGAGATGAGTACCAAACTGCCGGGCATCAGTGGTCATGAGATGGGGCGCTTCCGTCTCGGCGAGGATGGCCGGGTTCACTCGTTCTACTACGCCTCGGGCTACTCGCTGCTGGGCATCCAGCGTTCCTACCGACTCGAGCGCGACGCCCTGCAGACATGGCCGGACCGCCAGAGCGCCCTTGTTGCCCTGTCCCGGCAGGCCATCGACGGGAACTGCACCTCGGACTGCCGGGTGCACTATCTCGACCATCGCGGGCGCGAGGAGCGCATCGACTACCGCCTCCTGGGACGCGAGACGCTGGATCTCCCCGCGGGCCGGTTCGAGGCGCTGCGCGTGGAAGTGACCGAGCCGGACGAACCGGACCGCCGCCTGGTCTTCGACTTCCTGCCTCGCCTGCCGGGATTGCTGCTGTCCGTGGCCTACTACCGCGACGGCGAGCGGCGCAGTCACCTGACGCTCACCCGCCTCGATTCGCCTTGATCGCCGGCCTTCCGCCACACCTCGAAAACGCCTAGAGTGGAGGATTTGCCGGTAGCCTGGAAGCCGGCAGCGTATCTCTCCAAGGAAGGAATGTCGCGATGTTGAGTGGCCTGTTGATCGTCCTGCTGCCCCTGGTGCTCGGCTATCTGGTGCGCGTGCGCCACCCGACGCTCATGGCCGGAATCAATCGGGGCGTGAACGTCTCCATCTACGTGATCCTGCTGCTGATGGGCATCAGCCTGGCCGGACTCGACGACCTCGGCGGCAAGCTGACGCAACTGGGCGGCCAGTCGCTGCTGCTGTGCGTGGTGATCTCGGCCTGCAACCTGGCGGCCCTGGCCTGGCTGTCACGCCGCCTGCGCCTCGAGGTCGACGCTTCCCGGGCAGTGGCTGGCGCGCCCACCAGCAAGCTGGCTGCCATGGCGGGCTCGCTGTCGTTGATCGGTGTGGTGCTGGCCGGCGTCATTTTCGGCCTGGTGGCAGGAGGAGCGCTGGGCGAGCCCCTGTTTGCCTGGGCCGAGACGCTTTCCGAATGGGTCCTCTACGCCCTGCTGGCCCTGATCGGCTGCCAGCTCAGAAACTCCGGCATGCCGCTCAGGCAGATCCTGCTCAACCGCTTCGGCCTGGCCATCGCCAGCGTCCTGGCGGCGAGCTCGCTGATCGGCGGGCTGCTGGCCGCCCCGCTGCTCGACCTGCGCTGGAACGAGGGCCTGGCGATGGCCGCCGGCTTCGGCTGGTACTCGCTGTCCGGCATCCTGATCGGCGACCAGTTGGGGCCGCTGCTCGGCGGCATCGCCTTTCTCAACGACCTGTTCCGCGAACTGCTGGCCTTCGTGCTGATTCCCCTGGTCATCCAGCGCCACGCCGCCCTGGCCATCGGCTATGGCGGCGCCACTTCCATGGACTTCACCCTCCCGGTGATCCAGCAGCACGGTGGTGTCGCCTGCGTGCCGGTGGCGGTGGTCAGCGGCTTCATCCTCTCGCTGCTTTCACCCCCGCTGATCCTCTTCCTGCTGACATTGTGAGCACGTTTTCATGCCATGAAAAAGCCCGCGCAAAGGCGGGCAAGGCATCACGACACAGGGCAAGACACAGGGAAAAGATCCTTAGAACCAGACTTCCGACTGCACGCCAAAGGCCCACTCGCTGGCCGTAAAGCCTGTGCTGCCGAAGGCGTCATTGGCGCTGTAGTCGTTGAGCTCCTCATCCCAGTCGCTCCAGGAAGCGAAGACACGCAGTTCGGGGCGCTTCCAGAAGCCGCCCACCTCAGGCTTGAAGGTCGGCGCGATGGTCAGCTTGGTGTAATCCCCTTCCACGGCATTGTTGCCGCCGAAGCCTTCGGGCGAGATATCCATCCACTGGTAGCTGCCTTCATACTGCATCTCGAAGTTTTCGGTCAGCTCGTTGGCCAGGCGAACATTGAACGTTGCCCAGTCATACTGGTCGCCCTCGACGTAACGGTCTTCGCTGGTTTCGGCCAGAATCGCCGGCGCCACACGCCACCCGGGGGCCATGTAGGTCGTGCCATAGAGGCCCAGGCGAGTGGCGGTCGCATCCTCGCTCAACCGGCCATTGGCCCCGAGGCTCTTGGTCTCGGCACCCAGCCCCCGACCATGCATCACTGCTGCCTTGAAGTTGCCGTCATTCAGGCCGAAGAAGCTGTCACCATGGTAAGCCACCATGGTGTGTACGCCGTGATCCGCGGCGCTGATGTTGCCTTCGGTCCGACGCTTATCGTTGTCGGTGGCACTCATGCCGTTGAGCATCCACTGCCAGTTACCGAAGTAGTTATTGGAGGTGAGAATCAGGTTGTCGGTACTGCCGGAATCCTCGGCCGGATTATGGCTATCGACCGGGAAATCGCTGAAGCTGCGACCATAGATGGAAAGGTTCGATTTCCAGTTATCGGCAAACTGCATGTCATAGATACCGCCGCCGGTACCGGCCAGGAAAATGAAATCGCTATCGAGCCAGTGAATATCGAAGTTGTCACGGTCGAAGCGCTTCCCCGCCCAGATGGAGGCGTTCTCGAAGGCACCGGTAAAGCTCGGCAGATCGCTGAACTCGGCATAGACCTGGCGCACATTGAGACTCGACTCGTCAGCCGTCCAGTCATTACTGGTGGTGACGCCATCGGCGATCATGGTGGTGTACTTCGCCCTGGCGCCGTTATCGAAGCGCATCCTGTAGTTGAAAACCGCCTCGGCATAGGTATCCGGCTCGTTGCCCAGGCGCCCCACGGCACCACCCTGCTGCCCGGCAGGCGTCAAGTAGGGCCCGCCCTCGGTGCTCTTGCCATCTCCACCGATCAGCAGGCCGGAGCGTGCATAGACGTTGAAGGAAAAGCCTTCTTCACCATTGGCATGGCGCTCCACCTTGGCAAGACGCGACTCGATGTCCTGACCGACAGGCCGAGAGTCGTCGGCCTGCTCCCGGGCCATTTCCCGTTCAGCCTTTTCGGCCCGCCTTTCCGCGGCGGCGGCACGCTGCTCGGCGGCCACAATCCGTTGCTCCAGTTCGGCCAGACGCGCCTCGAGATCACTGTCCGCTTGAGCGTTCGCCAGCGAGCTGGCCGTCATGGCAGCGGCGGCAACCGCCAGGACAAGAGGGGACTTACGCAGGCGTTGGGTCGCAAATGTCATCTCATTCAAAGCCTTTGTTGTTGTCACGGGAAGAGACCAACCGGCGACGTCTGTCGCGCACCCCAGTGCCTGGGAGGCACATCAGTGGAACACCGATCTTAATCGATTAAGACGATACCCTCGTTGTGGCCAGTTCCTAAATACCACCTATGTCTAATCACCTTGCCGACTTCTCTATAAAAACAATTACTTTCAAACAGTTATAGAGAAAATCGCTGTATGCCCCGGCGTATTGGAAGGGCCACCACTACGACAAAAGTTCATATTGCAGAACCCTGGTTTCATCGCTTAACTGATGGCAAGTCTTAATCGTTTAAGATGATCAATTCATCACGCCGAATTCGATGACGCCTTGGACGCCACCAACGTCGAAGCCGCACAACAAGAAATTCTCCCGAGGAGCGCTATGAACAGCAAATGGATTCCCGCCATCGCCCTGGCTGGCTTGGCTGCCCAGACAGCTCACGCAGAACAACTGACCATTTCCTGTGGCGCCGTAGGGGCCGAGCTGCAGCTCTGCGAGCAGGGCGTCGAAGCCTGGGAAGAGCAAACCGGCCATACGGTCGAGATCGTTTCCACGCCCAATTCTTCCACCGAGCGACTGTCGTTCTATCAGCAGATCCTCTCGGCTCAGTCGGGTGATATCGATGTCATGCAGATCGACGTGGTATGGCCCGGCCTGCTGGCCAATCACCTGCTCGACCTGAACGAGACCCTGGGCGAGCAGGCCGCCGACGGTCATTTCGAGGCCATCGTCGCCAACAACACCGTGGACGGGCGCCTGGTCGCCATGCCCTGGTTCACCGACGCCGGCGTGCTCTACTACCGCCAGGACCTGCTCGACGAGTACGGCTTCGAGCCGCCGGAAACCTGGCGCGAGATGACCGAAATCGCCCGTGAGATCAAGGCCGGGGAGCGCGCAGCCGGCGACGACGACTTCTGGGGCTACGTCTTCCAGGGGCGTGCCTACGAGGGCCTGACCTGCAACGCCCTTGAGTGGATCGCCGGCAGCGGCGGCGGCACCATCGTCGATGCCGAGGGCGAGATCACCATCGACAACCCCGAAGCGGCCGAGGCGCTGGACCTCGCCGCCTCCTGGATCGGCGACATCTCCCCGAATGGCGTGCTCAACTATACCGAGGAAGAGGCCCGGGGCGTCTTCCAGTCCGGCAACGCGGTCTTCATGCGCAACTGGCCCTATGCCTGGGCACTGGCCCAGAGCGAGGCCAGCGAAGTACGCGGCAAGGTCGGCGTGGTGGCCCTGCCGCACGGCGAGGGCGACAGCAGCGCCGCAACGCTGGGTGGCTGGAACCTGGCCGTTTCACGCTATTCGGAGAATCCGGACCTGGCCGCTGACCTGGTCGCCTTCCTGACCTCCGAGAAGGAACAGAAGCGCCGCGCCATCGAGGCATCCTACAATCCGACCCTCGCCACCCTGTACAAGGACGAGGAAGTCCTCGAGGCAGTGCCCTTCTTCGGCACCCTCTACCCCGCCTTCACCAACGCCGTGGCACGGCCGTCGTCACCGACCGGCGACAAGTACGGTCGAGTGAGCAACGCTTTCTTCAATGCCGTGCACAACGTGCTGTCCGGCAACCAGAGCGGGGCCGAAGCGGTATCGCAGCTGGATAGCGAACTCTCGCGCCTCAAGCGTCGCCGCTGGTAAGCCTGGAGGTCACATGTCTCATCCCGTCGCCGAGCGCGCCCCCCACAGCGGGGGCGCCGCCAAGTCCGGCCATCGCGGCACCAAGGTGCGCCGCCAGCGAGTACGCGCGGCCTGGCTGTTCCTGGCGCCCATGCTGGTGACCCTGGCCATGGTGGCCGGCTGGCCGCTGCTGCGCACCTTCTACTTCAGCTTCACCGATGCCTCCCTGGCCGATACCGGCCGGGCGGCGCTGATCGGTTTCGAAAACTACCTGGTCTACGACGACGGCGCCTGGTACGGCCTGCTCACCGATCCCGTCTGGTGGACCTCGGTCTGGAACACCGTGTTCTTCAGCGTGACCTCGGTATCGCTGGAGGTGGTCTTCGGGGTCATCGTCGCCCTGCTGCTCAATGCCGAATTCCGGGGACGCATGCTGGTGCGCGCCGCCGTGCTGATTCCCTGGGCGATTCCGACCATCGTCTCGGCGAAGATGTGGGCCTGGATGCTCAACGACCAGTTCGGAATCATCAACCACCTGTTGATGATGCTGGGCATCATCGACGCTCCCCTGGCTTGGACCGCCGACGCCGACCTCTCGATGTGGGCGGTGATCATGGTCGATGTCTGGAAGACCATTCCCTTTGTCGCCCTGCTGGTATTGGCTGCCCTGCAGATGCTGCCGAGCGACTGCTACGAAGCCGCCGAGGTCGACGGCATCCACCCGGTCAAGGTGTTCTTTCGCGTCACCCTGCCGCTGATCACGCCGGCCCTGATGGTCGCGGTGATCTTCCGCCTGCTCGATGCCCTGCGCGTGTTCGACGTGATCTACGTGCTGACCTCCAACTCGACCAACACCATGACCATGTCGATCTACGCCCGACAGCAGCTCGTCGAGTTCCAGGACGTCGGTTACGGCAGCGCCGCCTCGACGCTGCTGTTCCTGATCATCGCCCTGATCACGGTGCTCTACCTCTACCTGGGCCGCCGCCAACTGGGAGTCGACCAATGAACCGGACCGTACTCCGACTGCTCAAGCGCCTCGGCTTCTATGCGCTGATCGCCGTGGTGCTGTTCTACGCCATCTTTCCTTTCTACTACGCCGTGATCACCTCGCTGAAACCCTCCAGCGAGCTGTTCCGCGTGGATTTCTGGCCGTCATCCTTCGATCTGGTCAATTACGCCCGGATCCTCGGCGAGAAGAGCTTCGTGCGCGCCATCCTCAACTCCATCCTGGTGTCGTTCAGCGTGGTCTTCATCGCCCTGCTGCTGGGCCTGACGGCCTCCTATGCACTGGGTCGCGTGCGCTTCCGGGGCCGTACTTCGGTGCTGCTGATCATCCTGGGCGTCTCGATGTTTCCCCAAGTGGCGGTACTCTCGGGGCTGTTCGAGGTGATCCGCGTCCTCGACCTCTACAACAACCCCGCTGGCCTGGTGCTCAGCTACACCATCTTCACCCTGCCCTTCACGGTCTGGGTACTGACGACCTTCATGCGCCAGCTTCCCCAGGAACTGGAAGAAGCCGCCATCATGGACGGCGCCACGCCCTGGATCACCCTCACTCGCGTTTTCCTGCCGTTGATGTGGCCGGCCATGGCGACGACAGGGCTGCTGGCCTTCATCGCCGCCTGGAACGAGTTTCTGTTCGCCCTGACGTTCACGCTCACCGACGACCAGCGCACCGTTCCGGTGGCCATCGCCCTGATCTCCGGAGGCAGTCAGCACGAACTGCCCTGGGGCCCGATCATGGCCGCCTCGGTCACCGTCACCGTGCCGCTGGTGGTGCTGGTGATGATCTTCCAGCGGCGCATTGTTTCGGGGCTCACCGCCGGCGCGGTCAAGGGCTGAATCTCTTTAGTAAGGAATACAAGATGCAGGACAACACCTTCTGGTGGCACGGCGGCGTGATCTATCAGATCTATCCCCGCAGTTTCATGGATGCCAGCGGCAACGGCATCGGCGACCTGGCCGGTATCACCACCAAGCTGGAGTACGTGGCGAGCCTGGGCGTCGACGGCATCTGGCTGTCGCCCTTCTTCACCTCGCCGATGAAGGACTTCGGTTACGATGTCAGCGACTATCGCGACGTCGATCCGATGTTCGGCACCCTGGACGACTTCGCCGACCTGGTGGAGCGCGCCCACAGGCTGGGACTCAAGGTGATCATCGACCAGGTACTCAGCCACTCCTCGGACCGCCACCCCTGGTTCCGGGAGAGCCGCTGGGACCGCGACAATGCCCGGGCCGACTGGTATGTCTGGGCCGATCCCAAACCCGATGGCACACCGCCCAACAACTGGCTGTCGATCTTCGGCGGTCCGGCCTGGACCTTCGAGCCACGGCGCCGCCAGTACTACCTGCACAACTTCCTGGCCAGCCAGCCGGACCTCAACTTCCACAACCCGGAAGTGCGACAGGCACAGCTCGACAACATGCGCTTCTGGCTGGACCTGGGCGTCGACGGCTTCCGCCTGGACACCGTGAACTTCTACTTCCACGACACCGCCCTGCGCGACAATCCGCCGGTGCCGGAAGGAGCGCCCAAGACCCTGGGCGCCCCGGACAGCAATCCCTACACCTGGCAGCGCCACCTGTACGATATCAGTCGCCCCGAGAATCTCGACTTCCTGCGCGAACTGCGCGCTCTGATGGACGAGTATCCCGGCACCACCACGGTGGGCGAAATCGGTGACGACACCCCGCTCGAGCGCATGGCGGAGTACACCGAGGGGGGCGACAAGCTGCACATGGCCTACACCTTCGACCTGCTCAACGAGCCGCACTCGGCGGCCTATATCCGCGAGGTGATCGAGCGTTTCCAGAAGTTGGCCGGCGATGCCTGGCCATGCTGGGCGCTCTCCAACCATGACGTCGTGCGCAGTGCCAGCCGCTGGGGCGGGTCCGAGGACCCGGATGCCTATCCGCGGGTGGCCCTGGCGCTGTTGTTTGCGCTACGCGGCAGCGTCTGTCTCTACCAGGGCGAGGAACTGGGACTGCCGGAGGCCGACGTGCCCTTCGAGCGCATCCAGGACCCTTACGGCAAGGTGCTGTGGCCGGAATTCAAGGGGCGCGACGGTGCCCGCACGCCCATGCCCTGGCGTTCCGCCGAGTTCGGCGGCTTCTCGACGACCGAGCCCTGGCTGCCGCTGGACAGGCGCCACCTGCCGCTGGCCGTGGAGGAGCAGGAGCGCGACCCTGGCTCCACGCTCAACGCCGTACGACGCCTGTTGAGCTTCCGGCGCCGTCATCCCGCCCTGCGCGACGGCGACCTCGAGCTGATCGATGTGGGCGAAACGCTGCTCGGCTTCATCCGGCAACATCGCGACGAGCGCCTGTTGTGCGTGTTCAACCTGACCGGCGAGACGCAACGTGCACGACTGCCGGCCACGGGACGCCCCCTCGACGATCATGGATTCAGCGCCGCGCTGGACGGCGAGACCCTGACGCTGCCGCCCTACCAGGCCGCTTTCCTGCACCTCGATTCATCCCCCCAGACAGCCGGAAACACAAACCGGCAGGGAGTCGCCACATGGCAAGCGTGACCCTCGACAAGCTCAACAAGGTCTTCGGCAACACCCATATCATCAAGGACGTCGACCTGACGATCGGCGACGGCGAGTTCGTGGTCTTCGTCGGCCCTTCCGGTTGCGGCAAGTCGACGCTGCTGCGCTTGATCGCCGGTCTCGAATCGATCACCGACGGCGAGCTGTCCATCGGCGAGCACGTCGTCAACGACCTGCCGCCCCGCGAGCGCGGCGTGGGCATGGTGTTCCAGTCCTACGCCCTCTACCCGCACATGACGGTCTACGACAACATGGCCTTCGGGCTCAAGCTGGCCAAGGCCGATAACCAGACCGTCGAGCAACGCGTCATGGAGACCGCTCGAACCCTGCAACTCGAGACACTGCTCAAGCGCAAGCCCAAGGAACTCTCGGGCGGCCAGCGGCAGCGGGTCGCGATGGGCCGTGCCATGGCGCGCAACCCGCAGATCCTGCTGTTCGACGAGCCGTTGTCCAACCTCGATGCCTCGCTGCGCGTCCAGATGCGCAACGAGATCGCCCAGCTCCACCACCGGCGCGGTTCCACCGTCGTCTACGTCACCCACGACCAGGTCGAGGCCATGACCCTGGCCGACAAGATCGTGGTGCTCCGGGACGGGCGCATCGAGCAGGTCGGCAGTCCACAGACGCTCTACCAGCGACCGGCGACACGCTTCGTCGCCGGCTTCATCGGTTCGCCGACCATGAACTTCCTGCCCGCCGAGTTGTGCACCTCGAATCGCGATGGCTGCAGGGTGACGGTCGCCGGCATCGGCGAACTCGAGCTGCGCCAGGAGGCCGACGAGTCGGCGCCCGGGCAACGGCTGACCCTGGGCATACGCCCCGAACACCTGAGGCTCGATACCGCCGAGGGCGACAACCGCTTCACGATCGTCAATGTCGAGTACCTGGGCAACGAGGTCTATGTCTATCTCGAGCCACGGGAAGGCGACACCCTGCTGATCCACCGCAGCGAAGCGCCCAGCGACTGGCAGGTCGGCCAGGACGTCGCCCTGCGCGTCGATGTCGAGCATGCTCACCTGTTCGACGCCTCCGACCGGGCACTGGCCATCGCCACGCAGCGCCACGCTGCCTGACAGGGAGACATCACCAATGGGACACCTGACACTCACCGGCATCGGCAAGGACTACGACGGCGTCGAAGTCTCGCGAGACATCGACCTGAGCATCGAGGATGGCGAATTCGTGGTCTTCGTCGGCCCCTCCGGCTGCGGCAAGTCGACGCTGCTGCGCATGATCGCCGGCCTGGAAGAGATCAGCCGGGGCGAGATGTGCCTGGACGGCGAGCGTCTCAACGAGACGCCGCCCCAGGAGCGCGATATCGGCATGGTCTTCCAGTCCTACGCGCTCTATCCCCACATGACGGTGGCGGAAAACATGGCCTTCGGACTGAAGCTCGCCCACGCCGACAAGGCCGAGATCAAGCAACGGGTCGAGGCCGCCGCCCACACCCTGCAGCTATCGCCACTGCTGGATCGCCGCCCCAAGGCACTGTCCGGCGGCCAGCGCCAGCGGGTGGCCATCGGCCGCACCCTGGTCAAGCAGCCCCGGGTATTCCTGTTCGATGAGCCGCTGTCCAACCTCGACGCCTCGCTGCGCGTCGAGATGCGCGTACAGCTCGCCGAACTGCATCGCCGGCTCGGCGCCACCATGGTCTACGTCACCCACGACCAGGTCGAGGCCATGACCCTGGCGGACCGGATCGTCCTGCTCAGCAGCGGTCGCATCGCCCAGGTCGGCGCACCGCTGACGCTCTATCACTTCCCCGAGAGCCTGGAAGTCGCCGCCTTCATCGGCTCGCCTCGCATCAACACCCTGCCGGTCACGGTCATCGATCCCGGCAAGCGGCGCACCGGCGTGCGACTGCCCAACGGCGAGACACTGCCCGTGGCGGTGGATGGTTCGCGCCTGACGGCGGGCGACACGGCCACCCTGGGCATTCGTGCCGAGGATTTCGTCACGCCGGATACGGCCGATGCCCTGCTGCAAGGTCGCCTGGGCGTCGCCGAACGGCTCGGCTACGAGACCCTCGCCCACATCGACGTGGACGGCGTCGAAGGCACCGTGACCCAACGTCTCGACCGCCTGGCGTGCCTCGAGCCCCGACAAGCCCTGACGCTGGGTCTGTCCGGCGAGCAGTGCCATCTGTTCGATGCCGAGGGGCAGGCCTGTCCCCGCCAGGTGGAGATCCCCGGCATCGCCCGATGACGCGAGCCGCCCCGGTGCGCTCTGCACCGGGGCCTGCCGGGTGCCTGGCGGGCCTGACACCGAGCGACTGCTGATCCGGCTTCTCGTCACGATCGGCCAGGCCCGTCAGGTTACTGGAGAAAGGAGAAGCCGGGCGGATACCGGTGATAGCCATCGAAATCCTCCTTGCCCAGCGGAACGCCCTCCGCCCTGGCGATGGCATAGACCATCGACAGGTGGAAGAAGAAGTTCGGCAGGGCGAAGGCCTGGATGTATTCGTCCATGGGCAGGGAGATGGCCGCGTGTCCCGCCGTGTCTTCGCCCGGCGGCGAGTCCACGGGATCCCGGGGAATGGAAAGCGTCAGGATGAACTCACGGCTGCGATCGAGCTGCTCCCGAACGCTGGCGTAGCGATTGACCTGGCCATCGCCTCGGTCGTCGCCGGCGTCGAAACAGACCTCCGGGACCCTGGCCAGCCGGCAGCAGGCGCGGAGCGCGAAGTTTGCCGCGATCCTGGCCTGGGTGTGCAAGGGGAACATATCCGGCGCCAGGCTGGCCTGCAGAATGCCGTGTTCCGCTGTATCGTGTCGCTCGATCTTCTCCATGAGCGCCGTCAGGCGCTCCAGGTAGTGAACCAGGGTGTCCTGCACCGTCACGGTTATCCCTCCTCTCCCTCGTCGCGTCTCTTCCCGCCAGCGCCGACGGTGGCCGTCAGCGCCGCTCCAGGCGTTCCGCCAGCCAACGCCGGGTGCCCGATTCCCCGGCACGTTCGGCATGCTCGGCCAGTGTCATCGCCAGCTCCAGGTCACCGCTATCCAGGGCGGCCCGGATCATGCGTCGCCAGTCGAGAGGTGCCGACTCGACCGGCTCGTGCTCAGGAGGTGGCTCGCTCGTCGGTACCGCCTCGGCGCCACCGCTGCCCAGCAGCGGCTTTAGCAGACCATCGCTCTCGCCCAGCGGCCTCACCCGCAGCGATACCTCGCCACTGGCCAGGTGCGGCGCCACCGGATCGACCACCGCCGGCTCGGCGAGATGACGTGCCCGGGCCTGGGCTCGTGCCGGGTGCAACAGTTCGCTTTCCGCGGCCCGAGCGGCATCGGATGTCAGGACCACCAGCCGGTCGGCCCTGGCCGAGGGCGTGATACCGAAGCTCAGGTGAAGGCGGTCGTCGTTCAGGCCCCGTGCCGGCTGGTAGGTGAATTTCCGCCAGTCGAAGCGGCGCTGTATCGCGCCCGTCTCGTCGAGGATCAACACCAGGGGCGCGAACAGCGACAGATGCCCCTGATCGTCGCGCCGCACACGGCTGATCAGTTCCAGGCGCAGCGGCCCCATGCCGCGCGGCAGCTCCATGGCGTGAAAGGGGCTGGGACCGGTATCGAAGCGGTGAACCGGCGTCTCGGGGCCAAAGCGTAAGGTCCGCTCGTCATGGCCGGCCAGCGGCGATAACGGCAGGGAATCGAGCCCTCGACAGCAATCGCTGGCACTCTCGAGCCAGGCCTCGTCGGGCCGGTGCTCGGTGGCCGAAGGCGTCGTGGCGCAGCCGCCGAGCAGCAGCGCTCCCAGGGCGCCTGCCAGGGCGAGACGGCGCCTGGCCGCTCTGTGGGAAACTTCGATGGACATGTCATGACCTCGTGGGGTGGCAAGAAAGCAGTGACAAGGAAAAATGCCGGTGCCCCAGGGCACCGGCCAACGATCAGCAAGCTGTCATCTCACGCCATGCGTGAGGCTTACCACCAGGCCTCGGCCTGCAGCCCCACGGTCACGCCGTCGTCCTCGCCCATGTCGATGGACTCGCTGGCAGCGTTGTAGACATCGCCATCCCAGTTGGCATAAGTCACGAAAGCGCGCAGCACCGGACGCGCGAAGGCACCGCGTCCCGCCGACCACTGCTGGGCCAGGGTCAGTTTGGTCAGGTCGGCGGTTTCCATGCCGTCATTCTGAGGGTCGATACGGTCGTAGCCGAGTTCCAGCGCCGTGCTCTGGGTGTCGGTCCAGTAATAGGTCGGTCGAACGCCGGCCGACAGCCAGGTCTGCCCCTGGCCATTGTCCAGGTCCCGGTCCTCGTAGATGGCGGCATAGAGCATGTCGATATCCGGTGTCAGGTTGACCTGACCGTGATCGAGCACGCGAATCATGTCGCCCTCCGGCGTGGTCGACGCCGTGTTGGTACGACCGGAACCGCCGATGATGCCGTCGGTGGCATACTGCACCGCGAACTTGTTGTAGCCACCGAACCAATCGCCCTGGGTATGCTGCAAGGTCACCATGTGCCCCTTCTCGGGATCGATGCCGGCGCGGTCCTGGGCATCGGTGAGCGTCGCCGCGCCATAGTCGTAGCCGATCTCGAGGCTACCACCTGGATTGGTCGCGATGTCCGCCAGGCGAATGTCGAGGGTGTTGTTGGCGAGGTTCTGGCGCCCATCGGGGAACTCGGTGTCCTCGCTGGTGTTGCGCAACCAGGCCAGGCTCAACTTGCCGAAGCCCAGGTCGATGTTCTCGATACCGCCACCGGGCCCCGAGAGGTCCCAGTAGTAGTAGTCGTTCATGTGGATGTCGTGACGCTGGTAGAAGCGCTTGCCGGCCCAGAGGGTCGCGTTGGGCAGCGCCTCGATCACCCCGGTCGCCTGGACGTTGAGCTGGCGCAGCGCAATGGTGTTGCCATCGTCGCTTTCGCTGTCCAGGCCCTCGAAGTCGTTGCCCTGCTCGTTGACATAGGCCACCAGGCTGTCGAAATAGAAGGTCTTGCCGTCCTTCTCGTAGAGCGTCGAGCCCAGGCCCAGCTCGGCGTAGGTCTCGCACTCGTTGCCGAGGCGGTACTTGGCCGGCGCGCCGGCTGCCTGGAAGCACGCCTGGTCGCCACCGCCGGTGGTCGAGCCGATTCCCGAGCGACCGTAGCCGTGGAAGTCGACGTCGGCGGCCTGTGCAGCCCCGGTCGCCCCCAGGGCGATGGCGGCGGTCAGGGTGGAGAGCGTAAAGCGTCGTGTCCTGAGTGAGGTCATGATGATCCCTTTATTGTTGTGCATGGCAAAGCCGGGCTTGAAACCCATGCGCTCTTGAAGCCCGGTCGGGCGTTAGCGGCGACAGCTCCCTGACGGGATGCCGCCGTGATGTCACTGTGTCGGAAAGGAGGCGCCCTGTTGTCCTCCCCGCCCCATGGATGAGGGGCGGGGGAACGGGGCGTAGGCGACAATACGCGGAGGAGGAGTGTCAGCCCTTCACGCCGCCGGCGGTCAGGCCGCCGACGATCCAGCGCTGACAGAGCAGGAACACCAGGGTAATGGGCAGGCCGGAGAGCACCGCCGCCGCCGCAAAGTCCCCCCAGCGCTGGTTATGCTCGGCGAGATACTGCTGGGCGCCCACCGCCAGCGTCAGCTTGTCCTCGTCGAGCAGCAGCACCGAGGCCATGGGATACTCCATGATCGACATGATGAAGGCGAGGATGAACACCACCATCAAAATCGGCACCGACAGCGGCAGCAGAATGTGCCGGAACGCCTGCCAGGTGCTCGCCCCATCGATCATGGCGGCTTCCTCCAGGGAGCCGTCGATGGATTCGAAGTAGCCCTTGATGGTCCAGATATGCAGGGCCACCGCGCCGAGCGAGGCGAGAATCAGCGAGCCATGGGAGTTGATGCCGAGCCAGGGCACCAGTTGGCCGAGCCGGTCGAACAGCGCATAGAGCGCCACCAGCGACAGCACCGGCGGGAACATCTGGAAAATCAGCATCCCCTTGAGCAGCCCCGCCTTGCCGCGAAAGCGCATACGGGCGAAGGCATAGGCGCTGGTAGTGGCGAGCAACAGGATCAGCACCGAGGACACCGCCGCCACCTTGACCGAATTCCAGAGCCACAGGAGCACCGGAAACGGTGGCTGTACGACGCTGCCATCGGCGCGCTCCCAGGGAATCCCCAGCGCCAGCGACCAGTGCTCCAGGGAAAAGCGTTCGGGAATCAGGTTGCCGGTGGCGAAATTGCCCTCGCGAAAGGAGATCGAGATCACCAGCAGCAAGGGAAATGCCACCAGGGCGACGACGCCCAGCAGGGCGAGATGCGCGGCCAGCTTGCGCGCACGGATGGAACGCGGTTGAACCATGGCCATGGAAGAATCCTCCTGGAATCCGGACCTACACCTCGACCCGGGAGAGCCGCAGGTTGAGCAACGACAATCCCATCACCAGCAGGAAGATCAGAGTGGCGATGGCCGCTGCCAGCCCAAAGTCCTGCCCGGCATCCTGGAAGGCGATGCGATAGGTGTAGCTGACCAGCAGATCGGTGGTGCCTGCCGGCGTACTCGCCCCGAGAATGTCCGGGCTGCCGCCGGTGAGCAGGGTGATCAGCACGAAATTGTTGAAGTTGAAGGCGAAGGCAGCGATCAGCAGCGGTGTCAGCGGCTTGATGATCAGCGGCAGGGTGATCCGGAACATGTTGGTCAGGGGGCCCCCGCCATCCACCGCCGAGGCCTCGTAAAGATCACGCGGCACCGACTGCAAGAGCCCCATGCACAACAGCAGCATGTAGGGATACCCCAGCCAGGTATTGACGATCAGCAGCATGGTCCTGGCCATGGCCGGATCGGTGAACCAGTTAGGGCGGATGCCGAACAGCCCTTCGAGGATCAGGTTTATCTCGCCGTAGGACTGGTTGAACATGCCCTTGAAGATCAGGATCGAGATGAAGGCCGGCACGGCATAGGGCAGGATCAGCAGCGTGCGATACACGGCCTTGCCCCGCAGTTGCTCCCACTGCAGCAACGAGGCCAGCACGAAGCCCACCGCCAGGGTGAAGAGCACCGTGAGACCGGCGAAGACGAAGGTCCAGACGAAGATGGCCAGGAAGGGGCCCCGCACGTCGGGATCCAGCAGCACGCGTGCGTAATTGTCCAGCCCCACCGCCACCGGCCAGCCCGGCGTCAGGCGTTCGCCCTCCCCGTCGACGAAGAAACCATGCTCGCGATCCGGCGTCAGTCGAGTCCCGTCACGTAGATCGGTGAGGCTGCCATCGGGGTTTTCCGTGTAGCGCGGCAGAATCGGCGCGAAGTGCCGCAAACCGGCCATGCGCAGCTCGACGCCCTCGGGAGTGGTCAGTACCAGTCGCTGGAGGCGCTCGCGCTCGGCGATCACCTCGCGCATGCCCAGGACCTCTCCAGCAGGTGGCGACTGGGCGGGATGCACCGCCAGGGAGCCGCCCGACTCGCTGTCGACCAGGGGCTCGGATATCAGGCGCGACGCCCCGATACTCGTCTCCTCCCCCTGGGCCTCGAGATAGAGCCAAACACGCTCGCCTTCGCGGTAAAGCCGGAAATCGAAGGCGCTGCCCTCGGCCTGATAGGTACGCTCGAGAAACTGGGCACGCACCCGCTCCTCACTGAGCAGGTTGCTCGAACTGTAGTTGCTGAAGCTGATGCCGACGGTATACAGCAGTGGAAAGATCACGAAGACGCCCATGCCGGCCAGTGCCGGAAAGACGTAGCGATGACTCATCAGCTCGCGCCTGCCGAACACTACCGCCAGGGAAGCCCCCAGCACCAGGAACAGCAACGCGAACATCCACTGCCCCCGCAGGTGGAACGCCACCACCAGCCACAGCAAGGACACCACCAGCGCCGCCACCAGGGCACGGGAAATCCAACGGCGATAGCGCTCGGCAAGAGAGCGGGAACGATGGCGCGGCAGGCCGCGTGAAGCATTGGTCGTGAACATGGCCGGTCACCTGCCGCCCGCGACCGGACCGGAGCCAGGACGCGGGCGAACGTTGGGAAGGATCACTGAATCGAGGTACGCATGCGCTCGGCGGCAGCATCGAGCGCGGCCTGTGGTGCCTGGCGGCCACTGCCGATGTTCTGCAGCGCCGGCTCCATGGCCGACCAGAAGGCCCCCATCTCGGGAATGTTGGGCATGGGGTCGCCGATCTCGGCGTTGGCCAGGGTGGCCGCGATATTGGGGTTCTCGCCCAGTTCCGCCTGATAGGCCCGATGCGCCACCGCGCCCAGCGAACCGTCGCTGTTGAAGGTCCGCAGCCCTTCTTCATCGAGCAGGTAGCCCTCGAGGAATTCGGTGGCCAGGAAATCGTTGGGCGAAGCGGCATTGATCATGGCCGCGGTCACCCCGAACAGCGGCTTCGCCCTTTTCTCCCCCACCTTGGGCAGCGGCGCCACGCCGAAGTCGATGCCGCTCTTTTCCAGGTTGCTCCAGGCCCAGGGGCCGCTGATCATGGTCGCCACCTCGCCACGATTGAAGCGCGAGGCCATGACGTTGTAGTCGGTTCCCTCGGGCAGCACGCCGGAGTCGATCAGCTCGCGCAGGCGTTGCGCACCCTCCACGGCCCCGGCATTGTTGACGCCGATGTCGCCGACGTCATATCCCTCGGCGGTCCGCTTGTAAGGATAACCACCATTGGCGGCCAGCAGGGGCCAGCCGTAATAGGGTTCGCCGTAGTCGAACAGGATCGCCTTCTTGCCCTCCTCGCTCAGTTCGGCGTCGAGCTCGGCCAGGGCCTCGAAACTTTCCGGCGGTGTCTGGACGATATCCTTGTTGTAGATCAGGCCCAGCGACTCCACCGAAATGGGATAACCGTAGGTTTCGCCATTCCAGACCATCGCGTCCCAGGTGAAATCGAAGTAGCGCTCGCGATACTCCGTCGACGGCGACATCGTCTTGATCAACCCGCTCTGGGCCCATTCGCCCATGCGATCATGAGCCCAGATGACGATATCCGGCCCCTTGCCGCTGCCGGCGGCCTGCTGGAAGCGATCGGTGAGGTTGTCGGGATTGACGATCTCGACGTCGATGCCCGTCTCCTGCGTGAAGCGCTCGGCCACCTCGCGGATGCCTTCCGGCCCCTTGTTGTCCCCCATCCAGATCGTCAGGGAGTCGTCCTCGAAGGCCAGTGCCGGCGATCCCCCCAGGGCGATCGCCGCCAGGCAGGCCGGCAGTGCGTAGCGTCGTGTCATGGCATGGATCCTCTTGTTATGGTCTCGCAGGTACCGCTCGCGCCATGGACCGGTACCGCGTCGCCCAAGACTCCACCATCCTCGCCACGACGTGCTCATCCCGCAGGCCCGCGAAGGTGGCGTAGCCCAGGGGCGTAGAAGGACCATGCCGGGCGGCTCGCCATGACAGTGCCCGGGCCAGGCGTCTACCACCTTGGTCGCAAATCGCCCCACGAACCGATAATTCGCGCCATACTGGAAGCATCTGTAACGATTAAGATGCCCAGGTGCCGCATGCCGTTGATCCATGACAAGCTGATGGCTCCCGCTCTGCCCCCGACCACTGTGGCCCGCGAGCGGCTCAACGACCATTTCGCGCTCAGCGAGCATACGCGCTTGATGGTGGTCCAGGCCCCCTCCGGCTACGGCAAGAGCACCCTGATGGCCGAACGGCTGCCGGCCCTGGAGCAACCCGCCGCCTGGCTGCGCCTGGAGGCCCAGGACGACGATCCGCTGCGCTTCGCGCGCTACTTCGCTGCCGCGCTGGGGACGCTCTGTCGCCAGCATCTCGGCCTTTCCCTGCTCGAGGACGACGAGACCCAGCCGCTGGCCTCACGCATCGACGGCTGGCTGACGGTACTACCCGACCGGGCGCCCCCCTGTCGCCTGGTCATCGACGAGTTCGAGCACCTGCGATCGCCGGAGTTGCTGGAGGACCTGCGCTACTGGCTGCGCCATCAGCCGCGCTGGTTGACCCTGACCGTTATCTCCCGCTCACGCCCGGATCTCGGGCTCGCCGCCCTGCGCCTGCGCGGTGAACTCGAGGAAGTCGGCCCGGCGCAACTGGCCTTCACCCTCGATGACAGCCGCACGCTGAGCGATCAGCAACTGAGCTTCCCGCCCACCCGGGTCAGCCTGGAGCGTGCCCTGCGGCTCACCGGCGGCTGGGCCATGGCCATCAACTGGCTGTTCGAGCGCACCACCACCACCGCCAGTTTCGATGCCCTGCTGGAACGCCTGGACGGTGCCCATCCCGATTTCGTGGCCTGGTTCGACGACCTGATGCACGAGGCCCTGGAGGAATCGGACCGCGTGCTGGTGCACCAGCTCGGCGTGCTCGAGCGCTTCTCCCCTCACCTGGTCGCCCGGCTGCTCGAAGGTGAGCAGGCTGGACGCCGTCTCGAGGCGCTGGAGCAGGCCGGAATCTTCATCGAACGCGACGATCCCCACTCGACCTGGTGCCGCTTCCATCCCTTGTTCGCCCAGTACCTGCGCTACTGTCGCGGCGAGCTCAGCCTGGAGGCCCAACGCGATCTGCACCGCCGCGCCAGCCATGCCTGGCTGGCCATGGGCGATCCGGCCCTGGCGGTGACGCAGATGACCGCGGCGCACGACCCCGAGACACTGGCCGCCCTGGTCGAAGCCGAGGGACCGGGGCTGCTCGATCGCGGACAGTGCGCTCCTCTGGCCCGCGCCCTGGACGCCCTGGGCGACGCTCGCCTGTCGGCGTCTCCCCGCCTGACGCTGTTGTGGGGCTGGGTCACCCACGCCCAGTACCAGTTCTCGCACACCGAGCGCGTCATCGGCTGGATCGAGGCGCGACACGACCAGGACGAATGGCAGGAACTGACCGCCGAGTTCGCCACCCTGCGCGCCCAGCTCGCCATCAACCGTGGCGAGGCCCAGCACGCCGCACCGCTGGCCGAACGCGCCCTGAACCTCCCCGCCACCTACCTGCCCGGCACCCCCTTGGCCGCCGCCGCCATTCTCTGCGAATCGCGTTTCGTGCAGGGATACCTGGAGGAGTCGCTGCGTCGCGTTCGCGATGTCGCGGCCGAGGCTCGACGACGCGGCGACGATCAGCGCCTGCTCTGGGCCCACTGCCATGAATCGGAAACCCTGGTCGCCATGGGCCGGCTGCAGGCCGCCCACGACATCCAGCAGCGTGCCGTGGCGCATATCGAGCACCATCGGCTGCAGCACCTGCCCATCGTCGAATTCGTGCATCGCATCCGCAGCCAGCTGCTGTGGGAGTGGCACCGGCTCGACGAGGCCGAACAGGCCGCGCTCGACGGTATCGCCGTACTCGACAGCCAGGGCGAACACTGGACCCTGCAGTGCCATGTCAGCCTGGCCAAGACAGCCCTGGCGAAAGGCGACCATACCCAGTGCGGCGACCATATCCGCCGTATCCGCAAGGTCCTGGCCGAAGGCGACTACCATATCGACTGGCGGGCCAATGCCCACGCCACCCTGCTCGCCTGGTGGGCGGGCCAGCGCGACCTGGAGGCCATCGAACGCTGGCGTCAGGAAGCCCCGGCGGCGAATCCGGCCGGCGCCACCAACCACTTCACCCAGTGCAATGCGCGCAATCACGCACGAGCCCTCATGCACCTGGGACGCTTCGAGCCGGCACGCGAGCTGCTCGAGGCCCTGGAAACGCAGACGCAACGCCTGGGGCTGGTGACCGACGCCAATCGCAATCGGCTTTGCCTGGCCCGGCTCGAGTGGCTGGACGGCAATCGACAGGCCGCCCTTTCGCACCTCGCTCAGGCACTCGAACTGGCCTCGCGCACCGCCCTGGTCGGCAGCTTCCTGCGCCTCGAGGATGACCTGGCACCCATGCTCGATCGCCTGCTGGAAAATGACGGCCTGAACGACCTGACGCGCCAGCGTGCCGAACGCCTGCTCGATCTGGTGCGGCGGCGTCGCGACTACGGACGCGCGGTCCGTCTGATGTTCGACGATGACGTGATCGATGGCCTGGTCGCGCGCCCCGATGTGCCCGAACTGATCCGCACATCGCCGCTGACGCGTCGCGAGTGGCAGATTCTCGGCCTCATCCACGCCGGACTCTCCAACGAGCGGATCGCCGAACGCCTGAGCGTGGCCCCCACGACCATCAAGACCCACATTCGCAGCCTGTATCAGAAGCAGAACATTCGTCACCGCGACGAAGCCATCGCCCTGGCGGGCCAGTTGCTCGAACGCATCCAGGGCGAGGCACCGGCTCCCGCCGTCGCCTCCACCCCGCCTCCTCCCCCGAGCTACGCCTGACGGGGAGGAGGTCGAGCGCGTTCCGGACCGTCACCATGCCTCTTGCCAGGCGGAGCCCGTCGTACCCGAACCGGGCTTCGCGTCATCGAACAGGAGGACTCGGGCATGACCCGGACGACGCGAATCGACAAGCATGGACCGGAGTGGTGGCGTGGCGCGGTGATCTACCAGGTCTACCCACGCAGCTTTCAGGACACCGGCGACAATGGCGTGGGAGACCTGCGCGGCGTGACCGAGCGGATGGACTACATCGCCTCGCTGCACGTCGACGCCATCTGGCTATCGCCCTTCTTCACCTCGCCGATGAAGGACTTCGGCTACGACATCAGCGACTATCGGGACGTCGACCCGCTGTTCGGCACCCTCGAGGACTTCGACCGCCTGGTGGAGGCCGCCCATGCCAGAGGGCTCAAGGTCATCATCGATCAGGTGCTGTCGCACACTTCCGACCAGCATCCCTGGTTCGTCGAGAGCCGTCAGGATCACGACAATCCACGCGCCGACTGGTATGTCTGGGCCGATCCGCGCCCCGACGGCACGCCGCCCACCAACTGGCAATCGATCTTCGGCGGTGCGGCCTGGCAATGGGATACCCGGCGCCGCCAGTACTACCTGCACAATTTCCTGGCCGAGCAGCCCGATCTCAACTTTCGCCATCCCGAGGTCGTCGAGGCCGTCCTCGGCGAAGTGCGTTTCTGGCTGGATCGAGGCGTGGACGGCTTCCGTCTCGACGCCATCAATTTCTGCACCCACGGGGAGCTGCGCGACAACCCGCCACGGGAGGCGCTCGAGGAAGGCTTCATGGGCGTCCGCCCGGACAACCCCTATGCCTTCCAGCACCACCTGCACGACAAGACCCAGCCCGAGAACCTGGCCTTTCTCGAGCGCCTGCGCGCCCTGCTGGACGAATACCCCGGCACCACCTCGGTGGGCGAGGTCGGCGACGACGATTCGCTGACGGTGATGGCCGACTACACCCGGGGCGGCAAGCGGCTGCACATGTGCTATTCCTTCGACCTGCTGGGCGAACGACACGACCCCGACTACCTGCATCACACCCTGGCCACCATGGAAGCCCGTCTCGACGACGGCTGGCCCTGCTGGGCACTCGGCAACCATGACGTGACACGGCTGGCCACGCGCTGGAATGCCGAGCAAGACGCGGCGGCCCTGCGCCTCTACATGGCCTTCCTGCTCACCCAGCGCGGCAGTATCTGCCTGTATCAGGGCGAGGAGTTGGGATTGGGCGAAGTGACGCTGGACTTCGACTCCCTGGTCGACCCCGCCGGCATCGCCTTCTGGCCCGCCTACAAGGGACGCGACGGCTGCCGTACCCCGCATCCCTGGCGACACGACGCCGCTCATGGCGGCTTCTCGACGACCGCCCCCTGGCTGCCGGTCGCCACCGAGCACCTGGCCCTGGCCGTGGACCGCCAGGAAGACGATCCGGCTTCACTGCTCAACGCCTATCGCGCCTTCCTCGCCTTCCGCCGTCACCATCCCGCCCTGATCGAGGGCGAGGTCGTTCATCACCCGGTACGCGACGGCGTCATGCGCCTGGAGCGTCGGCACGACGACGAACGTCTCCTGGTGGCCCTCAACTTCACCGACGAGCCCCGCACCCTGCCCGCCCCGACGACCACCACGCCGCTGGACGACGCGCCGTCATGCGTCAACGGCCGGTGGGAAGCCGGCAGCGTGACGCTGCCGGCGCGCGGCATCGCCATCACTTCGGCCGCCGATGGCTGGCCGGATAGCTGACATCGCTCGCCCCACGCGCTCGGCACCGAACATGGACGAGCCCCGAAGGGCGGATCGGTGGATCCGGCATGGCCGGGACTGGGCCAGTCCCGGCCATGCCGGTATGCTGGGCACCCAACGCATTCGGCATGGAACTCCGCTGTGACACCTCCCTCCCGGCATATCACACTCAAGGACCTGGCCCGCGAACTCGGCGTCTCGACCGCCAGCGTTTCCAACGCCTTCAATCGGCCGGACCAGCTCTCGCCGCGCCTGCGCGAGCGCATCCTCAGCGAGGCCCAGCGCCTGGGCTATCAAGGACCGGATGCCCGCGCCCGCACCCTGCGCACCGGCCGTTCGCGGATCATCGCGGTAGTCCTCGCCGAGACCCTGACCTACAGCCTGAACGACGCGGTATCCAGCGAGCTGCTGACCGGGATCGCCGAAGTGCTCGACGATCATGGCCATACCCTGCTGCTGCTGTCGGGCCGGCAACCCGGTTCGCGGCAGACCTCCGGCACGGCCAGCATGGCCGACGGTTTCATCGTCTATGGCCTGATGCCGAGCGCGATGCTGCTCAACGAACTGCCCTCCCAGCGCCCCCTGGTCGCCGTGGATTTCAACATCGATGGCCAGCCGATGGTGCACATCGACAACGAGCCCGCCAGTCACGACATCGCCTGCCATGCCCTGGCGACACCGCCACGTCGCATCGGCGTGCTCACCCTGCGACTCACCGAGACGCCCTGCAACGGGCGGGTGACCGAGGAACAACCCTGGCTGACCGCCGAACGCACCATTACCCGCGCCCGTCTCGATGGCTTCCATCGCGCCTTCGCGGAACACGGCATCGACCCGGCGTCGGTGCCGGTGTGGAATATCGAGGAGAACACCCATGACGTCTGCGCTCCGGTGATCGCCTCCATTCTCGACCTGCCCGACGACGAACGCCCGGATCTGCTGCTGTGCATGTCCGACCGCATTGCCCTCACCGCCCTGACCCTGGCCGAGCAGCGCGGCCTGCGCGTGCCCGAAGATCTTCGCCTGACCGGTTTCGACGGTATCGCCGAAGGCCAGTACCGGGCGCCGCGCCTGACCACCATACGCCAGGACAGTGTCGAGAAGGGCCGCGTCGCGGCCCGCATGATCCTGGGGCTGGAAGCGCCCCGAGCCCAATTGCTGCGCACCGAACTGATCGTCGGCGACAGTTGCCCCTGATCGACCGGTGACTTTCACCGGGATTGCACGATGCGCACCGCCCATGGCGGTATCCTGAGGCGACGTCCCTGCTCGAGGAAGCCCCCGTATGCGCCCGCCCCGCCCTTCCTTCTCGCGACTCGGCATCAAGCTGTTCGTGATCATCCTGGTGGTCAATGTGGCCATCGCCGGGCTGGTGTTCATCGCCGTGTCGCGCAGCCTCGATCAGGGCTTCATCGAATACCTCGACCGCACCCAGACACGGCGTGCCGAGACACTGGCCGAAGGCCTCGCCGATGAATGGTCGAGGCGTGGCGACTGGCAATGGCTGCGTCAATCGCCGCGCGCCTGGCACCACCTGGTGCGCCGCCAATTGTGGCCCGGCGATGCCCCGCCACCGGAAGGCATCGAGCGTCGTCTCGGCGACCCCCGGGACTTCGTGCTCCACGACGCGCGTGGCCTGCCGGTGATCGGACTGCCTCCGGACAACGGCCCGGACGCCGCCGAGCTGCGCTGGCTGCCGATCCTCCACGACGGCGAGAAGGTCGGCACCCTGGGCTATCGGCCGCCCCAGCAGCTCATGGCGCGCATGGATCGCATCTTCCTTTCCCAGCAACGCCGCAACCTGGCGATCATCGTCGCCGCCCTGGGCCTGGCGTCGCTGTTGCTCGCCGGCGGGCTGTCGTGGTGGCTGGGCCGTCGGACCGGCAGCATGACGCTGGCCACGCGACGCCTCACCGAGGGCGACTACAGCACCCGGCTGACCGAACGCGGCGGCGACGAACTGTCGCGCCTGGCCCACGACTTCAATGTCCTGGCCGCCACCCTGGAGGCCAGTCGCGAGGCCCGCAGCCGCTGGGTCTCGGACATCGCCCACGAACTGCGTACCCCGCTTGCCGTGCTGCGCGGCGAGATCGAAGCCATGCAGGACGGCGTGCGCCCCCTGAACCTGGACAGCCTCGGCTCGCTGGGCCAGGAAGTCGGCCAGCTCGAGCGCCTGGTCGCCGACCTGCGCCTGCTGTCCCAGAGCGATGCCGGCGCCCTCGAGGTACAGCTGGCACCTCTCGACCTGGCCGACAGCCTTGCCTCGCGCCTCGACGAGGCCGAGACCTGGCTGGCCAACGGCGGCTTCACGCTCGAGACCGACATCGACGGCCCGGCCTGGATTCGCGGCGACACCCAGCGCCTGCGCCAGCTCTGGACCAACCTGCTGGACAATACCTGCGCCTATACCAGTTCACCCGGCCATCTAAGGGTCACGCTGGCTCGCCAGGGCGAATCCTGGTGCCTGCGCTGGGAGGACAGCCCACCCGGGGTGTCACAAGCCGAGCTGCCACGCCTCACCGAACGCCTTTACCGGGTCGAGGGATCGCGCAGCCGCGCCAGCGGCGGCAGCGGCCTGGGCCTGTCCATCGCCAAGGCCCTCGCCCGGGCCCATGGCGCCGACATGACGCCCAGCGTTTCGGCGCTGGGCGGGTTATGCTGGACGCTGACCTTTCCGGCCATTACCGACCACCAGCTCAGAGGGAATGACACATGAGCCGCATCACCACCGACAGCGTCCTGATCGTCGAGGATGAACCCAAGATCGCTCGCCTGGTGGCCGATTACCTGGAGGGTGGCGGTTACGAGACTCACCACATCGACCACGGCGATGCGGTACTGCCCTGGTTCGAGTCCCTGGAGGCTCCGCCCGAGCTGGTCCTGCTGGACCTGATGCTGCCGGGCACCGATGGCCTGACCCTGTGCCGCGAGATCCGCCAGCGCTGGCCGCGGGTGGCGATCATCATGCTCACCGCCCGGGTCGAGGAAGTCGATCGCCTGCTGGGGCTGGAACTCGGCGCCGACGACTACATCTGCAAGCCCTTCAGTCCCCGCGAAGTGGTGGCCCGCGCTCGCGCCGTGCTGCGCCGCAGCCGGGCGGCCGAGGCCGACCAGCACACCGGCGTCGACGACCTGGTCCTCGACGACGATGGCTGGTGCGCCCTGGCCGATGGCCACGACCTGGCCCTGACCGCGGTGGAATTCCAGCTATTGCGGGTGATGATGCAGTCGCCCGGGCGCATCTTCTCCCGCGAGCAGTTGATGGATCACATGTACCGCGACCACCGCATCGTCTCCGAACGTACTGTGGACAGCCACGTCAAGAAACTGCGCAAGAAGATCGCCGACATCTGGCCGGATCGCGAGATCATCCGCTCGGTCTATGGCGTGGGCTACAAGTATCAGCCCGAAGAGTGACGAATGGCGCCGGTCCTTCCCGGGGGCTAGTCTGAAGATTCCAGACGAGGGAAAGCGATATGGAACGCCATCGGGACGTCATGCGCTTCTGGCGTGACACCACGCTGCCATTTCTCGAGGCACGCCGGGTCACCGACGGGCGTCGCGTCTGCTATGCCAAGCACAGCCACGAGACCTTTTCGATCGGCGCCATCACCGGCGGCCACAGCACCTACTGGAATCAGGGCCACACGGAAACCGTCACCCCGGGCAGCGTCGTGGTCATGAATCCCGAGGAAGTGCATGCCTGCAACCCCATCGACGACTGCCCCTGGTCGTATGACATGCTCTATCTCGACTGCGACTGGCTCGCCGGCCTGCAGCAAGAGCTCGGCGCCCCCGAGCACCTCGGCTTCCAGACCTTCGCCGCCCGTTCGAGCCGTCACCCCGCGTTGTACCGGCGAGTCACCGGTCTCTGCGATACCCTGTTCGCCCCTGATGCCACACGCCTGGCCCGCGAAACCCGGGCCATCGAGCTGGTCGTCGAGATGCAACGCCGACTCGCTCCCCGGCTGCAGCCCCTCGAGGCGCATCCTCTCGGCCTGCAACGCGCGGCGGAGTACATCGATGCCCACTGCACCGAGGCCATCGGCCTGGACGACATCTGCCATGCCGCCGGCCTGTCGCGTTCCTACCTGGTACGCCGCTTCAAGGCCCACTACGGCATAACGCCGCACGCCTTCCTCATCAACCGCCGCATTCAGCTTGGTTGCGCCAGGCTGCGTGCCGGCCAGCCCATCGCCGACGTCGCGGCCGACTGCGGCTTCGCCGACCAGGCGCACTTCCAGCGCACCTTCAAGCGCCTGCGGGCCACCACACCAGGCCATTACCTCGGCGGTACTGTCTGATTTCCTCAGGCTCTGTCTGCATGTCCCAGGCTTGGTCTGAAAGGGCAGCGAGCGAAGGTCAGACAAGGCAAAAATCAGCAAAAAAGCGGAGTTTACGAGTGTAAATGAGCATTTTGAGCTGATTTTTAACGCTGCATGGCCGAGCGCAGCCAGCTTTCAGACAAAGCCTACAGACGAGCTACCACCAAATACCCCGCACTAACCACCAACAACAACGCCAGGGCGCGATTGACCAGTCGCACCTGAGCCGCATCGCGCAGCCAATGCCGCAGGAAAGCGCCGGCCACGGCCCAACAGGCGATCGACAGATAACAGATCACCAGATAGAGCAGCGCGAAACGTAGGATCAGCCCGACCTCGCCATTGGCGGCATAGGCCCCCATTCCCGCCAATGAGGCCAACCAGGCCTTGGGATTGACCCACTGCATGATGGCGCCCTGCCACATGGAGGGGCCCCGGGTGTCACCACCCTCTCCCAGCCGACCATCGTCGACACCGAGCTTGATCGCCATGTAGACGAGGAAGGCCACCCCGGCCCAGCGAACGCCCTCGATGATCGATGGCCAGCTTGCCAACAGCTCATGCAGGCCGAGTCCGATCAACAGCAGCAGCAGGGTGAATCCCAGCGAAGCGCCGGCAACATGCCGCATGCTGGCACGCAGGCCATGCCGGGTGCCGGACGACAGGGCCACGATGTTCACCGGCCCCGGCGATATCGATGCGGCCAGGGCGAAGGCCGACATGGAAAGCAACAAGCTGAATGTCATCACGAGTCTCCTGTTGACTGGATCCTTCCTGGCAACACTAGGCGTGAAACGACGGGCAGTATTGAACGTCATTGCCCTCCGCCTCCTTGGTGTTTGCACGCTGGGTACACCGACCTTGCACGCCGGGCGCCAATACTGACCGTGTCACTTCAGGACACAAGGAGTCTGTTCATGACGACATCGATTTCCCGCAAGCTGCTGATGCCCGCCCTGCTGGCCGCCTTCGTCGCGCCGCTTTCGCTCGCCGCCAGCGCCTCCCCCGATCACCCGCCCCGGCCGGGCGAGCATCGCGAAGACCTCCGCCAGGAAGCATTCGAGCGAGCCGGCATCGACCAGCAGACCCGCGACGAACTCAAGGATGCCCGCGAGGACTATCGCAACGCGATGAAGGATCTGCGTGACGAACATCGCCAGCAGGTCGATGAGATCCTCGGGGAAGACGGCAAGGCTGCCCTCGAGAAGGCCCGGCAGCAGATGCATGAAGAATATCGCGCCGAACAGCAGCAGGCACGCGAAGCGCGCATCGAGGCCCTGTTCGACGAGTGGGAACTGTCCGAATCGACCCGCGAGGCCCTGGCCAAGCAGCGCGATGACTTCCGCTCTGAAGCCGAGGCACTGAAAGCGCAGGAGTTCGAAAATCCCGAAGAACGCCGCCAGGCCTGGAAAGATCTGATGCAATCCCAGCATGACGCCCTCTCCGAGCATCTGAGCGAGCAACAGATCAAGGAACTCGGCGATGCCCTGCGCCCCGAAGGCCATGGCCCCGGCAAACCCCATGATCATGGGCACGGCCCCAAGCATCCCGAGCCCATGGACGGCTGATCCCGGCCTTCCGACACTTCCCGATACCTCTCCAGACGCCCGGCCCCGTGCCGGGCGTCTTGCGTCGTGCCCCGCTCTCTCGGCTACAGCTCCCGCCATCCGGTCGATTCCGCCATTCGACTTGCAGTCAACGAAGGATGTGCGTATTTTATTTGAACATTCATTCAAAAAAGAGAGCGGAAGAGGAAATGTCGAATGTCGGATAACCATGCCATCCCCGAGAGACGCGACCGAATCAACCGCACAGTCTTCCACGGCAGTGTGGTTGGTATCCTGGTCTTCCTGGTCCTGACCATGACGTTCACCGAGGAGGCCGGCGCCTTTTTCGACGCCGGCCTGGCCTGGGTGAACGATACCTTCGGCTGGTATTACATGCTGGCCGCTGTCGTCTATCTGGTCTTCGTGATCGTCATCGGCTGCTCGCGCGTCGGCAGCATCCGCCTGGGTCCCGACCACTCACGGCCTGAATTCTCGCTGATCTCCTGGGCCTCGATGCTGTTTGCCGCCGGCATCGGTATCGATCTGCTGTTCTTCTGTATCGCCGAGCCCCTGTCGCACTATCTGACACCCCCTGACCTGGCGCCGGAGAGCAACGCGGCAATGCGTGCCGCCGTGCCGCAGACCTTCCTGCACTGGGGCCTGGCCGGCTGGGGCATGTATGTGCTGATGGGCATGGCGCTGGCCTATTTCAGCTATCGGCATCGCCTGCCGCTGGCCATTCGCAGCGCCCTCTTCCCGCTGCTCGGCAAGCGTATCCACGGTCCCATCGGCAATGCCGTGGACATCACCGCCGTGATCTCCACGGTGTTCGGCATCGCCACCAGCCTCGGCATCGGCGTGATGCAGCTCAACTACGGGCTGACCTTCATGTTCGGCGTGCCCGAGAGCCTGGCCACCCAGGTGGTCCTGATCGTGCTGGTGGTGATACTGGCGACCATTTCCGTGGTCACCGGCGTGGAGAAGGGCATTCGTCGCCTTTCCGAGTTCAACATGGGCCTGGCGACGCTGCTGCTGCTGTTCGTGCTCTTCCAGGGCGACACCCTGCACCTGCTCGATGCCCTGGTGCTCAACGCCGGCGATTACCTGAGCGGCGTGGTCGGCAAGAGCTTCGATACCTATGCCTTCGCCGGTGCGGATGCCCAGCAGTGGAAAGGCTGGTGGACCATCTTCTTCTGGGGCTGGTGGATCGCCTGGACGCCCTTCGTCGGCCTCTTCCTGGCGCGCATCTCGCGCGGCCGTACCATTCGCGAATTCGTCATCGGCGCCCTGCTGATTCCGCTCGGCTTCATGATGGCCTGGATGTCGATCTTCGGTAACAGCGGCATCGAGATGGTCGCCAATCAGGGCGTGGTCGAACTCGGCAAGGAAGCGCTCAATTCGCCGCAGACCACCATCTATACGTTCCTCGAGCAGTATCCGTACATCGGCGTCACCGCCTCGGTGGTCACCCTGCTCGGCGTCGTGTTCTTCATCACCTCCGCCGACTCCGGCGCCCTGGTGCTGGCGAACTTCACCTCGATCCTGTCCGACGTGAACCACGACGCCCCGATCCGCCTGCGCATCTTCTGGTCGGTGGCGATCGGCCTGGTCACCGTGGCCCTGCTGATGGCCGGCGGCCTGTCGGCCCTGCAGAGCGCCGTGGTCATTACCGCTCTGCCCTTCTCGCTGGTGATCTTCGCCATCATGGCCGGCATGACCCGTGCCCTGAAGCTGGAAAACACCAAGGCCGATGCACGCCAGCACGTCAGCGGTGCCGCACCGGGCGGTGACTGGCGCGAGCGCCTGGACCGTGCCCTGGACACCTCCAACCGTGCCGGTGCCGCCGCCACCATCGAGCACGCCATCCGTCCGGCTCTGCGCCAGTTCGCCGAGGAACTCGAAAGCCGCGGCCAGACGGCGACGGTGACCGAGGAGACGGTCGAAGGTGAACCCTTGCCTTACCTGACGCTGCAAGTGGGCTTCGACGACGCCGCCAGCTTCGTCTATCAGGTTCGCGCGCACCGGCTGCGCACGCCGAGCTTCCTGCCGGTGGATGACGACTACTATGTGCGCCTCGATGTCTATCTGACCGAAGGCGGCGCGGACAAGGACCTCAACGGCTACACCCGCGGCCAGGTGATCGGCGACGTGCTCGCCGAGTACGAACGCCACCTGCACTTCCTGGCGCTGGCCGGGGAAGGCGGCAACGTACAGGCCATGCCGGGTTCGGTGGGCGAGCCACCCGAGGAAATCGCGCCGGCCTGACGGCGATCACTCACCCAGCCATGAAAACGGCGGCCCTCGGGCCGCCGTTTTCTTTCATGGACGAAGAGCAATGCTGCACCGTCTTGCCTGTTCTGGACCGCGATCCGGATGAAGGATATCCCCGGCTCGGGTAGCCTGGGCAAAAACCCCACGAGGAACGACCGGATGACCGACACCTCTCCTGCCCGGGACATCAACCCGGCTTGTATCCGCTACTATCATGCCCATCTCTACTACGAAGACGCGGCGGGACTGGCAGCCGCCCGGCAACTGGCCGAGGCTGCCGCCGCCCGTTTCGAGCTCCGGGTGGGCCGTTTCCACGAGAAGCCGGTAGGCCCCCACCCGAAATGGAGCTGCCAGTTGTCCTTCGCCCCCGAGCACTTCGGCAAGATCGTGCCCTGGCTGGCCCTCAACCGTGGCGAGCTGGACATCTTCGTGCACCTCGGCACCGACGACGACCTCTTCGACCATACCCAGGGCGTGATCTGGCTGGGCCACAGCCATCCGCTCGACCTGAGCGGCTTCACTGCGGACACCTGACCGAAGGGGGCCCCGGCCGGGGCCCTCGAGTCCTCAGAAGAAGCCAGGGGATTGGTGGCGCAGCAGATCAGCAGATTCTTGGTCTGCTGATAGTGCTCCAGCGCTATCTTGTGGGTCTCGCGACCGACACCGCCTCAACCTTCCGTTGCCACCGACATCGCCTTGTCGCCACGCTTGAGCATGGCATAGCCCAGCCCGGTGACCAGTGAACCGGCGACGATGGCCAGCAGGTAAGGCAGCACCGGCGTGATGGCGTTGGGAATAAGCAGCACGAAGATGCCGCCATGGGGAGCCATCAGCTTGGCTCCGAACAGCATCGTCAGCGCGCCGGTCAGGGCGCCCCCGACCATGCTGACGGGGATCACCCGCAGCGGATCCTTGGCGGCGAAGGGAATGGCCCCCTCGCTGATGAAGCACAGGCCGAGCACGAAGGACGCCTTGCCCGCCTCGCGCTCCGGCTCGGAAAACTTGCCGCCGGCGACGAAGCTGGCGATGCCCATGCCGATGGCCGGCACCATGCCGGCGGCCATGATCGCCGCCATCGGCGCATAGCTCTCCGAGGCCAGCAGCCCCACGCCGAAGGTATAGGCGGCCTTGTTGACCGGCCCGCCCAGGTCGAAGCACATCATGGCGCCGAGCAGGGTGCCCAGCAGCACGGCGTTGGCCGAGCCCATGTTCTCGAGAAAGGCCGTCAGGGCGGCGAGAATGCTGGCCACCGGCTCGCCCACCACGTAGATCATCACCAGGCCGGTGACCAGGCTGGCCAGCAGCGGGATGATCAGGATCGGCTTGAGCGACTCGACGCTGGCCGGCAGCTTGATGTAGCGGGTCACCGCCTTGGCCGTGTAGCCGGCCAGAAAGCCCGCCAGGATGCCACCGATGAAGCCGGCGCCGATGCTGGACGCCAGCATGCCGCCGATCATCCCCGGCGCGATGCCGGGGCGGTCGGCGATGGAATAGGCGATATAACCGGCCAGTACCGGAATCATCAACGCGAATGCCGTGTCACCGCCGATCTGCATCAGGGCAGCAGGCAAAGTGCCCTCTTCCTTGAAGGCCTCGATGCCGAACACGAACGAGAGCGCGATCAGCAGGCCGCCGGCGACCACCATCGGCAGCATGAAGGAAACGCCGGTCAGCAGGTGCTTGTAGACGCCCTTCTCCTTGATGCTCTTCTTGGCTTCGCCGCCGCCGGACGTTCCCTCGCTTTCCACCTCGGCCTCCGCCAGGGCCGCCTCGATGGTCGGTCGCGGCTTCTTGAGGGCATTGCCGGTGGAAGTACGATAAGTGCGCTTGCCGGCGAAGCGAGTCGGGTCCACTTCGATGTCGCAGGCCAGGATCACCACATCGGCGGCGGCGATCTCTTCTTCGGTGAGCGCGTCCTGGGCACCCACCGAACCCTGGGTTTCCACGCGGATCGCGTGGCCCAGCGAGCGTCCCGCCTCGGCCAGCGCCTCGGCGGCCATGAAGGTATGCGCCACGCCCGTCGGGCAGGCGGTCACGGCGACGATGCGCTGTCCTTCGGCCCCGCTCGCCGACGTTTCTGCCGTCGCCTCCTCGGGCTCGAAGGGACGAGCCTCGCGCTCGGCGCGCGCCAGGAAGGCCTCGGGATCGGGCAGCGCCTGGTCGATCGGCGCCTGGAAGACGCGCTTGCCGGCGAAGCGCGCGGCCTCGGGAATGCGCTCGGCCGCCACCACGACCAGTTCGGCGGCCTCCAGGGTTGCGTCGTCGACCGGCGTGACGGGCGTCGCCTCGCCATGCGCCTCGACCGTGACATGCCAGTCCAGGCGCTCGGCGGCGCTCTGCAGGCGACGCGCGGCGAGATAGGTGGTGGCCATGCCGCTCGGGCAGGCGGTGATCAGGATCACATTCATGCAAGCGCTCCCCCTGCGTCGTCGCCTTCATCCAGGCGGCTCACGCGAGTCTGTCGTTGGAGTTCGGAAAAATCGGCGGCGTCCGGGCGTCCCACGCCGACATGCCTTACGGCCTCGGCGGACAGGGCCGTGGCCAGTCGCAGCGCGTCGTCGGGCGATGCCTCCTCGAGCACGCCATGCAGCAGCGCCGCAACCAGGGTGTCGCCGGCCCCCACGGTGTTGACGGCCGTCACCCTCGGCGGCACGGCTTGCCAGTCACCATGTCGTCCGAGCCACAGCACCCCTTCGGCACCGGCGGAGACCACCGCCTCCTCGACTCCGGCATCGCGCAACCGGCGTGCCGCCGCGTGACGTGCCGCGCCGTCCAGCGCCGACTGGCCGGCCCAGGCGGCGAGTTCATGTTCATTGGGCTTGACCGCCGTGGCTCCCGCCACGATGGCGGCATCGAGCGCCGGGCCGCTGGTATCCACCCATGCCGGCAGCCCCGACTCGCGCACCCGGGACACGAGCTCGCCAAGCTTGTCGGGGGTCACGCCGGGCGGCAGGCTGCCGGCGATCACCACCGCCCGGGGGCGACCGGTCGATGCCGTGAGACGCCCCTCCAGCTCGCCGACCAGCCGCTGCCAGGCCTCGGCGTCGATGACCACGCCCGGGCCGTTGATGTCGGTCACGCGGCCATCGTCCTCGGCCAGCTTGACGTTGGTGCGGGTCTCGCCGGGAACGCGCAGGCAGGCATCCTCGACACCCAGGGTCTCGAAGGCGCGACGAAAGACGCCGTCGTTGTCGCTGCCGAGAAAGCCCGACAGCGTCACCCGGTGTCCCAGCGCCACCAGCACCCTGGCGACGTTGACGCCCTTGCCGGCGGCTTCCAGGTGCGTCTCGCGAGTGCGATTGACGCGGCCGGGCGTCAGGCGCTCGAGGCCGACCGACAGGTCGAGCGCCGGATTGAGGCTGAGCACGAGCACCGGCGCCATCATGTTTCCTCCAGGGCGTCGCGCACCTCGTCGGCCGTGGCCCGGGTCAGCGCGCGTCGCGCCTGATCGCGGGCATCCGCCAGGTCGAACTCGCGCAGCCGCGCCTTGACCATCGGTACCTGGCGGGCGCTCACCGAGAGCTCGTCGACGCCGAGCCCCACCAGCACCGGCACCGCCGCGGCATCCGAGGCCAGCTCACCGCACACCCCGACCCACTTGCCCTGGGCATGGGCCGCCTCGACGGTCATCTCGATCAGCTTGAGCACCGAGGGATGCAGGCCGTCGGCCTGGGCGGAAAGCTCGGGATGCCCGCGATCGATGGCCAGGGCGTACTGGGTGAGGTCATTGGTGCCCACCGAGAAGAAATCCGCCTCCACGGCCAGGCTCGACGCCAGCAGGGCGCTGGAGGGCACCTCGATCATCACGCCCAGTTGAACGTCGGTGGATCGCTCGTGCTCCGGCACCTCGGCGAGCAGGCGGTCGAGCATCGCCCGGGCGGTGCGCAGCTCGGCGACATCCTTGACCATGGGCAGCATGATGCGCAGCGGCCTGCCGATGGCCGCCCTCAGCAGCGCCTCGAGCTGCGTTTCCAGCACCCCGGGACGCGTCAGCGCCAGGCGAATGCCGCGCAGCCCGAGGAAGGGGTTGTCTTCCTGGGGAACCGGCCAGTACGGCAAGGGCTTGTCGCCCCCCACGTCCAGGGTCCGCGCCACCAGGGGACGGCCGTCCAGGGCATCGAGCGCCTCGCGATACTCCGCCATCTGGGTATCGAGATCCGGTGCCTCGGCATGGGCCATGAACAAGAACTCGGTGCGCAGCAGGCCGACTCCTTCGGCGCCCCGTGAGACCGCATCGGCGGCGTGCGCGGTATTGCCCAGGTTGGCCGCCACCTCGACGCGATGCCCGTCCCGCGTGCGGGCCGGTTCGAAGCGCGCCTCCCAGGCCTCGCGCTCACGACGCTGACGATCCGCCAACCGGCGCTCGGCACGCTGGCGTCGCTCCTCCCCCGGAGCCGGCACGACCTGGCCTCGTTCGCCATCGAGGATCAGCGGAGTCCCGTTCTCCAGCGACAGGATGCGCTCGCCGACACCGACCACGGCGGGAATCCCCAACGCCCGGGCGAGAATCGCGCTGTGCGCCGTGGCGCCGCCCCTGGCGGTCAACAGGCCACGCACCCGCTCGGTATCGAGGCGGGCCACATCCGAGGGGCCGACATCGTCCATCACCAGGATGTAGGGATGCGTCGGCGGCTCGGGCAAGGTCACATCGCAAAGCCGCCCCAGCACCCGTCGTCCCACATCGCGCAGGTCGGCGGCACGCTCGGCGAGCAGCCGGTCGGCAAGCATCTCCTGGGCACGGGCGGCGGTATCGATGGCCTCCCACCAGGCAGCCTCGGCAGAACGCCCTTCCTGAATGCCTTCGCGGGCGGCCTGCAGCAACTCCGGATCGTCGAGCATTTCCTCGTGCATGGAGAGAATCTCGGCGACCTCCCCGCCCCGCGCGCTGCGTGCCAGCGCCGCCAGTTGCTCACCGCCTTCGCGGACCGCCGCTTCGAGTCGCTGCGTCTCGGCGGCGGGATCCTCGGCAAGCTCGGGATAATCGAAGCGCGGCATGCGCATCACGAATACCGGCGCAATGGCCAGGCCCGGCGAAGCGGCCACCGCCTGATAAGCGGTGTCTTCCGGCAAGGGCTGAGGCGCGTCTTCCTCGTCGGTCGTCACCGCCGCCTGCACGGACTCGCGGCTGTCGTCGAAGGGCTCCACCGCTTCGCCGAGTCCATCGGCGACGGCCTTGTCGATGGCCGCCAGCGCCTGTTCGGCATCCTCGCCCTCGGCAGAAAACACCAGCCACTGGCCACGCCGCGCGCCGAGTCCGATGACCTTGGTCAAACTGGTCGCCGAAACCGGCTCGGCGCCGCCTTCCGCCAGACGCACCCGGATCGGCACGGCCTGTTCCCGGGCCACCTGGACGAGTTGCTTGGCCGGGCGCGCATGCAAGCCATGGGCGTTGAGCACCCGCACGCGTTGCGTGTGCGCCGCCGCCGCTTCTCCCACCAGTCGTGCCAGCACCGTTTCGGCATCGCCGCGTCGCAGGGTTTCGAGCTCACCGCCTTCCAGCAGGTTGGCGATCCGCTCCAGCAGCCCCAGGTGTGCGTCCTCCCGCGCCGCCAGGCAGAACACGCCATTCACGCCCTCGCCCTGTACCTCGAGAGCCGTGGCAGGCGTGGCCAGCGAGAGCGCCGGAACCGAGACATCGCGCCGGGCCATGGCCAGCCAGGCGCCCTGACCCAGCCGCCGGGGCATCGACCCCGCGATCTCGGCAATGAAGCCATCCTCGACACAGCCGGCCTGTCGCAGCCGGGCCGCGCCGGCCAGCGCCAGCTCGCGAATGTCGCGCGCGGGCACTCCCAGACACAGGGTATCGGCGTCGAGCCGCGCCTCGACGGGGACGCGGGACAACAGCGCCACGACCTCCCCGGCATCATCGGCATTGGCCAGACGCTCGGCGACATCGTCGCGATCCAGCACGTGCGTCAACTGACGCAAAATATCCAGGTGTTCGTCGTTCTGGGCGGCGATGGTCACCAGCACGTGCACCCGCTGGCCATCGTGCCACTCGATGCCCCCGGGGAACTGCAGCACCCGCACGCCGGTGCGCAGCACATGGGTGCGGCTCTCGGGCGTGCCATGGGGAATCGCGATGCCATTGCCCAGATAAGTGGAAGATTGCGTCTCCCGGGAAAGCAGCCCTTCCCGGTACGCCGGCTCGGTCAGTTCCGCGCCGACGAGAGACTCGGCGGCGAGGTCCAGGGCCGAACGCCAGTCCTCGGCCCGGCAGCCGAGCAGAATGTCGCTCTCGCATAGCGTCAGCATGGGTGTCTCCTGTGCGATGGTGACGCGAGCGGGGTCGCCCTGATGCTGAATCGTGTCACCTTGATGATTTCAATGCTGGATCGATTCATACTGTATGGCAAGCTTGAACATCTACGACTTTGGCAGAAATTGGGCACGACCTCGCCACCGTCACCGATCGCCACGCACCGGAAGGACCCATGACGCTCGCAGAAATCGCACGTCTGGCCGGGGTCTCGCGCACCACCGCCAGCTATGTCATCAACGGCAAGGCCCGGGAGCGCCGTATCAGCCAGGATACCGTCGACCGGGTCATGGCCGTGGTGGGACGCTACCATTATCGGGTCGACGCCCAGGCCGCCGCCCTGCGTCGCGGCTCCAGCCGGCTGCTCGGACTGATCGTCCCCGACCTGGAGAACGCCAGTTATGCGCGCCTGGCCAAGCTGCTCGAGCAGGAAGCCCGCCAGCGCGGCTATCACCTGCTGATCGCCGGCTCGGATGACGAAATGGCACGCGAGCGCGAGCTGGCCCTGGCCCTGAGGGCCCAGGGTTGCGATGCGCTGATCACCGCCAGTTGCCTGCCGATGGAAGCCCCCTTCTACCGGGACCTGATGGAGAGCGGATTACCGGTGGTGGCAATGGACCGGGGCCTGGACCCGACACATTTCGCCAGCGTGGTGAGCAATGACCGGCAAGCCGCCGAGCGACTCACCCGTGTGGCGCTCGATGCCCCGGTCCAGCGCGTCGCCTGGTTCGACGCCGTGCCGGCCCTGTCGATCAGCCGCGAGCGTCGCGCCGGCTTTCAGGACGCCCTGGCCCGGCACGACATGGAGGCCAGCCTGCACAGCGCGGAACGCTATGACCGCGCCGCCGGCGCTGGGCTGATGCGGTCGCTGCTCGACGAGCACGGCCTGCCCGACGTTCTGATCACCGCCTCCTATGCCCTGCTCGACGGGGTCTTCGATGTCCTGCTGGAAGACGGCGGCCTGCCCGACGGCCTGCGTCTGGCGACCTTCGGCGACAACCGGCTGCTCGATTTCCTGCCCCTGGCGGTGGACTCGGCGGTCCAGGACCACGCCCGCATCGCGGCCACCACCCTGGCCTGCGCCGAGGCGGCGGCCAATGGCGACTATCGCCCCGGCCACCAGGTCATCGGCCGAACACTGCACCGGCGCTCGGCGCCCCTGAACCCGCGGCAGGGAGCGCGCGCCTGACACAGCCGCTCCGGCGCGTTAGCGGAGCGACGCGCCCAGCTCGTCGAGCGCCTGCAGGGTATCTGCGAGCACATCCTTCAGTCGCTGCACATCGGCCGGAGCTCCATCGAGTTCCCCATCCTCGCCGGCCTGCTCCAGGCGCAGGGCCGTATCGGCGACCTTCACCGCGCCCAGGCTGGCGGACTCGCCCTTGAGCTGATGGGCCTGATGGCGGACCTCCCCGGCATCGCCGTGCGCCACGGCGTCGTTCAGCGCCGCCAGATGCTCACGGGCCTGCCCGCGATAGCGCTCTACCAGCGCCGCCAGCTCGTCGCTACTGAGACTCGCCTTCAGGGCCTCGATGACCTCGCCATCCAGCAGCGTCTCCGGCCCCACCACCGCCGTCCGTGTCACCGCTTCGTCCGCTCCCCGCTGCAGATGACGTCGCAATATCGCCTGCAGGACGTCCTGGAACAACGGCTTGACCAGATAGCCATTCATGCCCGCGGCCAGGCAACGGGCCTGATCGCCACCGGGACCGCCGGCGGTCATGGCCACGATCGGCACCTCGGCCATCCAGTCGCCGCGCTCGCGGAGCCGGCGCGTCACCTCCAGGCCATCCATGTCGGGCATCTGGACATCCATGAAGATCAGATCGAAACACTCCGTTTCGACACGTTCCAACGCTTCACGACCGGAACAGGCCACACTGACCCGGCATCCCAGCTTGGTCAGCATGGCGCTGGCAACCTGCTGGTTGACGGGATTGTCTTCCACCACCAGCAGCCTGGCGCCGCTCAGGGCCTTGTCGTCCTCGTGATGCGTGTCGACCTCCAGGGCGGCCGTCTCCTCGGCGCCCGCCACCAGGGGCAGCCGAACCCAGCAACGACTGCCGAGATGCGGTTGACTCTCCATGCCGATGCGGCCTCTCAGGGCCTCCACCAGGCGCTTGCAGATGGCCAGCCCCAGCCCCGTGCCGCCGAAGCGCCGGGCGGTGGATGGGTCGCCCTGTCGGAAGGGTTCGAACAATTGCGCCTGGCGCTGCTCGTCGATGCCGCAACCGGTATCGACGACATCTATCCCCAGCTCGCCATCATCGGCGACGAATGCCGACACGCGCACCTCACCGCGCTCGGTGAACTTGATGGCGTTCGACAGCAGGTTCAACAGGATCTGCCGCAAACGCCCCGGATCGCTGACGATATGGGTCGGCAGGGCCGGGTCGATCCATGCCACCAGATGAATACCCTTGGCTTCGGCATGGGGGGCGAAGAGCGACAGCGCGCCATTCACCAGCTCGGAGAGCGACAGTGAGCGGGTTTCCAGGTCGAGCCTTCCGGCCTCGATCTTGGAGAAATCCAGAATGTCGTTGATCAGTTCCAGCAGGCGTTGCGCACTGTCGTGGATAGTGTCGGCGTAATGCCGGGCGCCGTCCGGCAAGTGGTGCTCCGACAGCAATTCGCTCATGCCGATCACGCCGTTGAGCGGCGTGCGAATCTCGTGGCTGACGGTTGCGAGAAACTCCGACTTGGCCTGGCTGGCCGACTCGGCCCGGTGCGCCGTGACCTCCAGTTCGTCGCTGAGCGCCTCCAGGGCGCGACGGGCGGCGGCGTTGTCACGGGACTCGCGAATCAGGAAGGTCACCACCATCATCGCTGCCACGCTCATCGCCAGAATCAACACCAGCAACAGCCCGTACAGCCACTTCAATCGGCTACGCTCACGGGTCGAGGCCTCGGCCAGATGACCGTTGATGGTCACGACCATGCGTTCGGTGGACTCGCTCAGGGCAGCCAGCTCGCGGCTCATCCTGTCCAGAGTCTCAGCGTCCAGGGTGTCGGCCTCGCTCAGGATGGCATCGAGCGTCTCGAGATGGCTCTCGATCTTGCCCGAAAGGCGCTCGGCCAGCGGGATCGATGCGATGAGCCCGGAGATATCACCACCCTTCAGCAGGGTGAGTCGGCTGTAGAGCAATTCGAAACGCAGCCGGGCATCCTCGAGCGCGGCCTCATCGGGTTCATGCAAGGCCAGGTAGTTGCGTAGCTGCACGACGTCGCGATCCAGCTTGTAGGCATGCCAGGTGGTATCGTCGCCCACGCGCCAGATCAGGCTGTCCTGTCGCCAGGCCACCAGCCCGACCACCAGCAAGGCGGCGGCGAACAACACCAGGGCGGAAATGGCGCCGAGCTTGAGGCGCAGGGGGTATTGCTGAAACACCGGCTCCTCCAGACAGGCTCAGTACACGACGATACGATTCACCTGCCACACCGAGCGAAAGCGAATGGCCTCGGTCCTGAGCTCGGGATGCTGGTCGAAGGGATACACCACGAACAGGGGGCCGAAGTCCCTGATCGGCATCGGCTCGCCATTGCGCCGCATGGCCAGGATGACGTCATAACGCTTGAAGTCACTGATCGGAATACTGGCCTCGAAGCCATTCAGGGCCACGACCCTCACTTCACTGCCGTTGGCGCCCACGGCATCCAGCAGGGCCGAGAAGAGCGGCCCCTCGAAACGCCCCGGACCGGGGTGCCAGGGCGTCGTCGTGACGATGGAACGCGATGGAAGGCGATCGAGCATGGCACGATCGAAATGCGCTTCGTCACCAACATTGGGATGCGAAATATCGCCGCGAATGGTCAGGATCACCTTGCCACTGGGCGATGGCAGAGGCGCTGCCTGAACGGCGACACCCATGGTCGCCACCACCAGGCCGACGATCACCGCAAGCACGAACCTGAAAGACATGAGGAGACATCTCGGTTACTGGTCGTGTCGACAAGCCTACGTGATTCGGGTGCCACATGCAGTGACAGTCTTGTCGCATCGCGCCCCGGACGATACCGACACCCGGGGCGCGAAACGCCGATACTGGACCGATCAGCGCACGATCATCACCGATACCTTGCTGTGGTGCACCACATGCTCGGCGTTGGGGCCGAGGACATAATCGACGAACTTGCGCTTGGTGTGCGAAGCCATGACGATCAGGTCGGCCTCGATCTTCCTGGAAGCCTTGATGATCGCCTCCCAGGGCGAACCGTCGACGATCACGCACTGGACCTGGATGTCCTCCGGCACCTTGTCGCGAATGAACTCGTGCTGTGCCTTGCTGACCGTCTCACGGGCCTTCTCGGCGAACCCCGGGGGGAAATAGCTTCCCACCAGGGGCATCTGGTAGTCCGGCAATACCGTCACGACATGCAACGAGGCACCGAAACTGCGGCACAACGTCAGGGCCGTGGGCAGTGCCTTGGACCAGGATGCCTCTTCGTTGAGGTCCACCGGCAACAGGATCTTGCTGTACATGCCTCACCTCCTCAGGCCGACACCGGCTCGCTACCGCGATCCCGACGCCGGCGCTGCAACAGTACCACCAGCGCGAATATCAGGAAGGCGGGAATCCACATCCATTCCTTGGCCCAACGATCCACCGGCGCCAATACCTGGATGATCTCCTGGTCGAAATCGAAACCGAGCTCCTGGGCCTGGCTGCCGAAGGTCACCATATCGACCACCGCTCGTTCATCTTCGACAAGCAATTCCAGCCCCAGATTCTCCAGACGCTCCTCGCCACTGTCGCCATCCGGCACTGGCATGGTCATGTAGGTCGTCAACGGATCCCCCAGGTCATCCTCGCCCAGGATCTGCAACCGCAGGGTGCTGTCCTCGTCGACGTTACCCAACGCCTCGACGAACTGCGCCGGCGGGATCTCCCGATAGGGGTCGTGGATCATGTCCATCCAGAACCCCGGACGGAACAGCGTGAAGGCTACCAGCAGCAGCAGGATCGACTCGTACCAGCGATTGCGCGCGATCATGAAGCCCTGGGTCGCCGCTGCGAAGATCAACATCGCCAGCGTCGCCACCACGAAGATCATCACCCCCTGCAGGAAGGAGACATCGATCAACAGCAGATCGGTGTTGAAGATGAACAGGAAGGGCAGCGCCGCAGTACGCAGGCTGTAATAGAACGCCTGGAAGCCGGTGCGGATGGGATCGCCTCCCGATACCGCGGCTGCGGCGAAGGAGGCCAGGCCCACCGGCGGCGTGACATCGGCCATGATGCCGAAATAGAAGACGAACAGGTGCACCGCGATCAGCGGCACCAGCAGGCCGTTCTGTTCCCCGAGGGTGACGATCACCGGCGCCAGCAGCGCCGACACCACGATGTAGTTGGCCGTGGTGGGCAGCCCCATGCCGAGGATCAGGCTGAGCACCGCAGTGAACAGCAGAATCAGCATCAGGTTGCCCATCGACAGGATCTCGACCACGTCGGCCAGCACCAGGCCCACCCCGGTCTGGGAGACGGCGCCGACGATGATCCCGGCGGTGGCCGTGGCGATACCGATGCCGATCATGTTGCGGGCACCGGTCACCAGGCCACTCCACAGGTCCAGGAAGCCCTCGCGGATATCCGCCCCGATGTTGCTTCGATGCCGGAGCAGCGCCGTGATGGGGCGCTGGGTCAGCATGATGAAGATCATGAAGACGGTGGCCCAGAAGGCCGACAGCCCCGGCGACAGGCGCTCCACCATCAAGCACCAGATCAGTACGATCACCGGCAGGATGTAGTGCAGGCCGACCATCACCGTGGGCCGTGTCTGCGGCAGCGAGTAGATCGGTTCATTGGGATCGTCGAGCTCGAGTTCGGGATAACCGGCTCCCAGCTTGAGCAGCACGATATAGATCGCCGCCAGGACCAGGGAAACCACCCAGGGCGCAGCATCGCCGAGCACCGGCTTGAGCCAGCCCAGGCCGTAATAGACCGCGATGGCCGTGACCATCATCAACAACAGGCCACCGAGGAAGCCGATCACCTTGCGCACCAGCGGCTTGGCCGGATTGCTGCTCTCCAGGCCCTGCATGTTCGCCTTGAGGGCCTCGAGGTGCACGATGTAGATCAACGCGATATAGGAAATCAGCGCCGGCAGGAAGGCGTGCTTGATGACCTCGACGTAGGAAATGCCCACGAACTCGACCATCAGGAAGGCCGCCGCGCCCATCACGGGAGGCATGATCTGACCATTGACCGACGAAGACACCTCGACGGCACCGGCCTTCTCCGAGGAGAAGCCGACCCGTTTCATCATCGGGATGGTGAAGGTACCGGTCGTCACGGTATTGGCGATCGACGAGCCGGAAATCAGTCCGGTCATGCCGGAAGCCACCACGGCCGCCTTGGCCGGACCGCCCTTGTAGTGGCCCAGCAGCGAGAAGGCCACCTTGATGAAGTAATTGCCGGCACCGGCCTTGTCCAGCAAGGCGCCGAACAGCACGAACAGGAACACGAAACTCGTCGACACACCGAGCGCTATGCCGAACACCCCCTGACCGGTCAGCCATTGGTGATTGATCAAGCCATAGAGGCTCACGCCACGGTGCGACAGGATCCCCGGCATCCAGGGACCTGCCAGCGAGTAGATGATGAAGATGCTGGCGATGATCGCCAACGGCGGCCCCAGAGCCCGGCGCGTGGCCTCGAGCAGCAGCAGCAGGCCGATCACCCCGACGATCACGTCCTGCAGGATCGGTGCTCCGGGCCGCTGGGACAGTTGCTCGTAGAACACGAAGGTATAGGCGGCAGCCGCCATGGCCAGGATGGCCAGTCCCCAGTCCATCAAGGGGATACGATCCCGCGGCGAGCCTTTCAACGCCGGGTAGGCCATGTACGCCAGAAGCAATGCAAAGGCCAGGTGAATGGAGCGTGCCTCGGTGGCATTGAAGACCCCGAATCCCAGCACGAATGGCAGAGGAGACGCGATCCACAGTTGAAAGAGCGACCAGGCCGCGGCAATGCTTACCAGCAGTTTGCCAGGCATTCCCGCCGGCTGGCGGGAACCCGAGTCGCTCGAGGAGACCATGTCCTCGAGATCGACCTCGGTGTCCGGTCCTCTCTTGTTATCCTCAGTCATATGCGTGTCCTGCTCTGACTCGGTTGACACTTCCCATGCGTCGCCGGCGACCGACCGGCACCGCCAACGTAAAGCGCGGCCCCTCGGCAAGGGACCGCGCATCCTGCGACGAGATGCATGATCTCATTCAGATCCGATCACTCGATCCAGCCCTGCTCGCGATAATAGCGCGCGGCGCCTTCATGCAGCGGAGCTGACAGGCCTTCGGACACCATGTCCTCGGGTTCCAGGTTGGCAAAGGCCGGGTGCAGCTTCTTGAAGCGATCGAAGTTGTCGAACACCGCCTTGACGGTCTGGTAGACGACATCGGGGTCGGTCTCGGCGGAAGACACGAAGGTCGCCGCCACGCCGAAGGTCTCGACGTCATCCGGATTGCCCTTGTAAAGCCCGCCCGGGATCGTGGACATGGAGTAGTAGGGATACTCTTCCACCAACCCCTGGATGGTCTCGTCGTTGAGCGGAATCAACTTGGAGTCGACTGTGGTGGTGGCTTCCTGAATGGCCCCGTTGGGGTGACCGACCACATAGGCCATGACGTCGATGTTGTTGTCGGCGAGGGCGGAGGCCATCTCGGCGGCATCCAGTTCGGAGGCCAGGGAGAAGGTATCCTCGGTCCAGCCCTTGGCATCCATCACCACTTCCATGGTGTTGCGCTGCCCGGACCCCGGGTTGCCGATGTTGACGCGCTTGCCTTCCAGGTCGTCGAGGGTCTCGACGCCGGAATCGGCGCGGGCCAGCAGGGTCAGCGGCTCGCCATGGACGCGGAACACCGCGCGCAGGTCCTTGTAGGCATCGCCCTCGAAGTTGCCGGTGCCATTGTAGGCCTGATACTGGACGTCGGACTGGGCGACCCCCATGTTCAGCTCACCGCTGCGGATGCCATTGATGTTGGCCACCGAACCGCCGGTGGAGGGAGCGTTACACTTGATGTTGGCGTCTTCCAGACGATTCACCAGACGACACACCGACTGACCGACCACGTAATAGACGCCGGTCTGGCCACCGGTGCCGATGGTGATGAACTGTTCTTCTTCCTGCGCCATGGCCGGCGATGCGAACATCGCGGCCCCGAGCAGGGCGCCGGAGAAAGTGGCGGCAGAGAATACATGGCGTTTCATGAACACACCTCATTGTGACGTTATGGTCGAAGCGTTCGATCGGCGATCTCGTGTCGACGATCGTCGGCGGCTTGCCCGCCCCTTCCTACTTTAGCGAAAACCGCAGCAACATGGTGCGGCATCTTGGCTGCCGTTGCCGTGACAGTCTAGCCGGCCACAACGTTTAGCGTTCGTTAATTTTCATGCCTGACGGTCGACGACGCAACTACACATCCCGGCATGGCGGTTGCCGTTGCCTCGCCATTGCCCCCAGACTACTCATGAAGAATAGCTCCGAACGAGGAGACCGACATGCAGACTCCCGCCCCCTTCATCGAATGCTGTCAGGGCGACATCGCACGTCAGGACGACATGGATGCCGTGGTCAACGCCGCCAATGCGGCCCTGCGCAGCGGCGGCGGCGTTGCGGGCGCCCTGCATCGCGCTGCCGGCCCGGCTCTCGCCGATGCCTGCCGCCCCCTGGCGCCGATCCAGCCCGGCCAGGCGGTGATCACCGAGGCCTTCAAACTCCCCAACCGCTATGTCATCCACTGCCTGGGGCCGGTCTACGGCGTCGACGAGCCATCCGACACCCTGCTCGCCGACTGCTACCGCAATGCCCTGCATCTGGCCCAGCAGCATGGCATCGCACGCCTGGCCTTCCCGGCACTGTCCACCGGCGCCTTCGGTTATCCCGCTTCCGAAGCGGCGCGCATCGCCCTGTCCACGGTGCTCGCCACCCTGCCCGACTGCCCGGCCGTACGCCAGGTTCGCTTCGTGCTGTTCGACGACGCCAGCCGTGCGCTGCATCAACAGTGGCTCGACGCCCTGGTCGGCGACTAGACCACGAGTAACGGGCCACGAGCTGCGCCCCCAAGAGCGGCAACCCGAGACTCGTCGCCCGTCGCCTAGACGTTATAGCCGAGTACGCCCGGCAACCACAGCGCAATGCCCGGGAAAACCACCACCAGTGCCAGGGCGACCGCCATAGCGAGAACGAAGACCATCGCCCAGCCGATGGTCTGCTCCAGACGCACTCGGGCCACCTCGGTGGTCACCATCAGATTGACCGCCACCGGCGGCGTGAACTGGCCGATGGCGATATTCATGGCCAGCAGGATGCCGAACCACACCGGATTCCAGTCGAAATGCTGCATGACCGGTATCAGGATCGGCATCAGGATCAGGTAGATCGAGATGGCATCCAGCAGCATTCCGGCCACCAGCACCGCCAGCATGATCAGCGCCAGCAGCAGGACACCGTTGTCGGACAGGCCGATCACCCATTCCGCCATGTGGCGGAAGGTCCCCAGCATGGTACCGGCCCAGGCGAAGATTCCGGCCAGGGCGATGATCAGCATCACCACCCCGGAGATCACCGCCGCTTCACCGAACAGTTCCCAGAGGTCGCGCCAGCCGAGTTCGCGGGTCAACCAGAGCCCGACCACCACGCCGTAGGCGACCGCCACCACTGCCGCTTCGGTGGGCGTGAAGAGACCGCTGCGCAGGCCGCCCAGGATCAGTATCGGCGCGAACAGGGCCGGAATGGCCTGACGAAAGCTCTCGGCAAGCGGCGGGCGCTCGACATTCTCCGGTGCCTCCCAGCGATAACGACGCGCCAGCCACCAGGCCGGCACCAGCAACGCCGCCCCGGCCAGCATCCCAGGGAACAGCCCGGCAGCAAACAAGGCGCGCAGGTCCACCCCCGGCACCACGATGGAGTACAGGATCAAGGCCACCGAAGGCGGGATCAGGATGGCCGTGGAAGCCGAGGCGGCGATCAGCGTCGCCGAGAAGGGCCGCGGATAGCCGGCCCGGGTCATGCTGGGCAGCATCACCATGGCCACGGCCGCCGCATCGGCGGGCCCCGAGCCACTCATGCCGCCCATGATCATGCACACCAGCACCGCCACCAGCGCCAGCCCGCCGTGGCGCGGGCCGATCAGCGCCTGGGCGAAGCGCACCAGACGCGCCGCCACCCCGGCGCGCTCGAAGATCAGCCCGGTGAGAATGAACAGCGGAATGGCGATCAGGGGATACTTGGCAACACTGTTGTAGGTGTTGGTGCCCAGCGTCGACAGCATCGAGGGAGAAAGCCCGGCGACGATACCCACCGCGCCGGACAGGCCCAATGAGAAGGCCACCGGCACGCCGGCAATCAGCAGGCCGGCAAAGGCCAGCAGCATCCAGAGATCAGGACTCATCGTCGAGCCCTCCGCGCAGGCGCTCGAAAGTCTGCTGGCACTGCCGCCACAGCATCAGCACGGCCAGCAGCGGCAACCAGACCAGATACCACCACTGGGGCAACCCGAGCCCCGGTGAAAGCGTCTCCCACTGATACTCCTGCCAGGCCAGCTTGGCACCGAACCAGGCGATCAGCCCCAGCACGATGAGGCCGCAGAGCCCCTGGAAGAGGATCAGGACACGCCGCGCCGCGGGCGGCAAGGCCCGCTCCAGCAGGCCGATGCGAATATGGCGATGGCGACGCAGGGCCACCGAGGCGCCAGCGAAGGTCAACAGCACCAGTAGAAAGACCGAAAATTCCTCGGTAAAGGCAAAGGAGGCGTCGGTGACATAACGCACCACCACATTGGCCAGGCTGATCAAGCCAATGATCAGAATGGCCAGGGTCGCGAGCACACGCTCGAGTCTTGCATCAGGACGTTTCATGACGGGGGGTTCTTGGCGGGTGAGCGGTAGCGCCCGGCACGCCGACCGGGCGCATTCAGCGCATCATTCGGACGCGTCGATATCGCGGCGGGCCGCCTCCACGATCTCCTCGCCGATACGCGGCACCCACTTGTCATGGACGCTCTCGGTAGCCTCGACGAAGGCCTGGTGCTGCGCTTCGGACAGCTCGGTGACATTCACCCCGCGCTCACGGATCGCCTCCAGCCGCGCGGCCTCTTCCTCACGCGTCTTGGCGATCTCCCAGGCTCCGGCCTCGACGGCCGTCTCGCGCAGCATCTCGCGCTGCGACTCGGAGAGCGAACCCCACACCTGGCGGTTGGCGGCGAACACCAGCGGGTCGTTCATGTAGTTCCACAGGGTCAGGTGCGTCTGCCCCACCTGGTCGATGCGCGCCACATCGAATACCGACAGGGGATTTTCCTGGCCATCCACCGCCCCGGTGGTCAATGCCGGCTTGGCATCGGCCCAGCTCATCTGGGTCGGATTGGCCCCCAGGGCGGTGAAGGTGTCCTGGAACAGCGGCGAGCCCACCACACGGATCTTGAGCCCCTCGAGATCGGCCGGCTCGTCGATGGTACCGCTGGAGTTGGAAAGCTGACGGAAGCCGTTCTCGCCCCAGGCGAGCGGTACCACGCCCTTTTCCTCGATGGCGGAGAAGATCATCTCGCCGGTTTCGCCGCCGGTCACCGCATCGACGGCCTCTGCATCGGGCAGCAGGAAGGGCAACGAGAACAGGTTGAGCGCCGGCACCTGGGGCGACCAGTTGATGGTCGAGCCGACCGCCAGGTCGATCAACCCGGAGCGCATGGCAGAGAACTCCTGGGTCTGGTCACCGCTGACCAGTTGGGCATTGGGATAGACGCGCAGCGTCAGTTCGCCGTCGGAGCGTTCTTCCACCAGCTCGGCCCATTTCTGCGCGGCCTGTCCCCAGGGAAAGGCGTCGGACAACACGGTGGAAACGGAAAGCTCCCGGGCCTGGGCGGTCAATGCCGAGGTCAGGAGGGCGGCGCCAGCCAGGGTGGCGACGAATCGTGAAAGGGGGCGGGTCGTTGGCATGACGTGTCCTTGGTATCCGCGTTGCGGTTATTGATTGTCGGGCCGGCTCCATCTTCTCCAGATGCCAGAGGGCCTTGTTGTTCACAACGTTTAAATATGCATGCAAGACACCGTCCCTCACAAGGGCCGGCTCCCAACGTGGCCAAGCGACAGACACTTTTGTACACAAAAACCATTGCCGATGGGCGCTATAGATTTTATAACTGTATACAAGCACTGTCAGACAATGTGACGCTCACTTGTCTACAAACAATGACACAACAACAAGCTTCGACAGCGCCCCTCTGCTACCCAGCGTGGCGCTCCTGCCACCGACAGTGCCGGGATCCCTCCAACGGCAGGGCCGCTCGAGGCATCGACCCGCTCCAACGACAACATCCAATGAACAGCGGAGACTCATGATGCTCAACAAGACACGACTCGTCCTGGCCACCGCCGCCGCTTCGATGTGCCTGGCTCAGGGCGCCAATGCCGCCCAATACAGCACCACCAAGGTGGAAGCGTTGTATGGCTGGAATTACGAGAGTCAGGCCGGAGCCGGTTTTCCCATCGACAACGAGGAACACGCCATTCTGACCCTGGCCAACGCCACGGGCTGGACCTATGGCGACAGCTTCTTCTTCGTCGATGTCACCAACCTGGATCATGGCAGCGAGGGCGAGGACGACTACGGCAGCGTGCACGCCGAGTGGAACCTGCGCGGCAACATCGGTGAGCTCAGTGGCCACGACCTGTCCATCGGGCCGGTCAGCGACTTCTATGTCACCGGGCAACTGGACATCGATCGCAACTCCTCGGTACGCAAGACCACCCATATGGCCGGCCTGTCCGCCGACCTGCAGATACCGGGCTTCCAGTTCTTCAAGCTCTTTGCCATGTATCGCAACGACGAGAGCAGCGCGGCCCGCGGCAGTTCCGAGCAGTACACGGCGGCGTGGAACCTGCCCTTCACGCTGGGCGGCGCCGACTTCAGCTTCGAGGGCTTCATCGACTACATCACCGAGGAAGGCGACCTGGAAGCCCAGTTGCTGACCCAGCCGCAACTGGTCTGGCACGCCACCGAGCATCTCGGCATCGGCATGGAATATCAGCACTGGGAAAACAAGTTCGGCCTGGAGGACACCGACGAGTCCTTTCCACAGGCCATGGTTCGCTGGACCTTCTAGGCACTATCCGGAAAGTGTCTACGCTCGGTTATACGACGCTGAAAATCCAATCAAAATGCTCATTTATTCCCTGTGAACTCTGCGTTTTGACTCGTGACATCCCTGTCACTCGCGGGTAGAGCCGAGCGGCTCTACCCGCGCCCCTGCCCGCGCACGCCACCTCGTCTGCTATGCTGGCGACTTCCTGCTCGCCATCGACCGAGGAAGCCTCGTGCCACTTCGCGACCTGTCCATCGGCCTGGGTGTCATCGTCATCTGGGCGCTGAACATCATCGTCATCAAGGTCGGCGTGGCCGACATGCCACCCCTGCTGCTGACCACGCTGCGCTTTGCCCTGGTGGCCCTGCTGCTCGTGCCCTTTCATCCGGTCGCCCGCCACCAGCTGCCCTTTCTGGCCTTGCTGTCGCTGACCTTCGGCACGCTGCACTTCGCCCTGCTGTTCATCGGCCTCGGTCAGGCCGAAGCGGGAACCGGCGCCCTGCTGGTACAGATGGGCACGCCCTTCGCCACCCTGCTGGCGGTGATCGTGCTCAAGGAGCGCCTGGGGTTCCGCCGCCTGACGGGCCTGATCCTCTCCTTCGCCGGCATCATGGTGCTGGCCGGCGGCCCGACATTGCCCGCCCCGCTGCCCACCGCCCTGCTGCTCACCAGTGCTCTCGGCTGGGCCATCTCGCAGTTGCTGATCAAGCGCGGGCCCAATGTGCCGCCCCTGGCACTGGCCGGCTGGGTGGCCCTGTTCGCCATCCCACAGGTCGCGCTGGGGTCATGGTGGCTCGAACGGGACCAACTGGCAGCGCTCGGTGACGCCGGCTGGATCGGCTGGGGGGCAGTCTTCTACACGGCGGTGATGTCCTCGATCGTCGCCTATGGCGCCTGGTATGGCTTGCTGCGCCGTCACCCCGTCAATCGCGTGGTGCCGTTGACGCTGCTGGTTCCGGTACTCGCGGTGGGGCTCGGCGTCTTGCTGCTCGGCGATTCACTGGGCCCCCACAAGCTGATCGGGGGCGGCCTGGTGATCGTCGGCATCGGCTTGATCGTGCTGCGCTTCAGGAAACGGGGTGGCACGCCGCGTCGAGCGTCGTGAAGGCCCGGCACACGGCCGGACCAGGGGAGATGCGTCACGCCACAGCGGGACGCTTTGCGACAGTTATTCCTGGAAGGGAGCGATATCCCCGCGTCCCTCGCGGACGATCTGCGGCGGAAGTTCGCGCAGATCGATGACGCTGGTCGGTTCCAGGTGACAGGCGCCGCCATCGATGACCAGATCCAGGTGCGCGCCGAAGCGCTCGCGGATTTCCTCGGCCTCGGTCATCGGCTGCTCTTCCCCCACCGGGATCAGCGTCACGCTCATCAAGGGTTCACCCAGCTCGGCGAGCAGCGCCCGGGGAATCGGATGGTCCGGCACACGCACGCCGATGGAGCGACGCTTGGGATGCAGCAACAGCCGCGGCACCTCGCTGGTGGCCTGGAGGATGAAGGTATAGGCGCCGGGCGTATGCGCCTTGAGCAGGCGAAAGACGGCGTTGTCCACCTTGGCGTAGGTGCCGATCTCGGACAGGTCCGAGCACACCAGGGTGAAGTTGTGCTTGTCATCGAGGGAACGCAACCACTTGATGCGCTCGATGGCCTTCTTGTCGCCGAGATGGCAGCCCAGGGCATAACCCGAGTCGGTGGGATAGGCGATCACGCCGCCATCGCGGATGATACGGACCGCCTGATCGATGAGTCGCTTCTGGGGATTTTCGGGATGAATCTGGAAGAACTGGCTCATGGGCGCTCCCTGTTCTGTCGGGGACATTCGCCGGCTCAGGCCGCCGGCATGGAGCGGCCGAACGTGGCCGCGAGACGAGGATGGGTCCAGACCGGTGCCACCGCCGTACGCGGCACCGCTGTCATGCTGCCCGGTGCCAGGTGGCCGCCGGGGAAGTGGAAGTCGCTGCCGAGCGAGGCCAGCAGGCCCCGCTCGTCCAGTTGGCGCGCCAGGTCGCGCGTGACATCGGGATTCTGGAAGCCGCTGACCAGCTCGGAGGCCTGGCCTCCGGCGGCATGGAAGTCGTCGAGCAGTTGCCCGCGCTTGCGACGGGTCAGGCCGTAACGCAGCGGATGCGCCAGCGCCGCCACGCCGCCGGCATCGAGCACCCAGGCCACGACCGTGGAAAGCGGCGGCCAATGGGCCTTGATGTCCCCCGCCTTGCCGTTGCCCAGATGACGACGAAAGGCAGTGGCCATATCGGGGACCAGCTCCGCCGCCACCAGCGCCCGCGCGAAGTCCGGGCGGCCCAGGGGGCGATCCGAGCCAGCCTGTTCCCGGGCTCGCTCGAGGGCGTTCGCCAGGCCGATCCGTTCCATGCGCGCGGCGATCTGCACGGCACGGCGCTCGCGCGCCTCGGCCTGATGCTCCAGTCCCACGGCAAGCTCGCCCTGAACGCCCGCCGGCAGCAACCCCACCACATGGATGTTGAGGCCCCGCCATTGGCAGGACAGCTCGGTGCCGGGCAGCACCACCACGCCGTGACGCTCGCCGGCAGCACGCGCCCGTTCGACACCGGCGACGGTATCGTGGTCGGTCAATGCCATGTGGGTCAGCCCACGCGCCGCGCACGCCTCGACCAGCGCCTCGGGCGACAGGGCCCCATCGGACGCGGTGGAGTGCATGTGAAGGTCGATGGAGAGCGCTTCGCCCTCGAAACGCTCGGGAAGTGCATTCATTGGCATGACGCCGGCAGGTGTCTTTGTCAGAATAACGTCCATGTTGCTCGCGCGGCCCATGGGGGTCAATGCTGAGCCCTCTCGTTCACGCGGTGCAAGCCGCTTTACCGAGGACTATCCGAGATGCTCTACGCCATCATCAGTGAAGATGTGAATGACAGCCTGGAGCGGCGCCTGGCCGCACGTCCCGACCACCTGGCCCGCCTCGAGGCGCTGCGCGACGAGGGTCGCCTGGTGCTGGCCGGCCCGCACCCCGCCATCGACAGCGAGTCGCCGGGCGACGCGGGTTTCAGCGGCAGCCTGGTGATCGCCGAGTTCGACGACCTGGAAAGTGCACAGGCCTGGGCCGACGCCGACCCCTTCGTCATCGCCGGCGTCTACGCCAGGGTCACCGTGAAGCCCTTCAAGCGGGTGCTGCCCTGATCCCGGCGACGCCTTGAGTTATCCACCGCGGATTTCCCACAGATACTGTGGATAACATTGTTGAAACGCCGCGGACGCATCTCCCAGGCCCGGTCGCCATGCCGCCATGACGACATCGATCAAATTTTGACCAACAGACGCGGAGTCACGTCTTGCCCCCCGCCCATGATCCGTTGCCGCCGCTCGCCGGCCTGACCCGGGCCCACCTCGACTGGCGACCCGACGACGGCGGGGAAGACACGCCGCACTCGAGCGAATTCGACGATGTCTATTTCTCGCGCCATGACGGACGCGCCGAGACCGAGCACGTCTTCCTCGACGCCAACCGCCTGCCCGAGCGTTTCCAGGACTGGACGGAAGACCGTCCATTCGTCATCGGCGAGACCGGCTTCGGCACCGGGCTGAACATGCTGTGTGCCTGGGCCTGTTTCGATGCCCATGCGCCCGCCCGCGCCAGGCTGCACCTGGTCTCCACGGAGCTCTACCCGCTCGACCGTCGTGACCTGGCCAGGGCTCTGGCCGCCTGGCCCGACCTTGCCGACCGCGCGGCGGTGCTGCTGGCCCAGTGGCCCGAGCCGGTCAGCGGCGTGCACCGCCTGTGGCTCGACGCTCGCGTGACCCTGGACCTGCACTTCGGCGACACGGCCGAGCGCCTGCGATGGCTCGACGGCCGAGTCGATGCCTGGTTCCTCGATGGCTTCGCCCCTGCCCGCAATCCCGACATGTGGCAGCCGGCGCTGTTCGCCGCCATGGCGGCGCGCTCGCGCCCCGGTGCTACCTTCGCCACCTTCACCTGTGCCGGTGTGGTCAAGCGCGGCCTCGCGGCCGCCGGTTTCGCCTGGCGCAAGGTGCCCGGCTTCGGTCGCAAGCGCGAGATGCTCGCCGGCGAGATCGCCACGCCTCCGGCGGACGAACGTCGTCGTGCCACGCCCTGGTTCACACCGCCCGCCCCTTGCCCGAGGCGGCGAGTGGCGGTCATCGGCGGCGGCATCGCCGGCACCAGCGTGGCCGCCGCCCTGGCCCGGCGCGGCGTGGCGGTGACGCTGATCGACCGCGAAGGCCCCGGTGCCGGTGCCTCCGGCAATCGCCAGGGCGTGCTCTACGTCAAGCTCGCCGCCGAGACCAACGACCAGAGTCGCTGCTATCTGGCCGGCCTGCTGCACAGCCGACGCTGGCTCGATGCACTCGACCCCGATGGCAGCCTGTGGCAACCCTGCGGCGTACTGCAGCTTGCCACCACCCCGCGCGAGGCGAAGCGCCAGACCGCCTTCCTCGCCAACCATCCGCTGCCCGACAGCGTGGTGCGCGGCGTGTCCTCGGAGCAGGCCAGCCAGCTCGCCGACATCCCGATCGAGAATGGCGGCCTCGAGTACCCGCTTGCCGGCTGGGTGCGGCCGGATGCGCTGTGTCGACGACTCGCCGCCACGCCCGGCGTGACCTTACTGCGCGCCGAGGTCGACGACATCACCGCCACGCCCGAGGGATGGCGGCTGTCGATGACGACCGACCAAGGGCCAGACGAGTTCGATGCCGATCAGGTGGTGATCGCCACGGCTAGCCTGGCCAACCGTTTCACCCAGACCGCCGACCTGCCACTCCAGCCGGTGCGCGGCCAGGTCTCGAGCCTGACGCTGCCCGAGAACGCCCCCGCACCGAGCCGGGTGATCTGCGCGGGCGGCTATGTGGCACCGCCCCGGGAGGGCCGGCTGACCTTCGGCGCCACCTTCCGCCCCAACGAGACGGATACCCGGGTGAGCGACGCCGACCACCGGGCCAACCGCGACGAACTGACCCGCACCCTCCCCGGCTATGCCGCGGCCCTGGAAGGATCGGGAGCACCGCTCGACACGGCGGCATTCGACGGGCGCGCTGCGGTGCGCGCGGCGAGTCCGGACAAGACACCCTACGCCGGTCCCGTCCCGGACGCCGCCGCCTGGCGCCAGGCCTATGCGCTGCTGGCCAAGGACGCCACCCGGATTCCCGACCTCGCCGGACAGCATCATCCGGGGTTGTGGATCAGTGCCGCCCATGGCTCCCGAGGACTGGCCAGCGCCCCGCTATGCGCCGAGGTCATCGCCTCGCGCATCTGCGACGAACCGATGCCCCTGGAAGCGCCCCTGGTCGACCACCTGCATCCGGGACGACGACTGATCCGCGAGCTGATTCGCGGCGGCTGAGAAAGAGACTCTATTAGTTATCGGCCAGCCTCCCCAACGAGCGCCGGTCGAGACACCGATAAGTGAAGGAAGGCCGCCCCACCTGACCGTAGTGGAAGGATTCGTCGAGCAACTCGATGTCGGTCAGGTACTTGAGATACTTGCGCACCGAGACCCGCGACATGCCGGTGGCCGGCAGCAAGGCCTCGGTGGTGAAGGCGTCGTCATCGAGTTCGAGGATCGCCCTCGCCACTCGCGTCAGGGTCGGCACGGTCAGTCCCTTGGGCAGATCGCCTGCCCGACGCGGCGCGGAAGGCTGAGCCGGCTGGAACAACCGATCAATATCGCGCTGGGCCACCTGGCTCGGCAGTTCGGCCAGGGCGTCGCGTGCCTGTCGGCAGGCCAGCAGAGCATCGCGGAAGCGCTCGAAGGTGAATGGCTTGACCAGATAGTCGCTGACCCCCAGGCGTCGCGCGGTGCGCACCATTGCGGTCTCGGCGGCGGCGGTGATCAGCACCACCTCGACATCGCGTCCGTTGCGCTGCAGATACCGGACGACCTCGAGGCCGCTGCGATTGCGCAGGTAGATGTCGAGCAACACGAGGTCAACCGCCTCGCGCTCGAGCACATCGATCGCCGCCGGCACGCCATCGCACTGGGCGACCAGTTGCATGTCGTCCAGTCGATTGAGGTACTCGACATTGAGGCGCATGACCATGGGGTCATCCTCGACGATCAGCACGCGCATCATCCTTCTCCTTCGCCGCTTTGCGAAGCCACCGGATAAGGCAGCTCGACTTCGAACAAGGCGCCCCGGCCCGTCTCGCTGTAGACCGCCAGGCTGCCGCCGCACGCCTCGACCCGTTCACGTACCGCACTCAACCCCAGGCCACGACGCACGCCCTTGGTCGAGACACCGGGCTCGAACAACCGCTCGCGAACCCGGGGCGCAATGCCATCGCCGGTGTCCTGAACGTGCACGTCGAGCAGGTCTTCGTCCCAACTCAGCGTCAACGTCACGCACCGTTCGTCTCGGCCCTCGACGGCATCGAAGGCGTTTTCCAGCAAATTGCCCAGCACCGTGACCAACGTATGCGCCGATGCCGACTCGGCCGGCGTGGGCAGGCTCGACTCGAGCAACACCTCGAGGTGCAGATTGCGCTCCCGGGCCTCACTGCACTTGCCGAGCAGAAAGCCTGCCAGCACCGGATCTTCGATGTCCGAAGCCAGGACCACCCCCTGTGTGACGTGATGATCGACCAGTTCCCCCAGATAGCCGCGCAGGCTGTCGAGATCTCCCATCTGCGCCAGCCCCAGCATGACATGGCGCTGATTCTTGAACTCATGGGTGGTAGCGCGCAGGGCCTCCGCGTAGCGACTGACGCCGGTCAACTGCTCGGCCAGGGCATTGACCTCGCTCTTGTCGCGAAAGGTAGCGATGGCGCCGATCACTTGCCCACGATGATGGATCGGCAGGCGATTGGCGAGCACCACCTGGCCGTTGAGGTCGAGTTCCCGATCGAGCTTCTCGCCATCGCCGGCGAGCACCTCGGGCAAGCCGCTGTGCGGCAGATAGTCGGCCACCGCCTCGCCCAGGGGCGGCGACCCCAGCCCGGCACCGGCCAGCAGTTGCCGGGCAGTCGGATTGGCCAGGGTGATGCGCGCTTCGCGATCCACCGCCAGGATCCCCTCATGCACTGAAGCCAGCATGGCCTGGCGCTCCTCCACCAGGCGCGTGATCTGATAGGGCTCGAGCCCCAGTAGTACGCGTTTGATGTAGCGTGCCAACCAGCGTGCGCCCAGGGCACCGACGATCATCAGCAGGAGCACCCCGACCATCACGTCACGACGGTTATCGGCGAGCAACGCCCCCAGGGAATCGAGCGTCACTCCCACCGCTACCGCGCCGATCACCTCGCCCTGGTCATCGCGAACTGGCGCGAAGCCACGGATGCTGGTGCCCAGGGTACCCTCCGCCCGCGAGTGATAGACCTCGCCGGCCAGAGCCCGGTCTTCGTCGCCACCGCGGAAGTGGTGACCGATGCGTGACGGCTCCGGGTGAGTCAGACGCGTCGAACGGTCGTCCATGACCACCATGAAATCGACGCCCAGACGTTGCCGCAGCCCGTCGATACGCGATTGGAGGGCAGCGTCCCCCGTAGCGACGGCTGGCTGCCGGCGTCGCTCGAGCAGCGCCGCACGCACTCCAGATTCGTCGGCCAGGGTCTGGGCCAGGTCGGTGACACGCCTCGCCTGCGACTGTTCGAGCGCTTCATCCAACTGGGCGGTGAACAGCCACAACGCCAGGCCCAGCGAGAGAATCACCATCACCGCCACCAGCAGGAAGATCAGACTGTTCAAACGCAGGTGGGGGCGTGGCATGGAAACGGCTCCGGACAGCAGGACATGACAGGAAGACATTCGACCTTGGTGGCATTCCAGGCACCCTGCCGCTATGCCGTCAAGCGCGCTTTGACTTTCAATATTTTCAAAACGCTTTAACAACTTCCCCAATCTTGGCGCGGTGCGTGAGAGGCCTATCCTCGTCGCCAGCCATCAGCAGTCGACGGCCAAGACAGGCTGTCCGCTCACCGTCATCTCGCACGAAATGACCCGCTCCAAGGAGAATCCCATGAGTCAGTCCCTGACGGAGCAGGCCGCGCCGCACACCGCGACGTCGCATGCCTGGCTCGCTCAGCGCATCTTCGGCATGCCGTTGCCCATCTTCGCCCTGGCCCTGGCGGTCATGGTCGCAGCCATCGTCACAGACAGCCTGCCCACCGGCATGATCGGCGCCCTGCTGGTGATGATGCTGCTCGGCGAGTGCCTCGGCTTCATCGGCGACCGTCTGCCGATCCTCAAGACTTATCTGGGCGGCGGCGCCATCCTGGCGATCTTCGGTGCCGCCAGCCTGGTCTATCTCGGCTGGCTGCCCGCCCCGGTGGTCGACAACGTCACCGACTTCATGAAGGGCGGTGGCTTTCTCAACTTCTATATCGCCGCGCTGATCACCGGCAGCATCCTGGGCATGGATTCCGGAGTGCTGGTCAAGGTCGGCTCGCGCTACGCACTGCCGCTGCTCTGCGCGGTACTGGGCGCTGCCTTGTTCGCCATGGCGGTCGGCACGCTGCTGGGCTTTTCCGCCCAGGATGCCGTGGTGGTGATCACCCTGCCGATCCTCGGCGGCGGCATGGGGGCCGGCGCGGTGCCGATGAGCCAGATCTATGAACAACTGCTGGGGCAACCGGCCAGCTACTACATCTCGATCCTGGTGCCGGCACTGGCGCTGGGCAACGTCTTCGCCATCATCGTCGCCGGACTGCTCAACGGCCTCGGCAAGCGCTTCCCCGGCTTGACCGGCGATGGCCAGATGATGCCTGGCGTCGAGGTCGAGGAACACCAGAGCACACCCGAGTTGGGCAAGCTGGGCGTCGGCGTGGTGGCGGCCCTGACGCTGTTCACCGCCGGCCAGCTGCTGGGCCTGGTCATCCCGCTGCATCCTTATGCGCTGATGATCGTGCTGGTCGCCGTACTCAAGATCCTCGACGTAGTGCCGGACTCGATCAACGACTCGGCCGCCCAATGGTTCCAGTTCGTCGCCCGCAACTGGACCTTCGCCCTGCTGTTCGGCATCGGCATCGCCTATACCGACCTCGGCCAGGTGATCGACGCCATCTCGCTGACCTATGTGATGATCGTCTTCGCGGTGGTTGCCGGGGCGGCCTTCGGCGCCGGTCTGGTCGGCAAGCTGGTCGGCTTCTACCCGATCGAATCGGCGATCACTGCCGGGCTGTGCATGGCCAACATGGGCGGTACCGGCGACGTCGCGGTGCTCTCCGCGGCACGTCGCATGTCGCTGATGCCCTTCGCACAGATCTCGTCGCGGCTTGGCGGCGCCTTGATCCTGCTGATCTCGAGTATTGCCGTACCGCTGCTGGTTTGAGGAAGCGCTGCGTCAAGGGTTCCCTTCATACCCAATGGGTAGAGATGGACTTGTCCGGCGACGAGTCTTCGCGAGAGCGCAGTACCACTTCCCTAGGTGCTACATCCGCCGTTCACGGCGGATGACCCTAGCTTCACCTTATCCCCGGCACCTATCTCGTAGCGCGGCCTACCCCTCTTCCTCGTCGTCGGCGAGGTCGCGGCCGAAGGCGCGCCACTGCGCCAGCGTCATGACCTCGGTGGTCTCGGTCTCGAGGTCGTGGGCGATCAACAGCTCACCGCTCTCCAGTTGTCGCTTGAGCTGCGCCGTCCAGCCGGTCATGCCCTGCTCGGTGTCGCTGGTGTCGTATCCCTGACGGGTCACGAAGGCTTCCAGCAGGGCATCCAGAGTCTCCGCCGGCAGCATCCGGTGCGGTACCTCGATAAAGCGCTCACCCATCCTGTGCGTCTCCTTTCTCCCAGGCTTCCAGGCGTTCAAGGAAGGTCGCTTCGTCGATGACTTCCACGCCGAGTTGTTCGGCCTTGGTCAGCTTGCTGCCGGCGGCCTCACCGGCCACCAGGCAGGCGGTCTTCTTCGACACGCTGCCGGCCACCTTGGCGCCCAGCGCCTGGAGGCGAGCCTTGCCTTCGTCCCGGGTCATGCTCTCCATGGTGCCGGTCAGCACCCAGCTCTGCCCTTCGAGCAGGGTCGGGCCGATCTCGACCTCGGCTTCTTCCCAGTGCACGCCGGCCTGGCGCAGTGCCGCGATGGTGTCGCGGTTGTGCGGCTGGCGGAAGAAGGTATGCACATGGGCGGCCACGATGGGACCAACATCGTCCACCTGCTCCAGGGCATCGCGCTCGGCATCCATCAGCGCTTCCAGGGTGCCGAAGTGGCGCGCCAGATTGGCGGCGGTGGCTTCGCCCACTTCGCGGATTCCCAGCGCGAAGATGAAGCGTGGCAAGGTCGTCGCCTTGGCCTTCTCCAGGGCCGTCACCAGGTTCTGCGAGGATTTTTCGCCCATGCGCGGCAGGGTGGCGAGACGCTCCGCCTCGAGGGCGAACAGGTCGGCCGGTGTCTGTACCCAGTCGAGTTCGACGAGCTGGTCGATCAGCTTTTCGCCCAGCCCCTCGATGTCCAGGGCACGCCGACTGGCGAAGTGCTTGAGGGCTTCCTTGCGCTGCGCGGCACAGTACAGGCCGCCGGAACAGCGCGCCACGGCCTCGTCCTCGAGTCGCTCGATCTGGGAGTCGCAGACCGGGCAACGCTCGGGAAAGACGATCTCCCGGGCGTCGTCGGGTCGATCCTCCTCCTGTACACGCACCACCTGGGGAATCACATCGCCGGCACGCCGGATCGCCACCGTATCGCCGATCATGACGCCTAGCCGGGCAATCTCGTCGGCATTGTGCAGGGTGGCGTTGGAGACCGTGACCCCGGCCACCGAGACCGGCTCGAGCCGTGCCACCGGCGTGATGGCACCGGTGCGACCGACCTGGAATTCCACGTCGTTGAGGCGCGTCACCTGCTCCTGGGCAGGAAACTTGAAGGCGATGGCCCAGCGCGGTGCCCGGGCCACGAAGCCCAGTTCACGCTGCAGGCGCAGGTCGTCGACCTTGATCACCACGCCGTCGATGTCATAGCCCAGGGCATCGCGCTTCTCGCCGAGCGCCCGGCAGTATTCGATCACGCCCTCGGTTCCGCGCACGACCCGAAGCTCAGCGCTGGTGCGAAACCCGAATTCACTCAGGCGCGCCATCAGGGCACTGTGGCTGGCATCGCCGGCATCCGGCTCGATGCGCGCCGCCTGATAAGCGCTGAATTCCAGCGGGCGCTGGTCGGTGATACGCGGATCGAGCTGACGCAGGCTGCCGGCGGCGGCATTGCGCGGGTTGGCGAACACCTTGCCGCCCTCTTCCCGGGCCTTGTCGTTCATGGCCTCGAAATCGGCATGGCGCATGGTCACCTCGCCGCGCACTTCCAGTACGTCCGGCCAGTGCCGGCCACGCAGCTTCAGCGGGATCGACTTCAGCGTCCTGAGATTCGAAGTGATCCCTTCGCCAGTACGGCCGTCGCCACGGGTCACGCCGGCGGTCAGCTCGCCCCGTTCGTAGACCAGGGACACCGCCGCGCCGTCCAGCTTGGGTTCACAACAGAAGGCAATCGACTCGCCATCGATTTCGAGGCGATCGGCAACACGCTTGACGAAGGCGGCCAGCTCGTCCTCGTCGAAGGCATTGTCCAGTGACAGCATCGGCACAGCGTGCTCGATCTCCGGAAACCCGTCGGCAGGTGCGGCACCGACCCGCTGGGTGGGCGAATCGGGCCTGACGAGTTCGGGATATTCGGTCTCGATTTCCTGCAGACGCCGCAACTTGCGGTCATAGTCGGCGTCGGTCATGCGGGGTTCGTCGAGCACATAGTAACGATGATTGGCATCATCGAGTTCGGCACGCAGGCGCGCCGCCTCGTCCTGAATCGTGGGATCGGGCTGGGTCATGTCATCCGTGTCTCGATTTATGGCGAAGGCCCCGAAAAGCTCGAAGGCCTGCATGATTGCCTAGCTTACCAAAGCAACAACCCCCGCGGGATGACCTCACGGGGGTTGCTCTTCCAGCTTCCGGTTCAGGCGTTAATTCACCTGATAGCGATGCAGCCGATTGCGGCGCTCGAATTCCTGCACGCGCTGGCGGGCGAATTCCACGGTCTGAGCGGTCATCACGCTCATGTTCTCGTCCTTCAATTCACCGCCCAGGTGACGGACGATGACCATGGCCGTCTCGACCATCGCCTCGAAGGCCGCGGAGGTGTCGCTGGCACTCGGCAGCGGCATCAGCAGGGTGACGCCCGGCGTGTGGAAGTCATCCATGGAATGGATGGGGAAGGTGCCGGGCTTGACCACATTGACCATGGAGAATTGCAGCGGGCTTTCGGCATCCTCGGTCTCGAAGCGATGGAAGATGCCCATGTCGCGCCCGTAACGCAATCCGCAGGCCAGCATCAGGTCCAGCAGGGCCGCTCCCGAGAAGCCCTGTTCATCGCGCGACATCACGCTGATGACGATGACTTCTTCGGCGTGGCTCAAGGCCTGGCGGGCGTGCTCGGCGTTCACGTCGTGACGCATGGCCTTCTCCAGCACCGGATGCGCCTTGACCACATCGTCCTCGCGCGGCCCTTCCGCCATCTCGGCCGCTTCCTCGTCATAACGGGCATCATCGAACAGGGGATCATCGTCACGCTCGGCAGTCTCGGCCTCGAAGCGACGACGCTCCGCCTCACGTGCGGCCTGGGCCTCGGCGGCCTCCCGATCGTGACGAGCCTGCTCCTCGCGTTCGGCCTGCTCACGCTGCTTGCGCTCCGCACGCTCCTGTTCCTTGCGCGCCCGTTCCTGGCGCTTGTTGTCACGCCGTTCGGCGAGCGTCTTCTGCAGGGAGGAACCGAAACGTTGCATGGAGGACCCCACTCGCTTGGAACCGCTCTTCAAGGAGTCGCCCATGCCTTCAAGGTCGACCAATCGATAGCGGTCGTCATCATCGTAGGCTTCGTGATCGTCGGGATCGGCCGCCAGAGGCTCGGGGGCGGGATCGTCCGCGCGACGCTCGGCCCTCGAGCCGGCATCAATGTCGAACTCGGGCTCGCGCCGTTCCCCTCTCGCTTCCTCTTCTTCACGCGCTTCGCGATGCGCGCCGGGCATCGTCGCCACGTCGGGCGGCGGCGTCGTGACATCATCGTCTCGCGCCATTGCCGACGCACCGCTCCCACCGCCTCCCGAACGCACATTGGCATCCGGGGCGGCGCTCATGGTCGCGGCGCTCGCAGCCGAAGCGGCGGCCATGCCCCCGACCGCCGGCGCTTCGTCGTCATCCCGGCGTTGTTGCCGGAATTCGGAAAGCACCCGGGAGGGGCCGGGATGGTCCTGTCGCTGCAATTTCGGCTTGGGCTTCACGTCCGACTGCTCAGCCGGCCTGACGACACGTGCCCCTCCATTGGGCAGTTCCCAACTGAGCTCGGCTTCGCGAGCCGCCGCCTCGGGGTCTTCATCGGGATCCGCCGTCGCGCCGGCCGCCGGCTCGTAACCGGCCCGGTCGAGACGCGGTACCTGACGTTGGCGCTGGAGGCGACGTACCCCATCGATCACGATGAGGGTCACCAATGCCAGCCCAAGAATGATCAGCCACTCTCTAAGTTCCATGGGTCGTCATGCCTTTTGCTAAGGCGCCATGCCTGAAGGTTGTTCGACAACAGCATAGCGCGATTGCCCGAAAAAAGGCCACTTTTTTTGTTTGTCAAGCTCGGATTTTTTTCACCGAGTGTCGACAAGGCCCTTCGCAATCGCCCTTCATCAATCCCTTTGCGTACCTGCAGTGCAATATTGTTACCTTCCTTGTAAACCCTTTCACCATTATCGTTCAAGCCCATCAGGCCTCGGCAAGAGCCGCCGCCTCCTCGACGCCAACCGAGACCAGACGCGATACCCCTGGCTCTTGCATGGTCACCCCCATCAAGCGTTCCGACGCTTCCATGGCGATCTTGTTATGGGTGATATAAATGAACTGGACCGACTCCGACATTTCCTTAACCAGTTTGGCGTAGCGCCCCACATTGGCATCATCCAATGGCGCATCCACTTCATCCAGCATGCAGAAGGGCGCTGGATTGAGCTGGAAGATGGCAAAAACCATGGCCAACGCGGTCAGTGCCTTTTCGCCACCCGACAGCAGATGAATAGTGCTGTTCTTCTTGCCCGGGGGCCTGGCCATGATAGCGACCCCGGTCTCCAGCAAATCGTCGCCGGTCAGGGTCAACCATGCGGTCCCGCCGCCGAATATCTTGGGAAAAAGCGTCTGCAGACCCGTATTGACTCGCTCGAAAGTATCGCGAAAACGCGTCCGGGTTTCCTGGTCGATGCGCCGAATTGCCCGATCCAGCGTCTCCAGCGCCTCGCTGAGCTCGACATGCTGGGCCTCGAGATAGTCGCGCCGTTCGGCCTGCTGGTCGTACTCCTCGATGGCCGCGAGATTGATCGCACCGAGCCGGCGAATACGCTCACCGACCTCTTCCAGACGCGTCTGCCAGGCGGACTCGGTCGCGTTCGGGTCCAGCGACTCGGCCAGGGCATCGGCATCGTGTCCCAGCTCGCGTAGCTGCTCGTCCTGGGACTCGGCCTTGAGCGCCAGGGCCTGAACCTGCATGCGCGACTCCTGGAGACGCTCGCGAATGCCTTCGAGCTGACGCTCATGTCCCTGGCGTGCCTGCTCATCCTCGCGCAGCCGTTCGACCAAGGCAGCAGCACGGGAGCGGGCCTCGTTGAGTTCCCGTTCCTCGCGCTCACGACGGTGCAGCAGCTCGTCGAGCCGTTCGCGGCGTTCCTCATCGGGCTCATGCAGTCCTTCGCGTTCCTCTTCCAGTTCGCTGCAACGTTGTTCGAGACGCTGGCGTGCCTCGCCGGAGCGCCCCTGCTGTTCCGCCAGCCCGGCACGTTCGGTGGTCAGGCGCTGATGTTCCAGCGCCAGGCGCTGGGACTGTTCGGCGAGCGGACGCTGCTGGCTGCGCAGCGACGTCAGCCGTTCGCGGGCCTCGCGACGCTCCCGCTCCAGACGTTCGCGCTTCTCGGCGCCTTCCTCCAGCCGGGCCATGGCAGCCTGCCAGTGCTCCCGGGTTTCCTCGATGGCCTGGCGCGTTTCCTCGGCGGACGCTTCCAGCCCCTCGACTTCCTCGGCGAGCTCGGCGGCTCGCCCCTGGAGATGCTCCAGGCGGCTGGCCAGCCCGCTGTCCTGAACGGCCAGTTGCTGACGCTGTTGCTCCAGATCGCGCTGCTCGACCCGCACGGCCTCCAGGCCGGCTTCGGCCCGCTCGACCTCCTCACCGGCCTCGGCGAGCTGCGCCTCCAGCGTCTCGAGTCGCGCCTCCACCGTTGCCAGTTCCTCGCGCACCTCGGCCTCGCGGCGGCGGCTGACCAGCAGGGCATCCGGCCCGTCTTCCTGACCGCGATGCCGGGCCCAACCGTCGCCGACCCAGAGGCCATCGGCGGTAATCAGGCTTTCGCCGGGCGCCAACGCCGCCTGGCCGGCCCAGGCCTCTTCCCGGGTGGCCACGCAGCGAATGGTCGCCAGCCACTGGGCCGCCGCGCCGGCGCCCTTCACCTCGGCGGCGAGACTGCCGGGCGGCGCCTGGCGCTCCTCCGCCGACAACAGGCCCAACTCGGTGGCCAGTTCCGAGGCGAGGACACGGGCCCCGTCATCCGGCGACGCCATGCGAGCCTTGAGCCAGGGCGCCAGCACCCAGGAGACCACATCTTCCCAGCCCGGCGTGACATCGAGCCGTTCGCCGAGACGGGCGGCACCTTCCAGGCCATGCTCGGCCAGATGCGTGTCCAGGTGCTCATCGTGATCGGCGAGCGCTGCCTGGATCAGCGCCTCGAGCGACGCCAGCTCGCCCTGCAGGGTGCTGCGTCGCTGGCGATCCAGCTCGCGCGCTTCCTCGGCATCACGGACCCGCTCGCGGGCGGCGTCGCGACTCTCCTGCCAGGCGGCACGCTTTTCCTCGCTGGACGCCAGGTGCTCCTCGAGCTCGGCCAGACGCTCGGCGACTTCGCTTCGCTGGGCTTCGAGTGCCGCGAGGTCGGGAAGTTCCTCACGCTGCTGACGACGCTTGCGCGTATCGTCCTCGATGCGCTCGAGACGCGACTCCTGCTCGCGCAAGCGATCCTGTGCACGTTCGGCCTCGCGACTGTCTTCCTGCCAGCGCTCGCCGAACGCCTCCCAGGCGGCATCGGCCTCCTCGGCGAGCGGTTCGGCCTCCTCAAGGGCGGCCTCCAGTTCGGCGAGCCGCTCGGCGACCTCTTCCTGTTCCGGGCCCAGGGTCTCGAGGCGTTCGTCGAGCCGCGTCAGGCGTTCGCCGTCGTCCTCGCCCACCCGTTTCAGGTCGTCCAGTTCACGGCGGGCGCTTTCCAGGTCCCGGGCCAGTTGCTGGTCCCGAGCACGGGTATGTTCGAGGTCCTGCTCCAGGCGGGCGATCGCGGTGGTGGTCTCGTGGAAGCGCGCCTGATAGCCCTCCAGCTCGGAGGCCAGGCGATCGTGCTCGGCCCGCGCTTCCTCCAGCCGCGTCTCGCATTGGCGAAGGCCCAACACCTCGCGCTCCACGGCGGTCTCGAGCTCGCCGACCCGAGCTTCTTCCTCGTCCTGGCTGGCCTTCAGGGCACGGCCGCGCAACAGCGCCAACTCGCCCTTGAGCCGGTATTCCTCCTGCTTGAGGGTCTGGTAGCGCCGCGCCGCATCGGCCTGGCGCTTGAGCTTGTCCAACTGCTTGTCCAGCTCTTCGCGGATGTCCTCGAGACGCTCGAGGTTTTCCTGGGTCCGGCGCATGCGGTTCTCGGTCTCGCGGCGCCGCTCCTTGTACTTGGAGATGCCGGCCGCTTCCTCGAGGGTCGCGCGCAGTTCCTCGGGCCGCGACTCGATCAGCCGCGAGATCATGCCCTGGCCGATGATGGCGTAGGAGCGCGGCCCCAGGCCGGTACCGAGGAACAGATCGGCGATATCGCGACGACGACACTTCTGGCCATTGAAGAAGTAGCTGGACTGCCCCTCGCGGGTGACCTGCCGTTTCACCGAGATCTCGGCATACTGGGCATAGGGGCCGCCCATGGAGCCGTCGCGATTGTCGAACATCAGCTCGATGGAGGCCTGACCCACCGGCTTGCGGCCGGTGGAGCCATTGAAGATGACGTCGGCCATCGACTCGCCGCGCAGGGTCTTGGCCGAGGATTCCCCCATCACCCAGCGCACGGCATCGATGATGTTCGACTTGCCGCAGCCGTTGGGCCCGACGATGGCCGTCATGTTGCCGTCGAAGGGCACGCTGATGGGGTCGACGAAGGACTTGAAGCCGGCCAGGCGAATGGATGTCAGGCGCATGAATCAGTCGACCACCCTGTCGATGGCGGCATCGGGCGAGGCGCCGCCATTCGTTTGCGTATTGCCTGGCTTCCCGTTGCCCGCCTGTCCGCTGGCCTCCAGGCGTCGCTGCGCGGTCTCGATCCCCTGGCGCAGGGCATCGGCGGAGCCTGTGTCGCCCATGCCGGCAATGGCCCGGCGCCAGCGGTCGATGGCCAGTCGATAATCACCGCTCTCGAAAGCGTCTATCCCCAGCATGCCCAGTACCGTGGGCTGGTCGGGGGCCTCGGCGAGCACTTCGTCGACCAGCGCCTGAACGTCTTCGTCGAGCGTGCGTCCCGCGGCGAAGTAGCGCAACTGCGCCAGCTCGGCCAGCAGCGCCGGACGCCGGCCCTCCAGTTCGATCAGTCGCGTCAGGGCCGACTCGGCGTCCTCGACCCGCCCGGTATCGCGATAGAGCGGGAACAGCGCACGCCAGACATCGGCGTTCTCCGGCTGTCGCGCGGCCTGGATCTCGAGCGCCTGGACCAGCTCGCTCACCGATGCATCGGGTTTCTGCAGGACCTGCTGCTGGGCGGCACGCAGTGCCAGGTCGTCCTCGGCGCCCTCGTGGCGATACCAGAACACGCTGACCGCCACCAGGACGATCATCGTCACCGGCACCAGCAGGCGCCCCGACAGGGCAGACTTCAAGGGTGAGCGACGCGAACGCTCGGTGTCCTCGAGCAGGCCACGCTCCAGCTCCAGGCGGTCCTCCTCGAAACGCTCGGCATCGATATCCCCCCGTGCCAGGGCCGCTTCGAGCGAGGCCAGGCGACGCCGATAGATCGACACATTCTGCTCGGTACCCGGCTCGTCCTGCTCGGCGGCACACTGGGCCGCACGCACGCCCTCGGCACGGCGCAGGGGCACGATCAGCAACCACAGGGCCGGCAGCAGCAGGATGGCGAAGGCGAGCCAGAGCTGAGTCATTCGTTCCTCTCGTGATGAGCCGGGTCGTGATGAGCGGCGTCTTGATGAACGGTATCGTGGAGCGCTCCCGGGCGATTGACCAGGGCATCGAGGCGGGCACGCTCGGCCTCGCTGAGCCCGCGGGCGGCAACATGGCGACGCGCCCGCACCAGCAGGATCACCAGCACGAGGCCGAGCACCACCAGGGCCGCGGGCAAGCCCCACAGCAGGAGCGTGCGTCCTTCGAGGCGCGGATTATAAAGCACATAGTCGCCGAAGCGATGCACCATGAAGTCGAGAATTTCCTTGTCCGAACGCCCTTGCTGCAACTGCTGGTAGACGTGCTCGCGCATGTCGCCGGCGATGGGCGAGTCGGAGTCGCCGATCGACTGGTTCTCGCACTTGGGGCAGCGCAGCGTCGCGGTGAGATCGTGGTAGCGCTGTTCCAGGACCGGATCGTCGAACTGGCGCACTTCCACGGCGGCCAGGGCCGGCAGCGCAAGCGCTGTCAGCAGGATCAGCAGCCAGACACTCACTCGCGCCATTTTTCCACCTCCGGCATGATCACGCGGGACACGTCCTTCGGGGCAATGTAGCCGGTGTGGTGATAGCGGATCACCCCGTCGGCGTCGACCAGGAAGGTCTCCGGTGCGCCATAGACACCGAGATCGAAGCCCAGACTGCCTTCCGGGTCGAAGATGTTGACTTCGAAGGGATTGCCGAACTCCTCGAGGAAGGCCTGCCCCTTGGCCCGGGTATCCTTGTAGTCGACCCCCACCAATCGTACGCCGCGCTCGGCCAGCTCGAGCAACTGGGGCATTTCCTGCTTGCAGGTCGGGCACCACTCGCCCCAGACATTGACCAGGGTCACCTCGCCCTCGAGCAGCGAAGCATCCACCCGACGCTCGGGATCGGCCAGGGTGGCGAGATCGAACGCGGGGAAGTCCCGGGCCACCATGGCCGAGTCACGGTGCGACGGATCCATCGACAGGCCGCGATACAAGAAGCCTCCCAGCACGAGAAACCCCAGCAACGGCAGCAACAGCAACAGGCGACGCTTCATGCACTGGCCTCCCGCGCATTCGTCAGGGCGGCACGTTCCGGGTCGCGGGCGGTGGCTGCGCGACGATAGCGGCGGTCGATCACCGCCAGGATGCCACCGATGGCCATCAGCAGACCGCCCAGCCACAACCAGCGCACCAGCGGCTTGTACTGGAGGCGCAAGGCCCAGCTGCCATCACCCAGATCCTCGCCCATGGCCACGTAGAGATCCCGCAGCGGTCCCGGGCGCAGGGCGACATCGGTCATCGGCATGCCGGTGGCAAGATACAGGCGCTTCTCCGGCATCATCACGAAGTGGCGATCGTCATCGCCGCGCTGCACCTCGAGGCGGGCCGTATCGGCGATGAAATTGGGGCCGCGACGCTCACCGAGCTCGGTCAGGGTGAAGGTGTAGCCGGCCAGGCTGGCCGTATCGCCGACGCCCATGCGGACATTGCGCTCGACGGAATAATTGGCGACCACGCTGACCCCGACGATGGTCACCGCCACGCCCAGGTGCGCCAGCAGCATGCCCCAGTAGGCCAGCGACTGCTTGCGCAGGGCGGCCAGCTTCGAGGTGCCCTGGTGCATCCTGTCCAGCAGGCCGCGCAGCATGGGCAACACGATCCATAGCGCCGCCGCCAGCCCCAGCGAGACCCGCAGGTTCCACTCGCCGTCGTACAGCAGCGGTATCGCCCCGGCGATGATCAGGGCCATGCCACCGGCCAGCCAGGTGCGCTGCCAGAGCGTGCGTGTGCGCGTACGTTTCCACTGCGCCAGCGGCCCCAGTCCCATGAAGATGCAGAGCAGCACCGTCAGCGGTACGAACAGGGCGTTGAAATAAGGGGGGCCGACGCTGATCTTGCCCAGCCCGAAGGCATCGAGCAGCAACGGATAGAGCGTGCCCAGCAGCACGGTGACCGTCATGATCACCAGCAGGATGTTGTTGATCAGCAGCAGCGCATCGCGGGACAGCCAGGCAAAGCCCGTTCGCTGGCTGACTCGGGGCGCACGCAGCGCGAACAGCAGCAAGGACGCCCCCACGGTGATGCCCAGCAACACCAGAATGAAAAGCCCCCGCGACGGGTCGTTAGCGAAGGCGTGCACCGAGGTGAGCACGCCCGAACGCACCAGGAAGGTCCCCATCAACGACAGCGAAAAGGTCGAGATGGCCAGCAACACCGTCCAGCTCTTGAAGCTCCCGCGCTTCTCGGTCACCGCCAGGGAATGGATGAGCGCGGTACCGGCCAGCCAGGGCAGCAGGGAGGCATTCTCCACCGGATCCCAGAACCACCAGCCGCCCCAGCCGAGTTCGTAATAGGCCCACCAGCTACCCAGCGCGATGCCCACGGTGAGGAAAGCCCAGGCGACATTGGTCCAGGGCCGTGCCCAGCGGGTCCAGGCGGCATCCAGGCGACCGCCAAGCAGCGCGGCGATGGCGAAGGCGAAGACCACCGAGAAACCGACATATCCCATGTAGAGCATCGGCGGATGGATGATCAGGCCGAAGTCCTGCAGCAGCGGATTCAGGTCGGCGCCATCGGACGGCACGTTCGGCAACAGCCGCGCGAAGGGATTGGACGTCGCCAGCACGAAGGTCAGAAATCCCGTGCTGATCAGCCCCATCACCCCCAGCACCCGGGCCAGCATGTCCCGGGGCAGCTCCCGGGAAAAGCGCGAGACGGCGTAGGTCCAGGCGCCGAGGATCAGGCTCCACAACAGTACAGAGCCCTCGTGGTTGCCCCAGACGGCACTGAACTTGTAGTACCAGGGCAGCATCGAGTTCGAATTGTTGGCCACCGTGGCCACGCTGAAGTCATCCAGCAGATAGCTGGCCGTCAGGCAGGCATAGGCAACGACCAGAAAGGCGAACTGGCCGGTCGCCATGGGACGCGCATAGGCCATCCACAACGGCCGACGGGTCGCGGCCCCGGCCAGCGGCACGCACCCCTGCACCGCCGCCATCAACAGGGCGATGATCAAGGCGAAATGGCCGATCTCGGGGATCATTTCGATCAGCATGGCGACTCCGCATCACTCCTGGTCGGCACGCCGCCCGGCGTCCAACCGTTTCCCCACCTCGGCGGCCTTGTCCTGATAGTCCTCCGGCGCATAGCCGGCATCTTCCAGGGCCTCGGCCACCTCAGGCGGCATGTAATTCTCGTCGTGCTTGGCCAGCACCTCGTCGGCACGCACCCAACCCTCCGGCTGCAGCCGGCCGACCACCACCACGCCCTGCCCTTCGCGGAAGAGGTCGGGCAGGATGCCGCTGTAACGCACCCTGACGTCCTCGACGTAATCGGTCACGGTGAAGGTCACGTCCAGGCTTTCCGGATCGCGCTTCACGGAGCCTTCCTTGACCATGCCGCCGGCGCGAATCTGACGTTCCAGCGGGGCGTCTCCGGCGACGATCTGCACCGGGCTGAAGAACAGGTTGATATTGCTGCGCAGGGCATAGAGCGTAAGCCCCACCGCGACCGCGATCAGGGCGACCATTCCCAGGACGACGAACAACTTCTGCTTGCGTCTGGCCCTCATGACCTCACCTCCCTGTTCGCGTCCGCGTTACGCACCTGCCGCTGCTCGCGTCGAGCTCGGCGGCGCAGCTCGCGCCACAGCCGGCGGCGTTCCAGGCGCAGGTGCAGCACCACACCCAGCAACAACAGCATGGTGGCGCCATAGGCAGGCCAGACGTAGGCCGCGTGACCGCCCATGGCCAGGAAGGCAGCGAATGAATCGAAGGCCATCAGCCATCCTCCCCGGCCAGCTCGCGTACCCAGCGCTTGGCGGATTCGCGATGCAGGATCACGCTGCGAGTCCGTGTCAGGGTCACGGCGATGAAGAAGCTATAGAAGCCCAGCACCATGATCAACAACGGCAGCCACATCTCGACGGGCATCGCCGGACGCGAGGTAATGGAAAAGGTGGCGGGCTGGTGCAGGGTGTACCACCACTCCACCGAATACTTGATGATCGGGATATTGATCACGCCGACCATGGTCAGCACCGAAGCCGCCCGCGCACCGCTGTCGCGACCGTCGAAGGCGCCCCGCAGGGCGATCACGCCGATGTATAGAAAGAACAGAAGCAGCATCGAGGTCAGGCGGGCGTCCCACTGCCACCAGGTTCCCCAGGTCGGCACGCCCCACACCGCGCCGGACAACAGCGCCACGAAAGTCATGCCGGCGCCCAGCGGAGCCATCGCCGTGGCCGCCATGTCGGCCAGCTTGATCTTCCAGACCATGAACACCAGCCCGGCCAGCGCCATGGCGACGAAGATCGACTGGGCGAGAAAGGCCGCCGGCACATGGACATAGATGATGCGAAAGCTGTTGCCCTGCTGATAGTCGGCCGGCGCGAAGGCCAGCCCCCAGACGATGCCCGTCCCGATCAGCAGCGCCGCCGCCGCCCAGAACCAGGGCGAGAGCCGGGCGCTCAAGGCGTAGAAGCCTTTCGGGGAAGCGAACTTGTGAATGAAGGCCCACATTGACGTGACGATACCTCAACCGTTGAGACTGATACGCAGCGACGCCGCAATCGCCCAGGGCGCGAACACCAGCGCCGCCGCCAGCAATGCGCCGAGCAGGGCCAGATGCGCCGCCACGCTGGTGCCCGCGATCGCCGCCTGGACGGCGCCGGCGCCGAAGATCAGCACCGGTACATAAAGTGGCAACACCAGAAGCGACAACAGAACACCGCCCCGGGAAAGGCCGACGGTCAAGGCCGCTCCGATCGCACCGATCAGGCTCAACGTGGCGCTGCCCAGCGCCAGCGACAGCACCAGCACGGCGTAGCTGCCGGGCGGCAACGACAGCATGACGCCCAGCACCGGCGCCATCAATGCCAATGGCAGGCCGGTCGTCAGCCAATGCACCGCCACCTTGGCCAGCACCAGCAGCGCCAGGGGCTGAGGCACCAGCAACAACTGTTCGAGGGTGCCATCCTCGATGTCGTCGCGGAACATGCCGTCCAGCGACAGCAAGGCGGCGAGCAACGCCGCCACCCACAACAGGCCCGGCGCGATGGTTGCCAGCAAGTCCGGGTCCGGCGAGATGCCGATCGGGAACAGGGTGATCACCAGGGCAAAGAAGGCCAGGGAGTTGAACGCCGCACCGGGGCGTCTCAGCACCACCACCAGGTCCCGACGCATGAGTGCGAACAGGGCCAGCGCCATGCCGGCCTCCGGCTCCCGGCCGGGCACGCAGATGTCCGAACTGGCCTCAGGACGCGACATAAGCCATCCCCTCGCCCAGCCGCACGCGACGCATCGGCACCGACACATCCAGAGGCTGATGGGTCGTCAGCACCACGCTTCCCCCGTCTTGCACATGCGCCGCCAGCCGCATTTCCAGATCGGCCACGCCCTCACGGTCAATAGCGGTGAAGGGCTCATCGAGCACCCAGAGCGGACGCGGCGTCGACTCGAGGCGAGCCAGCGCTACCCGCCGCTGCTGGCCGGCGGAAAGCTGGCCGGCGGGCACATCCTCGAACCCCGCCAGCCCCACCGCCTCCAGGGCCGACATCCGTTGCGCCTCGGTGCCGGCGACGCCGGCCATGGCCTGATACCAGGCCAGGTTCTCGAGCGGAGTCAGGGCGGCCTTGATGCCGGGAGCATGACCGAGATACAGCAGGCTGGCGAGGAAGTCCCGGTGAACGCGTCGCAGCGGCGCGTCCCGCCAGAAGATAGAGCCCTGATGATCCGCGAGTTGCCCGGACAGAATCTTGAGCAGGGTCGTCTTGCCGCTGCCGTTCGGCCCTTCGACACGCAGGATCTCGCCGCCGCGGATCTCCAGGTCGAGATCGCGAAACAGCCAGCGACCGTCCCGTTCACAGGCCAGCTTTCGGGCTTGCAGGCGCAGGCTCAAGGTGCTCTCCGAACCAGGGGAATCTGGCCCAAAACTGTACACGGAAAAGGTTTTCATCGCCAGTATACAAAGATGCCGAAAAGGTGAGCCCATGATGCTCGACGCCAGCGAAGACAGCCTTCTCTTGCCAGATTCATATCGCCTGCTATGCTGACCAAGTACTGTATGAATCGACAGTCATCGCCAACGGAGAGACGTCGCGCCATGCCAAGTCCCACAACACAAGCACAGTACCTGTTCCGCCAGCCCAACCTGCCCCTGGCCTCCTCATGGTTACCCATCGACGCCGATGAGCTGGTGGAGATCCCCCTGCTCGGCCGCGTCTCGGCCGGCATGCCCATCGAAGCTTGCCTGGACGCCGGCAGCATCGAGGTGCCCACGCGCATGGTCAGGCGCAACACCTACGCCCTGCGGGTGCACGGCAATTCCATGATCGATTGCAACATCTTCGACGGGGATGTGATTATCATCGAGCGTCGCGAAAGCGCCGAGAACGGCGAAACAGCGGTGGTGATGATCAACGATCAGGAGGTTACCCTGAAGAAGCTCTACATCGAGAAGTCCGGCGTACGGCTGCAACCGGCCAACGAAGAGATGGCGCCCATCTATCTGCGCAACAGCGATATCCAGGTATTGGGCCTGGTGATGGGTGTGGTGCGACAGCCGGATCTGGCCGCCTGATGCGCTACGCCGTTCCCGACCTCGCCGAGGGCACCTGGCGCGAAACCGAGCTGGAAATCGAGCGCAGCCGCTTCATCACCTGGACCGCACACACCCCGGACGCGACCGCCTTCGAGGCCCTGCTGGCCGAGGCGCGTCGCGCCCACTCCGGCGCCAGCCACCATTGCAGCGCCTTCATTGCCGGTCCTCCCGGCGAACAGAACGCCATCGGCTTCTCCGACGACGGCGAGCCCGGCGGCACTGCCGGCCGCCCCATGTTCCAGGTGCTGGAAGGCGCCGGGCTCGGACAAGTCGGCTGCGTGGTCATCCGCTATTTCGGCGGCATCAAGCTCGGTACCGGTGGCCTGGCACGTGCCTATGCCCAGGCGGTCAGCGAGGCGCTCGACAGCCTGCCCAGGCGTGAGGTCGTCGAACGCATGCCCTTGAGCCTGAAGGTCGACTTCGCCGGCGAAGCCGTGGCCCGCGCCTGGTGTGGCGAGCACGACATTCCCATCGTACATGCCGACTACCAGGCCGACGGCGTGACGCTGACCCTCGGCTGGCCGAGCGACGTCGAGCGCGACCTCGAACCCCTCAACGCCCGGCTCAAGGGGCGAATGACACTGATCGAGCCCGCCTAGTCGCCTGCTCGATGCCTGCCTGGCTCTCGGCGTCGCCCCTTGCCGTATCGCCGATATAGCGCGCTCGCTTCTCCGGCTTGAGCCGGGTGACGTCGACCACCACCAGGCCGTCGGTGCAGTAGCCGAAGCCGGCGTCCACGCCGAAAGCCAAAAAGCGCGCTCCGCCGGGCTCGGCGACATCGATGTACTGCTTGTAGAGGGCCGGCACGCCGGCGCCCATTGCCTGAAGGGCATGGCGCAGGCGCCGGAAATCCTCCTTGGCATCGTCACCCCGCAGCAACCGCTCCACTTCCTGCTGCCCGGCCCGCGACAGCCGGAAGGGAGCCCGAGGCCGGATCCGGGCCTCGCCGTCGCCATGGTAGTGCTGGTAGTAGCCCACCAGCAGCTCCTTGGCCAACGGCGGCATCAGGTTGGGAATGGTCACCGGCCCGAACAGCCAGCGTACCTCGGGGTGCTCGCGCAGGTAGGCCCCCAGGCCAACCCAGAGATAATCCAGGCTGCGCCGCCCCCAGTAGCGCGGCTGCACGAAACTGCGTCCCAGCTCCAGGCCATGACGCCACTGCTCCCAGGGCGCCTGCTCGAGCTGGAAGATCGTCGAGCCATAGAGGCCTTCCGGGCCATGACGGTCGAGGATCGCGCCGACCTCGCCCAGCCGGTAGGCGCCAGCAATCTCGAGATCCTGTTCGTCCCACAGGATCAAGTGGCGATAGTGATTGTCGAAATCGTCCAGATCGCGCTTGTTGCCCGTCCCCTCGCCGACGCGGCGAAAGGTGATCTCGCGTAGACGGCCGATTTCGCGCATCACCGCCGAGTCGGGCCGGCTATCGAACAGCAGGATCCGCTTGCCGTCCGCCGTCTCGCCCAGGCGACGCGCCTCGCGCAGCTCCTCGCGCAGGCGCTGGCGGCTCTCCGGCCGGGCAATGCCGGTCTCGCTGACGAACACGCCCTTGCGGCCACGTCCCAGTCGATACACATGCTTGCGCAACAGCTTCAGCTTGACCGGCGTGGTCAGGTCGTCACGATCGAAGCGTTCCAGCGGAATCAAGCCGCCCACGCGCAGGGCGATCTGACGGTCGCGCTGACGGAACATCTCGCTGGGCAACATCAGGGTCCCGAGCGGTGCGCTCAGCGATGCCAGGCTGTAGAAACGCGAAGAATTGCGACCGCCCACGTGCACCGGCAGGATCGGCGAATTGGTGCGCCGCGCCGCATGCAGAAAGCCCGACAACCACTTGCCGTCGCGAATCCCGGCGGGGCCGGCCCGCGACACCTCGCCGGAGGGGAAGACGATCACCGCCCGATCCTCCTCCAGTGCACCGATCATGCGCTCCAGGCTGCGCCGAAAGCCCTTCCGCGACAGGTTATCCACCGGCAGCATCACTTCGCGCAACGGCTCGATCTGCAGCAAGAGGTCATTGGCCAGGATCCGCACATCGGGACGCAGCTCGGCCACCATCTTGATCAGAGCCAGGCCATCCAGAGCCCCCATGGGGTGATTCGCCACGATCACCACCCGGCCGGTGGCGGGAATGTTGTCGCGATCCCGGGACGACAGAGTGTAGCCGAACCGGAAATAATCGAAGACCTGGTCGATGAATTCGAGCCAGCCCAGCCCTCCATAGCGGGCCAGGAAGTCGTTGACGTCACGCTCGTGCACCAGCCGGCGCAGGCCGGCAACCAGTGGCCTGCGCACCCAGGCAGGCCAGGCCGCGATGCGGGGGGACTTGCCCAGCAGGGCGCTTTCGATATCGATCATCCGACACTCGCTCCAGTCGGGCGCCACAGCGCCGATGCCTCAAGGCTAGGAGCGAAAGATGACAGGAGGATGGCGACCCCGGAACGCGATACGGCGCCCCGAAGGGCGCCGTATCGTCATCACGGCAGGCAAGGATGCCCCATGCAGGGTCAGCCGAGATACTTGATCATCACCCCGGCGGCCACCGCCGAGCCGATGACGCCGGCCACATTGGGCCCCATGGCATGCATCAGCAGGAAGTTGTGGGGATTGGACTCCAGCCCCACCTTGTTGGAGACCCGCGCCGCCATGGGCACCGCCGAGACCCCGGCGGAGCCGATCAGCGGATTGATCGACTGCTTGCTGACCGCATTGAGCAGCTTGGCCATGAGAATGCCGCAGGCCGTGCCGATGGCGAAGGCCACCATGCCGAGACCGAGGATACCCAGGGTCTCGAGGGCCAGGAAGCGGTCCGCCATCAGCTTGGAGCCCACCGAGAGCCCGAGGAAGATGGTCACGGTGTTGATCAGGGCATTCTGGGCGGTATCGGAGAGCCGTTCGACCACACCGCACTCGCGCATCAGGTTGCCGAAGCAGAACATCCCCAGCAGGGGCGCGGCATCGGGCAGGAAGAGCACGACCAGGATCAGCAGCGCCAGCGGAAAGACGATCTTCTCCAGCTTGGACACCGGCCGCAGCTGGGTCATGGTGATCTCGCGCTCCCGGGTCGAGGTCAGCGCCCGCATGATCGGCGGCTGGATCAACGGGACCAGCGCCATGTAGGAATAGGACGCCACGGCGATGGCCCCCAGCAGCTCCGGTGCCAGCAGGCTCGAGACATAGATCGAGGTCGGCCCGTCGGCGCCGCCGATGATGCCGATGGCAGCGGCCTGCTTGAGCGAGAAGTCCATCACGCCCATCGCCGAGAGCCCCACCGCACCGAGCAGCGTGGCGAAGATACCGAACTGGGCGGCGGCCCCCAGGAACAGCGTGCGCGGATTGGCCAGCAGTGGGCCGAAATCGGTCATGGCGCCGACGCCCATGAAGATCACCAGCGGCGCCACACCGGAGGCGATCGCCACGCTGTAGAACTGATGCAGCATGCCGGGGGCATAGCCAGCGCTGACAGCCGCGTCGTTGGCGGCGCGCACCAGTGCCGGCGAAGTGTCGCCGTGCAGCGTCTCGGTCAATAGATGCCGCGCACTCTCGATTCCGGCGGCCGGGTCCAGTGCCACGCCGAGCGCCGAAGCCAGGCTCTCGAGCACCTGGGGACCGGCCTGGTGGGCGGCCTGTTCGGCGGCCGACAGGGCCAGCCCAGCCTCGGGGATATTGGCCAGGATGCCACCGAAACCGATCGGCACCAGCAACAGCGGCTCGAACTTCTTGTTGATCGCCAGGTAGAGCAGCACCAGCCCGACCAGGATCATCACGCTCTGGCCCCAGTCCAGGTTGTAGAGCCCGGAGCCGTGCCACAGGGTCAATAGCTTGTCTGTCATGAATCCATCCTTGAGGAAGTGCCGAAGGCTTTCTAGAGAACGATCAGCTCGTCGCCCACGGCCACGCTGTCACCTTCGCTGACCTTGATCTCCGAAACAGTGCCGGCACTGGCGGCACGCACCTCGGTCTCCATCTTCATGGCCTCGAGGATGATCACCACATCGCCCTCGGCGACGCTGTCGCCCGGCTTGACGTTGACCTTGAAGATATTGCCCGCCAGGGGCGCCGTGATGGCCTCGCCCGAAGAGGCGGCCGGCGCCGACGCGGCCTGAGGGCTCGCGGCCTGCTCCTCCACCCGGCCGATCTCGCCGCCCTCGGCGACCTCGACCACATAGGTCTTGCCGTTGACCTTGACGGTATAGGTCTCGGGACCGGTCGAGTCGGCGGCCGGCACCTGGGCTTTCGCCGGCGGCGTGGTCGTCGGAGCGGAGCCATTCTCCGGTGCCTGGGGCGCCGGCTCGAAGGCCTCGGGATCGTCGCGATTGGCGAGGAACTTCAGGCCGATCTGCGGGAAGAGCGCATAGGTCAGCACATCATCGATACGCCGCTCGCCCTCGGCCAGGCGGATCTTGTCTTCGCTGGCCTTGTTCGTCAGTTCCTCGGAAAGCCGCTCCATCTCCGGCGACAGGCGATCGGCCGGACGCTCGGTGATGGGCTCGGCGCCTTCGAGGACGCGTGTCTGGAGCTCCTGGTCGAAGGCGGCGGGCGCGGCGCCATACTCGCCCTTGAGCAGGGCCTGCACTTCCTTGGAGATGGACTTGTAGCGTTCACCCATCATCACGTTCATCACCGCCTGGGTGCCGACGATCTGCGAGGTCGGCGTCACCAGGGGGATGTAGCCCAGATCCTCGCGCACCCGGGGAATCTCGGTCAGGACGTCGTCGAGCTTGTCGCCGGCGCCCTGTTCCTTGAGCTGGCTCTCCATGTTGGTGAGCATGCCACCCGGCACCTGCGCCACCAGAATCCGCGAGTCGATGCCCTTGAGCGCACCCTCGAAGGCGGCGTACTTCTTGCGCACCTCGCGGAAATAGCCGGCGATGTCCTCGAGCAGTTCAAGGTCGAGCCCGGTGTCGCGTTCGGTGCCCTTGAGGATGGCCACCAGCGATTCGGTCGGGCTGTGGCCATAGGTCATCGACATCGAGGAAATGGCGGTATCGACGTTGTCGACCCCCGCTTCCACGGCCTTGAGCGCGGTGGCCGTGGACATGCCGGTGGTGGCGTGACAGTGCAAGTGGATGGGAATGTCCAGCGCCTTCTTCAGGCGCGACACCAGTTCGAAGGCATCGTAGGGCGTGAGCAGGCCCGCCATGTCCTTGATCGCCAGGGAATCGGCGCCCATGTCGGCGATGGAACGCGCCAGCTCCACCCAGCTTTCTATGGTGTGGACCGGACTCACGGTATAGGAAATGGTGCCCTGGGCATGGCCTTCGTTGGCTCGCACGGCCCGGATGGCACGCTCCAGGTTGCGCGGGTCGTTCATGGCGTCGAAGATGCGGAAGACGTCGACCCCGTTGGTCTTGGCACGCTCGACGAAGCGATCGACCACGTCGTCGGCGTAGTGCCGATAGCCGAGCAGGTTCTGGCCCCGCAGCAGCATCTGCTGGGGCGTATTGGGCATGGCCTCTTTCAACGCCCGTATCCGCTCCCACGGATCCTCGCCGAGATAGCGGATACAGGCGTCGAAGGTCGCGCCACCCCAAGACTCCAGCGACCGGAAGCCGACACGATCGAGCTTCTCGGCAATCGGCAACATGTCGTCCAGGCGCAGGCGCGTGGCAAACAGCGACTGATGAGCATCGCGCAGCACTACATCGGTGATGCCGAGCGGGCGTGCGTTTTCATTCATGCGGGTTTCCTTATCGTTGTATCTGAAATGAGTCGTCATGAAACGAAGGGCAAGGAAAGCGGTTCTCTTATCGCTCAGCGTCGGTGACGGCGGCGATGGCGGTGCACGGCGGCGCTGATCGCGGCCATGACGTCGTCATCGCGCGCCGCCGCCGAGCGACCGGAGGTCGAGGCGGGATGGGCCGGCGCCGGCTCCGGGAAATATCGCCCGATGATCCGGGACATCAGGGTCGTGGTGATCACCAGAACGGTCAGGAAGACGAATACGAACCCCATGCCGAGCCCCATCAGGGCAAAGCCCTCGTTCAATAACTGCGTATCCTGCATGCGGTCTGCTCCTCGTTCGCGCTGCCACCCTTACATGCCGATGACAAGCGCATGAATGCTGAGGCTATAACCTGCCAACCTCGCAATGAATTACAATGACGCCATGGTGGAAGTCGACGTTGTTAATTTACTACATGATGGTCGCATCGGCCTAGCCCCTATGGAAGGGGTCATCGATGCCGCGACACGCGACCTGCTGACCCGCACCGCCGGCATCGACTGGACGGTGACCGAATTCGTGCGCGTGGTGGACGCTCGCCTGCCGCCACGCGTCTTCCTGCGCCACTGTCCCGAACTGGCCGGCGGGGACCCTCGCACGCCCAGCGGCGCTCCCGTGCACCTGCAATTGCTGGGCTCGGACCCCGTGGCGCTGGCGGCCAACGCGCGTCAGGCGCTCGCGCTCGGCGCGACGAGTCTCGATCTCAACTTCGGCTGCCCTGCCAAACTGGTCAACCGACACGACGGGGGCGCTTCCATGTTGCGCACCCCCTGGCGCCTGCGCACTGCCGTCAGCGCCGTCCACGACGCCGTGGGCGACGTCATTCCGGTAACGGCCAAGATCCGCCTGGGATTCGCCGACCGCCGACTGGCACTGGACTGCGCCCGTGCCACCGAGGACGGCGGCGCCAGCCAACTGGTGGTCCACGCCCGCACGCGCAACGAGGGCTATCGCCCGCCGGCGCACTGGGAGTGGATCGGCCGCATACGCCGCCGACTGTCGATCCCGGTGATCGCGAACGGCGACATCTGGACCCTCGAGGATTACTGGAAGGCCCGCACGCTCTCGGGCTGCCGCGATGTCATGCTCGGTCGCGGCGCCCTGGCCGACTCCGGCCTGGCGCCCCGCATCCGCCACTGGCAGGGCACCGGCGAACACCTTCCCCCGACCCCATGGGCCGACAAGGCCAGTCTGCTGCTCGATTATGCTGCAATGCAGCGTAGCATACTTTCATCCAAGACGGTGGTGGCGCGACTAAAGCAGTGGATGAACCACATGCGTGGACGGGACCCCGAGGCGGCACGCTGCTTCCAGGCACTGCGTCGCATCACCGAGCTGGATGACTTTCTGGCAGGACTACGGGCGTCGATGACTTCCGAGGCGCCGGCCTTGCCGGCATGACGGGAAGAAAGCCTTAGAGACGACGAGGCGCGGACCCATGGCCCGCGCCTCGAATGGTTCATACAAGGATGGCGCCATTCACGCCTGATAGCCTTCCGCTTCCGGCTGCGCCCGCTCGCTGCGCGTCACCAGCTTGCGCAGCGCGACATAGAACACCGGCGTCAGGAAGAGCCCGAACAGCGTCACGCCGAGCATGCCGGCGAAGACGGCCACGCCGAGCGCCTGACGCACCTCGGCACCGGCGCCGCTGGCCAGCATCAGCGGGACCACCGCGGCGGTGAAGGTGATCGAGGTCATGATGATCGGCCGCAGGCGCAGACGGCAGGCTTCCAGCGCCGCCTCGACGATACCCCGCCCCTGGCGCTCCAGTTCCCGGGCGAACTCGACGATCAGGATGGCGTTCTTGCATGCCAGGCCGATCAACACCACCAGCCCCACCTGAACGAAGATGTTGTTGTCGCCCTTCATGAACCACACCCCGAGCAAGGCCGACAGCATGCACATCGGCACGATCAGGATCACAGCCAGCGGCAGGGTCCAGCTCTCGTAGAGCGCGGCCAGGGCCAGGAAGACCAGCATCACCGACAACGGGAACACCACCAGCGCGGCATTGCCCTGGGTGGCCTGCTGATAGCTCAGATCCGTCCACTCGATGTCCATGCCATTGGGCAATACCTTGGCGGCGAGCTCCTCGAGTGCTTCCATCGCCTGTGTCGAGGACAGTACGCGGGGATCCGCCTCGCCGGCCAGGTCGGCAGCAGGATAGCCGTTGTAGCGCAGCACCGGATCCGGGCCGAATGTCTGGTCGATCCGCACCATCGAGCCGATCGGCACCATCTCGCCGTTCTCGTTGCGGGTACGCAGGTCGGCGATGTCCTCGACATCATCGCGGAAGGAAGCATCGGCCTGGGCGATCACCTGCCAGGTGCGGCCGAACCGATTGAAGTCGTTGACGTAGGTCGAGCCGAGATAGGTCTGCAAGGTATCGAACAACGCCGTCAACGGCACGCCCTGGGCCTTGGCCTTGATCCGATCGACCCCGGCGTCGAGCTGGGGCACGTTGGCCTGATAGCTGGTGATCGGAAAGCCCATCCCCTCGGTCTGAGCAATCGCTCCCTGAAAGCCCTGTACCGCGTTCTGCAACGCCCCGTAGCCCAGGCCGGCGCGATCCTCGACGAACATCTGCCAGCCATTGCCATTGCCCAGCCCCAGGATCGGCGGTGGCATGAACGAGAAGGTGAAACCGCCCTGCAGGCCGGCGATCTTCTGGTTGATCTCGGCGTTGATCTCGGCCGCCGAGCGACTTCGTTCGTCGAACGGCGACAGGGTCAGGAAGACCACACCACTGTTCGGCGTGTTGGTGAACTGCAGCGCATTGAGCCCCGGGAAGGCGATCGAGTGCGTCACCTCCTCGCTCTCCATGGCGATATCGCCGACCTGGCTCAAAAGCTCATCGGTACGCGACAGAGAGGCCCCTTCCGGCAGCTTGACGCCAGCGATCAGGTACTGCTTGTCCTGGGTCGGAATGAAGCCCGGCGGAACCGCCTGGAACATCAGCCCGGTCCCCGCCAGCAACAGCGCATAGACCACGAACACGGCACCCCGCCGATGCAGCGATCGCGCGACCGCCCCCTGATACTTCTCCGAGCTGCTGCCGAAGAAGCGATTGAAGGGACGGAACACCCAGCCGAGCAACAGGTCGATCAAGCGCGTCAGTCGATCCTTGGGCGCATCATGTGGCTTGAGCAGCATCGCCGCCAGGGCCGGCGACAGGGTCAGCGAGTTGATCGTGGAGATGACCGTGGAGATGGCGATGGTCGCCGCGAACTGGCGGTAGAACTGCCCGGTGACACCGGACAGAAACGCCATCGGCACGAAGACCGCGCACAGCACCAGGCCGATGGCGATGATCGGGCCGGAGACCTCCCGCATCGCCTGATGCGCGGCCGCCAGTGGTGCCAGGCCTTCCCCGATGTTGCGCTCGACGTTCTCGACCACCACGATGGCGTCGTCGACCACGATGCCGATCGCCAGTACCAGGCCGAACAAGGTCAGGGTATTGATCGAGAAGCCCAGCAGGTAGAGCACGGCGAAGGTACCCACCACCGATACCGGCACTGCGATCAAGGGAATGATCGAGGCGCGCCAGGTCTGCAGGAAGAGCGTGACCACCAATACCACCAGCAGCACCGCCTCGAGCAGCGTCTTGATCACCGACTTTATGGAGTCGCGCACGAAGATGGTGGTGTCGTACACCGCCTCGTACTCGACACCTTCCGGGAACCACTGGGACAGTTCGTCCATGGTATCGATGACCTGCTCCTGGATCTCCAGGGCATTCGCGCCCGGCGCCTGAAAGACGCCGATGGCGACCGCATCCTTGCCATCCAGTTGAGAGCGCAGGGTGTAGTCGCCGGCGCCGAGTTCCAGGCGAGCGACATCGGCCAGCCGCACGATTTCACCATCGGCGCTGCTCTTGAGCACGATGTCGCCGAACTCCTGCTCAGTAGCCAGGCGCCCCCGGGCATTGATCAGGGTCAGGAAGTCACTGTCGGGCATGGGCTCGGCGCCGAGCTGGCCGGCCGAGACCTGAACGTTCTGCTCGCGTATCGCCTGCACCACATCGCTGGCCGTCAGTCCCCGCGCGGCAACCTTGTCCGGGTCGAGCCAGGCCCGCATGGCGTAATCGCCACCACCGAAGATCTGCGCCTCCCCGACCCCCTGAAGACGTGCCAGCGCATCCTTGACGTGCAGCCGTGCATAGTTGCGCAAGTAGAGCGTGTCGTAGCGACCATCGGGCGAAGTCAGATGCACGACCATCAAAAAGGTCGGCGACTGCTTTTGCGTGGTCACACCCTGTCGTCGCACATCCTCGGGCAACCGCGCCAGCGCCTGGCTGACCCGGTTCTGCACCTTGACCGCCGCGTCGTCCGGATCGGTACCGGGGCGGAAGGTCACGGTCATCTGCAGCACGCCGTCGGAGCCGGCCACCGACTTGAGGTACATCATGTCCTCGACACCGTTGATCGACTCTTCCAGCGGGGTGGCCACCGTCTCGGCGATGACCTTGGGGTTGGCCCCCGGATAGGCCGTGCGCACCACGACCGAGGGCGGTACCACGTCCGGATACTCGCTGACCGGCATCAGCGGAATGGTGATCACGCCGGCGACAAAGATGAGAATCGACAGCACCGCGGCAAAGATCGGGCGGTCGACGAAGAACTTCGCAAAATCCATGGCAATGCCTCCCCTTCAGGCCGGACGCGCGGCGCCCACCCCAAGGTCTGTACGAAAAGTGCCTGCACTCGGTGATGAAGTCCGATCGGCCGCCGACACCTGGAGCGTGCGGCGACCACGCTGGAAGATATCGAGTCGAAGCCTAGTGGGCGGCCAGTTCGGCGGGCCTGGACGCTCCCCTCATGTCGACGCTTTCCGCCGCCACCTGCATGCCCGGATAGAAGATCCGATGGGCGCCCTTGACCACCACGCGCTCTCCCGGCTCCAACCCCGTCTCGATCACCCTGAGCCCATCGGCCATGCGCCCCGGCCGAATGTCCTTGCGCAGGGCAACCCCCTGATCGTCGACGACGTAGACATACTTGCGGTCTTGATCGGTCAACACCGCCTTGTCGTCGATCAGTACGGCATCTTCGGCACTGCTGCCGAGCAGTTGCACACGGGCGAACATGCCCGGCGTGAAGCGCCCCTCGTCATTGTCGAGCACGGCGCGGACCATCATGGTGCCCGTGGTGGCATCCAGGCTGTTATCGACGAAGTCCACCTCGCCCGCGTATGGATAGCCGGTGTCGTTGGCCAGCCCGACGCGCACTGGCGTTCGCTCCTCGCGAGAACTCGAGCGTTCGCCGGAACGCGCCAGTTCGCCGTAGTTCAGGAAGGTCTGCTCGTCGCTGTAGAAATGGACATGGACCTTGTCCAGCGAGACGATGGAGGTCAGCGGCGTGGCATCCGACACCAGGTTGCCGACGGTCACCAGGGCGCGCCCCGTACGCCCCGAAATGGGCGCTCGCACCTCGGTGAATTCCACATTCAGGCGCGCCCTCTCGACCTCGGCCTGGGCAGCCAGGATATCGGCCTCGGCCTGGGCGGCGGTGGCCCGGCGTTGATCCAGCACCTCGCGGGAAATGGAGCGGGACTGAGCCAGGGTCTCGGCCCGGGCGGCCTCGCTGCGGGTCAATTCGGCCCTGGCGCGGGCACGCTCGAGTTCGGCCTCGGCGCGGGCCAGATCGGCCTGGTAGGGGCGTGGGTCGATGGTGAACAGCACCTCCCCCTTCTCCACGGTCTGGCCCTCGCTGTAGTGGATCTCATCCAGGTAACCCGAGACGCGCGGACGCAACTCCACCTCATCCACCGCATCGATGCGTCCGGTGAATTCGTCCCAGAAATTCACGTCCTTGACCACGACCTCAGCCACGCTAACCTGAGGAGGAGGTGGTTCCTCCGGGGCACTGTCGGCCTGGCTGTCGCAACCGGCCAGTACGCTTAATCCCATTCCCATGGCGGCCACCATGGGGAGATGCTGACGCAACGATGGCAAGAACATCTTGTGGACGTCCATGGCAGTCCCTCGATCGACTCGTGACGGCGAATGCATAGCCGGCAACCGCCAGGTCATGGCGGATGAAATGTCGTGAATGCCCTTCTAATCGTATGGGATGAAGGAAAATCGACATCGTCGGCATGCGCTGCAGCACACCACCTTAGAAGCCGAAGGGATTTTTGATTAGCCGGGATATCAGGGAAATACTGTTCCACTGACGGAACAGTTAGCCGGCTTACACAGGACGCCGATGATGCAGCAAGATCTCAACGATGCCTTGATCTTCGCCAGAGTCGTGGAACAAGGCAGTTTCACTGCAGCCTCCAGATTGCTGAGCATTCCCAAGACCACCGTGAGCCGCAAGATTCAAGCGCTGGAACTGCGCCTGGGAGCACGCCTGCTGAACCGCACCACCCGCCGGTTGAGCCTGACCGAGGCCGGTGGTGTCTATTACGATTATTGCCACCGTATCGTGGAGGAACTCGGCGAAGCCGAGAGCGCCGTGCAACGGCTCGAAGGCAATCCGCGCGGCTGGCTGCGGGTCACCGCGCCCTTCACCATGTGCACCGACTTCACCTCGGCTCTGATGCGGGATTTCCGCACCCTCTACCCGGAAGTGAAGATCGACCTGGTGCTCTCCAATGAACGACTCGACCTGGTCGCCCAACAGATCGACGTCGCCCTGCGCATCGGCCCGCTGCCGGATTCCAGCCTGGTGGCTCGCCCCCTGGCTCGATACCGCTCCTTCATCTATGCCAGCAGCCGCTATATCGCGCGACACGGCGAGCCACGGGAACCGGCCGACCTGGCCTACCATCCCACCCTGGCCCGGAGTACCGACCAACGTGGGCAGCGTTTCTTCTGGCAGTTGCACAAGGGCATCCAGCAGCAGGAAATCGAGCTGGACCCCGTTGCCGTCGCCAACGATCCTTTCGTGCTGCGGGGGCTATTGCTCGACGGCTCGGGTCTGATGCTGGCCAGCGAGGCCGTGGCCTGCCTGGGGCCGGAAGAACACCAACTGCGGCGTATTCTGCCGGAGTGGGAAGGCCCGGAAGTCGAGTTCAACGCCGTCTTCCCGGGAGGGCGACTCATCTCGCCGAAGGTCCGCACCTTCGTCGATTTCGTCGTGGAACGGACGAGCCTCACTCACATCGCCCCTCCCGCCGCAATGCCTCCCGAGCCAGCGAATTCGCGTCACGCCAACGCCCTGGACGAAACGGTCTGAATCGGATACGAAAGGGATCAAGAGAAGGAATCAAAAAAAGAGGCGCTCGTCGCATTGCGACGGCGCCTCGAACGATCTCAGGACCCCGCTCCTCCAGAGTAAAGGGCCCAGCTAATGGCAAGCCTGCCATGAAACCAAAAGACCCGCCCTCGCGTGGAGGACGGGTCGGGATCTGGCGCGCCCGGGAGGATTCGAACCTCCGACCGCCTGATTCGTAGTCAGGTACTCTATCCAGCTGAGCTACGGGCGCAGCACACAACGAACGAGTCGTTGAAATTGACGGTGAATCTTCCTAGGCTCGATGGATGGGGACCCATCTTGAGGAAAGTGGCGCGCCCGGGAGGATTCGAACCTCCGACCGCCTGATTCGTAGTCAGGTACTCTATCCAGCTGAGCTACGGGCGCAACCTTCACCGTGCCGAACAATGGCGGAGAGGGAGGGATTCGAACCCTCGAAGGGGCTATTAACCCCTTACTCCCTTAGCAGGGGAGCGCCTTCAGCCACTCGGCCACCTCTCCCTCATCGGCACGGTGCGCATCCTACCGATTTAAAAGGCCATTGTCCAGCACCCGGAGAACTTTTCTCGCTCGATCCGGCGTCGGTACACGCCGGTATCGAGATTCAAGGCGTCTCGTCGTCGACATCGTCGTCGGATTTCTCGCGCTGGATGCGCTGATAGATCTCTTCGCGGTGCACGGCGACATCCTTGGGTGCGTTAACACCAATGCGGACCTGGTTGCCCTTTACCCCAAGGACAGTGACGGTGATGTCGTCACCGATCATCAGGGTTTCGCCGACGCGGCGGGTCAGGATGAGCATGACTGATCTCCTTTTCAGACTTCTGGCTACGGGATGCTGCCACCTACGGGGACGACGGCGCATCACACCATGGCACGATGTCGCCCCCGAGCCAATAGCGCCGACCATGACACTGGATCGTCACGTTGAAGGGAAGCCCTTTCACCCCAGTGTCATGGACTCCCTATCAGCGTAGAAGCTGTCGGCGAACCCCGATGCCGTTATTCACTTTCGATATCGGCCTTGTCGAGCCCGAAAGCCTTGTGCAGGGCGCGTACCGCCAACTCCATGTGCTTCTCGTCGATCACCACGGAGATCTTGATCTCGGAGGTGGAAACCATACGGATATTGATGTTCTCTTCCGACAGCACACGGAACATCTTGGACGCCACGCCGGCATGGGAACGCATGCCGACACCCACCAGCGAGACCTTGGCGATGTTGTCGTCACCCTTGACCTCGCCCTCGCCCAGCGCGGGCAGCACCTGCTCCTCGAGGATGCGCAGGGTCTGCTTGTAGTCGCTCTTGGCCACGGTGAAGGTGAAGTCGGTGTAATCGCCGGCCGGCGCCACGTTCTGCACGATCATGTCGATCTCGATGTTGGCATCGGCGATCGGCCCCAGGATGCGCGATGCCACACCGGGTACGTCCGGCGTGTTGAGCAGGGTCAGCTTGGCCTCGTTGGCGGTGAAGGCGATACCGGAGATCAGCGGTTCTTCCATGGAGTCCTCGTCTTTGTCGGAATCTGCGACGATCAGTGTGCCGGGGCCGTCCTCGAAACTGGACAGCACGCGCAGCGGAACATTGTATTTGCCGGCGAACTCGACGGCGCGGATCTGCAGGACCTTGGAGCCCAGGCTCGCCAGTTCCAGCATCTCCTCGACGGTGATGGTGTCCAGGCGCTGGGCCCGGGAGCAGACCCGCGGGTCAGTGGTATAGACGCCGTCGACATCGGTGTAGATCTGGCACTCGTCGGCGCCCAGCGCCGCGGCCAGGGCCACCCCGGTGGTGTCGGAGCCGCCACGGCCGAGGGTGGTGATGTTGCCTTCCTCGTCGACGCCCTGGAAACCGGCGACCACGGCGACCTGGCCGTCGTTCAGGTCCTGGCGCATGTCCTCGGTCTCGATGCGCTGGATACGCGCCTTGGTGTGGGCGCTGTCGGTCATGATGCCGACCTGGGAACCGGTATAAGAGGTGGCCGGCACGCCGAGCTTGTGCAGTGCCATGGCCAGCAGCGAGATGGTCACCTGCTCGCCGGTGGAGACCAGCATGTCCATCTCGCGCGGCGTCGGCTCGTCGTTGATGTCGTTGGCCAGACCGATCAACCGGTTGGTCTCGCCGCTCATCGCGGAAACCACGACCACGACCTGGTGCCCCTCGTCACGGAAGCCCTTGACCTTTTCGGCCACGGCCTTGATACGCTCCACGGAGCCCACCGAGGTGCCGCCGAACTTCTGTACGTATAGTGCCATTTTATCGTTGTCCCTCGTATCCGGGTTAACGTTCGAATGAAAACGGTTGGCTTTATAAACCAGGGGCCGAAGGCATCCCGCCTTCGGCCCCGATGATCATCAGAGCTTCGACTCGACCCACACGGGCACGCTATCCAGCGCACCGGGCAGGGCCGGGACATCGCTGCCACCGGCCTGGGCCATGTCGGGGCGTCCCCCGCCCTTGCCGCCGACCTGCGAGGCCACGTGATTGACCAGCTCACCGGCCTTGATCCGGCCGGTCAGGTCATCGGTGACGCCGGCGATCAGGCTGACCTTGCCGGCCTGTTCATCGCCCACGCCGAGCACCACCACGCCCGAGCCGAGCTTGTTCTTGAGCTGGTCGAGCAGGCCGCGCAGCTCCTTGCCGGAGACGCCCTCGAGGCGCTTGGCCAGCACCTTGATGCCCTTGACCTCGTGGGCTTCGCCGAGCATGTCGCTGCCGGCGGCGCTGGCCAGCTTGGCCTTGAGGCGCTCGAGTTCCTTTTCCAGCTCGCGGTTGCGCTCGACCAGCGAGGTCACGCGCTCCTCGACCTGCTCCGGCTTGGCCTTCAGACGCTCGCCGATGCGCGCCACTCGCGCTTCCTGCTCGCGGAAGTAGGCCAGGGCGCCTTCACCGGTGATCGCCTCGATACGGCGCACGCCACTGGCGATGCCGGCTTCGGCGACGATGTGGCAACAGCCGATGTCGCCGCTGCGCGCCACGTGAGTCCCGCCGCACAGTTCGATGGAGAAATCGTCGGCACCGATGGTCAGCACCCGCACGCTGTCGGCGTACTTGGCTTCGAACAGCGCCGCCGCACCCTTTTCCTTCGCCTCGTCGAGCGTCATGTGCTCGATGCGGGTCGGCGCGTTGGCCAGCACCTGCTCATTGACCAGTCGCTCGACCTCGGCCAGCTGCTCGGCGGTCATCGGCTCGAAGTGGCTGAAGTCGAAACGCAGCCGCTCCGGAGTCACCAGCGAGCCCTTCTGCTGAACGTGATCGCCCAGCACCATACGCAATGCCTGGTGCAGCAGGTGGGTCGCCGAGTGGTTGCGTACCGTGGCGGCCCGCAGGCTCGGGTCGACGCGCGGCGTCACGCTGGCGCCAACCTCGAGCTCGCCTTCGAGCAGGCGCCCCTGGTGCAGATGATGCCCTGCCTGCTTCTGGGTGTCCTCGACGAGGAAACGCCCGCCCTCGAGCTCGAGATAGCCGGTGTCGCCGACCTGGCCCCCGGACTCGCCATAGAAGGGCGTGCGGTCGAGCACCACCACGCCCCGCTGCTCGGCCTCGAGCCGTGCCAGGGCATTGCCCTGCTCGTCGACCAGGGCCACCACGGTGGCGCGATCCTCGAGCCGGTCGTAGCCGGTAAAATCGGTCTGGCCCTCGAGCTCCAGCGCCGCACCGTAGTCGACGCCGAACTGGCTGGCTGCCCGGGCGCGCTCACGCTGGGCCTCCAGTTCGCGCTCGAAACCGGCCTCGTCCAGCGAGACCCCGCGCTCGCGGCATACATCCGCGGTCAGGTCGAAGGGGAAGCCATAGGTGTCATAGAGCTTGAACACCGTCTCCCCGGGCAGGGTATCGCCCTCGAGGGCATCCAGCGCTTCCCCGAGCAATCCCATGCCATGCTCCAGGGTCCGCGCAAACTGCTCCTCTTCCTTGAGCAGCACGCGCTCGATCTGATCGCGGGCCTCGCGCAGCTCCGGATAGGCCTCGCCCATCTCGGCGTCCAGCGCCGCCACCAGCTTGTGGAAGAAACAGCCCTGGGCTCCGAGCTTGTGACCGTGACGCACGGCACGCCGGATGATGCGCCGCAGTACATAGCCGCGCCCCTCGTTGGACGGCAGCACGCCGTCGGCCACCAGGAAGGCGCAGGAGCGAATGTGATCGGCGATCACGCGCAGCGAAGGCGCGGAGGTGTCATCATGCCCGGTGGCTTCGGCAGCGGCGGCGAGCAGGTTCTGGAACAGGTCGATCTCGTAGTTCGAGTGCACGCCCTGCATGACCGCGGCGATGCGCTCCAGCCCCATGCCGGTATCGATGGACGGCTTGGGCAAGGGGTTCATGTTGCCGGCGGCATCGCGGTCGTACTGCATGAACACCAGGTTCCAGACCTCGATGTAGCGGTCGCCGTCCTCCTCGGGGCTGCCGGGAGGTCCACCCCACACCTCGGGGCCATGGTCGAAGAAGACCTCGGAACTCGGCCCGCAGGGGCCGGTATCGCCCATCTGCCAGAAGTTGTCCTCATCGAGACGGGAGAAGCGCTCGGGGTCGATGCCCACCTCGTCCTTCCAGATGCGTTCGGCCTCATCGTCGCTGACATGGACGGTGACCCAGAGCTTTTCCCTGGGCAGGCCGAGCACCTCGGTGAGGAAGTTCCAGGCAAAATGAATGGCATCGCGCTTGAAGTAGTCACCGAAGCTGAAGTTGCCCAGCATCTCGAAGAAGGTGTGGTGACGCGCGGTATAGCCGACGTTGTCCAGGTCATTGTGCTTGCCGCCGGCGCGCACGCAGCGCTGGGCCGAAGTCGCTCGCACATAGGGGCGCGGATCGCGCCCCAGGAAGACGTCCTTGAACGGCACCATGCCGGCATTGGTGAACAGCAGGGTCGGGTCGTTGTCCGGCACCAGGGAGCTCGACGGGACGATGGAGTGCCCTCGCTCCTCGAAGTAGCTCAGAAAGGCCTGTCGGATGTCTGCACTTTTCATGGAATATCCGTGACGATAAGCATGGTGGCCCTCCGAGCGGAGAACGCCGCTCGGGGCACTGGGAAGCACTCAATAAATCGGCAAGCGTGCTCGAGCACGCGGCGCTCGGGATATTGCGACCGACGCTGGCGGGATTGGCCGAGATCTCGGCCGGGCCGGCGGCCATCGCGCAGCGATCGAGGCGCCGAGCCACGCAGGCATTTAGTCAGTGTTTCCTCCGCAAAGGGAGCCATTATAGCGCAGTCGTCAAGCAACGACAGGGCGGGAGGAGGCAGGATTGTCTCAGATATCGTCCCAGGCATGGGTCAGGGCGTGCCGGAGCTGCTCGAAATCGAACCCCCGGCCGGCCAGGAAGCGCTCCCTTCGGGCCCGCTCCCGCGGCGTCTCGCCTGGTCCCGTGAAACGGCGCGCCAGCACCTCGGCGGCCAGCTCGAACCAGTCGACCTCGGAGGCCAGCTCGGCGAAGGCCTGGCGCGCGATGTCATCGTCGATGCCACGCCGACCGAGCTCGGCACGTAACTTGATCGGCCCCTGCCCCCGGGCAACCCGGGAGCGCAGGAAGCTTTCGGCGAAACGCGCATCGGACTGCAGGCCCTGCTCTTCCAGCTCGAGCAGGCAGGCCTCTACGTCTTCGGCGGCATGGCCCTTCGCGGCCAGGCGCTCGCGCAACTCCCCCCGGGCATATTCCCGCCGCGCCAGCAGGCGGATGGCATCGTCCCGGGGTGTGCTCTCGGCCGTTTCGCGCATCTTTTACAGCAGGCCATCCTCGCGTTCGCTGCCCTCGCCGATCGGCGCCTCGGCCTCGCTCTCTTCCTCGCGAGGTTCCGGGGTAGCCAGCAACTGGGCGCGAATCTGGCTTTCGATCTCTTCCATCACCGCCGGGTTGTCCTCGAGGAACTGGGCGGCGTTGGCCTTGCCCTGGCCGATCTTGTTGCCCTGATAGCTGTACCAGGCGCCCGCCTTGTCGACCAGGCCACACTGGACGCCCAGATCTACCACTTCCCCGGCGTGGTAGATGCCCTTGCCATAGAGGATCTGAAACTCGGCCTGACGGAACGGCGGCGCTACCTTGTTCTTGACCACCTTGACCCGGGTCTCGTTGCCGACGACCTCGTCGCCCTGCTTCACCGAACCGGTGCGACGGATATCCAGGCGCACGCTGGAATAGAACTTCAGGGCGTTGCCGCCGGTGGTGGTCTCGGGGCTGCCGAACATCACGCCGATCTTCATGCGGATCTGGTTGATGAACACCACCATGCAGTTGGCGTTCTTCATGTGACCGGTCACCTTGCGCAGTGCCTGGGACATCAGGCGCGCCTGCAGGCCGACGTGGGAGTCGCCCATCTCGCCCTCGATCTCGGCGCGCGGCGTCAAGGCGGCCACCGAGTCGATGATGATCACGTCGACACCGCCCGAGCGCACCAGCATGTCGCAGATTTCCAGCGCCTGCTCACCGGTGTCGGGCTGGGAGACCAGCAGGTCGTCGAGATTGACGCCGAGCTTCTCGGCATAGCTGGGATCGAGGGCGTGCTCGGCGTCGATGAAGGCGCACGTCTTGCCCTGCTTCTGCGCCTCGGCGATGACCGCGAGCGTCAGGGTGGTCTTGCCCGAGGACTCGGGGCCGAAGATCTCGACGACGCGGCCGTAGGGAAGACCGCCGATGCCCAGGGCGATATCCAGGCCCAGCGAGCCGGTGGAGACCGATGGCATCGCCACACGCGGCGTGTCGCCCAGCCGCATTACGGTTCCCTTGCCGAACTGTCGATCGATCTGGGATAGCGCGGCGTTCAGCGCCTTGGAACGATTTTCGTCCTGAGCCATGACAGGCCTCCTAAGCGATAGCGAATAATCGAGAGCCGGCCGGCAGCCATGCCCTCTTCACTGTATGGTTGCACAGTAGTATGACGAAAAAAGCGCCGCTCGACCAGCCCCGCACGTGCTAGCTATTCGTGCGGCGTCAGCCAGCGGATCAAACCCACCAGCGCCTCGCGAACCGCCGCTTCGCGCACGGCATCGCGATCGCCGGGGAAGTGCCGACATTCGGCCGCGCGCTGCCAGCCGTCGCCCCAGGCCAACCATACGGTGCCCACCGGCTTGTCGTCGGTGCCGCCGCCCGGGCCGGCGACGCCACTGATGGCCACGGCCAGGTCGGCCCCGCTCTCGGCGCAGGCCCCGGCCACCATGGCCTCGACCACCTGTCGGCTGACCGCGCCATGTTCGGCCAGCATGGTCTCGGAGACACCCAGCAGGCGCGTCTTGGCGGTATTGGCATAGGTCACGTAGCCGGTCTCGAAGTAATCGGAGCTGCCGGCCACCGAGGTGATGGCGCTGGCCACGCCACCGCCGGTGCAGGATTCCGCGGTACTGACCACGATGCCCCGCTCGCGGCACAAACGTCCCAGGTACTCGGCGAGTCTCGCCGGATCGAGGGGATCCGGACTTTCGGCATGTACCGCCATGGGATGTCCTCCAGACCGTTGGTGACTGGACGACGACGCTCCTGACGCCGAACGTCCTTGAGCGTAGAATACTGCCTTTGCCCGCGACATGCATGACATGCGCGTCGCCATGATTCCTCTGTCGTTCTTCGCACCATCACCACCGGCAAGCCAAGGAAGCCCATGTCACAGGCCAGCGCCCAGCACACCCCGATGATGGCCCAATATCTGAAGATCAAGCGCGAACATCCGGACGTGCTGCTCTTCTATCGAATGGGTGATTTCTACGAACTGTTCTTCGATGATGCCAAGCGCGCCGCCGCCCTGCTCGACATCACCCTGACCCAGCGCGGCCAATCGGCGGGCAAGCCGATCCCCATGGCCGGCGTGCCCTATCACAGCGCCGAGGGCTATCTGGCGCGCCTGGTCGCCGCCGGCGAATCGGTGGCCATCTGCGAGCAGATGGGCGATCCGAATACCACCAAGGGCCCGGTGGAACGCAAGGTCGTGCGCATCGTCACGCCGGGCACCCTGTACGACGAGGCGCTGCTCGACGCCCGACGCGACAACCTGGTGGTCGCGCTGCATGCCGCCGGCGAACACTGGGGTCTGGCCTGGCTGGAGCTGTCCAGCGGGCGCTTCAGCGTGCTCGAGGTCGAAGGTGAAGCCGAGGCGATGGCCGAGCTGACTCGCCTGGACCCGGCCGAGTTGCTGGTCGCCGAAAGCCTGACCCTGCCGCCCGGCCTCGAGGCGCATCGGGGCCTGCGTCGGCAGAACGACTGGCTGTTCGACCTGGAAAGCGCCACGCGCACCCTGTGCGACCAGTTCGCTGTCCAGGATCTGAGAGGCTTCGGCTGCGCGCATCTGGAAGCCGCCATCACCGCTGCCGGCGTGCTGATCGACTACGCCCGCGACACCCAGCGCTCGCAGTTGCCCCATGTCACCGCCATCGGCGTGGAGAGCCGCGACGACGCCGTGGTGATCGACGCCGCCAGCCGCCGCAACCTGGAGATCGGCGTCAACCTGGGAGGCGGCACCGACAACACCCTGGCCAGCGTACTCGACACCACCTCCACCGCCATGGGGTCGCGCCTGCTCAAGCGCTGGCTCAATCGGCCACTGCGCGATCGCGCCCAGGTATCGGGTCGCCAGGCCGCCGTCGCCGCCCTGCTCGACGGCGACGGCTTCGTCGCACCCCGCGAGGCCCTCAAGGCGATCGGCGACGTGGAACGCATCCTGGCCCGGGTCGCCCTCTACAGCGCCCGCCCCCGGGATCTCGCCAGACTGCGCGACGCCTTGAACGCCCTGCCCGAGCTCGAGGCCGAACTGGCCCGCTTCGACGAGGGCACCGCCCTGGACGATCTCAAGCGGCGCATCCATCCCTACCCGACGCTGGCCGATACGCTGAGCCGGGCCCTGATGGAGAACCCGCCGGTGGTGATCCGCGACGGCGGCGTGATCGCCGAAGGATTCGACGCCGAGCTCGACGAACATCGCGGCCTGGCCGAGCACGCCGGCGATTACCTGATCGAACTGGAGACTCGGGAGCGCGAACGCACCGGCCTGCCCGGCCTCAAGGTCGGCTACAACCGCGTTCACGGCTACTATATCGAGATTCCCCGCGCCCAGGCCCGGGATGCGCCGGTAGACTACATCCGTCGCCAGACCCTGAAGAACGCCGAGCGCTTCATCATCCCCGAGCTCAAGGAATTCGAGGACAAGGCGCTATCGGCCAAGTCCCGTGCGCTGGCCCGCGAGAAACTGCTCTACGATGGCCTGCTCGACGACCTCAACGCCGAGCTTTCCACCCTCCAGGCTACCGGCCAGGCGCTGGCGGCACTGGACGTGCTCGCGACCCTGGCCGAGCGCGCCCGGGCGCTGGACTTCGTGCGTCCAGAGCTGCCCGAAACGGCAGGCTTCAGCATTCGCGGCGGCCGCCATCCGGTGGTCGAGCAGGTCAGCGAGACACCTTTCGTGCCCAACGACCTGAACATGGATGACGAGCGGCGCATGCTGGTGATCACCGGCCCCAACATGGGCGGTAAATCGACCTACATGCGACAGGCCGCCCTGATCACCCTGCTCGCCCACACCGGCAGCTTCGTGCCCGCCGACGCCGCCTCTATCGGCCCCGTGGATCGCATCTTCACCCGCATCGGCTCCTCGGACGACCTGGCCGGCGGGCGTTCCACCTTCATGGTCGAGATGACCGAGACCGCCAACATCCTGCACAACGCCACCGATCACAGTCTGGTGCTGATGGACGAGATCGGGCGCGGCACCAGCACCTTCGATGGGTTGTCGCTGGCCTGGGCCAGTGCCGAGCAGTTGACCCGCAGTCGCGCCTTCACGCTGTTCGCCACCCACTACTTCGAGATGACCGCACTGGCCGAACAAGCCAGCGGCGTGGCCAATGTCCACCTGACGGCCACGGAGCACAAGGAAGGCATCGTCTTCATGCACCGGGTGGAAGACGGCCCGGCCAGCCAGAGCTACGGCCTGCAGGTCGCCCAGCTCGCCGGCGTACCCCAGGCAGTGATCGCCCGGGCGCGGGAAAAGCTTGCCAGCCTCGAGCAGCAGGAAATCGACCAGGGCCAGCGCAGCCTGTCCACGGACGACAGCGCCGCCTCAGGCAGCGCCCCGCAACAGGCCGACCTGTTCGCCAGCGCGCCGCATCCCATGCTGGAAAGCCTGGGAAGCCTGGGACTGGACGACATGACGCCGCGTCAGGCGCTGGAGTGGCTCTACCACTGGAAGGAAAGGCTGTAATCGCCTTGCGGTTGGCGTGGCGGCCCGACTAAAATGGGGCCAACAAGCTCACTATATTATAAAAGCAACAGTTTTTATAACCCAAATTCATCATACGAGACCGACTGGCCGCGGCGCCACCCGGCCCGAGGAAGGGAGACAGACATGACATTCGTCGTCACCGAAAACTGCATCAAGTGCAAGTACACCGACTGTGTCGAGGTCTGCCCGGTGGACTGCTTCTATGAAGGCCCCAACTTCCTGGTGATCCATCCCGACGAGTGCATCGACTGCGCCCTTTGCGAACCGGAGTGCCCGGCCGAGGCAATCTATTCGGAGGACGAGCTCCCGGAGGGACAGGAACAGTTCATCGAGATCAACGCTGAACTCTCCGAGACCTGGCCGAACATCACCGAGAAGAAGGATCCACCGGAAGACGCCGAGGAGTGGGACGGCAAGACTGGCAAGCTGGAGCACCTGGAGCGCTAGCGAAGCACGCTCGGGGAAACGCTGAATAAAACGCCGAACGCCGCTCAGGCATTCGATCAGCGTTTCCTCGGAACCGTGCCATTGGCTGAATACAACAGCGCCGAATGTCTCTCGACATTCGGCGCTGTTGCGTTTGCCTTGAATGAACGCAAGGAGAACATCAGACAAAAAAAGGCGGCCCGCAGGCCGCCCGCTCCTAGCCAATCCTTGAGCGAATCCCTTCGCTCATCGTCCTGCGAGTGCTGTCCCTGCTCGGAGGCGACTTCCTGTCACACCGAGCGCACTCGAGACTGCATCCCGTGGCATCCTGCCGGAAGAGCTCCGCTCTCCCTTGTCCCGAGTGCATTGTGGCACGCCTGAGGAGCTTCTCAAGTGGCCCCGATGGCATCATGACGAGCGCAGCGTCCGGCTCCGTTTTTAAAAACCCTCACAATATCAAAAAGATAAAAAAAGACCGCTGCAAAAAGCAGCGGTCTTCGTAGGAATTTTGTCGTTAATGTCTTCGGCTATCTGTAGGAAATCTCCTACAAAGCGAAGAGCTAATCACAACAATGCCCGCTTATTGACCTTTAATGGCGCTGCGCCCGGGATAGGCCACGCGCTCGCCAAGGTCGCGCTCGATCACCAGCAGGCGATTGTACTTGGCAACCCGGTCGCTGCGGCACAGCGAGCCCGTCTTGATCTGGCCGGCGCTGGTGCCCACGGCCAGGTCGGCGATGGTGGTATCCTCGGTCTCGCCGCTGCGATGCGAGATGACGGCGGTGAAGCCGGCATCCTGGGCCATGCGAATGGCATCCAGGGTCTCGGAGAGCGAGCCGATCTGGTTGAACTTGATCAGGATGGAATTGCCGATGCCCTCGTCGACGCCGCGCTTGAGGATGCGCGTATTGGTGACGAAGAGATCGTCGCCGACCAGTTGCACGCGGTCGCCGAGCTTGTCGGTCAGCGCCTGCCAGCCGTCCCAGTCGGACTCGTCCATGCCGTCCTCGATGGAAACGATGGGATACTGGTCGCACAGCTCGGCCAGATAGTCGACGAAACCGGCGGCGTCATAGGACTTGCCCTCGCCGGACAGCGCGTACTGGCCATCCCGGTAGAATTCGCTGGAGGCGCAATCCAGCGCCAGCGTGACATCGCGACCGAGTTCATAGCCGGCATCCGCCACGGCCTGCTTGATCACCGCCAGTGCCTCGGCATTGGAGTCGAGGTTCGGCGCGAAGCCCCCCTCGTCGCCCACGGCGGTGGCCAGGCCACGCGCGGCCAGCACCTTCTTCAGGGCGTGGAACACCTCGGCGCCCATGCGCAGGGCCTCGCGGAAGCTCTCAGCGCCCACCGGCTGGATCATGAATTCCTGAATGTCGACATTGTTGTCGGCATGCTCGCCGCCGTTGAGGATGTTCATCATCGGCACCGGCATCAGGTACTGGCCCGGCTGGCCGTAGAGCTCGGCGATATGGGCATAGAGCGGCATGCCCTTGGCGTTGGCCGCTGCCTTGGCGGCCGCCAGGGAGACCGCGAGGATGGCGTTGGCGCCCAGCTTCGCCTTGTTGTCGGTGCCATCGAGCTCGAGCATGGCTTCGTCCAGGCCCCGCTGATCGCGGGCGTCCATGCCCAGCAGGCGCTCGCGAATCTCGCCATTGACGGCCGCCACGGCCTTCGACACGCCCTTGCCAAGGTACCGGGACTTGTCACCGTCGCGCAGTTCGAGGGCCTCGCGGGAGCCGGTGGAGGCCCCGCTGGGCGCGCAGGCTTCGCCCACGGCGCCGCTTTCCAGGCGCACTTCGGCCTGCACGGTCGGGTTACCACGTGAATCGAGCACCTCGAGGGCGCGGAGTTCGACGATCTTGGTCATAGGTCGTGTCGTCCTTAAGCGAGTCAGTCAGCGTTGAAAGAATCAGGCAATCTCGAGTGGTTCAAACCCCTTCACCAGGTCGTCCAGTGCCTTGAGTTGCGCCAGGAAGGGTTCGAGCTTGTCCAGTGGCAAGGCACAGGGGCCGTCGCACTTGGCATTGTCGGGGTCGGGGTGCGATTCCAGGAAGAGGCCGGCCAGGCCCACGGCCACGCCGGCACGTGCCAGCTCGGCGACCTGGGCGCGACGCCCGTCGGCACTGTCGGCACGCCCGCCGGGGCGCTGCAGGGAGTGGGTGACATCGAACAACAGCGGATAGCCGGTCTGCTTCATGTCACCGAAGCCGAGCATGTCGACCACCAGGTTGTTGTAGCCGAAGCTCGAGCCGCGTTCACAGAGGATCAGGCGGTCGTTGCCGGCTTCCTCGCACTTGCGCAGGATGTGGCGCATCTCATGGGGCGCAAGGAACTGCGGCTTCTTGATGTTGATCACCGCGCCGGTTTCGGCCATGGCCACCACCAGATCGGTCTGGCGGGCCAGGAAGGCCGGCAACTGGATGACGTCGGCGACTTCCGCCACCGGCGCGGCCTGCCAGGGCTCGTGCACATCGGTGATCACCGGAACCCCGAAGCGCTCCTTGATCTCGGCGAGCATCGCCACGCCATCCTCCAGGCCGGGGCCACGGAAGGAATGGATGGAGCTACGGTTGGCCTTGTCGAAGCTGGCCTTGAACACATAGGGCATGCCGAGCCGGGAGGTGACCTCGACATAGGCCTCGGCAACCTCCAGGGCCAGCTCTCGGGACTCCAGCACGTTCATGCCACCGAACAGGGTCAGCGGCTGGGAATTGCCGACCCGAAGGCCGGCGAATTCGATGAGGCGTTCGGGGTCGGTCATCGGTCTCACTCCTGTGGGGCGGACTGGGCGCGACTGCGCTCCGCCTTGTGCTCCAGTGCCGCACTGACGAAGCCGGTGAACAGCGGGTGGCCGTCACGGGGCGTCGACGTGAATTCCGGGTGAAACTGGCAGGCCACGTACCAGGGATGGTCGGGCAGCTCGATCATTTCGACCAGGGAGCCATCGACGCTCTTGCCCGAGACCACCAGGCCGGCCTCTTCCAGGCCCTCGACGAACTGGTTGTTGACCTCGAAGCGGTGACGGTGACGCTCGACGATCTCGTCGTCGCCATAGGCCTCGCGGGCACGGGTTCCCGGTGCCAAGCGGCAGACCTGGCCGCCCAGGCGCATGGTGCCGCCCAGGTCCGAGGCCTCGTCGCGCAGCTCGATCTTGCCTTCCGGGCTGAGCCATTCGGTGATGAGCCCGACCACCGGGTGCTGGGTGTCGCGGGTGAATTCGGTGGAGTTAGCGTCTTCCCAGCCGGCCATGTGGCGGGCGAACTCGATCACCGCCACCTGCATGCCGAGGCAGATGCCCAGGAAGGGAATCTTGTTTTCCCGGGCAAAGCGGGCCGTGGCGATCTTGCCTTCCACGCCGCGTTCGCCGAAGCCACCGGGGACCAGGATCGCATCCTTGCCGGCCAGTCGCTCGGGGCCGTGGCGCTCGATGTCCTCGGAATCGACGTAGTCGATGTTGACCTTGATGCGGGACTGGATGCCGGCGTGGGTCAGTGCCTCATTGAGCGACTTGTAGGCGTCGAGCAGCTCCATGTACTTGCCGACCATGGCGATGTTGATCGACTTGAGCGGGTTGAGCTTGGCATCGAGCACGCGGATCCATTCGCTGAGATCCGCTTCGCCGGCCTCCAGGCGCAGCTTGTCGCAGACGATCTCGTCCAGGCCGTGTTCGTGCAGCATCAGCGGGATACGATAGATGGTATCGGCATCCTGCAGCGGCACGACCGCACGCTCTTCGACGTTGGTGAACAGCGCGATCTTGCGACGCTCGCTTTCTTCCAGGTCGACTTCGCTCCGGCAGATCAGGATGTCCGGCTGGATACCGATGGAACGCAGTTCCTTGACGCTGTGCTGGGTCGGCTTGGTCTTGGTCTCACCGGCGGTCTTGATGTAGGGCACCAGCGTCAGGTGCATGAAGATCGCCCGGCTGGCGCCCAGCTCACTGCGAATCTGGCGAATCGACTCGAGGAACGGCAGCGACTCGATGTCCCCCACGGTGCCGCCGATCTCGACCAGCGCCACATCGAAGTCCTTGCCACCCTCGTAGACGCGGCGCTTGATCTCGTCGGTGATGTGCGGGATCACCTGCACGGTGCCCCCCAGGTAATCCCCGCGACGCTCCTTGCGCAGCACGTGTTCGTAGACACGACCGGTGGTGAAGTTGTTGGCCTGGGTCATCTTCGTGCGAATGAAGCGCTCGTAATGCCCCAGGTCGAGGTCGGTCTCGGCGCCATCCTCGGTGACGAACACCTCGCCATGCTGGAATGGACTCATGGTGCCCGGATCCACATTGATGTAGGGATCGAGCTTGAGCATGGTGACCTTGAGGCCGCGCGCCTCGAGAATAGCCGCCAGCGAGGCCGACGCGATGCCTTTGCCGAGTGAGGACACAACGCCGCCGGTCACGAAGATATATCGTGTCATGGAGAACCTGTCGAAACGTGATCGGTAGGCCCGGCAGGAAGCCGCGCCAGGATGGGACCACAGAGTAGCAGATGACGGCCTCGTGCTCAATTTTGTCCTGCCACGGCTTCCCGGCGGCAGTTCTACGCGGAGGCGCTGTAAACCCTTCCCTGGGCGCTACCTTTTCCATCCATGGAAAAGGACCTCCGCTCCGAACTGCCACCGGTGCCGCCGACCATCAGTGCTTCCGCCACAAACGTCGAGTGACAGACTGCCGGCTCGGTGTTCGGGTTTTCTTCCCTCTTCCAGCCCGGACCACGTCCGGGCGTTCTTTCCTCTTCCCTCTTTTTCCTTCCCTCTCCTGAACAACGTTCAGGACTTACACATCCAGATAGTCGAGGATGCCCTCACCGGCCTGGCGGCCTTCGAACACGGCGGTCACCACCAGATCCGAGCCACGCACCATGTCGCCGCCGGCGAAGATCTTCTCGTTGGTGGTCTGGAAGGCGTAGGCGCCTTCCTCGGGCGCCTTGACCCGCCCCTTCTCGTCGAGCTCGATGCCCACGGTCTCGAACCAGGGTGCCGGGCTCGGCTGGAAGCCGAAGGCGATGACCACTGCATCGGCGGGCACCACCTCTTCGGAGCCGGGCACGACCTCGGGGCGCTGACGACCGTTTTCGTCGGGCTCGCCAAGGCGGGTCCGCACCACCTTGATGCCCTCGACCCGATCCTCGCCGATCACTGCCACCGGCTGGCGGTTGAACAGGAAGTCCACGCCTTCCTCCCGCGCATTGGCCACTTCCTTGCGCGAGCCCGGCATGTTGTCTTCGTCGCGGCGATAGGCGCAGGTCACGGACGCCGCACCCTGGCGGATGGCGGTGCGATTGCAGTCCATGGCCGTGTCGCCGCCGCCCAGCACCACGACCCTCTGGCCCTCGAGGGACACATAGTCCGCCGGGTCCGTCTCGAAGCCCAGGCAGTGATTGACGTTGGCGACCAGGTAGTCGAGCGCCTTGTGCACACCCGGCAGGTCCTCGCCGGGAAAACCGCCCTCCATGTACTTGTAGGTGCCCATGCCGAGGAAGACGGCGTCATACTCTTCGAGCAGTTGCTCGAAGGGCATGTCGCGTCCGATCTCGACGCCGAGGCAGAACTCCACGCCCATCTCCTCGAAGACCGCCCGACGCCGCTCCATCACGGTCTTCTCGAGCTTGAACTCGGGAATGCCGAAGGTCAGCAGGCCACCGATCTCGGGGTACTTGTCGAACACCACCGGCTTGACGCCGTTGCGCACCAGGATATCGGCGCAACCGAGCCCCGCCGGGCCGGCGCCGATGATCGCCACCTTCTTGTCGGTCCAGGTGACCTTGGACATGTCCGGGCGCCAGCCCATGGCGAAGGCGGTATCGGTGATGTATTTCTCCACCGAACCGATGGTCACCGCGCCGAAGCCATCATTGAGCGTGCAATCGCCCTCGCACAGCCGGTCCTGGGGGCAGACCCGGCCACACACCTCCGGCAGCGAATTGGTGCGATGGGAGAGCTCGGCGGCCTCCAGGATGTTGCCCTCGCTGACCAGTTGCAGCCAGTTGGGGATGTAGTTGTGCACCGGGCACTTCCACTCGCAGTAGGGATTGCCGCAGTGCAGGCAGCGGTGTGCCTGGGCCGCCGCGTCCTGGGGCTTGTACGGCTCGTAGATCTCGGCGAACTGCTTCGCCCGGGTACGCGCCGGCTTCTTCTCGGGGTCCTGACGACCCACGTCGATGAACTGGAAATCGTTGTTCAAGCGGTTGGCCATGTTCTGTGCTCCTCTAGTACGAACCTGATCGCCTCATTCACTCCGGCTGACGCCGGGACTGGTCCAGCAGGCTGGCGAGACTCGCCGCCTTGGGTTTCACCAGCCAGAAGTGGCGAATGAAGTCGCTGAAGTCCTCGAGGATGTCGCGGCCGCGCTGCGAGCCGGTCTCGGCGACGAATTCTTCGATGACTTCCCTCAGGTGTCGACGATGGGCCTCCATGGCCTCGGTGTTGACCCGGTGGATCTCCACCAGTTCGTGATTGTACTTGTCGACGAAGGTGCGGTCCTCGTCGAGCACATAGGCGAACCCTCCGGTCATGCCGGCGCCGAAGTTGACGCCGGTCTCGCCGAGCACGGCGACCAGACCGCCGGTCATGTATTCGCAGCAGTGATCGCCGGCGCCTTCGATGACCGCCTGGGCACCGGAGTTGCGCACCCCGAAGCGCTCGCCGGCGGTGCCGGAGGCGAACAGCTTGCCACCGGTGGCACCGTACAGGCAGGTATTGCCGATGATCGCTGTCTTGTGGCTTTCGAAGCGGCTTTCGCGCGGCGGCACGATCACCACCCGGCCACCGTTCATGCCCTTGCCGACGTAATCGTTGGCATCGCCTTCCAGGTAGAGGTGGAGCCCGCGAGCGTTCCAGACCCCGAAGCTCTGGCCGGCCACGCCGCGGAAACGCGCGGTCACCGGCGCATCCTCGAGCCCTGCCTCGCCATAACGCTTGGCGATGGTCCCGGAGGCCAGCGCCCCCACGGAGCGGTCGCAGTTGGTGATGGCAAACTCGAACTCCCCACCGGATTTCTGCTCGATCGCCGTCTTCATGGCGGCGAGCACTTCCTGGTTCTTGGCGCCCGGATCGTGGGGCACGTTGCGATCGACCTGGCAGAACTGTGGCGCCTCGGCCGGCACGAAGTCGTTGGTCATCAACGGCGACAGGTCCAGCCGGCGCTGGGAAGGTGTCACGCCCTCGATCGCCTCGAGCAGATCGGTGCGGCCGATCAGATCGGTGAGCTGCCGCACGCCCAGCATGGCCATCAGTTCGCGCACTTCCTCGGCGATGAAGCGGAAATAGTGCTTGACCATGTCCACCGTGCCGCGGAAATGCTCGTCGCGCAGGACCTGGTGCTGAGTGGCGACGCCGGTGGCGCAGTTGTTGAGGTGGCAGATACGCAGGTACTTGCAGCCCAGTGCGACCATCGGCGCGGTACCGAAACCGAAGCTCTCGGCGCCGAGGATTGCCGCCTTGATCACGTCCAGGCCGGTCTTCAGGCCGCCATCGGTCTGCAGGCGAATCTTGTCGCGCAGGCCGTTGATGCGCAGCGCCTGGTGAACCTCGGGCAGGCCGAGCTCCCAGGGGCTGCCGGCGTGCTTGATCGAGGTCAGCGGGCTCGCCGCCGTGCCGCCGTCGTAGCCGGAGACGGTGATCAGGTCGGCATAGGCCTTGGCCACGCCGGTGGCGATGGTGCCGATGCCGGGCTCGGACACCAGCTTGACCGAGACCTGGGCGTCGGGATTGACCTGCTTGAGGTCGAAGATCAGCTGCGCCAGGTCCTCGATGGAATAGATGTCATGGTGCGGCGGCGGCGAGATCAGCGTCACCCCGGGCACCGCATAGCGCAGCCGGGCGATCAGTTCGTTGACCTTGCCGCCCGGCAACTGGCCGCCTTCGCCGGGCTTGGCGCCCTGGGCCACCTTGATCTGCAGCACTTCGGCATTGGCCAGGTAAGCCGGCGTGACCCCGAAACGCCCGGAAGCGATCTGCTTGATCTTGGAGCTGCGGATGGTGCCGTAACGGACCGGATCCTCGCCGCCCTCGCCGGAATTGGAGCGCCCACCGGTCTCGTTCATGGCCTGGGCCAGAGCCTCGTGGGCCTCCGGCGACAGGGCGCCGAGCGACATGCCGGCGCTGTCGAAGCGCGGCAGCAGGTTCTCGACGGGTTCCACTTCCTCCAGCGGCACCGGCGTCTCGGCAGGCTTGAGCCTGAGCAGGTCGCGAATGGTGGCCGGATCGCGCTCGTTGACCAGGGCCGCGAACTTCTTCCACTTGGTGTAATCGCCCTCCTGCACGGCCTCCTGCAGCGCCTTGATCACATCCGGGTTGTAGGCGTGGTACTCGTGGCCATGCACATACTTCATCAGGCCGCCGTGGGAGATGCTCTTGCGCGGCTTCCAGGCATCCTTGGCCAGCAGCTCCTGTTGCAGCTGCAGCTCGGCAAAGCCGGTGCCCTCGATGCGCGAGGCCATGCCGGTGAAGCACATGTCCATGACCTCGGACGCCAGGCCCACGGCCTCGAACAGTTGAGAGCCACGATAGGAGGCCAGCGTCGAGATGCCCATCTTCGAGAGGATCTTGAACAGCCCCTTCTGCAACCCCTTGCGATAGTTTTCCCGGGCATCGGCGGGGTTACCGACCAGCTCGCCGGTGCGATGCATGTCGGCCATGACCTGATAGGCCAGCCATGGGTAGACCGCCGTGGCGCCCACCCCGAAGAGCACCGCCATCTGGTGGGCATCGCGGGCGTAGCCGGTCTCGACGATCAGGTTGACGCGGGGGCGCAACGCCAGGCGTCCCAGGTGATGATGCACCGCACCCACCGCCAGGGCGGCATGAATGGGCAACTGTCCCTTTTCCAGATTGGCGTCGGACAGCACCAGCAGCACCTTGTCGCCGCGGGCGGCTTTCTCGGCCTCGGCGCAAAGCGCCTGCAACGCGTCCTTGAGCCCGGTGGTCTCGGGATCGTAGGCCAACGACAGCGTCTGACTGGCGAAGGCCGGGTCTTCCTGGGTCACCAGGGCGGTGAACTTGCGCGGCGACAGTACCGGGGTGGTCAGAATCAGGCGATGCGCATGCTCCGGCGTTGCCTTGAAGACATTGAGTTCGGCGCCGATGCAGCTTTCCAGCGACATCACGATCGCCTCGCGCAGCGGATCGATGGCCGGATTGGTGACCTGGGCGAACTTCTGGCGGAAATAGTCGGTCAGCAGCCGCTGTTTGGTGGAGAGTACCGCCATGGGCGTGTCATCGCCCATGGACCCCACCCCTTCCTGACCGCTTTCGGCCAGGGGACGCAAAATCTGGTCGCGCTCCTCGAAGCTGATCTGGAACATCTTCTGCTGCACGGCCAGGGTATCGGCATCCATGTTCTGGAAGCGCGCCAGCTCGGTGAGCGCCGATTCCAGGTAACTGGCCTCCTGCTTGAGCCAGCGCTTGTAGGGATAGGCCGACTTGAGTCGCGAGTCGATGTCCTCGGTATGCAGGACCTCGCCGGTTTCGGTATCCACGGCCAGGATCTGGCCGGGGCCGACACGCCCCTTGGCCACCACGTCCTCGGGCCGATAATCGTAGGTGCCGATCTCGGAAGCCAGGGTGATGTAGCCATTGCGGGTGATCACCCAGCGCGCCGGGCGCAGGCCATTGCGATCGAGCATGCAGACCGCCTGGCGGCCATCGGTCATGACCACGCCGGCCGGACCGTCCCAGGGCTCGGCATGCATGGAGTTGTACTCATAGAAGGCACGCAGGTCGCCGTCCATGATCTCGACGTTCTGCCAGGCCGGCGGCACCATCATGCGCACCGCCCGATGCAGATCCATGCCACCGGTGAGCAGCACCTCGAGCATGTTGTCCATGCTCGAGGAGTCGGAACCGGTGGTGTTGACGATCTCGTCGAGCTCGGCGATGTCGGGCAGCCGCTCGCTGGTGAAGTTTTCCTTGCGCGAGTTGGCCCAGCCACGGTTGGCCTGGATGGTGTTGATCTCGCCATTGTGGGCCAGCAGCCGGAACGGCTGGGCCAGCGGCCAACGCGGCGCGGTGTTGGTCGAGAAGCGCTGGTGGAAGACGCAGATGGCCGTCTCCAGGCGGGTATCGCCCAGGTCGTGATAGAAGGCGGGAAGATCCACCGGCATCACCAGCCCCTTGTAGGACACCACCTCGGGCGACAGCGAACAGACATAGAAGTCCTCTTCGTCGCGCAGGGCCTGCTCGGCATGACGGCGCGCCATGAACAGGTCGACGTCGAAGGTGTCGCCGGTCTCCTCGCCGGGCTCGACGAAAAGCTGCCGGATGCGCGGCAGGCAATCCAGCGCCATGGGACCACAGACACTGGGGTCCACCGGCACCTCGCGCCAGCCCAGCACGTTCAAGCCGCGCTTGGTCAGTTCGGCTTCCAGGGTTTCCCGCCCCTGCGCTTCCCGGGCATCGTCGTCGGGCAGGAAGATCGAGCCGACCGCGAAGCGCTCGCCCAGTTCGACGCCGAGCGCCTCACGCGCCACTTCGCGCATGAAGGACTCGGGCATTTTCAGCAACAGGCCGCAGCCGTCGCCGGTCTTGCCATCGGCGGCGATGCCGCCACGGTGTGTCATGCAGGTCAGCGACTCGATGGCGGTCTTCAGCAAGTCGTGGCTGGCCTGCCCCTCCATGTGGGCGATCAAGCCGAACCCACAGTTGTCACGGAATTCGTCGGGCTGGTGGAGACCTCGGTTCATGGACGTGCCTCAGCTACGAAGAGTTTTATTTGCAGAAATTATGTGTTATATTTTTATGTTTTTCTTTTTACACAGAGACGCTGATCGGGTCTCTAGACTGCACGGCAAAAGGCCGTCCAGAATAGCCAGCCCCTACTCTCAACGCAACGCCCTCGCCCCTCCACTACCCGCGTTTTCTCCAGCAAATCCGTGACTTGCACGCCCGCTCAATAAAAAAAGCCTACCAACTCAACAGTTTGCAAAGCGTTGGCTCGACACTCTGAGCCTCATCACCCATGATGAGACTTTAGTCGCATACCCTCACGAACCCCCATGCCGATATGGCATATGGCATGCGAATTCATGCAAGACACGCGAACGGACACCCCGAAACGACGACGCCCGCGGCAAGGCGCGGGCGTCGTCGTGCGAATGGTTGGAAAGAGGCCTTCCTAGGCCTTGCCTGAAAAGTCGACGAGCGAAGGCAGGCACTTTTCGGACAGTGCCTAGCGGCGCGGAAAGGCCTCCAGAAACTCCCTCAGCATCTCGGGCGGCGTCTCGTCATGAATGCAGGCGTCACCGAGTCGACGCAGCAGGATCAAGCGCAACCGCGCATCCAGGTTCTTCTTGTCCAGGCGCATGAGCGCCAGGAAGTCCTCCGCCGTCATGTCGGCCGGTACCGCCAGCGGCAACGACGCCGCCTCGATGATCGCGCGAACCCGCGCCACGTCGGCCTCCGCGAGCCAGCCCAGCCGATGCGAAAGTTCCGCGGCCATCAGCATGCCGGCCCCCACGGCCTCGCCATGCAGCCAATGCCCATAGCCCTGATGGGTTTCGATGGCGTGACCGAAGGTGTGCCCCAGGTTGAGCAAGGCCCGCACGCCCTGCTCGGTCTCGTCCTCGGCGACGATCTCGGCCTTGAGACTGCAACTGCGCTCGATGGCGGTCGTCAAGGCGGCGGCATCGAGACGACGCAACGCCGGCATGCGCTCCTCCAGCCAGGACAGGAAGTCGGCATCACGGATCAGCCCGTACTTGATGACTTCGGCGAGCCCGGCGGAAAGCTCGCGGGGCGGCAGGCTTGCCAGGGTGTCCGTATCGATCAGCACCGCCCGAGGCTGCCAGAAGGCACCGATCATGTTCTTGCCGCGCGGATGATTGACCCCGGTCTTGCCGCCGACCGAGGAATCCACCTGGGCCAGCAGGGTCGTGGGCACCTGGATGAAGGCCACGCCGCGCTGATAGCTGGCAGCGGCATAGCCGACCATGTCACCGATCACGCCGCCTCCCAAAGCGATCAAGGTGCACCGCCGATTGAATCCGGCCGCCAGCAGCGCGTCCCAGATGCGCTCGACGCTGGCCAGGTTCTTGGTCGCTTCGCCGTCGGGCAACACCAGCTCGCGCACCTCCAGGTCGTCCGGCAGGCCACGCTTGAGCGCCTCCAGATACAAAGGCGCCACCGTCTCGTTGGTTACCACCATCACCTGGCGACCGGCAAGATGGGGCGTCAGCCACCGGGAGTCGCCCAGCAGCTCGGGGCCGATATGGATGGGATAGCTGCGCTCGCCCAACGCCACTCGCAGAGTGCGCAGGGCATCATGGGATGACGGGACTTCGGGAGATTGCGTCATGGCATCAGGCCTTGCATTGAAGTGGGTCGACCAGGCGCTCCACGCGACGCAGGATGTCGCTGGCCACGGCACGCGGCCCCCGCCGGTCGGTACGCACAATGATATCGGAGGTCGCCCGATAGAGCGGATCACGTAGCACGAACATCTCCTCGAGCACCTGACGGCGATCGTCACGTTGCAGTAACGGACGGTTGCGATCCTTGGCCGTGCGCCGCAATTGCTGGTTCACGGTGGTATAGAGATAGATGACGGTGCCGCTTTCGCGCAGGACCCGACGATTTTCCTCGCGCAGCACGGCCCCGCCACCGGTCGCGATGACCACCTGCTCACGCTCGGCCAGCTCCCGGATCATCTGGGATTCGCGGTCACGAAAACCCGCCTCGCCCTCCACATCGAAGATCCAGGGGATATCGGCGCCGCAACGCGCCTGGATCTCGTGGTCGCTGTCGAGGAACTCCCGCGACAGGTCGGTCGCCAGCAGGCGGCCGATGGTGCTTTTTCCGGCCCCCATGGGACCGACCAGAATCAGATTGGGTAATGCCGGCATCAGTGCGTCGCCAGGTTGTCGTCCAGTATTCGGGGCGTAATGAATACCAACAACTCTACCTGATCGCTGCTGTTCTCGGTATAGCGAAATAGGTGGCCGAGCAGCGGTAGATCACCCAGCAGCGGCGTCTTGAACAGCTGACGCACCTGCTCGGTGGTGAGAATCCCACCGAGCACCACAGTATCGCCGTCGTCGACCAGTACCTGGGTGGCGATCTGGTTGGTGTCGATGGCCGGGGCTCCGCCGAAGGTTTCCTGGGCCACGGTGTCGTTGTTGATGACGAGCTCCATGATGATGCGATCGTCGGGCGTGATCTGGGGCGTGACCTCCAGGGACAGGACCGCCTCCTTGAATTCGACATTGGTGGCACCGCTCGATGTCGCCTCCTGATAGGGAATCTCGGTGCCCTGCTTGATCAACGCAGTACGCTGATTGGCGGTGATCACCCTGGGCTGGGAGATGATCCGGCTCTTGCCTTCGCTTTCCAGGGCACGCAGCTCCAGATCGAGCAGCACATCGCCGGACAGGTAACCGAAACCGAAGGTCGTGGCCGGTGACCGGGCGCTCCCCAGATCCACGGCCAATCCGCCCGTCTCGGCCACGCCACTGGAAGCACCGGCGGCATTGAGCCCGCTCGGCGTGCTGCCCTCATTGGCGGACAGCCCCCAGGAAACACCCAGCTCGCGTGCCACGCTGTCCCGGGCGATGACGATACGCGCCTCGATGCGCACCTGACGTACCGCCACATCGAGACGCTCCAGCATCCGACGAATCGCGGCGACACGCTCGGCGGTATCCTGCACCAGCAGCGTATTGGTGCGCGCATCCACGGCGACCCGACCACGCTCCGTCAGCAGGCCGAGGCCCGTCTCGCCACGCAGCATGTCCGCCAGATCCTCCGCCTTGGCGTACTTGATGCGCAGGTGCTCGGTCACCAGCGGCGCCTCGGGCGCGGCTTCCCCGCCGCTCCCCTCCAGCGCCCCGTGCCTGGCCAGCTCACCGGCAGGCGCCACCATGATGACGTTGCCCTGCCGGCGGCTGGCCAGCCCGTGACTCTCGAGAATCAACGCCAGGGCTTGCTGCCAGGGTACTTCCTCGAGATTCAACGTGACGCGCCCGGACACATTGTCGCTGGCCACCAGGTTGAACCCGGTGACATCGGCGATGGCCGCCAGGGCGGTGCGTATCGAGACATCCCGCAGATTGAGCGAGATGAGGCGTGTGTCAGCACCAGCCTCCTCACCTGCCCCCTCCATCGCCCGCCCATGGCAGGGCAGCACCGCCACGACCATCACCAACAAGACGGCGCCCAGTGCGCCGCTTCGCATCCATGCCATTTCCCCAGCCTCCATGCCGTGAACGCGACGCCTCAATCATCCAGCTCCAGCGTGACGTCGCGCTCGATCCAGCCCCCATTGCCATCGGGGCGCCTCTCCACCAGATGCACTGCCGCGCCGGAGATCGCGACGATACGCCCCCGGTGGCGCCCGAGACGGCTGCCGACGCCCAAGCGGTGCACCGTTCCCTCCGGGGTCCTGACCAGCGCCCAGGCGGCACCCGAGGCGCTCAGCGTACCCACCAGCGTCAGCGCCTCCAGCGCAACCTGCTCGAGCGGCGGCCGCGCGGTGCTGCCCGATGGCCCTCCAGCCTCCATGCCCCCGCCTTCCCCCTCCGACTCTCCGGTCGAGAAAGGGCCGGAGGAGTCGACGAAGCGATAGCTCTCAGGCGCCAGCGTCGGCGCTGCCGACACCTCTTTCACTGCCGGGGCAACTGCATCGGCGCGCCATGCCAAGAGCCGCTGCTCCAGTTCTTCGAGACCGGCGTCATGACAGCCCACCGAAAGCGCCCCCAATCCCAGAGCGCCGACTCGCCCCCAGCGCATCATCCATCCTCCTTGGCACTCGACGATTCGACGCTGTAGGCCCTCGCCTGTACGGACAGGTGCAATCGCCCCTCTTCCACGGCCAGTCGAACGTCATGCAGGGTGACCAAGCGTGGGATATTGGCGACATCGGCAACGAAGCCTCCCAGCCGATTGAAGGATCCCGTCACCCGGACCGAAACGGGATGCACGACGACGAGCCCTGTTTCGACGGCGCTTCCAAGCCGCAGCGTCTCGATCGTCAATTGGCGCTCGAGCGCCGCTGCTCCGATGTCGTCGATCAGCGACGCCCTGCCGGCCATCTCGGGGAAGGCGAATTCCAGCTCGAGCAAGCGCTGCTCGAGTGCTGCCACCTGCTCGCGCAAGTCCGGCAGATGCGCCGCACGGGCAGCGTCGTGGCGGTACGCCTCCAGCAACCCGGCCTCCTCCCGTTTCGCCTCATCCAGAGCCTTCAAGGTCGGCAACGCCAGAATCACGTAACTTGCGGCGCACACCACGACCGCCAGCAGAGCGCAGCACAACCCCTGCAGGCCGAGCGGCCAGCGGTCGGCGTCGCGAACGTCCAGCTCGCGCCATTCCAGTTGCCGCAGATGCTGCCAGGCCGACATCCGGCTCATGACGAACGTCCTCCCCGGCCTGCCCACACCAGGTTCAGCCGGAACCGCCACCCCCGGGACAGAGGCGCCACTTCCGATAACGAGGGCGCCGCAAAGACGGGGGAAGCCTCAAGTGCCCGTAGCTGCGCGGCGATCCGCCGGTGGTTGTCGGCCGAGCCCGTCAAGACCAGCAGCCCTTCCCGCTGCACGAGGCTCGAATAGCGCACGCCCTCCATCCGTGTGGCGGCCAGGCCATTGAAGAGGGCCAGGACCTCACCGCGCTGTTCGAGTCGCTCTTTCAGCTCGGCCAGACGCCGTTCCAGATCGGCCACCCGCACCTGCCGACGTTCGACCGCCTGAACGTCGGGTCGCAAGGCCTCGACATGGCGAGCGATGAGCGCATGGCGACGCTGCTGCGCCTCGAGCCCGGCGGCGTGGTAGCGCTCCAGACCATACCCCGCCGCCACACCGAACAGCAGGGCGCCCAGCAGCATGACCCGCCAGCGACGACGACGCCTCTCCCGCCGCTCATCGCGCCATGGCAGCAGATTGATCTCGACGCTCATGGCCGCCCCCGCATCGCCAGACCGCAGGCAGTCAGCATGCTCGGGGCCGCCTCGGTCAGGCGACGGGCATCGACGCGCGAATGCCGTCTTACACCGTGCAACGGATCGACCACCGCCACCCGCAGCTCGCTCTTCTCCGCCAGCTGTCCCACGAGCCCCGGCAGCACGCTGACGCTTCCCGCCAACGACATGTGCCGTATCTCGAGCCCCTGCCCCGCGGCATGATAAAGCTGCAGGGCACGGCCGATCTGCCCTGCCAGGGCATCGACGAAAGGCGCCAGTGTGTCGTCCGGCAAGCCATGGCCATGCTCCGCTCCATGGCGATCACTGAACCCCTCGATCAGCATCCGACCGCCCAGGGCAATGTCATGTCGATAGACGACGCGCCCACGCTGCAGGATGTAGAAAGCGCTGCTGTCGGCACCGACATCCACCAGCGCCAGCCCTCCGCCGTCTTCCCCGGAGGACGAGGAACGGATCCAGGGCGCGCTCATCGCCCGTTCCACGGCAAAGGTATCGACATCCACGGCCACGGGCATCAGTCCGACCCGGCGCAACAGTCCGGCACGTTGCTCGACGGCCTGACGCCGACAGGCGACCAGCAGCACCGCTTGCTGGTCGACAGCATCGTCACAGGGCCCCAGCGACTGGAAGTCGAAGGTGATGTCATCGAACGGAAAGGGAATATGCTTGTCGGATTCGAGTTGAAGTCGGGACTCGATGTCGTCCTCGTCCAGCGAGGCGGGCAGGTTCAGGGTTCTGACGATGGCAGCCCCGGCCGGCACGGCGACACAGGCCCGCTTGCCGAGGGGCTTGGCAACGGCCAGAGCACACGACAGGGCATCGGCGACAACGTCATCATCATGGATACGATTCTCGATCACGGCCCCCGCCTGCAAGGGCGCCACCCCGAGTCCCGATACCCGGGGCCCGCCACCCTTGAAGCGAAGCTCGACGATATTGACGGTCGACGAACCGATATCGACACCGATCAAGTCCTGAGCGGCTGTCTTGAATCGCCACATTGCTCACACCCTCCGGTGCGAGTCATGCCACGGACCTCCAGTGCGTCCCTGCACCTCGGCGACCACATCGCACGCCCGTTCTCGAAGGTTAGGCGCAAATGACAAATTCCACACAAAAACACTGTCGCCACCGGTCAACGCTGGTGGTCCCTTCTCCGTCTTCCTATAATGGCCGTCGCATCGCACGACCACACTGCACATCTCGCTACGACGTTCTTGTTCTCAGCACGGATACCGCGTTTTCATGAAGTTCCTCAGAACCCTGGTCTTTTCAGCACTCTGGCTGCTGGTTTCGCTTACCACCGCCTCGGTGCTGGCCGTGGTCGGCGCGGCACTGTATTTCGCCCCGGGGCTACCGGACGTCCGCCAGTTACAGGACTTCGAGCTGCAGACCCCGCTGCGCATCTTCACCCGCGACGGCAAGTTGATCGGCGAATTCGGCGAAGAGCGTCGCATGCCGGTGGCCTTCGACGAGATCCCGAAGGACATGGTCAATGCCCTGCTGGCCGCCGAGGACGCCAGCTATTTCGATCACCACGGTGTCGATCCCAAGGGGCTGGCCCGCGCCGCCGTCGAGCTGGTCGCCAGCGGTGGCGACATCCAGTCGGGGGGCTCGACCATCACCATGCAGGTCGCACGCAACTATCTGTTGACCCTCGACCGGACCTATATCCGCAAGGTCCGCGAAATCCTGCTGTCGCTGGAGATGGAACAGATCCTCAGCAAGGAGCAGATCTTCGAGCTCTACGTCAACAAGATCTTCCTCGGCCACCGTTCCTACGGCATCGCTGCCGCCGCCGAGGTCTACTATGATCGGCCGCTGGAGGAACTGACCCTGGCCGAGCAGGCCATGATCGCCGGCCTGCCCAAGGCGCCCTCCACCTTCAACCCGCTGGCCAACGCCGAGCGCGCCTTGATCCGTCGCAACTGGATCCTGTTCCGCATGCGGGATCTCGGCTTCATCGATCAGGCCGCCTACCAGGAAGCCGTGCAGGAACCGATCACCGCCCGCCGCCATGTCGCCAAGGCCGAGGTCCGGGCCGACTACGTCGCCGAAATGGCGCGCCAGTTCGCTACCGAGCGCTTCGGCGACAAGGCCTATACCGGGGGCTATCGCATCACCACGACCCTCGACAGCGAACTCCAGCCCATGGCCCGGCAGGCCCTGGCCAACGGCCTGATCGCCTACGATACCCGCCACGGCTGGCGTGGCCCCGAACAGACCGACATCCCGCGCAGCCTGGCCGAAGCCCAGGAACGCACCGAGCGCCAGGGGCTCGAGGAAGAGCTCTCCGAATCACCGGAGGTCATGGAAACCGCACGGCGCGCCGCCGAACGCAGTCAGACCGAGGTCGAAGGCATCGAAGGCGACGTCAGCAACTGGCTGCAGGTACTCGAGCGCACACCCGAGCTCGGCCCACTGCAGCCGGCCATCGTGGTCGAGAGCCAGGGCCGCGAGATGCGCGTGCTGACCAGTGACCGCGAGGTCAAGACGCTAGACTGGGACGGCCTCAAGTGGGCCCGTTCCTATCGCAGCGCGCGCAGCCGTGGCGCCGCACCCAACAGTGCCGCCGACATCGCCGCCCCTGGATCGCTGGTACGCATCATGCAGCGCGAAGACGGCAGTTGGCGGCTTTCCCAGCAGCCCGATGCCCAGGGCTCGCTGGTCGTCATGGAGCCCCGGACGGGCGCCATCCTGGCACTGCAGGCCGGTTTCGACTTCGATGCCAGCAAGTTCAATCGCGCCGTCCAGGCTCGTCGCCAATCCGGCTCCATCTTCAAGCCGTTCATCTATCTAGCAGGGCTCGACAGTGGCGAGGTGACCCCCGCCACCGTGATCAACGATGCGCCGGTGGTCATGCGCGATGGCAGCAACGAGCTGTGGCGTCCCAGCAACTCCAGCGGCGACTTCCTGGGGCCGACCCGGCTGCGCGTGGGCCTGGCTCGTTCCCGTAACCTGGTGACGATTCGCCTGCTGCAATCCCTGGGGCTCGATCGTACCCTCGAGTTCCTCGATGAGTTCGGCTTCAACCCCGAACGCCTGCCCCACGGCCTCTCCCTCGCCCTGGGCAGTGCCAGCCTGACACCCCTGGAGATGACCCGTGCCTACGCGACGCTCGCCAACGGCGGCTTCCGCGTCAAGCCCTGGTTCATCCAGCGCGTGACCCGAGGGGAACACCACACCCTGGTGGAAAAGGCCGACCCCAAGGTGGCCTGTCGCGATTGCGCCCCCGACCAGACGACCACCGAGATCGATGGCGAGACCTACCGGGTCGCTCCGCGCATCGCCGATCCGGGCGCGGTCTACATCCTCCGCGACATGCTCCGCGAAGTCGTCGAGAGCGGCACCGCCCGCGGCGCCCTGGCGTTGGAGCGCAAGGATATCGTCGGCAAGACCGGTACCACCAACGATCAGCGCGACGCCTGGTTCGCCGGCTTCAACATGGATCTCGCCACGACCGTCTGGGTGGGCAAGGACGACAACTCGCCCACCGCCGAGTACGGCTCCCAGGCCGCCCTGCCGATCTGGGTGGACTTCATGGGACAGGCCCTTGAAGGACGCCCTGAGCGACTGCCCGAGCGTCCCGAGGATGTCGTCGAGCGGCGTGTGGACCCCAACACCGGCCGCCTGCTGCGCGACGATCAGGGTGGGGGCATCCTGGAGCTGTTCCGCGCCGACCACCTGCCCAGCTACCAGCCACGGCGCGTGGAACAGGAAGTCGAACAGGAAAGCGGCTCGCAGGGCACCGGCATCTACGAAGCCATCTTCTGATCCCGTGGTGGGGCGGCAGGATGCCGCCTCACCCCTCATCGCCGAACGTCACTCCAGCTCCCATCCACGATGACCGGGAGATCATCATGCGTTTCAAGGTGCGCCATGTCCTATGGACCAGCCTGGGGCTGCTGGCACTCGTCGGCGACGCCAGCGCCCGCCCCTTCTATTCGCCGCCCCCTCCCGCCGAGGATACTCCGACCTGGAGCGGCACGGCCGAGCTCGGCTATACCAGCCTCTCCGGCAACACCGACAGCCAGACATTGATCACCAAGGGCCACCTGGCCTGGCTGACCGGCGACTTCACCCATAGCCTGCGCGGCGAGATACGTCACGTTACCAAGGATGACGAGACCAGCGCCGAGCGCTACCAGGTGACCGCCCGGGAGCGTTACGATCTCAATGGCATGGACTATCTGTTCGGCTTCACGCGCTGGGACAAGGACCGGTTCAGCGGCTACCACTACCAGATCACCGCCATCGCCGGCTATGGCCGCCGCGTGCTGAACGACGACCACCAATCACTGGCCCTGGAAGCCGGACCGGGCTACCGCCACGACAGCCTGCCCGACACGAGCGACCGCCACCTGGGCGTGGCCTATGGCGCCCTGGACTACCAGTGGAAACTGTCCGAAACCGCCAGCCTCGGCCAGGAGTTCTCCCTCGAGCACACACGCGAGAACCTCACGTCACGCTCGCTGACCTCGCTGACCGCCAGAATCAACGATCACCTGGCCCTCAAGCTTTCCCATGAGCTCGAGCGCAACTCCCAGCCGCCCGAAGAGGCAATGGCCAAGACCGATCGCACCACCACCGCCTCGCTGATCTACGACTGGTAACCCATGAAACGACGCCGCCGGCCCTGGGGCCGGCGGCGTCGTCTTGCATTGTGCGGGATGTGGGAGCGCAGGCTCAGCCGCCGCATGGAAATGCTGAATAAATAGCCGAGCGTCGTGAAGGCTAGGCCCGCTCCCGGCGGGCCATCGCATTTCCCACATCCCCGTGGGTCACACAAGGCGCCCGGAGCACAGAAAGCGAGACATAACATGTCGTTAGGCGAGCTTTCGCGCACCGCGTCACGCAGTGATTTGCACGTGCAGGCATTTAAGCAGTATTACCCATAAACATCATCCACCGTCTTCAGCGGATAATGAGCCGGATAAGGACGGCGCGCCACGCCGGAATCCACCGCCGCCTGAGCCACCGCCGAGGAGACGCGCTCGAGCAGGCGTACATCGATCGGCGTGGGAATAATGTAGTCACGACCGAAGCTCATGGCGTCCTTGTCGTAGGCCTCCAGCACTGCCTGGGGGACCGGTTCGCGGGCCAGGTCCTTGAGCGCATGGACTGCCGCCACCTTCATGTCCTCGTTGATGCGGGTCGCCCTCACGTCCAGGGCACCCCGGAAGATGAAGGGGAATCCCAGCACATTATTGACCTGGTTGGGATAGTCGGAACGCCCCGTGGCCATGATCACATCCGGGCGGGTTTCCCGCGCCAGGTCCGGATGGATCTCCGGGTCGGGGTTGGTGCAAGCGAACACCACGGGATTGTCCGCCATCCGGCGGATATGCTCCTCCGTCATCAGGCCGGGGCCTGACAGCCCGACGAAGACATCGGCCCCCTCGATGGCATCAGCCAGGGTGCGCTTGTCGGTATCGATGGCAAACATCGCCTTGTACTGGTTGAGATCCTCGCGACCGCTGTGGATCACGCCCTTGCGATCCAGCATCACCAGGTTCTCGGAGCGCGCCCCACAGGCGACCAGCAGCTTCATGCAGGCAATCGCCGCCGCGCCGGCCCCCAGGCAGACGATCCTGGCGCTCTCCAGCGACTTGCCGGCGATATCCAGGGCATTGAGCATGCCCGCCGCCGTGACGATGGCAGTACCATGCTGGTCGTCGTGGAACACCGGGATGTTGCACTGCTCGACCAGGGCTCGCTCGATCTCGAAGCACTCCGGAGCCTTGATATCCTCGAGATTGATGCCTCCCCAGCTATCGGCGATGCGCGCCACGGTGTCGATGAAAGCCTGAGGACTCTCGGCATCGACCTCGACATCGATGGAATTGATCCCGGCGAAGCGCTTGAACAGTACGCCCTTGCCTTCCATGACCGGCTTGCTGGCCAGAGGCCCCAGATTGCCCAGGCCAAGGATGGCGCTACCGTCGGAAATGACGGCAACGAGATTGCCCTTCCCGGTGTAGAGATAAGCGTTTTCCGGGTCCCGCGCGATCTCGCGGACCGGTTCCGCCACGCCCGGGCTGTAAGCCAGGGCGAGATCCCGTGCAGTGGCGGTGGGCTTGGTCAGCTCCACCGACAGCTTTCCGGGAATGGGTTTCGCGTGATAGTCCAGCGCCGCCTGTCTCTTCGCGTCTGTCATGCTGAGGATCCGATCTGCGATTCAATAGATACTCAGATTATAGAAAAAACTTCCATTTCTCAACTTTATGAAACTAGGCAGTTTTTCACGCCAATTCAGCGCTGATGACGCTTATTTGTCGAATCTTATAGCAAAACACCTCATCCATAATGCATTCCTTATTGCTGCATTGCAGCTTGCAGATATGAGATGGCCGTCATCCGGGATGCTCGCCCGGAAAGACGGCCACAAAAAAAAGAACCCGCCTCCTGGGCGGGTTCCTCTCGTCTTCTCCGGCACATGGCCGCGAGACAGCGACTCAGCGCTTGAGGGCAGCACCGAAGCGCTTGTTGAAGCGCTCGACACGACCACCGGTGGTGGCCTGCTTCTGCTTGCCCGTGTAGAAGGGGTGGCACTGAGAGCAGACGTCCAGGTACAGCTCCTGATCGGCGGTGGAGCCCACCTCGAAGGTGGCGCCGCAGGAACAGGTCGCGCTGACCGTCTTGTAATTCGGATGGATACCTTGTTTCATCTTGAGCCTCGCAAAGCTGTATGCCGCCACCTGATCTTCCGCCAGGCACCGCATACGGTTTATCGGAACGTGCAAACCGGCTGCCCGCGCCATTCAGGGTGACGCGGCGGCGGAGCATTCTAGCAGAGCCGGCACCGGAGGCCAATTGCCCGATTCCCCTCGTCCCATTCCCCGTGTACTAGGGATCGCCATCCCCTCGCCACTGCGCCGGCTTTTCGACTATCTCCCCGCCGGCCCGGCCCCCTCGGACGGCTGGCAACCGGGACTGCGGGTACGCGTACCCTTCGGACGACGCCAGGTGGTCGGCGTGGTCATCGAGTGTCGCGACGCAAGCGAACTCCCGCTGTCCAACCTCAAGCCGATCGACGCCCGCCTGGACGACACCCCCCTGCCCGAAGACTGGCTCTGGCTGTGCCGTTTCACCGCCCGCTATTACCAGCATGGCATCGGCGACACCCTGCACCATGCCATGCCGGCTCTGCTGCGTCAGGGCCGCGCCCTGACCGCCCGCACCCGCGAGCACTGGAGCGTCACCGAGGCGGGGCATGCCGATGCCCCGTCAGGACTCGAGCGCGCCCCGCGACAGGCCGAGCTGCTGAGCATGCTGCGCCAGCATCCGCATGGCCTGGTCACCCAGGCCGTGCTGGCCCAGTCCTTCACCCGTGAGCAGCTCAAGGCCCTGGTCAGCAAGGGGCTCATCGAGTGTCACGAACAGCCCGTGACCGGCGGCGAGGCGCCGAAAGGCCCTTCGCTGGCCGAGCCGGCCCTGCCCCTGAACGGCGAGCAGGCAGCCGCCATGGGCGCACTTCACGAAGGGCTGGACGCCTTCCACCCCTGCCTGCTGCACGGCGTAACGGGCAGCGGCAAGACCGAGGTCTATCTGCAGCTGATCGAAGCAGTCGTCGGCCGTCAGCGTCAGGCGCTGGTCCTGGTCCCCGAAATCGGCCTGACGCCCCAGACCCTGGAGCGCTTCCGCAAGCGCTTCCAGGTCCCGGTGGTGGCGCTGCATTCCGGCCTCACCGACCACGAGCGCCTGGACGCCTGGGAAGCCGCCGCCAACGGCCGGGCGCCCATCGTCATCGGCACCCGCTCGGCGATCTTCACGCCCTTGGCCCGCCCCGGTGCGATCATCGTCGACGAGGAACACGACGGCTCCTTCAAGCAGCAGGAAGGGCTGCGCTATCACGCCCGGGACCTGGCGGTAATCCGGGCCCACCGGCATGGCATTCCGATCGTTCTGGGCAGTGCCACCCCTTCGCTGGAGTCCCTGCACCGCGCACGGGCCGGCGACTACCGCCACCTGCGCCTGACCCGCCGCGCCAGCCGCCATGCCCCGGCCCGACTGGAACTGGTCGACCTGCGCGGCCGCCCCCGCAAGGGCGGCCTGATCGCCCCCGTCCTCGACGCCATCAAGACGACCCTGAACGCCGGGCACCAGGTCCTGGTGTTCATCAATCGCCGCGGCTTCGCCCCCACCCTGGCCTGTCACGCCTGCGGCTGGCTGGCCGAGTGCACCCACTGCGATGCCCACATGACCCTGCACCGCCAGCCGCCGCTGCTGGCCTGCCACCACTGCGATCACCGACGCGGCCTGCCCGATGCCTGCCCCGATTGCGGCAGTGCCGACCTGCGCCCCCTGGGCAGTGGCACCGAACGCACCGAAGAAACCCTGGCGGAACGCTTTCCCGACATCCCCGTGCATCGCATCGACCGCGACAGCACCCGGAGACGCGACGCCCTGGAGCGCACTCTCGGCGAAGTGCGACGCGGCGAGCCCTGCCTGCTGGTGGGCACCCAGATGCTGGCCAAGGGCCACCACCTGCCGCACGTCAACCTGGTCATCGTGGTCAACGCCGACGCCGGCCTCTATGCCAGCGACTTTCGCGCCCTGGAGCACAGTGCCCAGCTACTCGAGCAGGTCGCCGGCCGCGCCGGTCGCTCCTCCCACCCCGGGCGCGTGCTGGTACAGACCCTGCACCCCGACGACCCCAACCTCCGGCTACTGGCGGCCCGTGGCTATGACGCCCTGGCCGAGCAGTTGCTCGAGGAAAGGCGCGCCGCCAGCCTGCCGCCCTTCCGCTTCCTGGCCCTGCTGCGGCTGGAAAGTCCGCGCGAAAGCGACGTCAACGCACTCGGCGAGCGAGTCGCCGAGGCCACCCGCGAGCATATCGAGCAACGCGGCCTGGAGGTCGACTGTCTCGGTCCGGTACCCGCTCCCATGGAACGCCGCCAGAACCGCTATCACATGCAGGTGATGCTCGGCGCCGACAAGCGCAGCCGCCTCCACGAAGCCGGCGCCTGGCTCATCGCCTGGCTGGAAGCCGAACCCGCCGCACGGCGCGTACGCTGGTCGCTGGATATCGACCCGCAGACGCTCAGCTGAAAGCCGTAAGCCGGCCGAAAAATACCCCGAAACTTCCGGGAACAAGGTTTTTGTTTTGTCTTACAGCTTAAAGCTTAGGACTTACGGCTTCGGGCGCAGCCCGGTTATGACTTACAGCTCCGGGCGCAGCCCGGCTCAACCGGCCCGGGGTTTAAAGCCGCGTCACAATTGTCGATAATATGTGCCCAATTGCCCATTGACGGGCGAGCGCCAGGAAGACACGACTCAATGCCCATGCGGGCGATGGGGTCAGCGTCTTCCCACGAGCCCGCGCCACAGGACATCGAAGACTTTCCATGAAAGACACCATCATCTCGCTTCTGGAGCGCGCCCTGGAAGACCTCCAGCGCCAGGCGATACTGCCCTCCGAGCTCGCCCCGACCATCAAGGTCGATCCCGCCAAGGACAAGGCCCACGGCGATTACGCCACCAATCTGGCCTTGATGCTGGCCAAGCCGGCCGGCCTGAAACCGCGCGAACTGGCCGAGAAGCTGGTGGCGGCCCTGCCCGACAGCGAAGCCGTCAGCAAGGTCGAGATCGCCGGTCCCGGGTTCATCAACTTCTTCGCCGCCACCGATGCCGCCGCCCAGGTGGTCCGCGAGGTGCTCGACGGCGGCGATGCCTTCGGGCGCAGCCTGACGGGTCAGGGCCAGAAGGTTCAGGTGGAATTCGTCTCCGCCAACCCCACCGGGCCGCTGCACGTCGGCCATGGCCGTGGCGCGGCCATCGGCGACTGCCTGTGCCGCCTGCTGGAAGCCACGGGCTTCGACGTCACCCGCGAGTTCTACTACAACGACGCCGGTGCCCAGATCAGCAACCTGGCCCTGTCGGTGCAGGCCAGGGCCAAGGGCGTCACTCCCGAGGACGACGCCTGGCCCGCCGACGGCTATCGGGGCGACTACATCACCGATGTGGCCAAGGCCTACCTGGCCGGCGAGACCGTCCATGCTGACGACCGCCATGTCACCGCCAAGGCCGACCCGGACGACCTGGACGCCATTCGCGACTTCGCCGTGGCCTACCTGCGCCGCGAGCAGGATCTCGACCTGCGCGCCTTCGGCGTGGCCTTCGATGTCTACTTCCTCGAGTCATCGCTGTACCGTGACGGTAAGGTCGCGGACACCGCCAAGCGCCTGGCCGAGCAAGGGCACACCTATGAACACGACGGCGCCACCTGGCTGCGCACCACCGACTTCGGTGATGACAAGGACCGGGTGATGCGCAAGCGTGACGGCGATTACACCTACTTCCTGCCCGATGTCGCCTATCACCTGGACAAGTGGCAGCGTGGCTTCACCACGGTGATCAACGAACAGGGCGCCGACCACCATTCCACGGTGACCCGGGTGCGCGCCGGCCTGCAGGCGCTGGGCGTCGGCATCCCCGAGGGCTGGCCCGACTATGTGCTGCACCAGATGGTGCTGGTCACCCGCTCCGGCGTCGAGGTGAAGCTCTCCAAGCGGGCCGGCAGCTACGTCACTCTGCGCGACCTGATCGACGAAGTGGGCCGCGATGCCACTCGCTTCTTCCTGGCCGCGCGCCGCGCCGACTCCCAGTTGACCTTCGACATCGACCTGGCGCGCTCCCAGTCCAACGACAACCCCGTCTATTACGTCCAGTACGCCCACGCCCGGGTCTGCAGCATGCTGCGCAAGGCCCAGGCCGACGAGCGGCCCTTCGATCACGAGCTGGCCATGGACAACCTGGCCCTGCTCGATACCGAGCAGGAAAAGGCCCTGCTCAATCGGCTGGCGCGTTATCCCGAGGTCGTCGAGCGCGCCGCCCTCGCCCGGGAGCCGCAGCAGATCGCCCAGTACCTGCAGGATCTCGCCGCCGAGTTCCATACCTGCTACAACGCGGTGAAGGTGATGGTCGAGGACGACGCTCGACGCAACGCTCGCCTGGCGCTGGGCCTGGCGGCTCGCCAGGTGCTGCGCAACGGCCTCGACCTGCTGGGCGTCAGTGCCCCCGAGGAGATGTAGGCCATGGCGACCCGCAAGAAGACGCCTCCCCGCAAGCGCGGCGCTACCAGCCAGCGCCGCTCGTCGAAGAGCAAGGCGCCAAGCCGCGGAGTGCCGGGCTGGCTATGGGGGCTGGCCGGCCTGGTGGCCGGCTTCCTGATCTCCCAGCACCAGCATGGCACCGCTCCCTGGCAGGACGAGCCGGAAACGCCCCGGGCCCCGGTGGCATCGTCGTCTTCCGACGCCTCCTCGCAGGACGAGAAACCCGCCAAGCCGGAAGCGAAGTCGGACGAGTCGCCCATGCCGACCTTCGAGTTCTATACCCTGCTGCCGGAATCCGAAGTGGTGGCGCCGGGCGGCCAGATGCCCGAATCGACGGCTTCGCGTCCGGAGCGGACGACCTCGACATCGCAGGACGACGAGGCATCCGATGAGGCACCGGCGGACGACCCCATCGCCCAGGTCATCGCCGCCAACACCACTCAATCCTCGTCGGCACCGGCCGATGAGCCGGAGGTCGATGACGACGGCCGCTACATGTTGCAGGCTGCGTCCTTCCGCTCGACCGCCGATGCCAAGAAACTCGCCAACCGTCTCAAGGACTTCGGCCTGCTGGCCAATATCACCGAGGTCAAGACCGGCGATGGCGCCACCTGGCACCGCGTCCAGGCCGGCCCCTATACCGACCGCAACGAGCTATCCCGTGCCCAGGATCTCATGATCACCCAAGGCATCGAGCCCTTGCTCATCCAACTGCAGAACTGAGCGGCGGCGGCCCCGCCGCCGCCCTCATGGGCGGTTGAATTTCCTCCCCACTGCCCGCACCTACTCGAACAACGCATTCTCACGGCGCCAGCCAGACGGCGCCCAAAGGGAATCGCTGCACGACTCGGCGAGCGGACTGAAGCGCAAGGCGCATGGAGCAGAGGAACCGGAGCATGGGCGAATGCCATGCAAGGATTTCACGCACCGCGCAACGCAGCGATTCATCCGTGCCGACATTCGTGGAGCCTTTCCAAAGTCATCGGGAGCCCTGCTCCCCTAAGGAGTCCCCTCCATGACCACGATCGTTTCCGTGCGTCGCGGCGACCAGGTGGCCCTGGCCGGCGATGGCCAGGTATCACTGGGCAATACCGTGATGAAAGGCAACGCCAGCAAGGTGCGTCGCCTCTACCGCGGCCAGGTACTGGCCGGCTTCGCCGGCGGTACCGCCGATGCCTTCACCCTGTTCGAGCGTTTCGAGGCCCAGCTCGAGAAGTATCAGGGCAACCTGGTCAAGTCCGCCGTGGAGCTGGCCAAGGACTGGCGAACCGACCGCGCCCTGCGCCGCCTCGAGGCGCTGCTGGCGGTAGCCGACAAGCACGCCTCGCTGATCATCACCGGCAATGGTGATGTGGTCGAACCGGAGCGCGGCATTATCGCCATCGGCTCGGGCGGCAACTATGCCCTGGCCTCGGCGCGCGCCCTGCTCGAGAACACCGAGCTGTCAGCCCGCGAGATCACCGAGAAGTCGCTGGAGATCGCCGGCGATATCTGCGTGTTCACCAACCACCACGTCACGCTGGAAGAGCTCTGATCATGACCCAGATGACCCCCCGCGAGATCGTCCACGCCCTGGACCAGTACATCATCGGCCAGCAGGACGCCAAGCGTGCCGTGGCCAGCGCCCTGCGCAACCGCTGGCGTCGCATGCAGCTCGACGAAGAGTTGCGCCAGGAAGTCACGCCCAAGAACATCCTGATGATCGGCCCTACCGGCGTGGGCAAGACCGAGATCGCCCGCCGCCTGGCCAAGCTCTCCGGCGCTCCCTTCATCAAGATCGAGGCAACCAAGTTCACCGAGGTGGGCTATGTGGGCCGCGATGTGGAATCGATCATTCGCGACCTCACCGAGGCCGCCATCAAGCTGGTCCGCGAGCAGGCCAAGGACGAGGTGCGCCATCGCGCCGAGGATGCCGCCGAGGATCGCATCCTCGATGCCCTCTTGCCGCCGCCGCGCGGCCAGGAAGGTCAGCCGCGTACCGACAACGCCACTCGCCAGGCCTTCCGCAAGAAGCTCCGTGAAGGCCAGCTCGACGACAAGGAGATCGATATCGAGGTCACGCCCCAGAGCCAGGGCGTCGATATCATGACCCCGCCGGGCATGGAAGAGATGACCAGCCAGCTGCAGAACCTGTTCTCCAGCATGGGCAAGCAGAAGACCGAGACCCGCCGGGTGGCGGTCAAGGACGCCTTCGCCCTGCTGCGCGATGAGGAAGCCGCCAAGCTGGTCAACGAGGACGACATCAAGCAGCGCGCCATCGAAGCGGTGGAGCAGCACGGCATCGTCTTCCTCGACGAGCTCGACAAGGTGGCCAAGGGCAGCGGCCAGTCCAGCGGTGGCGAGGTCTCCCGCGAAGGCGTACAGCGCGATCTGCTGCCGCTGATCGAAGGCTCCAGCGTGTCCACCAAGCATGGCATGGTGAAGACCGACCACATCCTGTTCATCGCCTCCGGCGCCTTCCACCTGTCGCGCCCCTCGGACCTGATCCCCGAACTCCAGGGCCGCCTGCCGATCCGCGTCGAGCTCAACGCCCTGACGCCGGACGACTTCAAGCGCATCCTCACCGAGCCCTCCGCGGCGCTGACTCGCCAGTACACGGCGCTGCTCGCCACCGAGGACCTCAAGGTGGAATTCACCGACGACGGCATCGAACGCATCGCCGAGATCGCCTGGAAGGTCAACGAAGGCACCGAGAACATCGGCGCCCGCCGCCTGCACACGGTGATGGAGCGCCTGCTCGAGGACGCCTCTTTCAAGGGCTCCGACCTCGGTGAGACCCTGACCATCGACGCCGCCTACGTCGACTCCCAGCTCGGCGAGCTGGCGATGGACGAAGACCTGTCGCGGTATATTCTCTAACCCCAGCTTTAAGCCGTAAGCGATAAGCTGTAAGCAAAACCAAGGTGCAGTGCCCACAGCTGGGGCCTGCACCTCGCCAAGGTTCAGCAACGACCAGCAGTTGTCCGACCCTAGACGCTAGAAGCCTCCTCGGGCCAGCCTGGGGTGTACTTACGACTTACAGCTTAAAGCTCCGGGCGAAGCCCGGCGCCGGAGGTGCCCATGTCCGCTCCGATTCCTACCAAGGTGCATTACCACAAACAGGCCCGCGAGCTCGAGATCGGCTATGCCGATGGAACGAGCCATCGCCTCTCGGTGGAGTATCTGCGCGTTTTCTCGCCTTCGGCCGAAGTGCAGGGGCATGGCGGCCCCGAGTCCGCCACCCTGCAGGTCGGCAAGAAGGATGTCGGGTTGGCCAACATCTCGCGAGTCGGCCGCTACGCCATCAAGCTGCACTTCGACGATGGCCACGACAGCGGGCTGTACAGCTGGGATTACCTGCATGAACTCATCCAGCACCGCGAGGCCAACTGGGCCGATTACCTGAAGCGCCTGGAAGAGGCCGGTGCTTCGCGGGAGCCGCTGGGCATCGAGATCAAGCAACTGTAGAAAAGAGGCTTTCCCTGCGAGGTGACCGACCTCCGCGTCAAGACAAGGACGGTCACGGGGCGCTACAATGTCGCCCCATCGAGCGAGGCCAGGCCTCGCCTCCTTCAGTGCAGCTGATTCGGGAGCCCCTCGCATGACCAGCGACAAGCACACCACGCATTTCGGCTACCAGGAAGTCCCGGTCACGGAGAAGGCCTCCCGCGTGGCGGACGTCTTTCACTCGGTGGCATCCCGCTACGATGTCATGAACGACCTGATGTCCTTCGGCATCCATCGGGTCTGGAAGCGTCTGACCATCGAGCGCGCCGGCGTGCGACCCGGCCACAGCGTGCTCGACATCGCCGGCGGCACGGGCGACCTGACCTTCAAGTTCTCGCGTCTGGTCGGCCCGCGCGGCCGCGTGGTACTGGCCGACATCAACGAATCCATGCTGCGGGTCGGTCGCGACAAGCTGCTCGACCGGGGCGTGGGCGGCAATGTCGAGTACGTACAGGCCAACGCCGAGACCCTGCCCTTCCCCGACAACAGCTTCGATTGCATCACCATTGCCTTCGGCCTGCGCAACGTTACCGACCAGGACGCCGCTCTGCGCTCCATGACGCGAGTGCTCAAGCCCGGCGGCCGCCTGCTGGTCCTGGAGTTCTCCAAGCCGCGCAGCGCCCTGCTCAACCGCGCCTACGACGAATATTCCTTCCGCCTGTTGCCCCGCATGGGCGAATGCGTTGCCGGCGACGCCGACAGTTACCGCTATCTGGCCGAGTCGATCCGCATGCATCCCGACCAGGAAACCCTCAAGGGAATGATGGAAACCGCCGGCCTGGAGCGCGTCGAGTACACCAACCTCACCGGCGGCATCGTCGCCCTGCATCGCGGCATCAAACTGTGAGGCCGAGATGACATCGACCCTGTTGCTGGCCGGCCTCGAACGTACCCTCAATGCTCTGCTCGCCCGCGACCCCGCCGCGCCGTCACGATTGGCGCGACTGGCCGGGAAGCGCATCCTGCTGCGCCTGGAGCAACCACCCCTGGCACTGAGCGTTCACTTCCATGCCGAGGGCATCGACCTGCTGCGCCCCGACGATCTCGACGAGGCCGCCTTCGATGTCACCGTAGAGCTCGACACCGAAACACTCGGCGAATTGCTGGGCGGTGCCTCCATCGAACGCCTGATGTTCCAGGGCAAGCTGTCCGTCAGGGGGCGTGTCCACCTGCTGGAACAGGTCCGCGACCTGCTGCTGGATCTCGACCTCGACTGGGAAGGCGAACTGGCGCATTGGCTCGGCGATGTGCCCGCCCATAGCCTGGCCGAAGGCATGCGCAGCGTCGGTCGCTGGGGCCTGCGTACCCAGCGCGAGCTGCGCGCCGACGTGGCCGAATACGTCTTCGAGGAAGCCCGGCTGCTGCCCGGGCAGCATCAGTTCGAGGTGATGCGCGATCACCTCACCGAACTCGAGCTCGCCACCGACCGCCTGGAAGCGCGCCTCGAACGACTGCGTCGCCGACTGACTGCCCTGGGGGCCTCGGCATGATCCCGCGCCTGCTGCGCATCATCTGGGTCATCAGCCGTTACCGGCTGGATACCCTGTTGCCATTGGCACGCATGCCCTGGTGGCTGCGCGGGCTCTTTTTGCTGTCGCCGCTGCGCCTGATTCCCACCGGCCCGCGCTGCCGCGGCGAGCGACTGCGCCTGGCCCTGGAGACCCTCGGCCCGATCTTCGTCAAGTTCGGCCAGATGCTGTCGACCCGTCGCGACCTGCTGCCGCCGGATATCGCCGACGAACTCAAGCGCCTCCAGGACCAGGTGCCGCCCTTCCCCGGCGAGCAGGCCAGCGCACTGGTGGAGCAGGAACTCGGCATGTCGCTCGACGACGCCTTCGCCCGTTTCGCCACCGAGCCGCTGGCATCGGCCTCCATCGCCCAGGTTCACGCCGCCACCCTGCACAGCGGCGAGGATGTGGTGGTCAAGATCATCCGCCCCGGCATCGAACGGGTCATGCGCCAGGACATGGCGCTGCTGTACCGGCTCGCCGCTATCCTGGCGCGGGTTCCCGAGGCACGCCGCCTGCGACCGGTGGAGGTGGTACGCGACTACGAATCGACGCTGTTCGACGAACTCGATCTGACCAAGGAAGCCGCCAACACTTCCCAGCTCAAGCGCAACTTCCAGAACTCGCTGCTGCTGTACGTGCCGGCAACCCACTGGGACCTGACCCGCCACCGGGTCATGGTCCAGGAACGCATCCACGGCGTGCCGGTGGCCGATACCGAGGCGCTCGAGGCCCAGGGTACCGATCTCAAGAAACTCGCCGAGCGGGGCGTGGAGATCTTCTTTACCCAGGTCTTCCGCGACAACTTCTTCCACGCCGACATGCATCCGGGCAACATCTTCGTGGCACGCGAGACGCCCTGGGATCCGCAATACATCGCCATCGACTGCGGCATCGTCGGCAGCCTGACCCGCGAGGACCAGGATTACCTGGCGCGCAACCTGCTGGCCTTCTTCCACCAGGACTACTATGAAGTCGCCGCCTTGCACATCGAATCCGGCTGGGTCGGCGAGGATACACGGGCCAACGAATTCGCCGCCGCGGTTCGCACCGTCTGCGAGCCGATCCTCGAAAAGCCCTTGAAGGACATATCCTTCGGTCAGGTGCTGCTGGGCCTGTTCCAGACCGCGCGTCGCTTCAACATGGAAGTCCAGCCGCAACTGGTGCTGTTGCAGAAGACCCTGCTCAATATCGAGGGCCTGGGGCGCCAGCTCTATCCGGACCTGGACCTGTGGGCCACCGCCAAGCCCTTCCTGGAACAATGGATGCGCGAGCGCGCCGGCGCCCGCGGGCTCTGGGAATCGCTCAAGCGCCAGGCCCCGGAACTTTCCCGCCAGCTACCGGAACTCCCCGTACTGGCCCACCAGGCACTGTCCCGGGCCGAACACGGCCATCAGCATCAACGCCGTCAGTCCGAGGCGGTGGACGACATCCGACGCCGCCTCGACCGGCAGAGTCGCAGCCAGCGGCGATTGCGCCTGGGCGTCTTGCTGGTGGCGGCAGCTCTGGCCTGGCAGCCGTTGGCCGAATGGGCCGGCGGACAACCCTGGCCGGTGCTCGGCGCCGCCCTGCTGGGCGCTCTGTTATTGGTCTGGAACTGACAACCCTGTAACGGAATCTTAAACAATGAGCGATATTCTCGAACGCCTTCACGACGTGCTCGAAGAGCGCCGCCACGCAGCTCCGGAAGATTCCTACGTGGCCGCCTTGCATCACAAGGGCTTGAACAAGATACTCGAGAAAGTCGGCGAGGAAGCCACCGAGACCCTGCTGGCGGCCAAGGACGCCGAGGGAGGAGGAGACGAGCAGCGCCAGGCGCTGGTCGCCGAGACCGCCGACCTGTGGTTTCATAGTCTGGTGATGCTCTCGCATCTGGATCTGGACCATCGCCAGGTGCTCGACGAACTGGCTCGCCGCTTCGGCGTGTCAGGGCACGACGAGAAGGCCTCGCGATAACACTCCCGATCCCGGTGTCGCGTCGGCATCGTCTCGATTCGCACTTTCGCTTCGGCACGTCCGGAGCCAAAACCTGAGGAAGTCTCCATGTTAGGTGGTATCAGTATCTGGCAACTGCTGATCGTGCTCGGCATCATCATCCTGATCTTCGGCACCAAGAAGCTGCGCAACGTGGGCGGCGACCTGGGCGGTGCCGTGAAGGGCTTCAAGAAAGCCATGGACGAGGGCGAAAAGGAAGACACCAAGAGCCAGGACGATCCTCAGGCGCGAGTCAGCCATGACGACGAAGGCACGACCTACGACGTCAAGGCCGAGCGCAAGGCAGAGGAACAGGACGAGCGCAAGTAAGCCGCCATGTTCGACATCGGCTTTCTCGAACTCCTGATCCTCGGCATCGTCGGCCTGCTGGTACTCGGGCCCGAGCGACTGCCCAGGGCGGTCCGCACCGTCGGCCTGTGGATCGGCCGCATCAAGCGCGTCGCCTCCGACATGCAGCGGGAAATCAACAGCCAGCTCGAGGCGGAGGAGCTGCGCCGCAAGCTCGACGAGCAACAGAAAAAGCTCGATGAGGGCGTCGATCGCGTCAAGCGTGACGTCGAAGGTCTTGCCGAGCGCGATACCCGCGCCACCGAGGAGACCTCCCCGACCCGGCACGATTCCTCGCCCGAGGCGGCGACCGAGCCCTCCCCCGAACCTGCCGACACCGACCGACGCCTCGGCGAGTCCGCCCCTCAAGATGCCGACAAGGACGCCACCCCCCGATGAGCCAACAGGAGCAAAAGCAAGCCCCGCTGATCGAGCACCTGGTCGAGCTGCGCTCGCGGCTGATGCGGGCCGTGGTGGTCATCCTGGTGATCTTCCTGGGGCTCTATGCCTTCGCCAACGATATCTACACCTTCGTTGCCGACCCCTTGATGGCACTGCTGCCGGAAGGCTCGCAGATGATCGCCACCGAGGTGGCCTCGCCCTTCCTGGCGCCCTTCAAGCTGACCCTGATGGTGGCCTTCCTGATCGCGGTGCCCTTCGTGCTGCACCAGGCCTGGGCCTTCATCGCCCCGGGGCTTTACGACAACGAAAAGCACCTGGCGCTGCCGCTGCTGGTCTCCAGCATCGCGCTCTTCTACGCCGGGATCGCCTTTGCCTACTATGTGGTCTTCCCGCTGCTGTTCCAGTTCTTCACCCAGGCCGGGCCGGCAAAAGTCGCGGTGATGACCGACATCCAGCAATACCTCAACTTCGTTCTCAAGCTGTTCTTCGCCTTCGGCGTGGCCTTCGAGATTCCCGTCGCCACCTTCCTGCTGATCCTCTCCGGCGCCACCACGGTGGAAAGCCTGTCCCGCAAGCGGCCCTACGTCATTCTCGGCTGCTTCGTCATCGGCATGCTGCTGACCCCGCCCGACGTCGTCTCCCAGAGCCTGCTGGCGGTCCCGATGTACCTGCTCTACGAAGTGGGGCTACTCTTCGGCCGACTGGTCAAGCGGAAACGCGACGCGGAAAGTGAGGAAGAGGAAGAGCCGTAAGCCGTAAGCCGTAAGCCGTAAGCCGTAAGCCGTAAGCCGTAAGCCAGCATGCGGCCACCCAGACCAACGAGAAAGGCGTTACTTAAAGCTTACAGCTCTCAACTTACAGCTCCCGGGCAAAGCCCGGGCCGGCTACAGGTCCATCAATTCGTCGATGCGGTCGACCAGCTTGAAGATGCCGGTGGCGGCTTCGCCGATGCGGGTCGCCAGCATGTAGGCCGGTGTGGTGACGACGCGATTCTCGAAATCCACGACGATATCCTCGACACCGCAGCTGCGATGCAGCCCGCCCATGGCACTGATGGCACCGGCCACGCCCGGGTCATGGCCAATGGTCACGGCGATGCCCGGCCCGAGCAGCCGCGGCACCATCACCGGCGCGATGCACATCAGGCCGATCGGTTTGCGATCCTCGTAGAAGCCCGCCAATGCTTCCTGCAGTCCCGTCTGGACGACCATCTCGGCACCGTCCTCGGCGAAGGTGGAGAGATTCTTGGCCACTCCGAAACCACCCGGCAGGATCACGGCATCGAACTCGTCGGACTCGAGCTCGTCGATAGGCATGATATCCCCCCGGGCGAGACGCGCCGCTTCGACGAGCACATTGCGACGCTCATCGTCCCGGGCCTCTCCGCTGCGGTGGTCGATCACGTCATGCTGATCGATGTCCGGGGCGAAGCAGCGATAGCCGATCCCCAGTTGATCCAGGCGCAACAACGTCAGGGTGGTTTCGTAGATCTCCGAGCCGTCCTGCACCCCGCACCCCGACAGAATCACCGCCACCTGCTTGCTCATGCTCGTCTCCTTGAACGCGTGTTCCCACCGGTTTACCGGACGGGGGTCAGTCAATATGAACCCTTCACTGTAGAGAGTCGTCACGGGTGCGACAAGACGCATCTTTCGACATCGAGACGCACTGATATACTCGGGACATTGTCATCATAATGTCATCTTGAGCTTCCAGACTTTGCCTGGCGGCCAAGGTCACCAGCCGGAGAAGCAACCTTGAGTCTCATGACCTCACGCCAGTTTCCCGATACGCGCATGCGCCGCATGCGGCGTGACGATTTCTCGCGCCGCATGATGCGCGAGAACACCCTGACACCGGCCGACCTGATCTGGCCGGTTTTCGTGCTCGACGGCGAAGGCCGGCGCGAGGCGGTGCCCTCCATGCCCGGCGTGGAGCGGCTGTCCCTGGACCTGCTCATCGAGGAGGCTCGGGAAGCCCGCGACCTGGGCATTCCCGTGCTGGCGCTCTTCCCGGTGGTGGATCCATCGCTGAAGAGCGAGCTGGCCGAAGAGTCCTACAGCGCCGGCGGACTGATCCAGCGCAGCGTCCGCGAACTCAAGCGGGCCGTCCCTGAGCTGGGTATCATGACCGACGTGGCTCTGGATCCCTACACCAGTCATGGGCAGGACGGCATTCTCGACGCCGATGGCTACGTGCTCAACGACCGCACCGTGGAGACTCTGGTCAAGCAGGGCCTTTCCCACGCCGAAGCGGGCGCCGATATCATCGCCCCCTCCGACATGATGGACGGGCGCATCGGCACCATCCGCCAGGTGCTGGAGAAGGAGCAGTTGCACAATACGCGGATCATGGCCTATAGCGCCAAGTATGCATCGAGCTATTACGGCCCCTTCCGCGATGCCGTGGGTTCGGCCAGCAATCTGGGACGCGCCGACAAGGCCTCCTATCAGATGGATCCCGCCAACGGCGACGAAGCCCTTCATGAGGTGGCACTGGACCTCGCCGAAGGCGCCGACATGGTGATGGTCAAGCCCGGCATGCCCTATCTGGACGTGGTCCGCCGCGTGAAGGACGAATTCCGGGTGCCGACCTTCGCCTACCAGGTCAGCGGCGAATATGCCATGCACATGGCCGCCTTCGACAACGGCTGGCTGAACGCCGACGCTGTCATGCTGGAATCGCTGATGTGCTTCAAGCGCGCCGGTGCCGATGGCGTCCTGACGTATTTCGCCAAGCGAGCGGCTCGCCTGCTCGCCGATGGTGCCAACGCAACCTGAGTGCCGGATGGGAGCCCCCCGCCGGCCGACGACAGCAGGGAACTCCCATGGAAGAATCGTACAGCCCCAACGCCAAGTCCGATCTGGAGATCACCCCGAGCGGCGAGGTGCCGACGCCACGGCTCAACCAGACCCGGACCGGCATCAAGCCCAAGGCGATGCCGGACCCGGAGGCCGATCTCACCGACCCGGGCCTGTACTTCAACCGCGAGCTGTCACACCTGCAGTTCAATGTCCGGGTTCTCGAGCAGGCGCTGGACGAGGCGCATCCGCTGCTCAATCGGCTGATGTTCCTGCTGATCTTCTCGTCCAACCTGGACGAGTTCTTCGAGATCCGGGTGGCGGGCCTCAAGAACCAGATCGCACTGGGCGACGAGACGACCGGCGCCGATGGCCGCTCGCCGCGCTCGGTGCTGAGCGAGATTTCCCAGATCGCTCATGAGCAGGTCGAACGCCAGTACCGGATCCTCAACGACCACCTGATCCCCGAGCTGGAACGACAGGGCCTGCGTTTCCGTCGCCGTGGCGACTGGAGCGAGGCGCAGCGCGACTGGGTGCGCAACTACTTCGAATCCGAGATCATGCCGGTGATCAGCCCGATCGGGCTGGATCCGTCGCACCCCTTCCCGCGGTTGGTCAACAAGAGCCTGAACTTCATCGTCGAGCTGGAGGGCAAGGATGCCTTCGGGCGCGAGGGCGGCATGGCGATCCTGCCGGCACCGCGCTCCCTGCCCCGGGTGATCGCCCTGCCCGGCGAGCTGTGCGAGGAAGGCTTCACCGAGTACGTCTTCTTGTCGTCGATGATCCACGCCCATGCCGAGGAAGTCTTTCCGGGCATGTCGGTGCGCGGTTGCTACCAGTTCCGCCTGACCCGCAACGCCGATCTCTCTGTGGATCCGGAAGACGTCTCCGACCTGGCCTCGGCACTGCGCGGCGAGCTGCTTTCGCGTCGCTACGGCAGCGGCGTGCGGCTGGAAGTGGCCGACAACTGTCCCGACGAACTCGTCGACTTCCTGCTCAGGCAATTCGAGCTGAGCGAGGCGGATCTCTACCGGGTCAACGGTCCGGTGAACCTGACCCGCATGATGTCGGTGCTCGGCGATGTGGACCGCCCCGAACTGCTCTATCGCGCCTTCACTCCGGGACAGCCCAAGGCGCTCAGCAAGCGCGACAGCGTGCTGCACGCCATGGCCGAGGGCGATATCCTGCTCCACCACCCCTTCCAGTCCTTCGCTCCCGTGGAGGAACTGTTGCGCGAAGCCGCCCGGGACCCGGACGTGCTGGCCATCAAGCAGACCCTCTACCGCACGGGGGCCGACTCGCCGATCGTTAACGCCCTGGTGGAGGCCGCCGGCAACGGCAAGGAAGTGACCGTGGTGATCGAGTTGCGGGCACGCTTCGACGAGGCCGACAACCTGGCCCTCGCCTCGCGCCTGCAGGAAGCCGGCGCCATCGTCATCTACGGCGTGATGGCCTACAAGACCCACGCCAAGATGATGCACATCGTGCGTCGCGAGCGCGGCGAACTGCGCCACTACGCCCACCTCGGCACCGGCAATTACCACTCCAAGACCGCCAAGCTGTATACCGACTACAGCCTGCTCACCGCCAATCCGGTGTTGTGCGCCGACGTTCACAAGGTCTTCCAGCAGCTCTCCGGCATGGGCCGGGCGCGCAAGATCGAGAAACTGCTGCACGCGCCCTTCACCCTGCACGAGCGCCTGGTGGAAATGATCGACCGCGAAGCCGCACATGCCCGCAAGGGCAAGCGCGCTCACCTGATCATCAAGTGCAATTCGCTCACCGAGCCCAAGCTGATCCAGGCTCTCTACCGTGCCTCCCAGGCCGGCGTGGAATGCGATCTGATCATCCGCGGCATGTGCTGCCTGCGCCCCGGCCTGCCCGGCATCTCGGAATCCATCCGTGTGCGTTCGATCATCGGCCGCTTCCTCGAGCACACCCGGGTGTTCCACTTCCACAACGACGGCAAGCCGGAAACCTGGGGCTCCAGCGCCGACTTCATGGCACGCAACATGTTCCACCGCGTGGAGACCTGCTTCCCGCTGCTCGACAAGAAACTGGCGGCCCGGGTCCGCAAGGATCTCGAAACCTACCTGGTGGACAACTGCCAGAGCTGGCTGCTGCAGGGCGACGGCACCTACGTCAAGCAGACGCCCGGCGACGCCGCCCCGATCAGCGCCCAGGAAACCCTGCTCTACGCCTACGCGGCACGAGCCTGAAAGCCGTAAGCCGTAAGCCGTAAGCCGTAAGCCGTAAGCCGTAAGCCGTAAGCCAGAATGCGGCCACACAGGCCGACGAGAAAGGTTTTACTTAAAGCTCACAGCTCTCAACTTACGGCTCCGGGCGTACGGGCGTAGCCCGGGCAGGTTTTTCTTAAAGCTTACCGCTATTAACTTACAGCTCCGGGCGTAGCCCGGCGCAACTTCTCGGCTGCTGTCATCAACAGGTGCTCGGTCGTTTCCCAGCCGATGCAGGCGTCGGTCACCGAGACGCCATAGCGCAGATGACCGGGTTCGAGCGGCTGCTTGCCCTCGTGAAGGTGGCTCTCGAGCATCAAGCCGATCAGGGCGTCGTCGCCCGCCAGGCGTTGCCCCAGCACGTCGAGCATCACTTCACTCTGGCGGCGATGGTCCTTGCGCGCATTGGCGTGACTGCAGTCCACCATCAGGCGCGGCGGGAGCCCCGCATCCGCCAGGGCCCGGCGGCTGGCCGCCACCTGGGGCGCCCGATAGTTGGGCTCGCCGTGTCCGCCGCGCAGCACCACATGGGTATGGGCATTGCCGGGCGTCTCCCGCACCACCGGACGACCGTCCGGCGCCATGGCGAAATGCTGATGGGGATGTCGTGCGGCGTGCATGGCGTCCAGGGCAACCCCGAGATCGCCATTGGTGGCATTCTTGAAGCCCACCACGGCCTCGAGGCCACTGGCCAGTTCGCGATGCAACTGGGACTCCGTGGTCCGTGCCCCGATGGCAACCCAGGACAGCAGGTCGTCCAGGTAGGCGGCCAGCATCGGCTGCAATAGCTCGGTGGCCACCGGCAGCCCCAGTTCGGCGATGTCACGCATCAGCCGGCGCGACAGCGAAAGTCCCCGGGCCATGTCACCGCCGCCGTTCAGGTCGGGATCATAGGCCAGGCCCTTCCAGCCCACGGTGGTGCGGGGCTTCTCCACATAGACCCGCATCACCGGCAGGATACGGTCCTCGATGTGCGGCGTCAGTTCAGCCAGGCGACGCGCGTAGTCGAGAGCGGCCTCGGGGTCGTGGATCGAACAGGGGCCGACGACCACCAACAGGCGATCGTCGCGACCATCGAGGATGTCGCGGATGGCCTGGCGCTGTTGGCGAATACGACCGGCAAGCGGGGCGGCAAGCGAGATGTCGCGATGCAGCGCTTCCGGGGTGGGCAGGACAGTGTCGTCGTCTCGGGCGGGCAGGGCCGCGTGTTGGGAAAGCGAGGAAACGGGGGCATTCATGGGCTTCAACTCCGTGAGCGTGAACATCGATTGGCTGTCGTCGCGCCACCGGCAAGCTCACGGTCGGAGGTGGCATCCAGGCCCGACCGCGCAACGCTAAATCGCCAGCCGTAGCCGTAATAGTCCCGTCCCAGGATACGGCGGTCGGCGTAAAAGCGATGGTTGACGGTCATGGTCGTTCTCCTCGATGAAAGCATGGGGACAAAACGCGAAACCCCCGGGCGGGGTTGCCGTCCGGGGGTTTCGTCGATGGAGGCAACCCTTGGTGGGGCGTGCCTCGCGGTCGTGTCCTTCGCTGAATTGGCGTCAGGACACGACCGCCGGCACGCCGTCGCTAAACCAATAGCGGTAGCCGGGCCAACGGCCCTCGAAACGTTGCTCACGAGCACACGCCGCCTGCGGGGCGGGAAGTGGCTGTCGGGGGCAACGGTTCGTGTGCATGGTCGTCTCCTGAGGTCTCCCGACATCCTGCCGTGTCACGACGCCGATGACAAGTGTTCGGTGGCGTAATGCCTTCTCAACGCAAGTGCCGGCCGCCATCCACCGGCAGGGTCGTCCCGGTCACATAGCGGTTGTCGAGCAGGTAGCGCAGGCTTTCGTAGATCACCCCGGGGCCGGGTATCGTGCCCAGCGCCGACTTGGCCCTGGCCTTCTCGGCGTAGGCCTCGTCGTCATTCTCGCCGAGCATGATCATAGCCGGCGCGATGGTGTTGACCTGGATCGAGGGGGCGTAACGGGCGGCGAAGGACAACGTCAGATTCTCCAGGCCCGCCTTGGAGGCCGCATAGGCAATGTGCTTGCGCGAGCCCCGGGTCGCCACGTAATCGGTCATGTGCACGATGTCGCGCAAAGGCTCGCCGCAGGCCTCGAGCAGATCGCGTGCCTCGAGGTTGATCAAGTAGGGCGCCAGCATGTGCACCCGGAACAGGTGCTCGAAATTGTCGGCAGCCTCGTCGCCCTCGGCGTCGGGCAGCCAGTCGCTGGCATTGTGGACGATGGCCCGCAGCGACGAGGTGGTTTCCCGCAGCCGCACGATGAAATCGCGAATGCCCGCCTGGTCGCCGAAATCGGCCTGCAGGGTAACGACGCCACGCGCGCGCAATGCCTCCAGCGCCGGCCGTTCGCGACGGTAGGTGATGATCACCGGGTGTCCGTCGTCGCACAAGCGTTCGGCGCAATGCCGCCCGAGCCGCTGCGCGCCCCCCGTGATCAGGATCGGCGCCGCACTCATGCCCGCTTCTCCCTGACCAGGCTCCCCACGGTCGGTACCAGCGGCTTCCTGGGCGCATAGGCAAAGACATCGGAGAACACCCGCGACGGCACCAGCCCGAGCGATGCCAGGACATCGACACAGGCGTAGACCATGCCCGGCGAGCCGGAAAGGTAGACATCATGGGCGGAGACATCGGACAACTGCCGTGCCAGCACCTCGTCCACGCGTCCGTGATGGCCGCTCACTCGTTCGGCATCGAAGTCCTCCGCCACGCCGGCTTCGCTGACCCCATGGAAGTGGACATTGGGATGCTGCTCGGTCCATTCCCGGGGCAAACGTTCCAGATAGAAATCGCGCCGCTCCTTGGCGGCCCACCACAGCTCGACATGACGCTCGTGATCCTCGGCCAGGGCCTCTTCCACGATGGCCTTCATCTGCGCGAACCCGGTGCCGGCGGCGACCAGCAGCAACGGACGCCGGCTGTCGGGGTCGAGAACGCAATCGCCGCCGGGCAGGCGCAGCGTCAGATGCTGAGCCTCGACCAGCAGTTCACGCAACCTGGCGGAGTTGCTGCGTTCCGGCCAATGCTGAATATGCAGCTCGATGCGGCCATCCCCGCCATGGGCATTGGCAATGGAGAACGGCACCCACTCGCCGTCGCCGATATCGATTTCGAGATACTGCCCGGCGGCGTGAGCCACGGCCTCGGTGCGCCCTTCCAGGTAAACGCGGAAGACGTCGGGCGTGAGGTCTTCGACCTCGATCACCCGGCAGGTCAGGGTCCTGGCTGTCATGCATGCCTCTTGTCGGTGTCGGAAAGTTCGATGCCGAATTCCGCCCAGCGCTCGCTGACCCTGGACTTCACGGCCTCATCCATGACGATGGGTCGCCCCCACTCGCGCTCGGTCTCGCCCGGCCACTTGCTGGTGGCATCCAGCCCCATCTTGGAACCGAGGCCCGCCACCGGGGAGGCGAAGTCCAGATAGTCGATGGGCGTGTTCTCGACCATCACGGTGTCCCGGGCCGGATCCATGCGCGTGGTGATGGCCCAGATGACGTCCTTCCAGTCCCGGGCGTCCACATCGTCGTCGAGCACGACCACGAACTTGGTGTACATGAACTGACGCAGGAAGCTCCATACGCCCATCATCACCCGCTTGGCATGGCCCGGGTACTGCTTCTTCATGGTTACCACCGCCATGCGGTAGGAACACCCCTCGGGCGGCAGATAGAAGTCGACGATCTCGGGGAACTGCTTGCGCAGGATGGGCACGAACACCTCGTTGAGCGCCAGCCCGAGCACCGCCGGCTCGTCGGGGGGACGTCCGGTATAGGTGGAGTGATAGATCGTCCCCTTGCGCATGGTCATGCGCGTCACGGTAAAGACCGGGAACTCCTCCACCTCGTTGTAGTAGCCGGTATGATCGCCGTAGGGACCTTCAGGCGCCGTGTCGCCGGGGTGGATGACGCCCTCGAGGATGATCTCCGCCGAGGCGGGCACCTCGAGATCGGAATGGCCGCACTTGACCAGTTCGGTGCGCGAGCCGCGCAGCAGGCCGGCAAAGGCGTACTCGGACAGCGTATCGGGCACCGGCGTCACGGCACCGAGAATGGTCGCCGGATCGGCGCCCAGCGCCACCGCCACCGGAAAGGGTTCACCGGGATGCGTCTCGCACCATTCCTGATAGTCCAGCGCACCGCCCCGGTGGGACAGCCAGCGCATGATCAGGCGGTTGCGCGAAAGCTTCTGCTGGCGATAGATGCCCAGATTCTGGCGGGACTTGTGCGGCCCTCGGGTCACCACCAGGGGCCAGGTGATCAGCGGCGCGGCATCGCCTGGCCAGCAGTGCTGGATGGGCAGACGATCGAGATCGACCTCGTCGCCTTCATAGACCAGCTCCTGCACCGGCGCCTTGCGTACCGTCTTGGGCCCCATGCGCATGACCTGCTTGAAGACCGGCAGCTTGTCCAGGGCATCGCGGAAGCCCTTGGGCGGCTCGGGTTCCTTGAGGAAGGCCAGCAGCTCGCCCACCTCGCCAAGCGCTGCCACCGACTCCTGCCCCATGCCCATGGCCACCCGCTTCGGCGTGCCGAACAGGTTGCCGAGCAGCGGCATGTCGTGCCCCTTGACGTTCTCGAACAACAGGGCCGGGCCGCCGGCACGCAGGGTGCGGTCACAGATTTCCGTGACCTCCAGATAGGGATCCACCTCGGCGGTCACGCGCTGCAGTTCACCCTGCTGCTCCAGGGCCGCGATAAATTCGCGCAGGTCCTTGTACTTCATGCGGCCTTCCCGTTTCCTGAACGACAAAAAGCAAGAAGGGCAGCATATCATGCCGCCCCTCCTTACTGCGCCCGGCCTTGCCAGCTCCAGGCTAGCGCCGCTCGCACGATAAGGCTTTCAATACCGTATCGTCGAGCGCGGCAGGCCAGAATCAACGCCGTTTCATGGCCTCGAAGAATTCCAGGTTAGTCTTGGTATCCTTCAGGCGATCGATCAGGAACTCGGTGGCCGCCACGTCTTCCATGGGATTGAGCAGCTTGCGCAGGATCCACATGCGCTGCATTTCATCCTCGGAGGCAATGAGATCCTCGCGGCGCGTGCCGGAGCGACGGATATTGAGCGCCGGATAGACACGCTTCTCGGCAAGCTTGCGGTCCAGGTGGGCCTCCATGTTGCCGGTGCCCTTGAACTCCTCGAAGATCACCTCGTCCATCTTGGAGCCGGTATCGACCAGCGCCGTGGCGATGATGGTCAGACTGCCGCCCTCCTCGATGTTACGCGCCGCGCCGAAGAAACGCTTGGGCTTCTCCAGGGCGTGGGCATCGACACCACCGGTCAACACCTTGCCGGAAGACGGCACCACGGTGTTGTAGGCCCGGGCCAGGCGCGTGATGGAATCGAGCAGGACGACCACGTCGCGCTTGTGCTCGACCAGCCGCTTGGCCTTCTCGATGACCATCTCGGCGACCTGGACGTGACGTGCCGGCGGCTCGTCGAAGGTCGAGGCCACCACTTCGCCACGCACCGTGCGCGACATTTCGGTGACCTCCTCGGGCCGCTCGTCGATCAGCAGCACGATCAGGTGGCACTCGGGATTGTTGCGGGTGATCGACGTGGCAATGTTCTGCAGCATCAAGGTCTTGCCCGCCTTGGGCGGCGACACCAGCAGGCCACGCTGCCCCTTGCCGATGGGCGAGACCAGGTCGATGATGCGTGCCGTCAGATCCTCGGTGGAGCCGTTGCCGATCTCCATGCGCAACCGTTCCTGGGGGAACAGCGGCGTGAGGTTCTCGAAGAGGATCTTGTGCTTGGCATTCTCCGGCTTGTCGAAGTTGATCTGGCTGACCTTCAACAGCGCAAAGTAACGCTCCCCTTCCTTGGGCGGACGAATCTTGCCGGAAATGGAGTCGCCCTTGCGCAGATTGAAACGCCGAATCTGGGAAGGCGAGACGTAGATATCATCGGGGCCGGCCAGATAGGAACTGTCGGCGCTACGCAGGAAGCCGAATCCGTCCTGCAGGATCTCCAGCACACCATCCCCGTAGATGGCCTCGCCACTCTTGGCGTGCTTCTTGAGAATGGCAAAAATGATGTCCTGCTTACGGGAGCGCGCCAGATTGTCGATGCCCATGTCTCGGGCAATCTCCAGAAGTTCCGGCACGGGCTTTTGCTTGAGTTCGGTAAGATTCATCGGTGTGTTCAGACGTTGCTCTTGAAAGCCGGGCGGTATGCGCCGCGATGGACAGGAGGCGAGACGGAAACGCCATAGTTGGATGCGTTCAGAGCCCGGAGCAGGCTGCTCTCGTTTGCGTGAATCCTATGGCCATGAATGGACAACCACCGAGTATGGGGATGTCTACCATGAGCGTATATCGAGGGAGCAGGTTAGTTTCGCCTGAATCAGCGGTTCCGGGCCGAAGGCCAGAATCACGAGCTGATGCAGTGGGCTATCTGACGACTTGGAGTTTGACCGCGGCGCCGTCGCCGTTGAGCGGTCGGAAAGCATTCGGAACAGGCGAACGCCCCGATACTAGTCAACGCCACGATGAAACGCAAGCCCTCGCGCGTGGCGATTGACAAGCTCAGGAGGGACCCGCAACCTTTGACCAGTCAACCTGAAGGACCCGCCATGACAGCGCTCAAGGACAGCCCGGACACTGCCCCCGACGACAAGGCAGCCCCCACGCCCGGCGAGCCGCGGCGCCTCGCCGCCATCGATCTCGGCTCCAACAGCTTCCACCTGTTGGTGGCCAACTATCAGCACGACCGGCTGCAGGTGGTCGCCCGCCAGGGAGAAAAGGTCCAGTTGGCCGATGGAGTCGGCGACGATGGCCTGCTCGACGAGGCCGCCATGACCCGCGCCCTCGACTGCCTGGCGCGCTTCGCGCCCTTCCTGGAAGACATCACGCCGCACGACCTGCGCGTGGTCGGCACCAACGCCCTGCGCAGCGCCGACAACAGCCAGGAGTTCATCGAGCGGGCCGAAGCCTTGCTGAACACCCGCATCGAGGTCATCGCCGGCCGCGAGGAAGCGCGTCTCATCTACCTCGGCGCGGCACATGCCCTGGCCGAGGACGGACGCCGCCTGATCGTCGACATCGGGGGCGGCTCCACCGAGCTCATCATCGGCGAGCATTTCGAGCCGCAGGCGCTGGAAAGCCTCAGCATGGGGTGCGTGACCTTCACCCGACGCTTTTTCAGCAATGGCGAACTCAGCGAGAAACGCATGCGTCGCGCCGAACTGGCCGCGCTCTCCGAACTCGCCCATATCCGTCGGCCCTACCAGAAGGTCGGCTGGCTGGACCCGGTGGGCTCGAGTGGCACCATCAAGGCCGCCGCCAGCGTGATCGCCGCCACCGGCAAGTCGCCCGGCGGAGTGATCACCCGCGAAGGCCTGCTCGACCTGCGCAAGCGCTTGATCAAGACCAAGCGCCTGGACAAGATCTCCCTGAATGGGCTCAAGGCCGACCGTGCCCGGGTCTTTCCCGCCGGGGTGGCGATTCTCGTCGCCATCTTCGAAGCCTTCGGCCTGGAGGAAATGCGCTACGCCGACGGCGCCCTGCGCGAGGGCGTGCTCTACGATCTGGTCGGCCGCAACAGCCCGGAAGACCCGCGCTTCAAGACCCTGGAGGCCCTGCAGCACCGCTACGACGTCGATATTCGGCAGGCCGACAACGTCGCCACCACGGCGCTGGGACTACTGGAACAGGTACGCGACGCCTGGCAACTGACCGACGACCAGGCACGTTTCCTGGCCTGGGCAAGCCGGCTGCACGAGATCGGCCTGGCCGTCTCGCACAGCCAATTCCATCGCCACGGCGCCTACCTGCTGGAACATTCCGACCTCTCGGGGTTCTCGCGGCCCGAGCAGCGCCTGCTCGCGTTTCTCGTCCGTGCCCACCGGCGCAAGTTCCCGATCAAGGAATGGCAGGCCCTGCCCGCCTCCGAACGGGTTTCCCATGGACGCCTGGCCCGCCTGCTGCGCCTGGCGGTGCTGCTCAACCACTCGCGCCCCGAGCAGCCGCCCGCCCTGCCCGAGTTGCGCGCCTCGGGCGAAGCGCTGGAACTGCACTGCGACGAGAGCGACGACCCCAACCTGCTGCTGGCCGACCTCGAACAGGAAATCGCCTACCAGCAAGCCGCCGGCCTGGAACTGGCATTGCGCTGAACTCAGGGCGCTCGCCAGCCCTCGGCGAGCGCCAGCCACCCTTCCGGGCCTCCCAGCGCCACCACAGTCTCGCCATACCAGGCCACCCATGACCGGTCGCGCTGCCAGGGCGGCACGTCCAGTTCCTGCAGCAGGCGCTTGAGATCGCGCCGACCGCGCCCCGGCAATCGCAAGCGCTCGCCACCGAGACGCGGCGCCAACGTAAGGCTCGCAGGCGAGCCATCCGCGCGCACGAGATCCATGCGGAATTCACCCAATGGCGTCACCAGCGGCGACCGCCCGTCCCACTCGGCCCGCCAGGCAGGCGGCAGCGGCACGGGCGTCGCCATCAGATACAACGCCTTGCGCCAGACCCGCGCCTCGGCGCCCTCCCAGACGATCCGCACCTCGGCATCGTGTCGCGCCTCGAGCTGGCCGAGCAGACTGTCCAGCCGCCTGGCCGGCGGGGACGACAGCCCCAGGCGGCTCAGGCAATGCCGAATCAGCAGGCGACGCCGCGCCGCCGACATGACCATCAGGGAATCGACGACCAGGCGGCCGGGATCGCCCCCCAGCCTTTCCAGATCCTCGGCAGCGAACTCGTCGAGCAGGCCGTCGGCCTCGCCGGCCAGTTCGGCACTGCGCGCCAAGGCTGCCCCGGCCCCGGGCCAGCGCGCCTGCAACGCCGGCATGACGCGATGGCGAAGGAAGTTGCGATCCTGAACGGTCTCGGCGTTGCTCGGATCCTCGACCCAGGTGAGCCCCCGGCGCGCCGCCTCGGCCTCCAGGGCCGCACGGGACACCCCGAGCCAGGGGCGTGCCAGCCGGAACCCGGCCTGTCCGCGCTCGACGGGCATGGCGGCCAGGCCACGCGGACCGGCACCGCGCAGCGCCGCCAGCAGAAAGGTCTCGGCCTGATCGTCGCGATGCTGGGCAAGCCACAGAGTGTCGCCCGCCTCCAGGCAGCGCCGAAAGGCCGCATAGCGGGCGTGCCGCGCCGCGCCTTCCAGGCCTTGGCCACCGGACACATCGACATCGACCCGCTCGACGCACAGCGACACTCCCAGGCGCTCGCAGAGCTCGCGACAATGGCGCTCGAAGTCGTCGGCGGCGGCCTGCAGGCCATGATGAATGTGCAAGGCACGCAGCGGCCGCGGATGGCGTCGACTCGCCTCCACCGCCAGCGTCAACAGAAGGGAAGAATCGAGCCCGCCGGACAGCGCCACCCAGACCGCACGCCCCGGCGGCGTCGCCGCCAGGGCATCGTCGATCAGGGCTTGCAGGGCAGAAGGCTCGGCGCTCATGGGCAGGGAAACCGCTCGGACGGAACGAAGCGATGGATGGGCTCGCTGAACGTCCCTTCAAGGATGGCAGCCATCCAGCGAACCCGCGGCCTCTTCGAGCGACGATCAAGGGCCAGGCTCGTTCCCGACAGGCCAATGCACTTCCCGCATCGCCGTGGGTCGCAAGGCGGCGAAGACCGAAGCCGCGGAGTTTACATGCGGGTCAACGCGCCGGCTGAGGTCTTCACCAACGCCGCCTGGTCGAGTGCGGACAGGCCCGGTATCAAACAGGGGCGCCGTAGGACATCAACCGCTCATACCGCCGCTCCAGCAGCGCATCGGTCTCCATGGTCTCGAGGCGATCCAGGCTCTCCAGCAGGGCCGTCTTGATTCGCTCGGCAGTGGCCGACGGCTGGCGATGGGCGCCGCCCAGGGGCTCGGGGATCAGGGTATCGACGAAGCCCAGTTCCTTGAGACGCTCGGCGGTGATGCCCATGGCCTGGGCCGCCTCGGAGGCCTTGTCGGCACTCTTCCACAGGATGGAGGCGCAACCCTCGGGCGAGATCACCGAGTAGGTGGAATACTGCAACATGGCCAGCTCGTCGCAGACGCCGATGGCCAGGGCGCCGCCGGAGCCGCCCTCGCCCACCACGGTGGAGATGATCGGCGTCTTGAGGCGCGACATCACGCCCAGGTTGTAGGCGATGGCCTCACTCTGTCCGCGTTCCTCGGCGTCGATACCGGGATAGGCGCCCGGAGTGTCGATGAAGGTCAGCACCGGCATGTGGAAGCGTTCGGCCATCTCCATCAGCCGGCATGCCTTGCGGTAACCCTCTGGGCGCGGCATGCCGAAGTTGCGGCGTACCTTCTCGTGCACGTCGCGGCCTTTCTGATGGCCGATGACCATGACCGGCTTGTCATCCAGGCGTGCCACACCGCCGACGATGGCCGCGTCGTCGGCAAAGCGACGATCGCCATGGAGCTCGTCGAAGTCGGTGAAGACGTGTTCCAGGTAATCCAGGGTATAGGGGCGCTGCGGGTGGCGGGACAGCTGAGAGACCTGCCAGGCGCTCAGGTCCTTGAAGATCGACTCGGTGAGCTTGCGGCTCTTCTCCTCGAGCCGGCCGATCTCGTCGCTCAGATTGACCTGGCTGTCGTTGCCGACCATGCGCAGTTCTTCGATCTTGGCCTGAAGCTCGGCGATGGGCTGTTCGAAATCGAGATAGTTAGGATTCATGGATTAGCCTTGTCTCGTCGGCCGCGGGATGACCGAGGGAAAAATCGTCGAATGCCGGGCATTATCGCACCCTGACAATCCCACGCAAGACGAGTCCCGTACACGATACACAGACCCGCAAGCCCGCAGCCGGGTTATCGATACTTGAGGCGAACGCCATCCTGTCCCTGCACCTCGCGCAGGGCGATCAGCAGTTCGTCGGTTGGCTGGACCCGCCACTGCTCGGCCAGTTCCAGCCAACCGGTGGCTTCGGCATTGCGATAGCGCAGCCGCACCGGCAGCCCTTCACCATTGCAATATGGGGCGAGGCTGTCACGCAGGCTGTCCACCAGTCGACCGTTGACGGCGGCTCCATCGAGCGACAGTTCCACGGCCTGGCCATAGCGGGTCCGGGCATCGACCATCAGGGTGACATCCTTGCCGCGCAGTCGAAGTCCGCCGGAATAGTCGTCGGTGGAGACCTCGCCTTCGATGATCAACACCTGGTCGGTATCGATACGACCGCGCAGGGAATCGAACAGCTCGCCGAACAGCGACGCCTCGATGCGACCGGTGCGATCGTCCAGGGTCACGAAGGCCATGGTGTCGCCGCGCTTGGATTTCATGGTGCGCACCCCCACCACCAGGCCGGCTACCCGTTGCGGCTCCCGGGATGGCTTGAGATCGACGATCCGGGTCGAGACGAAGCGCGACAGCTCATGCTCGTACTCGTCGATCGGGTGCCCGGTGAGATAGAGCCCGAGGGTATCCTTCTCGCCGGCCAGGCGTTCCTTGTCGGACCAGTCGCGCACGCGGCGATAATCCGCATAGGCATCGGCGGCATCGTCGTCCGGCTCATTGGCGAAGGCCTCGCCGAACATGTCCATCATGCCGAGATTCTGGTTGGTCTGGCTCTGGGCGGCAGCCTTGAGGGCATCATCCAGCGACGCGGCAAGCACCGCACGGCTGGGGCCCAGGTTGTCCAGAGCGCCGGCGCGAATCAGCGCCTCCAGGGTGCGCTTGTTCATGCGCTGGGGGTCGACGCGCCGGCAGAAGTCGAACAGATCGCGGAAGTCGCCTTCCGCCTCGCGCGCCTCGACGATGGCCCCGATGGGCCCTTCGCCCACGCCGCGGATCGCTCCCAGGCCATAGATCACCCGGCCCTCGGCGTCGACGGTGAACTTGTAGCCACCGACATTGACGTTCGGCGGAGTCACGGTGAGCCCGAGCGACCGGCACTCCTCGATCAGCGGCACCACCTTGTCGAGGTTGTCCATCTCGGTGGACAGAACCGCCGCCATGAAGGGCCCAGGGTAATGCGCCTTCAACCAGGCCGTCTGATACGAGACCAGGGCATAGGCCGCCGAGTGGGACTTGTTGAAGCCGTAGCCGGCGAATTTCTCCACCAGGTCGAAGATGTTGCCGGCGAGATCCTTGTCGATACCGTTCTCGGCACACCCTTCCATGAAGCCGGCGCGCTGCTTGGCCATCTCCTCCGGCTTCTTCTTGCCCATCGCGCGGCGCAGCATATCGGCCTGGCCCAGGCTGTAGCCGGCCATCACCTGGGCGATCTGCATCACCTGCTCCTGGTAGAGGATGATGCCGTAGGTGGGCTCGAGTACCGGCTTGAGCAGTTCGTGCTGGTAGTCCGGGTGGGGATAGGAAATCTCGGCCCGACCGTGCTTACGGTTGATGAAGTCGTCGACCATGCCCGATTGCAGCGGGCCCGGGCGGAACAACGCCACCAGGGCGATCATGTCCTCCAGCGAGTCGGGCAGCAGGCGCTTGATCAGCTCCTTCATGCCGCGGGATTCGAGCTGGAAGACCGCCGTGGTCTCGGCCTTCTTGAGCATGTCAAAGGTCGGCACGTCGTCGAGCGGGATGGCATCGATGTTAAGCGGCTCTTCCCCTCTGGCGGCACGCACCTTGTCGACCATCTCCACCGCCCAGTCGATGATGGTCAGGGTACGCAGGCCCAGGAAGTCGAACTTGACCAGGCCGGCGTCCTCGATGTCGTTCTTGTCGTACTGGACCCGCAGCCCGCTGCCGTCCTCGTCGCACAACAGCGGGGAGAAGTCGGTCAGCTTGGTCGGCGCGATCACCACGCCGCCGGCGTGCTTGCCGGTGCCGCGCGTGATGCCCTCGAGCTTGAGCGCCATTTCCCAGATTTCCTGGGCTTCCTCGTCGGCCTCGAGAAACTCCTTGAGCTGGGGTTCGTCCTCGATCGCCTTCCCCAGCGTCATGCCGACCTCGAAGGGGATCAGCTTGGAGAGCTTGTCACCCAGCGAATAGGGCTTGCCCTGGGCCCTGGCAACGTCGCGAACCACCGCCTTGGCGGCCATGGTGCCGAAGGTGACGATCTGCGAGACCGCATTGCGCCCATAGCGCTCGGCCACGTACTCGATCACCCGGTCGCGCTTCTCCATGCAGAAGTCGACGTCGAAGTCGGGCATCGAGACACGCTCGGGGTTGAGGAAGCGCTCGAACAGCAGGTCGTACTCGAGGGGGTCCAGATCGGTGATCTTCTGCGCATAGGCCACCAGTGAGCCGGCACCGGAGCCCCGCCCGGGCCCGACCGGGACATCGTTGTCCTTGGCCCACTGGATGAAGTCCATCACGATCAGGAAGTAGCCGGGAAAGCCCATCTGCAGGATGATATCGAGCTCGAAGTCGAGCCGCTTGCGATAACGGGCATCGATCTCGGCGTATTCGGCGCCGTCCCGGGGATAGCGTTCGGCCGGATAGAGGAAATCCAGGCGTTCGGTAAGGCCATCGTGGGAGATCTTGCGGAAGAACTCCTCCTGGGTCATGCCCTCGGGAATGCCGTATTCGGGCAGGAAGATCTCGCCCAGGCGCACATCGACGTTGCAGCGCGCCGCGATCATCACGCTGTTCTCGAGCGCCTCGGGAATGTCGGAGAACAGCTCGGCCATTTCCTCGGGCGTCTTGAGATACTGCTCCTCGGTGTAATGGCGCTCGCGCCTGGGATCATCCAGCGCCTTGCCTTCGCCGATCGCCACCCGGGTCTCGTGGGCCCAGAAGTCTTCGCGCTCGAGGAAGCGCACATCATTGGTGGCCACCACCGGTGTCTGCGTCTCGACGGCGAGATCCACCGAGAGGTGCACGCATTCTTCTTCCAGGGCCCGGCCGGTGCGCGTCAGTTCCAGGTAGTAACGCCCGGGAAAGGCCGCGTTCCATTCGTCGAGCAGGGCGCGCGCCTCGGCGTGGTGATCGGAAAGCAGGTGACGGCCGATGTCGCCTTCACGGCCGCCGGAAAGCGCGATCAGTCCCTCGCTCTGGGCCATCACCCAGGAACGCTCGAGCAGCGCCCGGCCCTGGCGCTGGCCTTCCACCCAGCCGCGCGAGATCAGTTCGGTGAGGTTGCGATAGCCGGTCGCGTCCATCGCCAGCAGCGTCAGGCGATACGGATGTTCCTCGTCATGGGGGTTGGCCAGCCACAGGTCGCTGCCGATGAGCGGCTTGAGACCGGCTCCCTGGGCGCCGGTGTAATACTTGACCAGGGCGAAGAGGTTGGCTTCGTCGGTCAGCGCCAACGCCGGCGTGCCCTGCTCCACCGCCGCCTTGATCAGCGGCTTGAGGCGGATCAGGCCGTCGACCAGGGAGAATTCACTGTGAACGCGCAGATGAACGAAGGGTGTGGTCATGGTGAACTCGGGCTTGGTGAATCAGAACAGCGCCAGCTGGCGTTTCACTGGGCCAAAGGAACGTCGGTGCTCGGGCAGAGGCCCCAGGCGCTCCAGGGCGGCCAGGTGCTCGCGGGTCGGGTAGCCCTTGTGCCGGGCGAAGCCATAGTCGGGATGCCGGGTATCCAGGGTCTGCATGCCGGCGTCCCGGGCCACCTTGGCCAGGATCGAGGCGGCGGCAATCGCCGCATGGCGAGCATCGCCCTTGACCACCGCCTGCCCCGGCACATGATGCCCGGGCAGTCGGTTACCGTCCACCAACAGATACTCGGCGGCGGGATTCAGGGCATCGATGGCGCGCCGCATGGCCAGATGGGTGGCGTGATAGATGTTCAGCGCATCGATTTCATCGGCCGATGCCTCGGCCACCGACCAGGCCAGCGCCCTTTCTCGGATCTCGGCATCGAGCGACTCGCGTCGCTTGGCGGACAGCTTCTTGGAATCGGTGAGCCCGTCGATGGGATCGCGGGGATCGAGGATCACTGCCGCCGCCACCACCGGCCCCACCAGGGGGCCGCGACCGACCTCGTCGACACCGGCCAGCCGCTCGCCTTGATACTCGATGACCAGTGGCGGCAGTTCCTTGGCACTCATGAACCGATCTCCTCCATACGGTCGCCCTCGGGCGCTACCGAGGCCGGCAACGCGCGTCCTTCCACCAGCGCCTCGATGGCGTCGCAGGCTCGCCGACTGGCGTCCCGGCGCAGCTCGGCATGCATGGCGGCGAAGCGTTTTTCCAGGGCCTGGCGCGTCTCGTCATCATCGAGGAACCCTGCCAGCCGAGCGGCGATGGCATCGGCGCTGGCCGCCTCCTGGATCAGTTCGGGGACCAGGCTTTCGCGAGCGATCAGGTTGGGCAGCGAGATCCATTCGGTCTTGACCAGGCGCTTGGCCAGGAAGTGCGTCATGGGCGCCATGCGATAGGCCACCAGCATGGCGCGATGGCATAGCATCGCCTCCAGCGCCGCGGTTCCCGAGGTCAAGAGCACAAAATCGCTGGCCACCATGGCGTCGCGCGAGCGGCCATCGACCAGTGTCACGCGACCGCGAAGGGCCTCACGCTCGGCCAGCAGCGCCTCCAGCTCTTCTCGACGGGCCGGCGTGGCGGCGGGAATGACGACGTTCAGTTCCGGGCGCTCGGCGCACAATCGTTCGGCGGCTTCCAGGAAGGTCGCCCCCAGGAAACGCACCTCATTGGAGCGCGACCCCGGCAGCACGGCCAGCATGGCGCCCTGGGCCGGGAGCCCCAGCGACTCGCGGGCGGCGAGCCGATCGTTGCTCAGCGGCATTTCGTCGGCCAGGGGATGCCCGACATAGGCCACCGGCACCCGGTGGCGGGCATAGAAGGCAGCCTCGAAGGGCAGGAAGGTCAGCATGGCGTCCACGGCACGCGCGATGCCCTTGACCCGCCCCTGGCGCCAGGCCCAGACGGAGGGACTGACATAATGCGCGGTGGTCAGGCCGGCGTCCCGCAGTTGGCGCTCCAGCCCCAGATTGAAGTCGGGCGCATCGATGCCGATCATGATGTCCGGCTGCCATTCGAGGGCGTCGCGACGAAGGGCGCGGCGGACGCCCACGAGCCTGGGCAGGTGCTTGATCACCTCGACCAGCCCCATCACGGACAGCGTCTCCAGCGGGAAGCGGCTGTCGACACCCTCGGCGATCATGCGCGGCCCGCCGATACCCCGGAATTCCACCCCGGGATGGCGCGCCTTTAGCTCACGGACCAGCCCGGCTCCGAGAATGTCGCCGGACAGTTCGCCGGCAACCACATAGATGCGTTGCATGCCCATGGCACCGCCTCGCTCAGCGAATGATGCCCCGGGACGATTCCTCGATGGAGGCCACGAAGGTCTCGGTCTCCGGCAGCGAGTAGCGCGAGCGTATGGTGCTCAGCGCCTGCTCGACGGTCAGCCCCTGACGGTAGACCAGGCGATAGGCATCGCCCAGGGCCTTGAGCGCCTCGTTGCTGAAGCCGCGGCGCCGCAACCCGATCAAATTGAGGCCATGCACCTGGGCGGGGTTGCCATTGATCATCACATAGGCCGGGGTGTCCTTGGTGATAATCGAACCGCCTCCCGCCATGGCATGCTCGCCGAAATGACAGAACTGGTGCACGGCCGACAGGCCGCCGAGAATCGAGAAATCACCCAGCGTCACGTGCCCTGCCAGGGTCACCTGGTTGGCCAGGATGCAGTCGTCGCCGATCATGCAGTCATGACCGACGTGCGCATAGGCCATGAACAGGTTGCGCGAGCCGATGGTCGTCTCGGCTCGATCCTGAATGGTGCCGCGATGCAGGGTCACGCCTTCGCGCACCACATTGTCATCGCCCATCACCAGGCGGGTCGGCTCGCCTGCATATTTCTTGTCCTGGCAATCCTCGCCGACCGAGGCGAATTGAAAGATGCGCGTGCGCTCGCCGAGTCTCGTCGGGCCCTTGATCACGACATGGGGCCCGATGCGGGAACCGGCGCCGATCTCGACATCCGGGCCGATCACCGTGAAGGGCCCGACCTCGACGTCATCGGCCAGGCACGCTCCGGGATCGACGATGGCGGTGGGATGAATCAAGCGACCTTCCTCTCGGCACAGATGATCTCGGCCTCGCAGGCCACGTCGCCGTCCACGGTGGCCTTGCAGGCAAATTTCCAGATACCCCGCTTCTCGCGCTCCACCAGCGCTTCCAGGCGCAGTTGGTCGCCGGGCATCACCGGGCGCTTGAAGCGGACATTGTCACTACCTACCAGATAATAGACGTACCCATCGGCGGGCAGCTTGTTGACGGTCTTGAACCCGAGGATACCGCACGCCTGCGCCAATGCCTCGATCACCAGCACGCCCGGCATGATCGGATGATGGGGAAAGTGGCCGTTGAAGAACGGCTCATTGATACTGACATTCTTGTAGGCAACGATGGATTCGCCGAGGGCAATTTCCGTCACCCTGTCCACCAGCAGAAACGGGTAGCGGTGGGGCAGATATTCACGAATTTCATTGATGTCCATTACCATCGTAGCGACCTCTGACATGACAGGTGGCCCGCCCCACGCGACGGGCATGACCATCGGCTCCTGGCCGACGGGAGGGCGGGGATTATACCGCCCCTCGGCGCGGCCTCAAGCGCCGCGCTCGGCTTTTTCCAGGCGACTCAGGCGACGCGCGATGTCGTCCAGTTGCTTGAAGCGCACCGCGTTGCGCCGCCATTGGGCGTTGTCCATGGCACCGGTGCCCGAAGAGTAGATACCCGGTTCATGGATGGAGTTGGTGACCAGACTCATGCCAGTGACCTGGACGCCATCGCAGATCGTCAGGTGGCCCGACAGCCCCACGCCGCCGCCCAGCATGCAGTGGCGTCCGACGCGCGTGGAGCCGGCGATACCGACACAACCCGCCAGAGCACTGTGCTCGCCGATCTGCACGTTGTGCGCAATCTGCACCTGACTGTCGATCTTGACGTCATCGCCGATCAGCGTGTCCCCGAGAGCGCCGCGATCGATGCTCGAACAGCTGCCGACCTCGACATCGTCACCCAGCACCACCCCGCCCAGCTGGGCGATCTTGTGCCAGCCCTTGCCATCGTGGGCGAAGCCGAAGCCATCGCCTCCGATCACGCAGCCACTGTGCAGGATGGCCCGAGCGCCGATGACCACACCATGGTAGAGGGTGACATTGGCATGCAGCCGGGAGTTAGCCCCGATCCGGGTGTCGGCGCCGACCACGCATCCCGGCCCGATGATCACCCCGTCGTCGAGGATCACGCCGGACTCGATGACCGCCTGGGGGCCAACGCTCACCCCTTCGCCCAGTTGGGCGTCTTCGGCGACCACCGCCGAGAGGTGTACCCCGGCCGATTCGCGGTTGGCCAATGGATCGAACAGGCGAGACAGTTCGGCATAGCCGAGATAGGGGTTCGCCAGCGTCAGGCTGGCCACCGGGCAGGTCTGCGCATGACTCGGATGCAGCAGCACGGCGGCGGCCCGGGTGTCCGCCAGATCCTTGAGGTAGGCCCGATTGGCCAGAAAAGTGATGTGCTCCGGCCCGGCATCACGCAGCGTGGCCAGGCCACTCACCCGCTGCGCACCGTCGCCCCGGAGCTCGGCTCCCAGGCGCGTGGCGATTTCGGCAAGTGTCAGGGAGTGGGCGTCTTGGTTCATGGAATTCCGGTTCTGGAAGGCTGAGCCCGGTCAATTGAGCGAGTTGAGAATCGCGGTCACCTCACCGGTCAGGTCAGGGAGGTCACCCTCGGCGTGCACCACCCCCTGTGGAGTCACCAGCACTTGGACGTCATGACGATCGATGACCCGCTGCACGGCCTGATCGAGCTTGGGCTCGGCATCCTGCAGGAAGCGCTGTTCCGCCTCCTGGCGAGCCTGGAGAATCTCCCGACGCAGTTGCTCGAAGCGCTGCCGCTTGGTCTGGAACTCCTGTTGTTCCGCCTGGCTCGGCTGCCCGCCGTCCTGGAAGCGCTGCTGCATCGACTGCAGAGAGCGTCCCAACGACTCGGCCTCCTGCTGCTTGGCATGAGTACGGTTGCGGAACTGGTTCATCGAACGCTGGGCGGCATCGGTCTCGAGCAAGGCCTTCTGCCAGTCGAGCGTGGCGACCTCGGCGGCCTGGGCCTGAAGGGGGCCGCCAAGGGCCCCCATCAGCCCGAGACACAGAGCAGCGGTCAACTTGCGCATGTCATCGACTCCTTGTGCCGTGTCCCGGGATCAGAAGGTCTGCCCCAGCGAGAACTGGAAGAACTGGGTATCGTCGCCACTCTTGTCGTTGAGCGGCTCGGCGACGCTGAAGGTCAACGGCCCCACCGGGGTCAGCCAGGAAACCCCGACGCCGGCGCTGTAGCGCAGCTCGCCCAGATCGACACCGGAACTGCATTTGGAATTGTCGCCATCGAGCACCGGATAGCATTCGGTGAGGAAGGTATTGCCGGCATCGATGAAGACCGAAGGCTGCACCGAACGCTTATCCTCGACGAAGGGCATGGGGAAGATGAGCTCGGCGCTGCCCTCGACCAGCACGTTGCCGCCGAGCGTCTTGTCGTCGCCACTGTTGCGGGCCGTGGTGGCGGTACCCAGGGTATTGGTGGTGAAACCACGCACCGAGCCGAGGCCACCGGCCAGGTAATTCTCGTAGAACGGATAGGGGTCATCGCCCCCCAGGGTATCGGCGTAACCGACCTCGCCGCGGAACTTGAGCGACCAGGTCTCTTCCTCGTTCATCGGGAAGAAGTGACGGGCCTGGGCGCGCGCCTTGTAGTACTCGGCATCGCTGCCCGGTGCCGTCGTTTCCAGAGACAGGCGTTGATAGTTGCCCGCGGTAGGCATGATGCCCCGGTTGAGGTTGTTGCGCGTCCAGCTGGCGGTGAGCTTCAGCGCCTGGGCATGGTCGCCCTGGTCCTCGACATAACGCTGGATCTCGGAAGGCGTGTCCCGATAGGTATTGACCGTAAGGTCCTCGACAGTGGCGCCGAAGTTCAGGCGGGTCAATTCGTTGATCGGGTAGCCGAAGTTGATGCCGGCCCCCAGAGCATCCGTCGAGTAGGTCGAGATGTCGGAATCTTCGTAATCGGTCTTGCGGTAGTACAGGTTATAGCCGCGCGAGATGCCGTCGAGGGTCCAGTAGGGATCGGTGAAGCCGAGATTGACATTGGTATAGGTGTCACTTTTCTGGGCACCGATATTCACGCGGTTGCCGGTCCCCAGGAAATTGTTCTGCGACAGCGAAGCACCGTAGATCACCCCGGCACTCTGGGAGAAACCGAGACTCGCCGATATCGAGCCGGAAGGCTGTTCCTCGACCTTGTAGGTGACATCGAGCTGGTCATTGGCTTCCGGCACCGGCTCGGTCTGCACCTCGACCTGCTTGAAGAAGCCCAGGCGCTCCAGACGCTGACGGGATTGGCTGATCGACTCGGTGGAGGCCGGCGCCCCCTCCATCTGAATCATTTCCCGACGCAGCACCTCGTCCTGAGTCGTGGTGTTGCCGACGAACTCGATACGGCGCACATAGGCGCGGCGCCCCGGTTCCACCTGGAAGGTCAGGTCCACCGTCTCGCCGTCATTGCGAACCTCGGGGATACCGTCGACATTGGCGAAGGCAAACCCCTCGGCCCCCAGGCGCGAACGAAGCGCCTCGGAGGTAGCGATGACGTCGCTGCGCGAGAAGATATCGCCGCTGTGCACCTGGAGCAGATCCCGCGCTTCGCCCTCGGGAATGCGCAAATCGCCGGCAAAGCGAATGTCGCCCAGGCGATAGCGTTCGCCTTCGTTGACGTTGATGGTGATGAAGATCCGCGACTTGTCCGGCGCCACGGATACCTGGGTCGAATCGATGTCGAAGTTGACATAGCCGCGATCCATATAGAAGGAACGCAGGCGCTCCAGGTCTCCGGACAAGGCCTCGCGGGAATAGGAGTCGTTGGTGAACCAGCCGAAGAACCAGCCGGGCCGGTCCTCGAGCTCGAAGACATCGCGCAGCGTCTCGTCGTCGAAGGCTTCATTGCCGACGATGTTGATCTCGCGGATCTTGGTGACATCGCCTTCATCGATGTTGATATTGACCTGCACCTGGCCCGCGCCGACCTGCTCGACCTCTGCATCGATGGTCGCGTTGTAGCGCCCCTGGGACTGGTAGAGCCCGGCCAGTTCACGCTGGATTTCCTCGAGCGTGGAAAGCTGCAGGACCTGCCCCTCGACCAGGCCGGCCTGGCTCAATCCATTGCGCAGGTCCTCATCCTGAATCTGCTTGTTACCCTCGATGTTGAGCCGGGAGATCGTCGGCCGTTCCTCCACCTGGATGATCAGCACATCGCCTTCGCGCGCCAGGTGAATGTCATCGAAGAGCCCGGTCGCGAACAGTTCGCGTGCCGCCGATGCCAGTTCATGGTCATCGACCCGTTCCGGGGCACTGACAGGAAAGGCATTGAACACCGAGGCGGCCGAGACCCGCTGCAGGCCTTCCACCCGGATGTCGGAAACTTCGAAGGATTCGGCCTGTGCCGTATTGGCACCGGCAAGCAGCAGCGCCGCCATTCCGATGGTCTTGATCTTCATGCAGTCATTCGCTCGCGTTGATCTGCCTACCTGTCCAGACAGGCACCTTATACATTTGTACGGGCAACTGACAAGCCGCAGTGCGGTTTTACCAGAGCCGCATCAGGTCGAAATACAGCGCCATCAACATCAGGGTTCCGACCAGTGCCAGCCCGATTCTCAGGCCAATGGCCTGGGCGTGCTCGGAGACCGGTCGGCCACGTACCACCTCGACGACGTAATAGAGCAGATGCCCACCGTCGAGCACCGGGATGGGCAGCAGGTTGAGCACCCCCAGGCTGATCGACAGGTAGGCCAGGAAACTGACGAAACTCTCCAATCCCGAACGCGCCGAGTCACCGGCGATACGTGCGATGGTGATGGGACCGGAAAGATTGGAGGGAGAGATGAGTCCCACCAGCATCTTGCGGACGGCATCGAAGGTCAGCAGCGTCATGTCGCCGGTACGACTCGCGGCCTGCCCCAATGCCGCCAGAGGACCGTAACGGATCTCGCGCCGATATTCCTCGGGCCAGGCCACCGGCGCCACGCCGGCGCCGATATAGCCGACACTGGCGCCATCCTCGCGATCCCGGGCACGCGGCGTCAGCGGCAGGGTCAGGGTCTCGCCGTTGCGCTCCACCTCGATGTCGATGCGCTCGCCCGGGCGGGCCTGCACTTCCTCGACGAAGTGCGACCAGTCCTTCACCGGCTGGCCATCCACCGCCAGGACCCTGTCGCCGCTCTCGAGCCCGGCTGATGCGGCCGGTTCGCCCTCGGCGACGCGATCGATCACCGCCGGCACCTCGGGGCGCCAGGGCGTGACCCCCAGGGTCGCCAGCGGGCGGGGCGGATCCTGGCGCACCAGCCAGTTCTGTACGGGCAGGCGATGTTCGCGCGCGACACTGTCACCCTCATCGCGCGCGGCAACGCTCAACTCGCCACTGACCCCGATGGCGGAGACCAGTTCGAGGTTGACCTCCTCCCAGGAACGCACCGCCTTGCCCTCGACCGCCGTGATCTCCTGCCCGGCAGCGAGGCCGCCCTCGGCGGCCGGCGAGCCTGGCGTCACTTCGCCGATCATCGGTACCACTGTCGAGGTTCCGGCGACGAACAGTGCCCAGTAGGCCACCAGCGCCAGCAGGAAATTGGCCAACGGCCCGGCGGCGACGATGGCGATACGCTGCCAGACGTTCTTGTGGTTGAAGGCGCGATGGCGTTCCTCGGGCGGTACCGGCCCCTCGCGCTCGTCGAGCATCTTGACATAGCCGCCCAGGGGAATCGCCGCCACGGCGAACTCGGTGCCATGACGGTCGCAGCGCGACCACAGCGGTTTGCCGAAGCCCACCGAGAAACGCAGGACCTTGACGCCACAACGGCGCGCGACCCAGAAGTGGCCGAACTCATGGAAAGTGATCAGCAGGCCGAGCACCACGATCACGGCCAGCACGTTCTGGATCAGGCCCACGGCAGTCTCCTGTTAACTTGGCAACCCAGGCACTCGTTGCTTACGAGCGCAAGACGCGCCGACTGAATCGTCGAGCGGTCGAACCGGCTCATCGGCGCTCTAGCCTTGCCCGCGCCTCGTGACGTGCCCGATCGTCGGCTTCGAGGATGCCTCCGAGCTCATCGGCCGACTCCACCGGACAGGCATCGCGCACCCGCTCCACCAGCTCGCCGATCCCGGCAAACCCCAGCCGCCCTTCGAGAAAGGCCTCGACGGCCACCTCGTTGGCAGCATTGAGCACCGCCGGCGCCGTTCCGCCGGCGGTGATGGCCTCACGCGCCAGGCGCAGGCAGGGAAAGGCCGACTCATCCGGGCGCTCGAAATCCAGCCGCGCCACTTCGAACAGGTCCAGCGCCTGCACGCCTGACTCGATGCGTTCCGGCCAGGCCAGCCCGTGGGCGATCGGCGTGCGCATGTCGGGATTGCCCAACTGGGCGATCACCGAGCCGTCGTTGTAGGCGGCCATGGAGTGAATCACGCTCTGCGGATGCACGACCACCTGAATCTGATCAGGACGGGCATCGAACAGCCAGCAGGCCTCGATCAACTCGAGTCCCTTGTTCATCAGGCTGGCGCTGTCGACCGAAATCTTGCGCCCCATCGACCAATTGGGATGGGCGCAGGCCTGTTCCGGCGTCACCTCCGCCAGCCGCGACGCCTCCCAGCCCCGGAAGGGTCCGCCGGATGCCGTCAGCAGCAGCTGCGTGACGCCGTGTCGTGCCAACCCCCCACGATGCTCGGTGGGTAGACACTGATAAATGGCGTTATGTTCAGAATCGATGGGCAGCAGGGTGGCGCCGGAGCGCGTCACCGCCTCCATGAACAGCCCCCCGGACATCACCAGGGCTTCCTTGTTGGCCAGCAGCACGCGCTTGCCGGCCCGCACCGCCGCCAGGGTCGGCAGCAGGCCGGCGGCACCGACGATGGCCGCCATCACCACATCGACCTCGCGCGCCTCGCTGATCTCGATCAGCGCCTCGGCGCCGGCCCGGACCTCGGTATCCAGTCCCGCGTCGACGAGTTGCTCGCGCAGCCAGGCGGCATCCTCCTCGCGCTCCAGCACGGCCACTCTCGGCCGATGCGTCCGGCACTGCGCCAGCAGACGCTGCCGGGCACGATTCGCCGACAGGGCATGGACCCGATAACGGCTCGGGTGACGCGCGATGACATCGAGGGTGCTGGTGCCGATGGAACCGGTCGCCCCCAGCACGGTCACGTCAAGCGTCGGAGTGGTGGGCATGGTCAAGAGACTCCCAGGTGCAGCAGGGCGAACAAGGGGACGGCCGCGGTCAGGCTATCGATGCGGTCCAGGATACCGCCATGGCCGGGCAGCAACTGACTGGAATCTTTCAGGCCCCGATGGCGCTTGAGCATGCTTTCCAGCAGATCGCCGAGCACCGAGGCCAGCGTCACGACGATCGTCACGGCGAGCAGGACCAGGCCGCCGATCACGCCCAACCCCTGCCAGGCGGCGAACAGCACCGCCAGCAGCGCACTGACCAGCACGCCACCGGCCACGCCTTCCCAGGACTTGCCGGGACTGACGCTCGGTGCCAGCTTGCGCCGCCCCAGCGCCCGACCGACGAAATAGGCGCCGATATCGGCGCCCCAGACCAGGAGCAGCACGAACAACAACCAGACCGCCCCGCTCTCGCGCAGCACGCTGAACCCCACCCAGGTCGGCAGGAGCACCCAGGCGCCCATGGCCAGCCGCGCGCCGGTGGAATGCCACTGCACCGAGCGTGCCGGATAACCCGTCACCCAGTAGAGGTTGAGCAGCCACCCCAGGGCGCCCAGATACAGCGGCCAGATCGCCTGGGTCGAACCCGCCAGGCCGAGCAGCAGCATGGCGCCCCCGAGGGCGGCGACTGCCAGCCCGCGACAGCGCGGTGATTCCAGGCCGGCCAGCCGGGTCCACTCCCACCCGGCCAGCAGCACGACAACTGCCGTGAACAGCGCAAAGGGAGTGCCCTCGAGGCCGAACAGCCCGAGCAGGGTCAGCGGTGCCAGCCAGGCGGCGGTGATGATGCGTTGCTTAAGCACCGTGCGCCTCGACCTGCTCGTCGGTCATGCCGAAGCGCCGCTGGCGACCGGCAAAATCCACCAGGGCCTCATCGAAGGCCTCGGCACCGAAATCCGGCCACAGCACCGGTGTGAAATAGAGCTCGGCGTAGGCCATCTGCCACAGCAGAAAGTTGGAGATACGACACTCGCCACTGGTGCGAATACACAGGTCCACCGGTGGAGCGTCGCCGAGGCACAGCTCGGACTGCACGGCCCGCTCATCGATGCTGGCCGGGTCCAGTTCACCTGCGCCGACGCGTTCGCCGAGCCGGCGGGCGGCCTGGGCGATATCCCAGCGGCCGCCATAGTTGGCGGCGATCACCAGGTGCAGGCCGGTATTGCCGGCGGTCAGGGATTCCGCCGCTTCGATGTGCTTCTGGATCGTCGAGGAGAACCCCTCGCGCTCCCCGACGACCGACAGGCGGATGTCATGCTCGTGGAGCTTCTTTACCTCGCGTTTGAGCGCCATCAGGAACAGCTCCATCAGAGCGTGAACCTCGGCGGCCGGGCGCTTCCAGTTCTCGCTGGAAAAGGCGAAGAGCGTCAGGGTGCCGATGCCGCGCTCGGCGGCCCGGCGAATGACCGCTCGCACGGCCTCGACGCCGGCGTGATGGCCCCGCACGCCGGACAGGCCATGCGCCTTGGCCCAGCGGTTGTTGCCGTCCATGATGATGGCCACGTGGCGCGGAAGGGGGGCGTCCCCGGAGGGCGGCAGGTGAAGGGACTGCGGTGACGTCATGATGTCTCGCATGGCGAATGGAACACAGGCGTGCAGGTTTCGGGGGGCGGCGCCCTCGCGGGGCACCGCCTCGCCCTCAGACCTGCATCAGGTCGTGCTCCTTGGACTCCAGAGCCTTGTCGATCTCGCCGACGATCTTGTCGGTGAGCTTCTGGATCTCGTCCTCACCCTGGCGCTGGTCGTCCTCGGTGATGTCCTTGTCCTTGAGCAGCGTCTTGATCTCGTGGTTGGCGTCGCGACGCACGTTACGCACCGCCACCCGAGTATTCTCGGCTTCCTGACGCGCCTGCTTGATGTAGCCCTTGCGAGTCTCCTCGGTAAGCATCGGCATCGGCACCCGGATGACATTGCCGGCACTGGCGGGGTTGAGACCCAGCTCGGCGGTCATGATGGCCTTTTCCACCTTGGGCACCATGCTCTGCTCCCAGGGCACCACGGTCAGGGTCCGGGCATCCTCGACGTTGACCGAGGCCACCTGGTTGATCGGCATCTGACTGCCGTAATACTCCACGGTCACCGCATCCAGGATGCTCGGATGAGCGCGTCCGGTGCGGATCTTGTTGAAGTTGTTGTGAAGCGCCTCGAGGCTCTTCTTCATGCGGCTTTCCGCATCCTTCTTGATGTCGTCAATCACGATTTCACCCTCTGTCAATCAGCGTGCCTTCCCTGCCGCCCACCACCAGGTTCAGCAGCGCCCCAGGCTTGTTCATATTGAACACGCGAACCGGCATGTCATGGTCCCGCACCAGGCAGATGGCGGTCAAATCCATGACGCCGAGCTTCTGGTCGAGCGCATCGTCATAGGAAAGCTGCTCGTACTTGACCGCGTCAGTGTGCTGGACCGGATCCTTGTCGTAGACGCCGTCCACCTTGGTGGCCTTGACCACGACATCGGCATCGATCTCGATACCGCGCAGGCAGGCAGCGGAATCCGTGGTAAAGAAGGGATTGCCGGTGCCCGCCGAGAACAGCACCACATCACCGGATGTCAGGTAGCGGATGGCGGTGCGTCGGTCATAATGCTCCACCACCCCACTCATGGGAATCGCCGACATCACCCGCGAGCGGATGTTGGAACGCTCCAGGGCATCCCGCATGGCCAGGGCATTCATGACCGTGGCCAGCATGCCCATGTGGTCACCGGTGACGCGCTCCATGCCCGCCTCGTGCAGGGCGGCGCCACGGAACAGGTTGCCGCCGCCGACGACGATGCCCACCTGCACACCGATGCCGACAAGCTGGCCGATCTCCAGGGCCATGCGATCCAGCACCTTGGGATCGATGCCGAACTCGGCGTCGCCGGTCAGGGCTTCACCGGACAGCTTGAGCAGGATGCGCTTGTATTTCGAGACGTCGGCGCGGGGCTTGTCGGACTTGGCTGGAGCGGTTTGCTCGGCACTGCTCATGCGTGGATCTCCCGGAACTCGGCGAATGGACGTGAGTGGTCGGATATACCGACCGGATACGCGATGGCGTGCGCCATCGCGCACGCCATCGTCATGCTGGAACCTCTGACCTCAGCTACGCTTGGCCTGTTCCATCACTTCCTGGGCAAAATCGACTTCTTCCTTCTCGATGCCCTCGCCCACCTCGAAACGGGTGAAGCCGATCACTTCGCCGCCGGCGGCCTTGACGTACTCGGCGACGCTCTGGTTCGGATCCTTGACGAAGGCCTGTTCGGTCAGGCTGTTCTCGGCCAGGAACTTCTTCAGGCGACCCTGGACCATCTTCTCGGCGATCTGCTCCGGCTTGCCGGCCATGTCCGGCTGGGCCAGGATGATCGCCTTCTCTTCGTCCAGCTTCTCCTGAGGCATGTTCTCGGGCAGTGCGACGGCCGGGTTGAGCGCGGCGACGTGCATGGCCACGTCCTTGGCGACCTCGGCGTTGCCGCCGTTGAGCACGGTCAACACACCGATACGACCGCCATGGACATAGGCGCCGACCAGGCTACCGCCCTGGGAAGCGGCCTCGACGACCACGCTGCGACGCACGCCGATGTTCTCGCCGATCTTCTGCACCAGCTGCTCGCGATCGGCTTCCAGCTCGCCTTCCATGATGGCGGCGACGTCTTCGCTCTTGGCGGCGAAGAAGGCATCGGCCACCTTGTTGGCGAAGGCGATGAAGTTGTCGTCACGGGCCACGAAGTCGGTCTCGGAGTTGATCTCGACCATCACGCCGTAGCTGCCGTCTTCCGCGACGCGGGTGACGACGGCGCCTTCGGCGGCGGTACGACCGGCCTTCTTGGCGGCCTTGAGACCGGAGTTCTTGCGCAGGTTCTCGATGGCGGTGTCGATGTCACCACCGGCTTCGGTGAGTGCCTTCTTGCACTCCATCATGCCGAGCCCGGTACGCTCGCGCAGTTCCTTGACCTGAGAGGCGCTGATAGCTGCCATGGGTAGTGTCCTCTGAATGGTTCGACCTGGAAGATGGGAGCCGGGCGAACCCGGCGAATCCCGTTTCCGTCCCGGGGCGCAAGCAAGGGGGCCGGAGCCCCCTTGCGCCGTCACGGCGACGGATCGCCGACAAGCGGCGCGATTTCACGGCCCTGCCGGGCCCTCGATCACTCGGCAGCGGCGGCGTCGTCGCCAGCGCTTTCCTCGGTGACCTCGACGAATTCGTCGGGACGGCCTTCCTTCGCACGGGCGCAGGCATCGGCAATCGCCTTCACGTAGATCTGGATGGCGCGGATGGAGTCATCGTTGCCCGGGATCACGTAGTCGACGCCGTCCGGATCGGAGTTGGTATCCACCACGCCGATGACCGGAATACCCAGCTTGTTCGCCTCGTTGATGGCGATCCGCTCATGATCGACGTCGATCACGAACAGCGCATCGGGCAGGCCACCCATGTTCTTGATACCACCGATGGAACGCTCGAGCTTGTCCTGCTCGCGAGTCGCCATCAGCACTTCCTTCTTGGTCAGCTTCTCGAAAGTGCCGTCCTCGTGCATGGTCTCGAGTTCGCGCAGACGCTTGATGGACTGACGAATCGTCTTGAAGTTGGTCAACATGCCGCCGAGCCAGCGATGGTTGACGAACGACTGACCGACGCGGTTGGCTTCTTCCTTGACGATCTTGCTGGCGCTGCGCTTGGTGCCCACGAACAGGATCTTGTTGTTCGCGGCCGCCATCTTCTCGACCACATCGATGGCCTCGTTCAGGGCCGGAAGCGTATGCTCGAGGTTGATGATGTGAATCTTGTTACGTGCGCCGAAGATGTACTTGCTCATCTTCGGGTTCCAGTAACGGGTCTGGTGACCGAAGTGAGCGCCTGCCTTCAGCAGGTCACGCATATTGACGTGTGCCATGGATGACTCCTGGAAAATCGGGTTAGGCCTCCATGCACCCCATGGATCCGACCGCCGGTCGCGCCGACAGCACCCGGGACCATGTGCCGGTGCATGTGTGTTTTCAAGGCGTTGCGTTTAAATTGGCACCTTCCGGCCGTAAACCACTCGACACCTTGGGGACGAGAAGGATCGGCGATTGCAGGAAGGCGCGCAGCTTTATACCATGGATTACCTTCGAGATGAAGTCGCCCGACGTCCCTCCTCCGTGATTGGCGCGTTGCAGGCGGCCATGCCACCCCTGAATCCGAGCTTCCATGAACGTACCCATCAAGACGCCCGACGAGATCGAGAAGATGCGCGAGGCGGGCCGACAGGCCGCCAGTGTGCTGGAAATGATCACCCCCCATGTGCAGGCCGGCGTCAGCACCGGTGAACTCGACCGGCGCTGCCACGACTATATCGTCAACGAGCTGGGCTCCACGCCCGCCCCGCTGAATTATCACGGTTTTCCCAAGTCGATCTGCACCTCGATCAATCACGTGGTCTGCCACGGCATCCCCGATGACGCCAAGAAGCTGAAGAAAGGCGACATCATGAACATCGACATCACGGTGAAGACCGCCGATGGCTATCACGGCGATTCCAGCATGATGTTCATCGTCGGCGAGACCATCCAGGGCGAGCGCCTGTCGCGCGTCACCCAGGAATGCCTGTACAAGAGCATCGCCGCGGTACGCCCCGGCGTTCGGCTCTCCGAGCTGGCCCGCGTCATCCAGCAGCATGCCGAAGCCAACGGCTATTCGGTGGTTCGCGACTTCTGCGGACATGGCATCGGCGCCGGCTTCCATGAAGAACCGCAGATCCTGCACTACGATGGTTACGCCCCCGAAGCGGACATCACCCTCGCGGAAGGCATGTGCTTCACCATCGAGCCGATGATCAACGTCGGTGATCACCGCACCAAGGTGCTCCGGGATGGCTGGACCGCCGTGACCAAGGACAAGGGACTCACCGCCCAGTGGGAGCACACCCTGCTGGTCACCGCCACCGGCGTGGAGGTCCTCACCGCTCGACGCGACGAAGACCTCTCGTTCCTCGACCACTGAGCCGGCCCATCATGCTGCTCCACCACTATCGGTTCGAGCCCGACGAGACGCTGTTCGACATCGAGAAGTTCCGCACCGAGCTCGGCGGCAGCCGTTCGCCCATCGCGCCCTTCAAGGCTGCGCTGGGCGAGATCCAGGCACGGCTCGACGAACGCTTTCGTGCCGGCGCCGACATTCGCGACCTGGTGCATGGACGCGCCTGGTGCCTGGATCGCCTGCTGGCGATCGCCTGGGAGCTGCATGACTGGCCCGACGACGGCATCGCCCTGCTCGCCGTCGGCGGCTACGGCCGCGGCGAGCTGCATCCCCATTCGGACATCGATCTGCTGCTGCTGCTCGAGCAGGATGACGATACGCCCTACCGCGAACCGCTGACCGCCTTCATCACCTTCCTCTGGGACATCGGCCTGGAGATCGGCCACAGCGTTCGCTCGCTCACCGACTGCTCCCACGAAGCCGCCGCCGACGTCACGGTGATCACCAATCTGATCGAGACGCGCACCCTGGCCGGCCCCGAGCGACTGCGCGAGGCCATGCAGCAGCGTCTGTCGCCGGACCGGCTGTGGCCGGCGGATCACTTCTTCGAGGCCAAGTGGCAGGAGCAGATCAGCCGCCACTACCGCTTCAACAACTCCGAATACCACCTGGAGCCCAACATCAAGAGCTCTCCGGGCGGGCTGCGCGACATCCAGATGATCGGCTGGGTGGCCAAACGACACTTCGCCACCCAGCGCTACGAAGACCTGGTCGCCCATGGCTTCATGAACGACGCCGAGCTGCACATCCTCAGCCAGGGGCAGGCCTTCCTCTGGCAAGTGCGCTATGCGCTGCACATGCTCAGCGGCCGGGCCGAGGACCGCCTGCTGTTCGACCACCAGCGCACCATCGCCGAGCTGTTCGGCTACCACGACACCCCGGAGCGCCTGGCCGTCGAGCAGTTCATGAAGCGCTACTATCGCCACGTCACCGCGCTCGCCAGGCTCAACGACATGCTGCTGCAGCACTTCGACGAAGCCATCCTGCACGGCGGCGAGTCGTTCGAGACCGTCCCCTTAAACGAACGCTTCGAGATCAAGGGCGGCTACATCCAGGCCCGCTCGCGGACGCTCTTCCAGGAACACCCCTCGGCGTTGCTGGAACTCTTCCTGCTGATGGCCGAGCATCCCGAGATCGAGGGCGTGCGTGCCGACACCATCCGCCTGATCCGCGATCATCGCCACCTGATCGACGACCGTTTTCGCGCCGACCCTCACCACCAGCGTCTGTTCATGGCGCTGCTGCGCTCCAGCGGCAACGTCGCCCGCCAGTTGCGGCGCATGAACCGCTACGGCGTGCTCGGCAAGTATCTGCCGGTCTTCGGCCAGGCCGTGGGCCTGATGCAACACGACCTCTTCCACATCTACACCGTGGATGCCCATACCCTGCGGCTGCTGAAGTGCATCCACGGCTTCCGCAAGCCCGATGCCCGGGAAAGCTTCCCCGTCGCGGCCGAACTGGTCCAGCAACTGCCCCGGCTGGACCTGCTGTGGATCGCCGGCCTGTTCCACGACATCGGCAAGGGGCGCGGCGGCGACCATTCGCTGATCGGCGCCCGGGATGTCGAGGCCTTCGCCCACGATCACGGCCTTTCCGAGCGTGACACCCGGCTGGTGAGCTGGCTGGTCGAGCATCACCTGCTGATGTCCATGGTGGCCCAGAAGCGCGACATCACCGATCCCGACGTGATCAGCGACTTCGCACGCTGTGTCGGTGACGAGACCCGGCTCGATTACCTCTACGTACTGACGGTGGCCGACATCAATGCCACCAACCCCACGCTGTGGAACGGCTGGCGCGCCTCGCTGCTGCGCCAGCTCCACGGCGAAACCCGACGCGCCCTGCGCCGCGGCCTCGAAAATCCCATGGAGCGCGACGACTCGGTGCGCGAGACGCGCGACGAGGCTCACTCCCTGCTGGCCACGGTCGGTGCCGACATGGAAAAGGTCGATCGCCTGTGGGCCTCGCTGGGCGAAGACTACTTCCTGCAGTACGCCCCCAGCGAGATCGCCTGGCAGACCCAGGGCATCCTCGGCCACGCCGGCAGCGAGCTGCCGCTGATCCTGCTCAGCGCGCCCACTGCCGACATGGCCGAGGGCGGTACCAAGGTGTTCATCCACACCCGCTCGGTGGACGACCTGTTCGCCGCCACCTCGGCGGCCATGGAACAACTGGGGCTATCGATCCACGATGCCCGCATCGCCACCTCGAGCAACAACTGGACCCTCAACACCTTCATCGTTCTCGACGACCATGGCCACGCCATCCGCGACCCCGCTCGACTGGAGGAAATCCGCCACCATCTGGTGGAAGAACTCGACGATCCCGACGACTACCCGCAGATCGTCACCCGCCACACACCGAGGCAGCTCAAGCATTTCCGCGTGCCCACCGAGGTCTTCATCCGCCAGGACCCAGCCAATGAACGCACCCTGCTCGAGCTCGTCGCCCCGGACCGCCCGGGACTGCTGGCACGCGTCGGGCGCATCTTCATGGAACAGGACATCGCCCTCTCGGCAGCCAAGATCGCTACCCTGGGCGAACGTGTCGAGGACGTCTTCTTCATTACCGACAAGGCCGGAGCGCCGCTCATCGACGCTGAACGCCAGCGCCGCCTGCGCGAGCGCCTGATCGAGGTACTCGACGTCAGCGGCTGAGCGGAATGCCGAGCAGCGCGTTTGAGGCCCATCCGGGGCTTCCCTATAATCGGCGTCCTGCCTGCGCGACACGACACAACACAACGACGCCGATCACGGCCCTCGACTGGACACCCATGAACCCCGACCTCGACGCGCTCCAACCCTATCCGTTCGAGCGGCTCGCCTCCCTCAAGGCGGGCATTACGCCGCCCGATGATCTGCCCCATATTCCGCTGACCATCGGCGAGCCTCGCCATGCCCCTTTCGAGGGCGCCCTGCAGGCACTCGTCGACCAGCGCCACGAAATGGCCCGCTATCCGGCGACCGGTGGGCTCGTCGAGCTGCGCCGCGCCATCGCCGACTGGGCAAGCCAGCGTTTCGGCCTCGACGACCTCGATGCCGATCGTCAGGTCCTGCCGGTCAACGGCACCCGGGAGGCGATCTTCGCCTTCGTCCAGGCGGCCCTGGATCGGACACGCCCCGCGCGGGTCGCCGTGCCCAATCCCTTCTATCAGATCTATGAAGGCGCCACCCTGCTGGCCGGCGGCACGACGCTCACCCTGGACTGCCGGGCCGAACACGACTTCCGCCCCGACCTGGAGGCCGTACCGGCCGCGACCTGGCGCGACGTGCAGATCGTCTTCGTCTGCTCGCCGGGCAACCCCACCGGCGCGGTGACGCCGCTCGCGGATCTCGAGCGCCTGATTCAACTGGCCGACGAATTCGATTTCATCGTCGCCGCCGACGAGTGCTATTCGGAACTCTACCTGGACGAATCCGCCCCGCCGCCAGGCTTGCTGGAAGCCTGCGCGCGACTCGGCCGCCAGGACTACCGGCGCTGCCTGGTCTTCCATTCGCTCTCCAAGCGTTCCAACCTGCCGGGGCTGCGCTCGGGCTTCGTGGCCGGCGACGCCGAGCTGATCTCGGCCTTCCGCCGCTACCGCACCTACCATGGCTGTGCCATGTCGCTGCCGCTGCAGCACGCCTCCATCGCCGCCTGGCGCGACGAGGCCCATGTGCGCGCCAACCGCGACGCCTATCGGGAGAAGTTCGCGGCGGTGACCGAGATCCTCGCCCCGGTGATGGATTTCCCCACGCCCGAAGCCAGCTTCTACCTCTGGCCGTCGGTGCCCGGCGGCGACGACGAGGCCTTCGCCCGAGCGCTGTACGCCGAGCGGCACGTCAGCGTACTGCCGGGCAGCTACATGGGCCGGCCCGGTTTCGACGGCGACAACCCCGGCGCCGGCCGGGTCCGTCTGGCCCTGGTCGACGACCTGGACGCCACCACGCAAGCGGCCAGGCGCATGCGCGACCTGATCGAGAAAACCGTCAGCTGGGAGACGACGCCATGATGATGCTGATGATGATCAAGAATTGCGACACCTGCCGTCGCGCCCGCAAGGCCCTGGAAGGCAAGGGCATTCCCTTCCAGACCCACGACCTGCGCGAGGACGGCCTGTCCGCGGCGCTGCTCGAACACATCCTCGAGCATGTCCCGGTCATGACCCTGCTCAACAAGCGCAGCACCACCTGGCGGCAACTCGACGACGCCGACAAGGCCGACATCGACGCCAACAAGGCCCGCGAGTTGATGCTGGCCAACCCCACTCTGCTCAAGCGCCCGCTGCTGGACACCGGCGACGACATCCTCGTCGGCTTCCGCGATGGCGACTACGACAACCTGTGAGGCGCCCCGGCGCCACTGCACCCGAGAGGATCCCCACATGCTCAGCTTTGCACTCGGAATCGGCACCCAGAACACCCAGGGAGACTGGCTGGAGATCTACTATCCGGCGCCCCTGCTGAACCCCGAGGCCAGCCTGGTCGAGGCCGCCGCCAAGGTACTGGACGCCCCCGCCGGCAACGCCGCGGTCAGCTTCCTGCCGGAACACTGCGCCGAGCTCGCCGGAGCGCTCAAGGCCGCCGGCCATGAGGCCCAGGCCGAACTCGCCGAATCCCTGGCCTCCAGCCAGCGGCCGCTGGTCGCCACCTTCATCGCCGAGGACGACGCTCCCCAGAGCGCTCCCGAGGTCTATCTCAAGCTGCACCTGCTCTCCCATCGCCTGGTCAAGCCGCACGGCATCGACCTGACCGGCATGTTCGGGCTGCTGCGCAACATCGCCTGGACCAACGAAGGCGCCATCGATATCGAAGAGCTGCCGGCACGGCGCCTCAAGGCCCGCCTCGAAGGCCGGACCCTCTCGGTGGATTGCGTCGACAAGTTCCCCAAGATGACCGACTACGTGGTGCCCGGCGGCGTACGTATCGCCGACACCGCCCGGGTACGCCTCGGCGCCTATCTCGGCGAAGGCACCACGGTGATGCACGAAGGCTTCGTCAACTTCAACGCCGGCGCCGAAGGCCCCGGGATGATCGAAGGCCGGATCTCGGCCGGCGTGCTGGTCGGCAAGGGCTCCGACCTGGGTGGCGGCTGCTCCACCATGGGCACGCTGTCCGGCGGCGGCAACATCGTCATCAAGGTCGGCGAAGGCTGCCTGATCGGTGCCAATGCCGGCATCGGCATTCCGCTGGGGGATCGCTGCACCGTCGAGGCCGGGCTCTACATCACCGCCGGCGCCAAGGTCACCCTGCTCGACGACCAGGGCCAGGAAGTCCGCACCGTGGCGGCCCGCGAACTGGCCGGCCAGGACGACCTGCTGCTGCGTCGCAATTCCCAGAACGGCCGCATCGAGTGCCTGACCAACAAGAGCGCCATCGCCCTCAACGAAGCGCTGCACGCCCACAACTGAGTCGCTCCCGGGCGCTGCGGCGCCCGGGGCCGGCCCACCGGAATCCCGCATGACCTCATCCGAGACCGCCAATACCCTGTCCCCCACGCTCGAGCTCGCCATGGAGCTCATGCGACGCCCCTCCGTCACCCCCGACGACCAGGGCTGTCAGGAGCTGATGATCGAGCGCCTCGCCCGGCTCGGCTTCCAGATCGAGCGGCTGCCGTTCGGCGACGTCGAGAACTTCTGGGCCGTGCACGGCCATCACGGCCCGGTACTGGCGTTCGCCGGCCATACCGACGTGGTGCCCAGCGGCCCCGAGGTGCACTGGCAATATCCGCCCTTCGAACCGCGCATCGACGACGACGGCATGCTGTGCGGGCGCGGTGCGGCAGACATGAAGGGCAGCCTGGCCGCCATGCTCACCGCCGTGGAGCGCTTCGTCACCGAGCATCCGGATCATCCCGGACGCATCGCCTTTCTGATCACCTCCGACGAGGAAGGCCCGGCGGTGGACGGCACCCGCGCGGTAGTCGAGCATCTCCGCGAGTCGCACGATCGCCTGGATTACTGCATCGTCGGCGAGCCCTCCTCCACCGAGCAACTCGGCGACGTGATCAAGAACGGCCGCCGCGGCTCGCTCGGCGGCGTCCTGCATGTGCGCGGCACTCAGGGCCATGTGGCCTACCCGCACCTGGCCCGCAACCCCATCCACCAGGCCGCGCCGGCACTCGACGCCCTGGTGCGCGAGCACTGGGACGGCGGCAATACCTTCTTCCCGGCCACCAGTTTCCAGATCTCCAACCTGCGTGCCGGCACCGGCGCCACCAACGTGATTCCCGGCGACCTGGAAGCGACCTTCAACTTCCGCTACTCCACCGAGGTCACCCACGAGGCGCTGCAGCAGCGCACCGAGGCCATCCTCGAGGCTCACGGCCTGGATTTCCACATCGACTGGACCCTCAACGGCGAGCCTTTCCTGACCGCCGAGGGCGAACTGGTCGACGCCGCCCTGGCCGGCGTCGAGGATGTACTGGCGCGGCGGCCCGAACTCTCCACCTCCGGAGGCACCTCGGACGGCCGCTTCATCGCCAGCCTCGGCAGCCAGGTGGTCGAACTGGGGCCCCTGAACGCCACCATCCACAAGGTCGACGAGCGCGTCAGGGCCACCGATCTCGATGACCTGAGCCGTATCTACGAAGCTATTCTCGCCCGCCTGTTCGTCAACGGCACATCACGGCCCTGAGCCGGAGGTAGTCATGGAAGCGTATCCCGACATCGAGATCTACCTGGCCCATGTCGACCCGGAGGCGTTGAACGCCTGGCTCGGCGACACCCTCGGCACCCCGCCACTGGCCTCGGCCGGCAAGAATCGCTGGCGTGCGCAAGGCCAGCATGACGGCCATGACATCGACATCCTGCTGGTGCTCAAGGCAGCCGACGGCTTCGCCAGCCTGTGGTTCGACAGCCCCGACACCCCCTGGGCGACGGATACCGACTGCGCCCGCGAAGCCGCCGGCCGGCTGGGCTGCGAAGTTCGCTGTTCGCTGGGAGGCTGGCAGCCCGGCGACGACCCGGACCGCTTTCTGCAGGTCCTGCCCGACGGCCAGGAAACGACCATCGAATGGCCGGATTCAGGGCAGTAAGAAGGAAGAGGGAAGAGGGAAGAGGGAAGACAGATTGGCCCCGGGGTTTGGAGCGTCAAAGATTTCCTTCCCTCTTCCTATGACGTTGGTTCAGGTGGAAGAAAACCGCGCCGAACGAAGATCAGACAAGGCGGAAGGTCGCCGAGAGAGCGGAGTTTACGAGCTGCTAAATGAGCATCTCGAGACGACCTTCCAACACAGTATGATCAAGTGCAGGCCGGTTTTCAGGTAATGACGGTGACATCGTCGGCCTGCAACCCCCGCTCATTGCGCGACACCTGATACTTCACCTTCTGGCCCTCGGCCAGGGTGCGATGTCCACGCCCGCGAATGGCCCGGAAGTGCACGAACACATCCTCGCCACTGTCACGCGTGATGAAACCGTACCCCTTGTTGACATTGAACCACTTGACCTCGCCGATCTCGCGATCATCGTCCTCGACCTCGGCCAGATTGACCAACTGAGGCGTCAGGGCGTTGACTGCCAGGGTAGCGATCAGCAACAGGACGAAAACCGCCAGGGCCACGGCCAGATAGACGGCACCCACACCCCCTATCTCGAGACTGGCGAATATCTCTCTGGACATGGCGCCACCGGCAAGATGCACGAACAAGGCCACCAATAGCGGTGACGGCGCGGCCAGCAACAGGCTGATGAGACTGCAACGCAACACGACCTTTCGATTCATAAACTTCTGATGCTCTCTTTGTCGTAATAGAAAGGAAGGAATTCAGGAAATGCTGAATAAATAACCGAGCGTAGTAAAGTGCATGGCACCCGGAGCACGGAAAGCGAGATATAACATGTCGTTAAGCGAACTTTCGCGCACCGCATCACGCAGCATTTTACCCACGCAGGCATTCAAGCAGTGTTTCCATAACGCGGCACGAGGCACTGTACGGCGTGACACGCCGCCCCCGAACCTAGACCGATGCCACGGTGAACGGTGGCATGCAGCACAAGGATTCTATCATGAACCACGATGACACGCCTTCCGATCTCCAGGCCCGACTGACTGCCCTGGAAAGCCGCTACGCCTATCAGGAAGACTGGCTGGATACCCTGGACCGCACCGTGGCACAGCAGGAAAAACGCCTGGCGCAGCTCGAGAGACTCAACGAATTGATGCAGCGCAAGATACGCGACCAGCAACGCGCCCTGCAGGAAAACGACGCGGCGACACCCCGCCCCGAAGACGAGATGCCGCCGCATTACTGAAAGCCGTAAGCCGTAAGCCGTAAGCCGTAAGCCGTAAGCCGTAAGCCGTAAGCCGTAAGCCAGGCTCGAAGCCAATCGACGCCCCATCAAGGGGTTTCTTATAGCTTACAGCTTACCGCTCCGGGCGAAGCCCGGTCACAGCTCGTCGAGATACCGCTCGGCGTCGAGGGCGGCCATGCAGCCGCTGCCCGCCGACGTCACGGCCTGGCGATAGACATGGTCCATGACGTCGCCGGCGGCGAAGACACCGGGCACGCTGGTGGCGGTGGCGTTGCCCTCGAGCCCCGACTGGACCTTGATATAGCCGCCGGCCATGTCCAGCTGGCCTTCGAAGATGCCGGTGTTGGGGCTATGGCCGATGGCGATGAACACGCCCGGTGCATCGAGCTCGCGGGTACTGCCGTCCTCGGTGGACTTGAGCCGGGCCCCGGTCACGCCGGTATTGTCGCCCAGCACCTCATCGAGAGTGTGATTCCAGATCACTTCGATGTTGCCGTTCTCCACCTTGTCGAACAGCTTGTCCTGGAGGATCTTCTCGGCGCGCAGGCTGTCACGGCGATGCACCAGCGTCACCTTGGACGCAATGTTGGAAAGGTACAGCGCTTCCTCGACGGCGGTATTGCCGCCACCGACCACCACGACATCCTGGTTGCGATAGAAGAAGCCATCGCAGGTAGCGCAGGCCGACACGCCCTGCCCCATGAAGCGGCTCTCGGATTCCAGGCCCAGGTAGCGGGCACTGGCTCCCGTGGCGATGATCAGCGCATCGCAGGTGTAGGTACCGTTGTCACCCTTGAGCGTGAAGGGACGCTCGCGCAACTCGACCTCATGGACATGGTCGAACAGCACCTCGGTCTCGAAGCGCTCGGCATGTCGCTTCATGCGCTCCATCAACTCCGGGCCCTGGACCCCGATGTCATCGCCGGGCCAGTTGTCCACATCCGTGGTGGTGGTCAACTGACCGCCGGCCTGGATACCGGTGATCAACAGCGGCTTGAGATTGGCCCGGGCCGCATAGACGGCCGCCGTGTAACCGGCCGGCCCGGAACCTAGGATGATCAGGCGTTCGTGGCGCGCTTCGCTCATGGGATACCTCGCAACTCTGGCAATGGGTAACGCAACGGACTGGGTGATGCCGATGCCCCATCGGCATGACGCAGGCCACTGCGGGCTGAGACGCTGCAAGGCAACCGGGCGCTGTACGTCCAGGCCAGACGCTCATGGCGTCTCCTTTCAGGCATTGTGTGATCAATGATGAAAAATGGGATACCACACTAGGCCAGTCAGCGCCGTCGGACCATTCTCTCGACGCTATGGCATGCATAGCCGCGGCCTATTGTGCCGTGCACGACAGGGTTGCGCCAGCGGACACCTTACAGCACGTCGTCATCCCGCCCCAGGGTCACCGACTCCAGTTCACCGCTGATCGAGGACACCTCGATACGCAGCTGGATGGGGGCGCAGCAGCGCGGGCAATCCTCCCAGGTCGCGTGACTGCCCTGAGAGGCGTCGACCTGTAACGCGAAGGGCGTGTCGCAGTAGGGACAACGAACCGATCGACTCTCCAGTGCGTCCTCGTGCACGATTCCTCCAGACAACAAATCACCCGGTGCATGTGGGGATGACCCGCCTCGTTATCAAGACCGATCGCCGGGCGCAGTGGTTGAAAAGCGCTTCTATCATGACCATGTAAGAACACGAACCCAGGATGGTTCGACACTCCCCGTGACAGGAGGATAGCAATGAGCACCGAGTCCACACCGGATACCTTGCAGACCTTCGAGGCCGCCGGCACTACCTACCACTATTACAGCCTGCCGAAAGCCGCCGAAGCCCTGGGCGACATCGACCGCCTGCCGATGACGCTCAAGATCCTGCTTGAAAACCAGTTGCGCTTCGCCGACGACCCCAGCGTCGCCCGCGAGGACATGCAGGCACTGGTCGACTGGCAGCAGGACGCCTCGTCCGATCGCGAAATCGGCTACCGCCCGGCCAGGGTCCTGATGCAGGACTTCACCGGCGTGCCCGGTGTGGTCGACCTCGCTTCCATGCGCAACGCCGTCGAGCGCCTCGGCGAAGACCCCTCGCGCATCAACCCGCTGTCGCCGGTCGACCTGGTCATCGACCATTCGGTGATGGTCGACAAGTTCGGCAATCCCACGGCGTTCCGCGACAACGTGGCCATCGAGATGGAGCGCAACCGCGAGCGCTACGAATTCCTGCGCTGGGGTCAGCAGGCCTTCGACAACTTCCGTGTCGTGCCGCCGGGCACCGGTATCTGTCACCAGGTCAACCTCGAATACCTGGGCAAGACGGTGTGGGCCAAGGAAGAAGACGGCAAGACCTTCGCCTATCCCGACACCCTGGTGGGCACCGATTCCCACACCACCATGATCAACGGCCTGGGCGTGCTCGGCTGGGGCGTGGGCGGCATCGAGGCCGAGGCCGCGATGCTCGGCCAGCCGGTGTCGATGCTGATTCCCGAGGTCGTCGGCTTCAAGCTCACCGGCAAGCTCCGCGAGGGCATCACCGCCACCGACCTGGTGCTGACGGTGACCCAGATGCTGCGCGAGCGCGGCGTGGTGGGCAAGTTCGTCGAATTCTACGGCGACGGCCTGGCCGACCTGCCGCTGGCCGACCGCGCCACCATCGCCAACATGGCCCCCGAGTATGGCGCCACCTGCGGCTTCTTCCCGGTCGACGACGAGACGCTCAACTATCTCCGCCTGACCGGTCGCGACGACGCCCAGATCGAACTGGTCGAGACCTACTGCAAGACCCAGGGGCTGTGGCGCGAACCCGGCCACGAGCCGATCTTCAGCGATACCCTGCAGCTCGACATGAACGACGTGGAACCCAGCCTGGCCGGCCCCAAGCGCCCCCAGGACCGCGTCGCCCTGAAGAACATGCCGACGGCCTTCGCCAAGGTCATGGAAGAAGACGGCAAGTCGTTGTCGACCACCGAGAAGGGGCGCCTGTTCTCCGAAGGCGGCCAGACCGCCGTGGGTGTCGAGGAAAGCTATGAGCATCACGACAGCCAGAAGGTCGACATGGAAGGCGATGCCTTCCGGCTCGATCCCGGCGCCGTGGTGATCGCCGCCATCACCTCCTGCACCAACACCTCCAACCCCAGCGTGATGATGGCCGCCGGCCTGCTGGCGCGCAACGCCCTGGCCCGGGGCCTCAAGACCAAACCCTGGGTCAAGACCTCGCTGGCCCCCGGCTCCAAGGTGGTGACCGACTATCTCGCCGCCGGCGGCGTCCAGGACGACCTGGACACACTGGGCTTCAACCTGGTGGGCTACGGCTGCACCACCTGCATCGGCAACTCCGGACCGCTGCCGGAAGCCATCGAGAAGGCCATCGAGGCCGGCGACCTGACCGTGGCCTCGGTGCTGTCGGGCAACCGTAACTTCGAGGGCCGGGTGCATCCGCTGGTCAAGACCAACTGGCTGGCCTCGCCGCCCCTGGTGGTGGCCTACGCCCTGGCCGGCAACGTGCGCAAGGACCTCGCCAACGAACCGCTCGGCACCGGCGACGACGGCCAGCCGGTCTACCTCCAGGACATCTGGCCCAGCCAGGCAGAGATCGCCGAGGCGGTGGAGAAGGTCAAGACCGAGATGTTCCGCAAGGAATACGCCGAAGTCTTCGACGGCGACGACGTCTGGAAGTCCATCGACGTGCCCGAGAGCCAGGTCTACCAGTGGTCCGATGACTCGACCTACATCCAGCATCCGCCCTTCTTCGAGGGCATGGGCCGCGAGCCCGCCGCCACCGAGGATGTCGAGAGCGCTCACATCCTGGCCCTGCTCGGCGACTCGGTGACCACCGACCACATCTCACCAGCCGGCGCCATCAAGCCCGACAGCCCCGCTGGTCGCTATCTCCAGGAGCGCGGCGTCAAGCCGGTGGACTTCAACTCCTACGGCTCGCGTCGCGGCAACCACGAGATCATGATGCGCGGCACCTTCGCCAACGTGCGTATCAAGAACGAGATGCTCGATGGCGTGGTCGGCGGCGAGACTCGCCATGTGCCCTCCGGCGAGCAGATGTCCATCTACGACGCGGCCATGCAGTACCAGCAGGAAGGCACCCCGCTGGTGGTGATCGCCGGCAAGGAATACGGCACCGGTTCCTCGCGCGACTGGGCCGCCAAGGGCACCCGACTGCTCGGCGTACGCGCCGTGCTGGCCGAATCCTTCGAACGCATTCACCGCTCCAACCTGATCGGCATGGGCGTGGTGCCTCTGCAGTTCACCGAGGGCGACACCCGCGAGACCCTGGGTCTGACCGGCGATGAGCGGATCTCGATCTCCGGACTCTCGGAGCTGACCCCGGGCGGCAAGGTCGAAGTGACCATCACCAGTCCCAAGGGCGAGAAGCGCATCGAAGCCCTGTGCCGCATCGATACCGCCAACGAGCTGGAGTACTACCTCCACGGCGGCATCCTGCACTACGTGCTGCGCAAGATGATCGGCGCGGCCTGATCGCCGTCAACCGACCCGCATGACGCAAAAGCCCCCGCCGGTATGAACCGGCGGGGGCTTCTTGTTGGAGCGGACTGCGACTTACCCTCGGCCCCGATACAGGCATGCCTGCACGTTAACCGCCCGTAGCCCATGATTCGCTTCATGGGGAAAGGCGGCATGCACTGGCGAACACCGCGTACAAATTCGCCAGGAGCGAACTTGAACCGCCTCTTAGACGGGGCTCAAGGGTAGTCGCCAAGGATGGCGACGATAAATCAGCGATTCACACGCGCAGACATTCAAGCAGTGTTTCCTCAGAATGACCGGCGCCGATAATCCCGATACTCCGGATACCAGAAGTGACGCTCGATGGCGGCACGAATCTCTTGCTCGTCGCTCTTCAGCGCGACGTCCTCTCGCTGTGCCTCCAGCGCCACCTCGAAGGCGATCGCCTTGGACAGCTCCCGAATCTTCGACAACGCCGGCAACACCGCGCCCTCGCCCGTCTTGGCCACCGGCGCCTCGGCCGCCAGCGCACGGGAGGCCGCCATCAGCATGCCGTCGGTGACCCGGCGAGCGCCCGCCGCCACCACGCCAAGCCCGATGCCCGGGAAGATATAGGCGTTATTGCACTGGGCGATGGGATACTGGCGACCCTGGTGTTCCACCGGCGCAAAGGGGCTGCCGGTGGCCACCATGGCCTCGCCATCGGTCCAGCGGATCACATCCTCCGGCAGTGCCTCGGCACGCGAGGTCGGGTTGGACAGCGGCATCACCAGCGGTGAGGGGCAGCCGGCGTGCATGGTGCGGATCACCTCCTCGGTGAACAGGCCCTGCTGGCCGCACACGCCGAGCAGTACCGTCGGGCGCACCTGCTTGACCACCTCGAGCAGCGACTGCCCGTCCCAGTCGTCGACCAGCGAGGGCTCTTGGGCCAGCCTACGCTGGAAGTCGCGCAGCCACTCCTGATCCGACGTGACGAGCCCCTCACGATCGACCATGAAGACACGTGCCCGTGCCTCTTCCTCCGACAGGCCCTCGGCCTGCATGGCCACCACGACCTGTTCGGCGATGCCGCAACCGGCGGAGCCTGCACCGACGAAGACCACGCGCTGATCGGCCACGTCCTCGCCTCGCGCCTTGCACGCCGCCATCAGGGTGCCCACGCAGACCGCGGCGGTGCCCTGGATGTCGTCGTTGAAGCAGCACAGCTTGTCGCGATAGCGCTCGAGCAGCGGCATGGCATTGGCCTGGGCGAAGTCCTCGAACTGCAGCAACACCTGGGGCCAGCGGCGCTTCACCGCGGCAATGAACTCCGCCATGAAGGCATCGTATTCTTCCTGGGAGACACGCGGATGCCGCCAGCCCATGTACATCGGGTCATCGAGCAGGGCCTGGTTGTTGGTACCCACATCGAGCGTGATCGGCAGCGTATAGGCCGGGCTGATACCGCCGCAGGCGGTGTACAGGGACAGCTTGCCGATGGGAATTCCCATGCCGCCGATGCCCTGGTCGCCCAGCCCCAGGATGCGCTCGCCGTCGGTGACCACGATCACCTTGACCCTGTCCTTGGTGGCACTGCGCAGGATGTCGTCCATGCGATCCCGGTCGGGATAGGAAATGAACAGCCCGCGGTGATTGCGATAGATGTTGGAAAACTCTTCGCAGGCCTGTCCGACCGTCGGGGTGTAGATGATCGGCAGCATCTCCTCGAGATGCTCGGAGACCAGGCGAAAGTAGAGCGTCTCGTTGTCGTCCTGAATGGCTCGCAGGTAGATGTGCCGGTCCAGGTCGTTCTGGCACTGGCGATACTGGCGATAGGCCCGCTCCACCTGCTCTTCGATGGTCTCGACGTTCTGCGGCAGCAGACCGATCAGGTTGAACTCGAGGCGTTCCTCGCGGGTGAAGGCACTCCCCTTGTTGAGCAGCGGCATCTCGAGCAAGGGGGGCCCGGCATAGGGGATATAGAGGGGGCGCTTGGCTTCTCTGGTCATCGGTTCGTCTCTACTGTCTCTGGGATCCGGGCCGTGACGCTCTGTGGCGACTTGGCCGCTACTCTACCACGTCGATACGCCGACCATGGAGGCCGGCGCATCGCGCAGGGTGCAGAATCAGACGAAGCGCCCCAGCCCCACCGCCTGGCGCAGCCGATCCATGAAAGGCGCGGCCTCGGCACGGGCGCGATCGGCCCCCTGGCGCAGCACCTCCTCGATATGGGCAGGATCCTCCAGCAGCGCCTGATAGCGCTCCCTCGGCTCGCGCAGCTGCTCGTTGAGGTACTCGAAGACCCGGTTCTTGGCCTCGCCCCAGCCGATCCCGTTCTCATACTCGGTGCGCATCTCGGCCGCCTCCTCCTGACTGGCGAAGGCCGAGTAGATCTGGAACAGCGTGCAGCTATCCGGATCCTTGGGTTCACCGGGCTCCAGCGAGTTGGTCTTGATCTTGCGCACCAGCTTGAGCAGCTTCTTCTCGGAGACTAACAGCGGGATGGTGTTGTCGTAGCTCTTGGACATCTTGCGTCCATCAAGCCCGCCCAGGACCTCGACCCGCTCGTCGACCACCGCATCGGGCAGGGTGAAGTACTGGCCCTTGAAGAGGTGGTTGAAACGGCCGGCCATGTCGCGCGCCATCTCGATGTGCTGGATCTGGTCGCGCCCCACCGGCACGCGCTGGGCGTTGAACATCAGGATGTCGGCGGCCATCAGCACCGGATAGCTGAACAGCCCCATGGTCACCCCCTTGTCCGGGTCCGGGTTGCCGGCCGTCTCGTTGTCGGCCACGGCCGCCTTGTAGGCATGGGCGCGATTCATCAGACCCTTGGCGCAGACGCAGGAGAGCATCCAGGTCAGTTCGGGAATCTCGGGAATGTCCGACTGCCGGTAGAAGATGGCGTTGTCGGTATCCAGCCCCAGGGCCAGCCAGGTGGCGGCGATCTCCAGGCGCGACTGCTGGACCCGCTTGGGATCCTGGCTCTTGATCAGGGCATGCAGATCGGCGAGGAAATAGTAGGACTGGACGCTCGGGTCCTGACTCGCTGCGATGGCCGGCTTGATGGCGCCGACATAGTTGCCCAGGTGGGGAGTGCCGGTGGTGGTGATGCCCGTGAGCACACGGGTCTTGTCGGATGCTGCAGTCATGAAAGCGGGACTCTGCTGACTCTGGAATGCCCGCCATGGTAACGCGAGGCCCCGATCAAGGCGACCTGCCGGGAACAAGTCGCAGGGCGAGTGCCACTGGATCTGACGAGGGGCGCCGGGGACAAGCCGAAGAGGAGGTCCGACGCCAGGGAAGGCGTCGGTAGCGTACATGGAGGTATTCACAGCGCCTCCTCGCAGGCTTGTCGACGGATCAGCCCCGAGCGATACCGCTACCCGAGCGATACCGCTCTCCACGAAGCCCTGGCCTTTCGTCGACAAGTCGGTCCCGCCTCAGCCGATCAAGCTGGCGGCTTCCACATACTCCAGCCCGAAGGCTTCGGCCACGGCACGGTAGGTGAGCTTGCCGTCGTGGACATTGAGCCCCGCGGCGAAGTGGTCGTCGTCGGCCAGCGCCTTCTGCCAGCCCTTGTCCGCCAGAGCCACGACGAACGGCAGGGTGGCGTTGGTCAGCGCCTGGGTGGAGGTCCGGGCCACTGCGCCGGGCATGTTGGCCACGCAGTAGTGCACCACGCCATCCACCACATAGGTCGGTTCGGCATGGGTGGTGGGCTTGCTGGTCTCGAAGCAGCCGCCCTGGTCGATGGCCACGTCCACCAGCACGCTGCCGGGCTTCATGTCGGACAGCATGTCGCGCGTGATCAGCTTGGGCGCCGCGGCTCCCGGCACCAGCACGGCACCGATGATCAGATCCGACTCGCGGACCGCCTCTTCGAGCGCATCGGCAGTGGAGAACACCGTCTTCATGCGGCCCTGATAACGATCGTCCAGGGTCTCGAGGCGCGGAATGGACTTGTCCAGAACCGTCACCTCGGCGCCCAGCCCCAGTGCCATGCGAGCGGCATTCTCGCCGACCACGCCACCGCCGATGACCGTGACCCTGGCCGGTGCCACGCCCGGCACCCCAGGCAACAGGATACCGGCTCCGCCCTGGGCCTTCTCGAGGCTGTGCGCGCCGGCCTGGACGGCCATGCGGCCGGCCACGGTGCTCATCGGCGCCAGCAGCGGCAGGCCACCCTCGGGAGCGGTGATGGTCTCGTAGGCAATGCAGGTGGCACCGCTGTCGAGCAGCCCCTTGGTCAGCGACTCCTCGGCCGCCAGATGCAGATAGGTGAACAGCGTCTGCCCGGCAGACAGCCTGGCGACTTCCTCGGCCTGGGGCTCCTTGACCTTGAGGATCAGTTCGGCGTCATCCCACAGCTTGGCCACATCGGCTTCCAGGCGAGCGCCGGCCGCTTCGAAGTCGGCGTCGCTGAAGCCCGCGCCCTCGCCAGCGGCGGCCTGGACGATGACGTCATGACCACGCCCGACCAGTTCACGGGCCCCGCTGGGGGTCAGGGCAACGCGATATTCATGGTTCTTGATTTCCTTCGGCACGGCGATCTTCATGGGATTCCTCCGATGCATGAACGGTGAATGACGGCGGATTCACCTCATTACAGCACAACAGTGCATACACGCAGAGATCACGGAAGAAAAACAAAAAATATTCGGAAAACAAGCCACCGACATCGAAAATACGACTGTCAAAAGAAAAGCAAACAGAAAGTCTTCCGCCCGCCGATCACTCGCTGATCAAGGCTGCCCCGTAGCAATGCCGGAATTCGTCCGGCAGGCGTCGGGGACGGCCACTGGACAGTTCGATGCAGGCGAAGCGCGTGCGTGCGCGCAACAACGTCCGGCCGTCCTCGCGTTGCCTGAGCTGGAAGCGGCGCGTGAGCGTCAGGCGATCGTCGCAATCGACGATCCAGGTGGCCAGTTGCAACCTGTCGCCTTCGAAGGCCGGCGCCAGGTAATCGAGTTCGTGACGATGAACGGCCATGGCGCGATCCAGCTCGCGGTAACGCGCCAGGCTGAGCCCCAGATGCTCCGAATGGCGCCAACTGATGCGTTCCACCCAGCGCAGGTACTCGGCGTTGTTGGCGTGACCATAATCGTCGATGCTCGACGGCTCGACCTCGAGGTCGATGATGAAGGGTTCGGGCAGATCCCAGGACATGACGGCATGCTCCCTGTCGCTTGACGGATTCGAGATCCAGGCTGGCGGCGACATTATGGCCGATCGCGACCACAGTTCCAGCAGCGGTCGAAGACGCCTTCGAGCGCTTCGCCACAGCCGGGGCAGACCCAGTCGGGACGCGCCTCGCCCTTCTCGGTCTCGCGAATCAGCGCCTCGGCCCGCGCCCGATTGTGCGGCGCCACCCAAACCTCGGGCTCGCACTCCGCAGGCGGCAGTTCCCCCGAAGCGCCGCCCAGCGTCATGTTGCGGCGCTCCACCGGAATGCCGGCCGACTCGAGCAGGTTGGCCACATGGCTGACCAGCAGTGGATTCGAGTGCGCGAAGACGCGAACGAAGTCGAAATCCTTCACGACGCGACCTTCCTCATGATGATCGATCCTCGGCACAGCCAGAAAAGGCGACGAGCCCAGATGCTTTATACAAGGCCTAGTCGCGGAAGACCCGCACCCCCAGCGCCTTAAGATAAGACGTCTCGGGAATCGCGGGGTGCACCGGATGGTCCGGCCCCTGGTGCCCCTGGAAGATCACCTGGCCATGGCGGTCCTGGTGACGGGCTGCGCCGCGCACCACGTCCGTGAGCCGGTCCATGCCCAGGTGCATGGAACAGGAGGCCGAGACCAGCAGGCCATCACGCCCCAGCAGGCGCATCGCTTCCCGATTGAGTCGGCCATAGGCGCGCTCGCCGGCGGCCATGTCCTTGCGCTTCTTGATGAAGGCCGGCGGATCGAGGATCACCACGTCGAATCGCTCGTCGTCGGCCTTGAGGGCGGCCAGCGCCTCGAAGGCATCCCCCTCGCCCACCGCGACGCGCTCCTGGAGCCCGTTCAGCTCGGCGTTCTCGGCCACGCCCTGCAGCGCCCGCTCGCTGGCATCGACGCACAGCACCTCGCTGGCGCCGTGGGCGGCCGCCTGTACGCCCCAGCCGCCGACATAGCTGAACAGGTCCAGCACCCGCTTGCCGGCCACCAGCCCGTTGAGCCAGGACCGGTTGGCGCGATGATCGAAGAACCAGCCGGTCTTCTGGCCGTCCATCACCGGCGCGATGAAACGCACGCCGTTCTCTTCCAGTTCGACGCTCTCGGGCGGTTCGTCGCCGAGCACCTCGACGCCTCCCTCGAGTCCTTCCATACGGCGTCCGCTGGTGTCATGACGCAGCACCACCACCCGCGGCGACAGCACCTTGTCCAGGGCATCGAGCAACGGCTCGCGTACCGCTTCCATGCCGGCGGTATTGAGCTGCACCACCAGGACATCATCGAAACGGTCGATCACCAGCCCCGGCAGCAGGTCGCCTTCGCCATGCACCAGGCGATAGAACGGCTTGGCGAACAGGCGCTGGCGCAGGGACAGCGCCTGGTTGAGGCGATGCACCAGCAGCGAACGGTCGAGGACGGTACCGGCATCGCGGGACACCAGGCGCGCGCAGATCAGCGAATGGGCGTTGACATAGGCCACGCCCATGGCCTTGCCGTTCGCCGCTTCCACCACCGCCTGCTCGCCTGGCGCGAAGTCCTTGAGCGGCGTAGCAGCGATATCGATCTCGTTGGAATACAGCCAGAGATGACCGGCTTTCAGTCGACGGTCGGCGTTCTTCTTGAGGCGCAGGGAGCGTAGGGCGGTCATCGGGAATCTCGTGATTGGAAATGGGTATTGGGCGAAGCGGGCAGCACCCGGATCAGCGCTGGCAGGCGGCACAGAAGACACTGGCACGCTGCCCCAGGGTCACCAGGCGCAGCTCGGCACCGCAGCGCCGGCAGGGTTCGCCATCGCGGCCATAGACATTGAGCCGCTGGGCGAAATACCCCGGCTCGCCGGTGCCACTGACGAAGTCGCGCAGCGTCGTGCCTCCCTGGGTGATGGCCGCGGCCAGCACCTCGCGGATGGCCTCGGCCAGGCGCGTATAGCGCTCGCGCGAGATGCGCCCCGCCTCGCGGCGCGGATCGATGCCGGCCAGGAACAGGGCCTCGGCGGCGTAGATGTTGCCGACACCGACCACCACGGCGTTGTCCATCAGGAAAGGCTTGACCGCCAGCCGTCGCTTGCGGGACATCGCATAGAGCCGCTCGCCATCGAAGGCCTCCGAGAGCGGCTCCGGCCCCAGTTTCGCCAGCCGACGGTCCCGCGCGACATCGCCATCCAGCCAATCGATGAAGCCGAAGCGACGCGGATCGTGATAGCGCAGGATAGCCCCGTCGTCGAGCACCAGGTCGACATGATCGTGCTTCTTGGGCAGCTCGCCCAGCCGTGCGATGCGCAGGCTGCCGGACATGCCCAGGTGGCACAGCAGGGTTCCGCCCCGCTCGCCGACCACCGGCATCAGCAGGTACTTGGCGCGACGATCCAGCCGGCCCAGATGCGCGCCCACCAGACGGTCGGCGAGATCCTCGGGCACCGGGTGGCGCAGGCGCGACTGGCGCACGATCACCTCGCGGATCTCGCGCGCCTCGACATGCGGGGCGATGCCGCGTCGGGTGGTTTCGACCTCGGGAAGCTCGGGCATGGCGGGATATCCAGCAGCGGGACGACATACGCAAGAACCCGACCATCGGGCCGGGTTCGGGCGGACAGGCTCTAACCTGCGGAAGGAAGCCATCGAGCGACCCGGCGCGCTTTCGCGGGCGGGGCCGACGGCCAGGATGCCGAGCGCGTCAGCGCACCGGCATCGCGATCACTTGATCTTGGCTTCCTTGTAGATGACGCGCTTGCGGGCCACCGGATCGAACTTCTTCATTTCGAGCTTGTCCGGAGTGTTCCGCTTGTTCTTGTCGGTGGTGTAGAAGTGGCCGGTACCGGCGCTGGACACCATTCTGATCTTGTCACGCATGACTCTTCTCCCTCATGGATCGGGCGCTGGAGTGTCTTAAACAGTCTCGCCGCGCTTGCGGATATCGCTGAGCACCGCGTCGATACCCTTCTTGTCGATGATGCGCATGCCCTTGGTGGAAACGCGCAGCTTGACGAAGCGCTTCTCGGCTTCCACCCAGAAGCGATGGGTGTGCAGGTTCGGCACAAAACGACGCGGGGTCTTGCGCTGAGAGTGGGATACGTTGTGACCAGTCACCGGGCGCTTGCCGGTAACCTGACATACTTTGGACATGAGAGCCTCCAACCGCTTGGCCAGGGTATTAACCTGAGTGTTCAAAACCTGTCGGGCAAACCGGGACGACCCGTGTCATTTGACCCAAGGGAATTCAAAGGCTGCACTTTATACCAGAGTTGGCCGGGCCAGACAAGCGAGAGACGAGATTATAACAGGCCACGCTCGGCAAATGACACCACTTCTCCATCTCCCACCACAAAGTGATCCAGCACCCGGACCTCGAACAACTCCAGCGCCTGCCTGAGCCGCTCGGTGATGCGCCGGTCGGCGTCGCTCGGCTCGGCCACTCCGGAAGGATGATTGTGCGCGAAGATCAGCGCCCCCGCCCCCAGCTCCAGGGCACGACGCGCCACTTCGCGGGGATAGACCGAGGCGCTGTCCAGCGTGCCCCGGAACAGCGACTCGTAACGGATCACCCGGTGCTGGCTGTCGAGGAACAGCGCGGCGAACTCCTCATGCCCGAGGTGGCGCAGTCGCGACGTCAGGTAGTCGCGGACCAGCCCCGGCGAGGTCAAGGCCGCCTCGCGATCCAGCCGACTGGCCAGGTGGCGTCGCGCCAGTTCCAGCACTGCCTGTAGTTGAACGTACTTGGCCTGCCCCAGCCCGCGCCCGGCGCAGAAGGCCCGTTCATCGGCCTCCAGCAGGGGGCGCAGGCCACCGAAGGCCGTCAGCGTGTCCCTCGCCAGGTCCACGGCGGAGCGTCCCGGCACCCCGACGCGCAAAAAGATCGCCAACAACTCGGCATCGGAAAGCGCCTCCGAGCCCAGCGCCAAGAGTTTTTCCCGGGGGCGCTCGCCCTCCGGCCAGTCGCGAATCGACATCCTTGCCTCCCGTACATGTCCAGTACCCTGGTCATGCACGCCGCCCCTGCCCCTTCTCGGCATCCCTTCGCCATCCAGTGTAGTCGCCGTGCCTCGTCCGCGCGGGGCCGGCTACGCAAGCCACACCGCGAGTGGTAAGGTAGACGACCGGATTCACGCTTGGACACCGCCATGTCTGCATTGCCCGGAAAACGCATCCTGCTCGGGATCGGCGCCGGTATCGCCGCCTACAAGAGCGCGCACCTGGCTCGCCTGCTCAAGCAGGCGGGCTTCGAGGTTCGCGTGGTCATGACCGAAGGCGCCCAGGCCTTCATTGCGCCCCTGACGCTCCAGGCCCTGACCGGCGAAGCGGTGCGTACCTCGCTGCTCGATCCCGAGGCCGAGGCCGGCATGGGCCACATCGAACTGGCCCGCTGGGCCGATCGCATCCTGATCGCCCCCGCCACGGCCGATCTGATGGCACGCCTGGCCCATGGTCAGGCGGACGACCTGCTCACCACCCTGTGTCTGGCCAGCCGCGCCGAAAAGTTCATGGCACCGGCCATGAACCAGGCCATGTGGAGTAACCCCGCCACTGCGCGCAACGCCCACCGGCTCGCCGAAGACGGCTGGCAGCTGCTCGGCCCCGACAGCGGCGATCAGGCCTGTGGCGACGTGGGGCCGGGCCGCATGCTCGAGCCCGAGGACATCTTCGCCGCCCTGGCCGGGACGGCCGAGCGGCCCGCCGAAGGGCTGAAGGTGGTGATCACCGCCGGGCCGACCCGCGAGCCCCTCGATCCGGTGCGCTACCTCTCCAACCACAGCTCCGGCAAGATGGGCTACGCCCTGGCCGCCGCCGCCGTGGCCCTGGGCGCCGAGGTGCACCTGATCAGCGGCCCGGTAGCCCTGGCCACGCCGTACGGCGTGACCCGGCACGACGTGGAAAGCGCCAACGACATGTTGGCGGCCGCCGAACGTCTCGCCGATGACTGCGACCTCTTCATCGGCTGCGCCGCCGTGGCCGACTACCGCGCCGAAGCCCCGGCCGAGCACAAGCTCAAGAAGCGCGATGACGAAGACGCCATGACCCTGCGCCTGGTCAAGAATCCCGATATCATTGCCCGCATCGCCGCCCGGGACGACCGCCCCTTCGTCATCGGCTTCGCCGCCGAGACCCGCGACCTCGAGCGTTACGGCCGCGACAAGCTGACGCGCAAGCAGCTCGACATGGTGGTGGCCAACGACGTTTCCCAGGATGGGCTCGGCTTCGGCGCCGACGACAACGCCGCCGTGCTGCTCTGGAAAGACGGCGACGCCATCGACCGCGACGCCCAGCCCCCGCAACCCAAGTCACGACTGGCCGAGGCCGTCCTGAAGCGGGCACTGAGCCGCCTGAACACCACTCACCACGCCTGACACCCCGATTCCGGAAGACACCCGATGCCGACTTTTCCCGACCGCCCCCGCCTCGCCGTCAAGCTGCTCGACGAGCGCATGCGCGACTATATGCCCCATTACGCCACCGCCGGTTCGGCGGGCATGGACCTGCGAGCCCTGCTCGACGCCCCCCTGACCCTCGAACCCGGCGACTGCGAACTGGTGCGCACCGGACTCGCCATCCACATTGCCGACCCGGGCCTGGCCGGCATGGTCCTGCCCCGCTCGGGGCTCGGCCACAAGCACGGCATCGTGCTCGGCAACCTGGTGGGCCTGATCGACTCCGACTACCAGGGAGAGTTGATGGTCTCGGTCTGGAACCGGGGCGACACCTCTTTCACCCTGGAGCCCTTCGAGCGCCTGGCCCAGTATGTTCTGGTACCCGTGGTGCAGGCCGATCTCGAGGTCGTCGACGACTTCGACGCCAGTGCCCGGGGCATGGGCGGCTTCGGCAGTTCCGGCCGTCACTGACCCGGCTATCACTACTGGCCCGACAGCGCCATTGACTTCATTCACGATCAAGGACCGATGACATGACGACAGACAAGGCCCATATCGCCCCCGCCTCCATCTTCCGCGCCTACGACATTCGCGGCGTGGTCGACGACACCCTCACCGAGCCCGGTGTCGAAGGCATCGGCCGGGCGATCGGCAGTGCCGCCAGGGCGAAGGGCGAATCCCGCGTGATCGTCGCCCGCGACGGCCGCCTCTCCGGCCCTCGCATGCTCGCGGCGCTGACCCGCGGCCTGACCGCCTCGGGCTGTGACGTGATCGATATCGGCATGGTGCCCACCCCGGTGCTCTACTTCGCCACCCACGTGGTGGAAGGCACCACCTCCGGCGTGATGGTCACCGGTAGCCACAATCCGCCCGACTACAACGGCTTCAAGATCGTGCTCGGTGGCGAGACGCTGTCCGGCGAGACCATCACCGACCTGCACCGCCGCCTGGAAGAAGGCGACCTGACCGAAGGCCAGGGCCAGGTGAGCGAGCAGGACCTGCGCGAGGCCTATCTGGAACGCATCCTCGGCGATGTCGTCCTGACGCGGCCGATCAAGGCCGTGGTGGACTGCGGCAACGGCGTGGCCGGTGAACTCGGTCCGAAGCTCGTCGAGCGCCTCGGCGCCGAGACCATCCCGCTCTATGCCGAGATCGACGGCACCTTCCCCAACCACCACCCGGACCCCGGCAAGCCGGAAAACCTCAAGGACCTGATCGCCGAGGTCCAGGCTCGCGGCGCCGACATCGGCCTGGCCTTCGACGGCGACGGCGACCGGCTGGGCGTGGTCACCCCCTCGGGCAAGATGATCTACCCCGATCACCTGATGATGGCCCTCTCCGAGGACATGCTGGAGCGCAACCCCGGTGCCAGGGTGATCTTCGACGTCAAGTGCACCGGCAACCTGGCCCGGGTGATCGAGGAAGCCGGCGGCACGCCGGAGATGTGGCGTACCGGCCATTCGCTGATCAAGGCACGCATGAAGGAAACCGGCGCCCAGCTCGCCGGCGAGATGAGCGGTCACATTTTCTTCAAGGAGCGCTGGTTCGGCTTCGACGACGGCCTCTACGCCGCCGCCCGCCTGCTGGAAGTGCTGTCGCGCCAGTCCCTCGACACCGACGCCTTCTTCGCGCGCTATCCCCAGGATATCGGCACCCCCGAGATCAACGTCACGGTCACCGACGAGACCAAGTTCGACCTGGTCGAGCGCCTGGCCCGGGAAGGCGATTTCGGTGACGAAGGCGTCAAGACCACCCTGGACGGCATTCGCGTCGACTACCCCGACGGCTGGGGACTGTGCCGCGCCTCCAACACCACGCCGGTGCTGGTGCTGCGCTTCGAGGGCAAGAGCGAGGAGGCGCTGCAGCGCATTCGCAGCCGTTTCGCCGCGGCCCTCGAGCAGGTCGACCCGACGCTCGAGATCACGCTCTGACGCTTCCCCGACACGACACGGACCCGACATGACCGAACAGACTCGCGACCCGCGCCAGGTAGTGGAAGTACTCTCCGAGGCACTTCCCTACATCCAGCGCTTCTCCGGCAAGACCGTGGTGGTCAAGTACGGCGGCAACGCCATGACCGAAGACCCGCTGATCGACTCCTTCGCCCGCGACATGGTCCTGATGAAGGAAGTCGGCATCAATCCGGTGGTCGTTCATGGCGGCGGCCCGCAGATCGGCGAACTGCTCGAGAAGCTCAACATCGAGTCGCGCTTCGTCAACGGCATGCGCGTCACCGACGCCGAGACCATGGACGTCGTCGAGATGGTGCTCGGCGGGCTGGTCAACAAGGGCATCGTCAACCTGATCAACCAGTGCGGCGGCAAGGCCATCGGCCTGACCGGCAAGGACGGCGCCCAGATTCGCGCCCGCCAGCTGAAGGTCGAGCACCAGAGCCCGGAAATGACCGCCCCGGAGATCATCGACATCGGGCATGTGGGCGAGGTGGAACACATCTCCACCGATCTCATCGAGATGCTCGCCAGCCGCGATTTCATTCCGGTGATCGCCCCGATCGGCGTCGATGCCGAAGGCCGCAGTTTCAACATCAACGCCGACCTGGTGGCCGGCAAGGTGGCCGAGGCACTGGACGCCGAGAAACTGATGCTGCTGACCAACGTGGCCGGACTGATGAATGCCGACGGCGAGGTGCTGACCGGCCTCAGTACCGCCCAGGTCGACGCCATGATCGCCGACGGCACCATTCATGGCGGCATGCTGCCGAAGATCCGCTGCGCCCTGGAATCCGTGAAGGGCGGCGTGGCCAGCGCCCATATCATCGATGGCCGGGTGCCTCACGCCACCCTGCTCGAGATCTTCACCAACGCCGGTGTCGGCACCTTGATCACCAATGCCGGAGACGAGCCCCACGACGACTGATCCTTTCCCAACGAGCGATAAGAAAAGCACACCATGACGCAGGAAGCTTCCCCCTCCAGCCGTCGCGACCAGATTCTGCAAGGACTGGCGCTGATGCTGGAGGAAGACAGTGGCAAACGCATTACCATCGCCGCCCTGGCCCGCCAGATCGGCGTTTCGGAAGCGGCTCTCTACCGCCACTTCCCCAGCAAGGCACGCATGTTCGAGGGACTCATCGAGTTCATCGAGCAGACGCTGTTCGAACGCATCGCCCGCATTCTCGAGGAGGTGCCCGAAGCGGTGCCGCGCTGCGGCCAGATCCTCACCCTGTTGCTGGGCTTCGCCGAAAAGAACCCCGGCCTTTCGCGCCTGCTGGGCGGCGATGCCCTGACCGGCGAGACCGCCCGGCTGCGACAGCGCATCCATCAACTGTTCGAACGCCTGGAAACCCAGCTCAAGCAGGTGCTGCGCGAGGCCGAGCTACGCGAAGGACGGCGCCCGGCGATGCCGATTCCCGCCGCCGCCAACATGCTGCTGGCCCACGCCGAGGGGCGCATCTCCCAGTACGTACGCAGCGACTTCAAGCGCCGCCCCACCGAACACTGGGACGACCAGTGGCCAGCGCTCTCCGCCCGCCTGCTGCGCGAGGCGCCGCAGCCCGCCTGACACCTTACGAGAGCCCCGTAACGCAAACGCCCCGGCCAATGGCCAGGGCGTTTTTCCATGCCGCCTGCGACGGCGAGATACCGACTGTCAGGCAATCAGCACACCATCATGCAGCCAAGGTATCGCCGATACTCTGCCGAATCTTCTTCATGGCGTTCTTCTCGAGCTGACGGATGCGCTCGGCGGACACGCCATAGACATCGGCCAGATCATGGAGCGTCGACTTGTCGTCGCTCAACCAGCGACGCTGGAGGATATCGCGGGAACGCTCATCCAGCTCGGACAGGGCCGCCTGCAGGCGCTGGGTGGAGTCTTCCTCCCAGTCGCTGTCCTCGAGCTGCGTGGCCGGATCCTGGGAGGCGTCGTCCAGATAATGGACCGGCGCCTGATAGGCGGATTCCTCGTCCTCGCCGGGCGCGGCATCGAAGCCGGCGTCGTGGGCAGAAAGACGGCCTTCCATCTCGCGCACCACTTCGGGCTTGACGTCGAGATCCTTGGCGATGGCCTCGACCTCGTTGCTGTTCAGCCAGGCCAGGCGCTTCTTGGCGCCGCGCAGGTTGAAGAACAGCTTGCGCTGGGCCTTGGTGGTGGCGACCTTGACGATCCGCCAGTTGCGCAGCACGAACTCGTGGATCTCGGCCTTGATCCAGTGCACGGCGAAGGATACCAGGCGCACGCCCTGATTGGGGTCGAAGCGCTTGACCGCCTTCATCAGGCCGACGTTGCCTTCCTGGATCAAATCGGCCTGGGCCAGGCCGTACCCGGAATAACTCCGCGCAATGTGCACGACGAAACGCAGGTGAGACATCACCAGACGGCGCGCCGCCTCGAGATCGCCCTCGTCGTGCAGGCGGAAGGCCAGCTCACGTTCCTCGTCCACGGTGAGCATGGGAATGCCGTTCACCGCCTGGATGTAACCATTGAGGTCGTGACCCGGTGAAAGGTGGCCCACCGGCAGAAGACTGGTGCTCATTTGCAGGTTGTCTCCCTCGAAACCCAAGTGTGGATCGGTAATCGCTGCTTTTGACGGCAATAGACCGAGTTGGTTCCGGCTCGCAATGAATTTGCCATGATGCTTTCGTGACAGCTTCCCTCATGGCATCAGCGGGGACGGATCTGCGCCAGATGACGACTGACCGCGATCCAGGCTCCCAGCCAGCCAAGTAGTGTACTACAGGCCAGAAGCGTTGCCGAGCCCCCGATCCCCAGGGTCGGCAGCGCGAAACTGGCGCCATAGCTGGCCGCCAGCGCCGAGACCGGCCCGGACAGCCAGTCGCCGCCGAGCGTCAACAGTCCCCAGGCCAGGACACCGCCTCCCAGGCCGTACCAGGCGCCGCTGTACAGGAAGGGGCGCCGCACGAACGGATGCGTGGCACCGATCAGCGTCACCACCTCGATCTCCTGACGGCGGTTCTCCACGGCCAGCCGGATGGTATTGCCCACCACCAGCAGCACGCCCATGCCGAACAGCACGGCCAGCGCCAGGGTGACCCGCTGACCGAGTTCCGCCAGATGGCGCAGGCGTTCCAGCCAGGCCAGGTCGAGCCGCACCTCCTCGACGCCATTCAGCCCCTCGAGCTCATCGGCCAGCCGACGCACGGCCTCCGGCGAAGGATCGACGGGCGAGATCACCACGCTTGCCGGCAGCGGGTTGTCGGGCAGGCGCGCCAGGGCATCCTCGAGCCCCAGTGACTGCTGAAACTCGGCCATGCCCTCGGCGGCGGTGATCAAGCGAGTATCCGCCACGCCCTGCTGGGCCGCCAGCGCTTCCTCGATGCGTCCGGCCTCGCCGTCGTCGACCCGCTCGGCGAGATAAGCCGTCAGGGTGGCACTCTCGTCGAGTTCGGCATCGAGCAGCCGGGCACCGTCCAGGGCCAGCCACAGGCCGGCCGGCAGCACCAGGGCGATCGCGATGGCCAGCATGGTCAGCAGGCTACTCAACGGATGGCGCAGCAGGCGCATCGCGCTGTCCCGGGCCATGGCGCGATGGTGACGTCCCCAGCTGCGCCAGCGCCCACTGGCGCCGGCTCGATAGGCCCGGGCGCCACGCTGGGCCGGCTTTTGTGCCTGACGGCTCATAGGGCCTCCTCGTCGGCCACCAGGCGCCCTTCGTGAAGGCGCAGGGTACGGTGCCGCAGCCGGGCGATCAGCGCCAGGTCGTGACTGGCCACCATCACCGTGGTGCCGATCCGATTGAAGTCCTCGAACAGCGACATGATGTCGGCCGACAGTTGAGGGTCGAGGTTGCCCGTCGGCTCGTCGGCCAGCAGCAGGGCCGGCTTGTTGACCACCGCCCGGGCGATGCCCACCCGTTGCTGCTCGCCGCCCGACAGCTCGATGGGCAGGGCCCGCTCGCGATGCAGCAGCCCGACCTTGTCGAGCGCCGCCCGGACACGGCGCGAGGTCTCCCTGGGCTCCATGCCCTGAATCTCCAGCGGCAGGGCCACGTTGTGGTAGATCGAGCGGTCGAAAAGCAGCTGGTGGTCCTGAAAGACCACGCCGATCTGGCGCCGGTAGAAGGGCACCTGGGTATGATGCAGGCGATCGATGTCATGGCCTGCCACCAGGATGCGCCCCCGACTGGGCCGCTCGAGGCGGATGATCAGGCGCAGCAGGGAACTCTTGCCGGCCCCGGAGTGACCGGTGAGAAAGACCATCTCGCCACGCCCGACCCGGAAGTTGAGATGGGCCAGCGCCTCGAAGCGCCCTCCATAGCGCTTGCCGACGTGTTCGAAGGCGATCATGCCGCGGCATCGTCCCTGTCGAAGAGCGCATCGACGAATTCGCGGGCCGCGAACGGGCGCAGGTCATCCAGCGTCTCGCCCACGCCGATGAAGCGAATCGGCGTGCCGAGCTGCTGCGCCAGGGCGAAGATGATGCCGCCCTTGGCGGTACCGTCGAGCTTGGTCAAGGTGATCCCCGTGACCGGCACCGCCTCGTTGAAGGTCGAAGCCTGGGACAGGGCGTTCTGGCCGGTGCCAGCATCGAGCACCAGCATCACCTCATGAGGCGCGTCGGCATCGAGCTTGCCCATCACCCGCCGTACCTTCTTCAGCTCTTCCATCAGGTGCGACTTGTTGTGCAGGCGTCCGGCGGTGTCGGCAATCAGTACGTCGACGCCGCGCGCACGGGCCGCCGCCAGGGCATCGTAGACCACGGAGGCGCTGTCGGCGCCGGTATGCTGGGCCACCACCGGCACACTGTTGCGCTCCCCCCACACCTTGAGCTGCTCCACGGCAGCGGCGCGGAAGGTATCGCCGGCGGCCAGCATCACGCTGCGCCCCTCGCGCTGGAAGCGCTGGGTCAGCTTGCCGATGGTGGTGGTCTTGCCCACGCCGTTGACGCCGACCACCAGGATGACGAAGGGACCTTCACCCTTGGGCGGCAGCTCCAGGGGCTGGGTGACGCCATCGAGCAGGCTCGCCAGCTCCTCCTGGAGCGCCTTGAACAGCGCCTCCGGATCCTTGAGTTCCTTGCGGGAGACCCGCTCGGTGAGTCGGTCGATGATCTCGGTGGTCGCCTCGATCCCCACATCGGCCATCAGCAGCTGGGTCTCGAGTTCTTCCATCAGATCGTCGTCGATCTGCTTGCGCCCGAGAAACAGCCCGGCCAGGCCGTCGGTCAGATTGGCCCGTGTCTTGCCGAGCCCATCCTTGATGCGAGCGAACCAGCCCTTCTTTTCACCACGGGGCTTTTCCCGAGGTGCCGCGGCGGCCGGCTCGGGCGTCGGTTCCGGTTCAGGCTCGATCTCGGGAGCGGGCTCCGGCTCCACCTCGGGTGTCGGTTCAGGCTCGACCTCGGGAGCGGGCTCCGGCTCCACCTCAGGCGTCGGCTCGGGTTCAACCTCGGGAGCGGGCTCCGGCTCCACCTCGGGCGTCGGCTCGGGCTCGACCTCGGGAACGGGGTCCGGCTCCACCTCGGGCGTCGGCTCGGGCTCGACCTCAGGGGCGGGCTCCGACTCGACCTCGGGGGCGGGCTCGGGTTCGACTTCGGGAGCAGATGCCGCTTCCTCATCGGCGAGCGCCGCTTCGTCGCGCTCGACCTCCTGCTCAGGCGTCTGGGACGCCTGTTCTTCCTGCTTCTTCTTGCGCTTGAAAAAACCGAACATGGGGGGATTCAGCCTCGCGGGTGAACGAATCGTCACATCCTACCATCGCGCACCATGACTGTGGACAAGACGCCCGCTACAATCGGCCCTCATGACTCGACGCCGCTCCCCTTCCCGCCCATCGCGCCACTCCCGCGCCCCCCGTCGCCGAGACGGGAATCGCGGCCGGGGCCAGTTGCGCATCATCGGCGGCGAGTACCGCCGCCGCCTGCTCCCCGTGATCGACCTGCCGGGGCTGCGCCCCACGCCGGACCGTGTCCGGGAGACGCTCTTCAACTGGCTTGGGCCCGGCCTCGCCGGCGCTCGGGTCCTGGACCTCTTCGCCGGCACCGGCGCCCTCGGCCTGGAAGCCCTGTCGCGTGGCGCCCATGACGCCATCCTGGTAGAGCTCGACGCCCGGGCGAGCCGCGCCCTGGAAGACAACCTGGCCACGCTCGGCATTACCCATGCCCGAGTGGTCAATGCCGACGTCATGCGCTTTCTCGACGCCGAACCGACGCCTCATTCGCTGGTCTTCCTCGATCCGCCCTTCCGCCAGGACCTGGCGGCCGCCTGCTGCGCGGCCCTGGAAGGCGGCTGGCTGAGCGACGATGCCAGCATCTACCTGGAGACCGAATCGACCCTCGCCCCGGAAGTGCCGGCCAACTGGATCCTGCATCGGGAAGTCCGCGCGGGCGACAGCACCGGACGACTGTATCGGCGCCGGCCCACGGGTGAGGATTCACCCACCGAAGACGCTTGCTGAGCCCCCTCGGTGGCGTTACGCTGCCGATGGCAGGACGCTTTCGGCGGGCCGGGCCCGACTCAGCAGGACATCATCAGGAGAAACGGATGAGCATCGAACTCTTCAACCAGCTCGAACAGAAAGTCTCCAGCGCCGTCGAGGCCCTGGAGTTGATGAAGATGGAAGCCGAGGAGCTGCGCGAGGAAAACGCCCGCCTCAAGCAGGAACGCGAGGAGTGGGAACGTCGCTTGTCGGCGCTGCTGGGCAAGTTCGACGATGTCGAGACCGAGCAGTCATCGCAGCAAGAGCAGCCGGCGCCCCAGCAGCAGCCAGGCTGAGCCCCGGTTCACGCCCCGCCCAGGTGGCGTGACATCAGCAAGGCGTCCTCCCGCCCGGCGCCGTCCAGCGACGGGTAATAGTCGCGACGGCGCCCATCCTCGGCAAACCCCATGCGCCGGTAGAGCGTGATCGCCGGCGCATTGGCTTCCCTGACCTCCAGCAGCAGCCGCTCGCTCTTCCAGGCTTTCGCCTGGGCGATTACTGCCTCCATCAGCGCCACCGCCAAGCCACGACGACGCGCATGGCTAGCCACCAGGATGGACTGAAGCTCAGCATCGAAAGGCAGACGCGAGAGAATGGCATAGCCGAGCAATTCGCCGTCTTCCTCGAGACCGAACACCACATCGGCTCCATCCGTCAGCGCCGCCTTCAGCCGGGCCGCCGACAAGGGGTAGGTCTGGTACACGCGCTCCAGCTCGACCAGGGCCGCCAGGGCCGAGCGCCCCAGGGGCGCCGGAGAGGGATCAGGCATCGGCTCGACTCTCCTCGTCGCCGACACGCCAGTCGCGCTTCCAGCCCTGCATGCGGGGCCACAGTGCTCGCTTGGCCTCGGCGCCACTCGCCAGTTCCTTCAGGTCGGGGCCCTGCCACACCGGCATCGACAGCAGGCCACTTTGCCCTTCGGCGAGCGCCAGCAAGTCGTTCAGGACAGCGTCGTCACCGAACACCAGCAGCCGCTCCGGCACCCAGCCACGCTGCCGGCGACCGTTGAGGAAGGCCCGCAGCCCTTCCTGCGCTTCTTCCAGAGGCGCCTCGACCGGCAGGCCCTCGAGCTGCGGCCAGCGGAAGGTCTCGAAGCTCGGCGGCCGGGAAGGCACCACACCGGCCGCCCGCAACAGGTTGCCGAGCAGGCGATACTCCACATCACTGGGACCGACATCGCGGGGCAGAACCACCAGCCAGCGCCCATCCAGGCAGGTCACCTGCCAGGTGAAGCGCAACGCCTCGGCGGGCGCCTCGGTCGGTGTGGAAACCGGCGGAGCCGGAGGCGGTGTGGCGGTCGAAGCGGACGCCTCCCCCGGCACCAGATCCCCCAGCAGGGCGCGGGCCCTGCCCTGTCCTGCCGAAGGCCGGGTCGTCGACTCATTCGACGGCGCTGACGTCGATGACGCCTCGGCGGCATCATCCAGCAACGCGTGCAGGCGTTCGCCGGGAGCACGGGAGCCGGCCTCCCCGGCCGGCTCCGGCTCCCACTCGCAAGCCTCGGTCGGCCGAGCGTTGGGCAGGCGATAGCGCGCCACCCAGGCCGTCAGGCCCATGGCCTCCAGATATTGCAGCCGATGCGGCTCGGTGGTCACGAGGCCCCGCCGCCCCGGCAGTTCGGCGAATCAGGACGCGCCTCGCCCCGCGACTGCCATTCTTCCGGGGTGTAGGGGTGCAGCGCCAGGGCGTGCACGGGACCGGCCAGTTCATCGGCCAGCAGGGCGTAGATCTGCTGGTGCCGCTTCACCGGCATCATGCCCTCGAAACGCGACGATACCAGGGTCACCTTGAAGTGGGTCTCGGCGTTCGGCGGCACATTGTGCATATGGCTCTCGTTCTCCACCGTCAGCAAGGTGGGCTCGAGGGCCTGGAGCTTTTCCTCGATGATCGACTGGGTGCTCATGTCGGCTCCCCGATGGTGAATGTCGTCCTCATTGTACGCGTTCGCTGGCGGCACGACGACGTGTTCGCGCTGCCTCGCCAGCCAACGAAACCCGGCCGAAGCTCGCCAGCAAGGCCAGCCCCCCGGCCACCGCGCCACCCCAGAGCGCCGTCTGGACCGGCGCGCCCACCGACAGGCAAGCGCCGACCAGGGCCACGCCCAGGGCTTGTCCCACGGTGCGTGTGGTACTCATCACGCCGGAAGCATTGGCGCTGCGCTCGGCCGGCACGCTGGCCATCAACTCGCGATTGTTGGGCGGTTGAAAAATGCCGAAGCCCAGCCCGCATAGCGCCGTGCGCCACAGGCAGTCGACCACGCCGGCCTCGGCCTCGAGGTCGGCAAGCGCGATCATCCCGGCGATCAGCACCACCAGCCCCAGGCAGGACAACAGGCTGGGATTGACCCTGTCGGCGAGTCGGCCCGCCAGCGGCCCCGCCACCATGATCGCCAGCGGCCAGGGAGTGAACAGCCAGGCCGTCTTCAGGGGCGAAAAGCCCATGCCCTGTTGATAGAGGAACGACAGGGCCACGAAGGCCAGCCCCTGGCCGATGAAGGCGAGCCCCGAGGCCGACACCGCCAGGCTGAAGCGACGCTGGCGAAACAGCGTCAACGGCAACAGCGGATGGGGAGCGCGCCGCTGGCGCCACACGAAGAATCCAGCGACGACCAGGCTCAACGCCAGCCAGCCCAGGGACTGCCAGACGGGCGTCTGATGGCCCACGCCATCCATGGCCAGAAAGAGGGCACCGAGCGCAAGGATCGAGCAGCCGGCTCCCGCCGCGTCGAAGCCTCCACGCCGGCCCGGCTCACGGGGCAGGGCCCGCCAGGCCAGGATCACGGCGACGACGCCGATCGGCACTGGCAGGGCGAAAAGCCAGGGCCAGTCGGCCACGGACAGCACCAGGCCGCCGATCGCCGGCCCCGCGGTATAACCGGTGGCCACCACCAGGGAACTCAACCCCAGGGCGCTGCCCAGCAGCCGCGATGGAAAGATGGTGCGATACAGCGACGGTCCGATCGACAGGGTCGCCGCGGCACCCAAGCCTTGCAGGGCGCGAAACGCCAGCAGGGTGTTCAGATCGCGGGACAGCGCGCTGCCCGCCGCCGACACGGCGAACAGCGCCAGCCCCGCAACATAGAGACGACGACGCCCGACCACCTCGCTCAGCCCGGAGAACACCAGCAGAAAGGCAGCGCAGGTCACCTGGAAGATATTGGTGACCCAGACGGCGCTGGCCGACGCCACCTCGAGATCCGCGGCGATGGAAGGCAACGCCAGATTGATCATGGTGGCGTCCACCACCGCCATGGTGGTGCCGAAGATCAACGCCAGCACGGCCAGCCGGCGCTCGGGGCCGGGCAGACCATCATCACCCTCTCGGGTCGCGAAGAGTCGACTCATGAACCAGGATCCATTCCACGGAAAAACCGGCGCCGGGCCGGTTTCACCTTTCAAGAGCGAGTGACAGGGATATCACGCATCAAGGCACGGAGCTTGGGCGCACCTTGAACTTCCTTCAAAACCAATCGAAGGGGAGCGGCGCTTTCCCGGCGCCCCTCATCAGACTCAATGGTACCCGCCCTATCACCGGCGGGACCGGCACCCTACATACAAGCCCGCTGGTCTTGTACGAAAAGTCAGTGAGAGCAGACTCTTCTCGTCAAGAACTCAGCACCTTGGAAACACTGGATAAATCACCTAACCGTGCGAAAAGTCAGCGAAAACAGACTCTTCTCGCCAAGAATTCAGCACCTTGGAAACGCTGTATAAATCGCCGAGCGTAGTGAAGCGCAAGGCGCCCGGAGCACAGAAAGCGAGACATAACGATTAGTTAGGCGAGCTTTCGAGCACCGGGCAACGAAGCGATTTGCACGCGCAGGCATTTAAGCAGCGTTTCCTCAGTCTTGGTCGGTCTCCAGCAGCATACTGTCATCCACCTCAGCAACCTCCAGGGCCGCCTCATCATCGAGGTCGATGGCCAGATAGCTGTGCTCGATGCACAGGAAGCGCTGGAAGAGCGCCCAGTCCAGCGTCTCGGGCCATTGGCGCTCGTCCTCTTCCCAGGCGCGCAGCTCGGTCTCGAGGATCTCGAGATAACGTTCGCGCACGAAGGCCTCGAGATTTTCGGGCGTGTCCATCTCTGGAATCAGGTAGACGGTACTTTCCCGTTCGACGTCCTCCAGGGCCAGGTCGTCGTCGCCCACGGTGGGCTCCAGGGCGTTGATCCAGTCGACGAAATGCTGGGTCGGCCTGACACTCAGGGCGGAGCGGTTGAGCAGTTTCATCACGGTCTCCTCGACGTCGAAACGCTGACCATTATGGGCGCCAGGGGCGCCCCTTACCAACATTTCCCGACCGGTCACTCGCATGAGGGCCAAAATGGCCGCCTGCGAAACGATCGAAAGGCGGCGAGCCCGGTCCAGGCCAGGCGCGCAGCGTCTTCAGTCCGCGGAAGGCCGCATGGCCGGGAACAACAGCACATCACGGATCGAGGCGCTGTCGGTGAGCAGCATCACCAGGCGGTCGATGCCGATGCCCTCGCCCGCCGTGGGCGGAAGGCCGTACTCCAGGGCGCGCACGTAGTCGGCATCGTAGTACATGGCCTCCTGGTCGCCGGCGTCCTTCTCCGCGGCCTGGGCGGCGAAGCGCTCGGCCTGGTCCTCGGCATCATTGAGCTCGGAGAAACCATTGGCCAGTTCGCGACCGCCGACGAAGAACTCGAAGCGCTCGGTGACGAAGGGATCGGTATCCTTGCGGCGCGCCAGCGGGCTGACCTCGGTGGGATAGTCGATGATGAAGGTCGGCTGCTGGAGACGATGCTCGACGGTCTTCTCGAAGATCTCGATCTGGACCTTGCCGAGCCCCCAGCCATCCTTGACGTCGATATCCAGGCGCTCGGCGATCTGCCGCGCCGCGGCCTCGTCGGCCAGTGCCTCGGCGGTGATATCCGGGTTGTAGGCCAGGATGGCGTCGAACACGCTGAGGCGCTCGAACGGCTTGCCGAAGTCGTACTCGAAGGTTTCGAGCACTTCGCCCTCGCTGTCACGCACGGTGCTGACCACGGTGGTATCGCCCAGCACTTCACGGGTCACGGTACGCAGCATGGCCTCGGTGAAGTCCATGAGATCCTGATAATCCGCGTAGGCCTGGTAGTACTCGACCATGGTGAACTCAGGGTTGTGACGCGTGGACAGCCCCTCGTTGCGGAAATTGCGGTTGATCTCGAAGACCTTCTCGAAGCCTCCCACCACCAGGCGCTTGAGGTAGAGCTCCGGGGCGATGCGCAGGTACATGTCGATGTCCAGCGCATTGTGATGGGTGATGAAGGGCCGGGCCGTCGCGCCGCCGGGAATCGGCTGCAGCATCGGCGTCTCGACTTCCATGAAGCCGTGATCCTCGAAGAAGCGACGCATGGCGCTGATCACGCCGGCGCGCGTCTCGAAGACCCGACGCGAGTCGGGGTTCATGATCAGGTCGACGTAGCGCTGACGATAGCGGGCTTCCATGTCGGTCAGGCCATGGAACTTGTCGGGCAGCGGCCGCAGGCTCTTGGTCAGCAGGCGCGCCTCTTCCATCATCACATAGAGATCGCCCTTGCCCGACTTGTGCACCGGGCCGCGGCCGGCCACGATGTCGCCGATGTCCCAGCCCTTGATGTCCTCGAGGGTCTCGGCGGGCAGCCCCTTCTTGTCGACGTAGAGCTGGATCTGGCCGGAGGCGTCCTGGATGACGATGAAGGGCCCGCGCTTGCGCAGGATCCGCCCCGCCACGGCGGCCGGCCGCCCTAGCGACTCGAGCTCGGCCTTGTCCTTGTCGCCCAGTTCGGCGGCCAGTTCGGCGGCGAGGCTGTCGCGGCGGAAGTCATTGGGGAAGGCGCTGCCACCGCTGGCGGCGGCCTGCTCACGGCGCGCGGCCAGCTTGGCCCGTCGTTCCGCGATCAGGTGATTCTCGTCCTGGGTCCCCGCAGGGGCTTGCGAATTGTCCTGGTGGGCCATATTGCTACCTGTAAGAATGGGCTTCGGGCTGTCTCTAGCTCCCTGGCTCTCGAGTTGCGAGCCGTGCGTATCCCGCCGCTCGCAACTCGTGGCCCGCTGCTATAAACCCTGTTTCAAGCTGGCTTCGATGAACTGGTCCAGATCTCCGTCCAGCACCTTCTCGCAACTGCTCGACTGAACGCCGGTGCGCAGATCCTTGATGCGCTGGTCGTCCAGCACATAGGAACGGATCTGGCTGCCCCAACCGATGTCTGCCTTGGAGTCTTCGGCGGCCTGCTTGGCGGCGTTGCGCTTGTCCATCTCGTGTTCCCACAGCTTCGCCCGGAGTTGTTTCATGGCGAAGTCGCGGTTGGCGTGCTGGCTGCGCTGGCTCTGGCAGGCCACCACGATGCCGGTCGGCTCGTGGGTGATCCGTACCGCCGAGTCGGTGGTGTTGACGTGCTGACCGCCGGCGCCGCTGGAACGATAGGTATCGACGCGCAAATCCGACGGGTTGATCTCGACCTCGAAGCTGTCGTCGACTTCCGGCGACAGGAAGACCGAGGCGAAAGAAGTATGCCGACGGCCACCGGAGTCGAAGGGGCTCTTGCGCACCAGCCGGTGCACGCCGGTCTCGGTGCGCAGCCAGCCGAAGGCGTATTCGCCCTGGATATGCACCGTGGCCGACTTGATCCCCGCCACCTCGCCGGCGGACAGCTCGATGAGATCGGCCTTGAAGCCATGGTGCTCGGCCCAGCGCAGGTACATGCGCAGCAGCATGTTGGCCCAGTCCTGGGCCTCGGTGCCGCCCGAGCCTGCCTGGATGTCCAGATAGGCGTTGTTGGGGTCCATCTCGCCGGCAAACATGCGCCGGAACTCGAGCTTCTCGAGATCGGCCCGGAGGCTTTCCAGCTCGCGGCTCACCTCGTCGACGGTGTCCGCGTCCTCCTCCATCTCGGCCAGTTCGAGCAGGTCGCGGTTGTCGTTCAGGCCGCGCTCCAGGGTATCGATGGTGTCGACCACCATCTCCAGGGTCGCCCGTTCCTTGCCCAGCTTCTGGGCGTAATCCGGGTCATTCCAGACCTCTGGATCCTCGAGCTCGCGGGTGACTTCCTCTAGCCGTTCTTTCTTCTCGGCATAGTCAAAGATACCCCCTCAGGACATCTGTCCGCTCAGACAGGTCCTTGATGAGGTGGTTGATGGGATTGACTTCCTGCATGGCGTTCGCCTGATTGCGCAAAGAAATGTCCGCCGGACGAAGCCCGGCGGCAGGGAAAGAGGAGCATTGTAGCCAAATGCCCTCACAGCGTCATCCCGTCCCGCACGAACGTCCGTCCAGACGGCGCCAGCTCGGGATCATGCAGGATACGTAACACGCTATGTAAAATTTCACATGGACTTCTTGCCGGGCTCGTCCGAAGGTCGAAGAGAGCGGCACCGACCTCCTGTGCCGACCACAACAACAACGTCAGGGAAGAAATCCATGACCCACAACCGCACTCCCCTGGCGGGCGCCATCGCGCTCGCTGCCGCCCTTGTGACGACGCCCGCATGGGCACAGACGCTCAACCTGGGCGTCACCGGTGAACTCGCTTCCTTCGATACCTCCCAGGTGTCCGGTGGTATCTGGGAATCCCAGATCCTGATGGACGTCTACGAAGGCCTGGTCAAGAAGGCCCCGGACGGCGAGGTGCTGCCCGGCATGGCGACCTCGTGGGAGGTCTCCGACGACGGCAGGACCTATACCTTCCACATCCGCGAGGACGCCGCCTGGTCCGATGGCGAACCGGTCACCGCCGAGGATTTCGTGTTCGGCTGGCAACATCTGCTCGACCCGAAGAACGCCTCCAAATATGCCTACATGCTCTATCCGGTCGTCAACGCCGAAGCGGTCAACACCGGCGAGAAGCCCCTGGACGCCCTGGGCGTGGCCTCCCTCGATGACGGCCGTACCTTCCAGGTCGAGCTCACCGCGCCCACGCCCTACTTCATCCAGTTGCTGACCCACTACACCGCCTACCCGGCACCCAAGCACGCCGTCGAGGAATACGGGAGGAAGTGGGTCAAGCTCGACAACATCGTCACCAACGGCGCCTTCACCCCCGAGGAATGGGTCTCGCAGTCGCGCATCAGCGTGAGCCCCAATCCCGAATACTACGACGCCGACGAGATCGCGCTGGACGGGGTCAACTACTACACGGTCGAGGACCGCAACGCCGGCGTCTCGCGCTTCCGCTCGGGCGAGCTGGACATCATGCGCGAATATCCCTCCAGCTTGTACGGCATGCTGCAGGAGGAACTGCCCGACGCCACCCACATGGCGCCCTACCTGGGCAGCTACTATTACGTCTTCAACCATCGCGAGGGCCACCCGACTGCTGACCCGAAGGTGCGCGAGGCGCTCAGTCTCGTCGTGCGCCGCAAGGTACTTTCCGAGCAGATCATGGGCGGCACCTTCCTGCCCTCGCGTTCCTTCGTGCCCGAGGGCATCCACCATTACGACGTCCAGCAGATGCCGCAGGAAGGCAGCATGGACGAACGCATGGAACGCGCCAGGCAGCTGCTCGCCGAGGCCGGTTATGGTCCCGACAGCCCGCTGCACCTGCGTCTGCGCTACAACACCAACGACGAGCACAAGAAGATCGCCGTCGCCCTGGCTGCCATGTGGCGCCCGCTGGGCGTCGAGATCGAGATGATCAACTCGGAAGCCACGGTGCACTACCAGACCATCGCCGAGGGTGACTTCGACATCGCCCGGGCCGGCTGGATCGCCGACTACAACGACGCCGAGAACTTCCTCAGCCTGCTGCACAGCGGGGTCGGCAACAACTACGGCGCCTACTCCAATGCCGAGTTCGACGACCTGACGGACCAGGCCTCCCATACCCTCGATGCCGACAAGCGCGAATCCCTGCTCGAGCAGGCCGAACAGACGGCCCTGAACGACTACGCGATCCTGCCGCTGCTCTATTACGTGTCGCGCAACCTGGTCAACCCGGCCATCAGCGGCTGGGAAGACAACGTCGAGGATGACCATCCCTCGCGCTGGATCTCGTTCGACAAGTGACCCTCAGGCTGTCGAGGAAACGCTGAATAAATCGCCAAGCGTCGTGAAGCGCAAGACGCACGGAGCACAGAAAGCGAGACATAACAATTAGTTAGGCGAGCTTTCGAGCACCACGCAACGCAGCGATTTGCACGCGCAGGCATTTAAGCAGTGTTTCCTGAACGGTGCGCTCCCCGGTCGAGCGCACCATACCGTCAATGTTGACTCGCGAAGGAATGCCCCATGTTGTCTCACCGTTTCACGCGTGCGGCGCTGCTGGCCACCCTGGTGGCCGGCGCGGCGCAGAGCGCCCCTGCCGCCGTCCTGCAGGTCGGCAATGGCGCCGAACCCGGTACGCTCGATCCCCAGAAGACCAATGGCGTCTGGGAGACCCGCATCACCCGTGAGCTGTTCGAGCGCCTGGTCACCTATGCCGCCGATGGCAGCCTGGTCCCCGGCCTCGCCGAGTCCTGGACCATCAGCGACGACGGCACCACCTACACCTTCCATTTGCGCCAGGCCGAGTGGTCCGATGGCACGCCAATCACCGCCGACGACGCCGTCTTCGCCCTGCGGCGCCTGCTGAAACCGGCCATCGCCAGCCACAACGCCAATCTCTATTACCCGATAAAAAACGCCCGGGCAGTCAATACCGGCCAGGCCGAGCCGAGCGAGCTCGGCGTTTCGGCAGCGGACGAACACACCCTGGTCATCCAGCTCGACGAGCCCACCGCCTACTTCCTGCAGGCGCTGGCCATGACCGAGGCCGCTCCGCTGCCCCGCCATCTCGTCGAAAAAGCCGGAGATGAATGGACCCGCCCCGGCACCATGGTGTCGAGCGGCGCCTTCACCCTGCGGGAATGGCGCCCCCAGGCACGCATCGACCTCGACCGGAACCCGCACTTCCACGACGCCGACACAGTCTCCCTGGACGGCGTGACCTTCTATCCCATCGACGACACCGGTTCCGCCCTCAACCGCTTCCGCGCCGGAGACCTGGACATCTCCTACTCCGGCGTGCCCGCCTCGCGTTTCGACTGGGTGAAGGACAATCTCGGCGAGTCCCTCCGCGTGGGGCCGCTGGTCGCCGAATACTTCTACATGTTCAACCTGCGTGACGGCCAGCCACTGGCCGACGAACGCGTGCGCGAGGCCCTCAGCCTCGCCGTGCGTCGCGAGGTGATCACCGACCGCATTCTCGGCATGGGACAGCGCGCCTCGTACTGGTATGTGCCGCGCGCTGCCGAGGGCGGCACCCGAGGCTCGCTGGATGTCGCCGAGCAGCCGATGGAGCAACGACTGGCGCGGGCCAAGCGCCTGATGCAAGAGGCCGGCTACGGCCCCGACAACCCGCTGCACGTGACGTTGCGCTACAACACCCTCGAGGACCACAAGAAGATCGCCGTGGCCGTGGCCGCCATGTGGAAGCCGCTGGGCGTCGAGGTGGAACTGATCAACGCCGAGGCGGCCGTGCACTACGCGACGGTCAACGAGGGCGACTTCGAGATCGCCCGCTACGGCATGGTCGCCACCATCAACGACCCTTACGACTTTCTCAACGCCTATGCCAAGGGCGGCTCCGCACAGCGCAGCACCGGCTACCGCAACGACGCCTACGACGCCCTGGTCGAGCGCAGCACCCGGGAGCTGAACACCGAGCGCCGCGCCGAACTGATGACCCGGGCCGAGCAGATGCTGCTCGACGACCACGCCCTGCTGCCGCTCTACGACTATGTCAGCGCCCACTTGGTCTCACCCGAGGTCAAGGGCTGGCAGACCACCGCCATCGACGTTCACCCACTGCGCTACATCCAGCTCGAGGACTAGCACCGTGATGTTTCACCTCTCCCCACACCATCGGCCCGTGCCCCGGAGGCCGTCATGCTGAGCTATACGCTGAAACGGCTGCTGCAGGCCATTCCCACGATGCTGATCGTGATCACCATCTCGTTCTTCCTGATGCGCATCGCCCCCGGCGGGCCCTTCGACGGCGAGCGCGCTCTGCCGCCGGAGATCGAGGCCAACCTGATGGCCGCCTATCATCTGGACGAGCCCCTGCCGATGCAGTACCTGCGCTACATGGGCAATCTGCTGCAGGGCGACTTCGGTCCCTCCTTCAAGTACAAGGACTTTTCGGTCACCGAGCTGATCATGCAGGGCTTCCCGGTCAGCCTGGAGATCGGCGGGCTGGCGATCCTGCTGGCCCTGCTGCTCGGCCTGCCGCTGGGCGTGATCGCCGCACTGAAGCGCAACTCGACCATCGACTACCTGGTGATGGGTACGGCGCTGGCCGGCATCGCGATTCCCAACTTCGTCATCGCGCCGATCCTGGCGCTGGTGTTTGGCGTGCTGCTGGCCTGGCTGCCGGCCGGCGGCTGGAACGGCGGTGCCCTGCCCAACCTGGTGCTGCCGGTCATCGCCCTGTCGATCCAGCAGATCGCCTACATCGCACGGATGATGCGCGCCAGCATGATCGAGGTGCTGGGCAGCCACTACATCCGCACCGCCCGAGCCAAGGGGCTGGCCGAGTCCCAGGTCATCTGGCGTCACGCGCTGCGCCCGGCGTTGCTGCCGGTGACCTCCTACCTCGGGCCGGCCGTCGCCGGGATCATCACCGGCTCGGTGGTGATCGAGCAGATCTTCGGCATCCCCGGCATCGGTCGCTACTTCGTGCAGGGCGCGCTCAACCGTGATTACACCCTGGTGATGGGCACGGTGGTGTTCTACGGCGCGCTGATCGTGCTGATGAATCTGCTCGTCGACCTGATCTATTCCGCGCTGGATCCGCAGATCCGCCATGACGACTGACCCGCAGGGAGCGGATAGCCATGACCACTGAACCCCTTACCCACGACGGTGACCGTCATGCCCCGGGCGATGATCTCGCTCCGGGTGCGGCGCCGGCAGCCGGCGAGAGCCTGACGCGCGACGCCTGGCGTCGCCTCAAGCAGAACCGCGCGGCCATGGTCAGCCTGGTGATGCTGAGCGTCATCACGGTGATATGTGTCTTCGGCCCCTATGTATTGCCCTGGGGCCTGGCCGATGTCGACTGGAACGCCTTCAATGCCCCGCCCAGCATCGAGAACGGCCACCTGCTGGGCACCGACGCCAATGGCCGCGACCTGCTCACCCGCACGCTGTACGGCGGCCGGGTATCGCTGTCGGTTGCCCTGGTGGCGAGCCTCGTCAGCCTGGTGATCGGCGTGCTCTACGGCGCCATCTCCGGTTATCTCGGCGGGCGGGTGGACAACATCATGATGCGCTTCGTCGACATCATGTACTCGCTGCCCTTCATGTTCCTGGTGATCCTGCTGATGGTGGTGTTCGGCCGCAACATCCTGCTGATCTACGCTGCCATCGGCGCCGTGGAGTGGCTGGACATGGCGCGCATCGTGCGCGGCCAGACCCTGGCACTCAAGCAACGCGAATTCGTCGAGGCGGCCCACGCCCTGGGCGTGCGCGACTCCAGAATCGTCACCCGCCACCTGATTCCCAATGCCATCGGCCCGGTGATCGTCTACGTCACCCTGACCGTACCCAAGGTCATCCTGCTCGAGAGTTTCCTGTCGTTCCTCGGCCTCGGCGTGCAGGAACCGCTGACCAGCTGGGGCGTGCTGATCTCCGAAGGCACCGACATGATGCAGAGTTCTCCCTGGATGCTGCTGGTGCCCTCGGTATTCCTGGCGATGACGCTGTTCTGCCTCAACTTCCTGGGCGATGGATTGCGCGACGCCCTGGACCCCAAGACCCGCTAGGAGGACGCCATGAGCGACACCCTGCTCGAGATCGACAACCTGAGCGTCGACTTCCAGCTTCCCGATGGCACCGTCCCGGCGGTCAAGGACGTGAGCTTCGACATCCGTGCCGGTGAGACGGTGGCGCTGGTCGGCGAATCCGGCTCCGGCAAGTCGGTCTCCTCCACCGCCGCCATGCGCCTGCTGCCCGAGCTGGCCCAGGCCCGCGGCGCGATCCGCTTCCGCGGCGAGGATCTGCTTGCCGCCACGCCGCGCCGCATGCGACGCATCCGCGGCAATGCCATCTCGATGATCTTCCAGGAGCCGATGACCTCGCTCAATCCGCTGCACCGGATCGGCGCCCAGATCATCGAGGTCCTGACCCGGCACAACAAGGCCAAGGGCCGGGCGGCCCGCACCCGGGCCATCGAGCTGCTGGAACAGGTCGGCATTCCCGAGCCCGAGCGACGCATCGGCAGCTATCCCCACGAACTCTCCGGCGGCCAGCGCCAGCGGGTGATGATCGCCATGGCACTGGCCTGCGAGCCGGAACTGCTGATCGCCGACGAGCCCACCACGGCCCTGGATGTCACGGTCCAGGCGCAGATCCTGCAACTGCTCAAGTCGCTGCAGGCGCGTTATGGCATGGCGATCCTGTTCATCACCCATGACCTGGGTATCGTGCGCCACTTCGCCGACCGGGTCTGCGTGATGCGGCGCGGCGAGATGGTCGAACGCGGCGACACCGCCGAGGTCTTCACCAATCCCCGCCACGACTACACGCGCATGCTGATCGACGCCGAGCCGCGCGGCGGCAAGTCGCCGGTCGAGGCCAGCGCGCCGGTCCTGCTGGAAGCGCGAAACCTGCGCGTCCGCTTCGCTCTCAAGAAGCGCCTGTTCCGGCCCAGCTCGTACTTCGAGGCGGTACGCGGCATCGACCTGACCATCCAGCGTGGCCAGACCGTCGGCGTGGTCGGCGAATCCGGCTCCGGCAAGTCGACGCTCGGCCGCGCCCTGCTGCGCCTGCTCAAGAGCAGCGGCGACATCCGCTTCGACGACAGCGACCTCACCGCCCTGGATGGCGCCGGCATGCGCCCGCTGCGTTCGCGCCTGCAGGTCGTCTTCCAGGATCCCTTCGGCTCGCTCTCGCCACGCCTGACCGTCGGTGAGGTCATCAGCGAAGGGCTACGCGTCCATCACCCGGAACTCGACCGGCGCCAGCGCGAACGCCGGGTCATCGAGGCCCTGGAGGAAGTGGCGCTCGACCCGGCCATGCGCAACCGCTATCCCCACGAGTTTTCCGGCGGCCAGCGTCAGCGCATCGCCATCGCTCGCGCCCTGGTGCTCAAACCGGAGTTCCTGCTGCTCGACGAACCGACCTCGGCACTCGACCGTTCCGTGCAGGTCACGGTGATCGAACTGCTGCGTAATCTCCAGGCGAAATACGGCCTGACCTACCTGTTCATCAGCCACGACCTCGCGGTGGTACGCGCCCTGGCCGATACCGTGATGGTGATGAAATCTGGCCAGGTCGTCGAACAGGGACCGACCGAGGCGATCTTCGCCAACCCGCGCGAAGCCTATACCCGGGAACTGATGCGGGCGGCCTTCGTCGACGACGCCGCCTGACGAGCGACGGATTCCGACTCCCCCATCCGGCCGCGGGCGCCCTCAGGCGCCCGCCAGGGGCGACTGCGGCCATACGCCAGGGCTTTGCCCTCCATTCACCCGCAAAGGAGACCGCCCATGCAAGACGGCATGATCACGGCAGGCGTACCGCCATGACGAGCCCGGCAGCATTTCACTCGCTGTCGGCCGATCCGACCGTCAACGAGCCGCTCCGCCATCCGCGGATTCACAAGAAACACAACAACCCACAAGGTTTGGCATGTTCCATCATTACAAGCTGACCGGGCTGGCCGTCGCCATCGGCGCCGCCCTCTCGACCCAACAGGCCCTGGCCGTCACGGCCTACGAAACCGACCAGGACAAGCTCACCATCAGCGGGCGCATCGCCGCCGGCAGCAGCTTCATCGACAACGTCGATGATGACCACGACCCGACCAATGCCGGCTCGCGCATTCGCCTGATCCACGAGCATGAATTCGAGCACGGCTGGTCATCCGTGGCACGCGCCGAATGGGGCTTCGACCCCTTCTTCGAGCACGGCAACGACGGTCATTACAAGCGCATGCTCTACGCCGGCGTCCGCCATGACGACTACGGTACCCTGCTGATCGGCAAGCAGTATTCGCTGTGGTACGACATGGTCGCCTACTGGACGGACTGGTTCTGGTACAACGGTGCCACCGCCCAGGGCAGCTTCAACGGCGCCTTCGGCGACGGCGGCTTCGAAGGCAATGGCCGCCCCGACAATGCGGTTTCCTACAAGAACACCTGGGGCGACTGGAGCCTCGGGCTGCTCTACCAGACCTCCCGCGACGACGTGCCGACCGGTGCCGGCTATACCGGCAACCTGACCGGATTCGAGCGCGACTATACCGCCCAGGGGGCCGCCGTCTGGCAGCCAACCGAGGATCTGTCGCTGGGCGCGACCTACACCCACAGCGCCATCGACGGCAAGACCGCCGGCGGCGGCAAGCGCTCGAAGAACGTCGATGCCGGCCTGCTCGCCGCACGCTGGACGCCGGGCAACTGGTACTTCGCACTGACCGGCGGCCGCTACGACAACCTGGTACGCGACGGCAATTTCAGTGGCGTCAACACGACCGACGGCATCGTCGACGAGGCCCGGGGCGTCGAAGGGGTGGCGCTGTACAACCTCAAGGGTCAGGTGCCCGGCAAGGTACAGCTCTACACCGGCTTCAACCGCCTGGAGGACAGAGCCTCCGAGGCGCGCAGCGCTTTCTACCTGGCCGGCGCGGCCTGGCTGACCTTCGACGAGAACCTGATCATCGCCCTGGAGCGCAAGTTCGACGACTCCGTCGATGCCGACGGCGCAAGCGACATCGGCAACGACGAGACGAACCTGCTGGTGCGCTACAACTTCTGAGCAGCGCTCTAGCGTCACGGTCGGGCCCGAGGCCCGGCCCCTCCGGGGCGATCCCTCGGGGGCAAAACGCAAAAGGGCAACGAAACGACGGGACCCGGCCAAGGCCGGGTCCCGTCGTTGTCACGAAGCGCGAAGGGCGCGCCGTTAGAAGCGGTAATCCACCGAGAGAGCGAAGACGTTGGCATCGACCTCGTAGGTGCCGGACAGGTCGCCGCGAGTGGCATTCTCGGGCTTGGCGCCAGACTGATCGATGTCGCCATCATCGCCGAACACGCGCATGTAGCCTGCCGTCACGCCGAGGTCCGGCGTCGGCATCCAGGTCGCGCCGAGCGTCGCCCAGCGGCGATCGGCATCCGGCACACGCGGCGTACGGTGCTCGCTGTCCGGGACCGGCGATTCGTCGACCCCCAGGCCGGCCCGCAGGAGCCACTCCCGATTGAGCTGGTAGTTGGCCCCCACCGAGAAGGCCCAGGTATCGTCCCAGTTCTCGGTCGTGGTGCTCAGGTCCTGGCCACCGGACTTGACGACCAGCTTGTCGAAACTGCTCCACTCGGTCCATTCGGCATTGGCCATCACGGCGAAGCGGTCGGTCAACTGATGATAGACGCCCAGGTTCATGTTGGCCGGCGTGGTCAGATCCGCCTTGCCCCCGGCATCACGCAGCTGCCCCATGGCCTGGGCGCCTGCCAGAATCTGCCGGCCGGCAGCATTGCTGGCGCTGTAGTTGACATCGCCCTCCAGCGTCAGGTCGACCTCGGAGCGATAACTGATCCCCAGACGGGTACGATCGGTGGCCTGGAACAGCGCCCCCAGGGTATAGCCATAGCCCCAGTCGTCGCCGGTGACCTCGGCCTTGCCATCGGCATTGCCGACCAGGGCCGGATTACCGGACATGCCGCCGAGATCGATCGCATTGGAAAGCGTTGCATCGGCATACTGGGCCCTCAGCCCCACGGCGAGGTTGAGACGATCGGTGGCGCGATAGTTCAGCGTCGGCTGGATATCGATGGTCTGCAGGTCGGTCTCGATGGCGTGATAACGGCCGATCCAGTTCTTGTCGTACTCCGTCGAGAGGCCGTACGGCGCCGACACCGACAGACCGAAGTCGAACCGGTCATCGAGCTGCGTCTTGAAAGCGAAGCTGGGCACCCAGGCTTCCTCGCCCCCTTCGCGAGAGCCACCACGGTCATAGCTCAAAGGCAGCCCGGCGGGGCCCGCCGAGGCGTCGGTCAACTCGAAGTTGGCATCGATATAGGAAATGCCGCCGGCCACCTGGGTACCGTCGACGTTGCCGATGGCCGCCGGGTTGAAGGTCATGTAGCTGACATCCTCGGCACCGGCTGCCGCCCCGGCCATGGCGTTGCCCAGCGCCTTGGCGCTCTGTTCACGAACCTGGAAACCCGACGCGGCGGCCTGACTGGACGCCAGCACGGCGGATGCCAGGGTCACGGCGACGGTGAGCTTGTTGAGCTGGTTTTGCATGAGCAGACATCCCTAGTCGTGATGGGTGATTGTTATCTCGCTAGCCACGAGGGGCGGTCACGTGGCCTCAGTGTTTGCTAAACCCGTATCGGCGATCAAGTCCAAACGTTCGTTTTAACGCAAAACACGCTCATACTTTAGTCACACGAACGTTTGTCTTCTGTCTTTTCAATCAGTTATGCAAAGCGCCCAACGCGCGCGACTTGTTGCCTCGTTGCCGCCTTGACCTTTGTGTGACACAAAGGTTTTACACTGCGCCAACGTGACCATGCCACTGGAGGCATCATGAAAGTCATCGACCTGGCACGACGAGCCGGCGTCACCGCCGAAACCGTGCGTCATTACACCCGCGAGGGCCTGCTCGCACCGGAGCGCGATCCAGACAACGGCTACCAGCGCTACGACAGCACCGACCTGGAACGCTTGCGCTTCATCCAGCGCGCCAGGACGCTCGGCTTCAGCGTGGCCGAAATCCGCCAGATCCTCGAACACGCCGACCATGGCGACTCGCCCTGCCCGCTGGTCCGCGACCTGATGGCCGAGCGCCTTCCGGAAATCCGCGCCCGGATTCGTGAACTCGAGGCGCTGGCATCGCGCATGGAACAGGCACTGGAAGCCTGGTCCGACATGCCCGATGGCACGCCGGACGGCCATAGCCTGTGCCGGCTGATCGAGAGTTTTCCCGAGGCACTGGCAACCGCAGACGACACCACGACACCTCGCCAGGAGGCTTCTTCATGAGCACCCGATATGAGCGCCAGATTCCCGGCATGAGCTGCCAGGGCTGTGTCAGCCGCATGCGGAGCGCCATCCAGGCCCGCGACAGCGAGGCCGAGGTGGTCGGCGAACCCGCCGACAAGCGCCTGACGGTCACCACCTCGCTGGACGACGATGCGCTGGACGAGACCCTGAGCGAGGCCGGCTATCCGCCCGGCCCTGCCGCCGCCGACGACGCTACCCCGGCGTCCGACGAGCCGGCGCCGGCCTCGGCGTCGCACGAAGCTCAAGCGGACACCGGCGACATCCGGCGACTTTCGATTTCCGGCATGACCTGCGCCAGCTGCGTACGCACCGTCCAGGGGGCGCTGGAAAGTGTACCGGGCATCACCGAGGCCAGTGTCAACTTCGGCACCCACACGGCCCAGGTGCGGGGCTCCGCCGATTTCGACGCTCTGGTCGGCGCCGTGGAAAGCGTCGGCTATGGTGCCGAACCCGTGCTCGACATGCGCGAGGCGGAGCGTACCCGTGCCGAGCGGGAAGGCGTCGAATATCGCCGCCTGATGCGTGGCGCGGCCTGGTCCCTGGCGCTGGCCGTACCGCTGATGGCCAGCATGCTCTTCTTCCATCCCCAGCCGATCGGCGCCGGACGCCTCTACTGGCTGGTGGTGGGCATGCTGACGCTGGCCGTGATGGTGCTGCCCGGTCGCCACTTCTTCCTCAATGCCTGGAAGAACCTGCGCCATCGCCAGGCCAACATGGATACCCTGATCGCCATGGGTACCGGCACCGCCTGGCTGTATTCCATGGCGGTGGTGGTCTTCGCCAGCGCCCTGCCGGAGGCCGCGCGCGGTATCTATTTCGAAGCCTCGGCGATGATCATCGGCCTGGTGCTGCTGGGCAATGCCCTGGAGCTGCGTGCTCGCGGTCGCACCAGCGAGGCATTGCGGCGCCTGCTCGACCTGCAGAGCCGCACCGCGCGGGTGATCCGTGACGGCGAGGAGCGCGAGGTCGATATCGACGCGGTACGCGAGGGGGATCACCTGCGCGTGCGCCCCGGCGAGCGACTGCCGGTCGACGGCGACGTGCTCGAGGGTTCCAGCCATGTCGACGAGTCCATGCTCACCGGCGAACCGCTGCCGGTGGCCAAGGCGGTCGGTGACGAAGTCAGCGCCGGCACCGTCAACGGCAAGGGCGGCCTGGTCTATCGCGCCACCCGGGTCGGCGCCGATACCCGCCTCGGTCGCATCACCGAGCAGGTGGCCAGCGCCCAGAACTCGCGACCGCCCATCGGCCAGCTCGCCGATCGCATCTCCAGCATCTTCGTTCCCGCGGTGATGATCATTGCCGTGATCACTGCCCTGGTCTGGTTCAACCTCGGCGCCGAGCCCCGGATCATCCATATGCTGGTCACCGCCACCACGGTACTGATCATCGCCTGCCCCTGCGCCCTGGGACTGGCCACGCCGATCTCCACCATGGTCGGCGTGGGCAAGGCCGCCGAACACGGCGTGCTGGTCAGAACCGGCGAGGCGCTGCAGACCGCCAGTCGCCTGACCACGCTGGTGGTCGACAAGACCGGCACCCTGACCGAAGGCAAGCCCAGGGTCACCGAAACCGAGATCCTCGACGGCGACCGCGATCAGGTGCTTGCCCTGGTGGCCGCCCTGGAGCGTGGCTCCGAACATCCGCTGGCCAATGCCCTTCTCGCCTACACCGAGGAAGCGGGGGTGGAAGCCGCAACCATCCATGACTTCCAGTCGGTGACCGGCGGCGGTGTCACGGCCCGCACCGAGCAAGGCACCGCGCTGCTGCTGGGCAATGCCCGACTGCTGCGGGACCAGGACGTCGCGCTCGACGCCGGCCAGGATATCGCCGAACGCTTGCAGCGCCAGGCCCGTAGCGTCGTCCACCTGGCCATCGATGGCCGGCTCGCCGCCATCTTCGGCATCAGCGACCCATTGCGCGACGACAGCGTGGCCGCCATCCAGCGCCTGCAGGCCGACGGCCTCAAGGTGGTCATGCTCACCGGCGACAACGCCCACACCGCCGAGGCCATCGCCCGCGAGGTCGGTATCGACGACTTCCGCGCCGATCTGCTGCCCGAGGACAAGCACGCCGAGATCGAACGCCTGCAAGGCGAAGGCGAGGTGGTGGGCATGGTCGGCGACGGCATCAATGACGCCCCGGCCCTGGCGCTGGCCGATGTTGGCTTCGCCATCGGCCAGGGCACCGATGTGGCCATCGAGAGCGCCGGCATCACCCTGATACGCGACTCGCTGCACGGCGTGGTCGCCGCCATCGAGATCAGTCGCGCCACCCTGCGCAACATCCGCCAGAACCTGATGGGTGCCTTCGGCTACAACCTGCTCGGCATTCCCATCGCCGCCGGCGTGCTCTACCCGCTCACCGGCACCCTGCTGTCGCCGATGATCGCCGGCGCCGCCATGTCGCTGTCATCGATCACCGTGGTCGGCAACGCCAGCCGGCTGCGCCTGTTCACGCCGCGCGATGCGACCGACACTCGGGAGACGACATCATGAGCTGGATCATCAACCTCATCGGACTCGGCCTGATCGCCCTGATCGTCTGGTGGTTCTGGCTGGGTTGAGTACAGGGACTGCTAAGCTGATAGGCAGGCAAGCGCGAACGGAGGCGATACCATGCCCAGACTCGACGGTGTGCTGGAAACGGCCCTGTATGTCACCGACATGGTCCGTGCCCGGGCCTTCTTCGAGGAGGTGATGGGGCTCTCGGCCTTCACCGCCGACCAGCGCTTCACCGCCTACGATGCTGGCGGCGGCACCGTCCTGCTGCTGTTTCTCGAAGGCGCGACGCGCGACACCGTGGTCCTGCCCGATGAAATGGGCACCATTCCGCCCCACGACGGCACCGGGCGCACGCACATGGCCTTCGCCATCGGCGCCGAGGCACTGGCGGAATGGGAACGCCGCCTGACGAGTCATGGCATCGAGATCGAGGGGCGCACGCACTGGCCCCGGGGCGGCGAGAGTCTCTACTTCCGCGACCCGGACGGCCACCTGCTGGAACTGGCGACCCCGGGCGTCTGGCCGACGTACTAAAGGGTAGGAGTAAGGGGTAAGAGGGAAGAAGTAAGTACGACGCTGCGCGTCTTGAAGAAGACGCAACAGGAAAATGGCCTTACGTTGCGCCCTTCTTTCCTCTTCCTACTTCCCTCTTCCTGCTTCAGTGGGCTCCGCATGCTCGATGATCAGTTGCAACGACTCCCGCCCCCGCCAGCGGTTGCGGTTGAGCTTGTAGGCGCAGCGCAGCAGGTCGCCGGCATCGAAGGCCGGCATCTCGCCAGGCGTCAGGGCACGGAACCAGATCGCCCTGATGCTGGTGGCGCCGCTGGATAGCTCGAGCATCAGGTGGCTGCCATCGGCACCCACGGTACGCAGGCTCTCCGCCCGCAGCACGCCTTCGAAAAGCGGTGCGTCGAACTCACGGCCAAAGGGACCGAGCGCTTCCAGTTCGTCCAGCGTCTCCAGGGCCAGTTGATCGGCCTCGAGTTCACCGTCGGTGAAGACTCGCGGCCCCAGCTCCGTTTCTCCCAACTGCTCGCTGACCGCCTGGAGCAGCGCCTGACGAAAGTCGTCAAAAGCTTCCCGGGGCACGCCGACACCGGCCGCGCCCCGATGCCCGCCGAAGCGCGGCAGCGATGCCGGTGCCAGCTCGTAAGCCCGTTGCAGTGCATCGCGCAGGTGCAACGCCTCGATGGAGCGCCCTGAGCCGGTGAGCATTCCGGGTTGCGCGGCCGGCGTCAGCACCAGGGCGGGTCGCCCGAAGGCCTGGACCAGCCGCGAGGCGACGATGCCCTGCACGCCCGGATGGCCTTCCTCGAGCAGCACCACCAGTAGCGGTGCCCCGGCCTCCAGCTCGGCCATGGCCAGGCCGCGGGCGCGTTCGGTCATCTCCGCCTCGATGGCCTTGCGCGACTGATTGTCCTGATCCAGCGTTTCCAAGTGACGCGCCGCCGTGGCGTCGTCCGCCGCCAGCATGAAGTGCAGCGCGGCATAGGGATCGTCGAGCCGCGAACGGGCGTTGATCCTCGGGCCCATCTGGAAGGCCAGGGTCTCGGCGTCGAAGGGCACGCTGTCGTCCCCCAGCCGCTGGGCCATGGTCCGCCAGCAGGCCGCCTCCATGCGATTGATCAGCGTCAGGCCATGGGCGACCACGGCTCGATTGGCCGCACTGCCGCCCAGCGAGACGCAGTCCGCCACCGTACCCAGCGCCACATAGGAGAGCCAGGGCGACAGCTTGGGCGTGGCCGGTTCGAGCACGCCCCATTCGATCAGCACGCTGCGGGTCAGCGACATGACCAGCCAGGCGACCATGCAGCCGGCGATGGTCGGGTCGGGGTAGGTGCAGTCGTCGCGGGTGGGATTCACGGTGGCGAAGGCCGAGGCCGGCGGCCCTTCCGTCGGCAGGGCATGGTGATCGCTGACCACCACGTCGATGCCGGCCTCGCGCAACCTGGCGATGCGCGGCTCGTCGCTGCTGCCGCAGTCGGCGGTGATCACCAGGCTCGGGCGCGGCGAGAGCGACAGGGTGCGCTCCACCAACGGCAGGCTGATGCCGTAGCCATCGTGAATCCGGTGACCGATCAGGCTGTGCAGGCGGTTCTCGGGAATGCCGAACAGCTCGTTGAGCGTCCGCCGAATCACCACATGCGAGGTGATGCCATCGACGTCATAGTCGGTGAGGATGCCGATGTGCTCGCCCTCGGTCACCGCCCGGGCGATGCGTTCGGCGGCACGGCGCCCGTCCTGGAGGCGTTCGGGGTGCGCCAGGTAACGCAGGCTCGGCGCCACCAGCGGCGCCAGTTCGCCCGTGTAGCCACCCAGGCGACCGGCCAGGATCCGCGCCTGCAACGGCGTCAGCCCCTCGGCCAGGGCGCGCTGCTCCACGGCGGCATCCCGCGGGCGAGGCAGAATACGCGGCTTGAGGGATTCATGCAGATCGACAGGGGCGTTCACGCCTGGCTCCTCTGAGTTAGGGGAAACACTGGTCTATTGCTGCGCTCGTCGCCCCACAAGGGGGAGGGAAGTATGAAGGCCCGCAGGAACGAGCCTAGCTAGAGGCGCCGGGGACAGGTCGAAGAGGGGGTCCGATGCCATGGATGGCATCGGTAGCGCCCAGGGAAGGGTTCACAGCGCCCCCTCGTAGACCTGTCGACGGATCAGCCTCGAGCGGGCGGGGCTAACGGCGGTTCTCGGCAACGAACGCCTGCACCGCGGAAAGCTCCGCAGGCAGAACCGTATAGCGCTCTTCTCGCTCCAGCAGATCATCCATGTGCGGCGGCAAGGGCACGCCGGGGAAGCCGGCCTTGACCACCGCCTCGGCGAACTTGGCCGGATGAGCGGTGGCCAGCGTCACCATCGGTACGGCCTCATCGCCCCGCTCGCGCTCGGCGGCGCGATAGCCGGTGGCGGTGTGGGGATCGAGGATCTCCTGGGTACGCTGGTGCGCCTCGCGAATCACTTCCAGGATGGTGGCATCGTCGATGCTGTGGCTGGCGAACACCTCGCGCAACCGTGCCAGCGGCGCTTCGGCCAATGCCGAGGGCTGCTCCTGAAAACGCTCGAGCAGCTCGGCCACGGCCTTGCCATCACGCTGATAGGCCTCGAACAGCAGGCGCTCGAAGTTGGACGACACCACGATGTCCATCGAGGGCGCCAGGGTGGCGACCAGGTCGCGCTTGGAAAAGTCGTTGTCGGCCAGCGTGCGGTGCAGGATGTCGTTGGCGTTGGTGGCAATGACGAAGCGCTCGACTGGCAGCCCCATGCGATACGCCATGTAGCCGGCGAAGACATTGCCGAAATTGGCCGACGGCACGCAGAAACTGACCTTGCGATGCGGCGCGCCCAGTGCCACGGCAGAGGCCACGTAGTAGACGATCTGGGCCATGATGCGCGCCCAGTTGATCGAGTTCACCGCCACCAGTCGGGTCCCGTTGAGGAAGGACTGGTCGGCGAAGCTCGCCTTGACCATCGCCTGGGCATCGTCGAAGTTGCCCTCGATGGCGATGTTGAAGACGTTGTCGGCCAGCACCGAGGTCATCTGGCGTCGCTGCACTTCCGAGACCCGCTCATGGGGATGCAGGATGAAGATGTCCAGGTTGTCGCAATGCCGACATCCCTCGATGGCCGCCGAGCCGGTATCGCCGGAAGTCGCCCCCATGATCACCGCCCGTTCGCCGCGCTTGGCGAGGAAGTGATCCAGCAGCCGGCCGAGCAGTTGCAGGGCCACGTCCTTGAACGCCAGCGTCGGGCCGTGAAACAGCTCGAGCAGGAAATGGTTGGCATCGAGCTGGTTGAGCGGCACCACGGCATCGTGGCTGAAGGTGGAGTAGGCGTCGCGGACGATGCGACGGAAGGTCTCGTCGTCGATCTCGCCGCCCACATAGGGCTTCATCACCCGAAAGGCGATCTCGGCGTAGGAACACCCGGCCATGTCGGCCAGTTCCTCATAGCTGAGCTGAGGCACCGCCTCGGGTACATAGAGCCCGCCGTCGCTGGCCATGCCGGTGAGCACGACCTCCTCGAAGGAAAGCGCGGGCGCCTGCCCGCGGGTACTGATATAACGCATTGCTCCACTCCGTGAGACTCGAGCGACGAGCAGCGAGACACGAGTCTTTCATTGCTCGCTTCGCGTAACTCGCCACTCGAGGGCAGCGAAGGCCCGGTGCTATCGGGGCCAAGCTTGTTCTTACCTCTTCAAGCTTAAGGCTTACAGCTCCGGGCGCAGCCCGGTCTTATTCCTGCTCGTCGAGGCTCTCCACCCGGATTCGGGTCACCGAGCCGGCAATGTCGGCCATCGACTCGATACGCCGGATCGCTTCGTTCATGTACTTCTCGCGAGTGCTGTGCGTCAGCAGGATGATCGGCACCAGTTCACCCTCGGTGGCCTCCTTCTGGATCAGCGCCTCGATGGAGATCCCCTCCTCGGAGAGGATGGTCGCCACCCGGGCCAGCACGCCAGGACGATCCACCGCCAGCAGACGCAGGTAGTAGGCGGTGTCGATCTCCTCCATCGGCATGATCTGCGGCTGGTCGTCACCCTCGCCGATGCCGCTGAAGGCCAGATAGGGAACGCGATAATGGTGATCGGTGGTGATATCGCGGGCCACGTCGAGCACATCGGCGACCACCGCCGAGGCAGTGGGCTCGGCACCGGCACCGGCGCCGTAGTAGAGGGTCGGGCCCACGGCGTCGCCCATCACGGCGATGGCATTCTTCACGCCATGCACATTGGCCAGCAGCCGCTCCTTGGGGATCAGGGTCGGATGGACGCGCAGCTCGAGACCCGCGTCGGTGCGCTTGGAGATCCCCAGGTGCTTGATGACATAACCGAGATTATCGGCCTGCTCGACGTCCTCGGCGGTGACCCGGGAGATGCCCTCGGTGTAGGCCTTCTCGAACTGCAGCGGCACGCCATAGGCGATGGAGGCCAGGATGGTCAGCTTGTGCGCGGCATCGATACCCTCGACGTCGAAGGTCGGATCGGCCTCGGCATAGCCCAGCGCCTGGGCCTCGGCGAGCACGTCCTCGAAGGCCCGCCCCTCGTCGCGCATGTGCGTGAGGATGTAGTTGCCGGTGCCGTTGATGATGCCGGCCAGCCACTCGATGCGGTTGGCGCCAAGGCCCTCGCGCAGCGACTTGATGACCGGAATGCCGCCGGCCACGGCGGCCTCGAAGGCCACGATCACGCCTTTCTCGTGGGCGGCCTGGAAGATCTCGTTGCCGTGTACGGCGATCAGCGCCTTGTTGGCGGTGACCACGTGCTTGCCGTTGTCGATGGCGGTCAGCACCAGCTCCCGGGCCACGTCATAGCCACCGATGAGCTCGACGACCACGTCGATGTCGGGATTGGAGGCCAGTTCGAAGACGTCCTGGGTGGTCTTGATGCCGGTGATGTCGCACTCGGGATTGGGGCTGCGATAGGCCACCTGTTCAATGACGATGGGCCGCCCCGCCCGACGGGCGATCTCGTCGGCATTGCGTGTCAGCACGTTGAAGGTCCCGCCTCCGACAGTGCCCAGGCCACAGATTCCCACTCTCACCGGTTTCAATGTCACTCCCCCTAGTTCTGGCATGTGTCCAAGCGATGACGGGGACAGGCCCCGCCTTCCGCGTTCATCGACGCGGTTGTGTCAGTCGTCCAGCCCCAGCATGGCGGCCAGGCGCTCCGCCGGTACGTAACCGGGGACCAGGCTGCCGTCGGGCAGGATGATGGCCGGCGTACCCTGCACGCCGAGTTCCAGTCCCAGATGATACTGTTCCTCGACCGGATTGTCGCAGGTTGCGTCACTTTCCAGCGATTCATCACGGAACGCGGCCGACAAGGCCTCGCTCGAATTGTCCGCGCACCAGACCTGCTCCAGCTCCCGGGCACCGGGCGAGTTCATCCCACCTCGGGGAAAGGCCAGATAGTCCACGGCGATTCCCAGCTCATTGAAGCGCGGCACTTCCTCATGGAGTCGCTGGCAATAGGGGCAGGTGGTGTCGGTGAACACCACGACCCTGGCCTTGGGCGTTTCGGCACCACGGAAGGTCACACGCTGGTCGTCGGGCACCTCGTCCACCCGGGCGCGGCGTTCGGCATTGCGCGCCTTCTCGGTCAGATTGACGAGCCCGGTGTCGGTCTTCTCGAAGAGATCCCCCACCAGGAAATAATTGCCCTCGGCGTTGGTGTAGAAGGTTTCCCCGGTCTCCAGGCGCACCTCGTAGATATCCGCCATGGGGGTCTCCCGCACGTCCTTGACCGGCATGCTGTGCCCCGACACCTCGATGTTCTCGAGGGACTCGGGCGCGGCGGCCCAGGCCATGGTGGGCAATGTCAGAGCGGCGGCCAGCAGGCCACCGGCCAGGGAAAGGGTCGATACTTTCATGATTCAGCCTCGGGGGTGGTGTTCGGCATGCAGGGCCTCGAGCCGGACCTGCGCCACATGGGTGTAGATCTGCGTGGTCGACAGGTCGCTATGACCCAGCAGCAGCTGTACGACACGCAAATTGGCCCCATGATTCAACAAATGGGTGGCGAAGGCATGTCGCAGTGTATGCGGCGACAAGGAACGATCGATACCGGCACTTCGAGCATGCGCCTTGATACGGTACCAGAAGGCCTGACGGGTCAGGCAGGCGTCGCCTCGTCCCGGAAACAACGCGGGGCGTGTCACGTCGCGCATAAGGGCGCCTCGAGCGCTGCGCAGGTAAAGTGACAGCCAGTCCACGGCTTCCTCGCCGAGCGGCACCAGCCGTTCCTTGTCGCCCTTGCCGCGCACCCTCACCACGCCCTGGCGCAGGTTGAGGGCATCGGTGGTCAGTCCCACCAGCTCGGTGACCCGCAGGCCGGCGCCGTAAAGCACCTCGAGCATGGCGCGATCACGCAGCCCCAGCTCGGTGTCGACATCCGGTGCCTCGAGCAGGCGCTCCACCTCGCCCTCCTCCAGCGTATTGGGCAGCGAAGGCGTCACCCGGGGCAGCTTGATCTCGGCGAGGGGATCGTACTCGATCCGCCCCTCGCCCAGCGCCCAGTGGTAGAAGCGCCTCAGACTGGAGAGCAGCCGGGCGTTGCTACGCAGCTTGTAGCCTGCCTCGCGCCGCTCATCCAGCCAGTCCGGCAGGGCCCGCGGCGGCGGCGCCAGCAGAGTGGCTCCAAGCCCGGCGAGCCGCGCCTGCCAGGTGTTCAGGTCGTGACGATAGGCCGCCAGGGTGTTGTCGCTGGCACCTCGCTCCAGCCACAGGCCGTCGAGGAAGGCATCGATCAAGGCTGAGTCGTCGAGAGCGGTCGACATGCGGTCAGTTCCTCGCGTGCGCGTCGCCAGCGCTTGTCCCGAAACGTGAAAAACCCCGCCCCGCATGAGCGGTGACGGGGTATCGCCGGACGCGAGCCATCGGCTCCGTCATGCCCGCAAGGCGGGCCTCAGGCCAGCTTTTCCTTGATGCGGGCGGACTTGCCGCTGCGCTCGCGGAGATAGTACAGCTTGGCCTGGCGGACGTCGCCGCGGCGCTTGACGCTGATGGAGTCGACCAGCGGGCTGTAGGTCTGGAAAGTCCGCTCGACGCCGACGCCGTGAGACACCTTGCGCACGGTGAAGGCGGAGTTCAGGCCACGGTTGCGCTTGCCGATCACCACGCCTTCGAAGGCCTGGAGACGCTCGCGGTTGCCTTCCTTCACCTGAACCTGGACCACCACGGTATCGCCCGGGGCGAATTCCGGCACGTCCTTGTTCATCTGCTCGGCTTCGAGCGCCTGGATCACCTTGTTCTTGCTACTCATGACAAAACTCCTCGATAACGTTACGTGACCCACCGGACCGGCAGTGGATGGCCGGTGAGTCGTGATCCCGGCGCTCGAACGAGTCGAGGCACGGGAGCGTCGTTGGTGACACAGGTCCGCTTCTTCGCCCGCAATGGGCTGCGTCCTGCACCTCCGCCCTGACCGGGAGAAATCCTGCCTGAATGCCTCGCGAACTCATGTCCGCGCGGCTCTTCATTCAGCATTTCCCCGATGCTCGGTCGGGGCGTATTCCTCGATGAACTCCTCGAGCAGTTCACGTTGCTCGTCGTTCAACGTCCTGCCTTCCAGCAGGTCGGGGCGCCTCAGCCAGGTCCGCCCCAGCGACTGCTTCAAACGCCAGCGCCGGATGGCACCGTGGTGACCGCTGAGCAGCACCTCCGGCACCCGCCGTCCCTCGACATCCTCGGGACGGGTATAGTGCGGGCAATCCAGCAGTCCGTCGTTGAAGGAGTCCTCGAGCGCGGAGTCCTGATGCCCCAGTACACCGGGCACCAGCCTTGCCGCTGCGTCGATCAACACCATGGCTGGCAGCTCGCCGCCGCTGAGCACATAGTCGCCGATCGACCACTCTTCATCGATGTCGGCTTCCACCACCCGCTCATCGATGCCTTCATAGCGTCCGGCCACCACCACCAGGGGCGGGCCCGACGCCAGCTCCCCGGCGCCACGCTGATCGAGGCGGCGTCCCTGGGGAGACAGGTAGATCACCTTCGGCCGCTGGCCGGTGGCGATCTCCGCTCGCGAACGCGCATCATGAATGGCCGCACGCAGCGTATCGACCTTCATCAGCATGCCCGGGCCGCCGCCATAGGGGCGATCGTCCACGGTGCGGTGCCGATCGGTGGCATAGTCCCTGGGATTCCAGAATTCCAGGTCGATGCGCCCCTTTTCCACGGCCCGTCCCGTCACGCCCTGGCGCGTCAGCGCCTCGAACATCTCGGGAAACAGGGAAACGACGCCGATCCACATCGCCGCGTCGCTGCGACTCAAAACGCCGGGTCCCAGTCGACGACCATCCGGCCGGCCTCGAGATCCACCTCCCTCACGACTTCGTCGGGGAGGAAGGGCAACAGGCGCTCGCGAGCATCGATACTCTCGCCATCGCGCCCCTTGATGACCATGACATCGTTGGCGCCGGTCTCGAAGAGGTATTCGACGCGCCCCAGGGCGACGCCCTCGGTGGTCACGACGGAGAGCCCCTCGAGCTGATACCAGTAGAAATCGTCGTCTTCGGGAAGCTCGGGCAATTCGGCCGTGGGCAACAGCACCTCGGCCCCTGCCAGCGACTCGGCCTGATCGCGGCCATCGACGCCTTCGAGCCGGGCGACCAGTCCCTTGCCATGCAGACGCCCCTGAGCGAGTCGATAACGCGACTCGACGCCCCGATGGCGCAGCACCCACTCACCGTAGTCGAGGATGCCCTCCATGGGGCTGGTGTACGAATACACCCGCAGCCATCCCTTGACGCCATACGGGCTGGTCAACTTGCCCAGTACGACATGCTCGGGAGGCGTCTTGCGCTCGGCATTCATGCTCATCATCGACCCTGCATCGGCCATGCGCTCGCGTCAGGCGATTCAGGCCTGCTTGCGGGCTTCCTTGACCAGCTCGGCGACACGGTCGGAAAGCTGCGCGCCCTTTTCCTGCCAATGGCTGATGCGGTCCAGGTCGATGCGCAGACGCTCTTCCTGGCCACGCGCCACCGGGTTGAAGAAGCCCAGGCGCTCGATGAAACGACCATCGCGAGACTTGCGCGAATCGGTCACGGTCAGATGGTAGAAGGGACGCTTCTTGGCGCCACCCCGTGCCAGACGAATGGTAACCATGCGTTGACTGTCCTTCGGTTGATTTACGGAGGTTGTCGATCGAAGGCTCGCCCTTCGACAATCGGTTCGGCGGCGGTTTCACACCCGTCGCCGAGTCGTTCGGTCACGACGATGCCCGCGATTCGACGCGGACCTGCCAGTGAAGACGCAGCATTTTACGGAAATCTCCCCGGCTTGGAAACCTTTTTGCACTACCCCGGCCGCGTTCAGCGCCAGGGCATGCCACCGGGACCACCCATGCCGCCCGGGCCACCGGGCCCGCCGGGGCCTCCCTGACCACCGCCCATCATGCCGGGCATGCCGCGCATCATCTTCTGCATGCCGCCTTTCTTGCCGGCCTTCTTCATCATCTTCTGCATCTGCTTGTGCTGCTTCAGCAGTCGATTCAGGTCGGGCACCTGCAGACCGGCACCGGCAGCGATGCGACGCTTGCGCGAACCATTGATGATCTCCGGGCGGCGACGCTCTTTCGGCGTCATGGAGTTGATCAGCGCCTCGAGCTTGCCGAATTCCTTCTCGGGACCCGGCCCCTGGGCCATCTCGGCCATCTGCCCCATGCCCGGCAGCTTGCCGAGCAGACCGCCCATGCCGCCCATCTTCTTGAGCTGCTGCAACTGGTCACGGAAATCCTCGAGATCGAAGCCGTCACCCTTCTTGACCTTCTTGGCCAGCTTTTCGGCCTTGCCCTGGTCGACGGTCCGCTCGGCTTCCTCGATCAGCGACAGCACATCGCCCATACCGAGAATGCGCGAGGCGACCCGATCGGGGTGGAAGGGCTCCAGGGCATCGACCTTCTCGCCCACGCCCATGAACTTGATCGGCTTGCCGGTGATGTGGCGGACCGACAGGGCCGCACCGCCACGGGCGTCACCATCAGCCTTGGTGAGGATCACACCGGTCAGCGGCAGCGCCTCGTGGAACGCCTTGGCGGTATTGGCGGCATCCTGGCCGGTCATGGCATCGACCACGAACAGCGTCTCGTCCGGCGAGACGGCGCTGTTGAGCGCCTGGATTTCCGCCATCATCGCCTCGTCGATGGCCAGGCGGCCGGCGGTGTCGACCAGCACCACATCGTGAAACTGAATCTTGGCATGCTTGATCGCCGCCTCGGCGATGTCCACCGGCTGCTGATCGCTGCTCGAGGGGAAGAAATCGACTTCCACCTCCTTGGCGAGCGTCTCGAGCTGGTCGATGGCCGCCGGGCGATAGACGTCCGCCGAGACCACCAGCACCTTCTTCTTCTCGCGCTCGCGCAGGTAACGCGCCAGCTTGGCCACCGAGGTGGTCTTGCCCGCACCCTGCAGGCCGGCCATCAACACCACGGCGGGCGAACCCTTGAGGGCCAGGCCTTCGTTGGCCTCGCCCATGATCGCCTCGAGCTCCTGCTGAACGATCTTGACGAACTGCTGGCCCGGCGAGAGGCTCTTGGACACCTCCTGGCCCACGGCACGCTCGCGCACGCGGTCGATGAACGCCTTGACCACCGGCAGCGCGACATCGGCCTCGAGCAGAGCCCGGCGCACCTCGCGCAGGGTATCCTTGACGTTGTCTTCGGTCAGGCGAGCCTGACCCTTGATGGACTTGAGCGTCTGGGACAGACGATCACTGAGATTCTGGAACATGGGCCTCTCCGCAAACGATGGCCTGGGAAGCCACGGCTTCCCCGCAATGGCCAAAAATTATACGCCTTGTAGCCACGAGTCTCCATGCGTGAGCGCCGTCATCTTTCGTACGCGGCTGTCAGGCATCGCGACGATTCGGTATAGTGAGCGTTCCATTTCATGTCACCAGGCGCTGGCGAAAGCGCACGGATAGCATCGATGCACGCGCTCCCTCTTGCCGTCATGGCCTTCATCCTCTACGTCGCGGCCGCCTCCTGGCAGGGCTTGACCCTGGCCCGTCGCGTGCCGCCACGCACTGCACTGGTGCGCAGCTTCGGCCTGCTTGGCCTGCTCTGCCATCTGCCGCTGGCCATCGGCCTGCTCGATCAGGGCGCCTCTCTGCTGCCCGGTCTGTCCACCAGCGCGGTGCTGGCCAGTGGCTTGGCCGTTCTGACACTGCTGGTGATCAGCCTGTTCAAGCCGGTACTCAACGTGGCCACCGGCCTGTTTCCGCTGGCCGGCCTCACCCTGCTGCTGGCCGTCGGGCTGCCGAGCCCGGAGCGCCATCCCGGCATGACCCCGGGCATCGCCCTGCATGCCCTGAGCTCGGCGCTGGCCTTCGCTTTCCTGGCCATTGCCGCCTTTCAGGCGATTCTGCTCGGGGTGCAGAACCAGGCGCTGCGCCATCATCACATCCGCGGCGTTGTGCAGTCGCTGCCTCCCCTGACCAGCATGGAACGCATCCTGTTCGAGCTGATCTGGGCCGGCATGGCCCTGCTGAGCCTGGCGATCGCCAGTGGCTTCGTGTTCGTCGATGACATGTTCGCCCAGCACCTGGTGCACAAGACGGTGCTTTCACTGCTCGCCTGGGTGATCTTCGCCACCCTGCTGGTCTGCCATCACTGGCTGGGGTGGCGCGGCATGCGAGCCGTGCGCTGGACCCTGGTCGGCTATCTGGTGCTGCTGCTGGCCTACTTTGGCAGCAAATTCGTTCTCGAGGTCTTGCTGAACCGGGGCTGAGCCGCCTTGACAGTATCCGGCCCAGTCCCTACAACTCCAGCCTGACCCGCGATTGAGGATCCTTAGACTTGAACGACGATTTCCCTTTGGGATTGCTGTTCGGCCTACTGCTGCTGCTCATCTGCCTTTCCGCTTTCTTCTCCAGCTCCGAGACCGGCATGATGTCGCTCAACCGTTACCGCCTGAGCCATCGGGCCAACAGCGGAGAGAGTCGTGCCCAGCGCGTGACGCGCCTGCTCAGTCGCCCCGACCGACTGATCGGCGTCATCCTGATCGGCAACAACTTCGTCAACAACCTGGCGGCCTCCATCGCCACCATCATCGCCATCCATTTCTTCGGCGATGTCACCGGGCCGGCGGTTGCCACTACCCTGTTGACCATCGCGATCCTCATCTTCTCCGAGGTCACGCCCAAGACCTACGCCGCGGTAAAACCCGAGCGCATCGCTTATCCGGCCTCGCTGGTCCTGGAGCCGATGCTCAAGCTGCTCTATCCGCTGGTCTGGCTGGTCAATGCCATTTCCAACGGCCTGCTGCGCCTGCTCGGCGTGAAAAGCATCGAGGGGGATGGCGACAACCTGACCCGGGACGAGCTGCGCACCGTGGTCCACGAAGCAGGGCCGCTGGTTCCGAGCCGTCACCAGGCCATGCTGGTCTCGATCCTCGATCTCGAGAACGTCACGGTCAACGACATCATGGTGCCCCGCCACGAGGTCTCGGGTATCGACCTCGATGACGATCTGGACGACATCCTCACCCAGATACGCACCAGCCAGCATACCCGGATGCCGATCTTCAAGGGCGACATCAACAACATCATCGGCATGCTGCACCTGCGCAATGCGGCCCGCTTCCTGTCGCGCAGCGAGGTGACCAAGGCGGCCATCGTGCAGGAAGCCCGGGAACCCTATTTCATTCCGGAATCGACGCCGCTGCACACCCAGCTACTCAACTTCCAGAAGCAGAAGCGGCGCATCGGCATCGTGGTCGATGAATATGGCGACGTGGAAGGACTGGTGACCCTGGAGGACATCCTCGAGGAGATCGTCGGCGAGTTCACCACCGACGTGGCCAGCCAGAATCAGGACATTCATCCCCAGGAAGACGGCAGCCATGTCATCGACGGCACCGCCAACATCCGGGATATCAATAAGTCGTTGGGCTGGCAGCTACCCACCGACGGCCCCAAGACCCTCAACGGCCTGATCCTGGAACACCTGGAGTCCTTCCCCGATGGCCCCGTCTGCCTGGAGATCCGGCCGGTTCGCATGGAGATCCTCGAGGTCCGCGACAACCTGATCACCGCGGCACGTTGCTGGCAGGCCGTGCGTCGCACGACGACCTCCTCCTAGGCGCGTCGCCCGCTTTCCACCCAGGCGTCCGCCTCTGCCTTGAGGGCTCGCACCCGGGCCTCGATACGGTCGCGCTCGGCCTGTTCGGGAGGTACTGGCTCCCCGAAATACAGCGCGACCCGCGCCCTGAAGCGGCGCGGGAACTTGCTCAATGCCGGACCGTTGCAATGCGACGTCCAGGAGCCCCACAGGCCGGCCAGGCCGGCCGGCACCACGGGCACCGCATCCCTGGCCAGGATCAATTCCAGACCGCGCCGAAAGGGCTGAACCTCGCCGTCGGGAGTCAGGCGTCCTTCGGGAAACAGCATCACCACCTCGCCATCACGCAGGGCCTCGCTGACCTGCTCGAGCGCACGTCGTAAACCGCCCGGATCGCGGCGATCGGAATCGACGGGGATCGCACCCACCAGTCGGAACAGCCAATTCAGCCAGCGCGATTCGTAGATGGGGCGATCCATCATGAAACGCAGCGGACGCGGACTGGCTCCGCCGATCACCAGGGCATCCACGAAACCGACATGGTTGCAGACGACCAGGGCGGGCCCATGGGCCGGAATATGACGACGTCCCTGAAAGCGCATGCGATACATCAGGTGCACCGTCATGAACACCATCCGCCGGATCAAGGTGCGTGGCGAGCGGGCGATCCACCAGAGCAGTGCCGCCAGAGCCAGTAGCGGCACGCCCCATGTCATCAGGGCGGTCACGACGATTCGGGAGGCGACTTCAAGCCGGCCAGCATGGTGGTCGACAGCTGATCGAGGAGCTCTTCGACCTCCAGCGGCTCGCTCTGCCAATAGCCGAGGCGCTCGTTGAGCCCGAGCTGCACCAGGCCATGCACACTGCCCCACAGCGTGCGTCCCAGGCGACGTGCCTGCATGTCGTCCAGCGCCGGCTGGTGCTCCTTCAGGGTGTTCTCAACACGCAGGAACAGGGCCTCGATCATGTCACTCTGGCGACGATCCAGCTCCCCCTCCTGGGCCAGGGGATAATCGAACAGCAGTTGCCAACGATACGGATCCCGGCGAGCGAATTCCCAATAGGCCAGTGCCAGCGCCTTGAGGCGCTGCTCCGGCGTGCCATCGCTGAGCAAGGGGTCGATGGCGACGCGCAAGCGGCCCAGCGACTCGATATTGACGTGCTGCAGGAGGTTGTTGAAGCTGCCGTAGAGCTTGAGCAGCGTGCTCGGCGCGCAGCCGATCTCACGGGCCAGGGAGCGCAACGACAGCGTGTGTACCGGGCGCTCCTGCAACCAAGCGTCGCAAGCTTCCATGACCTGCGCATGAAGCGTCTCGGGGGCATGCTGTCTGGGTCGGGCCATCGGCTTCCTCGCGGGGTATGGACAGGGCAGCAGTTCGCTCCAGCCATGCGGAATCGGGCACGCCTGGAAGCGAACACTGTTTCCAATAGCATATCGTCCCTGCGGAGCAACGCAAGCCCGATGACCACAGCGGCTTTTCTCGCTTCGGCGTCTTGGTTACCCTGTCGCACCGCATCCCGGAGGTCTCATGGCCGGCCGACTCTACATCCCCCACCTCGCCCTCGAGCGCCTGCTGCCGGAACTGGTGGTGGACGAAACACTGCTCACGGGCACCAATCTCGCGCCCCGGCAACCCCTGCCTCTGATCCGTCTGGAGGCTGGGCGACCACGGCTGGGCCGTGCCTTCTGGGGGCTGACGCCACCCTGGCTCAAGGTGCTCGACCATGCGCCCCACTGCGCACGGGCGGAGTCGCTGGAATCACGCGCCATGTTTCGCGACGCCTTTGCGGCTCGCCGTTGCCTGATACCGGTCGGAGGCATCTACGTCTGGCGGCCCATGCCCCGGGCCAAGCAGCCCTACCTGGTCACCCGGGTCGATCGCGGCCCCCTGCTGCTGGCCGGCATCTGGTGCCGTTTCCATACCACCCTCACCGAATACAACGATTCGCTGGCGCTGATCACGGTTCCCAGCCCTGCCCTGCTCGCCCCGCTGAGTGACAGGCTGCCGGCGGTGATCGAGCCCGCCGATGCGGTCCGCTGGCTCGACCCGCAGACGCCGACCGCCGACGCCCGCCAGCGGCTGACACCGCCCCCGGAGGAACTGTTGGGCGCTTTTCCTGTATCAAGAGGGGTGAATGATCCCGGCAACCAGGAAGCTTCCTGCGCCTATCCCATCGGCCCCATGCTACGCAGGACATCCGAACAGGAGACACGATGATCCGTCCATCACGCCCATGCCTGGCCGCGTCGCTGACGCTGGCCATGCTGCTGCCCGGTGCCAGCATCGCCCAGCAGGCCACCCACGAAGCCGAGCAGGCCATGACACCCCGAGTCAGCCCCCACGACGACCGCGACTACCGCGTCCTGACCCTGGACAACGGACTCACCGCCCTGCTGGTCAGTGACAGCGAGGCCGACAAGGCTGCCGCCTCGCTGAACGTGGACGTGGGCAGTGCCCAGGACCCCGACGACCTGCCCGGGCTGGCCCATTACCTTGAACACATGCTGTTCCTGGGCACCGAAAGCTACCCGGAGGCCGATGCCTACCAGAGCTACCTGACACGTCACGGCGGCCAGCACAACGCCTTCACCGCCTCCCAGGACACCAACTACTTCTTCTCCATCGAACCAGACGCCCTGTCCGGTGCCCTGGATCGCTTCAGCCGCTTCTTCGTCAACCCGTTGTTCAATGCCAACCGGCTGGAGAACGAACGCAAGGTGGTACATTCGGAGTACATCGCCCGCAAGCGCAACGAGGGACGTCGACGCAACGACGTGCTGGATCAACTGCTCAATCCGGAGAACCCCACCACCGGCTTCTCGGTGGGCAGCCTCGAGACCCTGGCCGACAGGCCCGAGGGCGAGCCCGGACTGCGCGAACGCATCCAGAGCTTCTACACCGACCACTATGGCGCCAACGTCATGCACCTCGCCGTCGTGGCGCCGCAGCCACTGGACGAGCTGGAATCGCTGGTGCGCGACAACTTCACTGACGTGCCGGACCGCGGCCTGTCGCGCCCGACCATCGAAGAGCCACTGGTCGACAAATCGAGCCTGCCCACTGCCGCCAAGCTCCAATCGCTGCGGGACAGCCGCCAGTTGAGCTTCTACTTTCCGGTTCCCGACCCGATCACCGATTATCGCCACAAGCCGGCCAGCTATCTGGCCAGTCTCCTCGGTCATGAGGGCGACGGCAGCCTGCTTGCCGTATTGCGCAAGGCCGGCTGGGCCGACGGCCTCTCCGCCGGCGTGTCTCGCGGCGATGGCCAGCACGCCCTCTTCCAGGTGGATATCAGTCTGACGCCGGAAGGCGCCGAGCATCAGTCACGCATCCAGGCCAGCCTGTTCGCCGCCATCCGCGCCATTCGCAACGGTGGTGTCGAGGCATGGCGCTACGACGAGCAGGCCCAGCTCGCCGAGCAGGCCTTCCGCTTCCAGCAGCACGGTTCCGCACTGAACGATGCCATGCGCCTGTCGATGAACCTTTCCCGCTATCCCGTCGAGGACGTCAACTATGCGCCCTACCGCATGGATGGCTTCGACACCTCGCGCATCGACACCTGGTTGTCGGCACTGCGTCCGGACAACATGCTGAGGCTCTATAGCGGCCCCGAGGTGGAGGGCGAACGCACCTCCCCCTGGTTCGACACCCCCTGGTCGCCGGTCGCCCTCGGTGACGACGACACCCAGCCCCTGGCCGGCCTGTCGCTGCCCGAGCCCAATCCCTACATCGCCGAGAATCTCGAACTGCTCGGCCAGCAGGACGAAATACCGCAGAAGCGACTCGACGAACCGGGCTTCGAGTTCTGGCACATGCGCGACGCCAGCTTCGACACGCCCAAGGTCGAGTGGCGCTTCAGCCTTCAGAACCCCGAGGCCAGCCATGATGCCCGCAAGGCGGCACTGTCGCGCCTGCTCGCCGGCTGGCTGCAGGACAGCCTCAATGAGGCCCTCTATCCGGCGCGCCTGGCCGGCCATGGCTTCGAGGCCTATGCGCACGCCCGGGGCATTACCTTGTCGTTCTCCGGCTGGCGGGATCGCCAGGACCGCCTGATCGAACGCGTCCTCGAGCAGCTTCAACACGGCAAGATCGAAGCCGACAGCGTCGAGCGCGTCCGCGAAAGCCTGCGACGCAACTGGCGCAACGCGCCCCAGGACGATCTCTATCGCCAGGCCGGCCGCACCCTGACCGAGGCCCTGATCAGCCCGCAGTGGTCTCCCGAAACGCTGCTCGAGGCCAGCAAGGACCTGGACACCCAGGCATTGCGCGATTTCCGCGAGGCCTTCCTCGCCGATCTGCATCTCGAATCCATGGCCGTCGGCGATCTGGGCACCGAGCAGGCAGAACGGCTGGCCCGGCACGTCGCCGACAAGCTGGCCCCGGCGCTGTCCCATGAAGCGATCCCGCAACTGGTGACCTTGCGCGCCAGCAACGATCTCCCCACCCTGACCCCTGATACCAAGCGGGACGAATCGCTGGTCATGCGCTACCTGCAAGGCGAGGATCGCGCCCTGGCCACCCAGGCCAGGCTGTCGGTGCTGGGCCGGCTGCTCGAGACACCCTTCTACCAGCAACTGCGTACCGAACAGCAGCTGGGTTACGTGGTCAACGCCGGCTATCGCCCGCTGCTCGATGCCCCCGGCATCACCTTCCTGGTGCAGTCCCCGGACACCGACAGCCAGACCATCCAGTCGCGGATCGACGCCTTCATCGACGACTTCGGCAAACGCCTCGACGATGTGCAAGACAGCGACCTGGCTGCCTATAGACAAGCCGTGCGCGATGACCTGCTGCAGCGCGACACCAGCCTGTCCGGCCGCACCAACCGCCTGTGGCAGGCACTCGCCCTCGAGGACACCGGCTTCGACCACCGCAGCCGGCTGGCCGAACGCGTAATGGACGTCACGCCCGAGGCGCTGCGCGAAACCTGGCGCGACCTGGCACAGGGGCCCGCGGTCAACATCGTCCATGATCCGGGCGACAGCGCCAGCAACGTGCTGTCTCTAAAGGCGGACCTGACACCACTGCCGAAACAGGCACGCTGAAATAGCGAGCCACAAGGAAACGCTGATTAAGGATTCGCTGATTTATGTAGCGAGCGATGAAAGGCTGGGCGCCGCCGGAACGGAAGCACCGCAGTTTACATGGTGGTAAATGAGGATGTTGAGTACCGCCGGCGGCCTGGATCTCGAGCGCAGCAATAAATCAGTGTTTCCATAATACGATATCGCCCGGCACAAGCCGGGCGATATCGTATTGAAACTATCCCTCAGGCGCCGATCGCCCGCTGGTCAGTCGAAGGCCTGGGCCGGCATGATCGCTTCCACATGCATCACCAGTTCCTCGAGGATCTGGCGCTCTCGATCCGCCAGGGACACCTGGTTGAGCCGCTCGATCTCGCGGGCGAACTCGGTCAGCGTGAAGCCGGCAACCGCCGGATCGTTCATGCGCTCCCAGCGGAAGGCCTCCCAGCGCGCCTGTTCCTCGCCGGTCAGGGTGTCCGGATAGCTGCGGGCCCGATAACGGAACAGCATTTCCTCGAGTCTAGGATCCTGGAAGGCGAAGCGGGCCCCCACCAGATCCCAGGGATCGCTGTCGCGTACCCGCTGCATCTGCTGTCGGTCGGAAGGTGAGAAGAAACCGCCGGAATAGAGCATCAGGTCGGGATCATGGGGCGACTCCGGCGGCGGGCCGGCGAATACCTCGGCCACCCGGGCCGAGACATCCGGGCTCGCCGCCAGCGCCTTCCAGTGACGACGACAGGACGCCACGTCCACGCCCAGGCGCTCGACGATCTCGCCATACTCTCCGCGATGCGGGCCACTGGCATCCTTGAGCGCATTGGCCGGCATGATCACCGGACACTTGTTGATATGGATGACCTTGAGCGGAATGCGCGACTCGCCCTCGGCCAGGTCATCGTTGCTGACGAAGACCCGATCGCGGATCTGCTGCGCATCCAGTGACAACAGCGGTTCCGGGTCCACCGCGAGGTCGTAGACGATGACGCCGTTGGGGTTGGTCGGATGCTCCGCCAGCGGCATCACCAGGGCGCTGCACCCCCGGCTCGCCGGGTATCGGCGCGAAATGTGCAGGACCGGCTTGCGCGACGCGACATCGATGGCCCGGCCCACGGCGCGCTTGCCGCGCATGCCCAGCAGATAATCGAACAGGTTGGCGTTGCTGCGTCGCAGCAGCCGCGCCAGCTCGATAGTCGCCCGCACATCGGCCAGGGCGTCGTGCGCGCCCGCATGCTCGATGCCGTTGGCGGCGGTCAGGTCCTCGAGCTTGAAGCTCGGCGTACCGTCATCGCGGGTCGGCCAGGTGATGCCATCCGGGCGCAGGGCGTGAAAGGCGCGCACCACGTCGATCAGATCCCAACGGGAGTTGCCGTTCTGCCACTCCCGGGCATAGGGATCGATCAGGTTGCGGTAGAAGAGATGGCGCCCCACTTCGTCATCGAAGCGCAGGTTGTTGTAGCCCAGCGCACAGGTGCCCGGCTCGCTCATCGCGGCCTGGACACGGCCGGCGAATTCCGCCTCGGGAAGGCCGCGCCGCTTGGCCTGCTGCGGCGTGATGCCGGTGATCAGGCAGGCCTGGGGATGCGGCAGGTAATCGTCGGCGGGCTTGCAGAACAGCTCGATGGGCTCGCCGATCTCGTTGAAATCGGCGTCGGTGCGAATGGCGGCGAACTGTGACGGCCGATCACGACGCGGGTCGGCCCCGAACGTCTCGTAATCGTGCCACAGGAAGGTCAGCGGGGCGGCTTTCTTCTGCGCCATGGGCGGTGCACTCCGAGCAGGCTGGGACATGAAGCCCCCAGCCTAGCACAGCCCCGCCGACGGCTCAGCCGCCAATCTCACGCCCGGGGAAGGGTAACGTTCAGCTCCAGCACGGAACAGTTGTCCTCGCTGTCCAGGCTGATATTGATGGCATCATCCTCGACCTGGACATAACGGCGGATCACTTCCAGCAGTTCCTTCTCGAGCATCGGCATGTAATCCGGTTGCCCGCGCTGGCTTCGCTGATGGGCAACGATGATCTGCAGCCGCTCCTTGGCGACGGAGGCAGACTGCTTGCGCTCGCGCTTCAGGAAATCGAGTAGCTTCACCGGCGGCCTCCTCCGAACATGCGGCTCAACAGGCTCTTCTTCTGGTACTCGTGGAAACGCAGGGGCACGTCTTCACCCAACAGTCGCGAAACGGTGTCGGCATAGGCCTGACCGGCATCGCTGGAGTCGTCGTGGGTGACCGGAACGCCCTGGTTGGAGGCACGCAGTACCGCTTCGGACTCTGGAATCAGTCCCACCAGGTTGATGGCCAGGATCTCGCGAATGTCCTCGAGATTGAGCATGTCCCCCCGGTCCACACGATTCGGATTATAGCGGGTGATCAGCAGGTGTTCCTTGATCGGGTCCTCACCGCGCTCGGCACGCCGGGTCTTGGAGGACAGCAAGCCGAGAATGCGGTCGGAGTCGCGCACCGAGGACACCTCGGGATTGGTCACCACGATTGCCTCGTCGGCGAAATACATGGCCAGCTGCGCCCCGCGTTCGATGCCGGCGGGCGAATCGCAGATGATATAGTCGAAATCCTTGTTCAGGGTCTCGAGCACCTGCTCCACGCCCTCCAGGGTCAGGGCGTCCTTGTCCCGGGTCTGGGAGGCCGGCATGATATGCAGGTTATCGATCCGCTTGTCGCGGATCAGTGCCTGATTCAGCCCCGCCTCGCCCTGAATGACATTGACCAGGTCGTAGACCACGCGGCGTTCGCAGCCCATGACCAGGTCGAGATTACGCAGCCCCACGTCGAAGTCGATCACCACGGTCTTCTGCCCGCGCAGGGCCAGGCCCGTGGCGACGGCGGCTGCACTGGTTGTCTTGCCGACCCCACCCTTGCCGGAGGTCACAACGATGATCTTTGCCAAGTGTCACATCCTGTTGTCATGTTGGGAGAAAGGGCGACGGCACGCGCCGCCGAATCGTCGTTGTGTGGCCGTCAGTCCAACGGCGTGATACTCAGTTGCGCCTCGCTCAGCCGCACCTGTATGGCGGTGCCCAGCAGGCGCGGGTCGATATCCTCGAGGCGCTTGTAGTTGCCGGCCACGGACAACAGCTCGGCACGCAGCTCGCGACAGAAAATGCCCGCCTGGGTATTGCCATGGATACCGGCCAGGGCACGACCACGCAACGGCCCATAGACATGCACGCTGCCGCCGGCCAGCACCTCGGCGCCGGCATTGACCGCACCCACCACGACAAGATCGCCCTCGGGAGAGGTAATCTGCTGGCCTGAACGCACGGTGCCCCGGAAGATGCGGCCGCCCGCCATTTCATCGACCACGGGCGGCGTTGCTTCCTCCGCACCGGGCTCGGGTGCCTCGCTCACCGGCACGCTCTCCAGGGGGCGCGGTCGGTCGGCCTCCTGCGGCGGGAACCAGCCGAGGCCCAGCGCCCAGGCCGATTGCTTGACCGGATCGGGACCGCCGCGCACGGCCACCGGCAGCAGCTTGTGGGCGCGGCATACCGCACAGATCCGCTCGAGCGCCAGATGCGGTTCATCGAGGCGCTCGACGTTGAGCACCACCGGGGTATGATGAAAGAAGGCCGGAGACTGACTGAGCTTGCCGGCGAGTTGCTCACGGATGTGCTCGGGATCGGCACTGGCCAGTTCCATGACCGTCATCGGCAACATGCCGCCCTTAAAGGTGAATGCCATGCCGTCTCTTTCCACTTTGAGACTCATTGCCGAACTCCACGTCGGGTGATGGTCGGGATACAGCCCCCAAGCTAAGCGAGAGCCCCGGACCCTGCAACTGATCATAAGCCCAGCACCCCCTGCTTGTCAGTGTCTCAGAACAGCAACACCCATGCCCGATGCCCTTTTCTGCCGCGTCGACGCGTGCTTAGATACTCGATGGGCCGCTATCGCGCCCCGAACGCCGTTCACCTGATTCGCGCCCCTGCCGCGACCTCATCGGAACCATCATGCCAGGACTGATACGCCGACTTTTTGCCCCCCGCTGGCGACACCCGGATCCCGACATCCGCCGCCAGGCCAGCCTCCGGCTCGATCCCGAGCGCGACGATCAGCGCCAGGCGCTGGAACAACTCGCCGTCGACGCCGATGGCGGCGTGCGTCGCGCCGCCCTGGAAAGGGTCGATGATCCGGAACGGCTAATGGCCCTGCGCGCCGAACACGGAGAGTCCAAAGAGTTGCGTGAACGCCTGCTCATGCTGCTCACCGGGCGGGCCGGACATCAGGACCTGGGCCGACGCATCGCCCTGACCGAGAGCCTCGACGACCCGACGATGCTCGAGCGTCTCGCCCTGGAAGGCGACAATCAGCAGTTGCGCCTTGCCGCCCTGGCTCGCCTCGACAGCGAAGAGGCCCTGATCCGACAGGCCTGCGAGAACGGCATCGCCGCGGTTCGTCATGCCGCCGCCGAGCGAGTCACCAGCGAGGCCGGGCTGGCCCGGCTGGTCAACGAGGCACGCCGGGATCGCCGGGTGATGCGCCGTGCGCGCGAACGTCTCAACCAGCTACGCGCCGACGCCGCCTCCCTGGCAGCAGCCCGGGAGCGTCGCCAGACCTTGCTGGCAAAACTCGAGGCACACGCCGCCGGCGCCTGGGAACCGCTCTACGCCGGACGCTTCCGTCACCTGATGCGCGAATGGGCACAACTGGAAGACATCCCCGACGCCGAACAGGAGCGCCGCTATCAGGACGCCTGCCTGCGTTGCCGCAAGGTCATCAGCGACCACGAAGCACACGAGCATGCCCAGGATGCCGCCGAACGCCAGCGCGAGGACGCCGACCAGGCCCGCGAATCCCTGGTCGAGGCCCTGGAGGAAAGTCTCGACGCCCTGCGCCACGGCGAGCGGCTCGCCGACCAGGACATCGCCAGCCTGCGCTCGCAGAAGCAACTGATGGCCAACCGCTGGCAAGCGCTGTCCGAAAAGCATCTCACCGACGATGCCCTGCGCCAGCGTTATGATGCGGCCCTGGCCAGCTATGACCGTATCGTCCAGGCCCGGGTACGTCTGGACGAACGCGCCGACGACATTCTGCAGGCCCTGACCGACGGCGATGACGAACGCCTCGCTGCTCTGGTCGACGCCTGCGGCTGGCCCGACGAGCTGCCGCCCTCCCCGCTGCTGCAACGTGCCCACGACCGGCTCGAACGTCAGGAAACGCCGACTGACGACAATCTCGAGGCGCGCCTGACGCACTTCCACGATGACCTGGAGCGGCTCGAGCGCCTGCTGGAAAGCGGCTCTTTCAAGGGCGCCAGCCGTCTCCACCAGCGTCTGCGCCAGCAGGCCGACGAGCTTCCCGGCAAGCGCATCGATACCGCCCGGCTCAAGCGCCTGGGCGCCCGGCTCGCCGAACTTCGCGATTGGCGAGGCTTCGTCGCCGGCCCCAAGCGCGATCAGCTCTGCCAGGACATTGCCGCCCTGGCCGACGACCGCACCCTCAGCGATACGGAGCTGGACCGCCGCCACCGCCGACTCATCAAGGAGTGGAAAGACCTTGGCGATGCCGCCGCCAATCGCGAACAGGCGAGGCAATTCCGCGCTGCCTCCGACCGCATCCACGAACGCCTGGGGCCGTGGCGCCAGCAACAACAGGCACAGCGACAGCGCAACCTGGAAGCGCGGGAAGCCCTGTGCGAGCAACTGGAAACCCTGCTCGACCAGCCTTCGAGCCATGCGGACCCCGATGCCCTGCGCGAAATCCGCGACCGGGCCCGCAAGCAATGGCGACAGCATTCGCCGGTGCCCCGCGACCAGGCAGAAGCCATCGGGCGACGTTTCGGGCGTATCCGCCACGCGCTCCAGGCCCTGATCGAACAGCGCGCCGGCGAGGTCGCCGAGGCCAAGCGGCAACTGATCGATGAAGCACGCCAACTGCGCGACAGCGAGCAAGCTCCCGCCCAACGGGCGGAAAACGCCAAGGCGCTGCAGAAACGCTGGCGCGCCCTCGGCCGAGCCCCCCGCCAAGAAGAGAAAGCCCTGTGGCACGACTTCCGCCACATCTGCGACGAAATCTTCGCCAGCCGGGATGCCGCTCGCCAGCAGCATGACAAGAGCAACAAGACCAAGCTCGAGGCCATGCAGGCCCTGATCGACCGCCTGGATGCCTGGCACCCCAGCTCCAGCGACGACACCTCCCGGCTCGACGACGCCATCAACGAGGCCCTGGCGCTGGAACCTCTGCCCCATGGACGCCGCAGCGAAGGCATGCGCAAGCGCTGGTCGGGCATCATCCGCGCCCGGCGCGAACGCCTGGCACGCCTCGCCCTGGCCGAAGAGGTCCACCGCTGGCACCGGGTGCGGCCGCTGCTCGACGCCCACCTGCAAGCAGATGCCGCCAGCCTGCAGGGCGAGACGCCAGAGGACGTCCAGCATACCGGCGAGCCCGCACTATCGAGCGATCTGCAACGCGCCCATGCTCGACGCAACGAAGCCCGGCATTTCCCGCCGGACCAATCCGACGTCGAGGAGCGCCTGGCGCGCATCCGTATTCATCTGGCGCTGCTCGCCGGAGGGCGGGTCGCCCAGCGGGACGAACCCCTGAGGCTGGCCATTCAGGTCGAACGCCTGAATGAGAACCTGGGACGGGAACCCTCGCAGGCCGAAGAATTGCGCAGTGTGCTGTGTGAATTGCTCGCCACCGGGCCTATCCCTCCGGCCTTGTGGGAGCGGGAGGTCGGCGAGCTGGATCGCAGCCTGGAGAGCCTGACCCAACTCCCGCCTCCCTGAAGGCCCCTGCACCGCAGAAGGGTGAAAGGGGCCGGCGTTCAGCCCATGAACTGCCCGCCGTTGATATCGATATTGGACCCGGTGATGAAACCGGATTCCTCGGCGGCCAGAAACGCCACCAGCCGACCGATCTCCTCCGGCGTGCCGAAGCGTTTCATGGGAATCGACTCGCGGATCGACTCACGGACCTTCTCCGGGATATCCATGATCATGTCGGTGGCGATATAGCCCGGCGACACCGTGTTGACGGTGATCCCCTTGGTCGCCGTCTCCTGCGCCAGCGACATGGTCAGGCCATGCATGCCCGCCTTGGCCGCCGCATAGTTGGCCTGCCCGAATTGTCCTTTGCGGCCATTGATCGACGATATGTTGATGATACGGCCATAGCCATGCTCGAGCATTTCCTCGATCACGCTGCGACAGGTGTTGAACACGCTGTTGAGATTGGTATCGAGCACCTCGTGCCACTGCTCGGATGTCATCTTCTTCAGGGTGCCATCACGAGTGATGCCGGCACAGTTGACCAGCACACTGATCGGCCCATGAGCCTCCCGGATTTCCTGGGTTCCCTTCACGCAATCCTCATAACGGGAGAGGTCGACACCAGAGAGCGCAATATTCGCGTAACCATCGGCCCGCTGCGTCTCGAGCCAGTTCCTGGCCTTATCAGGGTTGCGATACCCGGCGACCACCTGGTACCCGGCATCGGCCAGGGTGCGACAGATGGCGGAACCTATTCCACCGGTACCCCCGGTTACCCAGGCGACAGTCGTTTCTGTTGTCATAGGGCAGCTCCCTTTCCGGTTCACACCATGCCTGGAGGCATCCTCCAAGCCTCAATTACAGTGTCGTTCCTGTTAGGGTCATCCGTGTGACACTCTTTCGAGTATGGACCAACGCTGCCCAAACGAAATCACCTGCGAAAGCCGTGGTTGACGCAGCGCTCAGGATGTGTAGAATACGCCACACGTTGATGCGGGGTGGAGCAGTCTGGTAGCTCGTCGGGCTCATAACCCGAAGGTCATCGGTTCAAATCCGGTCCCCGCTACCAAATATCGAGAAAGCCGGTTCCTCAGGGAGCCGGCTTTTTCTTTGGGTGTCCCATCACCTCCGGAAGGTCATCGGTTCGCTCTTGTTTCAAGGTCAGCGGTCCCCGCTACCCAATACCGAGAAAGCCGGTTCCTCAGGGTGCCGGCTTGTTCTTTGAGTGTCCGATCACCTTCGGAAGGTCATCGGTTCGCTCTTGTTTCAAGTTCAGCGGTCCCCGCTACCCAATACCGAGAAAGCCGGTTCCCCAGGGGGCCGGCTTTTTCTTTGGGGACTCCGCATCCTCTCGCCAGGTGGCGGCTCGGCCACGCATACCCGGCAACCTGTGGCCCGAAGCCCGCTCGAGCACCGTCGATCTGGACGCGTCCCCTTGAATCCCTCGCGCTTCACCCGCATCTTCCATGGCAAACTCACTCGCATTCAAGGCTTGAACACCATGCCGATCGTCGATCCTCGCACCGGCGAGCCGCTCACTCCCAGCGGCGACGCGGAACAGAACACCGCCCCATCCCAGGGCCAGCCATCCGACGCCGATATCATCATCGATGTCGACCGCAGCAATATCCAGCAGTTGCTCGAGGCCTCCATGCAGGTTCCCGTGCTGCTGTGCTGCTGGGCGCCTTCCTCGGAGCCCAGCAAGCATCAGGTACCCGTGCTGGAGAAGCTGACCCGGGAGCACGGCGGCGCCTTCATCCTCGGCAAGCTCAATATCGACGACAACCCGGATATCGCGGGGCAGTTGGGCGTCCAGTCGGTACCGGACGTCAAGCTCGTCAGCCAGGGCGGTCTGGTGGACCAGCTCCAGGGCGCACAGCCGGAACAGCAAGTCCGCGAGTGGCTCGGCAAGTACTTCCAGGCACCCGAAGGCGCGCAGCAGAGTCCGGAGGAGCAAGCTTCCGCCGCTCTCGAGGCCGGCGACAGCGCCACTGCCCGCCGTATCTACGAAGAGCTGGTCCAGCAGTGGCCCGACCATACTGCCTATCAGGTGGAATTGGCCCGCGCCCTGGTGGCCGACGGCGAGCCGCAACAGGCACGCCAGTTGCTCGAGGCCCTGCCGCCGGAAGAACGCGATGCCCCTTCGGCACGCGGAGTGCGTGCCAGCATCGAGTTTGGTGAGCAGGCGCTTTCCGCCGAGGAGATCGCCGCCCTGGGAGACCGCGACGATAGCGAAGCCCGCTATCAGCGCGCCCTGCGCCAGGTCGCCGATGGCCAGTACGAAACCGGCCTGGAAGGCCTGCTGGCGCTGATGCGTTCGGATCGTGCCTATGGCGATGATGCCGCCCGCAAGACGCTATTGCGCGTCTTCGATGCCCTGGGGGCCGATCATCCCCTGACCGTTGCCTACCGACGCAAGCTGTTCGCCCTGCTCTACTGATTCCTGGCGAGCGCATCGTCCCTTCCGCGCGGCCGCCTCAGGCAGGTGGCCGCGCGGTCGCATCAATTGGCGCGCTGGAAGCCCCCCAATACACGCTGATCGGGACCGAAGAACACCAGCCTGTCGTGGTCGATCAGGTAACGGTAAGCCGTGTCGAGCATGTCCGTGACACGCCTGGCATCGGCCATGTTCGGACACGCCATCATGGTAGAGGCCAGATCGCCGAATTCGATGCGATTCTTGTCTCCCAGCTCGACGGTGCCGCCGAACTGATTGCAGCCGTCATGACCGCTGACCCGCCCATCGGGAGTGATCCGAAAATGCGGCGTGGGCGACAGGTCGAGCCGCTCGCTGGTTCCCACCAGCAGCAGATTCCAACGCGGCCCCACCACCGGTCCAGAAACCTCGCCGTCCGGAGCGATGTCCGTCCCCGGCTCGCTGGCACAACCGGCCAGTCCCACGGCAATGGCAGTCATCATCAGGATACGGCGTAACGTGATGGTCATCGTGCTATCTTCCTTGCGATTGAGGAATGCGGGTCGGAAAGCCCCCGCATGGACGCCTCAGCTTGCCCCAGCACGCAGTTCAGAACAATGCTGGTACCAGCGAACTCGATGAAGGAAGACACCATGCTCGACGTCCTGCGCAACGACGCCCTCGGCAAACTGATCCTGCGCCTCGCCGTGGGTGGGCTGATACTGCTCCACGGTATCGCCAAGCTGCTCGACCCCAGCACTCTGGGGTGGATCGAGAACCTGCTGGCCAACCATGGGCTGCCGTCCTGGCTGGCCTATGGCGTACTGATCGGCGAGGTGCTGGCCCCGGTAATGGCCATCCTCGGTTGGCGGACCCGACTGGCGGGGCTGCTGATGGCCGGCAACATGCTGGTTGCCGTGATCCTGGTGCACACGGGCGAACTCTTCCGCCTAGGAGACAGCGGCGGTTGGGCGCTGGAATTGCAAGGCATGTTCCTGTTCAGCGCCCTGGCCCTGGTGTTCCTCGGCAGCGGCCGCATGGCCATGCGGCCCGACTGAGGCCGAGCCGCCGGCGGCATTGCCGCGCCCATGACGCGTGACAACGCAGCGAGCCAAGGCAAGAGCTGACGTTGTCGCGCGATACCTCACCAGGTGCCGGTATTCTCCATGGACGCCCAAGGCTCCCGCGGCTCCTGGGCCTCGCCGGCCTGCAGCAGCTCGACAGAGATCCCGTCGGGGCTGCGCACGAAAGCCATGTGACCGTCGCGCGGCGGCCGATTGATGGTCACGCCATTGTCCTGCAGGTGCTGGCACAGCGCGTAGATATCATCGACGCGATAGGCCAGGTGGCCGAAATTGCGCCCACCGGTATAGGTTTCGGGATCCCAGTTGTAGGTCAGCTCGAGTTCCGGGGCCTGGAGTTCCGTCGAACGCGCCTCGTCGGCAGGTGCCGCGAGGAACACCAGGGTGAAACGCCCCTTCTCGCTTTCCTTGCGGCGCACTTCCTTGAGGCCCAGCAGGTCGCAGTAGAAATGCAGGGAGGCCTCGAGATCGGCGACCCGAACCATGGTGTGCAGATATTGCATGAGAATCTCCTTGTTCACAGTGGGAGCGAATAGGGGCATTCTGTCATCGATCCGCCACTCTCGCGACGAGATCGACAGCCCATGAGCGACTATTGTGACCTGGCACCGGCCCATCCGTTTCACGGCCCCTATCATGACCACGAGTACGGCTTCCCGGTGAAAAGCGACGACGCCCTCTTCGAGCGCCTGGTACTGGAAATCAACCAGGCCGGCCTGTCGTGGCTTACCGTCCTGAAGAAGCGCAACGCCTTCCGCACGGCCTTCGAGGACTTCGTCATCGACCGGGTGGCCGCCTATGACGACACCGACCGTGCCCGCCTGCTGAGCGACGCCGGTATCATCCGCAACCGCCTCAAGGTCGACGCCGCGATCCACAACGCCGGCGTCATCCAGGCACTGCGCCAGGAGTATGGCAGCTTCCACGCCTGGCTGGACTGGCATCACCCGCTGGCGCACGCCGACTGGGTGAAGCTGTTCAAGCGTACCTTCCGCTTCACCGGCCCCGAGATCGTCGGTGAATTCCTGATGAGTACGGGATACCTGCCCGGCGCCCATCGCGACGACTGCCCGGTTCAACGCCGCGTCATCGCCGCCGCGCCACCCTGGACCCGCGAGACCTGAGACCGCCATGGATTCCGTGACGCAAGCCGCACTGGGTGCCGCCATCGGTGGCGCCGTGCTGGGTCGGCGCCTGGGGCGCCGGGCCGTGCTGTTCGGAGCCGTACTGGGCACCCTGCCGGACCTGGACGTGGTCATCGACTACGGCGATGCCGTGGCCAACGTCACGCAGCACCGTGGCTTCAGCCATTCGCTGTTCGTCCTGGCCGGCCTGGCCACGGCGCTGGCCCTGCTCGCCCGACAGCTGACACCACTGCGTGAAATCGGCCTCGGTCGCTGGCTGGCCTTCTTCGGGCTGTGCTTGCTGACTCACCCATTGCTCGACGCCCTGACCACCTACGGCACCCAGCTCTGGTGGCCCCTGGATGCGCCACCCGTGGCCGCACCGCTGGTGTTCATCATCGACCCGCTCTACAGCCTGCCATTGCTGATTGGCATCAGCGTGGCACTGATCACCGGCAACGGCGTCCGTGCCCCGGCCTGGGGGCTGGCCCTGTCCTGCGCTTACCTGGTCGCCTCGCTGGGCGCCAAGACCCTGGTCGAGCAGCGTCTGGCACCGGTACTGGCCGAACGCGGCCTCGGCGAAGCACCACGCCTGGTGCAGCCGACACCGTTCAACATCCTGCTGTGGCGCGCCACCATCATCGAGGGAGGCGACTACCACGAGTCGCTGATCGGCGTCTTCGACGGCGACCATTCGCCGAGCCTGGAAACCTTCTCGCGAGGCGCCGAGCTCGAACCGGCAGCACTGGCCAGCGCAGCCGGTCAGCGGCTGGACTGGTTCGCCGGCCCCTATCTGCGCTACGAGGTCATGGAACGCAATGGGCAGGACATCCTGGTGGCCACCGATCTGCGACTCGGTTTTCCTGGATTCCACCCCTTCCGTTATGCCCTGGCCAGCCGTCAGGAAGCTGAGTGGCATCCCCTGGCGACGACACGGCAATTACCCGAGGCTGGCGGTGACGATCGTTCAGCCATGCGCCACCTCGTGGGTCGCATCCTGGCGCCGGAGCCCATGCTGTGCACCAGCCGCTTCGTATCCCGGGAATGGATCGTCGAGGTACCCGCCGAATGCCAACAGCCTGGCCCCAACGACAAGCGGGCGGTCGAAAGACCGCCCGCCGAGCGCGCTGGATAAGGAGAAGCGCCTCAGAGGCGTTCCGCCAATCCCTCGATCGCCTGACGCGCCTCGCCCATGGCCGCTTCATGCAGCTCCTCGCCCATGGCCAGCCCCTCGGCAAACACGGTATCGACCTCGGTGATACCGATCAGGCCGAGCATGTGCTTGAGATGCGGCGTCTGGCTGTCGAGCTCGGTGCCGGCATACTGGCCGCCCCGCGCCGCGAGAATCATTGCCCGCTTACCCTCGACCAAACCCTGGGGCCCATTCTCGGTATAGCGGAAGGTGACGCCGGCCCGCAGGATGCGGTCGAACCAGGCCTTCATCTGTGACGGAATGCCCAGATTGTAGAGCGGCACCGCCAGCACCAGGACATCATGCGCCTGGAGCTCATCGATCAAGGCGTCGGAACGCGCCGCCAGTTCACGCTGCTCGGGCGTGCGCTCGCCTGCCGGCACCTGCCAGCTGGAAAGCTCCGGCAGCCCCAGGTGGGGCAGCTCATCGGCGATCAAGTTGCGCGTGGTGATGGCAACATCGTCACGCCCGGCAAGCTGAGCCTTGAAGTGCTCGGCCAGTGCCAGGGAATTGCCATCGAGGATGGAAGACGTCAGAACGAGAACGCGAGTGGTCATGGTGATCTCCTTCATACAGCAGACATGGAAGAATGATCACCAGTATATGTTCGTTTTTGTCGATGATAAGCGGTAAAAACCGCACCTAACTTTCGAAACAATCGAACCAATCTGTCTTATGCGGTATCCAGAAAGCACTGGCAACCCCGATGGCCATGGCCACCGGGGATAAGCCGAAGCGAGGATCATCGGGCATGCATGCCGAAAAGTCGCCGAGCGCAGACACTTTCCCTCTAAGGGGCGATGCCTTGCCCACACCCCCGATACACCCGATCATTCAACGTCAGGGTCACTCGGGCCGGCCAGGGCTGCCCGCTCATGTCGTCGAAGCAGGCTCGCGCCTCGATGCGCAGCTCGAAAGGCCGCGCCGCCTGACCGCTGGCCAGGGTCACACTTCCCGTCTCGTTGTCGAGCGAAGTCACGCGATACGGCAGGGTGACTTCACGCTCGCCATAGTCCAGCGTCATCTTGATCCGTGGCGTGTCATTGGCCAGCTCGATGTTCCACCCCGGCTCGTTGCCATTGGCCCGGAACATCACGCCGGGGTGCGTCTCCCGGGTCAGCACGCGATGCCGGGTGTCCTGCTGGCACTCCAGGCGTCCCCTGTCACTCTCGACCACCGCCTCGTCACCCTTTGACCAGAAGCTCAGGTCCCCTTGCTCGTAACGGGTGCCGCTGGCCACCACGGACGGCGTCAGGCGATAGGCGCCATGCGCCGACCACAGCCGAAGGTCATCCTCATTGTGAGCGGTCACCAGTTCCTGATCCGGCGTGCATCGCCAGCCGACGAAGTGCTCGGCGTCACCGGGAAACAGCGCCGAGGGTAGCAGGGGCGCCTTGGCCGTATCACCGGAAGCCTTGGCATCCGACGACGGCGCAACACCGGGCTCGTGAGCGGAAGTGGCACAACCGGCCAGGCCAAGGACCAGCAGAGAAGCACCGAGACGCCGCAAGGCGACGAAGGGAATGCGTGGCATGGCAAATATCCTTGTAGGGTTGATGTCCATCGAATCTACAGGATAACAGCCGCCGAGCAGCTTGACTCCGCCCGGCGGCTGTTCGTCACGCATCCCTGTCGGTTCCGGGCCGTCAGCCCTCAGGCATAACGCTTTCGCAGCCGTTGTGCGGCCTCGACCATGTTGGCCAGCGCCGGCTCGACCTCGACCCAGCCGCGGGTCTTGAGACCACAGTCCGGATTGACCCAGAGGCGCTCGACGGGGATCCGCTCGGCCGCCTTTTCCATCAGTTTCACCATCCAGTCGACCTCGGGAATGTTCGGCGAGTGGATATCGTAGACGCCCGGCCCGATCTCGTTGGGATAGTCGAAATCGCGGAAGGCATCGAGCAGCTCCATATCGGAACGCGAGGTCTCGATGGTGATAACATCGGCGTCCAGTGCGGCGATGGACGCGATGATGTCGTTGAACTCCGAATAGCACATGTGGGTGTGGATCTGGGTGGCATCATCGGCCACGGCGGCACTCAGCCGGAAGCAGTCCACCGCCCAGTCGAGGTAGCCCTGCCACTCGGCCTGGCGCAGCGGCAGCCCTTCGCGCAGCGCCGGCTCGTCGATCTGGATGGCACGAATGCCCGCCGCTTCCAGGTCGGCCACCTCGTCACGCAGGGCCAGGGCAATCTGCCGGCAAGTGGTCTCGCGGGGCTGGTCGTCGCGCACGAAGGACCACTGCAGGATGGTCACCGGGCCGGTCAACATGCCCTTCATCGGCTTGTCGGTCAGCGACTGGGCATAGCGGCTCCAGCGCACGGTCATCGGCTCGGGGCGCGCCACGTCGCCGAACAGCACCGGAGGTTTGACGCAACGGGAGCCGTAGCTCTGCACCCAACCGAAGCGAGTGAAGGCGAAGCCGTCGAGCTGTTCGCCGAAGTACTCGACCATGTCGTTACGCTCGGCCTCGCCATGGACCAGCATATCGATGCCCAGGGCTTCCTGGCGTGACACTGCCTCGGCGATCTCGGCCTGCATGCGCGCTTCATAGTCGGCGGCGGACAGCTCACCCTGCTTGTAGGCCCGACGCGTCTGGCGAATCTCGCTGGTCTGCGGGAAGGAGCCGATGGTCGTCGTCGGGAACAGCGGCAGCGCCAGATGCTGGCGCTGGACACGCGCCCGCTCCACATAGGGATGGTCACGCTCGCTGTCGGCGCGGCTCACCGCCGACAGGCGATCGGCCACTGCCGGGCGATGGATGCGCGGCGACTCACGACGCGCGGCCAGCGCGGCGGCAGCATCGGCCAGGAAGGCTTCGTCGCTGGCCGTGAGGCGATCGCCCAGGGCGCGGCCGAGCACCACCGTTTCATCGAGTTTCTGGCGAGCGAAGGCCAGCCAGCTCTTGAGCTCGGCGTCGAGTTCGGTCTCGGCGCTCAGATCCACCGGCACATGCAGCAACGAGCAGCTCGGCGCCACCCAGAGGCGCTCGCCCAGACGCGCCTTGAGCGGTGCCAGACGCTCGCGCAGCGCCGCCAGATCGGCCCGCCAGATGTTGCGGCCATCGATGACACCCAGCGACAGCACCTTGTGGGGCAGCAGTCGATCAACCACGGTTTCGACCTGGTCCGGCGCCCGGACTGCATCCAGGTGCAGGCCCTCCACCGGCAGTCCGACGACCAGCGAGAGGTTGTCTCCCAGGCCACCGAAGTAAGTTGCCAGCAACAGCTTCACCGGCGCCGACTGCAGGCGGTGATAGGCGCGCTCGAAGGCCTGTCGCCACTCCGCGGGCAGATCCTGCACCAGGGCGGGCTCGTCGAGCTGCACCCACTCGACGCCCTGCTCGGCCAGCCTGGAGAGTACCTGGCCATAGACTTCCAGCACGCCATCGAGCAGCGCGAGACGGTCGACGGCCTCGGCATCGTCACCACGTCCCTTGCCCAGCCACAACCAGGTCAGCGGACCGGTCAGCGCCACCTTGACCGCATGGCCCTCGGCCTTCGCCTCCTCGACCTCGTCGAACAGTCGCGAACTGGCCAGCCGGAAGCGCTGGCCGGCATGCAGCTCGGGGACCAGATAGTGATAGTTGGTATCGAAATACTTGGTCATCTCGCAGGCGGCGGCGGGCTCGCCACTGGGCGCCCGGCCCCGGGCCATGCGGAAGGTGGTGTCCAGATCCACTTCGCCACGGGCCAGTTCATCCTCGGCGCCGAAGCGCGCCGGTACCGCACCCAGCAGTACCGAGACATTGAGTACCTGGTCGTAGAAGGCGAAGTCGCCCACGGTCACCAGATCGAGACCGGCGTCACGCTGCGCCGCCCAATGACGCTTGCGCAGCTCGCGACCCTCGGCCTCGAGGGCCTGGCGATCGAGATCGCCTTTCCAGTAGGCTTCGGTGGCCTTCTTCAATTCGCGGTCCGCGCCGATGCGCGGATATCCGAGTACGTGAGTCTGCGTCATGGTGAAATCCCGAGCGGTTTATTGGATTCCGGCCAGTCTCGCTAGCCACCACGACTGAATCAAACTAAACTTACTAATCTTGAACATGAAAAAAGCTCAGGATCATGCTCGAACTCCGCCACCTCCGCACTCTGGTCGCCCTGCGTGACGCCGGCTCCCTGGTGGAAGCCGCCGAACGCGTGCACCTGACCCAGTCCGCCCTCTCCCATCAGATCAAGGACCTGGAGGAACGGCTGGGCAGCCCGCTCTTCCTGCGCAAGACCCGCCCGGTGACCTTCACGCGTGCCGGCCTGCGCCTGCTGGCCCTGGCCGAACAGGTGCTGCCCCAGGTACGCATGGCCGAACGCGACCTGGCACGCCTGGCCGGCAACGAACAGGGCCGGTTGCACATGGCCATCGAATGCCACAGCTGCTTCCAGTGGCTGATGCCGACCGTGGATCATTTCCGCGACCACTGGCCCGAGGTGGAGGTCGACATTCCCGGCGGCCATCATTTCGAGCCGCTTGCGGCCCTGGCCCGCGAGCAACTCGATCTGGTGATCACCGCCGATCCTCAGCCCTTGCCCGGCGTCCATTACGAGCCCTTGTTCCGCTACGAGGGATTGCTCGCGGTCTCCCGCCAGCACCCCCTGGCCGGACGCTCTCATGTCACGCCCGAGGCGCTCGCCGACGAGACACTCATCACCTATCCCGTCGAACATGCCCGCCTGGATGTCTTCACCCAGTTCCTCGACCCTGCCGGTATCCGGCCCAGGGAGATCCGTACCGCCGAGCTGACCATCATGATGATGCAACTGGTCGCCAGCGGCCGGGGCGTCTGCGCGCTGCCCAACTGGGCCTTGACCGAGTACCTAGAGCGCGACTACGTCAAGGCGGTGTCGCTTGGCGAACGCGGCGTATGGAGCACTCTGTTCGCAGCCATCCGCGATGACACCCGGGAGGCGCCGTGGATGGAGGACTTCCTGCGCACTGCCCGGGAAACTTCTTTCGCGGTTCTGGAAGGCATCAAGCCGGCGTGAGGCCCGCCCTCGTCACGCCCCCCGAACAGGGGCGGTGTCCCGCCGAGGCAGCAGCAAGGTGAAACGCGCCCCGCCCAGTGCCGGGCTGGTATCCACCATCACGCTGCCGCCGTGCCAGACCATGACCCTGTGCACGATGGACAAGCCCAGCCCATAGCCGCCCGAGCGACGGTCGCGGCTGTCGTCGAGCCGGGCGAAGGGCTTGAATATCTCGTGACGCGACCGCTCCGGAACCCCGGGGCCATCGTCCTCGACATCGAAGCGTACCAGGCCAGGCTCGCCTTCCACGCTCACCCGCACCCGGGAGACGGCATGGCGACAGGCGTTGGTCACCAGGTTCTGCAGGGCTCGCTGCAGATAACGAGGCTCGGCAGTGCACTCCACCTCGGGACCGGCCACCAGGACGATGTCGAGATGCCCATGCAGATCGCTCACGGATGCGATGACCCGCTCGCTCAGTACACGCCCCTCCATCGACTCGGTCTCGAGCCCGCCGCCATTGGCCGCGTTGGTGTCGAGTCGCGCATAGGTGAGAATCTCGTCGATCAGGGCGTCGAGTTCGGCGATATCGCCATCCACGCCGCGCAGTTGATGTCGCACCGCTGGGTCGTCGGTCATATCCTCGACCATCTGCACCGCGAAGCGAATCCTTGCCACCGGTGTGCGCAGCTCGTGGGACACCGCCCGGGTCATGTCCTGCTGGGCCCGCAGCAACGACTGCACCTGCGCGGCCATGCCATTGAAGGCCATCCCCAGGCGACCGAGGAAGTCGCCGCTTTGCACCTTGACGCGGGTATCCAGACGCCCGCCGGCGATGCGCGTGGCGGCCTGTTCGAGACGCGTCATGCGCGATTCCACGCCACGCACGATCAGATAGACGACCACCGACAGGATGCCGAAGACCATCACCACCACCAGTGACAACACCGGGACCGGCGGCGGTTGATAGGGCTGCAGTGGTCCGACGGTCAACCACTCGGCCTCGGGCACAGCACCGGATACCAGCCCATGTGAAAACGGCCAATACAGCGACAGGGCCCCTTCCGCGGGGTGCGAGCGTGACACGACGTCGCTCCCCGACACCGTGCCGCTCGTCTCTTCCGGCGGCCCGTCACCAAGCGCCAATGGCACCGCCGGATTGCTCAGCCGCTCCAGCCACCTTTGCCGGGCCGACGGGGAGAGTGTCTGCAGCCACTCTCCCGACACGCGCACCAGCTCCCGCAACTGGGCCTCGCTCACGTCGCCCAGCTCGGCCCGCAACAGCCAGTCCTCGCCGGGTAGCCGCCGGTGCAACTCCCAGTTTCCATCCAGGGTACGCCCCACCAGGGTATGCCCCTCGGACAGGCGCAGGCGCTCGAAATAGCCCATCGGGTAGTCGCGACTCTCGTGCAGGGTCAGGTCGGCGGCAAGCCGGTCGCCACGACTCTCCAGCCAGTCGGCCCGGCGCGCCTCCGGCATCGCCACCAGGCGTTGCGCGAACAGCGTCATCGGAACCTCGGCCAACCGTTCGTGGTACTGCTCGCGGCGCACCTTGTCGACCAGCGAAATGGCCGACAGGGAGAGTCCGAGTGCCAGTGCCAGGGCGATGGCCAGCAGCACATAGACGCGCAGGAAGGTACTGTCGACCAGGGTGCGTGGCAGTAATCGCAACAGTGGCATCAGGCGTCTCGAACGAATAGGTACCCCTTGCTGCGCACCGTCTTGATACGATGCGGATGATGCGGGTCATCGCCGATCTTGGGCCGGATCCGCGATACCCGGACATCGATGGAGCGGTCCTGGCCGTCATACTTGATGCCGCGCAATTGCGCGAAAATCTCTTCCCGCGTCAGAACGCGCCCGGCGTGACTGGCGAGCAGCCAGAGCAGATCGAATTCGGCACTGGTCAAGTCGATGCGTTCACCTCCCAGCCAGGCCTCACGGGTGCCGCTGTCGATTTCAAGATCGCGAAAGAACAGGCGATCCTCGCCATTCCCATTGCCCGATGTCTCGCTCTTTCGGCGCAGCAGGGCTCGCATGCGCGCCAGCAGCACTCGGGGCTGCACCGGCTTGGCCACATAGTCGTCCGCCCCCATTTCGAGTCCCAGCACCTGATCCATGTCATCGGTACGGGCCGTAAGCATCAGGATCGGGCCGGGATAGTCGGCTCGTACCCGGCGGCAGATCGACAGGCCGTCCTCGCCCGAAAGCATGAGATCCAAGATCACCAGATCCGGCTGCAGGTCGAGGATGCATTGCGCACCTCGGGCACCGTCGGCTTCCAGTGTCACACGAAAGCCATTGGCGACCAGATAGTCTCGGGTCAGTTCGGCCAACCGCTCATCGTCCTCGATGATCAGCACATGTTCCATGCCAGGGGAATCCACACTAGCTTCCATTCTAAGTCGTTACCTCGACAGGCAGTGGTCGGTCAACGGAGCGTCGTCGGCTGTACGACATCCTGAACAAGCGCCTCCGTCCAAGGGATCCGGTCGTCATCGGCACCGGGCAGTCCGATCCCGTTCGTCGGCCGGGAAAGGAGGCTCAAGGTGAAAGGATACTCGACATACGCATCTTTCGCTCATCCGGACACACATTGAAACCTCATGAGCGGCTCAACCATGCGGGCTCGTCGAGCCCTCGAAAAATGCCCCCCGAAAGGCCACAGGCCGTCCACAGTTTATCCACTTGATGGGCCGAAGAAAGCACACTATCTTGTGTGCCAGTTCCGCTGGCACACAAGATAGTGTGCCTTAGCAATTTTTGAAAAACCTGTCAACAACCGCTCAACGGCGGCTTTCATCATCCACTTTCGACTCCTAAGGTAGGGAACCCCGGCGCCATGGATACCCCCGTTACTCAGGACCATCCGTCCGTCTCCGTTACCGCCCCGCAGACGCTGCGTGTCATCAAACGCACCGGCGACGTGGTGCCCTTCGACAGCGGCAAGATTGCCGTAGCCCTGAGCAAGGCCTTCATCGCCGTGGAGGGCGACAACGCCGCGACGTCCTCGCGTGTCCGCGACTTCGTCCAGCGCGCCTCGGAGAACATCGAGCAGGCCTTCCTGCGCCGCATGCCCGACGGTGGCACCCTGCACATCGAGGACATCCAGGACCAGGTCGAGCTGGCACTGATGCGCGCCGGCGAGCAAAAGGTGGCACGCGCCTATGTGCTCTATCGTGAGGAGCACGCCCGGGCACGGGCCGAATCCGGCGCCGATATCACCAAGCCTCACCCCACGCTGAACGTCACCGCCCCCGACGGCAGTACCCGCCCGCTGGATCTCGGCCGGGTCGAGACCCTGGTATTCGACGCCTGCGAGAACCTGGCCAACGTCGAACCGGGCAAGATCGTCGAGGACTCCCTGAAGAACCTCTACGACGGCGTGACCGTGGACGGCGTCTCCCAGGCGCTGATGATGACCGCGCGCACCCTGGTCGAGAAGGATCCCAACTACACCTACGTCACCGCCCGCCTGCTGCAGGACAACCTGCGCCGCGAGGCACTGTCGTTTCTGGGTATCGCCGAGGAAGCCACCTACCAGGAGATGGCCGACTACTACAAGCCGGCCTTCCAGGCCTACATCGCCAAGGGCATCGAGTTCGAACAGCTCGACCCGCGACTGGCGGAATTCGACCTCGAACGTCTGGGCGATGCCCTCGATCATACCCGTGACGCCCAGTTCACCTACCTGGGTCTGCAGACGCTCTACGACCGCTACTTCATCCACCGCGACGAAGTGCGCTACGAGCTGCCCCAGGTGATGTTCATGCGCGTCGCCATGGGCCTGGCACTCAACGAGGACGACCGCGAGGCGCGTGCCATCGAGTTCTACGAGCTGCTCTCCAGCTTCGACTACATGGCCTCCACGCCGACGCTGTTCAACTCGGGCACCGTGCGCAGCCAGCTCTCCAGCTGCTACCTGACCACAGTGCCGGACGACCTGGACAACATCTACAGCGCCATCCGCGACAACGCCCTGCTCTCCAAGTGGGCCGGCGGTCTCGGCAATGACTGGACCCCGGTGCGCGCGCTGGGCTCCTACATCAAGGGCACCAACGGCAAGTCCCAGGGCGTGGTGCCCTTCCTCAAGGTGGTCAACGACACCGCAGTGGCCGTCAACCAGGGCGGCAAGCGCAAGGGCGCGGTCTGCGCCTACCTCGAGACCTGGCACCTCGATATCGAGGAGTTCCTCGAGCTGCGCAAGAACACCGGCGACGACCGCCGCCGCACCCACGACATGAACACCGCCAACTGGGTGCCGGACCTGTTCATGAAGCGGGTCTTCGACGATGGCGAATGGACGCTGTTCTCGCCGGCCACCTGCCCGGACCTGCACGACCTCTACGGCGCGGCCTTCGAGAAGCGCTACCAGGAATACGAAGAGATGACCCGCAACGGTCAGCTCAAGCTCTTCAAGCGCGTCCGTGCCAAGGACCTGTGGCGTCGGATGCTGTCGATGCTGTTCGAGACCGGTCATCCCTGGATCACCTTCAAGGATCCGTGCAACCTGCGCAGCCCCCAGCAGCACGCCGGTGTGGTTCACAGTTCCAACCTGTGCACCGAGATCACGCTGAACACCAGCCCCGACGAGATCGCGGTCTGCAACCTGGGCTCCATCAACCTCGCCCAGCACGTGACGGACGGCCAGTTCGACGGCGACAAGCTGAAAAAGACCGTGAAGACCGCGGTGCGCATGCTCGATAACGTCATCGACATCAACTACTACGCGGTGCCCCAGGCAGAGCGTTCCAACTTCAAGCACCGCCCGGTGGGGCTCGGCATCATGGGCTTCCAGGACGCGCTCTACGCCCAGGACATCGCCTACGCCTCCGACGAGGCCGTGGCCTTCGCCGACACCTCCATGGAACTGGTCAGCTATCACGCCATCGAGGCCTCCAGCGACCTGGCCGCCGAGCGTGGACACTATGAAAGCTACGAAGGCTCGCTGTGGAGCCAGGGCATCCTGCCCATCGACTCCATCGAGAAGCTGAAGCAGGAGCGCGGCGAGAAGTACATCGAGGTCGACACCTCCACCACCCAGGACTGGGACCGCATCCGCGAGAAGATCGCCGTTCAGGGCATGCGCAACTCCAACGTCATGGCCATCGCCCCGACCGCGACCATCTCCAACATCTGCGGTGTTTCGCAGTCCATCGAACCGACCTATCAGAACCTGTTCGTCAAGTCGAACCTGTCGGGCGAGTTCACCGTGGTCAACGCCTACATGGTCAACGACCTCAAGGAACGCGGCCTGTGGGACGAGGTCATGATCAACGACCTCAAGTACTACGACGGCAGCGTTCAGGCCATCGACCGCGTGCCCGAGGACCTCAAGGCCAAGTACGCCACCGCCTTCGAGACGGAGCCCAAGTGGCTGGTGGAGGCCGCCGCACGTCGCCAGAAGTGGATCGACCAGGCCCAGTCGCTGAACCTCTACATTCAGGGCGTCTCCGGCAAGAAGCTCGACGTGACCTATCGCATGGCCTGGTTCCGCGGTCTCAAGACCACCTACTACCTGCGCGCCCTGGGCGCCACCTCGGTGGAGAAGTCGACGGTCGACCGCGGCAACCTCAATGCCGTGAGCAACGCCTCGCCTTCCACTGCTCCGGCGCCGGCCCCCGAGGCCACGCCCCAGGCGCAGGAGCCACGCGGCGTCGACGATTTCCTGAAGGGCAAGAGCGGCAGCGGTTCCCGGGCGCCCTCGGCGGGCGAGATCGACGAGCTGGGCTGCGAGGCCTGTCAGTAACGACCAAGAAGGAAGAGGGAAGACGGCGCTACGCGCCGATGAGCAATGAAGGGAGCAGCCTCCTTCTTCAGCCCGCAGGGCGCTTCCCTCTTATCTCTTCCACCTCCGAGGAACGAGGAAGAACATGATCGATTGGGACGATTTCCACGAAGACGACAGCGCGGTGGCCGAGCAGCCCCAGCCGGCTCCTGCTCCGCAACCGGCCGCCCAGCCAGCCCCCGAGGCCCCCGCTGCGGAAGTCCGTGACAGTGCCGGCGCCTACCAGGCCGCCGAGCAGGACCGTCTGACGCGTGCCCGGGCCTCTCTGGACGAGCTCGACGTGGCTGCCGGCCTGGAAGAGCTGGAGATGGGCGCGGCGCGCATCGAGGTCGACGACAAGCAAATGATCAACGCGCGCGCCGACCTCAACCAGCTGGTGCCCTTCAAGTACGAATGGGCCTGGCAGAAGTACCTGGACGGCAGCGCCAACCACTGGATGCCCCAGGAAGTGAACATGAACGCCGACATCGCGTTGTGGAAGAGCGCCGACGGCCTCACCGACGACGAACGGCGCATCGTCGAGCGCAGCCTGGGCTACTTCTCCACCGCCGACTCCCTGGTCGCCAACAACCTGGTACTGGCACTCTACCGCCTGATCACCAACCCCGAATGCCGCCAGTACCTGCTGCGTCAGGCCTTCGAGGAAGCGATCCACACCCACGCCTACCAGTACTGCGTGGAGTCGCTGGCCATGGATGAAGGCGAAGTCTTCAACATGTACCGCGAGATTCCCTCGGTGGCCGCCAAGTCCGCCTGGAGCCTCAAGCATACCCAGTCGCTGGCTCGGCCGGACTTCCACACCGGCACGCCGGAGACCGACCAGGAGCTGCTGCGCAACCTGGTCGCCTTCTATTGCGTGACCGAGGGCATCTTCTTCTACTGCGGCTTCAGCCAGATCCTCTCCATGGGCCGTCGCAACAAGATGACCGGCGTCGCCGAGCAGTTCCAGTACATCCTGCGCGACGAATCCATGCACCTGAACTTCGGCGTCGACATGATCAACCAGATCAAGATCGAGAATCCGCACCTGTGGACGCCGGAATTCCAGGACGAATGCACCCAGATGATCCTCGAGGGCACCGAACTCGAGATCGCCTACGCTCGCGACTCCATGCCGCGCGGCGTGCTGGGCATGAACGCGGCGATCATGGAGGAATACCTGCACTTCATCTGCAATCGCCGCCTGGCCCAGATCGGCCTCAAGGAGCAGTTCCCCGGTGCGCAGAACCCCTTCCCCTGGATGAGCGAGATCATCGACCTGCGCAAGGAGAAGAACTTCTTCGAAACCCGCGTCACCGAGTATCAGGTCGGCGGCGCGCTGAGCTGGGACTGACCGGCATATCGACGGGAGGTAGCAACATGGTGGCAACCTCGCATCTCACCGCACGGCCTCGACAGATCGCGCGTACCCACCGGTCGCTCGCTCCCTTTCCGATGATGACGCCCCACCCGGCCCCGCCGGGCGGGGCGTTTTTCATGGCTCCCGGCGGACTCGCTGCCACCGGCACCCACGCCGTCCGGGCAAGGCCCTGGCACAGGTGTATCAATGGAGGGCAATCCGATGCATGTATCCCAAGCTAACGGTACCCAACGCGACTCCCATGACTGGCAGTCGGCCCTGGATCGCGCCCTGGCCGCACATGGCGGCGAAGACGCCTTCGCTCACTACCCGCATGTGGCCTACGCCTTTCCCTCGTCATCGCCGAATCCCTACACCCGCGAGTACCCCTTGCTCGACTATCGAGGGCTCAAGGAATGGGCAACCCACCGCGGCTGGCGCGTCCGCCCCGCTCCCGAACGCGCCCCCGAAGGCGAAGAGTACAGCCCGCCGGTGCGCTTCACGCGCCTCGAGGCCGAGACCCGGCGCTACCACTGATCACCCCGCCACCGTCCCCGCTCATGGGGATGGTGGCCTCCTCCCTCATCGAACACGATGCTGGGGCCACCTGGGAATCCCTGGCCCCACGTTTCGTGTAGTCGTTTCCTCACCCGAGCAGTATCGATTCATCTCGATTTGTCGCGAGTGCTTTCCAGTGAGATCATTTGCGCCCTATCATTCTTCGCCGTCTATTGAGGTTGCCTCATGCCCCTCCGCGCCGCGCCTTCTCTCCTCGTCGCCGGTACCCTGAGCGTTTCCGGGATGGCCCAGGCCGAGCCCGTCACGCTGGATACTCTCGAGGTCACCGCCCCACGCCTGGACCGCGAGCTCTACGACACGCCCGCTGCCGTCTCGGTGGTGGATCGCGAGAAGATCGCCCAGGGCCAGCAGCGCGAGCGTCTCGATGAATCGCTGGCGACCGTGCCCGGCGTCTATCTCCAGAATCGCCATAACTTCGTCCAGGGCGAGCGGGTCTCGATCCGCGGCTTCGGCGCCCGCACGCCCTGGGGGGTGCGGGGCATCAGGGTGCGGGTCGACGGCATCCCCTACACCCTGCCCGACGGCCAGGCCCAGCTCGACGCCATCGACCTCGACAGCGCCCAGCGCATTGAAGTCATGCGCGGTCCGGCGGCGGTGCAGTACGGCAATGCCGCCGGCGGGGCGATCGACGTGACCACCGCCGACGGCGAGAGCGACCCCGGTACTCGCCTGCGCGTCGAGGGCGGCAGCAACGGCTATCGCAAGCTGAACGTCAGCAACGGCGGCGTCGAGGGCCCCTGGTCGCACCACATCGACGTCTCGGCGCTGGGCATGGACGGCTATCGTGACCACAGCAGCGTCGAAAAGTACCTGCTCAACGCCAAGCTGAAGCGCGAACTGGACGCCGACCGCTCTCTCACCGCCATCCTCAACCTGCTCGACAACCCCCGCTCGGAAGATCCCGGCGGATTGACCGCCGAAGCCGTGTCCGAGGACCGGCAAGGCACGATCGACAGCAACTTCTACTCGCCGACCCGCATCGACGCCGGGCAGTCGGTCGACCAGCAGGTGCTCGGTCTCGAATACGAGGACCGTGCCGCCGGTCCGGGTGAGCTGACGCTGCGCGGCTTCTACCTGAAGCGCGATTTCGAGCAGCAGCTCGCCTATGCCGGCGACAGCTTCGTCGCCTATGACCGCGACTACTACGGCGCCAATGCCGAATACCGCCAGTCGCTGTCACTCGGCGAACTGCCGATGCGCTACGTGGCCGGGGTCGAGGTGGCCCGCCAGGAAGACGATCGTTACCGCGACGACGTCACCATCGATGGCGACCACCAGGGCCGCGTCGCCGACGAGACCCAGACCGCCACCTCGCTCGGCGCCTTCGCCCAGGGCGACCTCGACCTGACCGACCAGTGGAGCCTCTCGCTCGGCACCCGCTTCGATCACATCGATTTCGATATCGACGACAACTACCTCTCCGATGGCGACGACAGCGGCGATCGTACCTTCAACCAGTGGAGCGGCAGCGCCGGCTTGAACTATCGCTACCGCCCCAATCACCAGGTCTATCTCTCGGTGGGCACCGCCTACGAGACACCAACCTTCACCGAGTTCGCCAACCCGGCCGGCGTCGGCGGCTTCAATCCCGACATCGAACCGCAGAAGGCCTGGAATCGCGAGCTCGGCCTGCGCGGCAACTTCGTCGACAGCGGCCTGGACTACGATGTCGCCCTGTTCTCGACCCGGGTGCGCGACTCGCTGATCGCTTACAAGAACAGCGACGGCCGCGACTTCTATCGTAACGCCGGACGCAGCCGCCAGGACGGCCTGGAAGTGTCCCTCGGCTGGGACTTCGCCGAGAACTGGCGACTCGACAGCGCCCTGACCCTGGCGCGCTACGAGTTCCAGGACTATGTGGACGACGACGGCAACGATCACGCCAACAACCGCATCCCGGGCCTTCCCGAGCGCACCTGGGTCAACCAGTTGACCTGGCAGGGCGTCGGCGAGCGCTTCGCTACCCTGGAGACCCGCTACGTCGGCTCGATGTATGCCGATGACGCCAACAGCGTGAAAGTCGACGACTACTGGCTGGCCAACCTGCGCGCTGGCGACGGCTGGCGGCTGAGCAACGACACCCTGCTCAAGGCCTACGTCGGCGTGCAGAACCTGTTCGACCGCGAGCACTTCGACAACATCGTCATCAACGACCAACGCGGGCGCTACTTCTCCACGGCGCCGGACCGCAGTGTCTATGCGGGAGTCGAACTGGCCTTCTGACAGCTCGATTCTGCGCGCTTCGCTGGGTGAGATTGCAAAGCCAGCAGCGGAGTGCGCCGCCCCACCCGGTGTCCTTTACTCGGCACATGGCCCACAATGAAAGGACACCGGGATGAACCTCACCATGGCAACACAGCGTCCCTGCGACACCGAACGCGACCGCCGCTGGCAGGCGGTGGTGCAACGCGACGCCTCGGCGGACGGCAGCTTCGTCTACGCGGTGCTGACCACCGGCGTCTATTGCCGCCCCTCCTGCCCGTCGCGCCGCGCTAAGCCGGAGAACGTCTCCTTCCATGACAGCCCGCAAGACGCCGAAGCGGCGGGTTATCGCCCCTGCAAGCGTTGCGCGCCGGACGCCCTCTCGTCCCCGATCGCCGTGCTCGTCGAACGAGCCTGCCGGATCATCGAACAGGCCGATGAACCGCTCGGTCTGCTCGAACTCGCGGAACGGGTCGGCCTGAGTTCTTCCTACCTGCACCATCGCTTCAAGGCCGTCACCGGCCTCACGCCCCGGGCCTATGCCAAGGCCCATCAGGCGCATCGGGTACGCGAGGCGCTGAGCGATCCGGACGGAGACGTCACCCAGGCGATCCACGGCGCTGGCTTCCGCTCGAGTGGCCGCTTCTACGAAAACGCCGATGCCATGCTCGGCATGACACCGACGACCTACAAGCGTGGCGGCCGGGACACTGCCATCCGCTTCGCCGTCGGCGAATGTTCGCTGGGATCGGTGCTGGTGGCATGCAGCGCACGCGGCGTGTGTGCCATCCTGCTGGGCGACGATCCCGATGACCTGGTCCGCGATCTCCAGGACCGCTTTCCGCAGGCCGAACTCGATGCCGGCGAAGCATCCTTCGAGTCCTGGGTCGCCCAGGTGATCGGCCTGATCGACGATCCCGCCCTGGGCACCGAACTTCCGCTGGACATCCGCGGCACGGCGTTCCAGCAACGAGTCTGGCAGGCGCTGCGCGAAATTCCCGCCGGCACCACCGCCAGCTACACCGAAATCGCCGAACGCATCGGCTCGCCGGCCGCGGTACGGGCCGTCGCGCGGGCCTGCGCAGCCAACCCGCTGGCCGTGGCGATTCCCTGCCATCGGGTCGTGCGCCAGGACGGCAACCTCTCCGGCTACCGCTGGGGCATCGAGCGCAAACGAGCCCTGCTGGAACGGGAGGCCGACGCATGACCATGCCAGATACCTCCTCACGCACCGAGCCCTTTCTGCCGACAGCCGTCACCCGCCTGGCGACTCTCGATTGGCAGCATATCGAGAGCGATCTCGATATCCGAGGCATGGCCATCCTGCCGGGACTGCTCGATGAGGGCGAATGTCGGCTCCTCGGCGGGCTCTATGCCCGCCGGGAGCTCTTTCGTCGTCATATCGAGATGGCCCGCCACGGTTTCGGGCACGGCGAGTATCGCTACTTCGCTTATCCGCTCCCCCGCCTCGTGGCCGAGCTGCGTGCGGCCCTCTACGTGCGACTCGTCCCCATCGCCAACCGCTGGAATCTCGCGATGCGACAGGAGCGGCGCTATCCCCGACAACACGTCGACTTCCTGGCGGAGTGCCACGCTGCCGGCCAACACCGCCCAACCCCCTTGCTTCTGCGCTACCACGCCGGGGACAACAACTGCCTGCACCAGGACCTGTATGGCGATCTCGCCTTTCCCCTCCAGGCAGTGATCCTGTTGACGGAACCCGGTCAGGAACATGAGGGAGGCGAGTTCGTGCTGAGCGAACAGCGACCGCGACGTCAGTCCCGCGTCGAGGTGCTCCCGCTGCATCGGGGCGACGTGGCCATCTTTGCCAGTCACCACCGGCCAGTGCAGGGAACTCGGGGCATCTATCGGGTCAAGATGCGCCATGGTGTCAGCCAGGTACGTGCCGGTCAGCGACTCGCCGCCGGCCTCATCTTCCACGATGCCGAATAGGCGGCACCCTGCATGTCATGACGCCCCATCCTTCTCGAGATAGGGCGCCATCATGGCAGCGAACCAATCCATGAAGACATCGATGCGCACTGCACGGTGCCGTCGATGCGGATAGAGCACCGAGACGTCCATGCCTTCGGCTCGGCTCTGGGGCAGTACCTCGACCAGATCGCCGCCACGCAGCAGGTCGTCGACATCGAAGCGCGGTACCTGGATGAGGCCAAGCCCGGCCCGGCAGCAGGCGATGTAGTTTTCGGCGTTGTTGACCACGACCCGGCTCGCCAGCGCGATATCCCGTACCTGGCCGTGTTCGACCACCTCGAAGCGTTCCTCGCGGCCACTGTGAGGAGAGGCATAGCCCACCATGAGATGCCCTGCAGCGAGATCCTCGGCCTGGCGGGGCATGCCGTGGCGTTTCAGGTAATCGGGGCTGGCGCAGTTCACCAGCGCCACCCGCCCCAGTCGACGCGCGACCAGATCGCTGTCCTGCAGGGGACCGAAACGCACGACACAGTCGACTCCCTCGGCCACCAGGTCGACATGGCGATCCGAGGACCCCAGCACCACCTGCAGACGGGGATGCCTTGCCAGCAACTGCCCCAGCGCCGGCGCGACGAGTCGTCTGGCCACACGACTCGGCACATCGACGACCAGTCGCCCCGTTGCTTCTTCGCTCGGCTGCCGGAACAGTCGCTCGAGCTCTTCCGCTTCCGCCACCAGGGTCCTGGCTCGTTGCAGGAAACGTTCGCCGTCCGGCGTCAGTCGCACCTTGCGCGTCGTGCGGTGCAACAGCCTCACGCCGAGGGTTTCCTCGAGGCGCCGCACGGCAAGCGACACGGTCGCCCTGGGCCAGGCCAGGGCCACGGCGGCCCGAGTGAAGCTGCCCATTTCCGCCACCCTGATGAAGGCCTGCCACTGATCGATCCTGTCCATGACGATCAGATCCGCAGCGCGCCCTGGCGCGACAACATCTCCCAGGTCCCCACGCCCAGCAGCAACACGGCGCTGGCTCCCTGCAACAGCAACGCACTGTGCGCGACCGTCAGGGGAATCAGGAGCGCCGGCATCAGCAACAGCCCGACCAGATGCGACAACGGCGGCCGCCCATAGACGACGAACTTGTAGATCGCCATGCCCGCCAGGAACGCCATCGGGCCGGCCAGTAGCACGCTCGTCACCGTAGTCGTCAGATGCCCGACAGGATGGGCAATCACCAGTTCGCTACCGACCGCGCAGAGGATCACGCTGCCCAGGATGATGACGTGGACATAATGGAAATAGGCACCGATCCGGCCAGGATCGTCGGATTCGGTAATCACCCGGGAGGCATCGCGAATGGCGATGTGGAAGTACACCCACCACATGGCCACGGTTTCCAGGAAGGCGACACCGAAGGCCAGCAGGGTGCCGCCGCTCCAGGTACCGGCCCCGGCCAGGGTGGCCCCGGTGATCAGGATCGTCTCGCCCAGCGCGATGATCATGAACAGCGCACACCGCTCGATCAGATGGCCGCCCTCGATGGTCCAGTGCCGCGTATATGACCGCCCGAGACCGGGCAGGCGAAAGCCGAACATCGGCGAGACATACTCGCACGCCACCGCCAGCGCCCAGAGGACGAGGCGTGTCGGCCCTTCCACCAGGCCGCCCGCCAGCCAGAACACGGCACCGATGCATGCCCAGCCCAGAATGCGCTGATAGTTTGCCGTCAGATCCGCGAGGGCATGCCCTCGCAGACTCAGCAGGATGAACAGCGACCGCCCCACCTGCATCGCTGCGAAACACCCGGCGAATATCAAGCCCCGATCGCCGAACGCCTCCGGCAATGCCGCCGCCATCATCAACGCCAGGGCCATGGTGACGAACAGCACCAGTCGAATGGGCGTGGTATCAGGATCGAACCAGTTGGTCATCCAGCCGCTGTACTGCCAGCCCAGCCAGACCGCGAACCACAACAGCAGCGCCTGCGCCGCGCCCAGCAGGCTCAAGTGTTCCAGCAGGAAATGTGAGACCTGGATGATGGCGAAGACATAGATCAGGTCGAACAACAGCTCGACGTAGCTGACGGCGGCCTCGTGCCCATCACGGGGTCGCATCAAGGGATGGGGACGTTCCGATGTCATGCAGGCTCCCGATAACGCTATAAACGAAAGAGGATGTCATGCCGGTGCGGCGGTCCCTCATGGAGGCGGCGGCACACGACGCCCGAGCCGCCACCACGCCAGCCCGACAGGGATGACGAACAGCACGGCATGAATCGCCAGTTCCTCGCCGAGCGCGTACCCGTGCGAAAGCCCGATGACGAGATTCCAGCCACAGGCCAGCAGCCAGACCAGCGAGAAGGCCACCGCCGCCGGGCGCCTGTGCGCTCGCGGACAATAGCGGGCCAGCAGCCACACCGCCACGATGCCTATCAACAGAATCAACAAGGTGCGCATCTGTCCTCCCTGAAAGCCGGTTACACCTTTTCACGCTACCTTTTAAGCCTAGCCACATTTCCCAGCCTAGCCGTTGAATGCCGACAGGCGCACCAGGCTCGCACGGGCAGGAAAACAGCGGCCAGGCATCTCGCCCGGCCGCCTTCGGCTCACTTGGTGGTGTAGCCGCCATTGGTCAGCAGGGTCTGGCCGGTCATCCACCAGCCATCGGTCACCAGGTGGCGAATCAGCGGCACCACGTCCTCGATATCCGTCAGCCCCGTCTTGCTGAACGCCGACAACGCGGCGGCGCTCTTGTGGAAGGCCACTGCATCCTCGCCTTCCTGGCCATAGAAGAAGGGGGTGTCCATCGGCCCGGGGCCGACAGCCGTCACCGAAATGCCACGCTCGCCGAACTCCTGAGCCGCCGCACGCGTGAAATGCTCCACCGGCGCCTTGCCACCCGCATAGGTCGAATAATAGGACGTGAAAGCACCGAGCAGCGAAGTCACCAGCGTCACGATCTTGCCGTGATCCTCCAGCACTCGCCCGGCTTCCTTGAGGAAGAAAAAGGCACTCTTCGAGTTGATGTCGAACATGGTGTCGTACTCGGCCTCGCTGATCTCCAGCATCGGCTTCTTGAGCACCATGCCCACAGTGTTGATGGCAATGTCCACCTTGCCGAACCGGCTCGACACTGCATCGAACAGCGCGGTGACGTTATCGGCGCGAGTCAGATCGCCCTGAAAGAGTTCAGCGTCGGCGCCCAGTGCCTTGACCGACTCCCGGGTTTCCTCGGCGGCCTGACGCGTAGCATCGCTGTTGTAGTGAATGGCCACCGCAGCGGCACCGTTTTCCGCGAGATCCCGCGCCAGCAAGCCGCCGAGGTTCTTGGCACCGCCAGCGATCAGAACCACCTTGCCTTCGAGTGTACGATCCACCATGGGAAGTCTCCTTTGCTGTACCAGACAATGACGGGAGACAGTCTAGGTGGCCAGGCGAGCAAGATAATTCGCTCATATTGTCAGCAGCGTCCATAAACCGCCAACAATCCAGCATGACCTCCCTCCTTGCACCGACCAGCGCCGCTTTGCCATATTTTTCAAGAATAATATTGATTCTCACCCAGCTTTCTGGCTAGGGTACGCCTTGGTACCGTTGCGTTGACGGCTGGCAAGGAGGTTCCCATGAGTGAACGCAAGAGCGTCATCAAGCGCGTCTACGTCCCCACACATGTGCGTCAAATGCCCAATGGCGACCGTGTCACGGTGCCCGGGCACTACCGGAAGTCCGACGATAGCTGAAGCCCGCGGCTTTCGGTCGGGCCAGCGGCCCGCATACCGCCGGCCCGTCGAAATCAGTTTCCCCGAAGACCAGGATATGAATCCGGCGGGCTCTGCTGCCTTTTTTGTCTCTTGCGATTTAATCAGTTGATTAATACACTGCCTCGAGACTTTGGGCGCCTCGGCTGCGCCTGACCGTTTCGTTCTCGAGGATCGCCACCATGTTCCGCGCGCATCGACCGTCGGTTCTTGCCACGCTGCTATTCGGCCTCGCCCTGTCACTGGCCGGCTGCTCGCCGGAGACATCATCCACCACCGAGATTCCGACGGTGGTGGATAGCTACACGATCCAGGCCGGCAACGGGCGCGAACTCACCCATATTTCGGGCCGGGTGCGGGCCGCCGAGCGCACCAAGCTGAGCTTCGAGATTGCCGGCAAGCTCGAAAGCATCGATGTCGACGTGGGCGACCATTTCGACGCCGATCAGACCCTGGCGACCCTCGATGACGAGCGCTACCGCCTGGTGGCCCAGCAACGTCGTGCCGAAGCCCGCGAGGCCGAAGCCTCGTTGCTCGAGAAACGCCAGGACTATCGCCGCCAGTCGAGTCTCGCCGACAAGGGCTATGTCAGCGACACCCAGCTCGATACCGCCCGGGCCGGGCTGGACACCGCCGAATCACGTCACGCTTCGGCGGTCGCCGCCCAGGAGCTCGCCGAGCGCGACCTCGAGCAAACCACCTTGAGCGCGCCTTTCGCCGGTTCGGTCAGCGCGCGTCAGGCCGAGCCTTCGGAGCGCGTCGGCGCCAATCAGGCGATTCTCGAGGTGATCTCCGATCGCGACGGCTTCGAAGTGGAGACCAGCGTGCCCGAGACCCTGGTCGACGCCCTGTCGACCGGTTCGACCCATGATGTCAGCCTTCCCGCGCTGGGCGGCGCCACTACGCCGGCCACGCTCACCCAACTGGGTACCCAGCCACGCTCATCCAACAACTACCCCATCATCCTGGCCCTGAATGAACCGCCCGCAGGCGTGCGCGCCGGCATGACCGCCGAAGTGGAACTGGCACTGGCCGAACCGGCTCGGGATGCATCCGTTCTGCCCATTCCCCTCACCGCCCTGGTCCATGACGACAGGCAACGTGCGCACGTCCTGCGCATCGACGAGAACGACCGCCTGGAAAGCGTCGAGGTGACGGTGGTCGATATCGGCCAGGAACGCGCCAAGGTACGCGGGGATCTGGCACCGGGCGATCGCATCGTCGCCAGAGGCGCCGAATTCGTCGATCCGGGCCAGCACGTGAGCCTGCTTGGCCAGGGTCCGGAACGTTACAACTAACGCGACAACGACCAGGGTTTCCATGAACCTCAGCCAGCTCGCCCATCGGCGCCGTCCCGTTCTCTACCTGGCCACTCTGGTGGCCATGCTCTACGGCATCTTCAGCTACTTCGCCATGCCCGCCCGGGAGGATCCGGAGATCACCATCCGCGAGGCCCTGGTGACCACCGCCTATCCGGGCCTGCCGGCGGAACAGGTCGAGCAGAACATCAGCAAGCCACTGGAGGAGAGCATCCGCACCATTGGCGAGGTGGAGCGTATTCGCTCGACCTCCATGCGCGGACGCTCGATCCTTCACGTGGAAATCAAGGACCGCTACTTCAATCTCGATCAGATCTGGGACGAGTTGCGCAAGAAGGTCGAGGCGACGACGCCGCAACTCCCCGAGGGCACCCAGGACCCGGTCATCAATGACGATTTCGGTGATGTGGCGGTGGTCACCGCGGCACTGACCGCCGACGATTTCCCCCAGGCCGACCAGCAGGAGATCGCCGAGCATATCCGCGCCGCCCTGTATGGCGTCGAGGGAACCAAGAAAGTCGAACTGCTGGGCGTTCAGGAGCAACGCATCTTCATCGACGTCGGCGAGGCACGCCTCGCCGAACTCGGCCTTTCTCCCTCCGAGCTGGCCGGCCAGATCCAGAGCCGCAACATCTATCCACCCGGCGGCATCATGGACAGCGGCGAACAACGCCTGGCCCTGGAGGTGACCGGCGAATTCGAGAGCCTCGACGCCCTGGGCGATACCGAGATTCGCCTGCCCGAAGGCGGCACCCTGAGGCTGCGCGACATCGGCGAATTGTACCGTGGCTATGAGGATCCGGCCGACCGCACCGCCTACTTCAACGGCAAGCCGGCCATCGTCTTCGCCATTTCCATGCTCGATGGCGAAAGCGTGCTCGACTACGGCCACGCCATCGAGTCGCGCCTCGACGAATTGCGCGACACTCTGCCGGCGGGCTATTCCCTCGACATCATGACCTTCCAGCCCGAGCAGGTCGCCAATGCCGTCTACGGCGTCACCTCCAGCGTCATGCAGACGCTGGTCATCGTGCTCGCCGTGGTGGTGCTGTTTCTCGGCCTGCGTACCGGCCTGATCGTCGGCTCGATCATCCCCGCGGTGATGCTGGTCACCCTGGCCATCATGGGCCTGACCGAGATGACCCTGCAGCGCGCCAGCCTGGCCACCCTGGTGATCGCCCTGGGCCTGCTGGTGGACAACGCCATCGTCATCGCCGAAGACTTCAAGACCCGGCTGGAAGGTGGTGCGACCCGCGACCAGGCACTGGCCGAGACCGGCGGCGAGCTGGCCATGCCCCTGTTCTCCTCGACCCTGACCACCATCCTGGTCTTCCTGCCACTGATGCTGGCCGAGCACGTCGCCGGCGAATATACCCGCTCGATCTCGATCGTCATCGCCATCACCCTGTTGAGTTCCTGGTTCCTGTCGCTGACGGTGACACCGGCCCTGTGCCACCGTTTCCTCAAGGCGCCCACCGCTCCTCGGGAAGACGCCGCTTCACCGCCCCTCTCCGACCGGCTGTTCCGCTGGATGTCGGGGCGCTATGCCTGGCTGTTGCGGCGCATGCTGCATCATCGCACGATCTTCCTGATCATCATGGGGCTGGCCCTGGTGGGCGGCGTGGGGCTGATGCAACTGGTGCCTCAGAAGTTCTTTCCCGACTCGGACCGTAACCAGGTCCTGGTGACCATCGACTTCCCCTCGGACATCGCCGCGAATGCCACCGACCGGCGCGTCAGCGAACTGAGCAAGGCCTTGCTCGAGGCCCCTTCTCTGCATGATGACCTCACCAGCGTTGCCGCCTACTCGGGCTTCGGCGGCCCGCGCTTCGTGCTCTCGCTGACGCCCATCGACCCGGCTCCCAACAAGGGCTTCATGGTGCTCAACGTGGCCGACCGTGACCGCGTCGACGCAGTGATCCACGCCACGCGTCACTACCTGGCCACTCATCACCCGGACATCTCGCCTCAGGTCACCCGGATGTTCCTGGGGCCTTCCGACAGCACCCTGCTCCAGGTCCAGGTCAAGGGCCCGGACCGTGAGGTCCTGTTCGATGCGGCCAAGCGCGTGAAGGGCATTCTCGCCGGCATCGACGGCTCCCAGGACATTCGCCAGAGCTGGGAAGCGCGCATTCCCTCGCTGACCATCGACGTCGACCAGGCCAGGGCACGCAGCGCCGGCATCACCTCAGAGGACATCGCCCGCTCGCTGAGTGCCGCCATCGATGGCTATCACCTCAGCCATTACCGCGAAGGCGACGACATCATCCCGGTGATGATGCGCTACGCCGAGCGTGAGCGCACCAGCATCGAGCGCCTCGAATCACTGACCGTCTATCCCGGGGAAGCCGCCGACGAGGGCGTGCCCCTGAGCCAGGTCGCCGAGGTACGGCTGGACAACGGCTACTACCGGATCGACCGCGAGAACCTGGTGCGCACCATCACCGTCGAGAGCCGTAACCGCCACCTGACCGCCGAGGACATGGTGCCCAGGGTCGAGCCGGCACTGCGGCAACTGGAAGATGACCTGCCACCCGGCCACTGGATCGAGTTCGACGGCGTGGTCAAGGAATCCGCGGAAGGCCAGGCGGCCCTGCAAGCCAACCTGCCGCTGTGCCTCGGTCTGATCTTCATCCTGCTGGTGGCCCAGTTCAATTCCTTCAAGCGGCCCCTGCTGATCGTCGCCACCATCCCGCTGGTGATCGTCGGCGTGGCATTGGGGCTACTGGCCACCCGGGCCGATTTCGGCTTCATGGTGATGCTCGGCCTCTACAGCCTGGCCGGCATCATCATCAACAACGCCATCGTGCTGATCGACCGTATCGACATCGAGCGCCGCGCGCTGCCCCCCGACCTCCCCGCCCGCGATGCCGTAGTGCGCGCCTCGGCGCGACGGCTCCGGCCGATACTGATGTCAGCGATCACCACGATCCTGGGCTTTCTGCCGCTGATCGTCGGCCGTGACCCGCTGTTCTACGGCATGGCCGCCGCCATGGCCTTCGGCCTGGGCGTCGGCACCATCATGAGTCTCGGGGTCGTGCCGGTGCTCTACACCCTCTTCTTCGGCATCGATACCGCAGACCACCACGGAGGTGCCTGAAGCATGTCCAGCGACGACACCACCCGTGATCGCCTGATCCAGGCCGGCATCCGACTGTTCGGCGAGCACGGCTACAAACCGACCACCACCCGCATGCTGGCCGATGAAGCCCAAGCCAACATCGGTTCCATCGCCTACTACTTCGACAACAAGCACGGCCTCTACCTCGCCGCGGCGCGCTACATCGCCGGCGCCCTGCGCGAGCGCCTGGGCATCGGCGCACCCGGCAGCGTACCCGACGACCGCGAAGCCGCCCGGGCGACCCTCGAAGACATTGTGCGGCGCATGGTGCGCACCTTCGCCACAGACCTCGAATGCCGCCACTGGCTGTTGATGGTGATGCGCGAGCAGCTCCATCCCAGCGAAGCCTTCGACATCCTGCAGAACCAGGCCTTCGGCGTGGTCCAGGCAACGCTGAGCAGCCTGATCGGCCGTCTCACCGGACGCGACGCCGACGACCCGGTCACCACCCTCGAGACCCACACCCTGGTCGGGCAGATCGTGTTCTTCCTGATCGCCCGGGAGCCCCTGCTGCGTCGCCTCTCCCTCGAGACCTTCGATGCCGAGACCCTGGCCACCGTCGAGGACGTGGTCGTCTCGCACCTGCGCCTCTACGATATCCCGGACCGGTAGTCGTCGATGCTAGAATGACGCGCTCATCACTGTCGGAGTTCGCCATGCCTGCTGCCGCGCCCACCCTGCATATCGCCGCCGCCCTGATCGAGGATGCCAGCGGACGACTGCTGCTGGTCCGCAAACGCGACACTACCGCCTTCATGCAGGCCGGCGGCAAGATCGAGCCCCATGAATCGCCGGCCGACGCCCTGTCCCGGGAACTGTTCGAGGAACTCGGCTGCCGGCCCCGCCACCTCGAGCCGCTCGGCGAATTCAACGCTCCGGCGGCCAACGAACCCGGCCATGGACTGCGCGCTCATCTGTTTCGCGTCGAACTGGATGGCCCGCCCCAAGCCGCCGCAGAAATCGCCGAACTGCGCTGGGTCTCGCCCGTCGATGCCGCGACATTGCCCCTGGCTCCCCTGACCCGAGACATCGTGCTGCCCCGGGCCGGCGCCCCGGCGGCCTGAAGCCCCCGGACCGACGCATGCATCAGGCCATCATCGGCTATCATCGCGACGAGGAGGGTCACTGGGTGGCGGAACTCGCCTGCGGCCATGACCAGCACATGCGTCACCAGCCACCCTGGACCGAACGCCCCTGGGTGTTGACCGAACGAGGTCGACGCTCCCGACTCGGCCTCGCCCTGACATGCCGCAAGTGCGAGCGTGGCGAACCCCGGGACCGACCTTGAATGCCAGCCCCATCGACGGAGTGATCACGTGGCCATCGACCTGCTCTACAACTGCCTGATCTTCCTCGCCGCCGCCGTGCTGATCGTGCCACTGGTCAAGCGCCTGGGGCTCGGCGAGGTCCTCGGCCACCTGATCGCCGGCGTCGTCATCGGGCCCTCGGTGCTGGGCCTGGTGCCCGATGCCGAGGCGGTACTGCAGTTCTCCGAGGTCGGCATCGTCTTCCTGCTGTTCGTGATCGGCCTGGAACTCAAGCCGTCACGCCTCAAGCTGATGCGCAAGCCGGTATTCGGGTTCGGCGGTCTGCAGATGTTGATCACCAGCCTGGTCCTGGGCGGTCTCGCCCTGATGCTGGGGCTGTCGCCGGCCCCCGCCCTGGTGGTGGGTTTCAGCCTGGGGCTATGCTCCACGCCCCTGGTGCTCCAGCTGCTCGGCGAGAAGGGCGAGCTGACCACCCGCCACGGCCGGCTCGGCTTCGCGCTGCTGCTGTTCCAGGACATGGCGGCGATTCCGGTACTGGCCGCCATTCCGCTGCTGGCCGGCAGCGCCGACATGACGGACGGCTGGGGTGCCATGCTACGCGACACGCTGATCGGCGTGGGCGCCTTCATCGCCTTGATCGTCGGCGGTCGCTACCTGCTGCGGCCACTGTTTCGCTTCGCCGCTGCCACGCGCAGCCGGCAGGTATTCGCCGGCACCTCCCTGCTGGTGGTGATCGGCGCCGCCCTGTCGATGGAGCTGGCCGGCCTGTCCATGGCACTCGGTGCCTTCATCGCCGGTGTGCTGCTGGCCGACTCCGAGTACCGGCACAGCATCGAGGCCGATATCGAGCCCTTCCGCGGCCTGTTGCTGGGGCTGTTCTTCATGGCCGTGGGCATGACCGCCCAGATCGGCCTGCTGGGCGAACGCCCCGGCCTGGTGCTCGGCCTCACCGCGCTGCTGCTGGTGGCCAAGTGGTCGAGCGTGATGATCGCCTCCCGCGCCTACGGCACCAGTTGGCGGGACGCCTTGAATCTCAGCGTGCTGCTGTCCCAGGGCGGCGAATTCGCCTTCGTGCTGCTCACCGCCGCCGGCGGCGCCGCCCTGCTGGCTCCCGACCTGATCGGCCTGCTGGTGCTGGTGGTTTCGCTGTCGATGGCTGCCACGCCGGTGCTCTTCCAGCTCCACGCCCGGCTGGTTCGTCCGCGGTTCGCACCGCCCGCACCGAAGCACGAATACGACCACCCCGCCGACACCTCACCGCAGATCATCATCGCCGGGTTCGGCCGCTTCGGCCAGGTCATCGGCCGCACGCTGCAGGGGCTGCACATCCCCTACACCATCCTCGACATCAATGCCGAACACGTCGCCTTCGTGCGCCGCTACGGCAACGAGATCTACTTCGGCGATGCCTCGCGACTCGACCTGCTGGAAGCCGCCGGCGCCGACCGGGCCCGCATCCTGGTGATCGCCATCTCCGATGTCGAGGCCTCACTGCGCATCGTACAGCGCGTCCAGCGCCGCTTCCCGAAGCTGCGCCTGTTCGCCCGCGCCCGCAACCGCCATCACGCCCAACTGCTGATGCGCGCCGGCGTTCAGGACATCGTCCGCGACCTGCTGCCGGCCAGTCTCGAGCTGACCCGGGAGGTGCTGGTCGCGCTCGGCATCGAGCGCCAGCACGCGCAGCACACCGTGGACACCTTCCGCCGTCACGACACGACGACCCTGATGCGCCAGATGGAAACCTTCGGCGACGAAGCCCAGCAGATCCAGACCGTACAGCAGGCCGCCAAGGAGCTGGAGGAGTTGTTCGAAGCCGACGAAGACGTGGTCACCGAGGCACCAGCGCCGGGCACCGAGACGCGAGATACGCATCATTGAAGAGGTAAGGGATAAGAGGTCAGGAGGAAGGCGAGTGGCGAGCAGTATGCTGGCACGTCGCAACCCGTAAACTAGACCTGCCACCAATCCGGTAACAACGCCCGATTTTCCCGCCGCGCGAAGCGGTCGTCCATCAGTACCACCACGCCCCGGTCGCCGGGGCCGCGAATCACCCGTCCGGCGGCCTGCACCACCTTGATCATCCCCGGCACCCGGTAGGCGTAATCGTCGCCACGCCCGAAACGGGCCTGAAGCCGCTGCTTGAGCGCCTCGTTGATCGGGTCGAAAGGCGGCAGCCCCAGGGTGACGACGAAGGCTCCCACCAGCCGTTCGCCCGGCAGGTCGATGCCTTCGGCGAAGGCCCCGCCGAGCACCGCGAAGGCGATGCCGCTGCCGCCGGGAGCGAAGTCGGCCAGAAATGCCTCGCGCTCCGCCTCGCTCATGCCGCGCCGCTGGGCCCTCACCGGCACCTCCGGATACTCGGCTTCGAGCCGCGCCCGGGCCGACTCGAGGTAGGCGAAGCTGCTGAAGAAGGCCAGATAGTGTCCCGGCCATCGGCGGTACTGCCCGGCCATCTCGTCGACGATCGGCGCCAGGGAGGCCTCGCGATCCTTGAGGCGGGTCGAGATATCGGTGCGACAGCGCACTTCCAGTTGTGCGGCGTCGAAGGGCGAGGCGACCCGGCGTACCACGCTGTCGGCCGGTAACCCCAGCAGGTCGCGATGATACTCGGGCGGGCTCAGGGTCGCGGAGAACAGCACCGTCGAGTGTGCCGCAGCGAAACGCGGCGCCAGGAAATCCGCCGGCACCAGATTGCGAATGCCCAGCTCCGCCTGACCACGGCCATTACGCCGCAGTTCGCAGAGGGAATGATCGCCAAAGCGCTCCGCCAACCGGGCGAAGGCCAGCGCCTCGAACAGGAAGTCACGCAGGGCCGGATCGCCGCCATCGGGGTGTTCGGCCAGATAGTCGCCGATCGCCGCGACGCTTCCCTGCAGGGCACCGAGCCAGCCGTCGGGCACCGCCGCCAGGGCCTGCCATTCGGTCTCCGGCATGTCGCGCAGCAGATCCCGCCAGCGACGTACCAATCGCCCCAGGGGGCGTTGCAGTGCCGGTGGCGCCTCGCGATGCAACCGATTGAGCCGCTTCTGGGACAGGCCGGCGCTGTACATGCCCCGCGCCCGCTCCACCAGGTTGTGGGCCTCGTCCACCAGCAACGCCAGCCGCCAGTCATCGGCGCGGGCGAGTCCGTGCAGCAAGGCGCCGTCGTCGAAGTAGTGATTGACGTCGCCGACCAGCACATCGCACCAGCGCGCGAGTTCCTGGCCCAGATAATAGGGACAGACGCCATGCTCCAGCGCCAGTTCGCGCAGCGCGTCACGATCCAGCCAGCCACGCTCGACCGCGGCCTGGCGTGCCTCGGGCAGTCGATCATAGAAACCGCGGGCCAACGGACAGGACTCGCCGTGGCAGGCTCGATCCGGATGCTCGCAGGCCTTGTCGCGAGCCACCAGTTCCAGCACCCGCAACGGCAGGCGCGTCTCGTCTCGGGCCTCGGCGCCGAGCGTCGACAGGGCATCCAGTGCCAGCCGCCGCCCCGGCGTCTTCATGGTCAGAAAGGCCAGCCGGTCGATGTGACGACGCGGCATGGCCATCAGGCTGGGATACAGCGCCCCCAGCGTCTTGCCGATGCCGGTGGGCGCCTCAGCCAACAGGCAACGACCGCTCGCCGCGGCCCGGTAGACGTCCTCGGCGAGCCCGCGCTGCCCGGGCCGAAAATCGTCGTGGGGAAAGGAAAGTCCGGCGAGTGCCGTGTCGCGCCGCTCGCGGTGCTTCGCCTCGCACTCCGCCCAGGCCCGGAAACGCCGACACAGTTCCGCCAGGAAGTCGAGAAGTTCGCCGGCCTCGGCCTCCCGGGTCAACACCGTCTCGGTGCCGGTGACGACATCCAGATAGACCAGCGCCAGCGTCACCCGCGTCAGTTCTTCGGCCTCGCACAGCAAGGCGCCATAGGCCGAGACCTGCGCCCAGTGCAGGGCGCGCTGGTTGTCGCCCATGCGCGAGAGATCGCCACGATGGGTCTTGATCTCCTCGACGCGCCGCTGATGCGGATCGAAGCCATCGGCACGTCCGCCGACGATCAGGCCCTCCACCCGGCCCGACACCGCCACCTCGGGCCGATACGCATCGCCGCGCCGGGCGACCACCCGGGCGTGCCCCTCGATGCCCTCGCGGGCGCTGGGCGCGGGCGTGAAACGATGATCCAGATCGCCTTCCCGGGCGGTGAACTCGCACAGGGCACGTACCGCCACCCGGTAACCGTCGCACGTCGTCATGACGTCTCCCGCCAGGCGACATGGCACACCGCCGCCGGAATGCCCCGTGTCTGGAAGAAGCTCAGCCAGCGGCGCTGGTTGTCCTGGAGGCGATCGCCCGGTCCCTTGACCTCGATGAAGCGATACCTCGGCGACTCGGCGTCGGGCAGGAACTGGATCAGGTCGGGCAGGCCGGAGCGATTCGCCAGGGGGTCGGCCAGCAAGCGCTCGAAGCAGGCACGCAGATGCGCCGCCGGCAGACACGCCAGGGCGAGCTCGACCAGCGGCAGCGGTAACCGCTCCCAGTCGACGAAGACCGCGGCCAGACCGTGCTTGGCGTGCCAACGGTCGAGGATGGTACGTCGATAGCGCCCGTCGTCCAGCTCGGCCAGGCAAGCCTCGAAGCGTCCGCGGCGCCGGGCCACGAAGTCCTCGCGCCCCAGGTCCGCCGGCCCGGCCTGGAAGGGATGGAAGAAGGCTCCGGGCAAGGGCGCGAAGATGACCTCCCAGCACAACAGGCCGAACAACCCGCAGATCAGGGCGTTCTCCACGAAATGGACGGGCGATTCGGGGCTGGCCAGATGCTCGGCCACGGCCCGTTCCACCCCGCCGGCATGGGGCGTCAACGCCAGGTCGAAGCGCCTGGGGCGTGGCTCGGGCGACTGAGAGGGCGGCGTCAGCCCGAGTCGACGGCACAGCCTCGGTCGCAGGCGCGACAGGGCCTGGGCCTCGTATTCGCCGACCGGGACCGCCTGCTCGAGCAAGGCATGCGCCCGCTCGTGCTCACCGCGTCGTTCCAGCAGGCGCAACCGACGAATGCGCCCTTCGCCATCCCCGGCCCGGGCGTAATACGCCAGGGCCGCCTCGCCTTCGCCGCGACGCTCGGCTTCCCGCCCCAGGCGCACCAGCAGTCGCGCTCGCCGGCTCGCCAGCCAGGTATTGCGCGCCGGCGCTTCGTCCAGGTGTTCGCCCAGAGCCAGCGGACACTCGCCCTCTTCGAGACGCTCGCGCAGCCGATGCAGGAAGACGTAATCCTCGACTTCCTCGCGGCAGCCGAACGCCCGCGAGTCGACATCGAAGGGCACCGTCTCGAAGCGCTGCACCCCCAGCTCGGCCAGCACGAACTCCGCCCAGTCCTGGCGCAGGTTGCCGAAGAACATCAGGCGCAGCCGGTCGCACAACGCCATCACCGTCAGGCGCACCAGGCGATCCGGGGCCTCGGGCCACCACTCGGTCAGCGGGAGCGGATCGGTCAACCGTGCTTCCAGCGCCTCCCGCAGCACCGCCTTGCCAAGCGAACGCGACAGACCGGCCGCGGCAATCTCCCCGGCCAATGCCTGACGCAGTTCGGGCAGGCGCAACTGGCGAAACAGTTCTCCGACATCGCATTCGGGATCGTCCTCGACCCAGCCCGCTTCGAACAGCGGCGCCAGGGCCGCCTCCACCGCGCCGATCTCGGCATATTCGAGCCTCGAGTACCGAAAGACCTCGCCCCGACGCATCACCATGCGCACCAGCAAGGCCCGGGACGCCACCGGCAGCCGGGGAAAGGACTCGAGGAAGTCCCGCTCGGCATCGTCCAGCAGGTCGTCGTGCCGTGCCGCGACCCAGTCCAGCACGAACTGGAAGTTGGTCAGGTAATAGCGCGGATCATCGAGAGACGCCGAGACGCGTTCAGTGGAGGAAGCACTGTTCATGCATACATGATAACAGGCTCGCCACGACCTGCCCTATTCCGAGGAGACGTCGGAAGGCACCCGCAGGGTCAGCCGGTCTCCGCTGATCGCAATATCGAAGCGCCCCAGGTAACTCATGCCCAGCAGGGCCCTGTCGCCCGGCAATCCGTTGCTGATGGAGCCGCGAACTTCCCGAGCGGTCAGACCGCCCAGGCTGACCGTGTCGAGAGTGGTCAGATGGCCTCGCGCCCGACCATTGGCCGTGGAGAACCAGGCCTCGCCCTGACGCTCCAGGTCGAGGCGCTCGGCCAGGGAGCCGGACACCGCCACGAAGGTGGCGCCGGTATCCAGCAGGAAGGGCACCGGCTCGCCATTGATGCGTCCGGTGGCAACGAAATGCCCCGAGGCGTTGCGCTCGAGCGTCAGCGTTTCGCCGGCTTCGACATTGACCAGATGGGCATTCGGGTTCTCCCGGCGCTCCAGCATGCCCTGCAGCCACCAGGTGCCGAGTCCCAGCAACAGCACCCAGAACAACAGCATCATGCCGAGACCGAATCGCCTCACCTCGCGCCGCTCGCTGCCCATGACTCCTCCTCGGCCCTTGCCATCCCGACACGACGAGCGCCCCCAACACTATGACACTGGACCCCGGGCGTGGCCCATGCTGGGATGAGGGCTTTCCATCGCCGCGGAGACCGACATGTCAGATACCCGGAAGGCCAGCGAACTCGGTGCCGACCTCCTCTACCGATTGTTCTCGGGCGCCATCGCGCCGCGTCCCATCGCCTGGGTCTCGACCCTGGACTCGGCCGGCAACGCCAACCTGGCACCCTTCTCGTTCTTCAACGTGGCCAGCGTCGACCCGCCCGTGCTGGCCTTCTCGCCATTGCTGGACGGCCAGGGCGCGGCCAAGGATACCCTGCGCAACCTCGACGAGGTGGCGGAATGCGTGGTGCACATCGGCGGAGAAGCGCTGGCCGAACCGCTCAATGCCACCAGCGCCAGCCTGCCCCGCGGCGATGACGAGTTCCTGCATGCCGGCCTGACCAAGACCGCCATGCCGGGATTGCAGGTTCCACGCATCAGCGAGGCCCCGGTGGCCTTCGGTTGCCGAGTGCGCGATGTGATCCGCTTCGGCGACCGCCCGCGCTCGGGCAATCTCGTGCTGGCCGAGGTCGTGGTGGTGCATGCCGACGCCGACGTCTGGGATGGCCGCCACGTGAACATCGAGGCGCTGCGCCCTATCGGCCGCCTCGCCGGCGCCGACTACAGCCGCACCACCGACCGCTTCGCCCTCGAGCGCCCCCGATGAGGGGATGAGCGAACGTCACTCGCCATTGCGAGCTTCCCAGTCGCGCGCCGCCTGCATGCCGCGCGCCTGGCTCACGCCCAGACAGATCACAATGGCGATGATGAACAGCGCCGCGCACAACAGGATCGAGGCCTGCAGGCCGACCACCGACTGCAACAGACCCAGGCCGATGATACCGAACACGCCCGCCAGCTTGTTGGCCAGGCCCCAGAAACCGAAGAACTCGGCGGCCTTGCGACGCGGCGAGAACAACCCCACCAGGGCACGGCTGGCGGACTGGCTCGAACCGAGACTGAGCCCCGCCAGGCAGCCGACCACCAGGAAGAGGTGCTGCGCCTCCCAGCCGAGGCCAAGGTTAGCGTTGAGCCAGGCGGTGAGTTCGGGCGTGGCCCAGATTGCCACGATCGCCGCGACCCACAGCGCCAGGGTGATCAGGTAGGTGAGCTTGGTGCCGATGCGGTCCTGAATGGCCCCGAAGCCCAGGGCGCCGGCGGCGGCGGTGATCTGGACGATGATGAACATGACATTGCGGATCGCGGCATCCCAGCCGATCACCTGGGCCCCATAGATGAAGGCGAAGGCGATGATGATGTAGACGCCGGCCATGGAGAACAGCAGGGAGACCAGGAAGGTTGCCAGGTCGCGAAAACGACGCAGGTCGTGAAGGGTCGTGGAAACCCGCTGCCAGGCGATCCGATGATAGGGCAATCCCGGTGGCTGTGGCGTGCCGCGCTCGCGCAGCCACAGGAAGGTGGGAATGGCGGTGACCAGGAAAAAGGCGGCGGCGAAGGGCCCTACCCAGCGTATACGCTCGAAGTTATCGGCAGTGGCCTCGCCCAGGGCCACCAGGGTGAAGCCGGCGGCAAAGAGCCCGCCCACGTAGCCCAGCGCCCAGCCGAAGCCCGATATGCGCCCCAGCGCCTCCGGCGGCCCAAGGTCGGGCAGGAAGGCGGCGATGAAGGACTCGCCCATCGAATAGGCATAGTTGGATACCACGATCAGTACCAATCCCAGCACCACGTAGCCGGGGGCCACGAAGTAGAGCATGGCGGTGGCACCGATGGTGGCCAGATAACTGGCAAACAGGAACCGCTTCTTGTCGGCCCGGTAATCCATCACCGCACCGCACAGCGGGCCGGTGATCACCACCAGCAGATAGCTGATCGCCAGCGCCAGGCTCCACAGGAAGTTGGCCAGCCGATAGCCATCGCCTCGGTCCCCGACGATCACGGTGGTGAACAGCTCGCCGAACACCACCGTGATGATCAGCAGGGTATAGGCCTGGTTGGCGAAATCGAACATCGCCCAGCCGAGGATTTCCTTGCGCGAGGCCCAGGGCTTCGCGGCCGCATCGGCGGTCGTCACGCTCATGGGGGCATCCCTGTCGAGAAAGGCTCAAGATAGCAGCTAGCCGCCCTCCTCGACCATCGTCCCGCCTCTCCGGCATGCCCCGTGAAGATGCCCGCTATACCAGATCCCGCGGAATCGTCTCGTCCCAGGTCTGGGCGTAGATCCGGGTCTCGCCTTCCCAGGCATCCAGGGTAGCGCGCAGCCGGAAATTGTCGGCGTCGCAGGTCATCAGTGTCCGGGTCAGGGTGCGCACTTCCCAGTCGTCGCGGCGGAAACTGCGCTCCCACTCGGTCCAGCCGCTGACGCTGTCATAGCGGCCATAGGAGTAGCGATAGCGCTCGGTGACCCGGGCGGCGATCTCAAGGTCAATATCGTCCAGGCGATAACGGCCTTCATCGTTGATGACCTCGAGCGTGGTCTGGTCATTGGCGAGATCGCGGATCACCTGCCAACTCTCCTGAGTGGGCTGGAGCAGGGTCTTGGCGATCGGCGGCGCCCCTTCCGGCTCGGGGAAGTCGGGAAGGCTTGCTTCCTCGGACGGGCGCGGCGTTCGCATCGGCAGAACGAGCCGGCTGCGCCCGGGGCACAGGGTCAGCGTGACCGGACGCGGCGCCGGCCAGGCCAACGGCCAGTAGCTGGTGGACAACGACAGGCGGATGGCATGGCCGACGGGAAACTGCTGGGCAATATGCTTGAGCGCCACTCGTACCCGATAGCGCTGCCCCGGCACCAGTGGTTCCGGCGACTCGTCACTGTCGCGATGCGTGAGGTTCAGCAGGCCATAGGAGACGCGCGTGGCCTTGTCGTCCTCGGCGACGTCGATCAGGCGCAGCGCCACCATGGCCACCGGTTGATCGACCTCGAGCTCCAGCTCGACCGCGGGCTGGCCACAGATCTCCACGCTTTCCTCGAGACGCTCCGTCTGGAAGACCAGCGCGCCCCCATCCTCGTCCCGCTGATCGTGGGGTAGATCAGGCGGGGCATTGTAGGAACACCACTTGCCGGCATAGAGCCCCACCGACAGAGGCGAACGAATGGTGAGCACGGCGTCGTCATCGTCGCCCTGCTCCTCGGGTAACAGGTCATGGCCCACGCTGAGCCGGAAGGACGCATCGACGATGCGCGACGACGGCCAGACGGGCTCGGAAACCCAACGCCCGGGACGCACTTCATAGCGCGCCGAGGGCGGTACCGATTCCTGCATCCAGACTCGCAACATGGGCTCATCCATGATGCCGGTGTCGCGCCCCTTGAGCCACTGGTCCCACCAGCGCAGCGATTCCTGCAGAAAGCCAATGGCCGGACCGGGAACGCCGAGGTGCGGATACTTGTGAGCCCAGGGTCCGATCAGCCCCTTGCGCGGCACCTCGAGGCCGGCCAGCAACCGGAAGACGGCATTGCAGTAGCCATCGGCCCAGCCGCTGATGGCATACACCGGGCAACGAATGGCGGTGAAGTCCTCGCCGACCGAACCGTGCTTCCAGTAGTCATCGCGGCGCTGGTGGGCGAGCCATTTGGCCAGCCACAGGCCGCTGCCTTCGAGGCGCTCGAGCCACATGTCCCGCCAGCGATCACCGACCAGCATCGGATCCGGCGGGCAGGCATTGCCGTCGAACATCGTCGACGCCCAGGATAGGTTGTCGCCCAACAGACAACCGCCCATGTGGTGGATGTCGTCGGCATAACGGTCGTCGGTGGAACACAGGGAGATCACCGCCTTGAGCTGAGGAGGGCCCAGGGCGGCGATCTGCAGGCCATTGAACCCACCCCAGGAGATACCCACCATCCCCACCTCGCCGCTGCACCAGGGTTGCGCGGCCAGCCACTCGATGATCGCCACCCCGTCGGCCAGTTCCTCGGGCAGGTACTCGTCGGTCAGCACGCCATCGGACTCGCCTGTACCGCGAATGTCGACCCGTACCCCGGCATAGCCATGGCCGGCCCAATAGGGATGGGTCTGGACATCTCGGGCGGCGGTCAGGTCGCGCTTGCGATAGGGCAGGTACTCGAGGATCGCCGGTACCGGATGTTGCTCGGCATCCACAGGTCGCCAGATCCGCGCGGCCAGGCGGGTACCATCGGCCATGGGAATCCAGGTTTCTTCCTCATGCACCGCACGGGGAAATGCATCGACAACGCGCATCCACGTCTCCTTGGTCAACCTTCGATCTCGTCGAAATCGAACATCAGTCGCGCTGCGAGTCGCTCGTAATCATCCAGCAAGCGTTCCTCGCTCTCGGCCCCCATCCAGATGTAGGCCAGGGCATAGCTATAGCTGTCCTGCTCGGGCATGTTCGACAGCCGCTGTCCCGGCTCCACCTGCAGAGCGATCACACTGCCCGGGAAGTCCGCCTCCAGGGCGTTGATCTCCTCGTCGCTGGGCACGCGGGTGACCACGGCGTCGACGAAGAACACCCGATAGAAGAACTTGGCCGCCACCGCGTAGTCGCCCCGGCGATGCGGCATGTCAGGGCGCCGCCCGAGCGCCAGATCGACGGTGACCTGCTGGTGGCTGACACCGTCGACCTTTTCGAAGAGATCGCAATGCGACTGGGAAATACGGGTATTGATCTCGAGCAGCCAGATGCGGTCCTGCACCTCGTCCCAGAAATACTCGATGTTGAAGGCCGAGTTATCGAAGCCGATGTGGCGCATCACCGTGTCGGTGAGTTCGCGCATCTTGTCCTGGACGGGATCGGGCAGCCCCGAGGGATAACGATAGTGAAAGAAGCTCAGCACCTGAGGATAGCGCAGTGAGTCGACAATACCGTAGCTGACCACCTCGCCTTCGAAGACATATCCCTCCACGGTGCACTGCCAGCCGCCGATAATTTCCTCGGCCATGCAGAAGTGGCCGTCCACGGCGGCGATCTCATCCGGCAGCCGAGCCTGCTCGAGCACGGTGTTGAAGGGGTCGGCAATCAGGCCGATGTCCTCGCGCAGCTTCTCGATGGCATGGTAGAAATCCTCGGGAGTATCGATACGGAATCCCAGCCGCGACCCCGAGGACTTGATCGGCTTGACGAAGAAGGGAAAGTAGAGCCCCGCCTCGCCGATATGGGTCAGGGCATCGTCGTCGAAGGGATCGAAGGCCGTGAAGGCCGGGATATAGTCAGGAATCACCTCCTCCTGTACCCGCCGGCTCCAGTACTTGTGCTCGCACTTGAGCAGACTCGACAGCGAAGGGGAACGCGTGCCGAAACGCTCGCAGAGGATCGGCAGCATGGTCGAGACGGGAAAGTCCATGTAACCGACGATGGCATCCACGCTGCCATCGAAGGCCTCCAGTTGCTCGGTCGCCTCGTCGAGCATGGAAGCGATGTCGAAGACCTCGGTGTCGTAGACCGCCTCGGGGTCGATGACCCCATGGAAGTGGCTGTCGCCGGCCCCCCTCAGGCTTTCGAGTCGTTCCCGGTTGGTATCGTTGAGTCCCACTACGAAGACATTGCGCGCTCTGGTATCCATGATCGCCCCTTGCGGCTCCAGGCCGCGTCGTCAAGGCATCGCGGACCATCCCGGACGCCTTCCAGGAGATGCAAGATTCAAGCATCGCTTTCTGCAGCATAGTCCAGAGCGAGCTCACACATCATGGCGGCGCTTGCCCATGATGTATCGAGATCCGTTCGTGCGAGAGTCAGATCGCAGCGTTCTTTTGCGCTCGAGCGGGGAACTCATGGCGACCGGCAGGATCGTCAAGAGAAGGCAGACAACTCTCTGTGGAGGAGCCCATGAATCAACGCGATGCCTTTATCGAACGCCTGAAGGAGAGCCTGGCCGAATGGAATGCCGAGATCGAGGCCCTGGCCGAGCGGGCGCGGCAGGCCGGTGACCGGACATCCGAGCGCCACCAGGAGGATATCGAGCGCCTGAAGGCACGACGCGACGAGGCCAGGCGCCGGCTCGACGAGCTGCAGGCCTCCGGCGAGGAAGCCTGGGACGACATGCGCCAGGGTGCCGACGAGGCCTGGGAGCACTTACGGGAGGCGTGGAAGCGGGCCAGCTCACGCTTCAAGTAGAAAGCAGCTTAGCGCGACTCGTCGTCGCCCGGTTCGCCCCGATCCAGGCGCTCGGTCGCCGACCGCCCCTGCTGCGCCAGGCCCTCCAGGCGCTCGATCTGTGACGCCAGTTGCGGCAAGGCATCGCGCCGGTAATGCGCCAGGTCGTCGATGGCGCCCATGACATCGCTGAAGGCACGCTCCAGCGACTGCATGTCCAGCGTCGCCGAGGAGGCCCGGGTCTGGATGTCCACGCCCTGTCGCTTCAGGGCCTCGGCGGTGCCGGCGATGGTTTCGGAGGTGGCGGCATTGAGCGACTCGATGCGTTCCAGCACCAGCCGCTGATTGGCCAGGGCCAGGGCCACCGTGGCCGCCACGCTGAGCGCCGAGACGGTGACGTTGATCGCCCGGTCCACGCCCCGCATCAACTCGCGGTTGTTGCGGATGATCACCTCGAGGGCCAGCACGCCCTGCTGGCTGACCGCCTGTTGCTGCTGGAGATCGAGAATTCGCTGGCGCAGCGGGAACAGCAGCTCCTCCTCGACGAAGCTGCGGCGCTGCTCATCGAGTTCCGGCAGGGCGTTTTCCAGGCGAGCGTCGATGGCGCGCCCCAGCGCGACCTGGCGTTCCAGTTGGCCGAGCGTCTCGCGCAGGGCCTGTTGATCGTCGCTCAGGGTCAGGTTGTCACGGGCCAGCCGATCACGGCCGCTTTCCAGGTCGGCGATGATGGCATCGAGTGCCTGCTGGGCCGTCTCGAAGCGCTGGAAGTAACGCTGAAGGCGCGTCCCCACGCCCGGAATCAGCCGCCGCACGCGGTCCAGCGGTCCCGGCTCCAGGCGGTGATGGCGCGGATCCAGCCGGGTCATCCGGCCCCGCAAGTCCCCCAGGGCCTTGGCGACCGCCCCGCCGTCTTCCCCTTCGCGGGCCAGCTGATGCAGCGGCGTCTTGAGCATCTCGCTCTGATGGGCAGCCTGACGCTGAAGGTCGAGCCCCATCTCGTCCACCGCACGGCGCTGCTCGGCGGCGGCGCTGGCGTTATCGCCCAGGATCTCCTCGACGAAGGCCTCTGCCATTGCCTCGAGCTCCGGGTCCAGCGTCTCTCGATGGTCCGCTTCGTCCCGCTCCAGCTCCTCGGCGATACGCTCCACCGGTGGCAGCGACAGGCGGCTACCCGGCTTGTCCGCGGAGGCATCAGTCATGGTGTTTCTCCTTTGTCAGCCTGGGGCTTGTCTCAATCGGATGAGTGCGGCTGTTGCCGTTGCCCATAACGCTCGGCCCCCTCGATGAAACGCCGCAGCTCGTCGCAGGCCCGTTCCGCGCCCAGGGCCGCCTTGGGGCGGCCGGTGACGACGCGTGACAGCGTCACCGCGGCATCGTCGAGCGCCGTCAGTGCCGCCTCGTTGCGCGCCGCGAGCCGTCGCAGGGCGATCTCGGTCTCCTCGATCAACGCCAGCCGTCGCCGCAGGGCTTCGGTCTCCTCGGCGGACAGGCGCACGGCATCCTTGGCAAGCCGGCTGCGCACGTAGTCGACATCCATGCCGCGAATGCCCTTCGCTCGGTCGACCATGGCGTCGAAATCGTCCACCGCCCCCAGGCTCACCTGCTCGACCAGCGAGCGAGCCCGCTCGAAAGCCAGCTCGCCGGGCTCGAAGCGACTCTCCAGCACCTCGTTGACGTGACGATAACGGCCATGGAGGCGATCGACCCGGGACGCCAGCTCGGGACGCTCGACGCCCAGCAGCTCGCCCTTGACGCGGCACAGGGCCTGGACGATCTCGTCGGCCCCCACCGGCGGACGAGATGGATCGAGCTCGACGACACCGGCCTCGGCACGTGCACGCTCGCGACGTCGGGCGGCCTCGAACCGACGCTGTTGGCGGCGCGTCCGCCAGCGACGCCAGCGCCGCTCCAGGGGCAGTTCGACGGCGATGGCCACCAGGCCCGCCAGCCAGCCCCACAGGCTGGGACCGAAACCGCCCCACAGCGATGTCAGCCACATCAACAGGCTGATGAAGGGCAGCACGGCGCCGTAGCGCACCAGCACGCGCCAGCGCTGCGGATGCTCGATGGGCAGTGCCAGCCGCGGATTCACCAGGCCGACCAGGCACCACGGCGGGCAAGTGAGGAACAGGCCATAGGCCGCTCCCTGCAGAAACTCCAGCATGGTGTCGTCGATCCTCCCCTTTTGCTCGTCCGGCCCCTTCATGATGCGGTGCACGGCGCCGCTTAGCCAGCCCGCATTGCAGGGCGGCTCACCGAACGCCGCCGTGATATGCTGCCGGATGCAGTTCGTCATCCATCAGTACGGTAATCCTCGTGACCCCGACCGAGCATCTCGCCAATGCCGCCAGCCTGACCTGGCACCGTCACCTGGCCCGCCTGTTCCAGGCCGCCGCCGGCAGCGGCTTTCCGACCCTGCTGGAACAGACACTGCGCGAGCTGGTCGGTTTCGACACCATCCTGATCAATACCTACAAGGGACAACGGCGACCGCTGCTGATTCACGACAATTATCCGCCGGCACGGCGCGAGCAGGGCATCGAACGCTACCTGAGCCAGGCCTATCTGCTGGATCCCTTCTTCAAGGCCGTGTACGACGGCCTGGAGAGCGGCGCGCATCGGCTGCGCGAACTGGCCCCGGACCGGTTCGAGAGCAGCGACTACTATCATCACTATTACCGTGCCCTGGGGCTCACCGACGAGATCGGCCTGTTCGCCAGGGTCGATGCCGACGTGGTGATGGTGGTGTCGCTGGGATTTCGCGATGACGCGCCCCGGGTCACTCGCCGGGACCTGCAGGCATTGCGCCACATCGCGCCGGTACTGGAAGTCCTGCTCGGCGAATACTGGAAATGGCAGGAGCATCGCTTCCACCAGTGCCTGGACGAACGGGAGCCGGTGGAAGAGGCCTTCGACAGCTTCGGCCAGGAGAGCCTGACGGCACGCGAACGGGAGATCGTGCGCCTGCTGCTGGCCGGCCACTCCACCAAGTCGGCAGCCCGCGAGCTGGGCATCAGCGACGGCACCGTCAAGGTCCACCGCAAGCATCTCTACCAACGCCTCGAGGTTTCCAGCCAGTCGCAACTCTTCCGGCTGTTTCTCGACCATGTGGCACTGGTCTCGCGTCAGCAGAGCGGCTGAGCGCCCCCTCCAACGGGTAGCGCCTCAGGTCAGGGCCACCCACAGGGCCATCCCGCCCCAGGCCACCAGAACGCCGCCCAGAAGGCGCCCCAGCCAGTGGCCGGCCGGAGCCAGCTTCTCGACCAGCACCCAGAGCGCCAGCCCGGCAATCCAGACCAGACTCATGACGCCGCCGACGAACAGCAGCAGCATCAGCATCCAGCAGCAACCGAGACAATAGGCGCCGTGATGCAGCCCCATCACCAAGGCGCCCCGCCTGCCCTCGCGCCACCGGGTGAGCACAAACTCCAGCGGCGAACGGCAATGGCGCAGGCAGGCCTCCTTGAGCGGCGACCACTGGTAGAGCCCGGCTCCGATCAGCACCAATCCCGCCACTCCCTGGCTGGTGAGAGCCAGCATCGGCGACAGCAGTACGGCCTGTTGCAGTCCATACTGCAGCAATACCGCCACCAGGCTGAACAGCATCCAGATGATCAGGTAGCCGGAGGCGAAGAGACCCGTCGCCGCGGCAGCCTCTCCACGGGCGCGACGTCGACGGGTCAGGGTGGCATGCAGCAGAAGCATGGGGGCAGCACTGGGCAGCATCATCGCCACCATCATCAAGCCCCACATCAACAACATCAGTCCCGCCTCGAGGAGCGTCCAGGCACCCCCCGTCGCGGTCATCAGCAGGCTCCCGCCACGTGCCATCAGGGCAGCCTCGGCGATCAAGTAGGTCCAGCACAGAACAATGACCAGGCTCAGGCCGCCAAGCATCCACCGCCGATCGTGGCGTAACAGCCGCTCCAGCGGGCTCGCTTGCATGTCGAAGCCTCCTAGGCGACGACTCCCTGGGGCGTCTGGATCACATGGGCCAGGGTGCTGTGGGACCCACGGGTCGTGAAGGCCAGATCACCGGTACTATCGATATCCGCCGAGGCCACCTCGCCCTCGAGATGCTCGAAGCCTTCCGGCATCACGACCCGAATGCGATGAGGCTCTTCGGTCACGGGGTTGCGGATCGGCGTCACTCGGGAGCTCAGGGCACCGGGAATCTCGATGCGGGCCGTACGCCCGGCCATGTCGAACTCGAACTCGATCGACGCGATGATGGGATCATGCAGCCGAGCCACGATCAGGCTGAAGATATGGAAGAGCGTGCCTTCGTTGGAATGCGCCCCGGAGAGGATCTCGGACAGCGCCTCGAGCTGCTCCGGGCTGGCGCTTTCGTCGATCAACGGCTGAGCATCCCCGTTGCCCTCGTGCAGCGGCCCCGGGAACTTCACTACCACGAAGAAACTCAGGCCGTCGAGGCGAGTGTCGCCGAAATGACCGGAGGCGATGTGCATGCCCAGAAAGCCCAGACACTCCCCCTCGGTGGGAGGTGCCAGGAAGTCGCAGGGACAACCGAAGGCGCAATTGCAGTTCTTTAGCCAGTCTCCTTCAAGACGCCAGTCTTGGCAGGACATGATGGAACCCTCCTCTTAGCCGTCGGACAACGGCCGGTGGCCGGATTGGTCGCCGGCCTGTGAGGCTCCTTCCGGGAGCAGGATATCTTTCTCCCTGTCTTGCACAGTGTAGACACAAAACCATCGTCTCCGGGCCATCGAACACCCTCGGCCCGATGAACCGGCTCTGCCCATTCCGCCCTTCGTCACCGATACGCGGCGTCAAGAACGGCGGCTTCTCCGAAGGGCTTGAGGATGATGCTGTTGGCGGCACCGGTCGCGCCACGAAAAAGCCGGCCCGAGGGCCGGCAAACGACGTGGAAAGCGTTCCCCAATGGCACGTCGACGAAACGGGAGGGGCCGCGGAGTCAGCGGCCTAGGGCCGGAAGTCCTCGGCACGATGGACGACGTCGCCGCCGACCATGGTCATCAGCACCCGGGTCTCGGAAATGTCCTCGGCCGGAATCTCGAAGAGGTTCTGATCGAGGATCAGCAGGTCGGCCAGCTTGCCCTCCTCGAGCGAGCCGGTGGCCTCGTCCTGGTGCATCGCATAGGCGGCGTTGAGAGTGATGCCACGGATCGCCGCCTCGAGCGACAGCGCCTGGCGTTCGGCATTGAGATCGCCGGCATAGCTCGGAAACTCCGGCCCCCAGTCGGCCTCGCGCAACACCGCCGCCTCGATGGCGAACCAGTGATCCAGCGGGTCGACAGGATAATCGCTGCCATAGGCGATCCTGGCGCCCGCCGCGGCGAGATCCCCCTCCGGCTCGTAACCGGCCCAGCGCTCCGGGCCGAGATAAGGCTTCACCGCATCCGTCGAGTCGGGCGCCGGCTTGGCCCATTGATAGGACATCACCGGCACGACGCCGAGCTGTGCAAAGCGCTCGTGGTCGGCCTCGTCGACCAGCTCGGCATGGGACATCAGCGGCCGTGATCCACCGGCACGCTCATAGCCGCTCGCCTCCGCTGCGGTCGTGTCCTCGGCCCGCAGCATGGCGAAGGCATCCAGGGTGTTGCGCACGGCACGGTCGCCGATGGCATGGATCTGCGTCTGGTAGCCACGCTCGGCGAAGCGCGATGCCATCTCGCCCAGCGTCTCGCCATCGATGTAGGCCTCGCCGCGATTGTCGCCAGGTATCCATCGCGGGCTCTCCTCGCTGCCCGCGTTGACGCGATAGGGCTCCAGCAGGGCCGCCGTCTGGGTGGGTGCCTGCAGGATGCCGTCGGCCATCACCTCGCCCACGCCATCGACGGAGACACCGGGCTCGGCCACCAGGCGCGGTCCTTCCGGAGATTGCGGACGCCAGGCGTAGACCTGTTGCGGCAATTGCCCGGTGTGTTCGTAAGCGTTGCGGATGGCATCGAGTTCGTCGATGAAGGCCGACAATTCCTCGCCGCGCCTGGCACCGGAATCGATCAGGAAGTGTGCCCGGGCCGTCAGGCCGTGGGCCTCGCGCAACCGGGCAAAACTCTTCACCGTCTCGCGCGACTCGCTCTGCGCCTGGAAGCTGGTGACGCCTTCCTCGGCGAGCACCTCCATGCCGCGCCGGGCCGCCTCGACGGGATCCAGCGGCGGCCGTTCGGGCATCGCGTCATCCACCAGGAACTGAGCATCGTCGTAGAGCCAGCCGTTCGGTTGTCCCCGATCGTCGTGCTTGATGACGCCGCCTTCCGGATCCGGCGTGTCGGCATCGATGCCAGCCAGTTCGAGGGCCCGGGAGTTGGCCAGTGCCGAGTGCCCCCAGACGTCACGGACGATGATCGGCCGGTCGGTGTCGAGCTCGTCCAGCACCTTCCGGGTCACCTGGGTGCCTTTCGGCTTGAGGAACTGCACGTACCAGTTCTCGACTACCAGCCAGTCGTCGCTTCCCGAGCCGAAATCAGGGTTGGCGAGGCAGCCCTCGATGTGCGAGGTGAACTCATCGACGCTCAGCGGCCGATAGTCGAGATCGCACTGGGCACGACCGGCGGTGATGCCATGGATGTGGGCATCCTGCAGCCCCGGCATCACCATCCGGCCTTCCAGGTCGATCACCCGAGTTTCCGGGCCGACATAGGCGTCGACGCCCGACTCGTCGCCGACGTAGGTGATCACGCCGTCGCGTACCGCCAATGCCGAGGCAGTGGAATGCTCGGCGTCGACGGTATAGATGCTGCCGTCGCGCAATACGGTATCCGCCGCCGACGGCGCATCAGCGGCGGCACCAACGCTCAGGGTGGCCAGTGCACCGGCGATCAGGACGTGACTCGGATTGGGAGTCAGAATGGTCATTGTTGTTGTCCCTCCGTTGGTAGTTGAGTCCTGCAAGTCCGCATGACGCTCAGGGCGCGGGAGTCAGCGACATCCAGACGGCCTTGAGGTCGGAGTACTCCTCCAGCGAGTGGTGCGACTTGTCGCGGCCGTTGCCCGACTGCTTGACGCCGCCGAAGGGCACCGTCTGGTCCATGTCCGCCCAGTTGTTGACGAACACCTGGCCCGAACGCAGCCGCCGCGTCACCCGCATGATGCGGTCGATGTCCTGGCTCCACAGCCCCGCCGCCAGGCCGTAGTCGCTGTCGTTGGCCAGACGCACGGCCTCTTCCTCGGTGTCGAAGCCGAACACCGCCAGTACCGGGCCGAAGATCTCCTCGCGGCCGATGGCCATACGGTCGGTAACGCCGTCGAACACCGTCGGGGCGATGAACAGCCCCTTGCCATTCTGCGCCTCGCCGTCCAGCGCCCGGCCACCGGTGCGCAGGGTCGCGCCTTCTTCGACGCCCCGGCGGATATATTCCAGGATGCGGGCATGCTGCGTTTCATCGACGATCGCGCCCATGAAGCTGGCCGGGTCCAGCGGGTCGCCGGGCTGCATGCGCTCGGCGGCGGCCAGCACCTTGTCGACGAAGGCCTCGCGGATCGAATTCTCGACCAGCAACCGCGAGCCGGCGATGCACACCTCGCCCTGGTTGTGGAAGATCGCCGCGGCGGCATGCTCGGCCACCCGATCCAGGTCCTTGCAGTCGGCGAAGATCAGGTTCGGGCTCTTGCCGCCGCACTCCAGGAAGACCTTCTTGAGGTTCGACTGGCCGGCGTACTGCATCAGCTGCTTGCCGACCCCGGTGGAACCGGTGAAGGCCAGGCAGTCGACCTCCATGGACAGCGCCAGCGCCTTGCCCACGGTATGACCGAAGCCCGGCAGCACCTGGAAGACGCCGCGCGGCAGCCCGGCCTCGCGAGTCAGCTGCGCCAGGCGCAGCGCCGAGAGCGGCGACTTCTCCGAGGGCTTGAGGATGACGCTGTTGCCGGCGGCGAGAGCCGGGCCGATCTTCCAGGCAGTCATCATCATCGGGAAGTTCCAGGGCACGATGGAGGCCACCACGCCCAGCGGCTCGCGCATCACCAGGCCCAGGCTATCCTCGCCGGTGGGGGCGATTTCGCCGTAGAGCTTGTCGATGGACTCGGCATGATGGCGAATGCAGCCGATGGCGCCGGCCATGTCGCCCATGGCGCTCGATACCGGCTTGCCCATGTCCAGGCTGTCGAGCAGCGCCAGCTCGTGGCGGTGCGCCTCCATCAGTTCGGCCAGGCGCAGCAGCACGGCCTTGCGTTCGCCCGGCGCGCGCCGCGACCACTCGCCGCCGTCGAAGGCGCGGCGGGCCACGGCCACCGCCGCTTCGGCATCGGCGGCGTCACAACTGGCCACCTCGGCGAGCGGCTCGCCGGTGGCCGGATTGGCGGTGGTGAAGGTCTCGCCGCCAATGGCCGCGACGAAGGCATCGTCGACATAGGCACGGGTCTCGAGCCCCCGCTCGGTTCGCAGGCGCTCGGCCAGCGCCCGCCAGTCGGCATGGGTTTCGGGCGCCTCGGTGGCGAGAATCGGCGTCTCGGATCGGGTCATGTCGTTCATGTCGACCTCCTGTTATCAGGACGCGCGGTTGGCGCGCTCGACAATGGCATCGCAGAGCACCTGGGCACCCGCAGCGCAGTGTTCCGGTGTGGCGTATTCGGCCTCGTTGTGGCTGATGCCGTCGCGACAGGGCACGAAGATCATGGCCGTCGGCGCGACCCGAGACACATAGACGGCATCGTGGCCGGCACCGCTCATCATGCGACGATGGGGCTGTGCCCGCTCTCGAGTGGCCCGCTCCACGGCGGCGACGCACTCGGGGGCGAACTCGACCACCGGAGAGGCCCAGATCCGCTCCTGGGATACCGTCACGCCGAAGCTCTCGCCGACCTCGACGAGCAACCGCTCGAAGCGCTCCTGCAGGGCATCCAGCTCGCTCTCCACCACGTGGCGCAGGTCGATGGTCAGCGTCACTTCGCCGGGCACCACATTGCGCGATGCCGAGACGATATCCAGGCAGCCGCAGGTCACCTTGGTGTCGCCGCTTTCGTCGGCCAGGGCATGGGTCTGCAGCCGGTCGATCAGGCGCGCCGCCGCGGCCAGGGCATCGCGTCGATAGCGCATAGGAGTGGGGCCGGCATGGGCCGACTGTCCCGAGAGGGTCACGTCGAACCAGCGCATGCCCTGGACGCCAGTCACCACGCCGATGGTCTCGTGTTCTTCCTCGAGCACCGGGCCCTGCTCGATGTGCAGCTCGAAGAAGCTGTCCAGGCGAGGTTCGCCAACCGGCGACTCGCCGGCATAGCCACAGGCATCGAGGGCCTCGCCGAATGTCACGCCGTCGCGGTCCTCGCGGGCCAGGGTCGACTCGACGCTGAACGCACCGGCATAAGTGCCGGAAGCGACCATGGCCGGTGCGAAGCGGCTGCCTTCCTCGTTGGTCCAGACCACCAGCTCCAGCGGTCGCTCGGTGACGATGTCCTGATCCGCGAGGGTACGGAACACCTCGAGCCCGGCCAGGACGCCGAGGATGCCGTCGAAGCGACCGCCCTTGGGCTGGGTGTCCAGATGACTGCCCATGGCCACCGGATCGAGGTCGTCGCGCTTGCCGGCGCGGCGGATGAAGAGGTTGCCGATGCGATCGACCCGCCAGGTGCAGCCGAGCGACTCGCACCAATCGAGCAGCAACCGCCGGCCGGCGGCGTCTTCTTCGGTCAGAGCAAGGCGGCAACTGCCGCCGTTCGCGGTGGGGCCGATCTCGGCCATGGCCATCAGGCTGTCCCACAGCCGCTGGCCATCGATGGAAATCGTCATGGTGAGCCTCTTCGGTCGTTGTTAGGAAGGCACCGCATCAATCCCTGCACATGCAAGTCACTTCGTTACGCGGTGCTGGTGCGCCAGCTCGGTCAAAAGCTCGCCTCTCCCACTGTCGAGAGGCGCCGGGGACAGGTCGAAGAGGAGGTCTTTTGCCATGGATGGCAAAAGTAGCGCCCATGGAAGGGTTCACAGCGCCTCCTCGGAGACCTGTCGACGGTTCAGCCTCCGAACGACAACGCAAACGGCGGCCTGGCGATCAGAGGCCACTGAGTGCAGTGAAATCACCTTACGAGGGCTCGAGCCGAGACCGATATACCCCAATGAGGATATGTTCGCCGACCGTCGGGGCTGGCTAGGCTGGCCGACACTCGACAGGAGGTATTGCCATGACCACAAGCACAACGCGTACCGAGCTCGGCGCCCAGACACTGTGGCGCCAGGACCGTGACCATTTCATCCATCCCTTCACCGATTACAGCACCTTCCATGAACAGGGCTGCGATCTGATCACCGACAGCGACGGTATCTACGTGCAGGATGCCCACGGCAACCGTTTCATCGATGGCATCGCCGGCCTGTGGTGTGTCAATGTCGGCCACGGTCGCGCAGAGATCGGCCAGGCCATGGCCGATCAAGCCACGCGGATGGCCTACTTCTCGACCTTCAACAACCTCTCCAACGCACCGGCCGCCGAGCTGGCCGCCAAGCTCGCCGAGCTGGCGCCGGCCCACCTCAACCATGTCTTCTACAGCTGCGGTGGTTCGGCGGCCAACGACGCCACCATTCGCCTGGTTCACTACTACTTCAACCGCCTGGGCAAGCCGAGCAAGAAGCGCATCATCTCGCGCAACAACGCCTATCACGGCACGACCTACATGGCCGCGACCCTGACCGGCATCGCGAGCAACAACTGGGAATTCGACACCCTCGATCACCTGGTGACCCACCTCAGCGAGGCGAACTGCTATCGTCGCCCCGAGGGCATGAGCGAGGCCGAGTATTGCGACCACCTGGTGGCCGAGTTCGAGGAGACGGTCGAACGTATCGGTGCCGACAATATCGCCGCCTTCATTGCCGAGCCGATCATGGGCGCCGGTGGCGTGCTGGTGGCGCCCGAGGGGTATCATGCGCGCATGCAGGCGGTATGCCGCGCCAACGACATCCTCTTCATCGCCGATGAAGTGGTGACCGGTTTCGGTCGCCTGGGGCACTTCTTCGCCTCGGAGAAGGTGTTCGACACTCAGCCGGACATCATCAACTGCGCCAAGGGACTTTCCTCGGGCTACGCCCCGCTGGGCGCGACCCTGATCTCCGACGAGCTCTTCGAGGTACTGGGCACGCCCCAGGGCAAGGGCGGCGTATTGAGCACCGGCTTTACCTACTCGGGCCACCCGGTGAGTTGCGCGGCGGCGCTCAAGAACATCGAGATCATCGAGCGCGAGGACATCTGCAAGAACGTTCGCGAGGTGGGCCCCTATCTGGAGGAGCGGCTCAAGACACTGTCGCACCACGCCACCGTCGGCGACGTGCGCGGCAGCCACTTCATGATGTGCCTGGAAAACGTGGCCGACAAGGCGACCAAGGAGCTGCTGCCGGTCGATGCGCGCGTCGGCGACCGGGTCGCCTTCGAGGCGCAGCAGCGCGGCCTGATCATCCGACCGGTCGGGCACCTCAACATCGTCTCTCCCCCGCTGATCTGGACTCGGGAAACCGTCGATCGCGTGGTGGACATCCTCGACGAGGCCTTCGCTGCCACGACCGAATCGCTGCGCGAAGACGGCTTCCTCTGAGAAGGCCCGATTTATTGCTGCGCTCGGGCCCTTGATGAAGAGAGCTGGCCGCCGGCGGTGCTCGCAATCCTCATTGAGCAAACTGTCAACTCCGGTTGCTGTGCTCCGGCGGCGGCCAGCCTCTCATCGCTTACGACATAAATCAGTACCTTCTCAACAGACAACCACCACAACGACAATAGAGATCGACCCATGGAAACCTATGGCGCCTGGAGCCTGATTCCCACACTGGTGGTGCTGGGAATGGCCATCCTGACACGACGCACCATCGAATCGCTGCTGACCGGCTGCCTGGTCGGCCTGTTGATGACCGATCCCATCCATGTCGTCTCCCGGGGCTCGGACATCCTGCTCGGCGTGCTCGGCAACGACACCGTCACCTGGATCATCCTGGTCTGCGGCCTGTTCGGCAGCCTGATCGCCCTGCTGGTCAAGACCGGCGGCGTGCTCAGCTTCGGCGATACCATGACCCGACGCATCCACAGCCGTTCCCAGAGCCTTCTGACCACCTGGTTCCTGGGACTGATCATCTTCGTCGACGACTACCTCAATGCCCTGACCATCAGCGCCTCGATGAAGAAGATCACCGACCGCTTCGGCATCTCCCGGGAAAAGCTGGCCTATATCGTCGACTCGACGGCCGCGCCGATCTGCATCCTGGTGCCCTTCTCCACCTGGGCGGTGTTCTTCGCCGGCCTGCTCGAGGAGAACAACGTGACCGGCAACGGCATGAGCCTGTACATCGACGCCATCCCCTTCATGTTCTATGCCTGGGTGGCCGCCGCCATCGTGCCGCTGGTAGCGCTGGGCTGGGTGCCCAACCTCGGCCCGATGAAGGCCGCCGAGGCCCGCGCCAACGCCGGCCAGCCGATGCCCGACGGGGTCGACGACGACGCCCTGGAAGTCGACGAGAACAAGCCGCGTCCTCATCTCCTCAACTTCCTCGTGCCCATCGTCACCCTGATCTTCTTCACCTGGTACTTCGACATCGACATCCTGCGTGGGGTGATCGTGGCGCTCGCGGTGACCCTTACGCTGATCCTGTCGCAGCGCCTGTTGAGCTTTCACGAAACCTTCGACACTGCCCTGGAAGGCTTCAAGGCCATGATCATGCCGCTGGGCACCCTGGTCGCGGGCTTCGCCCTCAAGGACGTCAACGACGTGCTGGGCCTCACCGACTTCGTGATCGGCACCGTGCAGCCGCTGATGACGGCCGGGCTACTGCCGGCAGTGGTCTTCATCACCATGGCCTTCCTGGCCTTCGCCACCGGCTCCTTCTGGGGGCTGTTCGCCGTGGCAATGCCCATCGTGCTGCCACTGGCGGAGAGCGTTCAGGCCGACATGCCGCTGGTAGTCGGTGCCCTGATCTCGGCCAGCGCCTTCGGCAGCCATGCCTGCTTCTACGGCGACTCGACAGTGCTGTCCGCCCAGGGCAGCGGCTGCTCGCCGATGGCCCATGCCCTCACCCAGTTACCCTATGTACTGATTGCCGCCGCCATCGCCACCGTTGTATTCCTGACCGTCGGTTACCTGTGAGAGAGCCCATGACCACCATGACATCCTCCGCCACTCCCGCTGCCCTCGGCTTCTCCATGCCGGCCGAGTTCGAGCCCCATGACGCCTGCTGGATGCTGTGGCCGCAACGCCCGGACAACTGGCGCTATGGCGCCAAACCGGCCCAGCAAGCCTTCGTCGAGGTCGCCACGGCCATCGCCGAAAGCGAGACGGTCTTCGTCGGCGTCAACGACGAGCAATACGAAAACGCCCGCAATCAGTTGCCCGACAACGTTCGCGTGGTGGAGCTTTCCAGCAACGACGCCTGGATGCGTGACGTCGGCCCGACCTTCCTGACCCACCCGGATGGCCGGCTGGCCCTGGTGGACTGGGAGTTCAACGCCTGGGGCGGGCTCGAGGGCGGGCTCTACTTCCCCTGGGACAAGGATCGCCGCATTCGTACCAAGATCGCCGAGATGCTCGGCGTGACGCGCTTCGAAGCCTCGGTGGTACTGGAAGGCGGCGCCATCCACGTGGATGGCGAGGGCACGCTGATCACCACCGAGGAGTGCCTGCTCAATGCCAATCGCAACCCGAATCTCTCACGGGACGACATGGAGCAGGTCCTGCGCGATACCCTGGGGGTGGAAACCATCATCTGGTTGCCGCGGGGCTGCTATCTGGACGAGACCGACGGCCACGTCGACAACCTGTGTTGCTTCATCGCTCCCGGCCAAGTGGCCCTGAGCTGGACCGACGACCCGGCCGATCCCCAGCACGCCATCTCCCGTGAGGCCCTGGCGATTCTGGAACAGGCCCGGGATGCCAAGGGGCGACCGCTCGAAGTGCACAAGCTGCCCCAGCCCGGACCACTGACCATCGATGCGGACGAAGCCAGCGGCATCGACCGACTCAGTCACTCCCATCCGCGCCGGCCCGGCGATCGCATGGCCGGCTCCTACGTGAACTTCTACATCGGCAATTCGGTGGTCGTGATGCCGCTGCTCGATCCGGCAAGGGACGACGAGGCCAGGGCCATCATCGAGAAGCTGTTCCCGACACGCCGCGTGATCGGCGTGCCGGCCCGCGAGATCCTGCTCGGCGGTGGCAACATCCACTGCATCACGCAGCAGCAACCTCGGGGACATCGCGGCCAGGCATGACAAGGAGAGCGACGGCCACGCTTCTCACAGCACCAGGTGGAGGATCAGCGCCGTCCCGCCCACCAGCAGGGCGGTGATCACGGCCAGCGTCACGATCCGATCCAGCCAGCGATCGAAACACGCCCAATCGCACCGCAACCGTCGGCTCGGCGCATGCCGCCGAGTCGCACCCGTTCGCTTGCGAGTCCGCGACATCCCCGCCATTGTGCTTCCACCCCCTTGAGCGCCCGCGTCACATCGCGCGACCGCCGTCATCCCTGTGGCCAATCTCGCCATCCTGGCGAAGAAATACGCCAATATCATGAGTATAAATAAACGTACGATGCATGACATGCTCGCCGCATCTCTTGTCAGCAGCATCGTACGTGCGAATTGCCCCTCCAAATCGTAGCCGGCCTGTTGTTTCTTCCTGGTGTCGCCCTCACCTACAAAGAAAGCATGCTAATTTTTGGAGCCTTACCCCATGCCCCGACTAGCCGACACGCCCCTCTCCGTACTGGACCTGGCCCCCATCCGGCAGGGCGGCAGCGCCGCCGACAGCTTCGCCGAGAGCGTCGCGCTGGCCCGCCTGACCGAACGCCTCGGCTTCACCCGTTACTGGGTCGCCGAACACCACAGCATCGATGGCATCGCCAGCGCTGCCACCGCCGTATTGATCGGACACCTGGCCGAACGAACCTCGCATATCCGCGTGGGCAGCGGTGGCATCATGCTGCCCAATCACCCGCCCCTGGTGATCGCCGAACAGTTCGGCACCCTGGAAACGCTCTACCCGGGCCGCATTGACCTCGGCCTCGGGCGTGCCCCGGGCTCCGACGGCGCCACCATGGCCGCCATGCGTCGCGACCCGCGCGCCGGCGTCGACGACTTCCCCCAGCGCCTCGAAGAGCTGCGCGGCTTCCTCGACGACGAGCGAACCGACCAGCGCGTGCGCGCCATCCCCGGTCAGGGCACCAAGGTGCCCATCTGGCTGCTCGGCTCCAGCGACTACAGCGCGCGGCTGGCCGCCCGCGAAGGTCTGCCCTTCGCCTTCGCCGCCCAGTTCGCCCCGGCCCAGTTGCACGATGCTTTGCGACTGTATCGCGACAACTTCCAGCCCTCCTCGGTACTGGACGCTCCCTATGCGATGGTCGGCCTGCCGGTGGTCGCCGCCGAGAGCGACGAACAGGCAGAGTTCCTCGCCTCGACGGCTCGCCAGAAGTTTCTCGGCATGATTCGCGGTCGCCGCACCAAGGCCCTGCCGCCAGTAGAACGACTCGACTGGTCTACCCTGGAGCAGGCACAGGTCGAGCAATTCTTCGGCGCCGCGGTCATCGGCGGCCCCCAGCGCGTCCATGACGGCCTCGAAGCCTTCCTCGACGCCACCGGTGCCGACGAGCTGATGATCCACACCGACGTCTACGCACAACAGGATCGCCTGCGCAGCTACGAAATCCTCGCCGAACTCTGGCAGACTGGCCGCACGGAACATTCATGAAGCGACGCTTTCCAAGTGGCAGTCATTCACGGCACGGTCGCGATGCGACCGGCCACCATGGAGATTCCCATGTCCAACCCCAATGACCCGCGCAGCAACGCCGCCTGGCGCGCCGCGCAACAGTGGCAGCAGCGTGCCCGCCAGGCCAAGCCCGGTGGCAATGTCAGCGGTATCAAGCTGCTGTTCACCTGGCTGTTCTTCGGTGTGATGATGATCATCGGCACCGTGATCGGCCTGGTATTCCTGCTGATCGGCTGGGCCATGCTGCCCTTCCTGCGTCACCGCATGAAGAAACGCATGGAAGCCATGCGCGCCGACCAGGCCCAGGATATCGGCGGAGGAACCTACCGCGAGCCCCGCTCGAACGACAGGGCGCGGGACCATCAGGTGCTCGAAGGCGACTACGAGACCCGCGACGACCGCTCGAACTCCTGATTCGGCCTGTGGTGAATGCAGTCAGCCCCTGATCAACGCTCGCCGGAGGGCGGATCACGCTCATCCCTGAGGGCCGCGACCTCCTGGCGAAGCGCCTGGATCTCGCCATACAGGTCGCGGATCAACTCACGACTGGCGCGGTGCTGACGCGCGTTTTCGTCATCCTGCTCCTCGACGAACAACGAGCCGACATAGGCGGCGAAGCTGCCGAACATGCCAACCCCGGCGACCATCAACATGGCCGCCACGATACGTCCCAGGGTGGTGATCGGATAATAGTCCCCATAGCCCACGGTGGTGACCGTGACGAAGGCCCACCACAGCGCCTCCTCGGCGGTGTCGATGCTGCTCTCCGGGTTGGGCCCTTCCACCATCAGGATCGTCATGGAACCGAAGGCCACCAGCAGCAGGGTCGCCGTGGTGACCGAGACGAAGAACCCTTTGGCGCGGTTGCGGAACAACAGTCGCCAGATCATGTGCAGCGACTTGATCGCCCGCAGCAGACGAATCACCTGCACGACCCTTACCAGGCGACCGGCGAACAACCAACCGGCGGGGATGCTCGCCAGCAGATCGATCCAGCCCCAACGCATGAAACGCCACTTGTCGCGTGCGGCCCGAAAGCGAATACAGAAGTCGGCCAGGAAGAACAGGCAGACGAACAGGTCGATGTAGTGCAGCAGTTGCGACATCTCGGGCGACAGATCGAACAGCACATCCGCCGCCAGCGCGCCGAGCACATAGATCGACAGCACCAGGATCAATAACTGGAAGGGGGATAGATGATCATCCATGGACGACTACCGAGTTGCGAACACAAGCCTTCGCCACCTTAACCGGCCATGTCGGGCTTGTCGCCCCGGCAAGGCCAGGTGGCCACTCATCCAGACACGATACACACGCTCATGGCACGTGGATCATGCCGGAATTCTCATCGGCTCTCCGTCTCATGCATCTTCTCCCCCGATGCTGACATCCGATGCCATGACCCGACTTTCGGCCTCATTCACCAACCATCTTCGCAGAGCCTGAATACCAGGATCTTTGCTATTGCGATGCGGATAGACCAGATGATAGGCATACTCATCTGCCACGCTGACACCGATGTCGAATAATCTCACTAGACGCCCCTGAGCCAGATCATTCTCGATCAGTGCCAATTCAACCAATCCAATGACATTGCTATCGACGACGGCCTGCACCACATGGCTTGAATCAGTAAAAGCCATACATCGGCTATCATCGAAATCATCGATGCCCGCAGCGGCCATCCAGGTCGACCAACTCGGCCAGATCATGTCGTCAGTCTGACAGTCGACATGGCAGAGAGTGTGGTATACGAGGTCTTTCGGCTCTTTCGGATTATCGCCAGCTTCCATCAGTTTTGGACTGCACACCGGGACAACATCAGTAGCGAATAAGCGCTCCGAACACGCCCCTGTGTAACGTCCCTTGCCGAAACGAATGGCAGCGTCCACATCGTCCAAGTCGAAGTCCCGTACTCGATCCGTAATATCGAACGTCAGCTCCAGGCCAGGATTCGCTTCCCGAAAACGCGACAGGCGGGGCAGAAGCCAGTGAGTGGCAAACCTTGGTCCCAGAGAGAGGCGTACATGAGCAGAGCCCCGAGCCACTTTTCGAGCGCGGTTGGCAGCCTGGTGCAAGTTATCCAGCGCATCGCCAACCGCCTCGAACAGAACAGTGCCAGCGGGTGTGAGTTGAATTCTGCGACTGGTGCGCGTGAAAAGCACAGTGCCAAGCTGGCCCTCGATCTCCTTGATCTGGGCACTGACGGCCGCCGGGGTCAACCCCAGCTCTTCGGCGGCACGGGTGAAGTTCAGATGTCGCCCGGCTGCTTCCAACGTCCTGAGCGCTCGGGTACCAGGGAGCATTCGCTGCATATACTTTCAAATTATTCTTAACAGTTCATCGAAAACTACTCGTTTCACAGCTCCAGCGCAATGGATCACAGTGCCTTTGTCGATTGATCTGCTAAAGGAGCTTTACGATGTTGAAGTCCAAGCTGACACATCCGCTTGCGATCGCCATGTGGGATTTCTCCTGGCTGGAGCGCCGCTGGCCTGGTGCTGGCTACGAGGATTGGGGCAAGGTTCTGGATGAGCTGAAGGAACGGGGCTACGACGCTGTCCGCATTGATGCCTATCCCCACCTGATTGCCTCTGACCCCGCGCGCGAATGGGAGCTGCTGCCGGTCTGGAGCCAGCATGACTGGGGAAGTCCCGCGCCAACCAGGGTCAGAGTGCAGCCGGCCCTGAACGAGTTCATCGGTCTATGCGCGGAACGGGGGGTGAAGGTCGCGCTCTCGAGTTGGTTCCGGCAGGACGAGAACGACGTAAGGATGCACATCAAGTCCCCGGAAGATCTGGGACAGATCTGGAAGAGAACCCTGGATACCATCGCCGAAGCAGGATTGATGGATAGCATCCTGTGGGTCGACCTCTGCAACGAGTGGCCGGTGCCCTTGTGGGCCCCATTCCTGAAATTCGCCTCTGAGGGTATTGATGGAGTACCGTCTCGTACCCAACCAGATATCAGGAAATGGATGGCAGATGCCATCTCCATACTCCGACAAGCCTACCCCAGTCTTGATTATTGCTTTTCGTATACAGGGGAATACACGAACTGGCGAGAACAGGACGTTTCTTTCATGGACCTTCTAGAGCCGCATATATGGATGGCCCAGGAAGAAGTGAGTGACTTTGAACCGAGAATGGGGTTCGACCTCGGTAAAGCAGGCTTCGATCCGGCAATGTACGACATCCTGGCCCGAAAGGCTGAGCCCCTTTATAGGGAGAACCCTGATCATTGGAAAAGTTGTTTGAAGGGCGGTATCGACCTATTGGCCGAATGGTCCCGCGAGACGGGAAAACCTTTAATTACCACTGAAGGCTGGGCCTTGGTTGCCTATAAGGATTGGCCCCTGCTGGATTGGGAATGGGTCAAGGAGCTGTGCGCATTCGGCGTAGAGGAAGCATCGAAGACCGGCCGCTGGATGGCGCTTTCCACTAGTCATTTTTGTGGTCCTCAGTTCGTGGGCATGTGGCAGGACATTGAGTGGCACAAACGCCTGACCGACTTGATCCACCAAGGCCACATTGAGTAAGTCTCAATGACATGAGTCGGGGCTATCTCATTCAGCCCCGGCTTGTCTGCCCTGTTACCGTCCCTGCCCTTCCCCCGGTGGAATAGCCTCACGCACAGAACGAAGGCGCCGCCGTTTCACGGATGTCTCCTGCCTCCGGCAGGTGTTTCTGCAACAGCTCGATACGCGACTCATGTGCTGGGTGGGTCGACAGGAATTCCGGAGGCTGGTCGCCCCCGGCGGCGGCCATGTTGCGCCACAGCGCCACGCTCTGGGCGGGATCGAAGCCCGCCTCGGCCATGATCATCAGCCCCATCAGGTCGGCCTCTTCCTCATGGGTGCGACTGAAGGGCAAGGCGATGCCCAACCGAGCTCCTATACCCAGCGCACGCTGCAACGGTTCCTGAGCAAGCTCGCCCTCGCCCAGCAGGCCAACCAGCAGCAACGCCGCCTTGATGCCCAATTGCTGGGTCATGCGCTCGTTTCCATGATCGGCCAGCACATGCCCGATTTCGTGCCCGATCACCGTCGCCAGTTGAGACGGTGATTCAGCCACCCTCAACAGGCCGGCATGCACACCGATGCGACCACCCGGCAAGGCGAAGGCATTGGGAGACGAGCGATCGAAGACCACCACCTGCCAGTCGTCGGGCATCTCCGCCTCCGGATACCGGCGACGCGCCGCGGCCACCAGAGCCTCGGCCACGCATTCCACCCGCCGATTGACCGTGGCCCCGGTGGCGATAGGCCCCTGCTGGCGCATCTGTTCGAAGGCATCCGCCCCCATCTGCGACATCAGCGTATCGGGCACCAGCGCCAATTGCTGACGACCGGTGGGCGTCTGATCGCAGCCGGTCAGCAGCACGCCCAGCAGGATACCCAGCCATATTCGCATCACGTTTCCTCAGCTCACGGATGAGGCCCGAACCAGCCCCCGACGTTCGCCATGGTCTCCCTATCCGGCCGAAGATGTCACGCACCGCTGCAATTCGATCCAGCACACGCATGTTCGGCTGACAGCGGGAAAAGATGCTTCGGGCCTCGATCTTCGCGAATGACATCGCTGAATGCTCGGTCCTGGCTATTCCAGCGACTCGTAGGGCAGGCCCACATAGTTCTCCGCGATGGTGGTCAGGCCCGCCTCGGAGCCGGTCACGTAATCGAGCTCGGCCTGCTGCATGCGGCTGCCGAAGTCTTCCTCGTCGGAGAACTTGTGCAGCATCGAGGTCATCCACCAGGAGAAACGCTCGGCCTTCCAGATACGCCTCAGGCAGGTGCGGGAGTAGTTCGGGATCAGGTCGGTGCGACCCTCGTGGTAGACCTTGACCAGCAGCCGATAGAGGCTGTTGACGTCGCTGGCCGCGAGATTGAGCCCCTTGGCCCCGGTCGGCGGCACGATATGCGCAGCATCGCCCACCAGGAAGAGCCGGCCGTACTGCATGGGCTCGACAACGAAGCTGCGCAGCGGCGCTATGCTCTTCTCCAGGGAAGGACCGGTGACCAGTTTCGCCGCCACGTCCTCGGGGACGCGACGCTTGAGCTCTTCCCAGAAGCGCTCGTCCGACCAGTCCTCTACCTTCTCCTCCAGCGGCACCTGAAGGTAATAGCGACTGCGAGTCTCGGAGCGCATGCTGCACAGCGCGAAACCGCGCTCGTGACGGGCATAGATCAACTCGTCGGCGACCGGCGGTGTATCGGACAGCAGCCCCAGCCAGCCAAAGGGATAGACGCGCTCGAATTCCTTGATGCGATCCTTGGGAATCGACTCGCGCGACACGCCGTGATAGCCATCGCAGCCCGCCACATAATCGCAATCGAGGCGCTGCGTTTCGCCGTGCTTGTCGACGAAGGTGACATAGGGGCGTTCGGTGTCGAGATCGTGAGGCTGGACGTCATCGACTTCATAGAGCGTCGTGCCACCAGTGGCCTGGCGCGCCGCCATCAGGTCGCGGGTCACCTCGGTCTGGCCGTAGACCATCACCTGCTTGCCGCCGGTCAGGCCGGCCAGGTCGATACGCACCCGACGGTTGTCGAAGGCCAGTTCGACACCGTCATGAGGCAGGCCCTCGGCATCCATGCGTTCGTCGACGCCAGCCTCGCGCAGCAGGTCGGCCATGCCCTGTTCCAGCACTCCGGCACGAATACGGCCAAGCACGTATTCCCCTGAGCGGCGCTCGAGGATGACGTTGTCGATGCCCTGGCGCTGCAGCAACTGTCCCAGCAACAGGCCCGAGGGCCCGGCACCGATGATGGCGACCTGTGTCTTCATGGGAAGTCCTCCCCCGGCAATGGTGGATAATTCTATGGCTTGCATTTTTCAATGAAGTGCTTGCCCGTATAAGGCAATATCCACATCACCATTTGGACATTTCCGGCATTTGCTACCTACATTGGTCGTAGGCCCACCGCCAGGACGCCCCATGCCCGACTCTCTCGTGCCCGTTTTCCAGCTCTATGGCGAAACACGCCAGTGGCCGACCCCCGACCTGCTGCACTGCGAATCGATCCCCGAGCGCAGCCGTCGTCATGACTGGCGCATTCGACCACATCGCCATGCCGACCTCTGCCACCTCCTGTATCTCGCCGAAGGCCGGGTGACCCTGGAACTGGAAGGTGGCGGTCGCTCTCTCGAGGCCCCACAGCTGATCGTGGTGCCGGCCATGAGCATTCATGGCTTCCACTTCTCGCCGGATACCCAGGGTCACATCATCACCCTGTCGCGGCCGCTGGTCGAAAGGCTGCAAGCCCGCCTGGACAGCCAATCCGGCGTACTGTCGAAGCCCGATGCCCATGCGCTGAGCACGACGCGGCACCATGGGCGCATCGCTACCCTGGTCGAGCAGATCGACGACGAGTATCGCCATCCCGCCCAGGGACGCTCGCACCTGCTGGAAGCCCTGATGGAAGCGCTGACCATCGAGACGGCCCGACTGGCCGAGACGGCCGCCCGGCAACCGTCCCGCGCGCGCCCTCGCCAGCGGGACAAGGCCAGGGAGCACCTGCAGGCCTATCAGACGTTGATCGAAGCTCAGTTCAGCCAGCAGCCCGGCATCGAGCATTTCGCCGAACAGTTGGGTGTGACCAGCGCTCACCTCAACACGCTCTGCCGGCGCCTGGCCGGACGCAGTGCCCTGCAATTGCTCCATGAACGACTGCTGCTGGAAGCCAAGCGCCAGCTCACCTATACCAACCTGACCATCGGCGAAGTGGCCGAAGGCCTGGGATTTTCCGAGCCGGCCTATTTCACGCGCTTCTTCAAGCGACTCACGGGACTGCCGCCCAAGGACTTCCGCCGACGCCAGGAAGCCGATGCGGCGGATCGCAAGCAACAATAGGCCGGCTACTACCGTGTTTCTCTCATAGCACTGCCCATCAAGGTGCCACCCCACACGTTCGTCGAATTGCAGGCCGTTCCACGCTTGCTAGGATCTTGGTCGAAGAGCAAACAATAGTTCGCATAATGAACACAACGCCCTCTTCGGCCCACCCTCATGCTCTGGACGTCGTCTCCAGAAGGAACAGCCCATGAAGAAATGCATCCTCCCGCTGGCACTGCTCGGCCTATCGGCGGTCGCTTCTCACGCCGCCCTCGCGAATACCCAGGTCATGATGCTGGGAACCGGCACCCCCGTCCCCGATGGAGAACGAGCCGGCTCGGGCATTGCCGTCATCCACGACGACGAGGCGTATGTCTTCGATATCGGCCCGGGCGTCGTGGAGCGGGCGACCCAGGCAGCCGAACGCTTCGATATCGAGCCGCTGACTCCCATCAACATCGATCACCTCTTCCTGACCCATCTGCACAGCGATCACATCCTGGATTTCCCCGAGCTGCTCGGCACCTACTGGTGGCGCCGCACCGATCAGCTTCAGGTCTTCGGTCCCGAAGGCACCCAGGCGATGAGCGAAGGCGCCTATTCCATGCTGGCCGACGACACCGAGACTCGCCTGAAAGACAAGAGCCCGGTGACCAATCCCGATGCGGCCTATGCCGACGTCACGGAAATCACCGGCGCCGGCACCGTGTTCGAGAAAGACGATATCAAGGTCGAGGCCTTCCCCGTTTCCCATGGCGACTGGGACAAGGCCTATGGCTACAAGGTCACGACACCCGACAAGACCATCGTCATTTCCGGCGACACTTCGATCAACGAGGAAGTCCAGCGCCAAGCCGCGAACGCCGATATCCTGATTCACGAGGTCATCAGCCGCCGCGGTTGGGAAGAGCTGCCGGAGCAATGGCAGGCCTATCACCAGTATGCCCATACGCTGACCGACGAACTCGCCGAGCTTGCCGGTGTAGCCGAGCCGGACCTGCTGGTTCTCTACCATGTCCTGCATTATGGGGCGCCGATCGAGTCGGTTCTCGACGAGGTTCAAAGCCAGTACGACGGCGAGGTGGTCCTCGCCAATGACCTCGACCTCTTCCAGTGAGGATCAGCACTCACACGAATGCCGGGCAACGCCATGAGCAGAAGCCCTGCCCGGTAAACACCAGAAGCCGCGTGGCCGACGCCGTCGAAGATACGGCATCGGCCCCCGCCTTCGGCATCAGATCGGATAGTGACGCGGGCCGAGCTGGACCGTCATCCAACGCAGCTCGGTGAATTCCTCGATCCCTGCCCTGCCGCCAAAGCGTCCATACCCGCTGGCCTTGACGCCACCGAAAGGCATCTGTGGTTCGTCGTGCACCGTCGGGGCATTGATGTGGCAGATACCCGAGCGAATGCGTCCGGCCACTCTCATGGCCCGAGCGGTATCGCGGCTGAATACCGCCGCCGAGAGGCCGTATTCACTGTCGTTGGCCACGCGCAGGGCCTCTTCCTCACCACCGACACGAATCACGGCCACCACAGGCCCGAAGGACTCCTCGGCGTAGAGCCGCATCCCGGACGTCACCCCGTCGACCACGGTAGCGGGCATGATCACCCCTTCCGCCTTGCCGCCGGCAGCGAGGCGAGCTCCCTGAGTCACGGCGTCGTCCAGCATGCCATTGAGCTTTTCGCCGATTCCGGCATCGATCAGGGTGCCGAGCTCATTGGCCGAGTCGCGAGGGTCGCCTGCCTTGAGGGTCGAGGCCCGGGCAGCCAGTTTCTCGACGAAGGTGTCGGCCACCGAGTCATCCACGATGAGACGCTCGGTGGACATGCAGATCTGCCCCTGGTTAAAGAAAGCACCGAAGATCGCCGCATCCACGGCGGCATCCAGATCGGCATCGTCGAGCACCAGCAAGGGAGCCTTGCCGCCGAGCTCCAGCAGTACCGGCTTGAGATGGGAAGCGGCCTTTTCGGCGATGATCTTCCCCACCCCGGTGGAACCGGTGAAATTGATCCGGGCCACGGCCGGATGGGCGATCAGGCTCTCCACCACGTCGGCGGCATTCGCCGGGTCATTGGTGATGAGGTTGACCTCGCCGTCGCCGAAACCTGCCTCCTGCAGGGTCTCGGCGATCAAGTGATGCGTGGCCGGACACTGCTCTGAGGCCTTGAGGATGACACTGTTGCCGCACGCCAGGGGCGTGGCGATGGCGCGAGTGCCCAGGATGATCGGCGCATTCCAGGGGGCAATGCCCACGACCACACCACAGGGCACCCGCACCCCCATGGCGAGGCTGTCCGGTACGTTCGAGGGAATCACATCGCCTTGAACCTGGGTCGTCAGAGCCGCCGCCTCACGCAACATGCCAACTGCGACCGAGACATTGAACCCGGCCCAGCCGGGCGTCGCTCCGGTTTCGTCCACCATGCGCTCGACGAACGCCGCCTGGCGGGCCTCCATCAGCTCGGCTGCCTTGAGCAGCTTGAGACGCCGCTCCTCGGGGCCGCTCCGAGAATAGGTCTCGAAGGCTCGACCAGCAACATCGGCAGCCTCGCGAGCATCCTCGACGCTCGCCGCCGCAGCACGGGTCACCACATGGCCGGCCAGGGGATTGGCGCGTTCGACGGTGGCATGGTTCGATGCGGGGCGCGACTGCCCCCCGATCAAGAGTTCGATTGCCTTCATGATGTTTCCTTTGCTTGTCACTAGGTGCTGTCTCTCGGGGAACGATTGATCACGCCTGGCAACGCTCACCAAGAGCCAATGCCTTTTCATAGACATCGCCGACGTCATCGAGGCCACGCTCCTCGAGGCTTTGCAGATAGTTCCGGGAGCCCTGCTTCAAGGGTGCTGCCCAGTCAGGGTCAGACAATGGGTCTTCGACGACATGGATGGTATCCCCCTGCGCAACCGCTTCTTCGCGCCCCTTCCTATCGAGTTCATCGAAGACCCGGCCTGCCACTCTGGACCACTTCATACCACTGTTTTTGTCGATCACGTTCTGCATATCCGACGAGAGGTCATCGTAAGAAGACTGGCTCATCGTGGCCACAATGGCACCAGCGTAATAAGGAAGTTCAAGATGGTAATTCACCAATTCATTGATACGAAATACCGTCATTGCTTCCCATGGAAAACTCAAGCCATCCATCACACCACGCTGCAACGCAGTATAAATGTCTGGCGCAGGCATGCCCAATGGCTGGGCCCCCATACTTGACAGCATTTCTCCCGCCACCGAGCTGGGTCGACGAATACGCAGGCCCTCCAGGTCACCAGGCTTCTGAATCTCAGCGTCTTGACTATGAAGGTAGGCGGGACCTGTAGTGAACAGAAACAGCACGCGAGTATCGGAATACTCCTCGGCGATGTCCCCCTCATCATACAGCGTCTGCAGAATACAGGATCCCTGCGATGCGCTGCTGACTACACCAGGTAGCTGTACGATCTCGGTCAGGGGAAAACGCCCCGCCGTATAGCCTTGCAACGTAACGGCAATATCGGCGATACCATTTGCTGCCGCCTCATAGGTCTTACCTGCCTGGCTCAAGGTCTGTGAGGGATAGATTTCTACATTGAGCTGACCGTTCGAGTCTTCTTCGACCTGCTTGGCCCAATCCTGGAATATCTTCTTGTTGACGACCGAACCAGCCGGCCACAGGTGAGCCATACGCAAGGTGGTTTCTGCGAAGGCCGAGCCGCACACTCCTAATGTTGACGCAACCAAGAGTAGAGATGATATCGCGAATTTCATGGGCATCCTCTTTTGTCATTTATTAGTCTTTCCCATTGTCAGCAGGTTCTGCCTAACGAATGTCTAACTCAGGGTTCGATGGTTGTCGTTGGCACTTCAATCAACATGGGACATGACGCATCAAGTGCCTGGGCCAATGCCTCTTCGAATTTCTGTCGAGTTTCGGCATGAGTAGCCTCGACACCGTACCCTCGTGCCAGCGCGCAGAAATCCAGCCCGGGGACGTCAATTCCCGGCGCACTCTCGGCATCCAGCATCTTCGAGAACCAACGCAGCGCACCGTAGGTTTCGTTCTTGAGAATGATGAAAATCACCGGAACATTGTATCGGGCAGCACTCCAGAGTGCGCTGATCGCATAATTGGCCGACCCATCACCGATCACTGCAATAACTCGGCGATCAGGACTGGCAAGCTGTACGCCTACTGACGCAGGCAAGCCAAACCCCAGCCCGCCTGCTGCAGGAAAGAAATAACTCCCAGGGTGTCGCATCTCCACACGTTGCCAGAAGGCCGTTACCGTCGACGTCGACTCCTTGACGTAAATCACGTCATCAGGAACCCGATCATTGAGGACATCGAAGACACTTTCAGGAGAGAGGCGACCGATCTCACCGGAATTGGTCGGCGACGGTATCGGTAACGGATCCGGCATGGTGCGGTCACTCTGGGCCAACTTAGGTAACAAGGCCTCCAGAACGGCGCGGATGTCACCCACCAGAGCATTGCCCATAGGGGCCCGGGCAGCCTCCTGCGCATCACTGGTGACATGTATCAGGTGTGCACCATCCGGTAGATAGCGACCCGGCGCATATTGGTGGTAGCGGAATACAGGGGCGCCGATCACCAGGATCAGGTCATGCCCAGCGAGCTGCTCCGAGATGCCCGAAATGGCTGCCGGCAATACTCCGCGAAAGCAAGCATGGCGATTGGGAAATGGGCAGCGCGAGGCGGATGGTGCTATCCAGACCTCCATGCATAGGCGTTCTGCCAACTCAATGGCCAAAGCGTTGGCACGCTCGGCATCGACTTCAGGTCCCAGTACGAGTACCGGATTGTCGGCCTCGTCGAGATGTTCGGCTAGCGCATCTATCTGGGTATCCGATGGTGCGCCCGCATGATGGACGTCACGCGGAGGCAGCAACGACGCCTCGTCCTCGACCTCGCATTGCCAATCATCATGCGGGATCGACAGGTAAACCGGGCCACGGGCCGGCAGACTGGCCATATGAATTGCCTGGCTCAAGGCTCGCGGAACGTCCTCGGGGCAGGAAGGCTCATAGCTCCACTTGACCAGAGGGCGCGGAAGAGATGGTGCATCGACATTGGCAAGCATCGACTCCACGCCGATCATCGAGCGTGCCTGCTGGCCTGCAGTGATGACCAAGGGGGAATGGGAATACCAGGCATTGGTCAGTGCTCCCATTGCATTGCCCGTTCCAGCCGCGGCATGCAGGTTGACCAATACTGACTTACCGCTCGCCAGAGCATAGCCATCCGCCATTCCCACCACGACACCTTCGTGGAGACCGAGAACATAGCGAAAATCCTCTGGAAAATCCTTGAGAAATGGCAACTCGTTTGAACCGGGATTTCCGAAGACGATATCAAGGCCTTGCTGGCGGAGAATACTGTAGCTGACGGAGTGTACGGACGGCATGTGCTTCTCTTAATTGACAACTTTCACTTCACATTAGCCACCCTGCTATAATCGATCAAATCAATATATTTTCTATAGAAAATAAATGGTGTTTATTTCATGCCATCACTCGACCTCAACCTGGTCAGGGTATTCGTGACGCTCTTCGACGCCAGAAGCGTGACCCTGGCCGCAGAACGGCTTCATGTCACTCAACCATCGGTAAGCTATGCCCTTTCACGGCTGCGTGATCTTTTCGACGACCGACTCTTCATCCGGTCTCGAGAGGGAATGGAGCCAACTTTTACAGCCATGCAGATTTATCCCTCCCTGCGTGACTCACTGGCACAGATAGACAACGTTCTGGAAAGCAACCGTGAATTCGACCCGCAACACTCCAGACGACGCTTTCGCCTGGCATTGACCGATCTCGGCGAGATGGCGTTATTACCACGCATCCTGGCTCATATACACCCTATAGCCCCGGATATAGAACTCGAGGTCATTGCCCTGGAAATCGACAAGGTCGGGGAGTGGCTGGCCACGGGAAAAGTCAATGCCGTCATCTGTAGCCGTCCGATAACGACTCCGGGGATAGAGCGCAGGGTAATCCTCAATGAACGCTATGTCTGTCTTCTCAATCGAGACCATACCAGCATCGGTAATCACTTGAGCCTGGAGCAGTTCATTGCAGCCAGGCATGCCGTAGTTGCCGCTTCATCGGGACATGGCCTGGCCGAAGATGTCATCCACGAGTTGGGCATCCAGAGAAAGGTCAGCCTGGTCGTTCCCCACTTTTCGATCCTCCCCAGGATCCTGCAGGAAAGCGACCTGCTGGTGATCTTGCCCCAGCAGATTGCTGCGGCGTTCGAGCGGGAAGCGCCACTCAAGGTCCTCGAACTTCCGTTCGAGGTTCCCCCTTTCGACGTGGCACTCTACTGGCAGGAATATACGACCCGATCACCAGCCCAACGCTGGTTCTGCGAGAACATTATCGAGGCTATAGCCAGCTCAGGTTAGGGCTTCACCGTATATGGCGAAGCCCTGACCCGGTGGCAAGTTCGGAAGTCCCCCCTCCGGCGCTTGCCTCCTACAGCAGAAACAGAGAGGTCAGCACCGGGAAGGCGATCAGCACGACCAGGCGCACGAAGTCCGAGACGATGAATGGCGCCACGCCGCGGAAGATCTCGCCCAACCCCACGTGCGGCGCCATCGCCTTGATCACGAAAACGTTCATGCCCACCGGCGGGGTGATCAGGCCCAGCTCCACGGTCAGCACCGTGACGATGCCGAACCACACCGGATCGATGCCCAGCGACTGGATGATCGGGAAGACCACCGGCACCGTGATCACCAGCATGGCGATGGAATCCATGAACATGCCCAGCACGAAGTACATCAGCAGGATGCACAGCACGACCACGATCGGCGCCAGGTCCATCCCGTAGAGGAAATCGCTGATCGAGAACGAGATCCGCGAAACCGAGATGAAATAGCCCAGCGCATCGGCACCGACCAGCATGAAGAACACGACCGTCGACAGCGCCAGGGTCTCCTGGACCGCCTGCCACAGCTCACGCCCCCGCAGGCCCTTGAACAGGGCGTAGAGCAGCGTGGCGAAGGCACCGACGCTGGCCCCTTCGGTCGGCGTGAAGACCCCGAAGTAGATGCCCAGGATCATCAGCAGGAAGACCGCGAAGAAGGGCACCAGCCCGCTCATCGAGGCCAGCTTCTCCCTCCAGGAAGTCGGCTCGCCGGCCACCGCCAATGAGGGCCTGAGGCGCATCACGACCGTCACGGTGAGCGAGTACATCACCAGCCCCATCAGCCCCGGCACCAGCCCGGCCATGAACATGTCGCCCACCGACTGCTCGGTCAGCACGGCATAGATCAGCAGCGCGATGGACGGCGGAATCATGATGCCCAGGGTCCCCCCGGCGGCCAGCGCCCCGGTGGCCAGGCCACGATTGTATCCGTAGCGTTCCATCTCCGGCAGCGCTACCCGGGTCATGGTGCTGGCGGTGGCCAGTGAGGAACCGGAGATCGCCGAGAAGACCCCGCACGAGCCCACTGCAGCGATCGCCAGCCCACCTTTCCAGCCACCGCAGATCACCCGGGTGGCCTGGAACAGCTTGCCGGCCATGCCGGAATGCGCCGCCAGCACACCCATCAGGATGAACATCGGCACGGCACTGAAGCTGTAGTTGGAAAGCACCTCCACTGGTACCGTCTTGAGCTGGGAGATGGCCGCGTCCCAACTGATCACCTGGGCGAATCCCACCACTCCGACGATCAGCATGGTCAGCGCCACCGGCACGCGCAGCACCATCAGGATCAGCAGTGCCCCGAGGCCCAGGGCTCCGATCGTTTCACTCGCCATGGGACACCTCCGACTCGCGTCCCCAGAACGCACCGAGCAGGGCATGCATCAGGCTGCGGATCCCTAGCAACAGACTGAGGACCGCGGCCACGTAATAGATGGGGCTCATCGGCAAGCGCAGATCCTGGGTCACCTCACCGTGACGCGCCGCCGCCGAGGCCGACTCGAGCAGGCCGAGAAAGAGGATCAGGCCAAGCACCGCGAAGCCCAGCAGATAGATACCATGCAAGCGATGCTTGAGGGCCGGCGACAGACCGTGGGAAAACGCCTCCACCACCACCTGGCTTTTCTCGACATTGGCCGCCATGGCCGCCAGCAGCGAGCACAGCATCAGATAGCTGACCAGCTCCACGCTGCCGGTCACTCGCAGGGCAATCGCCCCCTCGGTGAGGCGATACAGATAGCGGGTGCCGACATCGGCAATGGTCACCGCCAGCAGCGCCACCAGGGCGATACCGGCGACGACACGACAGACGAGGGCCAGCCAGTGGCTGACCCTTTCCAGTTGACTCGGCATGACGACTTACTCCTGAGCGCTGGCGCAGGACTCGCTGGCGTCCAGTGCCGCTTCGTAGACCTCGCGCCCTGGCAGGCCTCGCTCCTCCAGCTCGGCCAGATAGCTGTCGATGCCCGCCTGGAGCGGCTTCTGCCAATCCGGGTCCTCCAGCGGGTTTTCGACCTCGCGGATGGTATGGCCGGCCTCGATGGCTTCCTGCTTGCCCTCGCGGTCGAGCCGGTCGAAGACGGCACCGGCGTTCTCGGCCCATTGCATGCCGGAATTGTCGTCGATCACCGCCTGCTGTTCGGGGCTCAGGCTGTCGTAGGTGCGCTGGCTCATGGTGGCCACGAAGATCAGGGTGTAGAAGGGCACCTCGGTGTGGTAGTTGACCAGTTCGTTGATGCGGAACCCTTTCAGTCCTTCCCAGGGGAAGCTCAGGCCATCGACCACGCCGCGCTGCATGGCGGTGTAAATGTCCGGCGCCGGCATGCCGACCGGCGTGGCCCCCATGTTCTCGAGCATGTCCCCGGCCACCGAGGTCGGACGCCGAATGCGCAGTCCTTCGAGATCGGATGGCTTCTGGATATCGGTATCGATGGTATGAATGCCGCCGGGACCGGTCGTGAACATGAACAACGGCTTGGTATCGGCATACTCCCCGTCGAGATGCCCTTCGTCATAGAGCGTCTGCAATACACAGGCCCCCTGGGTGGCCGTGGTCGCCACGCCGGGCAGTTCAACGATCTGCGAAAGCGGGAAACGACCGGCCGCGTACCCCTGGGCCGTGGCCCCGACATCGGCAATACCGTTACCCACCGCCTCGTAGATGGCATCGGCCTTGGCCAGGGTGCCGGAGGGGTACATCTCGACCTTCAGCTCACCGTCGGACTCCTGCTCGACGGTCTCGGCCCAGGCTTCGAAGATATCCTGGTTGATACCCGAGGCACCGGGCCAGAAGTGGGCCATGCGAAGCGTGGTAGCAGCTTGCGTGGACGTGGCGGCCAGCCCGGCGAGCGAAGCCGCCAGCACACAGGCAGTAACCTTGGTCTTCATGGGATCCTCCGACAATCGGTGTCGTTATCGTTATCTGCTTCAAAGTTCGCATAGAGAACATGAGTTCGCACTATGAAGCAAAGATAAACCACCCCGGTGCGCCGTGAAAAACGACTTTCGTCTTACGCCCTGTCCGAAACCTGCCAGCACTCGCCCACTACGGCGCTCAAAATCGGCTGAAAATGCTCACTTACCCGCTAGGGGCGTGCCGGCCTACATCCAGCAACTCGGCATAGCGCAGTCCGATCAAGGCATGCTCGCGCATCAACATCTCGGCCCTGGCACCCTCGCCATGACGTAGCGCCTGGACCACCAGCTCGTGCTGAACCTGGGCCAGCTGTAACTTGCGGTATTCGCGATCGAGCGCTTCGCTGTCGATGATGATCGAATCCGCCGCCGCAAACGGTAGATGGTTGTTGCGGGCGATGGCATCTCCGATCACCGAACTGCCGGCCGAGCCAACGATGTTCTCGTGGAAATGCCGGTTGAGTTCGCTCCATACCTCGACATCCTGCTCCTCGAGGTATCCCTTGGCGAGCAGGTCCCGGCCCTTTTGGATCCAGAACTCCAGTTCGGCCGTCAACGCTGGCGACATTCCCTGTTCCGCCAGGCGACGCGCCGCCAGTCCTTCCAGGGCACCGCGCACTTCCACGGCGCAGAGCACATCGGCCTCGGTGAACTCGCGCACCCTGAAACCACGCTTGCCGGCCCGTTGCAGCAATCCCTCCTGCTCCAGGGTGCGGAAAGCCAGGCGTACCGGCGTGCGCGAGACGCCCAGCTGCTCGGCCATCGCCACTTCCCCGAGCCGCTCCCCTTGCTGGAAAGCGCCTTCGCCGATCAGCTTGCGCAATCGGCTCACCACACTTGTGTCGCTGTCACTCACTTGAATTTCCTATCGTCGCTGAGAGATGAGCCCTCGAATACAGCTGGATCCAACTAAAGCATAAGTTGACCAAATGATCGCTTAAGATATCTACTTTGGATCCAAAACAACAATTCCTGACCGTAGACAAGCGTGGATCCATGTCGCGACCGAAAGCATCTGATCGCAGACCGCCAAGCGCGGCAAGGCATCCATGCGGCCCGGAAGCACTCGAGGAGAAAACCGTGACACATCAAGCCCCCTATCCCAAGAATACCTGGTATGTCGCCTGCACCCCGGATGAGCTCGAAGACAAGCCGCTGGGACGTACCATCTGCAACGAACCGATCGTCTTCTTTCGCGGCGACGAAGGACGCGTGGCGGCCGTGGAGGATTTCTGCCCCCACCGTGGTGCGCCGCTGTCGCTGGGTTTCGTGCGCGACGGCAAGCTGGTCTGCGGCTATCACGGCCTGGAGATGGGCTGCAACGGCAAGTGTTCCAGCATGCCCGGCCAGCGGGTGCGCGGCTTCCCGAGCATTCGCGCCTACCCGGTGGAAGAGCGTCATGGCTTCGTATGGATCTGGCCCGGCGACCCGGACAAGGCCGATCCCGCCCTGATTCCCGAGCTGCACTGGGCCAACGACCCGGCCTGGGCCTACGGCGGCGGGCTCTACCACATCCACTGCGATTATCGCCTGATGATCGACAACCTCATGGACCTGACCCATGAGACTTATGTACATGCCTCCAGCATCGGCCAACCGGAAATCGAGGAAGCCGCCCCCGAAACCAAGGTCGAGGGCGACGAGGTGACGACCGGACGCCACATGCACGACATCCCGGCGCCCCCCTTCTGGCAGACGGCCTTGCGCGGCAATGGCCTGGCTGACGACGTGCCCGTGGATCGCTGGCAGATCTGCCGCTTCACGCCGCCGAGTCACGTGCTGATCGAGGTGGGAGTCGCCCATGCCGGCCACGGGGGATATGACGCTCCCGCCAACCTCAAGGCCTCGAGCATCGTGGTGGACTTCATCACTCCCGAGACGGACACCTCGATCTGGTACTTCTGGGGCATGGCGCGCAACTTCAAGCCGGAAGACCAGGAGCTCACCGACCAGATTCGCGAGGGCCAGGGCCAGATCTTCTCCGAGGACCTGGAGATGCTCGAGTCGCAACAGCGCAACCTGCTGCGCTATCCGGACCGCCAATTGCTCAAGCTCAACATCGACGGCGGCGGCGTCCAGGCACGGCGCGTCATCGACCGCATCCTCGCCGAGGAGCGTGAGTCACGCGATACGGAGGCCACGACATGAGCAACTCATCCCTCTCCCTGATCGTCGAGGTCAAGGCGCGGCACGAGGAAGCCCAGGACATCGTCACCTTCGAGCTGGCCGACCCGCATGGTCGGCCGCTACCGGCGTTCAGCGCCGGTGCCCATATCGATGTGCAGGTCTCATCAAAGGGCCAGAACACCATCATTCGCCAGTATTCGCTGTGCAACCATCCCGAGGAACGCGACCGCTACCTGATCGGCGTGCTCCGGGATCCAGCCTCGCGCGGTGGCTCCGTCGCCATGCACGACGAGATCCGTGTGGGCGACCTGATCCAGATCAGCGCCCCCAAGAACCACTTCCCGCTCGAGCCCGCCGAACGCACCCTGCTGCTGGCCGGCGGCATCGGCATCACGCCGCTGCTGTGCATGGCGGAACGCCTGGCTCACACCGACACCACCTTCGAGCTGCACTACTGCACCCGCTCGCCGGAGCGCACGGCCTTTCGCGACCGCATTGCCGCCTCCGGCTTCGCCGAGAAGGTGCACTTCCACTTCGATGACGGCCCGGCGGAGCAGAAGCTGGACCTGGAGTCACTGCTGGCCACGCCGGCCCCCGATACCCGCGTCTATGTCTGCGGCCCCACCGGTTTCATCGATGCCGTGATGTCGACCTGCCAATCCGCGGGCTGGCCCTCCGACCAGCTGCACACGGAGTACTTTGCCGGCGCCGTGGCCAATACCGAGGATGACGACAGCTTCGAGGTCAAGATCGCCAGCAGCGGAGCGACCTTGACCGTGCCGGCCGACAAGACCGTCCACCAGGTGCTGACCGAGAACGGCATCGACGTCATGGTCTCCTGCGAACAGGGGGTCTGCGGCACCTGCCTGACTCGGGTACTGGAAGGCGAGCCCGACCATCGGGATTTCTTCCTGGAGGATCACGAACACGCCGCCAACGACCAGTTCACTCCCTGCTGCTCGCGCGCCAAGAGCAAGGTCCTGGTGCTGGATCTCTGATTCAGCTGCCCGCTCCCAAGCACAACGACACCAACATAATCACAACGACACAACGAGGATGCCATGCGTCTCAACCCGATCGTGACCGGCCTGGCGGTGGCCAGCGCCCTGACCACCCAGGCCGCCCTGGCCGAGACCACCACCCTGCGCGTCGCCCATGTCTGGCCCGGCGGCTCGATGATCGACAAGGAACTCTTCCAGGCCTGGGCGACCAGCGTCGAGGAAGCCTCCCAGGGCCGCCTGGAGGTGGAAGTCTATCCCGGCCAGACCCTGACCAAATCCGACAAGACCTATGAGAGCATCGCCAACGGCATCGCCGATATCGGCGCCTCCGCTCAGGGCTATACCGCCGGACGCTTCCCCCTGACGCAGGTCATCGAGTTGCCCGGCGTCTCGGCCAGCAGCCGCCAGGGATCCTGCATCCTGCAATCCCTCTACGATGCCGGCCACCTCGACGCCGAGTATGCCGATACCCATCCCCTGTTCATGTTCACCACCGGCCCCGGTTACCTGCACACCAAGGCACAGCCGATCGAGACGCCCAAAGACCTGGATGGATTGCGCCTGCGCCGCCCCACTCCACTGGTCGGCGACATGTTCGAACGCCTCGGTGCCCAGGCCGTCGGCATGCCGGCGCCGGATGTCTTCACCGCCATGCAGCGCGGCGTGGTCGACGGCTTGAGCTTCAACTGGGAAGGCATGAAGACCTTCCGGCTCAACGAACTGGCCAATCACCATACCGAAGTCCCGCTCTACGACCTGTCGCTGTTCGCCACCATGAGCCAGCGAACCTACGACGCCCTGCCTGACGACCTGCAGCAGGTCATCGACGATCACAGCGGGCTTGAGTGGTCACTGCGCGCCGCCGAGGTCTACGACGAGCTGATTCGCCAGGGGCGCCAGGAAGCCGAGGCGGCCGGCGACGACTTCGTGGTCATCGACAACGCCCTCGAACATCCCGACTGGGGGCCCGTACTGCAGGAAACCACCGACCGCTATCTGGAAGAGATCGGCGACGAGGCCAGCACGGTCTACGACGAAGCCATGAGCCTGCAGGACAAGTGCTCCGCCTGACACACCCCCACCTCCCTCCTCTAAACGGCGACCCCAGGGTCGCCGTTTTTCTTTGCCTGCCCGATACCCGCCCCGACCAAAGACGTAGTACGCCAAGATGACCTGACGGCATATCTGTTGTAATCTACATATTGTTTATTATTACAACAGTATATCAATCAACATAAGTGCTGCCCCGACGCCAGGCCATCAGGAGCCAACATGACCACCGACAGAACGACACCAACCAGCGTCGAATGCTCCTCCGTCGCGGCACTCGGACTGACATCTCTTATACCGGCATGCCGGCCACGTCTTTCATCATTCACTATTCATTGAGTCCTTAACTTCCTATCGCCGAGGCCCATCATGACCGAGTCCCTCGTCAAGACATCCCTGGACGACAGCATCTACACCATCACGCTGGCACGGCCCGAGAAGCGCAATGCCGTCAGCGACCGCCTGCTGGGCGCCCTGGAGCAAACCTTGATCGCCACCCCGGAAGGCACCCGGGTGATCATCCTCGCCGCCGAGGGCAAGCACTTCTGCGCCGGCCTCGACCTCACGGAGCATCAGAATCGAGACCCCTTCGGCGTGATGCAGCACTCCCAGGGCTGGCACCGCATCTTCGACCGCCTGCAGAACGGCGGCATCCCGGTGGTCTCCGCCATGCAGGGCGCGGTGATCGGTGGCGGCCTGGAGCTGGCCACGGCCACCCATGTGCGTGTCGCCGAACCCAACACCATTTACCAGTTGCCCGAGGGGCGCCACGGCATCTTCGTCGGCGGTGGCGCCTCGGTGCGAGTGGCCAATCTCATCGGTCCCGGTCGCATGTGCGAAATGATGCTTACCGGCCGGATCATGGAAGCCGACGAGGGTCAGCGCCTGGGGCTTTCCCACTATGTGGTCGGCGAAGGCGAGTGCCTCAACAAGGCCCGCCAGCTTGCCGAGCGCATTGCCGAGAATGCGCCCATGGCCAACTGGGCCATGGTCTCGGCCATATCGCGCATCGACAACATGTCCAGCGACGACGGCCTGTTCGTGGAGTCGCTGACCGCCGCCCTGACCCAGACCAGCCCGGAGGTTGCCGAACGGATCGGGGAATTTCTCGAGCGCAAGGGCAAGGGCCCGCGCACCTGAGGAAAGGCTGATTCATTGCTGCGCTCGACGCCCCATATGGATGTGGGAAGTGCGAAGGCCCGTAGGGAACGGGCCTAGCCATCTTGGCCGCCGGCGGTGCTCAACATCCTCACCTAGTACCGCGTGTTCGCGCTCCGGCGGCGACCAACCTTCCTCGCTCGCGACATGACTCAGCGCTTACCTATCGACGTCGTTTACCGTTTCAGGAGAGAGCCATGAAGTTCCAGGACAACACCTTTATCGTCACCGGCGGCGCCTCTGGCCTTGGCGAGGCCACGGTGCGCGAACTGCACGAGGCCGGCGCCCGGGTGGTGATCGCCGACCTCAATGCCGAACGTGGCGAGGCACTGGCCACCGAACTCAATGCGCAAGGCGCGGGAGAACGTGCCGCCTTCCAGCGCACCGACGTCACCGACGAGGCCGATGCCCAGGCCGCGGTGGATCTTGCCGTGTCACGCTTCGGCGGCCTGCAGGGACTGATCAACTGCGCCGGCGTCGGCGATCCCGCCAAGGTCGTGAACCGTGACGGGGATCCCCTGCCCCTGGAAGCTTTCTCGCGTGTCGTCAACATCAACCTGCTGGGCAGTTTCAACATGCTGCGCCTGGCCGCTGCGGCCATGGCCAAGGGCGAACCCCAGGCCGATGGCGAACGCGGCGTGATCATCAACACCGCCTCGGTGGCCGCCTTCGACGGCCAGATCGGCCAACCCGCCTATGCGGCTTCCAAGGGCGGCATCGTCTCCATGACGCTACCCATTGCCCGCGAAATGGCCCGTCATGGCATCCGCGTGATGACCATCGCCCCCGGGCTGTTCAAGACACCGTTGATGGAGAGCCTGCCGGAAGAGGCTCAACAATCCCTGGCGGCCTCCATTCCCTTCCCTCATCGTCTTGGCCAGCCCGACGAGTTCGCCCGCCTGGCCTGCCAGATCGTCGACAACGTGATGATGAACGGCGAGACGATCCGGCTCGACGGCGCCCTGCGCATGGCACCTCGGTAAGGCCTCCTCGCACTCCCACACGCTGGTGGGCGCCGGATCAGCCCACCAGCGGGACGTTATCCGCCGACCCGGGTCCGGCCAGCATCAGCTTGAGGACGCCACCATGATCGATTACCAGGCTCCACTGCGTGACATGCAGTTCATTCTCGGCGAGCTCGCCGGCCTCGACGCCGTGGCCGCGCTGCCGGACTGTGAGGAGGCGTCCTCCGACCTGGTGAATGCCATCCTCGAGGAAGCCGGCAAGTTCGCCAGCGGTGTGCTGGCCCCGCTGAACCGCCGGGGCGATCAGGAAGGCTGCCGCCTGGAGGGCGAGCGCGTCGTCCTTCCCCAGGGCTGGCAAGCCGCCTACGACCAGTTCCGCGAAGCGGGCTGGCTGGGACTATCGCTGCCAGAGGCCTTCGGCGGACAGGGCCTGCCCAAGCTGGTTTCCACCCCCGTGTGGGAAATGTGGTTCTCCAGCAACATGGCCTTCACCATGCTACCGCAGCTCAATGTCGCCCAGGCCGAGGCACTGCTGTTTGCCGCCAGCGAAGCGCAGAAGGCCACCTGGCTCGAGAAGATCGTCAGCGGCGAGTGGACCGCCACCATGAACCTCACCGAGCCCCAGGCCGGCTCCGATCTGGCCGCCACCCGCATGCGCGCCGAGCCCGACGAGAGCGGCAACTACCGCCTCCACGGCCAGAAGATCTATATCTCCTACGGCGAACACGAGCTCACACCCAACATCCTGCACCTGGTGCTGGCCCGGCTGCCGGACGCTCCCGAAGGGGTCAAGGGGTTATCGCTGTTCCTGGTGCCCAAGTACCTGCTCGACGAACGGGGCGAACCTGGGGAGAAGAACGACGTGCGCTGCATCTCCATCGAGCACAAGATGGGCATCCACGGCAGCCCCACCTGCACGCTCAGCTACGGCGACCACGACGGCGCCATCGGCCAGTTGATCGGCGAGCCCCACACTGGCCTCAAGACCATGTTCATCATGATGAACGAGGCCCGTTTCGGTGTCGGCGTGCAGGGTCTCGCCCTGGGGGAGCGCGCCTACCAGGCGGCGCTGGACCATGCCCGGGAGCGCGTCCAGGGGCGCAATGTCGTCAGTGGCGAGATGGGGCTGCCGATCCTGCATCATCCTGACGTCAAGCGCATGCTGGTGGGCATGCGCGCGCGACTGCTGGCCATGCGCACCTTCCTCTACACTGCCGCCGGCTGGTTCGACCTGGCCCGCCACCACCCGGACGCCGAAGTGGCCGACAAGCATCGCCGCCACGTCGATCTGCTGATGCCAGTGGCCAAGGGCTGGTGCTCCGAGCTCGGCAACGCGCTGTGCGACGAAGCGATCCAGGTGTTCGGCGGCATGGGCTTCGTCGAGGAGACCGGTGTCGCCCAGCTGTTCCGTGACGCCCGCATCATCACCATCTACGAGGGCACCACCGGCATCCAGGCCAACGACCTGCTGGGTCGCAAGATACTCCACGACAACGGCGCCACGTTGCGCGAACTGCTCGACGACATCCGCACCTGCGCTCGCTCGGTTGGCGAGGACGCGCGCCTCGGCGATCTGGCCGAAAGCTTGAACGAACTGGTCTACGGCCTGGCGGCGACGACCGACTGGCTGCTCGCCCAGGGAGAGGAGCAAACCGCCGAACTCTACGGCGGCGCAGTGCCATTGCTGCATCAACTGGGCATCGTGTGCGGCGGCTGGCAGCTGGCCCGTGCCGCCGAGGCAGCACAGCGCCGACACGACGCCGGCGAAGGTGACGCCGACCACCTGGTCGGCATCATCGAACTCGCCCGCTTCTACATGGCCAGCGTGGCCCCCGAAGCCGACTCCCACGCCAGGGCTGTGCGCCACGGCGGCCAGGTACTGGCCCGCATTCCAGAGGCAGGCTTCTGAGGCGGCATGGTCTATCCGGAAGAGGCGTGTCATGAGCCTTTTCGTCACATCCCGAGAACATCAAAAAAGAACATCAAAAAAGGCGAACCATCAATGCATCTTGATGGTTCGCCCCAAGAATCGAAACAAGCAACCTGAATAAGGTTCAACTGCTTATCTGACGGGCTCGCGCTAGAACTTGTACTTCGCCATCACCTCGACTTGTTGCCCACCCGGACGAAGCGGCATGGTGAATGCACTGCGATCGCGCCATTCAACACCAAAATCCAGGTTGGGCAAGTACGTATAGATCAGATTGACGTTGATCTTCTCCAGGGTATCGTCGGGAACGCTCGGTGCTACCTCATCCGCCTTCACCTGTGCATAGCGGATGTTGCCTCGAAGCTTTTCGCTGAACCTGTGACTTACCCCTGTAGAAAATCCAGTCGTGCTCACCAGGTCACCCGAGGCATCGACCTCACCTCGAGCGGCGATGCTGCTTGGGTTGGTCGCACCGTTATAGCCCCATCCGGAATAAACGTTATTGCCCGTTCCCGTATAGCCGCTCAAGGCGAGAGAGGTGTCGCCGAAATTCAACTTCCCCGCCAGAGAGACCGCAGCGCCGAACTCCGAGTCATCTATATCAGTCTGCACTTCCCGCCCGGTCACCGCGGCGTTGAACGCGTGCCCGGCTTCGGTACGGTAGGTGTATGATGCCACCATGTCCGGCAGGTCGGCATCGTCATAGACCGGATCCTGAAGGCTGAAACGCCAGCCACCCGGCGTGTAATGCACGACGAGATCGGGGCGAACCACAGCACCACTGCCGGAAACGGTGCCGATACCCGTTCCATAGAAATCGAGAATCTCGACATCGAATGGCGCATTGGCATAGAACTGCCCGGTCCAGGTCTGGCCGAATGTCAGGTCGTCCACCTTGATATAGGCATGACGCAAACGCATGGCGTAGCTCGTGTCACTGGCATCGATGGCATTATCCCAGAAGTCACCCTCCACGAAGGCCGTTACATCATGCCCCTTGACCTCCTTGTTGATCTTCAGGTTGACCCTTGACTGGCGGGCACTGGAATCGAAATAACGATCACCTCCATCGGGATCGGTAAATATACCTTCCGCCTTGATATATCCGCCAATACTGACCTTGGTTCCATCAAACTCTCCAAGCTCAAGTGAATAGCTATTGCAGGAAATGCTAGAAAGCGCAATCGCCAGCACAATCTTGTTCTTGTTTACTCTCATTTGTATCTCCGCATTGTTTTAATAATGGAGATCCCAAACCTCAGGGAGACTTGAAATCCGATATAAGCATCGTGCGATTTCCATTCCCTGGCGTTTCATTTCTATGCCCGCCGAGTTCCTTGGCGGGCTTCCCGGTCTGCATCACCGGAAACGCTTCACCCCACCTTGACGATCAGCGCCGCCGCGGAGTCGCCGGCGGCGCAGCCAGTCACCAGGGCATGGCCACCACCCTTGAGGGCGGTCTCTTCGATGGCCTCGATCAGCAGGCGCGCCAGGGTCGGGCCCTGGGGATGCCCGAACACCAGCGAGGTGCCGTAGTTGTTGAAGGTCTCGGCATCGAGGCCCAGCGCCTTGGCCAGGTAGAGGTCGTTGACGATGAACGGCGAGTGGTTCTTGATCGTCTTGATCTGGTCGAGGGACAGGCCCGCCTGATCCAGCGCGCGCTGCACCGAGGCGGCCGGTGCCATGGGCATATGGGCCGGCTTGGTACGCGCATGCCCGTAGGCCACCACCTGTACCGCCATCCTGGGGTCGGTGCTTAGCTCGGCGGCCCGCTCCCGGGAGGTGACGATGATCCCGGCATTGCCGTCGGCCGGATGGGTCTGGGTGCCATACGTATGAATGCCTTCCGGCTGCACCGTGCGCAGCTTGGCAAGCCCTTCGGCGGTGGTCGGCATCACGCCTTCGTCGGCCTCGACGAGCCGGGTCTCCTTGCGTGACACCGGCACCTCGACCGGGAAGATGTAACGCCGCTGGAAGGCGCGCTCATCGGCCAGAGCCTCGCCATATTGCGCATAGCGACGCAGGGTCAGCTCATCGGCCTGGTCACGGGAGAAGCCATGCTCACGGGCCACATTCTCGGCGGTGGTCAACATGTCCTTGCCGGTGGCCGGATCGGCGGCGATGTTGTCCATGTTCCAGTTCTCGGCGATCACCTCGCCGCCCGGCCCGGCAGGATTCGGCCAGATGGTGTGGGGGCCGTTGGAGGTGCGGTCGGCGAGCAGGCAGTAGGTGGTCTCGAAGCCGCCGGCCTCCACGGCCAGGGCAGCATTGAACACCGAAGTGGTCGCAGTCGCGCAGGCCTGGGTGATGTTCTGACCCGGTGCCTGGCCGGCTCCCATCAGAGCCGCCGCCCAGGGAGCGCCGTAGAAGATCGACTTCTGGCCCACCGAGACCCCGAGATAGAGGTAGTCGATGATCGCGGGATCGATGTCGCGACTGGCGAACCACCGCTTGCTGGTGGCGGCCCCCAACTCGATGGAGTTGACGTTGGCCAGGCTGCCCATCCACTTGCAGAAGGGGCTGGAGTAGTAACCGCCATAGGGGATGTAGGCGTTCTTGAACATGCTCGACTCCTCGAAGGGGAAATACGGAGACGTGGTCCGACGGCTCAGTCGTTGATCAACCGCGCGCGCAGGCCACCCCAGCGGGGCTGAAAAAGCTCCATCGGCATTTCGCGCAGCTCATCGGCAATGCGTGGCACGAAATCCATGGCCGCCAGGATGTCGCGCTCGACGTCCAGGCCAGGCGCTATCTCGGTGAGGGTGACTTCGCCGTCGATCAGCTCGAAGACGCATCGTTCGGTGACGAAGAGCACCGGCTTGGCGGTCTCATGGGCATAACGGCCACTGAAGGTGATCTGATCGACGCGCTGTACGAACTTGCGTCGATGTCCTTCCTGGCGGATGACGAGACGACCGTCCTCGACCGCCACGTTTCCGCCGTTGGTGAAGGTGCCGCAGAACACCACCTTGCGGGCGTTCTGGCTGATGTTGATGAAGCCGCCCGGGCCGACCACCTTGTCGCCGAACTTGCTGACGTTGAGATTGCCTTCGTGATCGGTCTGGGCCAGTCCCAGGAAGCAGACATCCAGGCCACCGCCGTCATAGAAGTCGAACTGGTAGCCGTGATCGATGATCGCCTCGGCGTTGTAGGAAGTGGCGAAATCGCCACCACTGGCCGGCACACCGCCGTATGTGCCGAGTTCGGTGGTCAGGGTCATCAGGTCACTGACGCCCTCTTCCGCCGCCACGCTGGAAACGCCCTCGGGCATGCCGATGCCGAGGTTGACCATGCCGCCCGGCACCAGCTCCATGGCGGCACGTCGGGCGATCACCTTGCGCGGATCGAGCGGCATCGGCGCGATGCCGCCCAGCGGCACCTTGAGATCTCCGGAAAGGGCCGGGTTGTAGCCGGTAGAGATGGTCTGCATGTGCTGCTCGGGCTCGGCCACCACCACATGATCCACCAGATCGCCCGGCACCTTGACCCGCTGCGGGTGCAGACTGCCCCGCCGGGCCAGGTACTCCACCTGAGCGATGACGATGCCACCGCTGTTCTTCGCCGCCTGGGCCATGGAGAGCTGCTCGAGGAAGAGCGCTTCGCGCTCCAGACTCAAGTTGCCGCGTTCGTCGGCGGTGGTGGCGCGGATCACCGCCACATCCACCGGGAAGGTGCGGTAGAGCAGCCATTCCTCGCCCTCGAGTTCGACCGCCTTGACCAGATCTTCCTCGGCCGCCGTGTTGGCCTTGCCTCCGTCCAGACGCGGATCGACGAAGGTACCGAGCCCCACCTTGCTGAGCACCCCGGGCTTGCCACCGGCGATGTGACGCCATAGATGCGCCAGCACACCCTGCGGCAACAGGTAGCCTTCGATACGGTTCTCGCGGATCAGCTCGCCCATGCGCGGTGCCTGGCCGGTGTGGCCGCTGACCAGCCGCTTGACCAGGCCGGCATGGCCCAGGTGGTTCATGCCGCGGTCCTTGCCATCACCACAGCCACAACTGTGCGCCAGCGTCAGGTCGCGAGGGGCGCCGGTCTCGAGGAAGCGCGATTCCAGCGCCGTGGCCACCGCCTCGGCGAAACCGCACATTCCGGCGGTGGTCCAGGCGACGGTGTCACCGTCGCGAATCAGGCCGGCCGCGGTCTGGCTGTCGATCACCTTGTTCACTGTGGGCTCCTCAGGCATAAAAGTTGCCATTTAAAATATATTGTTTATATAACAAACAAATGCAGTGACACTTCGAGACACTCCGCCACACGGCACGGTCAGCCGCCGGTCAGCACCAATACGATCTGGGGATAAAAGATCACCAGGGCCACCACCAGGATGTCGGCGACCAGAAAGGTCGCGACGCCCTTGAAGATATCCATCAGCGATGCGTACTGGCCCGCGACACCCTTGATGACGAAGATGTTCATGCCCACTGGCGGGGTGATCATGCCGATTTCCAGCAGCTTGACCAGCAACACCCCGAACCAGATCAGGCTGACGTCATAGAGCTCGAAGACCGGCAGCAACACCGGCAGGGTCACCAACATGGCGCCGAAGGGCTCCATGAACAGCCCCAGGAACAGATAGATGCAGACGATCACCAGCATCAGTTCCAGGTAGGAGGGATCCCAGCCGGTCACCATGCCCGTCACCTGGCCTGCCAGCCCGCTCAGACTGAGAAACAGGGTGAACATGCTGGCCCCGACGCCGATGATCAAAAGCGCCGAGGTCGTCGACAGCGTCTCGAGCAGCGCTGCCTTCATCGACTGGCGATTCAGGCGCCCGAGCGCCAGGGCGACCAGGATCGCTCCAGCGGCACCGACCGCCCCCGCCTCGGTGGCCGTGAAGATCCCCGAGAAGAGGCCGCCGAATACCAGCACCCCCAGCACCAGTACCGGCCAGATATCGACCAGGGCCTCGCGGGCTCCCACCTCCCGGGCACCGACGGCCTCACGCGGCACGATGTCGGGCCGCAACCAGCTGACCGTCAGGATCACCAGGCTGTAGCTCAGTGCCGTCAGCAGGCCAATGGTGATGCCCCCGAGAAACACCTGGGTGATGGAAACCTGGGCAAAGACGCCATAGACGATCATCAGGATGCTCGGAGGAATCAACGCGCCGATGGTGCCTCCGGCGGCGATGGTGCCGCAGGCGAAGCTCGGCTTGTAGCCGCCGCTGACCATTTCGGGAATGGCGATACGCCCCATGGCCGCCGAACAGGCAACGCTGGAGCCGCTTACCGCGGCGAAGCCCGAACTGGCGACGATGCTCGAGATCGCCACGCCGCCGGGAAGCCAGCGAAACAGGACCTTGGCGGCATTGAACAACCCCTTGGTAAGCCCGGCATGAAAGCAGACGAAGCCCATCAGCAAGAACATCGGCACCGCACTGAGCGTCCACTTGGCGATGAACTCATAGGGTGCGGAGGACAGCATGCCGATGGCCGTATCCCAGCCCAGCATCAAGCTCATGCCTCCCATCGAGACACTGATCAAGGCCAGGGCGACCGGTACACGCAGGGCCAGCAGAACCAACAAGGCAATGAGGCCATAGACGCCGACAGTGACGGACATGAATCACTTCCCTCCTTGGGATTCGGGAGACGAAGGCGCGCCTCCCGCCAGGAAGGGCAAGCGAACCAGGCAGACCAGGGCCGCCAGGGCGAAGGCGAGGGGCAACACGAAATAGGTCGGCCAGACCGGCATGGGGAAGTTGAGCGACATCACATAGGACCCGATGTCGTACTGCTCCATGGCCTTGCCCCAGGTCGCCACGGCCAGGACGGTATAGATCGCCGCCGACAGCAACGACACCAGGACATCCGACAGGCGCACCAGCCAAGGGCCCATCAGTCCTTCCAGGGCCTCGACGGCTATCATTTCACGCCGCCACTCCACCCACCCCAGGGGCAGCAGTGCCATGGTGATCAGGTAATAGCGGGTCACCAGCTCCACGGTCGCCGGAACCGACACCGACAGAGTCGAGCGCAGCACCACATCCAGGGTGATGTGAATCACCATCAGCAGGATGCCGACAGTGCCCAGCAGCGCCAGCCCGACGGCGGCCCGGTTGGTCAAGCGGTACAACACGGCCATGAATTCGCCTCCTGCGTCCTCGGCGGTCCCGGGGCCGGCAAATTCCGGCCTCCGGGCATGACATCAGGTGCCGTAGGAGGAAAAGTCCACCTGGCTCCAGATCTCGCGCTCCATGGCCTCGGCGACCGCCTCGGGCTCCTCGCCGACGTCCTCGACGATACCGGTCCATTTCTCCACCAGGCCCTGGAAGCGCTCGATCTTCGACGCCGCATCTTCGACGCCATAGCGGTTCTCGGCCTGCTCGGCGGCGTAGGTCAGGTCCTCTTCGAGGAAGGCTTCGGTGGCATCCAGCAATTCGGGATCGGGCTCCAGAATCTCGATGTCGCTTTCCTGGGCGATTTCCCGAGCCTCATCTGCCATCTCGTACCCCCAGCGTTGGGTGATGGCAGCACTGGCTTCCACGGAGGACTCGACCACCGCCTTACGCTGCTCGGGAGAAAACGAGTCCCAGGCCTGCTGACCGACCGCGTGGGAGATGGTGCTGTGAAAAGTGCCGAGCTGGATGTCGGTGATATGGTTCAGCACATCATCCAGCCGGAAGGAGATGATATCGGCGACGGACGCGATGGTGCCCTCGATCACGCCCTGCGAGAGCGCTTCGTACTGCTCGCCCACCGGAATGGAGGCCGGCGATATGCCCATCGCCTCCGCCCAGCGGGAATACTGGGGACCACCGACTCGCATGCGCAGCCCCTGGAGATCGTCGAGGGAACTGGCCGGTTCGGTGCTGAGGATCCGATACAGGTCCGACGCATGGGAGCTGGTATAGACGATGCCCAGCTTCTTGAGCTCCTGCTGGCACTCGCCGCACGTCACGATATATTCGGTCATCGCTGCTCCCATGGCATGCGGATTCGTGCCAAGAAGCGCCAGGTCGCCCACCAGGTTGAACTCCGGCAGATCGGCCGGGAAGTAGGCCGGCAGAAAGAGCCCCACTTCCACCATGCCGCTGCGCAACGCGTTGCGCATGTTGCCGATGTTGGCCACCTCGGTGCCCAGCAGATTCCCCGTGAGCTCGCCGTCCGTCTTTTCCGCCAACCGCTCGGCAAACTCGGTGAACATCGGGTCATACGCCGGATGCGCCGGCGGCACCCCAGGCGCCATGCGCAGGTCTCGGGCCTGGGCCTGGCCAGCGAACGCCAGACTCCCCAGGGAGACGGCAATGACCAGGGGCGTGAGCAAGGAACGATGCATCATGGATCACCTCAGCGATTTAGCGAATTTGTAATTGTTGTGTATAAAAACAATAGATTTACACATCTATCTTGTTTCGGATTATAGTCCAGATCACCACTACTCCCGATACCAGACTTTGGTATACCGCAAGGGCCTGCTGTCCGATCGACCTGACAAGGACCCCGCAGGCAAGGCCTACCGCGCTCTACTCCGTTCCCAGCGCCACTCTCACTGCCTCCGGTACCGGCCGGGCCTGCAGACGCTGCGGGTCGTCCGGGTGCGGCCCCGCCCAGACACGAGTCACCGTGGCCTCCACGGCCAGGTCTGCGCCGCGATACAGGCGGTGGTGCACGTCGAAGCTGCTGTTGCGGAACTCGGCAACTCGCGTCTCGATACGCACCTCATCGCCGAAGCGGCAGGGCGTCGTGAAACGGCTGTGCAGATCGACCACCGGGTAGCCGAGCACGCCGAAACGTGCCTGCAGGGTCGTCAGGTCGAAGCCGGCCCTGGCGAACAACAAACAGGTCGCATGATCGAAGTAGGCCAGGTAGCGAGGATGGAAGACGATTCCCGCCGGGTCGCAGTCACCCCATTCGATGGAGCGGACATGAGAGTGGGTCAGCATGTAGTCCTCATCGGGCCCGGTTTCAATCGAGTCGAAGCACATCCTCGGAAGGCTCGACGGCGTAGAGCGCGTCCACTAGATCTGCCCGGTTCTCGAGCACGGCCCGCTGGTTGATGGATCCCTTGTCGGTGGCCTCGTTGGCATCCAGGCGCGGCGGTTCGGCAAGCAGCATCGCCCGCCGTACCCGGCTGGCGCTGCCTGTGCTCTCGCTGTCCAGGTCACGCAACAACTGCAGGAAACGTTCGCGCACCGGCTCGCTGGCCAGCACCGCGGCATTCTCGGCCCCGTTGCCCAGCCCCGCCAGTTCGCGGCACTTCGGCATATCCGGGAAGATCAGGATCGAGACATAGGAGCGGTCGAGTCCGGCGATCACCACATCCTTCACATGGGGAGCTCCAGCCTCGATGATTCGCGCGCGCAACGGGCCCACGCTGACCCAGGTGCCGGTATCCAGCTTGAAGTCCTCGGAGATACGCCCGTCGAAACGCATGCCGCGCTGAGGCTCGGCCGGGTCAATGAACTTGACCGCGTCACCCAGGCAATAGAAGCCTTCGTCGTCGAAACTTCTGGCCGTCACCTCGGGCTGACGCCAATAGCCCGGCATCACGCTGGGCCCTTTCACCCGGCACTCCAGCTTGCTGCCGTTGGGCACCAGCTTGACCGTGACCCCGCGCGCCGGCAGCCCCACCACACCGGACTGCGATTCTTCCAGCGAGGCAAACATGGCCGAAGGCGCCGTCTCGGTCGCCCCCAGGCCGGTCAACATGCCTACCTTGCAGCCCAGGGTCTGGATGGCCAGGCGGTCGAGTTCGTCCCAGATATGCTGGGATAGCCCCGCCGCGGCGAAGAACATCAGGTTGAGACGGGAAAAGAAGGTTTCGCGCAGAGCGTCGTCGCGCTTCAGGTGGTCGACCAGGATCTCGAAGCCCTTGGGAACGTTGAAGTAGACGGTCGGCGCAATGTCGCGCAGATTGGCGATGGTCTTATCGAATTCGCCCGGTACCGGGCGGCCATCGTCGATATAGAGACTACCGCCGTTGTAGAGCACGATGCCGATATTGTGGTTGCCGCCAAAGGTATGGTTCCAGGGCAGCCAGTCCACCAGCACCGGCGGTTCGTCGCGCAGGAAGGGCATCTGGGCTGCCAGCATCTCCTGGTTGGCGCAGAGCATGCGATTGGTGTTGATGACCCCTTTGGGCATGCCGGTGGAACCGGAGGTGAACAGGAACTTGGCGATGGTATCGGGAGTGACGGTTGCATGGGCAGCATCGACCGCTTCGCTCACCGGTGTGTCCAGCAACTCGGCGAAAGCGCGCGCACCGGAGATCGACCCGGGCTCCAGCGCCAGGCAGGTACCGTCATCGACCTGTACCGCCGCCAGGGCAGCGGCGAAGTCATCCGCCTGGTCGACCAGCACCATGCCCGGGGTCAGCAAGTCGGTGATATGACGTAGCTTGCCGAAGTCCTTGCTGACCAGTGAATAGGCAGGGGATATCGGCGCATAGGGGATTCCCACGTACATGGCCGCCATCGCCAGCAACAAGTGCTCGACGGAATTTCCGCTGAGGATAGCCAAGGGACGTTCGGCATTCAGGCCCGCATCGAGCAGCCCCTGGGCCAGGGAGCGAACCCTGGTCAGGGTCTCGGCATAGCTCAACCGCTGCCACTCGCCCGCCCCGTCGCGCTGCGCCACGAAACACCGATCGGGCGCCACCGCCGCCCAGTAATCCAGGCATCCCATCAGGGTTTCCGGATATTCGCCGAGCGGCTCTTCGACGCGCAGCAGTTGCACCCCGTCATCACGACGGGCCAGGTGGGCAGTCGCCGTTCCCAGACGGACATCGCGGAAGGAATCTAACATGATCGCACCCTGTCATTATGGTCATTGTCGAGAAGGGTCGACCTGCCCTACCCCGGGCGTCGACGCCTTGGTAGCATGGACTTAAAGACTTCCACAAATTGTTTACCACATAAACATTCTTAGTATTAAACATTGGTCTACAGCAATCAGGACAGCCACATGCACAGCGACGACAAGAACGGAATCGACTACTCGATGCTGCAGTCGCGCCTCGGCTACAAGCTGAGGCGCGCCCAACTGGTCTACTTCGACGTTTTCTCCGAAGCGTGCGCTCAGGAGGGCATCACCCCGGGGCTGTTCGGCATCCTCGCTATCGTCTACCACAACCCGGGGCTCACCCAGACGGCCGTATCGAACGCCCTGGATGTGGACCGCTCCGCCATGGTCGCGGCCATCGACAAGCTGGAAGGCATGGAGGTGGTGGAACGCCGGAAATCGAAACATGACCGCCGCTCTTACGCCCTGTACCTGACGGAGAAAGGCAAGGCCTTCACGGAGCGCCTCGACCGTCAGGTGAATGAAGGCGAGTCGGCCTTCGACAGCTTCCTGTCGGAAGAGGAGCGTCGGTGGCTGCTGGATACCCTGGATCGGATCATCCAGGCCAGAAAAGGAGGGTGAGAGGGCTCTCGGCGCCAAGGGCATGCCTGGCACCTGCTTGCTTTCCCCGGCGTTGCCGCCTCACATCTCGCTGAGCCGCCGCGGGCCACAGCGCACATGGCCGGATCGGGAGACCAGGGCAGCCATGCAAACGCTCGGGCCCCGTCGCAGGGCCCGATGACTACCGTGGCATTCGCTCATGAAGCGGGGCGTCTAGAAATCGAAGAACACCGTCTCGCCTTCGCCCTGCAGGCGGATATCGAAGCGATAACGCACCTTGCCGTCGACTTCCTCGCGCTTGGCGATCAGGGTCTGGCGACGTGTCGGCGACTCGATGGCACCCAGCACGGGACAGGCGGCATTGGCCTCGACCTCGTCCTCGAAATAGAGACGGGTCTGCAAGTGAATGTTGATGCCTCGGGCGAAGACCGCCAGGTTGATGTGCGGAGCCATCACCTTGCCGTCGCCGCGGGCCACGGGACCGGGCTTGATGGTGGTCAGCGACCACTCGCTGTTGCCCTCGGCAGTGGTGGCGGTCCGGCCGAAGCTGTTGAACGCTTTCTGCAGGTCGAACGCCGGCTGATACTGCCCGCTGGCATCGGCCTGCCAGGCCTCCAGCAGGGCATCGCGCACCGGATCGCCATTTCCGTCGATCACGGTGCCGATCACTTCGATATGCTCACCCTCGGCCTCGGGCTTGGCCATCCGGCTCCAGATTTCCTCATCGCGCTCGGGCAGGCCAGCCACGTCCAGGGCCAGGCCGATGTGCACATAGGGCCCGGCAGTCTGGGACGCGGTCTCGCGCAGCATCAGCTCGCTGCAAGGCTGGGAATTCGGCTGTCGCATGGTCTCGGCTCCCCTCACTGATTCTCGAAGTAGGTTTGAAGCTCGCCCCGTACCACCAGGTCGAACCGATACGCCAGGCAGTCCATGGGACGGCTGCGCGCCATGTCGAGACGGCCGATCATGGTCTCGACGGCCTCGGGGTCCTTGAGGGTCTGCACGATCGGGCAGAGCGGAATCAGCGGGTCACCTTCGAAATACATCTGGGTGATCAGACGGGTGGAAATCGATGGGCCCATCACCGACACGTGGATGTGCGCCGGGCGCCAGGTATTGATGCCGTTGCCCCACGGATAGGGGCCGGGCTTGATGGTGCGAAAACGATACCAGCCCTGCTCGTCGGTGAGGCAACGCCCCACGCCACCGAAATTGGGGTCCAGCGGTGCCAGGTAGCCATCCTTCTTGTGGCGATAGCGACCGCCGGCATTGGCCTGCCACATCTCCACCAGGGTATGCGGGACCGGCTTGCCGAACTGATCGACCACCCGGCCGAACAGGATGATGCGCTCGCCCACCGGCAGGCCCGCCGCTCCTGCCAGGGCGGGGTCCTCGCGGAAGTTCATCAGCAGGTCGTTATCATGGGGCCCCATGCGCAGCTGGCGAAAATCCGGCCCGGTCAGTTCGGAGACGCTGGACGTCTGCAGGCTGACCAGCGCCTGGCTCGGCGAACGAGCCACGGAGGTCTTGTAGCCGGGGGCATAGGCCGGTGGATGCCAGTCACGGTCGCGCTCCACGAAGCGTTTGTTATCGTCTTGCATCTTGGTGTCTCTTGCTGGCTGACAGAAGGCGACGCACCGCACCCGGCGGCTCGTCGGCCAATGATCGCAGTGTGGCGGCTGACCGTCAGGCTGCCAATTGACGTCTCGGCGAGAGGTCATAACCTAGTGGTTATGGACTCGGCAGCCACCTCGCGCAGTACCTCGCAGAATCCTTCCAGCGCCAGCGAGGGCTCCATGCTGGCGTTGGTGCATAACCCCACCGAACCGCCCTGCTGTTCCAGCCGCAGCGCCAGCTCGACGACACGGCCGGCCTCGAGATCGTCGATCACCGCTTCTCTCGGGGCCACCCAGATAGCGTCGCCATCCTGCGTGTAACGGTGACTGATCGGCAGCGACAGGGTTTCCAGCAGTTGAACGGGCAAGTCCAGCGAGTGGCGCACGCAGAAGCTGTCGACCTGCTGGCGCAGCGTGGTCTGCGGCGGCGGAATCACCCAGGGGAATTCGATCAGCCGACTGGGTGCCAGCGGCTCGATACCGGCCAGGGGATGGCCGGCACGCACCACCAGCACCAACGGCTCGTAGTAGAGATGCTCGAAGGTCAGGTCGCGGATCTCGCGCGCCTCGGTCATGCGCCCCACCACCAGATCGAGTTCACCGAGGCGCAGTTGAGAAAGCAGGAAGGCACTGCGGCCGGTCACCACATTGACGCCGACCCGATCCGCCGATTGGGAGGCCTGCCAACGCCGAATCGACATGGGCAGCAACCGGCTCTCCACGGTGGACAGCGCCCCCACGCGCAACCAGCGCGCGCCCTGATGGGCATCGCCGACCGCGCTGATGCCTTCTTCCAGCGTTCGGATCGCCGGCCCGGCATGACGCAAGAACGTCAGTCCCGACTGGCTCAACGCCACGCCCTGGGCACCACGCGCGAAGAGCTCGGTTCCCAGGATGTCCTCGAGTTCGCGGATGGTCTTGGACACCCCGGGCTGGGTGATCGCCAGGCTCTCGGCGGCACGCGCGAAACTGCGATGCTTGGCGACCTCGAGAAAAGCCTGGAGATGGCGCAGCTTGATACGCGGGCTCAACACACCTCAGCCTCCCGTTTGTGTCCGACTATCCAACGCCACGCCCCCGACACGGCCGATCGTGTCCTCATTCCCGGGTCTCGCCCCAGCCGAGTTGCTTGGCCAAGGCGAAGGCGTGGTTGGCCGCCGGCACACCGCCGTAGACCGCCACATGCATCAGCACCTGGCGTAGCTGGGCTTCGCTGAGGCCGATGCGCTTGGCCGTCTTGAGATGCAGCTCCAGCTCCTCGCGTCCCAGGGCGGCCAGGATGCCGGTGGTGATCATGCTGCGCTCGGCCCGGGTCAGGTCGCCGTTGCCCCACAGTTCGCCCCAGGCGAGGCGGGTTATCATCTGCTGGAAAGGGGCATCCAGCGAAGTGGCGTTCTCGGTCGAGCGCGCCACGTGCGCCTCACCCAGCACCTGCTTGCGGGTCTCGAGTCCCTCGGCATAGGCCACGCCCTGCTCGCCGACCCGGGAGCGATCCGGGGCCATCCACAGCAGCAGTCGCTTGGCGAGCGCCTCGGAAAACTCCACCGAAGGCACATGCCCCAGGTTCTCGATGATCTCCAGCGGCGCACCGCCGCACTCGGCCGCCAGGGCTTGCAGAGTCTCGGGCGGCGTCGCCATATCCTCGCTCCCGCCAAGCAGGTGCACGTCGACTCCCCCGGGCTGGGAACAAGCAGCCTTGAGCTTGCCGCGGAAGTCGGTGCGACCGAGCATTTCACAGAGCCGGGCATAGGATTCGGCATCGCCACGCCCCATGATGGTTCGCCAGCCCTCTGCCAGCGCCGGGTCGCGCTTGATCAGGTCGGCAGCGAACCAGCGCGGCACGATCTCTCCGGACAACGCCGCCAGGCCCTCGTCGCGCACCCGGCCCGCTCGTGTGTTCCACAGCTCGGCGTTGCCGATCACCGCCCCGGTGTTGGTCAGGACCGCCGACAACAAGCGATCGGCATGCTCGGAGAGCAATTGCTTGCCGATGACGCCGCCGATGGAGGTGCCGACGAAGTGGAAGCGCGTGTCGCCGGCCCGCTCAACCAGCGCCAGAGCATCGGCGGCCAGCGCGGCCGGGGTGATATCGCCACCATCTGCTGGCCAGGCCTCACTGGCACCATGGCCCGGCAGATCCCAGGTCAGCACCCGATAACGCGGCAGTAATGCCGGCAGAACGTCGTCCCACACCGCCTGGGTCATGCCCAGCGGATGCGCCAGGATCACCAGCGGATTGGCCTCGGCGCCCAGCAGACGATAGGCAACGTTGCGTCCGTTGACGTTGATAAAAGCCATGACTGACTCCTTGCTTGAAAGCGGAACTAGCCGAATACGGCCAATGCGACGAAAGTGCTGACAATGGCGATGCCGGAAATCCCCAACCAGATCACCAGGTATCCCATGATGTCGCGTGCCGACAGGCCCGCTACACCCAACAGCGGAAGCGCCCAGAAGGGCTGGATCTGATTGGTCCAGCCATCTCCCCAGGTGAACGCCATGATGGTTTGCGCCGGATCAGCCCCCAATGCCGCGGCCGCTTCCATCATGATGGGCCCCTGAATGGCCCACTGCCCGCCGCCCGACGGGATGAAGAAGTTCACGGCACCCGCGGACAGAAAGGTGAGTAGCGGGAAGGTCGCCGGCGTGGCGAACGAGATGATGGCCTCAGAGAACTGGGTGACCAGGCCGGCGCTGGTCATCATGCCGGCGATCCCCGCATAGAGCGGAAACTGGATGATGATACCGCGCGCCGCATGGACCGCTTTCTCGGCCGCGTGCAGGTAACTCGCCGGATTTTGGTGCAGCAGCAGCCCGAGGGCCAAAAAGACCAGGATGATGGTATTCAGATTGATGCTGAATCCTTGCGCAACAACCTTGTTCAGCAAGTAGCCCGCCGCCAGAAGCCCCATGAAGAGTGTCGGCCAGCGGCTGTTCTCGATCCGATCCGACGGCGTCTGGTGCGACTTGTCGACTGCCGTCTTCCCTTGCTCGTCCTCGCTGTCCACTCTCAGCCGGACGATCTTGTCAGGTTGTTTCTGCAACATGAAAAACAGCACCAGCAGGCCCAGTAATCCAGCGGTCAGCGCCATGTTCCAGACAGAGTAGAGCGTTTCGGCCACCGGCACGATACCGATGGCATCCTCCATGAAGTGATCGGGCGTCGCGATGACCAACGGGATGGAAGACGAAGGGCCGCGCACCAACTCTCCCCCGTAGGCCGCGGCCACGATAAGCGGAAAGTGAACGGCGACCCGACGCCCCATCTCCCGGGCCAGGATGGCGCCGGCCACCATCCCGAACCCCCAGTTCAGGTAGTAGCAGACGAAGCTCACCACGATCGTCAGCACCAACGCCTGTTTCGGCGTGTTGGCCTGCCGGGTCAATCCGGTCAGCAGACGCTGCACCGGCGCCGTCAGCGCCAGCACATATCCCGTCAGCAGTACCAGGGTCATCTGCATCCCGAACGTGAACAGGTTGGAGAAGCCGTCGCCCCAGTAATGCGCCATGTTCTGGGGCGACTCTCCGCCAACGGCCATCCCCAGTACAAAGACGATGGCGGTGAGCATTACCGCCAGAACGAATGCGCTCGGCAGATAACGCTGAACGACCCGTACGGAAAAGTTGGTTATTGCTTGCATTGGCCACTCGCCCAGCGCTTGGTCACACCCGCTCGATCAGCGTGGCGATGCCCTGCCCCACCCCGACACACATGGTGCACAGCGCATAGCGCTTGCCGGTGCGTTGCAGTTCGTGGGCGGCGGTCATCAGCAGCCGCGCACCGGACATACCCAGCGGATGGCCCAGGGCGATGGCGCCGCCGTTGGGGTTGACCCGAGGGTCGTCGTCTTCGAGCCCGAGATCGCGCATGCAGGCCAGTGCCTGGGCGGCGAAGGCTTCGTTGAGTTCGATGACGTCGATCTCGTCGAGGGAAACGCCGGTACGCGCCAGCAGGCGGCGCACGGCGGGCACCGGGCCATAGCCCATGATGCGTGGCTCCACGCCGGCGGTGGCCATGCCGACGATCCGCGCCATGGGCTCGAGCCCATACTGTTCCACAGCCTGCTGGCTGGCCACCAGCATGGCGGCGGCCCCATCGTTGACGCCGGAGGCGTTGCCCGCGGTGACGCTGCCGCCTTCTGCCTTGAAGGGCGTCGGCAGCTTGGCGAGTTTCTCGACAGTGGTGCCGGCACGCGGGTGCTCGTCGGTGTCGAAGACCAGCGGCTCCTGCTTGCGACGCGGAATCTCGATGGCAACGATTTCCTCGGCAAAGCGACCGGCCTGCTGGGCCTCGGCGACCTTGGCCTGGGAGCGCGCGGCGAAAGCGTCCTGGTCCTCACGCGAGATGCCGAACTGCTCGGCCACGTTCTCTGCGGTCTCGGGCATCGAGTGGGTATCGTAGACCTTCTTCATCAACGGATTGACGAAGCGCCAGCCGATGGTGGTGTCCTCGATCTGCTGCCCACGGGCGAAGGCGGTCTCGGCCTTGCCCATCACGTAGGGAGCCCGGGACATGGACTCCACGCCGCCGGCCAGTGCCAGCTCCATTTCACCGGCCTTGATGGCGCGAAAGGCCGTGCCCACCGCGTCCATGCCGGAGCCGCACAGGCGGTTGAGCGTGGTGCCGGGCACCGAAGGCGGCAGACCGGCCAGCAGCGACGACATGCGCGCCACGTTGCGGTTGTCTTCACCGGCCTGATTGGCGCAGCCCATGAAGACTTCCTCGATCGCCTCGGGAGCCAGACCGGGCGCCTGCGCCAGCACGGCCTTGAAGATATCGGCGGCCAGGTCGTCGGGGCGCACGCTTGCCAGGGTGCCGCCGAAGCGGCCGATGGCACTGCGGCGCGGATGACAGATGAAAGCGTCACTCATGATTCACTGATCTCCTGAAATTCGCCTCTAGAACACGCCGCTCTTACTGGCCGCCATGGGCACGAGCGGTCCTCTCCTTGAGCTCGCGCAGCACGTCGAGCTCGCGGGCACTGGGTACCGGTGTGCTCTCCAACGTCTCGGCGAAACGGATCTCCCAACCGGTGGCCTCCTGGACCTGCTCGGCGGTCACGCCCGGATGCAGCGACACCACCACCAGTTCCTTGGTCTCGGGATCCGGCTTCATCACGCACAGGTCGGTGATGACCCGGGTCGGCCCCTTGCCGATGTTGGGCACGCCATCGCGGCCCTTGCCGTCGCGGCCGAAGCCCAGGGTGGTGACAAAGTCGACCTCGTCGACGAAGGTGCGCTTGGAATGCTTGAGGGTAATGAACACCTCACCGGCGTTGGTGGCGATCTCCGGCGCGCCGCCACCACCCGGCAGGCGCACCTTGGGTGCGGTGTAATCGCCGATCAGGGTGGTGTTGAGATTGCAGTAGCGATCGATCTGGGCGGTGCCCAGAAAGCCCACGTCGACCTTGCCGCCCTGCAGCCAGTAGCGAAACATCTCGGGTACCGAGACGGTGGTCAGCGCGGTCTCGCACAGTTCGCCGTCGCCGATGGACAGCGGCAACACGTCCGGCTTGGTCTGCAGGGTCCCGGATTCATAGATCAGCACGACATCGGGGGCATGAGTCAGCCGCGCCAGATTGGCTGCCTCCGACGGCAGCCCGATGCCGACGAAGCAGGTCGTGCCATTTTCCAGGGCGCGCGCCGCCGTGACGGTCATCATCTCGGAGGAGGTGTATTCCGGGTGATTGTCGACAGAACTCATCAGGCATTACCCCCTGCGTTCATGACGTTGTCTTCGATCCACTGGGTGAAGGTATCGCGGTCGCGCGCGATGGCGTCCCACTCCTTGTAGAAGTGGTTGTCGCGCGGGTAGTAGCCATGCGCGTAGGACGGCAACGAGCCCTTCTCGGCGACGCTGATGGCATCGATCGCCCAGCCCGGAATCACGCAGGCATTGGGGTGCGCCTCGAGGTCGTCGACGATCTCCTCGACGGTGACGATGCTGTGCCTGGCGGCCAGCACGGCCTCCTTCTGCACGCCGACAATGCCCTCGACCAGCACGTTGCCGGCCCGATCGGCTTTCTGGGCGTGCACGATGGAAACGTCCGGCCGTACCGAAGGCACGGCGGCCAGACGTTCGCCGGTGAAGGGGCATTCGATGAACTTGATCTGGTCGTTGACGCGGGGCAGCTCGCTGCCCACGTAGCCGCGCAGCACGGCCAGCGGCAGCCCGGCGGCACCGGCCTCGAAGGCGCACGCCATGGCGGCGTGGCTGTGTTCGAGGATCTCGATCTTGTGCGGCCAGCCCTTTTCGACGGCGTCACGCAGGCGATGCAACGACCCGACGCCCGGGTTGCCACCCCAGGAGAAGATCACCTTCCTGGCGCAACCGGCACCGATCAGCTGGTCATAGACCAGGTCCGGCGTCATGCGGATCAACGTCAGATCGCGCTTGCCCTGGCGAATAATCTCGTGTCCGGCAGCGAAGGGAATCAGATGGGTGAAGCCTTCCATGGCCACGGTGGCGCCGTCTTCGACGTAGCGTGCCACCGCATCATGCAGGCTGAGGATCTCGGCCATGATGGTTTGCCTCTGGTTGAATCGCGCACCGGCGCTTGTCGCAACGCCTCATGGGCACCGAGACTCGTCACTCGGCAAGGTGCGCTGTACGAACATAGGTTTGTTATACGAACAAAATAATCCGCCAGCCCCGGCCCGTCAAACGCGCACGAAAAACGGGGGCAGGTGTTCCCTGCCCCCGTTCAGGACGCTCATTTCACTTGAGTTTCAGTATATTAGCGATCTTCCAACCAAGCCCGAGCGCGATCCACCTGTGCCTGGCTGCTACCAAGGTATAACGCCGGATCCGTGGCCGCCTCGAGATCCGCCCGTCCGATTTCGCCCGACAGCTCACCATGACGCGACGCCATCAACGCCTCGAGCGCATCGGCGTACGGGATCCGCTGCTGTCGTGCCTGCTCCGCCGCCTCCGCGGCCAGGGCCTTGGCCTGTTCCGTCCCCAGGTGAGGCGTCAGCAACCTGGTGACCGGCTCGGCCATGATCGCGCCGCCGGTCACCGTGAGATTGCGTTGCATGGCCTCGCCATGCACCTCCAGCCCCTCCAGCAGCACGGCAGCCTGTTCGAGGGCGCCCTCCAGCAATAGCGCACTGTCGAGCAGTGGTGCCCATTCGGCATGCCACTCGCCCAATCCGCGCTCCAGTGGCTGGGCCGTGGCATTGAGTATGACCGTGGTGTGACCATGGATCTGACGACAGGCGCCCCGGATCATCGCGCAACGCACCGGGTTGCGCTTATGGGGCATGGACGACGACTCGCCCATGCCTTCCCCGGCGGGCTCGGCCACCTCGCCGAGTTCGGTCTGGGTCATCAGCGACACGTCCAGCGCCAGCTTCTCGGCGGCCCCGGCCGCGCCATCGAAGGCCGTCGACAGAGCATGGATCGGCTGACGGTCGGTATGCCATGGCAGCACCGGTGCCGAGAGGCCCAGACGCTCGGCGAGGCCGTCCATGACGGTGAGCCCCAGAGTCTCCCAGCCGGAATGCACCCCCACGGCCCCACCGAACTGTACGGGCAACCCCGGTTCGGCCAGGGTGGCGAGACGTCGGCGCGCCTGCTCCAGCCCCAACGCCCAATGGGCCACTTTGACGCCGAAAGTGATCGGCAACGCCTGCTGCATCAGGGTACGCCCGACCATGGGCGTCCGGGCATGGGCCTCCATCAATGGCAGCGCTGCCCGACGACAACGCGCCAGCAAGGCATCCAGACGTTCCAGGCGTGGCATCAGCAGGATCATCAACGCCGAATCGACCACATCCTGACTGGTGGCACCGAGGTGCCAGTACGGCTTGAGGTCATCGGGGAGCGCTGCTCGTCCGGCCTTGACGAAAGGAATGGCGGCGTTGCCACCGCTGGCCACACCCTCGGCTATTGCACTCGGGTCGAAATCGTGGCTCTCGAGGCAGGCCCGCATGCGGCGGCTGACATCGGCGGGAATGGCACCCTCGGCCTCCTGGGTCTCGGCCAGGGCCAGTTCGAAGGCCAGCATGGCCCGGACGAAGTCCTCGTCGCGGGAAGCGGCCAGACCGCTCTGGCTCATGAAGGGATGCTGAATCAAAGCGTCGGGCATGGCAGGCTCTCCACTGGCAGGAACCGCCGACTCTCGGGGCGGATCGGCTCATCACTTGACATAAGTCGCACAGGTGTTCGCAATTCGAACAATTATGCTAGATTGAGGGCGAGCGACCTAGCAAGCCGACATGAACCACCTGCGAAGACAGCCCCATGCAAGACGATACTCTGACACCCGACGATCGCGATTTCGTGACGGCACTGGCCAGCGGCCTGGAAGTCATCCAGGCCTTCGATGACGAAACCCCGCGCATGACATTGAGCGAGGTGGCCGCCAAGACGGACATGAACCGAGCCCGTGCTCGCCGTTTCCTGCTGACGCTGCATGCCCTGGGCTACGTTCGCAAGCAGCAACGTCACTTCGAGCTTGCTCCCAAGGCACTGCAACTCGGGTATGCCTTCCTGTCGGCCAACAACTACCGTTCGGTGATCCAGCAATACCTGGAGGACATCACCGATGAAATCGGCGAGTCTTCATCGATGGGCGTGCTGGACGGTGACAACGTGATCTATGTGGCCCGCTCTTCCGCCAAGCATCGCCTGATGGCCATCACGCTGTCGGTCGGAACGCGCCTGCCGGCGGCCTATACTTCGATGGGGCGTGTACTGCTGTCGCAGTTGCCGGATGACGAACTGGCCCGCTATCTCGAACAGGTGAAGCTCGAGCCGCATACCGAGCGTTCCATCACCGATACGGCCCAGTTGCGCAACTGCATCGAGCAGGTACGCCAACAGGGATACAGCATCGTCGACCAGGAACTGGACCCGGGACTACGCTCCCTGGCAGTACCGGCCTTCGATGCCAACGGCAAGCTGCTTGGTGCCATCAACATCAGCACCAATGCCGCGCGCATCGACTTCGACACCCTGACACGGTCATTCCTGCCGCTGCTGCGGGACAAGGTGCAACTGATCCAGGCCAATGTCAGCTGAGCGTCACGCGTGACCTGACAGGCCAGGCTCCAGACTCGCTGCTGCGGCTGTTCACCTGATCCACCACGCAACGGCAAGGAGGCCCGGTTGCTCGATATCCTCGCCATCACCACGCCCATTTTCCTGTTGATCGGCTTCGGTTACCTGACGGTAGCCGGCCGCATCATCTCGCGAGAACAGCTTCAGGGCGTCGGTATCTTCGTCATGTACTGCGCCCTGCCGGCCCTGATCATTCGGGCCTTGACGCAGAATGCCCTGGCCGAGGTCTTCAATCCTCATTATCTGCTGGCCTATGGCGTGGGCTCGCTGGCGGTCTTCGGCCTCGGGCTGGCCATCAGCCTGAAAGTCAGGCGCCACCCACTGGGGACCAGCGCCATACTGTCGCTCGGCATGTCGGCCTCCAACAGTGGCTTCATCGGCTACCCGGTGGCCTCCATGGTGCTCGGGCCACCCGCCGCCATCTTCCTGGCCCTGTGCATGGTGATCGAGAACCTGCTGATCATTCCGCTCGCGCTGATTCTGGCCGAGCTCGGCCACCAGACTGGCAACGACCTGCACAAGACACTGCGCCGAACCTTCCTCAACCTGACACGCAACCCGGTTCTCATCGGGCTACTGATCGGCGTCCTGCTGGCCTCGATCAACATTCCGCTGCCTCAGCCCTTCACCAAGGCCATCGACATGCTGGCCAGCGCTGCGGGCCCCGCAGCGCTGTTCGTGATCGGCGGCACGCTGCACGGTCTGCGCGTGAATGGCATGGCACAAGACCTGGGGCAGCTCGCCATCGGCAAGTTGGTACTGCACCCACTGGCGGTTTTCGGGATGTTCCTGCTACTGCCGGACCTCGACCCCACGCTGTTGACGGGCGCCCTGCTGTTCGCCAGCGCGCCGATGATCAGCGTCTACCCCCTGTTCGGCCAACGCTACGGGCTGGACGGCGTCACCACCGCTGCTCTGATGGTCTGCACCCTGAGCTACTTCGTGACCATCAGCCTGGTACTGTGGCTGATGCGGCATAGCGGCCTGTTCGCCCTGTCCTCCGGCTAGCTGGAAAGCATGATCCATGATGGTACATGAAGCTCCTAGCGTTCGCGGCCCAAGTAAAGGACCGGCTGTGGACATCCACCGGCAAGCTATCACCAGCAGAGCAAAAGACGCTATATCATGAGCCACAGGTTCAGTCTCAAGTTGAAGTGCCCCATCTATTGAGGGCACTTCAATGTACGGGGTTGAAAGCTTATATATCCTAGAGTTAGACGTAGAGATTGCGTGCCTGACTCAGGTTCTCCAGGGTCAGGGCGCAGGCGTCCGCGACTTCATTGCCCTTGGTCAGGAAGTGCTCGTGGTAGAACGCCGTGTGGGTGGTGTGCTCATGGAAGTGATGGGGCCAGCACTACCGAGAACTCGACTGCTTCATGGTCTTCCTCGATAAAGTTGCCAGAAGCAGGTCAATCGGCTTCGGCATCTCACCGAATTTGCTGTCCTCGGTTCGTCGTAGTACCGATGCCGGACGCTCGAGGGCTTGTGCACGCCTTCTCTTTCACTGAATGGAAGGGCGCCATCACCGCCGGTGGGGACTTTCACCCCGCCCTGAGAACAGTGGCCAATTGGCCGCGCCCTTTCATTTTTCCTGAGCGGCCAGGCGTGCTCAGTCCTCGGCGTCGTCGAGCATTTGCTCGGCCTCGTCGACGACGTTGTCGACGGTGAAGCCAAAGTGCTTGAACAGGTCGCCGGCCGGGGCGGATTCGCCGAAGGTGGTCATGCCGATGACCCGCCCCTCGAGGCCGACGTACTTGTACCAGAGATCCGGGTGGCCGGCCTCGATGACGAGGCGGTTGCCGACCTCGGCGGGCAATACCCGCTGGCGGTACTCGGCGTCCTGGGCGTCGAAGACGTCGGTGGCGGGCATGGAGACCACGCGCACCTGGCGGCCCTTCTCGCCGAGCGCCGCGGCGGCGTCCATGGCCAGGCCGACCTCGGAGCCGGTGGCGATCAGGATCAGCTCCGGCGTGCCGTCGCTGTCCTTGAGGATGTAGCCGCCGCGCTGGATGTCGGCGAGCTGTTGCTTGTCGCGGGCCTGATGCGGCAGGTTCTGACGCGACAGCACCAGGGCGGTGGGGCCGGACTGGCGCTTGAGGGCGGCGTTCCAGGCCGCGGCGGTCTCCACGGCATCGCAGGGGCGCCAGGTCGACATGTTGGGCGTGCTGCGCAGGGTGGTCAGCTGCTCCACCGGCTGGTGGGTGGGGCCGTCCTCGCCGAGGCCGATGGAGTCGTGGGTGAACACGTAGATACTGCGCACGCCCATCAGCGCGGCCATGCGCACGGCGTTGCGCATGTACTCCATGAAGATCAGGAAGGTCGCGGTGTAGGGCACGAAGCCGCCGTGCAGGGCGATGCCGTTGGCGATGGCGGCCATGCCGAACTCGCGCACGCCATAGTGCAGGTAGTTGCCGTCGGGCGCGCCCTCACGCGAGCCCTCGGGGCCGATCACCTTGGCACCGTTCCAGACCGTCAGGTTGGAGGGCGCCAGGTCGGCGCTGCCGCCGAGCAGCTCGGGCAGCTGCGGGCCGAGCTCGTTGAGGCAGGCCAGCGAGGCCTTGCGCGAGGCGGTGGTCTCGGCCTTGTCCTGGGCCTGTTCGATCAGCGCTTCGCTGGTCAACTCGGCGGGCAGCTCGCCCTTCTGGCGGCGCAGGAACTCGCGGGCCAACTCGGGATGGGCCTCGGCGTAGCGCTCGAACCGTGCCTGCCAGTCGGCCTGGCGGGTGCGGCCGGCCTCGCTGGCGTCCCAGCCCTGGTAGATGTCCTCCGGCACATGGAAGGGCGCATGCGGCCAGTCGAGCTGCTCGCGGGCGGCGGCGACCTCGTCCTCGCCCAGCGCCGCGCCGTGGCAGGACTCCTTGCCCTGCTTGTTGGGTGCGCCGAAGCCGATCACCGTCTTGCAGATGATCAGGCTGGGCTTGTCGCTGTGCTGGCGGGCCAGCTCGATGGCCGCCTTGACCTCGTCGGGCTGGTGGCCGTCGACATTGGGCACCACGTGCCAGCCGTAGGCCTCGAAGCGCTTGGCGGTGTCGTCGGTGAACCAGCCTTCGACCTCGCCGTCGATGGAGATGCCGTTGTCGTCGTAGAAGGCGATCAGCTTGCCGAGCTGCTGGGTGCCGGCCAGGGAGGCGACCTCATGGGAGATGCCTTCCATCAGGCAGCCGTCGCCGACGAAGCAGTAGGTGTGATGGTCGACGATGGTGTGGCCGGGGCGGTTGAACTGGGCGGCCAGGGTGCGCTCGGCGATGGCCATGCCGACGGCGTTGGCCAGGCCCTGGCCCAGCGGGCCGGTGGTGGTCTCGATACCCGGCGCATAGCCGTACTCGGGATGGCCGGCGGTCTTGGCGTGCAGCTGGCGGAAGTTCTGCAACTGCTCGAGGCCGAGCTCGTAGCCGGAGAGATGCAGCAGGGAATAGAGGAGCATGGAGCCGTGGCCGTTGGAGAGCACGAAGCGGTCACGGTCGGGCCAGTGGGGATCGGCGGGGTTGTGGACGAGGAAATCGTTCCACAGGACCTCGGCGATATCGGCCATGCCCATGGGGGCGCCGGGGTGACCGGAGTTGGCCTTCTGGACGGCATCCATGGAAAGGGCGCGAATGGCATTGGCCAGTTCGAAACGGGATGGCATGGGGACTCCTGGATCAGAGGCGGTCGGCGATGCGTTGCTCGAGGCGTGACTGGTCTTCGTCGAAACGACGAATGCCTTCGGCCAGCTTGTCGTTGGCCATGGCATCCTGATTGTGCTCCCAGCGGAAGCCGGACTCGCTGAGCGATGTCGGACGCGGACCGCCGTTACGTGTCATGAGCACCTTGGCTTTGACGGTTCCCGGTGTGGTGGCCAGCTCTTCGAGCAACGCCGGCGAGATGGTCAGCCGCGGGCAGCCAGCGAGTGCCAGGACCTGGTCGGCGGTGCGGAAACTGGCCCCCATGACCACGGTGTCATAGCCGCCCTGGCTGACGCGTTCGCAGACACCGCGCACGAACTGTACGCCGGGGTCGTTTTCGGGGGTGAAATCCCGGCCGCTTTCTTTCTTGTACCAGTCGGTGACCCGACCGACGAAGGGCGAGACCAGAAAGACGCCGGCATCGAAGCAGGCCTGGGCCTGGGCATCGCTGAACAGCAGCGTCAGGTTGCAGTTGATGCCTTCCTTCTCCAGTACCTCGGCGGCACGGATGCCCTCCCAGGTCGAGGCCAGCTTGATCAATACCCGGTCGCGACCGATGCCGCGCTGTGCGTAGAGCTCGATCAGCTCATGGGCCTTGCGGATGCTGGCCTGGGTATCGAAGGACAGTCGGGCGGCCACTTCGGTGGAGACGCGCCCGGGGACCACGCCGGCGATCTCGCTGCCCATGGCCACGGCCAGGTGATCGACGGCCCGGGCGGCGCGCTCCTGTTTGTCACCCTGGGCGGGGAGTGCGGCCAGTTCCCGTTCGATCAGCGGCTGATAGCCGGGCATGTCGAAGGCCTTGAGGATCAAGGACGGGTTGGTGGTGGCGTCCTGGGGCTGGTAGCGCCGTATGGCGTCCAGGTCGCCGGTGTCGGCGACCACCAAGGAGAGGGATTTCAAGGCATCAAGTTGGGAAGACATGATAGGCTCCTGACAATACAAGTTGTGACTTGGGGCGTGCTGCGCCCCAAGTGATAAGATTTCTGGCGGGATCAGTCAGTTGACAATTTTAGAACCGAATAAACTCTTAGAGCTCATACCGCAACTATCATCCAGGTAGTCACTGCAACCACAGATAAGATCGAACCTTGGAGCACCAATCCCAAAAAATCCTGACATTAATTGATGTATTACGTTGTGACCATGACGCGCTTCTGAAGACGCTGCTGCAATTGATCAATGACGACCGCAATGATAATGACTAGCCCCATGATGACCATCTGCCAGAAATCACTGACACCAGACATCACCATGCCGTCGTTGAGAATACTGATGACGCATGCACCAATGACCGAACCAATGACAGAACCACGCCCACCGGCCAGTGCGGTACCCCCCAGAACCACTGCCGCGATGGCACGCAGCTCGTAGGTATCGCCCGTCATCGGATGCCCCGTCTGCAGCTGAGAGGTGATGACAAGGCCAACGATAGCGGCACAAAACCCGGAAAAGACGTAGACCCACAGTTTTATCTTGCGAACTCTGAGACCAGAGAATATAGCGGCATTCTCATTACCACCTATCGCATAGACATAGCGGCCGAATGGTGTCTTGTAGCTAACAAACCAGGTAACCAGCGTCAGGATCAAAAGCAACCATACCGGGATACCGATACCAAGTAGACTGCCATTCCCTAAAAAGGAAAATCCCGTGTTACCCAGTTCTTCATGCCCTTGGAGCTGGGAAAAGGTACCTCCATCATTGAACAGCAGAGCCGCACCACGCACCACATACAGCATCCCTAGAGTTGCAATGAAGGGGGCCACATTGAGATAGGTAATGAGGGCGCCATTGATATAGCCGATAAAGGCACCGACAAGACACGTTAACAAGATGACCTCTGGTACGCTCAAAAACAGCGTGTAGTCCCCTAGTGGAATCCCATTCATCAGCAGGAAACCGGAGACCATCCCGCTGAACCCCACTGTTGAGCCGACTGAAAGATCGATACCTGCCGTCAGGATAACCAGCGTCATACCAATGGAAAGGATACCGATGACTGTAATATGCTGAGCCATGATCAGCATATTGTTCATGGTCAGAAAATTATCCACCGTTAATGAGAAATACAGCAATACTGCAAACAGTGCCACGAAAATCCTGAGCTTCAATATCTGAAGCAATACCCAGGATGCCTGGAAACTCTTACTATGATGCGAAAGGTCATGCGTAGACAAATCGGTAGCGGTTGTCATGATCGAGCTCCTTGCTGAGCAGCGGCTGTCTCTCGAGCAGCAGAAGGTGACGCCTTTTGAGTGATGATGTCACGATCCACCTGGTCGCGTGGTAGGTCGGCAGTAATCTGCCCCGACGCCATAACCAAGATGCGATCGGAGACCGCCAGAGCCTCATCCAGTTCTGAAGTGGTATAGATAATGGCAACGCCCTGATCGGCGATATTATTCATGGCACGGTAGATATCGGCCTTGGCCCCAACGTCCACCCCACGGGTAGGTTCATCGAATAATAGGACACGCGGTTCGGTAAGCAGCGCTTTCCCGATGATGACCTTTTGCATATTGCCACCGCTTAGCGTGGTAATGTAGTCAGTATCATTTGACACCTTGATGCCAAGTGTTGAGACCATGCTCTGACTCTGCTGCTTTTCCACTTTTCCACGAATCATGCGAAAGCCTAGAAAACGGGAACAGCAGCGTCCGATACTGGATAGTGTCATATTGTCACGAACCGACATGGGCTGAATCATCCCAGCCGTTTGTCGATCTTCTGGCACCAGTGCTATACCGGCCTTGATTCGGTTGGCCGGTTTAGCCTTGGCTAACGGTTTTCCATCGAACTCGATGTCGCCCAGCGCGCTCCGATGCAGGCCAAGCAGAACCTCCATCAGCTCAGTTCTACCAGAACCCATCAAGCCATAAATACCAATGATCTCTCCACGGCCAACACCAAAGTTGACCTTATCAAGAGCCAAGGTGCCATTGATCCGTTTCAGGCTCAGATCCTTGACCCTCAGTATTGGCTCTCCGATTTGCCGAGGACGGTAGTCGAAAATCTTGTGTTCGCCTCCCACCATCTGACGAACGATCCAAGAAATGTCAATATTTTCGACAAGATCGACACCGACAATACGACCGTTACGGAGTACCGTGATGTGGTCACCAATTCTCATAATCTCTTCCAAACGATGAGAGATGTAGATGACGGCAACCCCTTCCTGACGGAGCGATTCAATAATACCGAACAGGACCTCAACCTCTGTCAGGCTCAAGGCAGAAGTAGGCTCATCCATGATCAGGACATCAACATCACGGCTCAACATCCTGGCGATCTCGACAAGCTGTTGCTGGCCTACGTAAAGATCGCCGATACGTGTAGCAGGGTCGATGTCCAGGCCCACACGTTCGAGCAACTGCTTAGCCTTACGATATTGTGCACGGGTATCTATCGTACCGGCATGGCGTATCTCATTACCGATGAAAAGATTTTCGGCTATGCTCATATCGGGGAAGAGATTTAGCTCTTGAAAGATAATCCCTATACCGGATTTCTCTGCATCTCGCACACCATGGAAATAAACCGATTTTCCTTTGACGAGAATCTCACCTTCGGTTGGACGCTCGGCACCGGCTAGCAACTTCATGAGAGTTGATTTACCTGCACCGTTTTCTCCGATCAGAACATTTACGCTCCCGGGGTACACTTCATAGTCTACTGAGTCCAGAGCCACGGTCCCGGGATAACGTTTAGTAGCATTCTTTACTCGAACCAAAGGTTCTGATGTCGCCCCGATTTTTTGTTCAGCGGTTGATTTATGTTGGTCTTCCACTGTGTTCATGGCGCTGCCCCTCCCCGAGTCGGAGTGATATTGTTTCGCCTTCGTTGGCATATCACTCGCCATTGACGCGATTCAGTGCGACCGGGACGATTTGTACCGTATTACCCATACCATCCCAAGTTGAAAAGGCTCCGATAGCCTCTACTGTATCGCCACTATCAACATTGCCGAAGCTTTCGACGATTGAGATGACTTGGTCGTTAAGCTCATCACCAAAAGTTGCAAATTGATCTTGATTGGCAAAATCAGCATAACCAAGCTCTGGATACCCATCCCGAACAGAAGATCCAGGAATTACAGGGCCAATCAGCAAGGAAATGCTCTTATCCCCCACATTCCCCAAGTTGATTTTCCCAACACGTGAGGAGGTATCTACGGACGCCACGGCATCGGAGACATGAACCCAAAAGGTGCAGGGGAATGCTTGGCTTTGCTGAACGCCATATTGCTCACAAGCCGATTGAAACCCTTCTGAATCAATCGCTGACAACACAACATCCAGAGGAGCCGCTTTAGAAGCTGCCCATGGAATGATATTGTCTTGCATGACTTCTTCAGCATTGATCGAGATAGCGTCTCCGTCATCGAGAATGGATGCAAGCTCATCATTTGACACCAGCTTGAAACCACTAAGCGTCGAAAACATCACAATCGCCAATGCTATGAAAAGACATGCCCTCGGCAGATTTATTGACTTATTCATATGGCCATCCGGTCGTCACTAACTCTCTGAACTGGAGTGGTGGATCTCACCACTCCACATGCCAGTTACTGGCTTTGGTACTCAAAGTTCTGAACCAGTTCGGCATTGTCTTGAGTGACAAGGATGCCACGGAACAACTGACGCTCAGGCTTACCGGTGTCGCCGGTCTTGAGATACTGGTCGAGTTGCTTAACCCCCTCACGCGCCAACTCCTGAGCCTGAAGCATGGAAGTGGCATAGAGATCCCCGGCCATGATCGCGTCACGTTCATCGTTGCTGCCATCGATGCCGACAACGGTGATGTCAGAGTTGCCAGATGCTCTGATGGATGCAATCGCCCCCAGTGCTACCGGGCCATTCCCAGCAACGACACCATCGATGTCAGAATGCTCCTGGAGGATGGAGTCCATGGCCTGCTTGGCCTTAAGCAGTTCGCCACCTGCATCCTGACGAGCGACCATCTTCAGGTCGGGGTATTGATCCAGTACACGGTGGAAGGATTTAGAACGAGTGACGCAGTTATTATCGGCCAAATTACAGGTCAGCTCGACATAAGTGCCCTCTTCCCCAACCTGCTCAATAAATTTCTGTGCCACTTGAGAGGCTGCCTGAACGTTATTGTGCGACAGTTGTGAGATAGCGATGCCATTTTCAGGAATTTCCCTATTGATGAGCACTACTGGAACATCGCGCTCGGTAGCATAACGTACCGCTGCGACACTTGATGACGAGTCGGCATTATCCAGGATGATGCCGTCAACCCCTTGAGCAACGATTGAGCTGATCAGCTCACGCTGGCGATTGACATCCTCATTATGTGATAGCACACGGGTGGAGTACCCGAGCTCCTCGGCCTGCTCCTTGGCGGCATTAGCCTCCGCTGTGTAATACGGATTGTCCAGAGAGTTCACGAGAATGGCAATGTCGCCCTGATCAGACTCATTGTCTTCTTGAGCGATGGCCGACTGCATGCCCATGCTAAAGGCAGAAGTGGTAATGATTAACGAAAAAAGAACACGAGCGACGGACTTTGGCGATAAATCGATCATTGTTGTCACCTTTTCTCTAGTGCTGGCTGATACTTGCTTTTTGACTTTTTCTCGAAGCTTATCAATGGCTACATTTACCAAATGGTATAGCCGCCATCGACTACTAGGTCCGCACCATTGATCATGTCACTTCCATTCGTGGCAAGAAACAAGATGCTGGCTGCAATCTCGTCCGTATAAGCAAACCTCCCCGTTGGAATCATCGATTTCATGCGCTCACCTTTCTCGCCAGACCAGGCAGCAGCGCCCATAGGAGTCAGAACAACTGTTGGTGAAATACTGTTTACCGTAATGCCATGAGGCCCCCACTCTTTTGCCAAGCTCTTCGTCATGCCGATCAGTCCTGCTTTCGCTGAGGTATATGCGCAATGCTGATCGATGGCGACCGTCGCGGCTTGGGAGGCGATATTGATAATTTTACCGCCATGACCACTCTTCAGAAGATACCGGCCTACAGCTTTTGCGCACAGAAAGGGAGCGGTAAGGTTGACATCAATCTGGCGCTGCCATTCCGGCAGTGAGACCTCTTCGGCCGGATTTAGGGTGATGGTCCCGGCGGCATTGATTAAGATGTGGAGATCACCGAAGTGATCGATTACTTCTTCTACACAGCGCTCGACTTGGTCCTCTTGTGTAACATCGCAGGACCAGGCCCGAACGCGCTCCTCCGGAAAGTTGACCAATACTTCTTCTACCCGATCAGCCTCAAAGCCCGGATAGAAAATGGCGATGCTTGCCCCTTTATCGAGCATGGCTTCATTGGCCGCCGAGGCAATTCCTCCCAGACCACCAGTAACCAATATCACTTTACCGCTCAGCGAAAAATTAAAGTCAACACCATGCTTTAACGACATATCATATTCTGTAGCCATTTCGCGCCCCTTTATTTTTTATATAAATCTCAGCATTCCCTATCAATCAAGACATTATGAGTCCGCCATCGACATTGATCGCTTGGCCAGTTATATAACGAGCATCTTCTGAGGCCAGGAATACCGCCGTACCTGCAATCTCCTCTGGTGATGCCGCACGTTTCATGGGAATACTCTCAACCCATTCACGGATCAACTCACCAGGCTGGTAATCTCCCAGGAGTTCGCCCCAGACCTTGTCGTTGTAATCCCACATATCGGTTACTACGATTCCGGGGCAGATCGCATTAACGGTGATACCGGAAGTAGCAAACTCACGCGCGAGGCTTTGCGTGATACCTAACACTCCAAATTTGCTCGCGGCATAATGAGGTGTATAGACGAAACCTTGACGCGCCTGACCTGAAGCCATATTGATCAGCGCCCCTTTGCCGGCCTCGGCCATATATCGGAGGGCTGCTTTGCAGCACAGAAAGACGCCCTTGGTATTAACGTCCAGCACTTTATCCCAGTCGGATTCAGACAGCTCTTGCAGCCGTGAAATCGTAATGACACCCGCATTCTGGATGGAAACATCAATGTGCCCGAACTTTTTGTTGACATCGCCATAAAACTGATCGACCTGCTCACTCTTCGTAACATCGACTTCAGCCGCCATAATGGTGCCAGGCAAGCCTTCCTCTTTTATTCGATTCTCAAGATCACGAGCGACATCATGGATTTCCCGGCGATTAGATGCCATAGCAACGCTCGCTCCCTCATCGACGAAACGAGTTGCCATAGCAAGACCGATCCCTCTGTCAGCACCAGCTACAACTACCACCTGATTATCGAAATTTCTCATTTCATCTTCCTTACTTGAAATAGACTTAAAGTCTCATCGGCACTAACAGCCATTCCATAGGCTTTAACTTCGATTAACCTTCCGTATCTAACAGCGCTTCGGCAGTAAAGCTGTCAGTAATCAGCACTTGAATCCAGCCACCCAAGGCTGCTGCGCGGATAGACGGCACTTTCTGCTGGCCGCCAGCCAGGCCCACCACCCTGGGAATACTTTTCAAGCTATCTGGAGAGATCGCCACTACTCTGTCGTTGAGAGAGTGCGTAACCAAATCGCCGGTGTCATCAAAGAACCTCAAGCAGACATCACCCACAGCCCCCCAACTGGCCAGGTCGGAGAGCTCCTCCTTGGAGAAGGTATTTCCACTTCTGGCAAGAAACCTTGATGGCTCGAGCGTTCCAATACCAACTAATGCAATGCTGAGCTCATCAAACAGCGCCATGGTCTCGCGCACATAAGGCTCTTCACAGATCACCTTTCGCGCCTCGGGGCTGCTGGTGATACCTGCTACGTGCATAAAGCCCGGCCGAGCTCTCAATCGATTGGCCAACTGCAGCGTCAAGTTCTCGGCAAGATGCTCCGCACGATCGTGCGACATGCCTCCCATCAACTGAACAACACGTTCTGCTTTCAGCGACCCACTCTTGGGAAGGTGCTCGGAGAGCGCCACAAGGGCTGAGCTCCAGCTTGAAATCCCCACCCGATCGCTCTCGCGCAAGGTGGATTCCAGATATTGTGCCGCCGCCTCGCCAATGCTCGACAAGATGGCGTTCTCGCTGTTGTCAGGACAGGCAGCTACTACGACTTCGCTGAGCCCGTACTTGGCGCACAATTCCTCTTCAAGTAGGTGATAAGTACCTTCGGGCGGTTTGATACTAATGGCGACGATGCCTTCCTTCTGCGCCCGACGCAGCAAGCGTGATACGCCCGCCTGAGACAGGTTTAACCGTGAGGCAATATCAACCTGGCGCATCTGCTCCACCCAGTACAAGTGGGCCACCTTGGTCGCCAAACGCAGTTCGAATTCGGGCTTCATCGTCTTCTCCTACCTAGCCTTTCGATTGAGAGAGGGTGCGTTCCACAGACCTGATCCACGCCTGATGGCGAATATCTTGGTCCACACCGAGCCCTTCGAATGTATCAAAAGTCGACAACACCCCCTCCAGTGCCTCAAGCGTCGGCCAGACTCCAAGTTCAAGGCCTGCCAGCAATGCCGCCCCGACAGCTGAAAGTTCTGCTTGAGCAGCTCTCTGGACCATGATTCCCAAGGTGTCCGCCTGAAGTTGCATCAGCCATCCGTTGGCACTGGCCCCTCCATCAGCCTTGAGCGCCGTAAGTGGCGGCAGCCCATGACGCTGACCGGCAGATCGCATGACATCGACGACATCCTTGATCTGGAATACGATCGACTCGAAGGCCGCTCGTGCCACATCGGCAGGTTCGGTATTGAAGGTCAGCCCATCCAGAAGCCCAGTGATATCACCGACCCAGCGCGGCGCCCCTAACCCCACCATGGCCGGCACTAAGATCGCCTGACCTTCGCCGTCGGCCGACTCTGCGAGTTCGGCCAGGCGATCGACAGAGCCGCCGAGGCCCAGAAGCTTCGCGGTCCAAGGCAATATCGCCGCGCTCACCGTGATGTTGCCTTCAAGGGCATATACCCGCTGCTCCGGCGTTTCCCAAGCCACCGTCGTCGCCAGACCCTCGGCGCGTATCGGCTGGTCCTGGGTCGTGGTCATCACTGAGGATCCGGTTCCGTACGTCGCCTTGACGATACCGGGACGAAAACCACCCTGGGCGAATAACGCCGCGTGGGAATCACCGATCATGGACATGATCGGAATCCCGGCTTTGAGCGACCCGAACTCACGGGTCTTGCCAAACATATGACTCGAAGGACGAATCTCCGGCAGCATCTCGCTATCAATACCGAAGACATCGAGCAACTCTGGCGACCACTGGCCACTGGAGATATCACACAGCTGAGTCCGGGACGCGTTAGACGTATCCGTGAGGTGCACTTCCCCACCAGTGAGATTCCACAGCAGCCAGCTGTCGATATTGCCCAACCGGACGCGATGCCGGCTGACACTGTGGTCGAAGGAATCAAGTAACCAGCGAAACTTGGAGCCGGAAAATAGCGGGTCGATGGGCAGACCGGAGAGCTCATGGACCCTGGCATTGAGGCCGAGGCGCTTGAGCTCCTCGCAGAAGGGCTGACTACGTCGGCACTGCCAACTAACGCAGGGGGCGAGCGGTAAACCGCTTGCACTATCCCAGGCAATGGCAGATTCCCGCTGAGACGATATGCCTACAGCGGCAACTTCAATATCAGGGCTTACCGAGAGGCAGGCGTCGATGGCTTCCTTGACGGTCTGGACGATTCCTTCGCCTGACTGCTCGACCCACCCCGGCTGAGGATACTGGCAGGGAATCCCTACTTGCGCCTTGGCGATGATGTTCCCGCCGAAGTCCACTAGTACCGCCTTGGAGTTGGTCGTACCCTGGTCGATAGCGAGAATGGTCGACGTCGTCATGGCCCTCTCCTCACTTGAGCAGCGCTTTGGCCGAGTCAACGATGCCATTCACCGACATCCCGAAGTGATCAAGTAGCCATTCGGCCGATCCCGTCGGGGCAAACTCGGGGAACCCCAGCAGTTTCATCTTGCAGGGAGCCTTGCTGACCACGACCTCCGCGATGGCGCTGCCCATTCCACCACGCACGCTATGCTCTTCGATGGTCAGTACATGCCGGGTGTCGTTGGCGCACTGGACGATAGTCTCTTCATCCAGGGGAGAGATGCTCGGGAAGTTGACCACGCGAGCCTCAATTCCCTCACCGGCTAATCGCTCAGCCGCTTCCATGGCTCGGCAAACGGTCACACCGCAGCCAATCAAGGTAATGTCCTGGCCTTCGCGCAGGGTTTGGGCCTTACCGGGCTGGAATTCGTAATTCTCCGGCAACAATCTAGGCACGCCCATGCGACTCAGACGAACGAAGCTCGGACGATCGCTTTGGGCGACATAGCGAATCACGGCGGCCGTTTCCACGTCATCCACCGGGACAAAGATGTCGAGCCCTGCCAGCGGCCTGGTCCAGGCCAGGTCCTCGATAGAGTGGTGTGTTGGCCCCAGTTCGCCGTAGGCGACGCCACTACTGACGCCACAGAGTTTCACGTTGGCATTCGAGTACGCGATATCCGCCTTGATCTGCTCGAGCGCTCGGCCGGTCAGGAAACAAGAGGCGCCACACACGAAAGGCACCAGTCCTGCGTTAGCCAAGCCTGCACCAGCGCCGACCAAGGTCTGCTCGGCAATGCCGACATTGATCAGCCGCTCGGGCCACTTGTCGCGGAATCCTCCGAGCTTGCTTGATCCGATAGAGTCGTTACAGACGCTGACGATGCGATCATCTGCTTCCGCCAAGGCCTCCAGGGTCTTCGAGAAGGCATTGCGGCAATCATGCAGTTGGATGGTATCGGGATTCGACATGGTTATGCGCCTCGCTCCAGCTCGTTCAGGGCTTCTTCAACTTGCTCCGGGGACGGCACCTTGTGGTGCCATTCGACACGATCCTGAATGAAGGACACGCCCTTGCCCTTGAAAGTGTTAGCCACCAGACAGCGGGGTTTGTCGGCGACGCGAGGAGCCGTCAGCGCTTCGATCAACGCCGCGTAGTCGTGTCCGTCTACCTCCAGGGCATCCCACCCAAAAGCACTAAAACGTTCAGCCAGGGGTTCCAGCGACGTCACGTCATGAGTGCGATCCCCTTGCTGAAGCCGGTTGCGATCAATAATCAGGGTCAGGTTGTCCAGCTTTTTGTGAGCAGCGGTCATAGCTGCCTCCCAGTTGCTGCCTTCCTGAATCTCCCCATCACCAACGACGACGAAGACCTCCCAATCCTGCTTCTGAAGCTTGGCACCGATGGCAGCCCCCACCCCGACAGGCAACCCATGTCCCAGAGGGCCGGTGCTGGTTTCCACACCGGGCAGCTTCTCGTTACAAGGGTGGCCGTTGAGTCGTGACTGGGGCTGCACAAAGGTCGACAGCTCCTCCACCGGGAAGTAACCGGCGTGCGCCATGGTCGTATACAGCGCGACCGCACAATGCCCTTTGCTCATGATGAAACGATCACGCTCGGGGGCAGTCGGTTCATCCGGGTTAACTTTCAGCACGTTGAAGTACAGCGTCCCGAGAATATCGATTACGGATAAGTCACCACCGATATGCCCCATATTGGCATTGCCGATGGTTTTGATGATCGTCTTTCTCATCTCACGACATTGCTGCGCCAACTCATCGGGCCCCAATGGTCTGAGTGTCATATCCAATACCTCCAAATGAATAAATATTCACTTTATGAATATCAATTTATAGGAGAATATTTGTGCATTAACTTCTATCCGTCAAGGACAATTAAAAAGGAGCGACTTATCCATTAGCATAATTATCAAAGCAAGACAAAAATTGGACGAATTCAAAAATAATTTGAAATAAAAGATTAAAATCAATGACTTACACGGGCAATCTCTTGCGTCGGAAAGCGCCTTGCTATTTATTCATTAAAGAATAAATATTCAAAACAAATAATTGAATATATATTCGACAGAATATTCCCCAAAAAAAGATCAAAACATTAGAAACAAAGCAATCGCTATAAGGAAAGCATCGCCCCTTTCTGATTCCTCGTTTCCACGCTTTCTTCTTCTCAATACATGGGAAAAGGGGACTGCCCCTCAGGGGCACGTAGGTCTTCCCCCTCACCTGACCAGGCAAGTGGGGTTTGCAGGGAAGCGTGAGTGGCTTCCTGATCTGGAGTGGCAGTATGACTGCGCCAGTTTCCCATCTCTCGGGGCAGAGGGTTTCTATCCTGAGCGGGGCATCGCGTCTGACGGAGGAGATCGGCATCACTCGCGCGTGCTGCCAAAGGGCTTGCCTTATCTGTGCGTAGAGAACCAGGGACAGGCCAAGGAATGAGCCCGCGAGGAGGTAACCCCTAGACCTGACTTTCTCTACCCCCGGGAGCCCAGTGCAGCTCCGAGCTACGACACGGCTGAGGATCGTCTGATGTAGTGTTTCGAGACCAGACTGCAGGCGCCCTCGGAGTATGTTTGCAGCTCAGCCGTCCCGTGAGGACTATAAATCTGCGTAAGTCACCACTGAGGTGGTCCGGCGTGTCGCTCATCCGGCCGCGATCAATGCCTCCAGGGCGGCATGGTAGCCCTGACTGCCGAGACCGGCGATCACCCCGTCGGCACGCAACGAGACATAGGAGTGATGGCGGAAGGCTTCGCGCTTGTGGACGTTGGAAAGGTGTACTTCGATGACACGGCCATCAAAGGCGTTGAGGGCGTCGAGAATCGCCACCGAGGTATGGGTATAGGCCGCCGGATTGATGATGATCGCGCCGGTGCCATCGAGGCGGGCAGCGTGGATGGCATCGATCAGTTCGCCCTCGTGGTTGCTCTGCCGGCAGGCGATCTCCCAGCCGGCTTGGGCCGCCCGTTCGCGCAGGGCGTTGTCGATATCCGCCAGGGTCTCGTCGCCATAGATCTCCGGCTGACGCGTACCCAGCAGGTTGAGGTTGGGGCCATGCAGGACCAGGACCTTGTGCATCGTGATGGTTTCCTTATCGATGAGCCGGTTTCATGAGGCCGGCTCGAGCAGCCGTTCCCACACCGCGATGACGGCATCGCGGTGCACCTGGAAGTCCTCGACACTGCCACGGGCCGGGTCGCCCGTCAGGGCCGAGCGATGGGACGCCGTGCGGCAGGCCAGGTAGGCCTCGCGCAGTCGGCGACAGTCGTCGGCCGGCAGCCGATCGGTCTCTTCCAGGGTTTCGAGGATGCGCATGTTATCGCTGTAGGTGAGCAGTTCGGGCGTTTCGCGCCCCATGGCCAGCACCGCGTACTGGCACAGGAATTCAATATCGACCATGCCACCCGGATCATGCTTGAGATCGAAGCTGCCGGCTTCACTCTTGCCGGCAAGATGCTCGCGCATCCGGTTGCGCATGGCCACGACTTCGCTCCGCAGCTCGCCGAGGTCGCGTTCGCTGCCGAGGATATCGCAGCGAATCTCGGCGAAACGCTCGCTCAAGGTTTCGTGGCCCGCCACCACGCGCGCCCGGACCAGGGCCTGATGCTCCCAGGTCCAGGCTTCGCGGCGCTGGTAATCGGCGAAGGCATCGAGGCTCGAGACCAACAGCCCCGAGTTGCCCGAGGGGCGCAGGCGCATATCGACCTCGTAGAGGCTGCCCGCTGGCGTCATCGCCGTCAGCAAATGGATGATGCGCTGCCCGAGCCGGGTGAAGAACACGGCGTTGTCGATGGGCCTCGGGCCGTCGGTGCTGCCCTGCCCGGCACCATCGTGCAGGAACACCAGATCCAGATCCGAGCCATAACCAAGCTCGATGCCTCCGAGCTTGCCGTAGCCGACGATCAGAAACTCCGGCACCTGCTCGCAGCGACCGCCCTCTCGGCGCTCGGGAAAGCCGTGCTTGCGGGTCAGGTGCTTCCAGGCCATGGCCAGCACCGCCTCGAGCACCACTTCGGCGATATAGGTCAGGTAATCGCTGACCTTCATCAAGTGACGCGTCCCGGCGATGTCCGAGGCGGCGACGTGCAGCACTTGAGCATGCTTGAACACCCGCAGCGCCTCGAGCTGGCCTTCCTCGTCATCCTCGGGAATCCGCCCCAGGGTCTGGCGCAGCTCGTCGGCCAGGCGCTCCTTGTCCGCCGGGGTATAGAGGGTATCCGGGGTAAGCAGCTCGTCGAGCAGGATGGGATGACGCGCCAGCTGCTCGGCGATCCAGGGGCTGGCGCTGCACAAGCGCATGAGATGCTCCAGGGCCACCGGGTTCTCGCGCAGCAGCGCCAGATAGGCGGTGCGCCGCAGTACCGCCTCGATCAGCGGCAATACGCGCTCCAGGGCAGTATCGGGCGCGTCACTGTCCGCAGCGGCCTCCAGCAGCAACGGCATAAGGGCATCGAGACGCTCGAAGCCGATGCGCTGCATGCCCTGGACCTGACGGGAACGACGCAGTGCCATCAATCGACGATGGCTGGACGCCGCCGCGTCGTAGCCACCCGCCTCGAGCAGCGCCAGGGCTTCCTCCTCGCTTTCATGGCCACGCCACAGGGCCCGCCACTCCTCGAGATCGACGCCGCTGTTCGCCTCCGTGGCGCCATCATCCTGCTCCGCTTCCTCCTCGGGATCGGCGATCACCGCATCGAAATGCCGACGCACCCGGGCACGGACTTCGTCGAGACGCCCCATCACCGCCGGCCAGTCTTCCATTTCCAGCCCCAGAGCGACGCGCTCGCGTTCGATCTCGCCTTTGGGAAGAGTCTGGGTCTGGCGGTCCTCGAGCGCCTGCAGGACATGCTCCAGATCGCGCAGGTAGCGGTAATCCGGCTCGAGTTCGTCGACCACCTCCTGCGGCAGCAGCCCCAGTGCCGGCAGACGTTCGAGCGCGGCACGCAACGAGGTCACCTGCAGCTCGGTATCGCGTCCCCCGCGAATCAGCTGGAAGGCCTGAACCACGAATTCGACCTCGCGAATGCCGCCAGGGCCGAGCTTGATGTTGTCTTCCATGCCTCGGCGCTTGACCTCGCGATTGATCATCGACTTCAGTTCACGCAACGACTCGATGGCACCGAAGTCGAGATACTTGCGATAGACGAAGGGCCGCAGGCTCGCCAGCAGCTCGTCACCAGCATCGAGGTCGCCGGCCACCGGCCGCGCCTTGAGCATGGCGTAGCGCTCCCACTCCCGGCCTTGATCCTGATAGTAGCTGGCCAGGGAGGCAAAGCTGCCGACCAGGGGGCCGCCATCCCCCAGGGGGCGCAGCCGCATGTCGACCCGAAAGGCGAAGCCATCGGCGGTCATCGCGTCCAGCGCGGCGATCAGCTTCTGGCCGAGCTTGGTGAAATATTCCTGATGTTCCAGCGATTTGCGCCCGCCCTGGGTCTCGCCCTTCTCCGGAAAGGCGAAGATCAGGTCGATATCGGAGGAGAGATTGAGCTCGCCGGCGCCAAGTTTGCCCATGCCCAGCACCACCAGGCGCTGTTCGCTGCCATCGGCTCGCGCAGTGGGGCGCCCCCAGCGCGGCTCGACGTGCTTCTCGAGCCAGCTCAAGGCCGCCTCCAGGCAGACCTCGGCCAGGCGCGACACGGCGCCGCTGGTGCGCCACATGTCGATGCCCTCGGGGCGTGTCAGGTCGCGCCACACGATGCCCAGCATGCGGGCCTGCCGAAAGCGACGGATGGCAGCGTGCATGGCCGCCTCGTCCTCGGCATCTTCAAGACGTTCCTCGAGCGAATCACGCAGGGTCGCTTCGGAAGGCACTTCATCCAGCTCGCCCTCGGCATCCAGGTGAGCGAGCCAGTCGGGATGGCGCACCAGCGTCTCCACGGCGAAGCCCGAAACGGCCAGCACCCGGGCCAACTGTTCACGCCGCCCGGGAGACAGCGCCGTCCAGCACTCGCTGGGGGCTTCCTGGCCCTGCATCGAGGCCAGGTTGTCGGCCTGCTCGAGCGAAGCGGCAAGACGCTCCCAGGTATGCCGCAGCGCCGAGGTCAGCGGTTCGGGAATGGCATCCAAGGGCAGGAAATCAGCAGGCAGGGCCATGAGCGTCTCGTCGTCGGCTGGCGAATGCCCTCAGCATAACCAAGCCGGCGCCCCTGACACTAGGCACTGTCCGAAAAGTGTCCGGTCAGCCCAGGAACTTGTCCCACACCAGAAGTCCCCAGGTCAGGCCAGCGATGATCAATGCCAGCATCACCGCCGCCGAGCCGATGTCCTTGGCACGCCCGGAGAGCTTGTGACGCTCCGGTCCGATGCGATCCACCACGCTCTCGACAGCGGTGTTGAGCAGCTCGACGATCAACACCAGCAGGCAGCTACCGACCAGCAGGATCCACTCCACCGGCTCATCGCCGATCCACCAGGCCAGCGGTATCAATACCAGGCAGAGGCCAGTCTCCTGGCGAAAAGCCGACTCGTAGCGATAGGCCGCCCTGAGTCCCTTGAAGGAATAGCGGGTGGAATGCACCAGATGGCGAAAGCCGGTGTGTCCAGGTTTCATGGTCGGGGTTCCTAGTGTGACTCAATAAGTTGGGCCAAATCCTCGGAAAGACGTTCCAGCACCATCGTCCAGTTGAGATACGGCGTCGACTCGGTGCCGTTGACCAGCACGGTGAAGGCCCCCCAGCGATTCGAACGGGTGCGGAAGTAGCCGGTCATCGCGCGCACCCGCACCGGTTCGTTGAGGGTGCCGGTCTTGATCATCACGCGCTCCTGGAAGCTTGCCGGCCCCTTGCGGATGAAGCGCATCACGCCGTTGCTGGGTGACTGCAGAGCGGCCACGAAGCTGGGGAACAGCGACGGCTGGTCGAACATGTAGGCCAGCAGGCTGTTCACGCCGCTGGCGGTGGCGCGATTCTCCGGCGTCAGGCCGCTGCCGCTGCGCAGCGTCAGCGGGCCATGGTCGGGGATGCCGGCGGCGAAGGATTCGATGGCCGCGCCGCCCTGCTCCAGGGTCGGGCGCGGACCGTTCGCCATGTCCAGCGCCAGGACGTCGGCCATGAAATTGTTGGAGTAATTGAGGGTCCTCAGGAGGATTTCCTGGAGAGGCTTGCCATCCACCGCCGCCAACTGTGGCGCCGAGCCCGGCGGCTGCACGGTGCTGGTGGAATGCCCGCCACGGACCGGAATGCCGGCACGTTCGAGCATCGCCATCAGCAATTGCGCCGTCTGGTCGGCCGGATCGGCGCTGGCGCGATAGAGGTCACGAGGATGGGCGTTGGTGGAAATCTGGCCACTGAGACGCATCACGTCGCCACCGCCCTCGGTCAGTCGCAGTGCCGATAGCTGGGTGCCGCTGTCGGCGGCCTTGGTGTCGACCCGGTTGTCGATGCCCGGCAGCAGGACCTTGCTGTCGCAGCCGGTGACCTCTGCGGACGCGCCGGGTGCCGATCCCGGGGCGACATGCACGCACCAGTTGCCGAAGTTGACGCCCGCGGAGGAAAGCAAGGCACTGTAGGCGTTGTCCACCTGGCGACGCGCCTCGCAGCGATCGGTGGTGATGCACTCCACCGGGCCGAAGCGCCACTGGCTGATGACCAGTTGCCCCGTCACCTCGCGCACGCCGGCCTGATGCAGCCGCTGCACCAGCCGCCACAGGTCCTCGCTGGTCAACGCCGGATCGCCCCCGCCATCGAGAATCAGATCGCCGGCGAGCACGCCATCGGGGCCGGGCTCGGCAGTGCCGACCAGGCGCGTGGTGAAGCGGTGCTGGGGACCGAAGCGGTCGAGGGCCGCCGCGGCCGTGTATACCTTGGAGACCGAGGCCGGCGACAGGGAAAGCGTCGGCGACAGGCTCGCCAGGGTCTCGTCCGCACGATCCCCCGTGCCCAGCAAGCGTGCCTCGGCACTGATGCGGAAGCCATCGTCGGTCAGCGACGAGAGTCGTGGAAATCCCGAGGCCATGACGGACAACGGCAGCAATGACAAGACCAGCAGACAGCAGCTCAGCGTGCGATGAAACATGACGGCATCCATGCAGCGTGATTCGGGCAACGGCGCGACTCCGCAGTTTACCCGGGCATGGAGGGCGTTTCGACCGTATCTCGGCTCAGTGCGCCGTCGATGAGGAAAATACCTGGATAACCGCCACGCCACCGATGATCAGGGCCATCCCCAGCACCGCCGGCAGGTCAGGGCGCTCGCCGTAGACCACCATGCCGACCAGGGTCACCAGCACGATGCCCAGCCCGGCCCAGACGGCATAGGTGATGCCCACCGGCAGGGTGCGGAATACCAGCGTCAGCAGATAGAAGGCCGTGACATAGCCCACCACTACCAGCACGCTGGGCCAGAAGCGTGAGAATTCTTCCGATGCCTTCAGGGCCGAGGTCGCCACTACCTCGGCGATGATCGCCAGGGCGAGAAACACATAACTCATCCACACTCCCCCCGCGCCAGTCGCCGGCGCATGACGTGGTCGAACATCGTGTTGAATACCATGGCGTAGGCCAGGAAGAACAGCATGAAACCGAGATCCAGCCAGAAGGCCTCGATGAGCCCGATGCCGAGCCACCATGCCACCGCCGGCAGCGTCATGATCAAAAGTCCCAGCTCGAAGCCGAAGGCCTGAGCCATGCGCTGGACGAGAGAGCGACGGCGCGTCGGCACCCAGACATCGAAGAGCCGGTTCCAGATCAGGTTCCAGAGCATGGCGGCACTGGCCAGCCCCACCGCCAGCATGCCGATCTCGCCCAGGCCGTGCCCGGTCAGCCAGCTCGCCAACGGCGTCACCATGACCAGCCCTCCTGCCTCGAACAGCACAGTATGCGTGACCCTTTCCTTCCAGGAGCGCATCGTGACCTCCCTCAGCGCAAGTCGGTCGAGCCACCATGGCCTCGACGCGGCACCCTATTCTGCCCATCATGATGATGGGTTCCAGTTGGAATCCATCTCTTTTTCAGATAGGTCATGAGCATCATGCGCTGGAACCTCGACCAGTTGGAAATCCTCATCGCTTGCGCCGAGCGCGGCTCCTTCTCGGCAGCGGCCCGCCACCTGGGTCGTGCCCAGTCCGCGATCAGCACCGCCATCGCCCACCTGGAGACCGATCTCGATTGTCAGCTGTTCGACCGCACGGGACGCATGCCCCGTCTCACCGAGGCCGGCGAGGCGCTACTCCATGAGGCGCGGGCCGTGATTCGCCAGTGCCAGCGTCTCGAGTCCCGGGCCCGAGCCATCGGCCAGGGCGAAGAGGCCCGACTGGTGTTGGCCATCGACGAGGCGCTGGTGGAAATGCCGCCGGTGGACGAGACCCTGGAAGCGCTGGCCGGCCACTATCCGGCCCTGCAACTGACGCTGCTCTACGGCGCCCAGGGCGATATCGCCGGTTGGGTGGAGGACCGCACCGCCGACCTCGGCATCCTGCTGCGCCAGCAGGACCAGGGGCCACTGCTGGAAGGCATCCGCATCGCCCACCTCCAGCAGGCCCTGGTCGTGTCACGCCACCATCCGCTCGCCGAGCTGGTTGCCCCGTCGACGGGCGACCTGGCCGGGCACCGCCAGTTGCTGATCGCCTCACGCAGCGAGGGTGACGCCTGGCAACCGCTGAGCGCCCAGTTCTGGCGCCTCAACAGCTTCTACTCCATGGCCGAACTGGTGACCCGGGGGCTCGGCTGGGCCCTGGTGCCGCAGCACATCGCCCAGTACCCGCCCTTTCGCGCTGACCTCATCCATCTGGCCAGCGACGCCCTCGGCACCCCGCCGGTCATCGAGGTCGAGACGGTCTCCCGCCGCGACAGCGGGCGCGGCCCCATCGCCCAGTGGCTGCAACGCACCCTGGGCGAACGGTTTCGCGATCACCGACTCAGATAACGCTTAGGCGACAGGCAGCAGCTCGGGACGATGCGGCAACTCGGTCACCAGCCGCCAGAGTGACTGACCGCTGCGCCGGTACTTGTCCTCGAAGGGCGTCAGCGGCTCGCCTTCAGGCTCGAAGGCCTCGACCTGTGCCTCGACGCCGGTGGCCTGCTGCAGTGCCAGAGCGAACTCCTCGACGTAGAGCCGCCAGTTGGAGCGCAACTCGAGACGACCTCCCAGGGCCGGGATGGCCGGAAAGATCGGGTGGCCATGCCAGCGCATCTTGAGATGCACCGACTTGGGATAGGGATTGGGATACAGCAGATAATGCCGCGCCGGCTGCCAGCCCTCGGCCAGCGCCAGCCGCCAGAAATCGACCAGGTCGGCACGCACCAGCAGGGCGTTATCGGGCAGCGGGCCATGATCCCGCGACAGCCGCTCGGCACTGCGGTCGACGCCGATCACCGCACACTCGGGATGAGCGCTGGCCAGGCGTCGGGTCGACAGCCCCACCCCGCAGCCGGCATCGAGGATCAGCGGCATCCGCTCCCGGGCACCGCGCCAGTGCTCGGCCCGCTCGAAGGCCTCGCGGGTATGTTCGGCCACGGGCTTGCGCAGCGGATGTTGCAGCGCCCGCTCGACACGGCGTGTCAGATCCCGGTGGGGACCCGGCTGATTGGAGGTGATGGCGCGGGAATGTGCAGTCATGGAGGGAACCGATGGCGATAACGACGGTCGGGCATTCTAGCAGTCTCCATCGTCCCGGCGCAGCGGCCCGGCATGACGCCACGGCGGGCCGGGTGCTATGATCCATGGCCTATCGAGAGATGATTCTGCCCTGCTATTTCAATCCAACGAGGAACCCGGCTTGTCACACTTACCGGTGATCGTGGGCATGGGCGGCGTGAATCCCGCCGGCCGTACCTCGGGCCATCAGGCGTTTCGCCGCACCGTGCTCGACGCCCTGCCCGAAGACGAACAGGCCCAGACCCTGCTCGGCCTGGCGGCGATGATGCGCCTGGCCGACGCCCAGGCCGACGGAGCCTGGCACGACGCCGACGGACACCCCATCGACGCCGCCACTCTCGTCGAGCGCACCCGCCAGCGCGTTCTGGACCACACCCTGATCCGCCGCATCGAGGATCCCCGCTTCAACGCCGAGGGCCTGCCCGCCAATCGCCGGGCGACGCTCGCGCTGGACGCGCCCCTGACCTTTCGCGTGCGCCGTCGCCAGTTGCCCGACGACCTGCCGCCGACCTGGCAGGTCCGCGAGATCGACCGCCGGAACATGGAGGTCACGGTACCGGCCGGCGAAATGGACGTCATGCTGCCCGAGACCCGGCCCGCCCAGGTGCGCGCCGCCGGCCAGTTGCCCTCGGGCTTCGAGCCCAGCCGCTTCTACCGCAGCGTGCATCACCCGCGCGGGCTCTCCATGGCGATCTTCGCCGCCAGCGACTGCCTGGGCGACAGCGGCCTGACCTGGGATGAACTGCGCGATCGCCTGGATCCCGACCAAGTCGCGGTATACGCCGGTAACTCCATCGGCCAGCTCGACGACGAAGGCTGGGGCGGGCTGCTCAAGAGCTTCGTCTCCGGCAAGCGGGCCACCTCCAAGCAGATGCCGCTGGGCTACGGGCAGATGCCCGCCGACTTCCTCAATGCCTATGTACTGGGCAGCGTGGGCGGTACAGGCGCAGCACTCGGCGCCTGCGCCAGCTTTCTCTACAACCTGCGCCTCGGCGTGGACGACATCCGCGCCGGACGTCGCCGCGTGGTCATGGTCGGCACCTCCGATGCGCCGATCACCCCGGAAATCATCGAGGGCTTTCGCGCCATGGGCGCGCTTGCCGATGACGACAGCCTGCGCGCCCTGGATGCCCTGGAACTGCTGACCGACGCCGACTACCAGCGCGCCTGCCGCCCCTTCGCGCGCAACTGCGGCTTCACCATGGGCGAATCCAGCCAGTTCCTGATGCTGATGGACGACGCCCTGGCCCTGGAAGTCGGCGCCAACCTCCTCGGCAGCGTGCCCGATGTCTTCGTCAACGCCGACGGCTGGAAACGTTCGATCTCGGCACCGGGTATCGGCAATTACATCACGCTCGGCAAGGCAGCCTCGCTGGTGCGCGACATGCTCGGCGAGAACGCCCTGCGGCACCGCACCTTCCTGCATGCCCACGGCACCAGCACGCCCAAGAATCGCGTCACCGAATCCCACGTCTTCGACCTGGTGGCCCAGGCGCATGGCATCGAGGACTGGCCGGTGACGGCCATCAAGGCCTTCGTCGGCCATTCCCAGGGTGGCGCCGCCGGCGACCAGCTGGCCAGCGCCCTGGGCAGCTTCGCCCATGACCTGCTGCCGGGCATCCCGACCCTCGATGCCGTGGCCGACGACGTCCACACCGACCGATTGCGTTTCTTCCGCGATCCCCTGGCCTTCGAGGCGGATGCCGCCTTCATCAACGCCAAGGGCTTCGGCGGCAACAACGCCACCGGGGTGGTGCTCTCGCCCAGCGTCACCGAGCGCCTGCTCACCGCCCGCCACGGCGAGGCCGCCATGAACGACTGGCGGGCCCGTCGCGAGACCACGCGGGAGAACGCCGCCGCCTACTTCCGCGATGCCGATCGCGGTCATTTCGCACCGCGTTATCGATTCGGCGAAGGCGTGCTAGAAGGTCCCGAGCTCGATGTCAGCGATGATGCCATCCATATCCCGGGCTATGCCCGGCCGGTTTCACTGGCCGTGGACAACCCCTTCGGCCGGCTCGACGACGGGGAGGATTCATGAACACTGCCGTTTATCCCGGAACCTTCGACCCCATCACCAACGGCCACTACGACCTGATCGAGCGCGCGGCGCGCCTGTTCGATCACATTGTGGTGGCCATCGCCTCCAGTCCCGGCAAGGCGCCGACTCTGGATATCGACGCCCGAATCGCCCTGGCTCGCAAGGTGGTGGAACAGCACGACAACGTCGAAGTGGTCGGCTTCTCGGGCCTGCTCACCGAGTTCATGCGCCAACGCCAGGCCCGCATCCTGCTGCGCGGCCTGCGCGCGGTCTCCGACTTCGAGTACGAACTGCAGTTGGCCAACATGAACCGAGCCCAGATGCCGGAGCTTGAGACCGTCTTCCTGACGCCGGAAGTGGAAAACTCCTACATTTCCTCCACCCTGGTGCGCGAAATCGCGCGCCTCGGGGGAGATGTATCGCAGCATGTCCATCCCGAGGTCGCCGAAGCGCTCAAGAATCGCTACAATACCTGACCGTAACACTCGGGCTTATGTGCCCGACATCGATTTGCTCATATCCTGTTCAAAATCTAGCGAGCTGGAGCCAGACAAGGCGAAATCGAGTGCAGAGCGCCGTTCAGGCGTACTAAATGAGCACTTGAGAGAGATTTCAACGCCGCATGGCCGATGCGCAGCAGATTTTTACGAGGCGTTCCATGGCCCTGATGATCACCGACGAATGCATCAACTGCGACGTCTGCGAACCCGAATGCCCCAATGACGCCATCTCGCCGGGGGAAGAGATCTATATCATCGACCCCAACCGCTGCACCGAGTGCGTCGGCCACTACGACGAACCGCAGTGCCAGCAGGTCTGCCCGGTCGACTGCATTCCCCTCGACCCGGAGCGCCAGGAAAGCCGGGACGAGCTGATGGAGAAATACCGGCTCATCACCGCGGCCTGAGATCGGCGCGCGCCTGCCTCCCTTGAAAGACACGGCTCTCGTCGACCGCGAGGGCCGTTTTCTTGCTCAGACGAGCCGTCTCCCCCATCCTATCGGGCTCGCTGAACCTCAGGAGCCGTCGTGTCCTCTTCCGCTTCCGCCCAGCGGCGCGTCTGGTCGCTGGCCTGGCCGATCATTCTCTCCAACATCACCGTACCGCTGCTCGGTCTGGTCGACACCGCCGTGGTCGGCCACTTGCCGAATTCCCGCTATCTGGCCGCGGTCACGCTCGGCGCGACCCTGTTCGGCTTTCTCTACTGGGGCTTCGGTTTCTTGCGCATGGGCACTACCGGCCTGACCTCCCAGGCCGCGGGGCGCGGTGACGACGAGGGCGTACGCAACCTGCTGGGCCAGTCGATGCTGCTGGCACTGGGCATCGGGCTCGTGCTGATCCTGGCGGGCGGTCCGCTGGTCGAATTCGGCCTATGGCTGCTGGACGGCAGTGCCGAAGCCACGGCGCTGGCCAGCGAGTATGCGCGAATTCGCCTGTGGTCGGCGCCGGCGGTGCTGGCCAACTACGCCATTCTCGGCTGGTTCCTCGGTCAGCAGAATTCCCGGGTGACGCTGATCATCCTGGTGCTGACCAATGCCGTGAACATCCTGCTCGACCTGTTCTTCGTGGTCGGGCTCGGCATGACCAGCGACGGCGTGGCCTGGGCCACGGTCATCGCCGACTACAGTGCCCTGACGGTCGGGCTCTGGCTGGTCAGCCGTCAGCTTAGCCGTCTCGGCGGCCACTTCCGACGCGAACGCCTCCTGCGGCTCGACGCCTACGCCGAACTCTTTCAGGTCAACGCCAATCTCTTCGTGCGCACCCTGGGGCTGCTGTTCGCCATGGCCTTCTTCACCGCCCAGGGCGCGGCCCAGGGCGACACCATCCTGGCCGCCAACGCCGTCTTGTTGCAGTTCATCATGCTCACGTCCTATGGCCTGGACGGCTTCGCCCACGCCGCCGAGGCCTTGACCGGCCATGCCGTGGGTCGTGGCCGCTGGCGGGAATTCGCCCAGGCAGTGCGCGGCGCGGCCCGCTTCTCGCTGCTGACCGCCGGCGCCGCCGCCCTGGCCTTCGCGCTGGGTGGTCACTGGTTGATCGCGCTGCTCACCGGCCTGCCCGATGTCCGCGCCAACGCCGGCGAGTACCTGCCCTGGGTGGTGGCCATGCCGCTGATCGCGGTATGGAGTTACTTGCTGGACGGTGTGTTCATCGGCGCCACGGCGATCCGCGAGATGCGCAACAGCATCTTCATCGGCCTGGCGGTCTACCTGCCCGTCTGGTGGCTCACCCAACCACTCGGCAATCACGGCTTGTGGCTGGCCTTCACCGTCTTCACCACGACACGCTCGGCCGTGTTGATCGCCTATTATCGGCACTATCGTCGGTGGCACTGGCGCGACGCTTGAGCGCAAAACCCACAGCGCCGGGGACTTGTCGCTGAACAAGCCCTCTTCAGCCCTTGGACTTTGGTGGTTTTGACAGCCCTCGGCAAGTCGGGCAACTTGATGCTGCCCAACTAACTGATCTGACTATATTTCTCGGTACTTTCTTCCACGACAAGAATGCTGATGGAATAGCCGAGCGTAGTGAAGCGCAAGCCACACGGAGCGAAGAAAGCAAGAGATAACAAATAGTTAGGCGAGTCTTCCTGCGCCGTGCAACACGGCGATTTGCACGCGCAGGCATTCATGCCGTATTTCCCTGACCCGAGATGAGGCCCAGCACCATGCTCAAGTCACTGTCGCGCCCAGCCGTCAAACTGGTCGAGCGGTACCTCCCTGATCCTTACATTTTCGTGCTGCTGCTGACGGTGATCGCCGCCGCCGCGGCCATCGCCGTCGAACGTCAGACGCCCCTGGCCGTTCTGCGCTTCTGGGGCGATGGATTCTGGAATCTGCTGGCGTTCTCGATGCAGATGCTGCTGGTGCTGGTCACCGGCTTCATGCTGGCCAACTCGCCTCCGGTCAAGCGCCTGTTGCAGCGCCTGGCCGGCCTGGCCAACAACGCCGGCGCCGCCATCGTGCTGGTGACCCTGGTGTCGCTGGCCGCCAGCTGGATCAACTGGGGCTTCGGCCTGGTGGTCGGCGCGCTGTTCGCCAAGGAGCTGGCCCGGCAGATTCGCGTCGACTATCGACTGCTGGTCGCCAGCGCCTACTCGGGCTTCATCGTCTGGCATGGCGGGCTGGCCGGCTCGGTGCCCCTGACCATCGCCACCGAGGGTCATTTCGCCGCCGAACAGATCGGCATCATCGGCACCTCCGAGACCATCTTCTCGCTGTTCAATCTCGGCATCGTGGTGGTGCTGTTCATCGCCATGCCGCTGATCAATCGCATGATGCTGCCCGACGACAAGGACAGCGTGTACATCGACCCGAGCCTGCTGGAAGAGGACGAGACGCGACGCGTGCGCATCACCCGGCCGGCCGAGCGCCTCGAGAACAGCGTGACCCTGGCCTGGCTGGTGGGTATCCCGGGACTGCTGTTCCTGCTCGACCACTTCGTGCTGCGCGGCGGCGGCCTCAACCTCAATGTGGTCAACTTCCTCTTCCTGTTCCTGGCCATCGTCTTGCACCGCACGCCCCGCAGCCTGTTAGAAAGCCTGCACGAGGCGATCAAGGGCGGTGCCGGCATCGTCATCCAGTTTCCCTTCTACGCCGGGATCATGGCGATCATGGTGCAATCCGGCCTGGCCGGGACACTCTCCAGCGCGCTGATCTCGATGGCCTCGGAAGCCTCGCTGCCCTTCTGGACCTTCATCAGCGCCGGCATCGTCAACATCTTCGTGCCCTCCGGCGGCGGCCAGTGGGCCGTCCAGGCGCCGGTCATGCTGCCGGCCGCCGAAGCGCTGGGCGTGGACATTCCCCGCATCGCCATGGCCGTCGCCTGGGGTGATGCCTGGACCAACCTGCTGCAACCCTTCTGGGCCCTGCCGGTACTCGGCATCGCCGGCCTCAAGGCCAAGGACATCATGGGGTTCTGCCTGATCCAGTTGCTGCTGACGGGGGTCATCATCGCCGCCGGCCTGACCTGGCTCTAGGGTCTGCATGAAACTGTCCTGCGCGCGCCCGTTCCCCTTCAACGGGGGACGGGCGTTATGCTGTAGGGAATCACCACAAGAGACACCCGCAAATGACCGAACACGCGCTACCCGGTCAGCACGAACTCACCATGACCGTGCTGATGACTCCCGACATGGCCAACTTCAGCGGCAAGGTCCATGGCGGCGCCATTCTCAAGAAGCTCGATGAAGTCGCCTATGCCTGCGCCAGCCGGTATTCGGGCCATTACGTCGTGACACTGTCGGTGGACCAGGTGCGCTTCAAGCAGCCGATTCACGTCGGCGAGCTGGTCACCTTTCTGGCCAGCATCAACCATGTGGGACGCTCATCGATGGAAGTCGGCATCAAGGTGGTGGCCGAGGACATCCAGAACAAGCTGATTCGTCACACCAACAGCTGTTATCTGACCATGGTCGCGGTGGATGAGGCAGGCAAGCCGGCTCGCGTTCCACCCCTGGAACTGAAAACGCCGGTGCAACAGTTGCGGCATGAAAAGGCGGCATTGCGCAAGAAGCTGCGCAAGCAGGCCGAAGAAGAGGAAGAGCGGCAGACCCTGGCAGCGCACACTACCGGGGAATGAACCACGGCCCGGCAAGCCGGGCCGCGACGGAGGCGATACGTCAGGAAGACGACTGCTGGATAGCCTCGCCGCCCTGCTCGATGTCCTGACCGACGCCCCTCACGGTATTGCACCCCGCGAGCAGCGACAGAGTGAACAGGGTGACCATCATCAGAGAAAGGGTCCGTTTCATCGGGCTCTCCTTGTTACGTCTAGTGGGGAAACGACTGTCGAGGCACCCAGCCCCTCTGGCATGGCGGTGCCATGCCGCGCTTCACCGTGTTTGCGGGTCGGGATGCGACGTCTTTAATCTAGCAGGATCGGCCATCCGGCACAGCCCCTTTGAGCGATCCCCCGCCCTATCACCATCCCCCTCGCGAGGGGGCTATGGCATGCTGGGTACATACCGACGACGTCAAGGAGCCTTTCATGCCGGAATTCGAACCGGACGCCCGCCTGGTCGACGACACTTATCCCGTCACCGAACTCCCGCTCTGTCAGTTGCGACTGATGGACGATACCCGCTTCCCCTGGCTGGTACTGGTGCCACGCCGAGCCGGTATCAGCGAAGTCATCGAGCTCGACGAGGCCGACCAGCGCCAGTTCTGGCGCGAGGCGACCCTGGTGGGAAGCGCGCTGAAGGAGTGCCTGTCGGGCGACAAGCTCAACATCGCCACCCTGGGCAATGTGGTCGCTCAACTGCATCTGCATGTGATCCTGCGGCGCCATGACGACGCAGCCTGGCCGGCGCCGGTCTGGGGCCATGGCCAGGCCACGCCCTATGACCTGGACGAACTGGCCACCATGCGCGATCTCCTGCTTGCCGAGCTGGAAGCCATCGATTGGCAAGCCACGACCTAGAGCCCACTGCCCAGCCGCGAGCGCAGCGTCATCAACCAGGGTTCGAGCAGGTCCGACGGCAAGGGATAGCCGCCCCGCTGGGCGGTCATCTCGACCCGGCTGCCGCGTTCGGCGGATCGCACCTCGAGGCGAATCCGGTAACCGGGCCAACGCCCGAGCACGGCCTCGATGCGCCCCAGGTCGGCGTCGGCGTGGCGGATCACATAACCGCGCTCCATCAGCAGGGCCATGGACTCGTCCAGCACCTCGGTCACCGACCCCGGCACATTTCCCGTGGCGGGCTCGGCAGGCTCGGGGGGCGCCATGCTCGCGCAGCCACCCAGCAGCAGCATCAAGACGATACCCGACAGCCAGCGCCTCATGACGATGCCCCCTCGGCGGCGAGCGCATCGCGCAATTCATGGCAGAACGCCGCGTCACTGGCAGTACGCGATTGCCGCAACTGGCCGCGCCAGTCGTAGAGCTGCACGTCCCGCGCGACCCTCACCGACTCGTTACCGACCACCACCGAGACACGTTCGATTCGGGTCGCCTCCTCGGAGGACCACCCACCACCGAGGCCAATGCCCAGCCCCACACCGGATGACACCCGGCCTCCACTGCCTCCGAACAGAAAGCCGCCGAGGCGCGGGTCGGGGTCGACGGCATTGTGATAGATCGTACGTTCGGCCCGCTCGGCGCTGACCAGGCCCAGGGAAGTGTCGGTATCGCGTACCAGGAAGTCCCGGTTTTCCAGTACTTCGACCACCTGCGCCAGGGTCACGGGAGACGCTTCGTTCACCGGCCAGTTGCAGGCGGCAGCGGGCGCCGGCTCCGCTCGCGGCATGCTGGTCGGTGTCGCCTGGCAGCCGGCCAGGGCCATCATGGGGGCCATGACCAGGGCTACCCAGTATCCTCGTGCCATGCGCATTACTCCTTGGTGTCTCTGCAACAGTTTAGCAGCCACCCCACTTGAAGCTTCACGACGCCGCCCGCATGTCATCGAGTAGCACTATGGTGGCCATGCAGGAAATTCTTTTCACGACCGCCACCCTCAAGCCTATACTGGCCCAACACGAATCAAGGAGGCATTCGCATGAGCGACACCAACAGCATCGGCCTGCATTCCGGCAGCGCCAGCCAGCTTGCCGAACGACTCAATGCTCTGCTGGCCAACTACCAGATCTTCTACATGAACGTGCGCGGCTATCACTGGAACGTGAAGGGCGAGAACTTCTTCGAACTGCACACCAAGTTCGAGGAGTTCTACACCGACCTGCTGGCCAAGGTCGACGAAGTCGCCGAACGTATCCTGACCCTCGGCCATCAGCCGGTACACGCCTACAGCGACTACTTCCGCCTGGCCAGCATCGAGGAAGAAAAGAGCGTTCATGATGGCGAAGCCTGCGTGCGCGGCGTGGTCAAGGGTTACCAGACGCTGATCGAGCTGCAGCGCGAGATCCTGTCGCTGGCTTCCGACGCCGACGACGAGGGTACGTCCTCTCTGGTCAGCGATTATATTCGCGAGCAGGAGAAGACGATCTGGATGTTGAACGCCTATCTCGGCTAAGGAAGCACTGATTTATTGTTGCGCTCGATACCCTGACCGCCGGCGGTACTCATAATCCTCATTTACGATCAGTAAACTGCGGTTATTCCGTTCCGGCGGCGGCCAGCCTATCGTCGCTCACGACATAAATCAGCACTTCCTGTATTCAACAGGTTCGGGGAACACGGTTTCCCTGGATCCGGTCTCGACCATCACCGGTCTTGATCATCGTCGCCGCCTTTCGGGGCGGCGTCGTTGCGTTCGGGGGATGCTTCCGGCGCTTCGCCGTCGGCGGCACGCACCAGGTCGTCGGGCAGCGGTTTCTTCATGCGCACGCCCAGGCGTTCGAGTTCGCGGGCCTGGGCTACCAGGCTGCCCTGCCCCGTCGACAATCGCCGCATGGCGCGTCGATGGCTGTCGCCGGCACGTTCCAGGTGCCGTCCGACCTCGTCCAGGCTCTCGACAAAGCCGCTGAACTTGCTCAGCAGGCGTTCGGCACGCTCGCCGATCAAGCGGGCGTTTTCGTTCTGCCGTTCCAGGCTCCACAGGCCCGCCACGGTGCGCAAGCTGGCCAGCAGAGTGGTCGGCGAGACCATCACCACCTGGCGGTCGAAGGCATCCTGGAAGAGGGTCGGGTCGCGCTCGAAAGCCGCCGCAAAGGCCGGCTCCACCGGCACGAAGAGGAACACGAAGTCCGGGGAGCGCAGCGTCGACAGGCGCGGGTAGTCCTTGGCCGCCAGGCCCTGAACGTGCGAGCGCAGCGACTGCAGATGATCGCGCATCGCCGCTTCCCGCTCGGCCTCGTCCTCGGCATTGACCACCCGAGTCCAGGCGCTGAGCGATACCTTGGCATCGACGATCAGGTGGCGGTCTTCCGGCAGGTAGATGATCGCATCGGGCCGCCGCCGTCCTTGTTCATCGTGCAGCGTCACCTCACGCCGGTATTCGATGTCGCGGCGCAGGCCACTGCGTTCCAGTACCCGCTCGAGGATCAGTTCGCCCCAGTTGCCCTGAGCCTTCTGGTCGCCCTTGAGCGCCCGGGCCAGCCCGGCGGCCTCTTCGCCGAGCTGGGCATTGAGGCCGGCGAGCTGATCCAGTTGGGCCTTGAGCGAGCCGCGCTCGCGCTGCTCCTGGCCGTGCAGTTCCTCGACACGCCGACGGAAGTGGTCGACCTGCTCGCGGAACGGCTTGAGCAGCGCCTCGAGACTCTCGCGACTCTGGGCGCTGTAGGTGCGCTGCCGCTCGTCGAAGACCTGGCCGGCGAGCTGGTGGAACTCGTCCTTGAGGCGCTCGCGGGCCTCCTCCAGCAACGCCAGCTGTTCGCGGTGCCGCAACGCGGCCTGCTCGCGCTCCGTCTCCAGGCGTGCCGCCCGTTCGCGCTGCTCGGCCAGTTGCCCCTGGGCCTGCTCGAGCGCCGTCTCGACACTGGCCAGTCGCTCCCGACAGCCATCCAGTTGGGCGTCGCTCTGGGTCAGTTCCTGCTCGAGCCGCGCCACAGCGGCATCACGCTCGGCCAGGCGAGCGCTGACAGCCACATGACGGCGGCGTTGGCCGAGTCCCCAGGCCAGGCTCACCAGCGCCAGCACGCCCAGCCCGAGCGGCAGCGCCCAGGCAGACTCCGCGAGCCATGCCTCGTTCATGCCGCCTCCCTCAAGTCGCCGGGCTCGCCAGGTCCTCGACCAGGGCTCGCAGCATGTCCCAGAACTCTGCCACCGAGTCGATCTCCACGCGTTCATCCGGCGAGTGCGCGCCTCGGATCGACGGGCCGAAGGAGATCATCGACAGGGCCGGGTACTTGGCGCCGAGAATGCCGCACTCAAGGCCTGCGTGGATCACCTTGACGGCCGGATCCACGCCCAGCCGTTCACGGTGCAGGGAGCAGAAACGCGCCAGCAGCGGACTCTCGGGCGCCGGCGTCCAGCCGGGATAGGCATTCTCGACCCGGGTGCGCGCACCGATCAGCTCGAACAGTGCATGGAAGCGGTCGGCGATGTCGGCACGCGCGCTGTCACGCAGCGAGCGCACCAGGGCGCACAGGTGAAAACGCCCATCTTCCAGCCTCACTACACCGAGGTTGTTGGAGGTTTCCACCACGCCCGGCACGGCGGTGCTCATGCGCTCGACGCCACAGGGCGCTACGTGCAGGGCATTGACCAGCAGGCGGCTGGCATCGTGGGTCAAGGCTGTCGCATCCTCGGCATCGCTGGGGCCGAGTGTCAGTTGCAGGCCATCGTCGACTCCGGCCAGCTCGTCGCGCAGTTCCTGCTCCAGGGCCGCCAGGCGCGTTCGCGCGGCCTCCAGCTCCTCGGCGGGCAACGCCAGGGTGGCGAAGGCCTCGCGCGGCAGGGCATTGCGCAGGGTGCCGCCGTGGTAGTCGACCAGACGCGCATCGCAATCCTCGAGGCGACGCAACGCCCGCACCAGCAGGCGATTGGCGTTGCCGCGCCCCTTGTCGATGTCGAGACCGGAGTGCCCGCCGGTCAGGCCGGTCAAGGCGAGGCGCATCGACACTTCGCTCTCATCCAGCCCGGTGGTGGGCAACTGCGCGTCCACCAGGACATCGGCACCACCGGCGCAGCCGATGTAGACCTGGCCACGGTCCTCGGAATCGAGGTTGAGCAGGATCTCGCCCTCGAGCCAGTCTTCCGCCAGGTTCAGGGCACCGCCCATCGAGGACTCTTCCTCCAGGGTGAACAGCGCCTCGAGCGGACCGTGCACGAGGTCGTCGTCCTCCAGGATCGCCAGCGCCGCCGCCACGCCCATGCCGTTGTCGGCCCCCAGGGTGGTGTCCCGCGCATGCAGCCAGCCGTCCTCCACATAGGTCGCGATGGGATCGCGGGTGAAGTCGTGGGGGTGATCGGCGTTGGCCTGGGCGACCATGTCCAGGTGTCCCTGCAGGATCACGCCTGGCGCCTTCTCGTGGCCGGGACTGGCCGGCTTGCGGATTCGCAGGTTGCCGAAGGCGTCGCGATCGTGCGCCAGGCCGAGCCCATCGGCCCAGGCTTCGAGGTGCGCCACCAGGGCCGCTTCATGGCCGGAAGGACGCGGGGTGTCGCATAGGGTGCGGAAATGGCGCCACAGCGGGCGCGGCGCGAGTTGCTCGAGATGTGAGTTCATGGCGCTTCTGTATCGTGATTGACCCGGAGACTCTACCGACCGTCCTCATTCTTGGAAAGGTTAGCCGCTTCGAGCCACCTGGCGACACTACGCCGTCGCCAGGCATCGACCTGCCGGGCACCGCTGAGCGACAGCCGCCGGGCGAGCCAATCGTCGGCACGTCCCTGGAAGGCCCAGGCGGCCAGCATGGCCAGCTCGGCATCGCCCTGACCATGCGGGGCGACGGCAGCGATCAGCGCCTGCATGGCCGGCCTGGCCATGGCCGGATCGCGATGCCCATGGGCCACATCGTCGAGATCCCGGCGGTCCTCCGGCGACAGCGACTCGGCAGGGCGCTCGCCGAGCAGCACCAGCGCCACCAGCGGTTCGAGTTCGGACAGCTCGAAGGCCAGGAGGCTGGGCAGTTGCCGATGGAAGCGACGTATCAGACGGGCCACCAGGGCTTCGCCCGTGCCACTGAGCGGTCGCACCATCATCAGGGCGTGCTCGCCAGTGGAGGTCTCGCGGGTCAGGCCAAGACGCACCACCCGGAATCCCTGGGCCTGCCAGAAGGCCAGCAACCCCGGCTCGGCGCCGAAGCTCGCCCCGAGCAGATCGATGCCCTCCGCCTCGGCATCGGTCTGCTCGGCCGCCAGCAAGCGCGCTCCCAGGCCCTGACGACGACACTGCGGCACCACGGCGATGCGCAGGATGCGGCGAAGTCGGGCCGTCAGGGCCTCACGCTCGCCGGCATGGGCCGCCAGCGACTGGGCGAGCAGGTGACCGCGCGGACGCCGTTCGCCACGCGCCACGCGTTCGGCGAGCTCGGCGTCGAAGCCGCCCTCGTCGCTGGTGACCGCCACCGCCGCGACGCCGGCATCGCCCGACAGGCTGGCGATGCGGGTCGCCGGCGCATCCAGCAGCCGTCGCAGGTCCCCGGGCGTGGTGCGGTAATGGGCCTGCACCAGCAGCCCGAAGATGGCGCGCAGGCGCGGCTCGTCGACGGCCAGGGCACGACGATCCTCGCGCTGCCGGCTCACTGTCCCCGGCTGGCCGCTATCCGGCTCCGCATCGAGCATCAGCAGGCGCGAAGTCAACGCCTCAAGGGGGTCGCCCTCGGTCCAGCGCACCGGGGTGGCCAGATGAATCTCCCGCCAATCCGGCGCGAAGCGGGTCAACCGCTCCCGAAAACGCAGCGCGAAGCCACGCCCCGCGCCTTCGTAGCCGTGCACAGTGGTGGCGAAGGCGATGCGCGGGAAGGCCTCGAGCCAGCCGCCCAGCAGCCCGGCGGGAATCGCCGCGGCCTCGTCCACCAGCAGCCAGCGCCCCGCACCGCCGGCCTCGCCGCGCTCGATCCGCGACTGCAGTTCATCCGGCGCCAGGAAGCTCACGCATCCGCCTTCGACCTCGAAGCGATTGCCGCGGCGCACGCCCTCGGGACACAGCACCGCCAGTCGCTCGAAGAGCCCCGCCACCGCCGACGGGCGCGGCGCCGTGACCAGTATCTCGTCGATGCCTCGCGCCAGCAGACGGGCACAGGCAATCCCCAGGGCCGCCGTCTTGCCGCGCCCCCGGTCGGCAGTAATCACCAACGGACGACGGCGACGCAGGCGCACCAGCCGCGCCACGGCATCGGCCTGGTCCGGCGTGAGACATGCCGGGTCCGACGGCGCCGCCGCTTGCCGGGGAGCCGATGCCAGCACCGGTATCACCGGCGCAGCCCCAGCGGGCCAAGGCGCCACCTCCGGTGCATTCGACAGCAGGCTCGAAAGACGCGCCAGATAGCGAGACGACAAGTTCTCCGGCGACCAGGGATGCTCGGCCAGCCGAGCGTAGTCGGCGTCGGGCCGCGCGCCCCAGTCGGCCGGCGTCATCAGCACCATCAGCCCGCCGGCACGCAGGGTTCCGGACAGGGCGCCGAATGCCTCGGGGTCGAACCCGGCCTCCGGCGAGACCGCATCGAAGACGACCAGGTCCTGTTCCCCACCGAGCCGAGTCCGAGCCTTGTTCGCCGGCAGCCATGCCGTCGACTCGATGCCCTCCGGCGCTGCGGGGCCGACCCAGAGCGCTGCCCGCCAGGCTTCACTGGCCCACACTTCACGGGCTCGATCACGACAGCGCTCGGCATCGCCGCTCAGCCAGAGCAGTCCCCGCCAGCGCCGCGAGATGAGCTCCCGATGGAAAGTTTCCAGCTCGGGCGGCGCAGAGGCCGTGTTTACTGGCGGCATGTCGGCCTCCTGGATGAATCAACTTTGGTCTAATAAACCCGGCAATTAAACGCTCGATTGTAGTGCGGCAACGCAACATCAGTCATGCCATAAATAGCTCATTTCACTGATATAAAAGACTTTCTTTCGCTTTAATGACATGTGCGACCGCCACAAAACGGTGTTAAACACGACCATGGTGGACATCGAACATCACGGAAAAGCCATGCTAGCTTGATGACTGGCACCGTCCCGCTGCCTGCCGGCATGCGGGGTGGTCACGTTCTCTGTCCGCGTCTCTTCTCGACAACCACAACAAGTCCCAGAGGGAGTCCCTCATGACGACACGCTTCACTCTCACCGGCCTGGCCGCCGGCATCGCCCTGGCCACCCTGGCGACTTCCGCCCAGGCTCAGGAAAAGTGGACCATGACCACCACCTGGCCGGACAACCTGGACTTGATCCAGATCGATCGTCACTGGGCCGAGCTGGTCAACCAGTTGGCCGGCGACGAACTGCAGATCGACTTCCGCGCCGGCGGCACCCTGATGCCCGGCACCGAGGTCTTCGATGCCACCGAGACCGGCAGCATCGAGGCCGCCGGCGACTGGCCGGGCTACTGGGCGGGCCGCAGCCCGGCCTTCTCGCCGCTGGCCACTACCACCAGCCTGTTCAATGGCGTCGATTACCTGAACTGGATCCAGCAATGGGGCGGTTTCGAGCTCTATCAGGAAGTCTACGGCCAGTACAACATGGTCTATCTGCCCTACGGTATCACCAATAACGAATCCGGCTTCCGCGGCGGCACGCCCATCGAGAGCCTCGCCGACCTGGAAGGCAAGCGCCTGCGCCTGTCCGGCCGCGACCAGGGCCGAGTCCTGGAGGAACTGGGCGGCTCCCAGGTGACGCTGGCCGGCGGCGAGATCTATCAGGCCATCGAGCGCGGCGTGGTCGATGGTGCCGAGTTTTCCACTCCCGGCGTGGACTACAAGGCCGGCTTCAACGAGGTCGCCGACTACTGGCTGACGCCGGGGTGGCACCAGTCCGCCAGCGTGTTCGGCGTGATGATCAACCAGGATGCCTGGGATGCGCTGTCCGAGGAGACCCAGGAAAAGCTCAAGATCGCCGCCGACGCCACTATGGCCTGGTCGCTGGCCTGGTCCGAGAAGCAATCCACCGAAGGCACGGTGAAGTTCCTCGAGGACGGCACCACCATCAATCAGCTCTCCGAGGAAGACCTGGCCAAGATCCAGGACATCACCAACGAGGTGATCGTGCAGGGCGCCTGCGAGGATCCCATGCATGCCAAGATCTATCATTCGATGATCAGTTACCTCGAGAACTATGCCAACTGGCGTGATGTCTCGGCGCCTTTCAACATGAGCCGCGTCACCGACAACCTGCCGGCTCTGGAGGACATCGAAGCCTGCATGGAGCAGTAAAACCGGAACGGGAGGGCCCCGGGCCCTCCCCTTGCCACTGACCTGCCCTCGTCGACACCGACTTACGCCGGGATCCTCACCATGAATGCCATTGCCAGGGCCATCGATGCCCTCAACGAGGGGTTCGGGCGCCTGATCGCCCCGCTGCTCGCCGTGATCACCCTGATCGTGGTCTACGACATCGCCATGCGCTTCTTCATCGGCCGCCCCAGCGACTGGGCCTTCGATGTCACCAAGATGCTGTTCGGCGCCCACTTCATGCTGATGGCCGCCTACGGACTGCGTCATCACGCCCACGTGGAGGTCGACGTGCTCAAGCGTCTGCTGTCGCGGCGTAAGCAGGCAGCGCTCGAGATCCTCGGCTACCTGATCTTCTTCGTGCCCTTCATCTGGATGCTGCTCACCTACGGCTGGAGCTTCTTCGAGCGCTCCTTCAGTCGCAGCGAGACCACCTACGGCATCGTGGCCCTCCCCGTCTATCCGGTGAAGGCCGTGATCGTCGTCACGGCCGTATTGATCCTGCTCCAGGCCATCGCCATCGTGATCCGTGCCATACAGGAACTGCGCAAGGAGGAAGCCGCATGAGCGCCGAGATGCTCACCCTGTTCATGTTCGGCGGCCTGCTGGTCGGCCTGTTCATGGGCCATCCGCTGGCCTTCGTGCTGGGCGGCGTCGCCGTGCTGGGCGCTGTGCTGGGGCCCGGCGTCAAGGTGCTCGGTACCCTGATCAACAACATCTACGGCAACGCCATGGACAACTATGTCCTGGTGGCCATTCCCCTCTTCGTGCTGATGGCGCGCTTTCTCAACGACTCTGGCGTCACCGAGAAGATGTTCGAAAGCATGCGGCTGCTGCTGGCCCGCCTGCATGGCGGCCTGGCATTGACGGTGGTCATCGTCTCGGTGCTGCTGGCCGCCACCACCGGCATCGTCGGCGCCTCCATTGCCGTGATGGGCATGATCGCCCTGGTGCCGATGCTCAAGTATTCCTACAACAAGGAACTCAGCACCGGGGTGATCATGGCCAGCGGCTGTCTGGGCATCCTGATTCCCCCGAGCATCATGCTGATCCTGATGGCCAGCTACTCACCGGTCTCGGTGGGCGCCCTGTTCGCCGGTGCCCTGGTACCGGGCGTCATGTTGGGCGCCATGTACGCCCTCTATGTGCTGGTGATCTGCTACCTGAAACCCAGCTATGGCCCGCCAGTGCCCGCCGAGGAGCGCGCCGACACCAGCACCGGCGAACTGCTGGGCATGCTCGGCAAGTACGTGCTGCCGCCCATGGCGCTGATCCTCGGCGTGCTGGGCTCGCTGTTCACCGGCATCGCCACCGCCACCGAGGCCTCGGCCATCGGCGTGACCATCGCCTTCGTGCTATTCCTGATCTTCGGCGATCGCAAGGCCTCCACCTGCTATCGCACCCTGATCGAAGCCAGCAAGACCACCACCATGGTGATGCTGGTACTGGTAGGCGCCACCGCCTTCACCGGGGTGTTTTCGCGCGGCGGCGGCATGCAGGTGATCAATGACGTGGTCATGGCCATGCCCGGCGGTACCACCGGGGCGCTGATCCTGATGCTCTTCCTGGTCTTCATCCTCGGCATGTTCCTGGACTGGACCGGCATCGTGCTGCTCAGCTTCCCGATCATGCTGCCCATCGTCGATCAGATGGGCGTGGACATGCTGTGGTTCGTGGTGATGGTGGCCGTGGTGTTGCAGACATCCTTCCTCACCCCGCCCTTCGGCTATGCGCTCTTCTACCTCAAGGGCGTCGCTCCCAAGGGCGTCGAGATCGTCGATCTCTACCGGGCGGTGATCCCCTTCTGCGCACTGATCGTGCTGGCCTGCGTGCTGATGGCCATCTTCCCCTCCCTGGTGACCGGCCTGCCGGCATTGCTGCTCGGCCACTGACGAACTCGCCGCCCGCCATGCCGGCGGGCGGCGAGGGCTGCTATGCTAGCCTCTCCCGCTTCGCCACCTGGGAGACCGCCCGCCTTGTCCCGCACCCACCGCCTTTCACGCATTGCACGGGCCGCACGCCCCGGCCTGCGCTTCGATGCCTGGAACCTGCTGACCCTGGGTATCGCCGCCATCGTGGCGCTTCCGGTGCTGGTGGTGCTCGCGCATATCGTCATGCCCACCGACGGCATCTGGCACCACCTCGCCAGCACCGTGCTGGGACGCTATCTGGCCAACACTCTGTTCCTGGTGATCACGGTGGGCCTGGGCACCTTCATCATCGGTACCGGCACGGCCTGGCTGGTGGTGATGTGCCGCTTCCCCGGGCGTCGCCTGTTCGAGTGGGCCCTGTTGCTGCCGCTGGCGGTGCCGACCTATGTGATCGCCTACGCCTATACCGACTTCCTGCAATATGCCGGCCCGCTGCAGAGCTGGCTGAGAGCGGCCTTCGACTGGGGGCGGGACGACTACTTCTTCCCCAACATCCGCTCCCTGGGCGGGGCGGCGATCCTGATCACCCTGGTGCTCTACCCCTACGTCTACATGCTGACCCGGGCGGCCTTTCTCGAGCAGTCGGTATGCGTGCTGGATGTGGGGCGAACCCTGGGACGCGGCCCCTGGCGGCTGTTCAGCAGCATCGCGATCCCTCTGGCACGCCCGGCCATCGTCGGCGGCGTCTCGCTGGCGTTGATGGAGACCCTCAACGAATTCGGCGCGGTGCAATACTTCGGCGTCGACACCTTCACCACCGGTATCTATCGCACCTGGTTCGGCATGGGCGAACAGGTTGCCGCGGCCCAGTTGGCGGCCTGCCTGCTGGCCTTCGTGATACTCCTGGTGCTGCTGGAACGCGCCTCGCGTGGCAAGCGTCGCTATTTCCACACCACGGGCCGCTATCAGCGCCTGCCGGAGTTCCAGCTCACCGGCTGGCGGGCAACGGCGGCCTGCCTGGCCTGCCTGACGCCAGTGCTGGTGGGCTTTCTCATTCCCGGCGGCCTGCTGGGCTATCTGTCGATCAAGGGCGGGGATTCGCTGTTCGGTGCCCGGTTCCTCGAGTTCGCCGGCAACAGCCTGGTGCTGGCGGCATTGGCCGCGCTGGTCGCCGTGGCCTTGGCTTTGGTGTTGAGCTACGGCGCCCGGCTGCATCCGGGGCCGACGACGCGCACCGCCACCCGCATCGCCGCCCTGGGCTATGCCGTGCCCGGCTCGGTGGTGGCGGTGGGCATCCTGATTCCCTTCGCCTGGCTGGACGACCAGATCAATGGCTGGCTGCGCGCGCATTATGGCGTCATCGCCGGGCTGATCTTCAGCGGCTCGGCCTTCATCCTGATCTACGCCTATGTGGTGCGCTTCCTGGCGGTATCGTTCAATGCCCTGGAGGCCAGCCTCGGCAAGGTCACGCCCAACATGGACGCCGCAGCCCGCACCCTGGGCCAGACCGCCAGCGGCACCCTGCGCCGGGTCCACACACCGATCATGCGCAGCAGCCTGCTGGCCGCCGCCATCCTGGTCTTCGTCGATGTCATGAAGGAGCTGCCGGCCACCATCATCCTGCGCCCGTTCAATTTCGACACCCTGGCCGTGCGCGCCCACAACCTGGCCGCCGACGAGCGCCTCGCCGAAGCCTCCACCGCCTCGCTGGCCATCGTCGCGGTGGGCGTCATCCCCGTGGTGCTGCTAAGCCTCGCCATGCGCCGGGCTCGTCCCGGCGGCAAAGACGAACACCTGTGAAGGATCCAGGCGAATCGACACCGGCTGCCCCTCCTCGGGCAGGAACACGCCCGGCACCCGGGCATGCAGGTGGGCCTCGCGACCGCCGGCGCCATGGGCGCAGATGTGCAGCAGGCTGGTTCGCCCCAGCAGCTTGGCCATGACCACATGGCTGTGGGTCGGCGCCGGCGGTGTCGTCAGCGCCTCGACCCGCAATGCCTCGGGGCGGATCATCACCCGTGCCCACTCGCCTTCCGCCAGCTTCGGCGCTGCCACCTCGCCCACCGGCGTGGCCACGCGCCCGTCCCGCACCTCGCCGAACAGCTCGTTGACGGTGTCGAAGAAGGTCACCACGAAGGGGTCGGCCGGCTCGCAGTAGAGCTCCCGGGGCGTGCCCATCTGCACGATATGGCCGTCACGCATCAGGGCAATGCGGTCGGCCATGAACATCGCCTCCTCGGGGTCGTGGGTCACCAGCAGGGCGCCCGCTCCCAGCTTCTTGAGAACGTGCAGGGTATCGTCGCGAATGCGGTCGCGGAGCCGCGCATCGAGACTCGAGAAGGGCTCGTCGAGCAGCATCAGACCGGGCTCCGGCGCCAGGGCCCGGGCCAGGGCGACACGCTGCTGCTGCCCACCCGAAAGGGTATGCGGATAGCTGGCGGCATGGCGCTCCATGCCCAACAGGGCCAGCAGTTCCCTGGCACGCTCGCGGCGGCGCCGCGCGGGCAACGACTCCAGGCCGAAGGTGACGTTCTCGAGCACGCTGAGATGCGGGAACAGCGCCGACTCCTGGAAGGCCAGGCCGACATTGCGGTGCTCCGGCGGCACATGCGGCCTCCCCAGGGCTCGGCCATTGACCGCGACGTGCCCTCGCTGCAAGACCTCGAGCCCGGCGACGATGCGCAACAGCGTGGTCTTGCCACATCCCGAAGGGCCCAGCAGGCAGACCACCTCGCCCTGGTGCACCGTCAGGTCGATGCCCGCCACGGCCGTGTGACGGCCATAGGCATGGTGGATGTCCTGCATGCTCAGGACGACGGGCGCCTCCGTCTCGGGTGGCTCGGCGGCATTCTGGAGAGGAGCGTGGTGCATGGCGATCGTCGTCCGGGAAGTTCGAGATTCATGGTAACGCGAAAGCATCTTCGACACGTTGTGATTTTCAACGGCGCCGCCGGCAGCTTGCCTCAACGACCGTGCCGGCGTTTTTCATGTCCCGTAGTTGACGCCCATGCCGGCAGGCGCTTCAATGCCTGACAGGAAATGCAACGCATTAACATCCAAAAACCATTTCCAACACGCCTGAGAGGTCTTCCATGCCCCATTTCCAGCGACTCGTCATGCCACTTGCCGCCCTGCTGGGCGGTGCGGCCTTCGCCACAGGCGCTGCCGCCGATGAACTCAACATCTACTCGGCGCGGCACTACGACTCCGACCAGGCGCTCTACGACGCCTTCACCGCAGAAACCGGCATTGAGGTCAACGTTCTCGAGGGCGACTCCGACCAGCTCATCCAGCGCATCCAGCGCGAAGGCGCAGCCAGTCCCGCCGACGTGATGATGACCGTCGACGCAGGCCGCCTGTGGCGCGCTGAGCAGGAAGGCATTTTCGCCAGCGTCGAGTCCGCAACGCTGGCCGAGCGTCTGCCCGACGCCATGCGCCACCCTGAAGGCAAGTGGTTCGGCTTCAGCCAGCGCGTGCGCGCCATCTTCTACAATCCCGACAAGATCGATGCCGACGAGATCGCCACCTACGAAGACCTGGCCGATCCGCGTTTCAAAGGCGAAATCTGCATCCGTTCCTCCAACAACATCTACAACCAGTCCCTGCTGGCCTCGCTCATCGCCCACGACGGCGCGGAACAGGCCGAAGCCTGGGCCCAGGGTGTGGTCGACAACATGGCCCGCGACCCCGAAGGCGGTGACCGCGACCAGATTCGCGGCGTGGCCAGCGGCGAGTGCGACCTGGCCGTGGGCAACCACTACTACTACGTGCGCATGCTGAAATCCGACGACGACGCGCAGCGCGAGGCCGCCGAGAAGGTCGAGATCCTGTTCCCCAACCAGGACGGTCGCGGCGCTCACGTCAACGTCGGCGGCGCCGGCATGGTCGAGGGCGCGCCGCACCCGGAAAACGCCGTGCGCTTCCTGGAATTCCTCGCCTCCGACGAAGCCCAGGCACTGTTCGCCTCCGGCAACCATGAATTCCCCGTGGTCGACGGCGTGGAAATCGACGATGTCCTGGCCTCCTGGGGCGACTTCAAGAAGGACTCGCTCAACGTCAGCCAACTGGGCGAAAACAACCCCGAAGCGATCAAGATCTTCGACCGCGTCGGCTGGCGGTAAGAAAGGCTGACATCCTTCTTCATGCTCCACTGAACAGGCCCGTGGCGAAAGCCACGGGCCTTGTCGTTGCCAAGCGGCGCAAATGACTCAGTGCGCCTCGTCCCAGTTGGCACCGCTTTCCGCCTCGACGGTCAGTGCCACATCGAGTTCGGCGGCGTTCTCCATGCGGGTCTTGACCTGATCCATGAAAGCGTCGACCTCGCTTTCCGCGACTTCGAAGACCAGTTCGTCGTGGACCTGCATGACCATCATGGCGTCGATGTCGCCGTCGGCCAGCCAGCCGTCGACGTCGATCATGGCGCGTTTGATGATATCCGCCGCCGTGCCCTGCATCGGGGCGTTGATGGCGGTGCGCTCGGCGCCCTGGCGACGGTTGCGGTTCTGGGAGTGGATCTCCGGCAAATGCAGCCGTCGGCCGAAGACGGTCTCGACGTAGCCGTCCTCTGCCGCCTGGGCACGGATGCGCTCCATGTAGCGGGCCACGCCGGGATAGCGGTCGAAGTAACGGTCGATATAGATCTGGGCCTGGTTGCGCTCGATGTGGAGCTGACGCCCCAGCCCCCAGGCGCTCATGCCATAGATCAGCCCGAAGTTGATCGCCTTGGCGCTGCGCCGCTGTTCGCCGGAGACCTTGTCCAGCGCCACGCCGAAGACCTCGGCGGCAGTGGCGGCGTGGATGTCGCGGCCCTGGGCGAAGGCGTCGAGCAAGCCCTTGTCGCCCGACAGGTGCGCCATGATGCGCAGCTCGATCTGCGAATAGTCGGCGGCGACGAGCCGGTAGCCCGGCCGGGCCACGAAGGCCTGACGAATGCGCCGCCCCTGTTCGGTGCGGATGGGGATGTTCTGCAGGTTGGGATCGGATGACGACAGACGCCCGGTGGCGGTGACCGCCTGGTGATAGCTGGTATGCAGGCGCCCGGTCGTCGGGTCGACCAGCTTGGGCAGCTTGTCGGTGTAAGTGGAGCGCAGCTTGGAGAAACCGCGATGCTCCATGATCACCTTGGGCAGCGGATAATCCAGCGCCAGCTCCTCGAGCACGGCCTCGGCGGTCGAGGGCGCCCCCTTGGGTGTCTTCTTGATGACCGGAATCTTCTGCTCTTCGAACAGGATCTCGCCCAGCTGCTTGGGCGAGCCGAGGTTGAATTCGCGTCCGGCCAGCTCATGGGCGCGCTGCTCGAGTTCGCGGATGCGCTCGCCCAGTTCCCGGCTCTGCTCGTGGAGGCGTTCCGGATCCAGCGCCACGCCATTGCGCTCCATCCGCGACAGGACCCGCACCAGCGGGCGCTCGAGATTGTCGAGCACTTCGGCCAGCCGGCCCTGCCCCTCGACCCGCGGTCGCAGTTCGCGGTGCAGGCGCAGGGTGATGTCGACGTCCTCGCAGGCGTAGGGCGCGGCCTGCTCCAGAGCGATCTGGTTGAAGGTGAGCTGCTTGGCGCCCTTGCCGGCGATGTCCTCGAAGCTAACCGTCTTCTCGCCCAGGTACTTCAAGGCCAGGGAGTCCATGTCGTGGCGGGTGGCCGTGGAATCCAGCACATAGGATTCGAGCATGGTGTCGTGCAGCGGACCGGCCACCTCATGGCCATGACGCGCCAGCACCGAGATGTCGTATTTCAGGTTCTGGCCGATCTTGGCCTTGCCGGCATCGGCCCACAGCGGTGCCAGTGCTTCGAGCACGGCCTGGCGGTCGAGCTGTTCGGGGGCATCCAGGTAATCGTGGGCCAGCGGAATGTAGGCCGCTTCCCCCGGTTCCAGGGCGAGCCCCACGCCGACGATATCGGCCTCCATGTAGGAGAGGCTGGTGGTCTCCAGATCGAAGCAGAACGCCTCGCAGTCGGCGAGGCGCGCCAGCCACTCGTCCAGTACCGCCTGCTCGGTGATCACCACGTCGTGACGCGCCCCGCTGCCGTTACCGGCATCCGCCGTGTCGCTCGCTTCGGGCGTGGCGGTGCCGCCCGCCACGTCGTCGACACCCTCGTCTCCGCCTTCCAGCAGCTCCGACAGCCAGTTCTTGAACTCCAGGCGGCGGTAGAGGGCGAGCAACGCTTCGCGATCGGGCCGGGCGATATTCAGGTCGTCGAGCCCGACCGGCAGCTCGCAGTCGGTCTTGATGGTGGCGAGCTCATAGGAGAGAAAGGCCTGCTCGCGATTCTCCTCGAGCTTCTTCGGCAAGGTCTTGGCACCGCGGAAGCTCAGCGTCTTGACCTTCTCCAGATCGGCGTAGACGGTTTCCAGGCCGCCTTCCATGCCCTGCAGCAGCCCCAGGGCGGTCTTCTCGCCGACGCCGGGCACACCAGGAATGTTGTCGACCTTGTCGCCCATCAGGGCGAGAAAGTCGATGATCAGGCTGGGCGGCAGTCCGAATTTCGCCTCGACACCGGCCGTGTCGAGGGTTTCGTCCTTCATGGTGTTGACCAGGGTGATATGGCCGTTGACCAGCTGCGCCATGTCCTTGTCGCCGGTCGAGATCACGGCGTCGCGCCCGGCTTCAGCGGCCTGGCGGGCCAGGGTGCCGATGACGTCGTCGGCCTCCACACCCTCGACGCACAGCAACGGCAGGCCAAGGGCGCGCACGCAGTCGTGCAGCGGCTCGACCTGAACGCGCAGGTCGTCCGGCATCGGTGGCCGCTGCGCCTTGTATTCGGCGTAGAGGTCATCGCGGAAGGTCTTGCCGGGCGCATCGAAGACCACCGCCATGGGGCTGTCGGGGTAATCCTTGAGCAATCGCTTGAGCATGTTGAGCACGCCCTTGACCGCGCCGGTGGGCTGGCCCTCGGAGGTGGTCAGCGGCGGCAGGGCGTGGAAGGCTCGGTACAGATAGGAGGAACCGTCGACGAGTACGATGGGGGTGTCGGCCATGAATCGGCATCCATTGATGTCTGAGTAAAGTGATGTTCAGGGAGAAAGCGCAATTCTGATTCCCCATGATACGCATAGCCGCCGATGTTTGCCGTGAGCCAGGCGCTACCTGAAAAGTCGGCGAGCGAAGATTAGGGCTAGGCCCGTTCCCGACGGGCCATCGCATTTCCCACATCCATGTGGGTCACAAGGCGAAAGTTCACGACAAATCGCCAGGATTGGCGATTTGGGCAGCTCCGCTGCTCGAAGAGCGAGTGACAGGGATGTCACGAGTCACAACGCGGAGTTTACAGGGAGTAAATGAGCATTTTGAGTGGATTTTCAACGTCGTATAACCGAGCGCAGACACTTTTAGGGCAGTGCCTAGGCCTCGATCGGCGGAAGGCATACACTAGGGGAGATGACCCAGGCTCCCGGAGGTTGCCATGCTGTCCCTGTTTCGTCCGTTCGCCGTGCTGCTGCTCGGTGGCGGCCTGCTCCTTGCCGGGTCGCCGGCGCTGGCGCAATCCGGCGGATCGCCCGACCCCGAGATCACCACCCGCCAGGAAGAGAATCGCACCATTCGCGAGTATCGGCTCAACGGCCGGCTCTATGCCATCGAGATCCGCCCCGCCTCCGGCCCGGCCTACCATCTGGTCGACCAGGATGGCGACGGCAACTTCGAACGCCAGGCAGGCGACACTATTCGCGTTCCCGAGTGGGTGCGGGGGGATTCCTGACCGCCGGACGCCAACCGGCATTCGTGCATCGACGCGCCAAGCCGCTACAATAGGCGATTTGGCATAGCCCGCGCGAGACACACATGGCCGTATTCACACCGCTTACCGACGCTCAGGTGTCAACCTTCCTGAGCCGCTTCGATGCCGGCTCGCTGGTTGCCGTCAAGGGAGTGCCTGCCGGCACGGAGAACAGTACCTTCTTCGTCACCACCGACCGCCAGGAACTGGTGCTGACCCTGTTCGAGCAGGGCGAGCACGAAGAGCTGCCGTTCTTCGTCGAACTGCTGGACTATCTCGACGAACACCGCCTGCCGGTGCCCGGCCCTCTGCACGATCATGACGGCATCGCCCTGCACAGCCTGGCCGACAAGCCGGCCCTGTTGTTCCCGCGCCTGCCGGGAGAGCATCCGCATCATCCCAACCTGGCCCAGTGTCGCGCCCTGGGCGATGCCCTGGGCCATATGCACAAGGTCTCGCAGCACTTTCCCGGCCATCGCCCCAACCCGCGCGACCTCCATTGGCTGCTGCCCATGCACCATCAGGTCCTCGCCTACCTGTCGCCGGAGGACCAGGCGCTGATGATGGACGAGGTGGAAATCTATCAGGGCTTCTTCGACAAGGCCCCGGACTTGCCGCAGGGTGCACTGCACGGCGACCTTTTCCGCGACAACACCCTGTTCGACGGCGACCGCCTGGGTGGCATGATCGACTTCTACAACGGCTGCACGGGCGACCTGCTGTTCGACCTGGCCATCGTCATCAATGATTGGGCCACCGAGCCCGACGGTCGCCTCGACCCCGAACGCTACGCCACCATCCTCGCCGCCTATCAGGCCCAGCGTCCGCTGAACACCTCCGAGCGCGACGCCTGGCCGATGATGCTGCGCATGACGGCCCTGCGCTACTGGCTCTCGCGCCTGCTGGTGGTCTACGTGGATCCGCCGGCCCACGACCTGACGCCCCACGACCCCGATCAATTTCGCACCATTCTCAAGCGGCGTCTCGAGGACGGTGCCCTGCCACTGCCCGAGGTCGCATCGTGAAAGTCTCCATGGGCAGTGTCGCCAGTCCCGCGCATCGCGCCCGGCACACCTGGAACATCGACCAGTGGGGCAGCGGCTACTTCGATGTCGACGATGCCGGCCAGGCCCTGGTGCGCCCGCTCGGTGAAGAAGCCGAGGGACCGGCCCTGCCGTTGACGTCGCTGGCGTCCCAACTTCGCGAGGCGGGCCTGCGCCTGCCGGTGCTGGTGCGTTTCACCGACATCCTGCACGACCGCGTCGAGCAGCTATGCGCGGCCTTCGACGGCGCCATGGCCGAGGAAGACTTCGAGGGCGGCTACACGGCGGTCTATCCCATCAAGGTCAATCAGCAGCATCGGGTGGTCGAAGAAATCCTTGCCACCCAGGAACGCGGCCGAGGTCGCGTCGGCCTGGAAGCCGGCAGCAAGCCCGAGCTGCTGGCAGTCCTGGCGCTGTCCGGCGACGGCCCCTCGCTGATCGTCTGCAACGGCTACAAGGACCGCGAATACATCCGCCTGGCGCTGATGGGCGAACGCCTCGGCCACCGGGTCTACCTGGTGGTGGAAAAGCTCTCCGAACTGCCGCTGATCCTCGAGGAGGCCGAGCACCTCGGCGTCAGGCCGCGCATCGGCCTGCGCGCCCGTCTCGCCTCGGTGGGCAAGGGCAAATGGCAGAACACCGGTGGCGAGAAGTCCAAGTTCGGCCTCACCGCCAGCCAGATCCAGGCGATGATCGAGCGCCTGAGCGAAGCCGATGCCCTGGGCAGCCTGCAACTGGTGCATTTCCACCTGGGATCGCAGATCGCCAACATCCACGACATCCAGCGCGGCCTGCGCGAATGCGCACGTTTCTACCAGAACCTGCTGGCGATGGGCGCACCGGTGGATACCGTGGACGTCGGTGGCGGACTGGGCATCGACTACGAGGGCACCCGGTCGCGCAGCTTCTGCTCGATCAACTACTCGATGCGCGAATATGCGCGCAACGTCGTCACGGCCTTTTCCCAGGTCTGCGCCAGCGAGGGCCTGCCCCACCCTCATCTGCTCAGCGAATCCGGCCGCGCCCTGACCGCTCACCACGCGGTGCTGATCACCAATGTGATCGGCGAGGAACGCCCCGATACCCAGGCTCCCGAGAGGCGACACCACGCCGATCCCCAGGTGGCCGAGCTGTGGCGGGTCCACGATGAGCTGCATGCCCTGCATGATCCGCGCGGGCTGGTCGAGGCCTGGCATGACCTGACCCAGGCACTGAGCGACCTTCAGGACCGCTTCGTCATGGGGCTGGCCGACCTTGGCACCCGCGCCGAGGGGGAGAGCGTCCACTCCGCCGCCTGCGCCCGGCTGCGCGAGCGGCTGGACCCACGCAACCGGGCCCACCGCGAGATCCATGACGAGCTGGCCGAAAAGCTCGCCGACAAGCTGTTCGTCAACTTCTCGCTGTTCCAGTCGGTGCCCGATGTCTGGGGGATCGACCAGATATTCCCGGTGCTGCCACTTTCCGGGCTCGATCGCGAACCTTCGCGCCGCGCAGTGATCCAGGACATCACCTGCGACAGCGATGGCCGCATCGACGGCTACGTCGACGGCCAGGGCGTCGAATCCACGCTGCCGCTGCCGGAATGGCGCGAGGACGAGGAACGCTTGATGGGGTTCTTCCTGGTCGGCGCCTACCAGGAAATCCTCGGCGACCTGCACAACCTGTTCGGCGACACCGACTCGGTGGATGCCTCACTCGACGCCGATGGCGAATGGCGCCTCGACCACCTGCTGCACGGCGACCGGGTCGCCGACGTGCTCGGTTACGTCAACTTCGATGCCGACACCCTGCGCGCCCGGCTCGCCGAGCAGCTCGCCGCCAGCGACCTGAGCGACGAAGAGCAGCGCCAGTTCCGACATGACCTGTCGGCCGGCCTGGAAGGCTACACCTATCTTGAATGACCCCTACCTTGAATGCCCCCTATCTCGAGTGATCCCTATCTCTCGAATGAACGGTTTTCGACGCCTTCGATGCTGACATTCCCGGTTCATTAGACCATAGTGATGGTCATGGTCCGTCCAGACGGGCATGTCAAGGGCATCGGCCCGGACGGGCGCATTTAAATCACAGGCTAATTATTATAAAATGCAACCAATTAACCACATCTACAAGCACCGAATGAATCGCAGAACGGTATCCAACGCCGAATGCAGCGTCCGCCAGGGCCGCTGCATTCGGCGGCATGGCTAGTGCAACCGCCTAAACGGCCAAACCTGGCGTGTACCGGGATCGCGATCTTATTCAGGACTTCTTCCATGGCAAGGAGCTCGGTTCATGATCATTCTTTCGCTCATCTTCTGGCTGGTGGGGCTGGCGCTGTTGGGGGGTGGCATCTGGCTCATCACCCTCGACGGTAGCTGGTACTACGCACTGGCCGGCATCGTCCTGATCGTCGTCGGGGCCCTGACGCGATCGCGCCGCCCCGCCGCCCAGACCCTGTATGCGCTTTTCCTGATCGCGACCGCCGCCTGGTCGCTGTGGGAATCCGGCTACGACTGGTGGCCCCTGGCCACGCGACTGGGCATCTTCCTGATCCTCGCTATCCCGCTGCTGATCACACCCAAGAGTGGTAGCCGTGCCGGCCTGGCCCTGCTGCTGCCGGTCTGGGCGATCATTGGCGTGGGCACCCTGGCCAGCCTGACCGTCGATGCCCATCGTGTCGAAGGCGAACTGAGCCGCGATGTGGTCTCGGAAGACGCGAACATCGGTGACACGCCTCAGGAAAGCTGGCACGCCTATGGGCGTAATAACCTGGGGCAGCGTTATTCGCCACTGGAGCAGATCACACCGGAGAACGTCACTGATCTGGAACTGGCCTGGCAATACCAGACCGGCGACGTCAAGCGCCCGGAGGACGTCACCGAGACCACCTACGAGGCGACGCCGCTGAAGATCGACAACTCGCTGTTCCTGTGCACTCCGCACAACTGGCTGATCGCCTTGGATGCCGATACCGGCGAGGAGCAGTGGGTCTACGACGCCAAGGTGCCGGACGAGAGCTCGCGCCAGCACCAGACCTGCCGCGGCGTCTCCTACCTGCCGCCGAGCTCCGGCGAGCCGGATGACATCGACGTGCAACTCGCCAGCGGCCCGGCCGAAGACCTGGACGCCATGCAATGCGACGCCCAGCTGTTCATGCCGACCTCTGACGCCCGCCTGATCGCGGTCGACCCGGCAACCGGCGCGCGCTGCAGCAACTTCGCCGACAACGGCGAGCTCGACCTGCTGCACAACATGCCGTTCAAGCAGGCCGGCTTCTACTATTCCACTTCGCCCCCCGTCGTGGCCGATGGCAAGGTCATCGTCGCCGGCTCGGTCAACGACAACTATGCCGTCGACTCACCGTCCGGCGTGATCCGCGCCTATGACGCCAAGACCGGCGAGCTGGTGTGGAACTGGGATTCCGGCAACCCGGAAGAGACCGCCCCGATCGCCGAAGGCGAGACCTATACCACCAGTTCGCCGAACAGCTGGTCGATCGCCAGCGCCGACGAAGAACTGGGCATGGTCTACTTCCCGATGGGCAACCGCACCCCGGACCAGCTCGGCATGTACCGCAGCGAGGCCGAAGAGAAGTACTCGAGCTCAGTGGTGGCACTGAACCTGGAGACCGGCCAGGTGGAGTGGGTCCAGCAGTTCGTGCACCACGATCTGTGGGACATGGACACCCCCGCCCAGCCCAGCCTGCTGGATCTCGACACCGAGCAGGGCACCCAGCCGGCCCTGGTGATCCCGACCAAGCAGGGCGACGTCTATGTGCTGAACCGCGAGACCGGCGAGCCGATCCTGCCGGTCTCCGAACAGCCGGCGCCCCAGGGTACCATCGAGGGTGACCATGCCGCCGAGACCCAGCCGATCTCGAGCCTGAGCTTCCGGCCGCCGACCCTGCGCGAGGCGGACATGTGGGGCGCGACTCCATTCGACCAGCTGATGTGCCGCATCCAGTTCAAGTCGCTGCGCTACGAGGGTCAGTACACGCCACCCTCCGAGCAGGGCACCATCGTCTTCCCGGGCAACTTCGGGGTCTTCAACTGGGGCAGCATCGCGGTGGATCCCAAGCGCCAGGTGATGTTCGGCATGCCGCTGTACCTGGCCTTCACCTCCACCCTGGTACCCAAGGAGGGCGCCGACCTGGGCGAGACCAACCAGGGTGAGCACGGCCTCAACGAGAACGCCGGTGGCCCCTATGCGGTCGAGATGAAGCCCTTCCTGTCGCCGTTCGGCGTGCCCTGCCAGCAGCCGCCCTGGGGCTATGTCGCCGGCACCGATCTGCGTACCGGCGAGATCGCCTGGAAGCACAAGAACGGCACCATCGAGGACATGACGGCGCTGCCGCTGCCGATCAAGATGGGTGTGCCGGGCATCGGCGGGCCGATCATCACCGAAAGCGGCGTGGTCTTCCTGGCCGCCAGCGTGGACGACTACCTGCGCGGCTACGACCTCAGCACCGGCGAGCAGCTATGGCAAACCCGCTTGCCGGCCGGTGGTCAGGCAACGCCGATGACCTACCTCAACAGCCAGGGCGAGCAGATGGTCGTCCAGGTGGCCGGCGGGCATGGCTCGATCGGCACCACCATCGGCGACTACGTGGTGGCCTACAAGCTGAAGCAGCAATAGGCCCACACCGGGGCGGCCTTCGGGCTGCCCCACAGCCAACACGACAAGGCCCCGCCGGGTTATCTCGGCGGGGCCTTGTCGTTGGCTATGTCACTGATAACTTTCAGCTCGACCGGGCGCTCACTCCGTCACTCGAGTCTCCACGCTCAGGCCACCGGTCAGTTGCAGGCGCAGATCCGCGCCACGCGGCAGCTCTCCCACCCCGGCAGGCGTGCCGGTGAGCACGACATCACCGGGCAACAGCGTGAAGTGGCGGCTCATTTCCGCCAATAGCATCGGCACCGCAAACAGCATGTCGGCGCCCAGGCCGTGCTGTCGACGCTCGCCATTCACTTCCAGGCTAAACTCCAGTGCATTCCAGTTCGGTGTCTCGGCGAGCGGCAGGAAGGCCGACATCGGACAGGCACCATCGAAGGCCTTGGCCACTTCCCAGGGCTGCCCATTGTCTTTCAGGCGCGCCTGGACATCGCGCAGCGTCAGGTCCAGCGCCAGACCGATCCCCACGATGGCACGTTCGGCCTGATCGGGCGCGGCTTCGCTCAGCGGCTCACCGATCAGCAGTGCCAGTTCCGTCTCGAAATGGACCTCGCCGCGCGCGAACGGGGCCTCGATGGGCGCGGTCAGGTCCGCGGCACTGGTGGCCGGCTTGATGAACAGCAACGGCTCGCTGGGGACCGGGTTGTTCAACTCCCGGGCATGGTCGGCATAGTTGCGTCCGACGCAGACAATCTTGCCCAGCGGCTCCGGAAACTGCCGGCCATCGGTGAAACGGGGAACGAAACGCATGTCCGACTCGACTCCTTGTTAGAGGGAGGCCCGAAAAGGGCCGTACTTGTTAGTCTACCCCCGAGTCAGCCATCCGGCGACCACGCCTCATCCGGCTCGTGGGCCAGGAAGCGCGGGCGGCGCTTGGAGGCCGCATAAGGTTCGACGCAGCGGTTGTCACGACGGTTGTAGACGAAAAAGGCGTTGCTGCGCGGATCCGGCGACATGTTGGCGTTGGAGCCGTGCAGGGTATTGCAGTCGAACAGCAGCAGGCCACCCGCCGCGCCGGTGGGCGCTTCGATACCATGTCGGTCGATCAACTCGCGCAGCGCCTGGCGGCTCGGCACGCCGAATTCCTGGGTCTTGAGCGACTGCCGGTGATGATCCTCCGGCGTTTCACCCAGGCACGGCACGAATACCCGGTGTGAGCCGGGCACCAGCATCAGCGGCCCGTTGAAGGTGTGGTTGTCGGTCAGCACGATGGACGCACTCACCGCATGCATGGCGGGCATGCCATCCTCGGCGTGCCAGGTTTCAAAATCGGAATGCCAATTGAAGCCCTTGCCCTCGAAGCCGGGCTTGTAGTTGATGCGCGACTGATGGACATAGGGCTCGCCGCCGAGAATCTGCCGGGCGCGACCCATCAGGCGTTCGTCGTTGGCCAGGCGGCTGAAGACTCGCGACAGGTAGTGCACCGCGAACAGCGAGCGGATCTCGTTGCCCTGCGGCTCGGTGATGGCGAAGTCTCGTCCGCGGAAGTCATCCCGGGCCAGCAGGGCGTTGAGTTCGTGGCGCAACGCCTCGAGTTCCTCGCCTTTCAGGAAGTCCGGCTCGAAGATGAAGCCCTGGCGCTCGAAGGTATCGAGCTGCGCGGCCGAGAGCGGCCCATCGGCCTCCTCTCCCTTGACCACCGGCTCGCGGCGATTGAGCCAGGGAAGATCCAGCGGCTCGCTCAGTCGGGTCGGATAGGGATCCTGCCCCGGACGCGGCGCGCTACGGATCCGGCTGTCGGCCTCGGGTGTCTCCGTGGCGATATGCAGGTTCGCTTGTGGCAGCGGTCGGTTGGACGATGTCTGCACTGACATCCAATACCTCCTTTCAAAGTCGGAATGGGTTCAGATTCGAGCTCGTTACCGACGGCGGTCAGCCGCGGGCGGTCCATTCTGGACCCGCGTGGAGAGGGTGGTGACATTAGGGGCGGTTTTCAAGGGGCAGGCATTTCCATGCCCGACGCATCGGGCATGGATGACCCACCGGCGAACCGGTGGGTCGGGCATGAAAAGGCCTAGTGGGCCTTCATTTCACGGACGATCTCATCACCGCTCAGGCTGGAAGGATAATAGGTCGGCCAGTTCGTGACTTCCTCCAGCAAGGCTTCCCGGTCGTCACCCCAGTAAAGGTGGTAGTGATCGGCATCGGTCGGATAGATGCTGTGGTCGCTGAACTGGATATATTCGGGAAGCTCGTCACCGCCCTGCTCCAGCTCGAAGATGAAGCGCACGCCGCGGTTGCCAGCCTCATAGGTCAGGATTTCATAGCCGTCGTAGGCATACTCGCCGGACATCGACTCGCCCCCTTCATGGAAGGTGACGGTGCTGCCATCGATCACGATGCGATCGACATCCGTCTCGTAGCCTGTCGCATAGTATTCCTTGTATTCCTCGGCAGTCTTCCCGTCGCTTTTCTCCGCCTTGTAGGCCATGACCGGATCGAGCGTGCCATCCTGGAGGTATGGATAAACCGACTGCCAGTCCCCTTCCCAATCGGAAAGCGGCCGGTCCTTCACCTGACTGTCCTCGAAATAGCCGGCATAGATGTCGCTGTCATGATCGTGACCGTGATCATGGCTGTGCCCGTGGTCATGGTCGTGATCATGTCCGTGGTCATGACTGTGCCCGTGATCATGGTCATGCTCACCGTGACCGTTTTCATGCGCCAGCGCCGCTTGACCGGCGGCCATCGCCAGCAAGCTGATGGCCAGGACACTCGCTCTCTTTGCATATGGCATGTCCATGATGCCCTCTCTTTCGTTATAGGTTGATCGTTATCGATTGATTTTTCTGTAGAACCCGGCAAAACAAAATACGTTATATCATAACAATAAGATTTTCTTCAACGAGCCTTGTCGATCCTGTGGAGAGACCTCGATCAGCCCTCCGCGGCGCATTGCGCCACGCCATCCGCCAACTGACGCAGGAGCCGAGGATAGAGATCCGCCCCGGGCGTCAGCCCAGTTCCCAGTGGATCGATCACGATGGATGTATCGACGCCGGTATCGTCGAACACGTTTTTCACCAGTTGGGGATTGAACTGCGGCTCGCTGAAGACACAGTCGACATTCAGCTCGCTCACCATGCTGCGAAGCTCATCGATGCGTGCCGGACTGGGGTCCGACGCATCCCCCAGGGAAATGGCCCCGGCGGCCGACAGGTCGAAGCGTTTCTCGAAATACTGGTAGGCATCGTGAAAGACGATGAAACGGGTACCGTGGGCGTCCGCGAGACGTTCCTCCAGCTCACCGATCAGCGTCTCGAGTTCTTCCTTGCCAAGGCGCGCATTCTCCCGGTAGGTATCCGCATGCTCAGGGTCGGCCTTGGCAAGCGATTGGGCGATCGCATCCAGCCACACCCGCGCATTTTCCGGATCGAGCCAGGCATGTGGATCAGTGCCATCATGGGTATGGGCATGATGAGCATCGTGGCCGTGGCCGTGGTCGTGGTCGTGGTCGTGGTCGTGGTCGTGGTCGTGGTCGTGACCATGATCGTGGCCATGCGAATGATTGTGAGCTTCGAAGGTGGCCCCCTGACGAAATGCCAGCGTCTGCGTGCCGGGCACATCCAGCAGGGCGACACTTTCGGCATCTCCGGCCAGGCTCTGCAGCGAGCCGCTCAACCAGGGCGTCAGCTCCTCGCCGATCCAGAACACCACATCGGCACTCTCGAGAGCGCTCGCTTCCGATGGCCGCATGGAATAACCATGCGGTGATGCACCCGGCTGAATCACCAGATCGGGAGACCCCAGATCTCCCATGACACGGTCGACGAGCGAATGGACCGGTGGAATGTCCACCGCCACATCGGGCACATCGGCAGCCGCGATGGCCGGGACTCCCAGCAGCGCCATCAAGCAATGGCGGGCACGAAATGTCATGACATCCTCCAGGAACAGGTGTGGTGCAAAGGAATTGAGCGACGAATATTTATGTTATAACATAACAATAAAGTCAAGCACGCCATCCCCGCATTGCCCGCATCGCATTATCCCGGCTGGTTGCCGGAAGAGGTTCCATGACACTGCTGAGCATCGAACATCTGGATGTCGACATCGATGGCCGCGCCATCCTCGACAACATCCATCTCGCTATCGAACGCGGCGAGATCGTCACCATCGTCGGCCCCAACGGCTCGGGCAAGACCACGCTTTTGAAAGCCATTATCGGCTCGCTGACACCGGCATGGGGCAAGCTACATCGTGCCCCCGGCCTGGTGATGGGGTATGTGCCGCAGCGCCTTCACCTCGACCCGACGCTGCCGATGACAGTGACCCGGTTCATGGGACTACCCCGGCGGCACGCCCCCGAGCGGATCGAACAGGCCCTGGAGAGGGCCGGCGCTGCAGGGCTGGGCAGGCTCCAGATGAGTTCACTGTCGGGCGGCCAGTTCCAGCGCATCCTGTTGGCCCGCGCCTTGCTCGAGTCTCCCGACCTGTTGATTCTCGACGAGGCGACCCAAGGGCTCGATCAGCGCGGCGTCGCCGACTTCTACCGGCAACTGGAGTCGGTGCGACGCGAACTCGACTGCGGCATTCTGATGGTCAGTCACGAGCTGCATGTGGTGATGCGGGCCTCGGATCGCGTCGTCTGCCTGAACAAGTCCATCTGCTGCGAAGGCACGCCGCAGCGCGTGGCCACCTCACCGGCCTACCAGGCCATGTTCGGGCATGACATCCAGGATGCCTTCGCCCTGTACCGGCATGACCACGCCCATCGGCAGGAAACGGCGGAGCTGGCCTCATGATATTCGACGACTTCCTGGTCCGTGCCGCCCTGGCCGGCATCGGCGTCGCCCTGGCCGCAGCCCCTCTCGGCTGCTTCGTGGTGTGGCGGCGCATGGCCTATTTCGGCGATGCCACTGCCCACGCCGCCGTTCTCGGCGTCGCCCTCTCGCTGGTCCTGTCGACCTCGATCCTTGCCGGCGTGCTGGCCACCTCACTGATCATGGCAACGATCGTCTCGACGCTCAGCGGCCGGGGCTATGCCATGGATACCCTGCTGGGCGTCATGGCACATTCGGCGCTGGCCCTCGGCCTGGTGGCGGTGTCCTTCGTCTCCGGGGTGCGGATCGACCTGATGGCCTACCTGTTCGGCGACATCCTCGCCGTCGGCAAGGCCGACCTGGCCGTCATCTGGGCCGGAGCGGCCCTCGTCCTGGGGCTGATGGGGTGGCGCTGGCCGAATCTGTTGACCGCCACGCTCAATACCGACCTCGCCTACGCCAGCGGCATCGACCCGAAACGCGAACAGCTTATCCTGACCCTGTCGCTCGCCGTGGTCGTGGCCGTGGCCTTGAAAGTCGTGGGGGTGCTGTTGATTGCCGCCTTGCTGATCATTCCGGCGGCCACGGCGCGTCCTTTCAGCCGCACGCCGGAGACCATGGCACTGCTGGCCGCCGCCTTCGGAGCGAGCGCCACCACCGGCGGGCTGCAGGCCGCATTCTGGCTGGACACACCGACCGGCCCGACCATCGTCAGCCTGGCGGCGATGCTGTTCGCCCTTTCCAGTCTGGCCGGACGCCTGAAGACCCGCATCATGAAGACGGTGGGGCAGTAAGTGGTCCTTCAGTGCTCTAAGGAAATGCTGAATAAATAGCCGAGCATAGTGAAGCGCAAGGCGCCCGGAGCACAGAAAGCGAGACATAACAATAGGTTAGGCGAGCTTTCGAGCACCGCGTAACGCAGCGATTTGCATGCACAGGCATTTATACAGTGTTTCCCTAAAGGCGCATCTCGATACCCCGCTCGGCCATATACCGCTTGGCCTCGGGAATGCTGTATTCCCCGAAGTGGAAGATGCTGGCGGCCAGTACCGCATCGGCTCCGCCGTCCTTGACGCCTTCCACCAGGTGGTCGAGGTTGCCGACGCCGCCGGAGGCGATAACCGGCACGCTGACCGCATCGCTGATCGCTCGGGTCACGCCGAGGTCGAAGCCCTGCTTGGTGCCGTCGCGGTCCATGCTGGTCAGCAGCAGCTCGCCGGCCCCCAGTTCCACCATCTTCTGTGCCCACTCCACGGCGTCCAGGCCAGTGGACCGGCGGCCGCCATGGGTGAAGATCTCCCAACGCGGCGTCTCGTTGTCGCCGGAGACCCGCTTGGCGTCGATGGCGACCACGATGCACTGGCTGCCGAAGCGTTCCGCGGCTTCATGGACGAACTCGGGATTGTGCACGGCGGCGGTGTTGATCGAGACCTTGTCGGCGCCGGCATTGAGCATGGTGCGGATATCGTCGCAGGTGCGAATGCCGCCCCCCACGGTCAAGGGAATGAACACCTCGCCGGCGATGCGCTCGACCATTTCCACCGTGGTGTCGCGATCCTCGTGACTGGCCGTGATGTCGAGAAAGGTGATCTCGTCGGCCCCTTGATGGTTATAGCGCTGGGCGACCTCCACCGGATCACCGGCATCGCGGATGCCGACGAAGTTGACGCCCTTGACCACGCGCCCCGCGTCGACGTCCAGGCAGGGAATGATGCGCTTGGCGAGTCCCATGATTCAGCTCCCGGTTCGTTGGCGGGTGAGTTCATCGCACAGCCGCTGGCCCTCGGCCACATCCAGGCTGCCTTCGTAGATGGCGCGACCAGTGATGGCACCGAGAATCCCCGGCTCCCCGGCCTCGACCAGCGAGCGCAGATCGTCGAGGTTGGTGACACCGCCCGAGGCGATCACCGGCAGGCCGCCCTGGCGGGCCAGCTCGGCGGTGGCCTCGACATTGACGCCGCCCATCATTCCGTCACGGGCAATATCGGTATAAACGATAGCCGAAACCCCATCATCGGCGAAGCGCTTGGCGAGTTCCGTGGCCTTGATGGTGGACACCTCGGCCCAGCCATCGGTGGCCACGAAACCGTCGCGAGCATCGAGACCGACGATCACATGATCCGGAAAGGCACGACACATCTCGGTGACGAAGTCGGGTTCCTTGACCGCCTTGGTGCCGATGATCACCTGGGAGACGCCAGCATCCAGGTAGTGCTCGATGGTCGACGCACTACGAATGCCGCCGCCGATCTGGATCGGCAGCTCCGGGTAGGCCCGGGCGATGGCGGTGACCGCCTCGCCGTTGATCGGCCTTCCCTCGAAGGCACCATTGAGATCGACCAGATGCAGACGGCGCGCTCCGGCCTCGACCCAGCGAGCGGCCATGGCCACCGGATCGTCGCCGTAGGTGGTGGCGTCGTCCATGCGCCCCTGCTTGAGACGGACGCACTTGCCATCCTTGAGATCGATGGCGGGAATTACCAGCATGTCAAATCCTCCAGGGCACGGGCCCGGTGCGCCATTCAGGGCGTCCAGTGAACGAAGTTTTCCAGCAGCCTGAGACCGGCCCGAGAGCTCTTCTCCGGATGGAACTGCACGGCGAAGGTGGCATCGCGGCCGGTTGCCACATGGGCCGAGACCCGGCCGTAATCGGTGGCACCGAACAGGGTGGCGTCGTCTTCGACCTCGACATAATAGCTGTGCACGAAGTAGAAGTGCTCGTCCTGGTCGATGCCCTGCCACAACGGGTGGTCCTGATGCTGATGCACCAGGTTCCAGCCCATGTGCGGCACCTTGCACCGATTGCCGCTCTCGTCGCGCATGTCGGCGGGGAAGCGCCGCACCTGGCCGGGCATGAAGCCCAGGCAATCGATGCCGCCGTTCTCCTCGCTGCGCTCGTGAAGCATCTGCTGACCGACGCAGATACCCAGCAACGGCTTGGCCTGGCTGGCCAGCAGCTCCTCCACCAGGCCACGCAATTCGGTGCGCTCCAGCTCGCCCACGCAGTCGCGAATGGCGCCCTGGCCCGGCAGCACCAGCCGCGTGGCGCCATTGATGCGTCGCGCATCACGGGTCACCACGACATTTTCGTGGGTCACGTGCTCCAATGCCTTGGCGACGGAATGCAGGTTGCCCATTCCGTAGTCGATGACGGCAATGGTCATGGGGTGCTCCTCATGTCGGTCGGCGGATTCAGGAAACACGGCTCCTGCGCCCTGCACTGCACGGCGCGGCCCGGTGCTTCCTTCACAGGCTGCCCTTGGTGGACGGCATCCGGCCGGCCATGCGCGGGTCCTCGGCAGCGGCCATGCGCAGGGCGCGGCCGAAGGCCTTGAAGATGGTCTCCGCCTGGTGGTGGGCATTGAAGCCCTTCAGGTTGTCGATATGCAGGGTGACCCGGGCGTGATTGACGAACCCCTGGAAGAACTCCCAGAACAGTTGGGTGTCCATCTGACCCAGGACGGCACGGGTGAACTCGACATCCATGAACAGGCCCGGACGCCCGGAAAAGTCCACCACGACCCGGGACAACGCCTCGTCGAGCGGCACATAGGCATGGCCATAGCGGTAGATGCCACGCTTGTCGCCAATCGCCTGATCGAAGGCCTGCCCCAGGGTGATGCCGAGATCCTCGACCGTATGGTGAGCGTCGATGTGCAGATCGCCCACCGCCTTGATGTCGAGGTCGATGAGCCCGTGGCGCGCCACCTGATCGAGCATGTGATCGAGGAAGGGCACACCGGTCTCGCAGGTCAACCGCCCCTCGCCGTCGAGGTTCACGGTGACCGTGATCTGGGTTTCCTTGGTGTCGCGGGTGACCGTGGCGGTACGCTCGGACATGTTGAATCTCCAGCGCCATGGCGCTTGTCGTAAGAAGACCGGCCGCTTGGACCAGAAGGCGCCGATGGCAGGCCGCCGACGCAGAATCGCCATTATAGTGAAACGCCACCCCCATCCGCTACAATGCCAACCATTCAGCGATGGCGGTATTCGCCACCCTAGACGGGAGAATCATGCATGCCGGTCACGCTTCAGCGAGTCGACCAGGCGACCTGGGAAGCGGATGCCCAGGTCCGCACCGATCTGCTTCGCATCTACGCCGATGCCCCCGCCGAGCGCCTGTCGCAGGAACCCGAGACGTTCGTCCGCGCGCACCTGTCGGCAACGGCGCACTTCTTCTGCTGCGCGCACTTCAACGACCGACTGCTGGGTGCCGTGGCGGTTCGCCCCGATGCCGAGGCCTGGTGGCTTTCCCACCTGTGTGTGCGCAAGGCCACGCGACGTCGTGGCGTCGGCACGCGCCTGCTGACATTGACGGGCAAGGCCGCGCATCACGATGGCCACCGCCTGCGCATGCTAAGCTCGCAGCTTTCCATGGCTGACCAGATGCTGCTGCAGCGGCTCGGTTATCGCCTGACCCAGGCGGGTGACTATTTCGAACTCGACCTACCGCCCAAAGGAGCCGGGCAATGAAGCGAATCCTGCGTACCTTGCTGGCCACCATCGGCATTCTCGGGCTGGTGGCGGTCGGCGCCGTGGTCTTCGTCACCACCTTCTTCGACCCCGAGGACCTCAAGCCGCGCCTCGTCGAGGTAGTGCGCGAGCACAGCGGGCTGGAGCTGGAACTGGATGGCCCGCTCAGTTGGTCCTTCTATCCCCGGCTGGGGGTCGCCGTGGAGACCGCCGAGGCACGCCTGCCGACCCAGTCTCCCGATGACCGCCCCTTCGCGGCCTTCGATCACGCCGAAGTCAGCCTCGCCTTCGCCCCCCTACTGCGCGGGGAGATCGCCATCGATGGCCTGACCATCGAGGGATTGCTGCTTAACCTGGCGCGGGATGAGTCGGGCCGCGGCAACTGGGAGACACTGATCGAGCAGCTTGAAAGCCGCGGCGAGGCAGCCGAGTCCGTGCTCGCCCCGGCCAGCGCCGGCCCCAACCCCGACGCGACGGTGGACGAGAGCGGGCTCTCGGTGGCGCTCAATATCGCCAGCGTCCAGGTCCACCAGGGCCAGGTCAACTACCGCGACGCCCAGGCAGAACGGCACGTGACCCTGGAGCAGCTCAACATCTCCGGCCGCAACGTCAATCCCGACCGCCCCTTCCCGCTCAATGCCAGCCTGCGCGTGCTCCTGGACAACGACCTCGACACCGAGGCCGCGACCCTGGTCAGCGACCTCATCCTCAAGACACAGGTCGACCTGGGCCTGGCCGAAGGACGACACGTTCTCAGCAAGCTGTCCCTGCAGACCGACTCCCGGCTCGGCGATTCCCAGGACCAGCAGAAGATCAACCTCGACGCTGCCGAGGCGATACTCGATCTCGGCAAGCAGCAGCTGACGGTGACCGATGGTCAGCTCGATACCAGCCTGTTGCATCCGCGACTGGGCGAGAAGCGCCTGCCCCTGGCGATGGGCTTTCAACTGGATGCCGACCTGCAGGCCCAGACCGCCCAGCTTCGCGAACTGCACCTGACGGGCCCTGACGGCCTGGCATTGACGGGCAACCTCAACCTCGACGAACTGTTCACGGCACCGACCTATCGCGGTCAAGTGCAACTGGAGCCGTTGTCGCTGCGCCCCTGGCTGACGCGACTCGACGCCATGCCGGCCACTGCCAGCGATACGGCGCTGAGCAAAGCCAGCCTGACCAGCCCGGTCGAGGGGGATCTGCAATCCATCACCCTGGACGGCCTGACACTGGGCCTGGACGGAAGCACCTTCAGCGGCCGCCTGGGGGGCCGGTTCGACGGTTCGAGCCTGAGCGCCGACCTGCAAGGCGACACCCTCGACCTGGACGCCTACCTGCCGCCCGACGCTCCCTCCTCGGAGACCAGCGCCAGCCTTTCTCTTCTCGACCGGGCCTATGCCGAACAGCCTCCGGCGATGTTGCCCGCCAGCTGGCTGGCCGATCTGGACCTCGACGCACGTCTCGAGCTCGGCGAGCTCCACTTCCTGAAGCAGAGCTTCCAGAACGTCGCCCTCGCGCTGGAAGGCCAGAAAGGCCGCCACCGCCTGACGCGCTTCGAGGCAAACTTCCATGACGGCCAACTCTCGGCCACCGGCTCGCTCGATGCCCGGGAAACCCCGCTGCGCTGGCAGCTTTCACCGAGCGTCACCGCGGTACGCCTCGGCGACCTGCTGGAATCCCTCGGCGACGAGCCGGCTCCCTTGAAGGGCCTGCTGGAAGGCAGCGGCGAACTCGAGAGCCGGGGCAACAGCCTGACCGAGCTCCAGCGCGCCCTGAACGGCCATCTCGAAACCCGGCTCACCGAGGGGAGCTTGACCGGAACCAATGTGTCACGACAACTGTGCACCACGGCGGCTCGTCTCGAGGGCAAGAGCACCAGCCGCGACTGGCAGGAAGGCACCAACCTCCAGAACGCCGAAGCCAGCTTCCAGATCCGCGATGGCATGGTCGAGAGCGACGATCTTGCCGTCTCGATTCCGGGCATCGCCATGAACGGCAAGGGCCAGCTCGACCTGGCCAGCGAGCGCTTCGATCTCAAGGCCGACGCCCGTTTCACCGATACCGTGGACACGGCATGCGAGGTCAACCCGCGCCTCAAGAAGGTGACGTTCCCCGTTCACTGTGAAGGACTGCTGAGCGGAGACAGCGGCGAATGGTGCCGTTTCGATCGTCAGGCGCTGCAGGCCTCGCTCGGCGAGTTGCTGCGCAAGGAAGCCTCCCAGCGCGCCGGCGAGGAAATCGACAAGCACCTCGAGGACGCCATGGACAAGCTGGAAGAAAAAGTCGGCGGTGAACTTCGTGGCACCCTCGAGAGTCTATTGAAATGAGCAGCAAGTAAGCCAGTCACTGCGCCGGTCCTCGTGATCGGCGCTTTTTTGCGTGTCGAGCCCTTTCATGACCGACAATCCCCCCGTCATTCTGCCCCCCGAGACCTTCCAGCGCCGCCTGCTGGACTGGTTCGATGTACACGGACGTCACGACCTGCCCTGGCAACAGGACCGGACGCCCTATCGGGTCTGGGTCTCGGAGATCATGCTTCAGCAGACCCAGGTCACCACAGTGATCCCCTACTTCGAACGCTTCATGGAACGCTTTCCCGACGTCGAAGCCCTGGCTGCCGCCGATCAGGACGAGGTTCTCCACCTGTGGACCGGCCTTGGCTACTACGCCCGGGGGCGCAACCTGCACAAGGCCGCCCGGGTCGTGATGGAAGAGCACGACGGCGCCTTCCCCGTGCACAGCCTCGAAGCCATGGCCGAATTGCCCGGCATCGGCCGCTCCACCGCCGGAGCGATCATCGCCCAGAGCACTGGGCGCCGTGCGGTGATCCTCGACGGCAACGTCAAGCGCGTGCTGACCCGGCTGCATGCCGTGGAGGGCTGGCCGGGCCGCCCCGCCGTGGAGCGCCGCCTGTGGTCCCTGGCCGAGCGCTACACACCCGATGAACGTGTGATCGACTTCACCCAGGCGATGATGGACCTGGGTGCGACCCTGTGCCGACGTGGCCGCCCGGAGTGCGGGCGCTGCCCCTTCGAGACCGACTGCCTGGCTCACGAGCGAGGCGAGGAGCGGCGCTTCCCCGAGTCCAAACCGAAGAAGGCACTGCCCACCCGGCAGACCCTCATGCTGCTGCTGCAGGATGACCAGGGCCGAGTGCTGCTCGAGCAACGCCCGCCCAGCGGGCTCTGGGGCGGCCTCTGGAGTCTACCGCAATTCGAGGATCCCGAGGCCCTGCTGGCCTGGCTGGATCAGCACGCACCCGGTGCCGAGCTCGATGGCAAGTGGTCTACCTTCACTCATACCTTCAGCCACTTCCGGCTGGAGATCACCCCACAGCCGGCCAGGGTGGCACACCTCGACGCGGTCGGGGAAAGCCGGCTCTGGTTCGACCCCGCCGATCCTGCCAACATCGGACTCGCTGCACCGGTGAAGGGCTTGCTGGAGTCGCTGCGACCCTTCACCCTGTCCGCCCCCGCGGGCCACGCAACTGCATCAACCAAGGAGCCGTCCCGATGACCCAGACCGTCTTCTGCCGCAAGTATCAGGAAGAGCTGGAAGCCCTCCCCTTCCCTCCGCTGCCCGGCGAGAAGGGCCGCGAGATCCAGGCCAACGTATCCAAGCGCGCCTGGGAAGAGTGGCAAGCCCTGCAGACCCGCCTGATCAACGAGAAGCACCTCAACATGCTCGACCCCACGGACCGGGCCTATCTGATGGAGCAACTGGAGCGCTTCCTGAACAACGAGGAAACCGACCAGGCGGAAGGCTACGTGCCTCCCGAGCGCTGAAACGCCTCAAGGTGCTGTATACGCCATCTTTTTGAAAAGAAACGGTTGACGCAAAAAGGGCTTTAGGGTTTAATACGCACCGTTGGCGCGGGCCAGATAGCTCAGTCGGTAGAGCAGGGGATTGAAAATCCCCGTGTCGGCGGTTCGATTCCGTCTCTGGCCACCACAATGCTGGGGTATCGCCAAGTGGTAAGGCACTGGTTTTTGGTATCAGCATGCGCAGGTTCGAATCCTGCTACCCCAGCCACGCCAACCTATTTCTCGTTCTGCTTTAATCGCGTAGATCGTTTCGAGCCGACATAGCTCAGTTGGTAGAGCAACTGACTTGTAATCAGTAGGTCCCGGGTTCGACTCCTGGTGTCGGCACCATCTACGGCTTGAAAGCAGCGTGACACGCTCAAGCCATGTGGTTTTTCCTATAAGGGAATTGGGTTTATAAGCGCAACCCCGTTCGTCCTCAACGAACACGGGGTTTTCGCATGCGCGTCATATCCATCATCTCTTCCAAGGGCGGCGTCGGCAAGACGACCACGACCGCTAACCTCGGCGGCTTGCTGGCCGCAGCCGGCTTCCGCACCCTGCTGATCGACCTCGATACCCAGCCCACGCTGAGCAGCTACTACCCGCTGGCTCACGACGCCCCGGGCGGGATCTACGAGTTGATCGCCCTCAACATCACCGAGCCCGAACAGATCATCTCCTCGACCACGATCGAGGGGCTGGACCTGATCACCTCCAACGACAGCCTCGGCCAGCTCCCCCAACTCCTGCATGGGGCCCCGGATGGCCGTTTCCGGCTTCACCACCTGCTCGGCCAGCTACCCGACTACGACGTCATCCTGATCGACACCCAGGGCGCCCGCTCCATTGTGCTCGAGGCGGCCGTGGTGGCTTCCGACCACGCGTTGTCCCCGATCACCAGTGAGCTGCTCTCCGCCCGCGAGTTCATCCGCGGCACGGTAGGGTTGCTGGACGACCTGGAGCCGTTGACGCGCTACACCGCGTTGGACCTGCCACGCATCTCCCTGATGCTCAATCGGCTCGACTATACTCGTGACGCGCAGAACGTCGCCAATACCCTGCGTGACCTCTACGACGATCCCGACGGCCGCGTCACCATCCTCGATAGCGCCCTGCGTAACCTGACGGCTTTCCGTCAGGCCAGTGCGGTCGGCCAACCGATCCATCGCTTCGAACCCCGCAAACCCTATCGGGACCGCGTCGCCCCGGCCGGCGCCGATCAGATCATCGACGTCGCCTGCGAACTCAATCCGGCATGGGCGCCGGCACTGACAGGACTTCAGGCCACCTTGCAGGCACAAGGAGGCCGTCATGCCCACTGAAGCCCCTATCGCACAGGATGTCGTGCCCCAGATCGGCTACCAGTTGCCGCACAGCCTCGAGGCCGAGCAGTCCGTGATCGGTGGCCTCATGCTCGACAACCGCGCCTGGGACGACATCGCCGATCGTCTCGATGGCGGCATGTTCTATCGGCCTGAACACCGCCACATCTTCGAGGCAATGCGCGACCTCATCGCCCAGGAGGCACCGATCGATGTCGTGACGCTGTCGGAGGCGCTCGAGCAACACAATCGTCTGGAGACGATCGGCGGCCTGAACTATCTCGCCGAGATTGCCCGACACACGCCGAGTGCCGCCAATATCACCGCCTACGCTGATATCGTCCGGGATCGCTACCAGTTGCGGCAACTGTCGCAGACGGCGGTGGCGCTCAACCGGCAGGCGCTCGATGCACAGGGACGTAGCGCAACCTCGATCATCGAGGCCGCCGAACAACAACTGTTCGAGCTCGTCGATGACCGCCGGCAAGCCCAGGGCTCTGTCAGGGAAATCCTGGAGGAAGTGATCGACCGCATCGACATCGCGTCCCAGTCGGACGGCGGCATCACCGGCGTGCCAACAGGCTTCACCGACGTCGACCGGATGACCACCGGTCTGCAGCCCGCCGACCTGGTGATCCTCGCCGGGCGCCCTTCCATGGGCAAGAGCGCCCTGGGCATGGGCATCACCGAGAACGTCCTGGCGTCGACGGCCACCCAGGCACAAGGCCCGGTGATCGTCTTCTCGCTGGAAATGCCCCGCGAGGACCTCATGCTCCGCCTGCTGGCCAGTATCGGCCGACTCCCCCTGCAGGCCTTGCGATCCGGCCAGCTCGAGGACGACCAATGGCCGACTCTGGCCGCGGCAGTCGCCAAGGCGAGGGACTTCGAGAACCGTCTGTTCATCGATGATGAAGGCGGACTCCATGCCTCGACCCTGAAGACCCGCGCACGGCGTATTGCCCGTAAGCACGGTCGTCCCGCACTGATTCTGGTGGACTACCTGCAGATGCTCACCGAGCCAAGTGCCGGTGGTGAGAACCGCAACCTAGAGATCAGTGCCATCAGCCGGATCCTGAAAGCCACCGCCAAGGAGCTGAGCTGTCCCCTCATTGCCCTTTCCCAGCTCAACCGCCAGTTGGAAAACCGCCCGAACAAGAGACCGACCATGGCCGACCTCCGGGACTCGGGCTCGCTCGAGCAAGATGCCGATCTCATCGGCTTCGTCTACCGCGACGAGGTTTACCACCCCGACAATCCCGAGAACCACGGCCTGGCCGAGCTCATCCTGGGCAAACAGCGCAACGGGCCAACCGGCACCGTCCATCTTGCATGGCTCGATGAACAGACCCGGTTCGAGAACCTCGAGTGGAAACACCGGGAGGTGCTGTCATGAGCCATCTGCACGAAACCACCCACATCATCGGGCATGACGAGAACGCCACCCGGCTCATCCAGACGGCGTCCGGCCCCGTTGAGGTGAAAGCCTTCGGTGAACTGTCCGCCGAGATCACATCCGGGCCAGCCAGCCTGATCGGTCGCACCATCACGGCGTTTGCCTGGCTCGAGACGCACGGTGACAACCGCCAGATCAACATCACCGAGGCCACCACGGGACGACGACTGGAGGTTGTTCCGATGGTCGTGACCGAAGGCAGCGAGCTCCCGCTGACCGAGGCCGTGTTCGCCGACATGGTGCCTTTCCTGATGGAGGGCTGTCGGGACGCCGCTTTCGCCCGGTTCCGGGAGGCCGATGATGAACGCCTGGTCACCCTGTTCAACATCCTGGATCAAATGCCGCCCCTGCAGACGGCAGGAGGTGGTGCATGAGCACGGAATCTCGTATGCCCGCGGTAACGCAGCGGCTCAACGAGCGCAGCCGCCAGGCCCTGGAAACGCACTTCGCCGAGGAAACCTACGTCGAGGAGCGTCTGGCCGACCTCCATGAATCCGGCCAATCGGCTCTGGAGAACCTCGTCCAAGTCGCCAACCGCGACACCGGACAGAGCCGACACTGCCGTCGAATTCTGCTCGCCATCTACAACGGTGACGAATGGCCGCTTGAGCTTCACCGCCTGCGCTGCCTGGACCGAGACCTGCAGCGGGCGGCCCTCACGGTCATCGAGTGGTCCGCTTACGCCAGTCACGAATTGCACGAGTTCCTGGACGACGGCGACCGCGTGATGCAGCGCTTCTGGAAAACAGAGCAGGGTGGTGCCTCATGAACCCGATCACACCGGACTATCTCCGCGATATGGCCCGCATCCAGCAAGCGCGCTCTTGCGGGTCTCAACCCCTGGAGGAAACTCCAGCATGGCGGGCCGCTGAGCGCATCGAGGAGCTCGAGCAAGAGAACCGTAAACTGCACATGCAGTATGCCGGTGCAATGGGCTTGATCTCGGAAATGTCCGGGCACCTGGCGCTCAGCCATCCCGAGTACCGGGAACCGCTGCGCGACCAGATCATTCAGGCCGCAGAGGACTGGTGCCAGCTCAGTGGATGGTCCGGCCGCATGGTCGGAAACAAGCTGATCCTGGATCCGCCGAAGCAAGGAGGTGCCGCATGACAACGCAGCCCCTCCACGATAGGGATTCGGACCGCCGCATCATCCATCACCTGGAGACGCAGGTTTCCCGACTGTTCTCGGCCGAGGCCGCGTTGCATCGATTGATCGACGTGTTGGGCATCACAACTGAGCCCGATGCTGATGGCCGTTACGACCTCGCCGCTCTGCGTGCCCAGGCTCAAGACGCCATCGTGGAACGATCCGTCGAACAGGCCCTCAACGTCTCGCCGTCACCGGCTATTCTGACCGCATCCGGCTGGCCGATGTCCCTGACGTTCCCCACGTGGCGCTGTATCGATGATCGCGACATTGCCCAGGCGCTGTCACGCATCTGCCGATTCGGCGGCCACTCTCGCCAGTTCTATTCCGTCGCACAGCATTGTGTGCACGTCAGCGAGATCGTTCCCCGCGAGGACGCCCTGGCCGCCTTGCTGCACGACGCCACCGAAGCCTACATCGGCGATCTGGTTTCGCCGCTGAAATCAATGCTGCCGGCTTACAAAGCCATCGAGCAACGCCTCTGGTCCGCCATTGCCCAGCGATTCAGCGTGGACCCGGTGCTGCCGGCCAGCGTCAAGTCCGCCGACCTGCAGCTGCTCGCAACAGAGCGGCGCGACCTGCTGCCGGACTCACCCATGGAATGGCCCTGCCTCGAGGGTGTCGAGCCACTCGAAGAGCCCATTGAACCCTGGTCCCCGGACATCGCCGCCCTCGCCTGGGGGCTGCGGCTCGACGAGCTCCTGGCCGAGCGGGAGGTGGCGTGATGAACGAACAGACAATGAAACAAGAGCTCACCGAGTTGGAATCCCGCCTGGCCGAGCTGCGCGCGAAATACCAGCAACTGGAGCGCGACGTCCAGGCCTTGCAGGCCCGCAAACGATTATTGATCCACGCCCTGGAGGGCCAGCTGGATCTGTTCCGGGACCACGTCCACCACAGCGAGCTGCTGCTCGAGGAGGTCCGCCATGGCTAACCAGTTCGGGAAGGGCATCGAACGCGTCGTGCAGTATGCCCGCGACCACGGCTGGCACATCCAACGCACCCGTGGCGGGCATCTGCGAATGACCCGGCCGGGCCTGCCGCCGGTGTTTACCAGTGCCACACCAAGCGATGTTCGCTCGCAGCGTAATGCCATCGCGCGCCTTCGACGGGCGGAACGCCTCGCGTATCAGGCTGGAGGGGCCTATGTACACTGAACGTCGAGATCCAGAACAACCCCTCGACCAACTGGCGGCCCCGTCGATTGAACAGGCGAAGCGCGATGGTATCGTCGCTGCGTTTGAACACCTCTCGGGGCAATATGCGCATCTGCTGCAAAGCGACGATGTCCGCCAGGGTGTGTTCCGACTCCTGGAAAAGCCGTCGCGCAATGGGTGGATGGCCAATCTCCGCCGAGTCAGTGAATTCCTGGCGATTGCCTCGGCCATCGAGCATGGCCGTCAGGCACCGGACAGGCGTTCACGCGTCGCGGCCGTCGACGATGTCCCCGGGGATGCCGCGCCGAGCCCCCGGTCGATCGGCGACGTCTTTCTCCACTGGCTGCAGCGGGGGCTTCAGGACGGGCGGTTGAACACCAATACGCGGGGTGCCCTCGTCCATGGTGTTGAAGGCACCTGGCTGTTGGTGAGCCCGGGCATCTTCCGGCGGTTCTGTCTCGAGCACGATGACCTGGTCAGTGACTGGCGAGATGTCCAACAGCGCTTCCAGAAGCTGGGCCTCCACCGGGTTCATGAGGATGGGACCAACATCCACCAGGCTTCACTGGTAGGCGCCCCCGGCCGTCCGGTCCGCAAGATCAAGGGCTACCTGCTCAAAGAGCCGGCGGCACTCCACCTCCCCCAGCGCAACAATACCGTGCTGTCCCTGACGGCAGGAGGTGCCTCATGATCCCTGATCGCATCATGCGCAAGATCGAGCGTTGCCTCGCACTGTCGCAAAGCGCTAATGCCCATGAAGCGGGCATCGCGCTGCGTCAGGCTCAGCAGCTGATGCAACGCTATGGACTGAGCGAACAGGACATCACCCTGGCATCGGTGACCGATCACACAGCCACCGCGCAGGCGGGTAAGACGCCGCCTCGCTATCTCAATTCGCTCGCCACCCTGGTCAATAGCGCTTTTGGTACCCAGGCGGTCTATTTGGCCACGCCGCAGCTCAGCGGCACTCAGGTGCGCTGGATCGGCCAGTGGCAGTTCCTGGGCACCGATGGGGCCAGCCAGGTAGCCGCCTACGCCTATGAGGTGCTGCAACGCCAGTTGATCCGCGATCGCCAGGCCTACCAGTCGGGCCTCAACCGGCGCATCAAGCGTGCCACGCGCATCCGCCGAGGCGATGCCTTCGCCGAAGCCTGGGTCGCCGGTGCAAGGGAATCCATCGTGCCGGTCGAACTTTCCCCGGCGGCGACCGAGGCCCTCGAGGCCTATGCCCAGCGGCAACACGGCGAGCTCAGCTCTCTGTCACCACGTCAGCGCGGCCAACTTCGTCACCACGATTACCAGGCAGTCCACCAGGGCTACGACGCGGGCCGGCAGGTCCGGCTGCACGACGCCATCCAGACACCGGAACGGGAGGCCCTCGGTCATGGGTGACATTGTCGATTTTCCCATCACGCGCACGCATGGCTGCCAGGAGTGCTATCTGGGTCTCGACCAGGAGGTCGCCCAGGCCGACCTGCAGCTGCTGTGCCCGATGCAGCACCTGATGCGAGGGGCGTTGGCCCACTCCGATCTCGCCCCCTGGCACGACCTGCTGGCCGACACCGCACTGCTGCTACGCGCCGCCTGTGGGCGACTGGAGAGCGCCGCGGAATCCCGTCGGCTGGCCGAACTGGAGATGCAGGCATTGACCGACCTCGATGCCCTGACCGTGGTCCTCGACAACCTGTATTGCCTGCATCGCCAGTGGCCCGTGAACCGGGAGGACGCTGTCCGTCGCCCGCTGCGTGAACTGACCCTCAACCTTGAGCGCCTGTTGTCCGCCGGCGCCGAGGCCGAACTGGATTGACCCTCCGCCACACGGATGGAGAGGCAGGAGACCGCTGAATATGAGCAAGAAACAACCCACGCAGGAACAGATGATGGAAGCCCTGACCAAGCCAGGCCCGACCTTGAACCGGGAGCGCGTGGACAAGGTGACGGCGCCCGCCGCCGAGATGGGCATGGAACTCACGCTCGACCAGTTGCGGCCCTATGACCGAAACCCGCGAAAGCAGCGCAACCCGCGCTATGACGAGATCAAGGCGTCTATTCGGGAGGTGGGGCTGAAGCAGCCACCGCCGGTGACGCAACGTCCCGGTGATGACAAGTACATGATCTCGGACGGCGGCAACACCCGCCTGCAGATCCTCAACGAACTCTACGAGGAAACCGGGGAAGAGCGCTTCAACACCAACTGGGTGATCTACCGCCCCTGGGTCAGCGAGGCGCATGTGCTGGCCGGCCACTTGTCTGAGGACAAGGACCACGGTGAGCTGAGCTGGATCGAGAAGGCATTGGGCATCGAGCAGCTCAAGCATACCCTCGAGGAGGAAGCCGGCGAGACGCTGTCGCAGCGGGCACTTGTCCAGAAGGCCAGAGATCTAGGCTTTGCTATGAGCCAAAGTCATATCTCAAAAATGCTCTATACCGTTGAGTACCTGTGGCCATCATTGCCGCTGACTCTGGAGAGCGGACTTGGCCGTCCTCAAATCGAAAAACTGGTTGCCTACCGCGAGGCCTGCCTGCGCATCTGGAAGCACATCGACGAGCGGCCCGAGGAGGAGTTCGGTCCGGCCTTCCACGAGGTCCTTACTCAGTTCGATCACGAGGAACAGACCGAGCTGCCGTGGTCGATCGTCGAGGACCGCCTGCTGGGCATGCTCGAAGACCACTCGACCGATATTCACCTGCACCCGATCGAGAATGCCCTGAAGCAGATCCTGACGTATCGCCAGCGTCGCTGGCCGATTACCGACGACTGCCAGGACATCTGGCTGCCCTTGGATGCCGAGATCCAGCGTGCGCGGGATCCCGAGAATGCCCCTCCACTGTGGCCAGCGGAACCCGAGGCCGGGACCAGTAAGCCACCCAGGACGGCACCACGCGCAGATGATCAGGCGCCGTTGGGGGACAGTACCGGAGAACCGGTCACTCTAGAGACGGATAACGAGCCGTCCGACAACACAGTACCGGAGGCACCCTCCGCGCCGCCGGTCGCTGGCGATGACGATCAGGTCTCTGCCTTGGAGGCCAAGGTTCGCGAACTCGAGGCACAACTGTCCTCCCGCGCCGATGATGAGAACGTCGCACCAACCACGATGGAGGCCGACGCCAGCCCCTCGCTTTCTGACACCACGACGGAGGCTGATGACACGGCGACTACCGAGGCCCTGGATGCACTGCTGGACGACAGGCGTGACGCCCTGACGCTCTCCGAGGTCAAGGAATCCGAGGGCCACCGCCGCTTGCGTGCCATGCTCACCCGCGAGCATGGCGAAGCGCCCAACGACTTCGAGGACAATGCGCTGCGGGCGATTCCACTGATGTCCGACGGCCCGATGCACCCGATCACCGACCTCTGGTACGTCGAGCCCCAATACCGTGAGCCCCGTGAACTGCGCATCCAGATTTCCCAGTTCGCGCAAGCGCTCGCGCGTTGGGCCGGCTTCAACCTGCCCGGCGACAGCGATAACCCGGTGCAGCCCACCTATGACGAGGGACTCGGGTACACCCTCGAACCGCTCAACGAAGCACAGGCCCAGAGCCCGCGTGCCCAACGCGTCTGGCAACTGCTCGCCGGCCTGTTGGGCGAAGAGGAACTCAACCCGGCCTATCCCATGGAACTGTCGGTGCTCGGTGTCCTGATCAGCGGCACTGACGACGACGAACGGCTGCCGGACGAGGTCCTGGTGCGGCTGTTCCGCCTGATCCGCTTGATTCGTCTGCTGAAGGATGCGCTCGCTGAGGAGGATGCCTCATGAACCAGAACCAACAACCGCGTCATATGAGCCGTTCGCTAACCCTCGCCGTGCTCAATCAGGCCATCGGCTATCTGCGCGAGGGCAACATGCGCCGCGCCCGCGCGCTGGGATTCAGCGACGACGAGTTGCGTGAATTGCGACGGCTCAGTGCCACCGACATCGAGGCCCTGTCCTGCGACGGCCCCGCCGTCTGCCGGTTGACGGTGGACCACGAGATGCTGCTGATCGTCATGCAGCGCCTGATCGAGGACCAGGATCGCGAGACCCGCATCGATCGCTGCCTGACGCTCGGGGCCAGCGTCACCATGATGTCGACCTTCTTCGGCTTGACCGGCAACGACTGCGCGACGCGCCGCTCGTTGCTCGGTCTGCCCTCCCGTCAGGGCCGCCTGGCCATGCCGGAGGAGGCGGTGGAACACGATGCCTGGCACCGCTGGCAGTCCATCTGCGAGACGCCTGACCAGCCCCGGGCGACCGAGGATCTGCACGGCATGATGACCCTGGCCGAGGAAACCCAGATTCCGCTCGCGGTGATCTGGCACCTGGTCAAGGCCTGGGCCGAACCGAATGCCCCGCGAGGAGAACTCGAAGAGGAGGAAGCCGACGGCCCTTTTGACAGCGGGAGGCCAGCATGCGCCGGGTAGACACGCTGCAGGCCCTCATCGGTCGGGCCACGTCACAAGTCACGCGCCGGGGGGAGGCCCCGGCGCCGTCGGATTCGTCGGACGAACCCGAGTCACTGGACGGGCTGCTGTTCCTGGGCAACCCTCACGAAACCGTGCCGCGCGCCCTGTTGCTCGATGAGCGATTGGGTGCAGTGGATATTCTCGGCTGGCAGATGATCCGCCTACTGGCCAACGACGACAAGACCACAGCGTTTCCCACCTATGATCAACTGCAGCCCCTGTTGAGAGCCGGACTCGGTAAATCATCATCGAGAAGCACCGTGGCTCGGGTCATCGCCATCCTGCGACTGACCCGTTGGATGTCATTGGCGCATCGTGCCCGGCACGCCACCAACGGTCGCGTGCTGGGCAACGTTTATGTTTTGCACGACGAGCCAGTCTCCCCTACAGAGGCAACGCTCATCGATGGTGACTATCTGACGTTCGTCGCCCAGAGTTGCGAGCACAGAACGCCGGCCATCCGCGAGGTCGCTCAGCATATCCGTGAGGAACTCGCCGAGGATGGCATTCTGCTCACGGCGGCTCACTCGCAGCGCGTGCAGGACAAGACGCCAGAGCCCTTGGAACGCTTCCAGAAACGGGCCGCCCGGTTCGAGGAGGTTCAACCCGAGTACTCAGGGAAGCCCGCCCAGTCCTCCCCGAGTACTGGGCAGTACTCAGGGAGTACTAAGTCTGAAAACAAGCACTTAGATCGCAGTACTCAAGGAGTACTAAGCGGCGAGCCATCGAGTACTGCCCCCAGTACTCAACAAGTACTCTGTCCAGAATCAAATACTTACCCCTCAGTACTCAATGAGTACTCGGCCCCTACCGTACGTGCGGGCGCGCACGGTACCGGTACTGTAGGTAGTAATACCAACCCCGGGTTGGTTTGGCATGGCTGCCTGGATCTGAGTGCCACGGATCGCCAACGGGTGATGGGCTGGTTCGCTCCCTTGCCGAACGACACCCAACAGCGCGTCCTGGACGAGGTCGCCGGTCGCGTTGATGCCGGACACTGCCGAAGTCCGGTCGGCCTGCTGCGCAGCCTGGCCACCAAGGCCTGCCAGGGCGAGTTCAACGCGACCCAGTTTGCGCAACGGTACGTCGCCTCGCCGCCGTCAGGTGCGTCATCGACGTCGCCACCTGGGGCGGCCACTCCCCGATCGCCGTCACCGGTCGCCTCGCGTCCTGAGTGGCTGGACAAGCCCCCGCCGACGTTGACCGAGAAAGGCAAGGCGGCGCGCGAGGAGGTTCGGGCGCTGGTTGGCCGAAGTCGACGGCCATGAGGATGATTCCAATAGAAACACGCTTTACGTGATGGAAAGGAGGACACTATGAAACCTACCAAGCACCAACGTCTTCGCATCGACATTGCCTTGATGGCGGCTTTCATTCTGATTGAGGGCGGACTGTTATGGGGCATGACACGCCAGGCGACACTGGGCGATTTCTACTGGTACTTGGTCGCCTTCATTGCCTTGCTGCTGTTGCCGCCGATCCGCTTATCTCGGAGACTGCCTTCTCACATTCCAGATATGGGGCGAGATAGCCCGTCCCATCGAGCCATCGATGCCATCGGCTGGGTATTGGTCGCCTTGCTACCCTCCGTTATGGCCCTCGTCTTCTCCCTCCAAGGATGGATGTGGGCGCAACGGGCCTATCATCACCTCATCCATTCCGAGGACCTTCACTATCTTGATGCCTCAGCTTACTTCGGTTCGTTCGTTGGGCTGACAGCCTTCCTGCTGATTGCCTCGCTGTTCTGTGTTAGCCAGTCCTGCCGGATGATTGCCGTGATCAACCATCATTTAGCAGGACCTCGAGAGCACCGTTGACGAGCTAGAAAAAAACATCAAACACCGGACTTAACGTTTTCGGTCGCCAGGCCGTGCGCCGTTCGCCATCGTTCGGCCAGATGAACCCGCGAGATGGAATCCACGCTGGAGTGAACCGCAATGGCAGCACAAGCTCAGCAGCAAATGGGCGCCCTACGCAGCAAGATTCGAATGACGCTGCACACCTACCAGGCAACTCGCCTGTGGCATGGCCGAGGCGTCGAGAGCGGCAAACCCCAGATCATCGGGATGCGGCAGCTGTTGGCCATGATCGGTAAGATTCAGCGGGATGCCGCCCAGGACGACCCCTATGCCGACTATTGGCTCATCCAGATCGAGGAAAAGCTGCGAGAAAACCGCCAATACCTGAACGATCAGCTCCACCTGGCCGAGCAGCGGCTGGCCCAACTCCCCGAGGGACTGACGGTCGAGGAGAACATCAGTCAGCAACCCTTCACCACGCCGATCTACACCGGCGGTCAACTGGGCTGGCTGGCCATTCGGCAGTTGCTCGACTATGACCGCCTGGTTCGCCAGGTTTTGCTGGCCGGCCACATCGCCCAGATGTCGCCGGGCGCCGAGCAGAACATCCTTCGGGGCGTGCATCGCAAGATGCACAGCTTGTGCGACTTCCCCAAGCGCTATCCCGGCTACAGCGGCATCACCCGCGATGACCTGGCGGCCAACAATGCGCGCGCCCGTCAAGCCATCGAGAAGCGTGGCGAGCTGCCCGAGGACGTGGCCCAGGGCAAGCGGCGGAGCAAGTACGCCCCGCCGATTCGCAAGACGACGCCAAACGCCCAGGCAGCATCGGCAGCGACACGCCCTGATGCCTCGAGGGATGAGGTTGAAGCAGCGCCTAATACACCGACGACTGGTTCAGCCGATGCCACGTCGGACGCTCCGACCGAAGATCCCCTGGATCAGGATATGCCTAACGGGTGATGCCGCCGGCATCACCCCGAACACCACAACAGGTATTGGCAAGATCGTGACATTGCGGACTCAGAACTGATGGCACGGCCATCACTTCAGGAAGGTGCCGCAGGTGATTCCAGTGGAATCACCCTAACAGCAGCGGCAGGTGTTGGTGCCACCAACAGGCCAGGAAGGTGCCGCAGGTGATTCCAGTGGAATCACCCTAACAGCAGCGGCAGGTGTTGGTGCCACCAACAGGCCAAGAAGGTGCCGCAGGTGATTCCAGTGGAATCACCCTAACAGCAGCGGCAGGTGTTGGTGCCACCAACAGGCCAAGAAGGTGCCGCAGGTGATTCCAGTGGAATCACCCTAACAGCAGCGGCAGGTGTTGGTGCCACCAACAGGCCAAGAAGGTGCCGCAGGTGATTCCAGTGGAATCACCCTAACAGCAGCGGCAGGTGTTGGTGCCACCAACAGGCCAAGAAGGTGCCGCAGGTGATTCCAGTGGAATCACCCTAACAGCAGCGGCAGGTGTTGGTGCCACCAACAGGCCAAGAAGGTGCCGCAGGTGATTCCAGTGGAATCACCCTAACAGCAGCGGCAGGTGTTGGTGCCACCAACAGGCCAAGAAGGTGCCGCAGGTGATTCCAGTGGAATCACCCTAACAGCAGCGGCAGGTGTTGGTGCCACCAACAGGCCAAGAAGGTGCCGCAGGTGATTCCAGTGGAATCACCCTAACAGCAGCGGCAGGTGTTGGTGCCACCAACAGGCCAAGAAGGTGCCGCAGGTGATTCCAGTGGAATCACCCTAACAGCAGCGGCAGGTGTTGGTGCCAACAACAGGCCAGGAAGGTGCCGCAGGTGATTCCAGTGGAATCACCCTAACAGCAGCGGCAGGTGTTGGTGCCAACAACAGGCCAAGAAGGTGCCGCAGGTGATTCCAGTGGAATCACCCTAACAGCAGCGGCAGGTGTTGGTGCCACCAACAGGCCAAGAAGGTGCCGCAGGTGATTCCAGTGGAATCACCCTAACAGCAGCGGCAGGTGTTGGTGCCAACAACAGGCCAAGAAGGTGCCGCAGGTGATTCCAGTGGAATCACCCTAACAGCAGCGGCAGGTGTTGGTGCCAACAACAGACCAGGAAGGTGCCGCAGGTGATTCCAGTGGAATCACCCTAACAGCAGCGGCAGGTGTTGGTGCCACCAACAGGCCAAGAAGGTGCCGCAGTCAGTCGACTGACACTGAGCGCGGGAAAGACTGGGCTGGGGCAGCCCTTCTACTCACATTGACTGGGGCAGGACATGACCAATCGCACCGCACCGCCACCCGACGACAGGCTCGCACCGCGACCTTACGCAAAGGGCCTTTTAAAACCCTTTAAGGGTAAGGGGGGAATCCTCCGCTTACGCGACGAGTTGATGATCGAGTGCGGACGGCTCACCCAGATGGGGATCGAGATCAGCAACCGTCACAACCGATGGCTGGCAGCTCTCGATCTGTCATTGCGCAACCATGGGGACAGTTCACGTGAAGGCCTGGCCCTCTCGCTCAGGTGGCGGGATCGGATGGGGAAAAAGATGGGGCAACACCTATGGGATGCGGCCATGTCACGTGATGACGTAAGCCTTCCGCTGAAACAGGACCTGTATGACCTCGAGATGGAGCGACTGTGCCATAACGCCCAGGTCAGCGTGGTCAACATGACACTGAAGCGCATCCGGCAGCACTGGCTGCCCGACATGGAGCATCTGACGTCCGTGTTCCAGACCGAGTGCAATCGGCACTATCAACTGGGTAATGCGGTCCTGCGCAATGCCACCGCCCAACTCCATATGAAGGAGGATAGAGATGGATAAGCGAGGGGAACTAGTACAAAACGCCATCAAGGAGGCACGGCGGGAAGAGCTTCGGGATCTGATGAATTACGCAGAGCAGGTCGGCAATATCATCGCTGCCACGATTCGAACGCTCGTCGCGGCCATCACCATCATGGGCGGTCTGACGGTAGGGGGCGCACTGATCTGGATGTCCCTATCACCGACCAATCCGTTGAACAGCGTCGACTACGGCAAACTCTATGTGCTCAGTCAGGCGCTCGTCATGTTCTTGGGCTCCTGCACACTCGTGTGGTGTGCGATGCGCAACGTTGGCGGGTACTGCAACACCTTTCGTCGGGAGATTCAGTGGCGAACACGATCACTCGAGTCGGTGGGAGCTCGGCACTGCAAGAATCAAGACCAGAACGCAGCAGATGCTGCGGCAGAATGAATGCCCTGATGGCGCGTTAACATTCTAGGCGGACAGTCCCGATACCCATCATGGACAGTGCTCGTACATGCACTGATCACTGGAGTTTCGAGATGGACCAGCCAATGAAGAAAGCCATCGTAGCGCTGGCTATCATGCTGTTCGTCATGGCATGTCTGACGGTTGTCACTGCCTTGGCGTTGGATGAACCCGACCGGGTTGTCTGGTTATACGGTACGAGCGAGCTGTTCTTGCTATCTGGGGCCGTGATTCTGGGCTGGTGTGTCAAAGGCGATAGCATCCTTCCATCGACAAAGAGTTACCAGGTTGCCAAATGGGGTTCGCGGCACCTGGGCCCTGGCATTATCGGACTTATATTGGTAAATGTCAGCGGGTGGATTCATACCAAGACTAGGATGCAGGCCGCTGCTGAATCATTGTCTGGTTTAGAAGGCGCCTTTGCCGAAGCTAGCTTTCATGTTCTGACGTTATTTCACATCGTCGTAGCGGTCGCTATAGTCTTTTTCCTATTACGGCTTACTGTGAGGACCAAACTGACGTCACCCCCCTAAGGTCACCTTATCCCGTAAAGAACTTGACCAAAGCATTAGACTCTAATTTTTCCCATAAACCAGCAGCAGAAATAACTAAAATAATGGTAACACCAATGATCAGGATCGCCTGCCAGCATCGAAACATCAGAACTCTCCATTAAACTAAACACTGTGCGCACCTAGCGCGTACATCACCATGAAATGCTTGAGGCTGTCAATCATGGGTCAGCACGACCGCTTCCATACCCGAGTACCTAGCGAACTTCTTGAGCAGTTTTATGCCGCCTGCGAGGCACAGGATGATGTTGCCTCACAGGTGGTCCGGGCCTGCATGCGTCGCTATGTCGCTGACTGGAAAGCTAGCGTCAGGCGTGGACAAATGGACTGGGAGGTGCTGCAACGTGTGGCGCGGTTGGAAGAACAGCTTCGCCGAGCCGGGATAGAGCCGGATACGAGCCAGCCCACGGTCGACAGAAACGTTTGAAGGACCAGTTAGCATTCTGGGAGGACGGCGTCGGCCGGTTTCGCAACAGTGCTCGTACATCCACTGATCTCTGGAGTTTCTAATGAGCACCCGCTTTACCAACGATGGCCGTATCGGCACACCGCCCGAAGTCCGCATGTTCGCCAGCAATGGCAACCAGCCGCCACGCGGTGTGCTTCGACTCAACGTCAAGTTCGATAACCTCGTGCCAACCGAAGACGGCCCGGTCGACAAGGGCGGTTTCTGGGCCAATGTCGAGATCTTCGGTCGCGATGTTGAGCAGTGGGCCAACCTGTATCAACCCGGCATGAGCGTGATGGTCGACGGCCGCATGGTTCGCGATACCTGGCAGGATCAGAACGGCCAGGAACAAGCTGCCTTCAAAGTCACCAATGCCCGCGTTGCGATCCTGCCGTACCGCATCGCCAGCGTGGAGATGGCCCCCGCCAATAATGGCGCTCCCGCATCCGCACAGAATGCGCCTGCAGGTGAAGGCGCTCCTGCTACCGCATCATCGGCGCCTGGCCATGACGGCGCGCCCACATCCGGGCATGACACGTCTTCTGGTCAGGGAGCTTCTTCCTCAGACGCCCCCAGTCCAGGTGCATAACATGACCAGTATCGTGATCTGGGCGGTGACAATCGGTTCAGTCGCTGCTGAGAAAGCCAAAGCTCAATCACAAGCTCAAGAACAAGCTTTAAGAGACGCGGAAGCTAAGGCGATGTCCAAGCGATGTCAAAGGAAGCTGCAACCCCGGCCAAGCAAGAGGATTGATGCATGGATCCCTCGATGATGGACAACAATGATCATCCGGCTCAGCCGACGTCATCTAGCTCGTCGGAAGTAGAAACGTCGCTGGCGTCGCTCAAGCCATCGGCCAAGGCGGCCATCCCAACGATCATCTGGTGGGTTTCGATGGCCATGGGCATAACCGGACTGGTGTTGTATCTGGTCGTCCAGCGACCCGATCTCGCGCAGGCAGTCGAACAAACCGCCGGTTCTGCACTTCCTGGACTGTTGCTGGTGTGGTTGCTAGCTCTGGTCTGGTTGGTGTGTCTCGTACCACCGTTATTTCGGCTCCTGGTACTGAAGACAACGACCTATCACATCACCAACCAACGTTTGGAGTATACGCGAGGCATCCTGCACCGGCGTCGCGACCAGCTCGAGCTGGTCCGGATCCGCGATCTCAGTGCCAACCGGACTTTGGTCGACCGTCTTCTAGGTATCGGTACCGTGATCATGGAAACCGTCGATCGCTCCCATCCGATATTCCGCATCGAGGCCCAGCCTAATGTCTATGAACTGACTGACTGGCTTCACCAGTTGAATGCCGATGAGCGAGCTCGACTCAATTACCGCGAATTCGAAGGCACGCAGGGCGTATAACGCACGTCGCGTTTCTGCCTCTGCCTCATTGTTCTTCAATCACATCGCTTTGTAGACTTTCCGGTTGGCCGGTTGAATTCACTCCACTGGTCCATCGCAATAACGTTTCGTCAGGAGATATGGATATGCAACGGACGACACCCCTCAAGTTCGGATTTGGGCTGGTGGCCATGGCTCTGTTAGCAGGATGCGCCGGTCAGGGCCACCAATATGCGCAGGGGGTGTGCATCACCTGCGTGAACCCCCCCCTCACCGGGGAACCTCTCAACTACGATCCTGACGAGACGCCAATGCAGGTTGCGCAGAACGCCGAAGGCGAGACAGTCGGCGTCCAGGAATTGGGGCCCCAGTCGGGTAAGGTCCAGATCGAGTCACCGGTGGACGTCGATACGGCCTATGCGCGTATCAAGCCAGCATTTGGCTTCCGCTCGCCGGCTGACTTCAATCACAACGACAGCAATGCCGATTGGGCCATGGGCGACGAAGCCTGGCAGCATCAGGCCACGCCCGGCGCCTTTTATAATCTCAGCGATTATGGTGATCAGATCGTTGGCGGTGTGGAGTATGGCATCGTTCAGAAGGTGCAGATCCAGAAGTCGGGCGCCGGATCTCGGATCATCTATCGCTGGTTCCCGTCGGGCGACAACGTCTATGACGGCGAGGCCATGAAAACCGCCATTCGAGAGCGGCTCAATGCCGCGTTGCAGTAATCTTGAGCCATAACGGGCCTGCTGCGTAGGCCCTATCACCAGGAGAACGATGATGGCCGATAATGCGGATGTTGCCAACGAACTGATGGATCGTCGTCTTGAGCAGACCATGCAAGCCTGCCGGCTGCCTGAGCCAACGGCCGAGTCAGCGGAGTGTGAAGAATGCGGGGACCCCATTCCCGAGGCGCGTCGTCAGGCCGCGCCCTGGGCCCGCACCTGTATCGACTGTCAGGCGTTGCTCGAGCAACTGGCCAAGCGACGCGCGTGATACTGACGGTCGAGTAACTGGTGACAATCAAATCTTTGGATGCTGTATTGGCACACTGAACATCTATTCCGACGCCCGCCTCAACAGACAGCTGTGTAAACTATCTATAGAATCCATCTGGGTTAACCAACCCCATTCCTGGCATATTATCTAGCCACTTGTTAAGACCATCAATCTGCCCTTGGGTTAAACGAAGCCTGTCTCTTAAATACCTAAGCAGGCTTCTTCCAAACTCTACCCCGTCCTCATCATCCTGCATCTCTATAAATCTCAGCACCCAGAACTCACATGCATAGACCTGTCGCAGGTTTCGAGGGGACAACTCTGGGCGACTTCTTTCAACATACCCAATCAAATTTCTAAGGTAGGGCTTATCATTTTCCTCCACAACCTCTTTTACAACATATCTATCATATACTTCCGACAGCTTATGATATCCCATACCCGGGTAATGACTGAGCCTTTCGCACCTCAGAAGCAGGTAGGATACGAGTTGTTGCGTATCATCTTGGGGATTGAGATCTCTTCTCCTTCCTTGCCTTAACCCACCTCTAGGATTTACTTCCCTCCCCTCTTCATCAGGTACCAACAGAGCTGTGGTGATATCAGGGATAGGGTCATAAGGGTTAACTGTATGGAGCCGTGCACAGGTCGGGCCGGAAAATGCCTCATCTCCATCCTCATTCCTTACAACTGTCCCAATCCCGCTCGTAATCGCATTAGGACAGAACCTACATGTCACTCGAGTAGTGAAATCCCTCCGGATACGTGTCCATGGCATGAGTGTAGGCTCCCGAATTAATATTCTGACTGGCGGACAAGGGTGATTGAGCGTGTCATACCCTTGATTCTAGCGTCAGGAGCCGATCATGTTCACCCCCACGAAGCACCTCCCCCGGAAGCAGGACGTTCTCCAGCAGTACCAGGAAGACCTAGAGTCCTGGGTTCTACAAGCCCCCATTGAGCATATTCGTCAGCAATATGCCTGGTTGCACGCCTCAGAAGGGCCGGATAGTGCCCGGTACGAGTCTTTTGATTCATCGGATGGACTTCAGCCTTTGTGCGGTCAGTGGGATGTCGGGGGCACTTATCTGAAGCGCTGCAGTGAGTGCCACGAATTTTCCCTTGCTGTTTGGGCCGTTGCCATGAGTCAGCGACACGAGTTGAAAGACGTGTACCCCCGGTTGGCAACGTGATCTGGGCGTCGGCCTTTTCCTCAAACGTCAACACCGCGATTAACCTTTTCGGCTGATTCAGTCGATTGACTTCCGCACGCTGGGCCTTATCGACATTTCGGAGGCCCCGCACCATGTCCCGTCTCTTTCTTTGCGAGAAGCCCACTCAGGCCCGTGACATCGCCAAGGTCCTGGGGGCATCTGAGAAGGGTAACGGTTGCCTCAAAGGCCGGGGCATCACCGTGACCTGGGGCTTCGGCCATCTCCTCGAGCAAGCCAATCCGGAAGCCTACGATCCGGCACTCAAGCGCTGGTCGATGGAGTCCCTGCCCATCCTGCCGACCCAGTGGAAGCTCGAGGTCAAACCCTCGGCGAAGAAGCAGTTCACTGTCGTCAAGAAACTCCTGAGCTCGGCCAGTGAGGTGGTCATTGCCACCGACGCCGACCGTGAGGGCGAGATGATCGCCCGCGAGATCCTCGAGGCGTGTCAATTCTCAGGGGGCGTGTCCCGGCTCTGGCTGCCGGCTCTGGACGAGGCCAGCATCCGCAAGGCGCTCGGTGACATCCGGCCGGGCGAGTCCACGCGCCTGCTCTATCACGCGGCCCTGGGCCGGTCGCGCGCGGACTGGCTGGTGGGCATGAACCTGACGCGGGCATTTACCATGCGGGCCAAGCAACTGGGGTATGATCTGTTGCTGTCGGTGGGGCGTGTCCAAACACCCGTACTCAAGCTGGTCGTCGATCGCGATCGCGAGATTGCCAACTTCGTGCCCAAACCGTTCTGGGAGGTGGTCGCTGTCTTCCAGGCCGAGGGGGGGACCTTCCAGGCCAAGTGGCAGCCCGCCGATGACGATGTTCTGGATGAGTCAGGACGGTGTATCAACCAGTCGGCGGCTCAGGCTGTCGTGGCACGTTGCCAGGGCCTGCCCGGCCAGGTCACGACGCTTGAGACGACGCGCAAGCGAGAAGCGCCTCCCTTGGCCATGGATCTGGGGACGCTGCAGCAAACCTGCTCCAAGCGTTGGGGGTATGGGGCTCAGCAGGTCCTGGATATTGCGCAAGCCCTCTACGAGACGCACAAGGCCACGACCTACCCGCGGACGGATTGCCGTTACCTCCCGCTGTCCCAGTTGGACGACGCCCAGCAGGTCGTGACGGCACTCCTGACATCGGATGGTGAGCTCGCCCCGGTCGTGCAGTCCCTGGATCTCACGCGCAAGAGCCGCGTGTGGAACGACAGCAAGATCACCGCCCACCACGGCATCATTCCCACCACCTCGCCGTGCGACACCAGCAAGATGAGTGAGGCAGAATGGAATGTCTATGACCTGGTCCGGCGGCATTACTTGGCACAGTTCCTGCCGCCCCATGAGTACGATCACACCGACGTCGCGCTCGAGGTCGCTGGGGAACGCTTCGCCACCACCGGACGGCAGGTGCAGGTTGAGGGCTGGAAGGTGCTGTTTCGCAACGTCCAGCAGGATGATGCGGCGGGTGATGAGGCGACAGCGAAGACAAGCTCCCAGGCGCTACCGCCGTTGCAGGCGCATGCCAACGTACCGCAGTCCTCACTCGATCTGGTCAGCAAGACCACCACACCGCCCAAGCCTTTTGCGGAAGGCACTCTGATCGGTGCCATGAAGAACGCGGCGCGTTTCGAACCCAATCCCAAGCTCAAGGCGCGGCTCAAGGAATCCGCCGGGATCGGCACGGAGGCAACGCGCGCTGGCATCATCGAGACGCTGCTCAAACGTAAGTTCCTGACAAAGAAGGGACGTGCGATTGTTGCCACCGCGACAGGCCGGCAGCTTATCGATGCGCTGCCTGAGGTGGTGACCAATCCCGGGATGACGGCGCTCTGGGAACAGGCCCTGGACAGCGTGGCGGCCGGCGAGCTCTCCCTCGAGGACTTCATGGCGAAGCAGCAGACCCTGGTCGAACGGCTCATCGAGCAGGCCAAGTCGGCCACCATCAACCTTCCCCAAGAACCTGCCAAGTCCAAGGCCTGCCCGGAGTGTGGGGCCCCGATGAAGAAGCGTAAGAACGATTATGGGTCCTTCTGGGGATGCACCAAGTACCCGGACTGTAAAGGCATGGTGAAGATCGGTAGTGGCAAGAAACGCCAGGGGAAGGGACGCAAGGCGTCTAACGGATGAGCGGGTCGGCAGTCTGCATTTGGCTGGTTGGGTTGCACCAATGCGAGCGAGACGCACAAGACGAGCATAAGGAGGACACGTTATGACATCGCTTACCGCAATATTGATCGCGACCGGCAGCCTGACACTCGTCGTTTGTGGGCTGACGATCTGGATCTATGGACTGCCTTGGTGCTCGCGTAACAACAAGCACCGATCCAAGGCCAAGTCGCGTGCCCCTTCATCCCAGGATGATGGCCCGGATGAACACTGAGTCCAAGGGAGTCGGTCACAGATGTCTGGTAAGCAACATACCGACCTGGTACAGCGGGGAGCGCGTTGGCTACGAGGGCAAGGCTTTCCTGTCATTGCGACCGAGATCCGTGCGATCGGATGCCGCGAGGAGCCGGATGTCATCGGGTTCCGAGAGAGCTGCTCGGCCATCATCGAGGCCAAGGCCAGCCGGGCGGACTTCCGCGCGGATCGCCACAAGCCGGAACGCCAGTCGGGTGGCTTGGGCGTCTATCGTTTCTATCTCGCGCCGCCCGATCTGATCCATCCCAAGGAACTGCCCCATGGCTGGGGGTTGTTGGTGACGTCAGGACGCGGGGTGGCCGCCGTGGTGAAGCCAACGGGCAATTGGTGGCCGGGCATCCGAACGCCGCCCCACCTACTCGACAACGAATGGGGCCGCTTCATACATGCCCCGGACCAGGACGCCGAACGGGCGGTGCTATTTTCGATCGCCCGTCGGGCCTCACAACAGCAGAAACAGGAGGTGTTCTGACAGAAACTAAAGGTTTGTCGCTGTATTGACGGTGATGACGGGGATGCCATAATACCCATGCACCCCGTTGGTCACTGACGGTCATCAGTGACGCCCTTTGAGTCCTCAGAGACTCACTTAGTCCCCAAACAGCCCGCGCCTCGTGCAAGGCTGTGTCCCAACCCTGCCTAAATGGCCCCATATGACACCCGGGATTCGAGGCTCCCTGCAACATGACCAACAGGCCGTTGGTCACCCTGCATCCCCTGTCTGGCCTGCCCGAGTGGCGTTCAATGAGCGGCTCCCGGGCAGGCCAGACATCTTTCGCCCTGCTTGGCAGAGCTCACCTTTCCTCGGCGGTGCCCGCCGCCTGGACAATGGGCGCCTTTTGTGCGGACGACGTGCGTAACGATGACCGGATAGCAGCCGTGATGACATCCGGGTACGAGGTCAGACACGTGTGAATCGATGGGGCACGCGTGAGACGCGTATAACGGCTTCCCTACCAATCGTCACCTGTCTGGCGGGTGACTTTAGCTTTCTCGAATGACTTTCCTCCATCATCCCCCGCCGGCGTGGGCCGGTGGGCGGTGATGTTCGTGTTGCTGTAGTCCGTTACCTCAACTCAACGCTGACGGCGTCGTTCTTGGCGACGGCTCCAGAGTGCCCTACCAACAGAAGACGCCCGCCGTCGGCAAACGGTCGGGCGTCACGGGGTCTGCAAAGGAGATGCAGTACTTTCGAGCCTAGGCAATACATCGACTGACTTCTCCCCCTCCCGCTTTAAGAAACCCTCACCCGATCACTTAACATTTTCCATCGTCGCCCTGACGGATCTCACGCATGGTGCCTGCACCGGTTACACGCATCTTGCGCGAGGTTGCTTCATGAAACACCTGCTCCACCTTCCGCTCGGCACCCTGGCACTGGCTGTCGCTCTCGCCGGGTGTGCGCAGCAACAGACACACGACGCTCCCTCAATGGCCGAGCAGTATCCCGCGTCTCAGGAACTGGCCATTGCGAGCGAATCGGCCGATCAGCCATCCGTCACTCAGTCGCCCGCCAAGCCGAGTGGCGTCGGCGTGAAGCGTCAGCACGTCACCCCGGATATCTACCAGGCAACCGACGATCACCGCATCCCGGTCATGCGGGCCGGTCGCTACCAGTTGGTCACTGCCCGGGCGACGCTCGGGCAGCGCTACCTCCTCGAGCAGATGGTCGACGTGAATATCCCGCCCAGCGTGGCGTCAACGGTCGGCGACGGCATCCGCTACACCCTGGAACAGACCGGCTATCAGCTGTGCTCGCCGGAGGGGGATTGGCAGTTGCAGTGGCTGTTCAACCGCCCCCTGCCGTCGGCGCACTACGAGCTCGGCCCCATGGCCTTACGCGAGGCCCTCCAGGTCCTGGCCGGCGATGAATGGGAGCTGGAACAGGACGCCCTGCGTCGCGAGATCTGCTACACCCGCCGCGATGACTTCCAGCCGGTCTATCCGCGTCGCGTGGTGAAGCCCGCCGCGGAGGCACGCCATGAGTGAATCCACCCCGACACCGGAGTCTCAGAACGACACGTCTCTCGCGGCCGATCCCCAGGACCACAACCGTCGTGGCAAACGGCGCGTACCGCTCGTTATCCGCTATTTGCTCGCCATCGGCCTGTTATTGGGCGCTGCCTTAGCTGGGTACGTTCTGACCCTTGGGGACGACCCGAACGAGGAACAGCAAGAACAGGTCGAGACGGCCTCAGCCACGGACCAGGCTGTGCGCGACCTCCAGGCGTCCCTGCAGTCGCTTGAAGGTCGCATGCCCTCCCTCGAGGCACAGCGCTCACAACTGGATCAGCTCGAGCAACGCCTGCAGGACGCCGAGACGGCTACTCCTGCCATCGACGTCACCGCCGTGGGCGAACGCCTGGACTCGCTCGCGGACACTCTGGACAACGCCCGCCACCGGGTCGATCTGCAGCTGACGGCCCTGGCCGAAGGTGTCGAGGCGCGGATCAGTGAAGCGGAGGCCACCGCGGCGAGTACGTCTGATACCTCGTCAAGCTCGGCAGCAGCGCCGCGTCGTCAGCCCTCTACCGCCAACGCACGCGCGAGTTCTCGGGCCACACCACCGAGTCCGCCGCGCTTGCCGCTGAAGATCTCGGGCGTCGAGTACCGCGGCGGCCAGCCGTTTCTGAGCATCGCCGAGGGGTCGGTCAACCAGCTGCGTGATGTCCGCCTGCTCGGTGAACGCGAGTCGGTCGGCGACTGGCAGCTGCTGCGCATCACGGGCGACACGGCCGAGTTCCGCTACCGCGACCAGACCATCACGATTCCGCTTCCCTAGGAGGGCCATCATGCCGTCAACACGTCGTGCCTTGACGCTGACCATCGCCATGACCGTGCTGCCCTTCCAGGTGGCGACCGCACAGTCCGTCCAGTTGGATCCGGCCGATGACAGCGCCCCTGATGAGGCGCCGTCCCTGCAAGCCACCGAGAACCGGATCCTCCACCTGGAACAGCAGGTCGAGGCCCTGGATGCCATGGACCCGCAGATCGAGTCCCTGGAGAAGGGTATTCAGGCGCTGACACCAACCAAGAAGACCGACAAGGACGACCTCGAGGCGCTCAACCAGCGCCTATCGACCCTGGAAGCCTCGGCCCGGGCCTTCATCGCGAACACTGAATCCCGCATCGAGGCAATGGCCGAGCGGCTCGGCATTACCGCCATCCCGCTGGATCAGTCGGCCATCGAGGCGGCCGAGCGAGTGGCGGCGTCAATGCAGCAGGACGAGGACGCCTCAGACACCGAAGCGACTCAGGCGACGCATGAGGGCGCCGAGGAAAACGAGTCACACAACCCCCAGGAGGACGCCTGATGTCAGCCAAATTTCCCTCACATATGACGGGGCTCGCCGGCGCTGTACTGCTGGCACTGGCGGCCCCGGCACTCGCCCAGACGTCATGGTCAGAAAAGATCTCTGGACAAGAGGCATCAACGGCGGGTGAGCAACAGACGCACGTCGATGAGATCGATCGAGAGGCGACGCAGCGTTCTCGAGCCGAGGCCTGGGGACTGACCGACAAGCAGTGGTCACGCTACCAGAAGCTCAAGGAACGCCCGCGTGGGACCTGGTCACCGGACCTCGACCCTATCACCATGCTCGGCCTCGAGGCGCGCTCCGAAGATGAGCGACGGCATTACGCCGAGCTGTTGGTCGAACAACAGCGCAAGCGTGTCGAGCGCGAACTGGCTTTCCAGAAGGCCTATGACGCCGCCTGGCAGCGTCTGTACCCCGAGGAGAGCCGCGTCAATTTCTTCACGCTGGGACGCTCCCAAAGCGCCCAGTCGCTGCTGACATCCGATACGACCGGCCCCGTTCGCTACAACGTCGTCGTCGCCCTCGAGGACTGCAGCCGCTGTGAGTCCGAAGTGCGGCGTCTGCTGGACCAGGGGGCCCTGATGGACATCTGGGTCGTCGACAGTGACGGCAACGATGACGCCATCCGCCAATGGGCCACCAAGGTCGGGATCCCCGCTGACCGGGTCCGTCAGGGCCAGATCACCTTGAACCACGGCGGCCAGCGCTTCTCGGAGTACGAAGATGCGCTGCCACGCGTCATGCCTCGAGGGTAAGACCATGCGATGGGGATGGATCAGCGGTCTGGCAATGGCCGTCGGCCTCAGCGGAACGGCCCAGGCGAGCGAGATACCGCCAGCGTATCACGTCGCCGCCGCCTCGCAAGGCGTGCCCGCCGAGGTGTTGTACGCCATCGCCATGACCGAGTCGAAGATGTCCCTGGGCGAGGCCATTCGCCCCTGGCCCTGGACGCTCAATGTCGGTGGTAAGGGCTATCGCTATGACAGCCGTGATGAAGCCTGTCAGGCGCTGCGTCGCTTCCTGCAGGACACCCGCGTGGTCGATGTCGGTATCGCCCAGATGAACGTGCGCTGGCAGACCGTTTTCCACGCCGGCGGTCGCTTCCAGAACCCCTGCGATGGGCTGAACCCCTACGCCAATCTCGAAGAGGCGGCCGCCGTGCTCCAGGCGCAGTACCAGATTGCCGGTGACTGGGTGCAGGCCGCTGGCCGCTATCACCGGCCGGCCGGGGGCGCCCCGGCCGCCCGGTATCGCCGCAAAGTGGCCGAAGAGCTCGCCAAGCTGGAGGGCGGCCAGGATCTCTCGCCGGCGCTTGCTGCCACATCAACCGCCACCTCGGCCTCAGCAGCCTCGACATCGACGGCATCCGCCTTGGGCACCGCTGCAGCGACACTGACGCCGGATCCGGATCCGGATCTGGTCTGGCGGGATCCGGCACCGGCCGAAGTCACCTGGGTCACCCCGTCGATGCCTGACTGGCATACCCAGGCCCAACTGGAGGTCGCTGCCCGATGAACCCCATCACTGTCTGGATAGGACTGCTGGGACTGAGCGTGAGCCTGACCGCCCAGGCGCAGGCGCCCGGCGTCTCCCCGCTCGAGGTCGTAGCCGATCACGGCGGCGAGCCGGCACGTCCCTATTACGTCGCCATCGGCGCCGCCCAGGTGGAGGAACGCGAGGGCTATCACGCCAATGTGGTCGGCCAGGCCGGACAAGCGGCCCCGGTGACCGATGCCCACTGGTTGCCGGTGGAAAGCGAGCGCCTGTCACCCGGCAACGTCGAGGCCCGCGAGCTCGAGCTTCACGCCGGCATGACACCGTTTTTCCTGGTCGGTGACGACCCCTTGTCACTGAAGTGGCTCAAGGCGCGGCGTGACTGGCTGGTCGAGCATCATGCCGTGGGTCTGGTGGTCGATGTGGCGGATACCGCCGGCCTCGAGCGCCTACGCCAACGCGCCCGGGGACTGGAGCTGCGCCCCACCTCGGGCGACGACATCGCCGCACGCCTCGGCCTGAATCACTACCCGGTGGCCATCACCCCCCAAGGATTGAGTCAGTAAAGGAGACGTCATGGTTGGGTCGCTGCCGTTGCCGGTGCTCGCCCCGTCAGGCGAGCACGATACCGAGCACCACGCTTCACGACAGCAGTTCGCGCAGTGCGTCATGGCCTGTGTGTGGCAGGTCAGCCAACGCCTGCAGGTCCCCCTGGTATCGGCACAGGACCTGGCGCACGCCGCCGCCACCATGGATGCCCTCGATGACTGGTTGATCCGCTACGCCGAGGCGTGTCTGCCGGCCGAGGCGTGGCCGCGAATCGCCGAGCGCCTCGCCGGGTTCGGCGAACAGGCCATGCCACGCCGTTTTGTGCATCGCGACCGGCGCGTGCCGGCACTGGTAATGCAACTCCGCGACGCCGCCTTCTCGGCGGCGGTCGATGACGAACTGCAGTGCCTCATCGAGGCCTGCCGCTACGATGCCGCCTTCTATAACGCGGTGATGGGCAATCTGCAGCAGGGAGGGCAGCTCGTGCGGCTGGCCGAGGCGGCGATTCAGCGGGAGGGACAGCATGGCTGAACCGGCGTTGGCGAATCACCACCATGATTCGGCGTCTGCCGATCGCGCACGGAGCCGGCCGCCCATGCTCGGGGACCCGGCCTTCAACACGGTATATCGCCGCGCCAAGGATTGGGTCATTCGTCACCAGGTGCTGCGGCTCTACCAGAAGCACTATGACCGGGCGGGTTTCGTCAGCATCATCATTTGCAACCTGTGGCGAATCGATCGTTCGCTGAGCTCCCCCGATGTCGAGACCTTCGCCTGGGATGTCGAGCGCGACACATGGGAGCCATCACCGAGTCACTACCAGGAATGGCCGTTGATCCTGTTGCTCCCGATTCGCGGGACCCGGTCCCGTGATGGCTCGTTGGACGATGCCTTCAGCGTCCTCCGTCTGGCCTTGTACCAGCTCGTGAAGGCCGCGGGGTATGCCTCACTCCCCAAGGACGCGGACCGGCAACGCCGCTTTCTGGAGTGTTTCACCGCCCATTTCTTGGCCCGCAAGACGTCACGCAGGCGTTTCGGCTTGGACCACACGCGCCTGGCGGCGGCCATGCGGGCCTTGCGGAAGAACCTCTGGACGGACGTCATCGATCGCCAGGTACTGTCACTGGCCTCGTCCATGGTGGGGTTCGACAATCGCCTCGGGCTCAACGACTACCTGCGCTGCGCGGCAAACTGGACCGGCCTGAAACAAGTGGCCACCGAGCATCGCAACTGCATTCCCCTGCTCGAGGACATCAATCCTCAGTACTGGACGCGCACCGATCTGTTTTCCCGTCACCTCTGGGTCAGGGGGCAACGTCGCACCACTGTCGTGGATCGCTCTGGGTTCATGCGCCGTGAAGCCCAATGGCACCGACACTATCTTTCCAGCCTGGACAGCAAGGCGGATTTTCGCTGGTTGATGCAGGCGCCGGTGTCCGTCGTGGGCAAGCTCAAGGAAGGCTTACGGCACACGCAAGACCGCGATGCGATGCCACGCCGCGTCCGCTTGTTGCGACGAGCGCTCCCTCAACAGCCCGTGCCCGTATTGGCCATCCAGGTGGCCATCAACTACCTGCCGCAACTATCGGCGGACGCGATCACCGATCATCGCTTGTTGCGGGCCTGGTTCCTCGAATGCCGCCGCCTTTGGCATGACCAAGGCTATCGGCACTTCCGCATGGCCATGCGCAGTCCTGGTCTGGGGCAGCAGCTCCGCAACACCCTGGATTGGTTACGTCAAGAAGGCTGCCAGGCGGGACTGCCGGACAAGCACATGAGCTGGGCCGCCATCGAGCGCCGCTCGGAGGAGTGGCATGAGCGTGTCATTGCCCAGCAAGACGCCTCGGCGCCGCAATACAGCTGGGACGCACCGCTGACGCGAATCGAAGCGGATGGCTTTGTCGCCGAAGCGCTGGTCGATTCCGCGTCGCTGCGGCGGGAGGGCCGCCGTATGCGCCACTGCGTCGGTAGTTATGACGCCCAGTGTGCGGAAGGCCACTACCTGGTCTATCACCTGTCGACCGCGGATGACGAGCTCGATGAGCGCGCCACCCTGGGGCTTGCGCTCGACGGCCAGCAGCGCTGGGCACTGGAGCAGATCCAGGGACCGTGTGGCAGGCCGTTGTCCCAGGCCCTCCGTCGCTTTGCCCGCCATGTCACGACACAGGTGAACGCCACGACAACCGAACGGGAGGCCGCATGAAACAAACCCATCCGCTCGAGTCGTTGCTCCGCCCCGCCGTCGAGTTCAACACCACCTGGGTGTGCCTGGGCTGTGCGGTGCTCTGCCTGTATGCCCCCTGGTCCATCGCGCTCTCGCCGAGTGTCGGCTGGGGCATGGCAGCGGCCTTTCTGGTCCTGGGCGGATGGCGGGCCCATCAGGGGTGGACGGTGTTGCGCTATCGCCGCAATATGCGCCGCCTGCCGCGCTTCGCGCTGCGCAGCGACCAGATCCCGGTCAGCTCGAGGAGCCTGTGGTTGGGAAAAGGCTTCAAGTGGGAGGCGCGTCATACCCAACGGCTCTACGACAGTCAGCAGCCCGAAGCCGAAGCCTATATTCAGCCACCACGCCGCTATCGCTGGGCACGAGCCATCGAGCAACGCCTGGAAGGCATTCGCTCGCTGTATTTCGTCATCCGCCTGCTCAGTGCCGATACCGCCTTGAACCCGGTGCGTCCTCTGCCCCCTGTGGGTGGGGTAGCCGCGCTGCATGCCGTCGAATGGAAAGAGGGTTCGGTTTGGATGCCGCTGGGCGAGCGGGTCGGCCACACCCTGGTCGAAGGCACGACGCGCGTCGGCAAGACGCGTCAGGCCGAGGTGATGATCACCCAGGACATCCATCGGGTCACCCACGGCGATCACGAAGTGGTGGTGTGCTTCGATCCCAAGGGCGATGCCGACCTGATGCTGCGCATGTATATCGAGGCCATCCGGGCCGGACGCGGCGATGAATTCTACGTCTTCCATCTCGGTTTTCCGGAGCTGTCGGCCCGTTACAACGCGGTGGGTCGCTTCGGCCGGATCTCGGAAGTCGCGACCCGGATCGCCGGGGCGTTGCCCAACGAAGGCAACAGCGCTGCCTTCCGCGAGTTCGCCTGGCGTTTCGTTAACATTGTCGCGCGGGCGAGGCACGCGCTGGGCCAACGGCCCAGCTACGAGCAGATCCTCACTGACGTCGTCAACATCGACAGCCTGTTGATCGAGTACGCCCGCCAGACCTTCGAGCAGCAGTTCCCCGGCGCCTGGGAAAAGATCGCGGCGATGGAAGGCCAGTACAACGACAAAAACACGCCGAAGAACTTGCAGGGACGCCATAAGCGCGTGGTAGCGATTGTCGAATACCTTCAGAGCCCTGATATCAACGTCAGCGATAGCGTCCTCGAGGGCTTGTTGTCAGCGGTCAGATACGACAAGACGTATTTCGACAAGATCGTCGCCAGTCTGCTGCCGCTTTTGGAGAAATTGACCAGCGGCCAGATCGCCGAGTTGCTTTCCCCGGACTATCACGACCTGGAAGACACTCGCCCGATCTTCGACTGGCAACAGATCGTGCGCAAACGCGGCATCGTCTATATCGGCTTGGATGCGCTCTCGGATTTCGAGGTGGCTCAAGCGGTAGGCAACTCGATGTTCGCCGACCTGGTGTCGGTCGCCGGGCATATCTACAAGCACGGCGTCGATGACGGCATGCCGGGCCAGTCTAGCGGCAAAGTGGCCATCAACTTGCACTGTGATGAGTTCAACGAGCTGATGGGCGACGAGTTCATTCCCTTGATCAACAAAGGGGGCGGTGCAGGGATTCAAGTGACCGCTTATACCCAGACCCTGTCCGACATCGAGGCCAGGATCGGCAATGCCGCCAAAGCGGGCCAAGTCGTCGGCAACTTCAACAACCTCATCATGCTGCGCGTGCGCGAGAACAAGACCGCCATGCAGCTCACCGACCAGCTCCACAAAGTGCCGATAGCCACGCGCATGCTGGTCTCCATGGCGGGGGATAACAGCGACATTGACAGCGATGTCGATTTCTCAAGCTCCGGAGGAGACCGGATAAGCACTGCGCCGCAGCCCAAGCTGGAACCCGCCGATATCATCAACCTGCCCAAGGGGCAGGCCTTCGCGCTGCTCGAGGGCGGCCAGCTCTGGAAGATCCGCATGCCGTTGCCCAAACCCGACAAGGGCAAGGACATCCCGGCCAATATCAACGATATGGCCCAGCAGATGCGCAAGCGCTACAACACCGGCGATCGCTGGTGGGAGTCGGTGGCGCCGCCGCCGATCGAAATCGACCCCGAGCTGACCGCGGCGGCCGCCGGCTCGCCGACGGTGGCCAACCCGCCGCCGGCGCCGGCAGAACCCGGATTGGAGGTCCCGGGGGATGATGGGATGGACGTCGATGATTGAGAGGAGCCGACATGGCGGTTGATCGCGCCGAACGCGCCCAGCAAAAACGTCCTAGTGCTCTCGGCACGCTGCTCGGCTTGCCGTGGCGGATCGCCATGGTGGTCCTGGTGTCCCTGCTGTGCTCGATCGTCATCGAGTGGGTCGGGATGTATTGGGACTGGTGGAGCCTGCCCGGCAGCGGCCATGCCGAGCAGACCATGACCACCGAGATGGGCTGGCTGGATACCCAGTTCACTCGTTCGCTGCTGTTCGCTGACCCGGTGGCCACCGCCTCGGCGCTGGTGGAGTGGCTGCATACCTGGCTGTTCGTCAAGACGGGGATCGCCGGTTGGCTCGATCACAATGAGACCACCGGCGGCTGGGTGGGGACACTGCACACGTACCTGGAAGCGGCTGTTTACGTCACCCTGATGACGCTGACGCGCTGTGTGATCCTGGTGCTGACGTCCCCCCTGTTTGTCATGGCCGCCCTGGTCGGCTTTATTGATGGGCTGGTAAGGCGCGATCTCCGCCGCTTCGGCGCCGGCCGCGAATCGGCGTTCATCTACCACCACGCCAAACGCGCCGTGACGCCCATTTTCATCCTGGGCTGGCTGGTCTATCTCAGCGTACCGTTTTCCTTCCACCCCAATGTGTTCCTGCTGCCGTGTGCCGTGCTGTTCGGCCTGATGATCAGCATCGCCACGGGTAGCTTCAAGAAGTATCTGTGAGGTCATGATGTTCCCTGCGTAGGCTGCTCGTCAGCCGTTTGCGCCTCCTCCCTGGAGGCGCTTTTTTTGGCCAAAGAATCATCACGCCAACCACTTAACGTTTTCTGCTGCGCCGCATGACGTGGCTCTCCACGATGTTCGCAACAGTCTCAATCAGGAGAGCGTCATGTCGCGGTTTGCCAAGTGGGGTGTCCTGCCACTCGTGGGCGTGATCGCCACCTCAACCCTGGCGATGGCGGAAGAACCCCGCGACGCCATTCAGCGCCGGGACCTGGCCCTGATCCAGTCCCAGCTCGAACAGATCACCCATGTCATCGATCGCCTCGAGGCCCGACAGGACCGTCAGGCGTCGCCCTCGATGTCGCTTTACCTCGATATCCCACGGCTGCGGCGCGACGTCGAGGCCATCGCCGACGGGATCGATGGCTATCTCGAACCGCCGCGCATGCCGGCGAGGCAGGTCCCCGCACTCGATGGCGATTACGTGGGAGTGACGCCCTGATGGAGGTTTTCAAGAACGGTGCCGGCTTCTCGGCGTCCGATGTGGCCGTTCTGATCGCCGGCGTGGGGTGTGTCGTGGTCATTCTGTGGTTGGCCTGGGCCTACCTCTCGACCTATCGGGGCTGGACCAAGGAGCGCATCGACGACGACATCCTGGTCAGTGGCCTCATGAGGGCGCTGATGATCGTGTTGGTCTGCCTCTGGCTGTTTCTCAGCTGAGGCAATTATGAGGCCCGCCTGAGTGGGCCATTCGGCAAGCGCAAGCAAGGAGAACGGAACATGAACCTTCGCAACCTTTGGCATCGTGCCCGTCACAAGGTGGCCCTGACCACCTCATCGTTGGCGATGCTGCCAAGCCTGGCCCTGGCACAACAAGGGCTGCCCGATCTCGAGCAACCGGACAATCCCGGCGACGGGGGGCTGATCGATACGCTGCAAGGCTACGGCCTGCAAATCGCCTCCTTGGTGGGCCTGGTGCTGTGCGCCGTGGCTTTCTACTTCGTCGCCGGTGCCTTGATGGCATCGTTCCGCGAAGCACGCGAGCGGGAACAGTGGAGCAAGTTCATCTTGACCGCGGCGGTCGGGGTGGGGCTGATCGTCGTGGTGATCTGGCTGGCCAATATGGCTGCCCCGATCCTCGAGCAGTAAGAGACGGGAGGCGGTCATGGCCACGATCGAGTTCATCCCTCGACGCCTCAATGAGACACCGATCGTTTTCCGGGGCATGACCGGGCGCGAGGTCGCCATGGTGGCCTTTGGCGGCTTCGTGGCCTTCGTGCCACCGGGCATCGTACTGGCCTGGTGGGTCGGCATGGTAGCGGTGGTGCCGACCGTCGCCTTTGCCGGCCTGGGCCTCTCCCTGCTGGTCGGGGGCAGCATCATGCGTCGACTGCGCCGTGGTCGCCCTCCCTCTCTTCTCTACCGTCGCTTGCAATACCGCCTGGCTGCCATGGGCTGGGACGGTAGCGGCGAACACCTGATCACGCGCACGACAGCCTATCGGTTGCGCCGCGGGCGCCGCCGTAACGGAGGAGTCTCATGAGTCGTTACCGCCATGCGGTGTCCGGGCGGGACGCCCATATCACGACCCTTCGGGGGATCATCCTGCTGCTGGCAGTGGGCTGCGTCTTTCTCTGGAAGGGGTGGAAAGATGCCCCGGAGGAACTGACGGTCTATTACCCCCCTGATTTGCGCGGTGGCACCTCGCAGTCCGCCTGGGAGATCCCGCCCAACAACGCTTATCAGTTCGGCTGGTATGTGTGGCAGCGGCTCAACCGGTGGCCCACCAACGGTGAAGCGGATTACAAGCGCAACATTCACGCATTGCGCCCCTACATGACGCCCTCCTGTCATCGGTCCCTGGAGCAGGAATATCAAAAGCGTCGCCGCCGCGGCGAACTCGACGGGCGCACGCGCGGCATGTACGAGATCCCGGGACGTGGCTACCGGCCAGGCGAGTCGGTCGAGATCCTCAGTGACGACAGCTGGTTGGTGAAGCTCGACCTCGGCGTCGAAGAGCACTACGCCGGCACGCCGGTTCGTGAGTTCTATGCGCGCTATCCCTTGCGGGTCGTGCGGGCCAATGTCGACGCGGACAACAACCCCTGGGGACTGCAGATCGATTGCCTGGAAGGTGAAGCCAGACGTCTGGTGACGGACCCCGAAGGTCAAGCGACCGATGAGGAGGAAGCCGAATGAAGCCGATCATCAAGCTGGGGGTTGTCCTGGGCGGCTGCCTGCTGTCACTGAACGCCGCGGCGGTACAGATCATGGAGTGGGACCACCGACCGCTGGACATCGAGCTTCCGGTGGAGGCGGAACGCCTGGTGATCCTGGACCGCAATGTCAAAGTCGGGCTGCCCAGGCCTATCGCGAACCCCGAGACGTTGCGGGTGCAAAGTACCGGCGGCGTGCTGTACCTCAAAGCCAACGAGCCCTTCGATACGCAACGTGTCCAGCTCAAGGATGCCGAGTCGGGTGAGTTGTTGCTGGTCGACTTGACCGCCACCGACGACGCCAGCCACGAAGACATCAAGGTCGTGGACGCCGAATCATCGGATGATGCCGAGACGTCAGGGTCGCCGAAAGACGGTCGCAGTGAGGGTGACGCCGACGAACCGGAGGTTCGCTCACCAGTGCCGGTGACGCTGATCCGTCACGCGGCGCAGTCCCTCTATGCCCCCTTGCGCACCGTCGAGGCAATTCCCGGCGTCAAGCGGGTACCTATGCGCCTGCCGGACACCCTGCCGGGGCTGATGCCCGCCTTGCCGGTCGAGGCGACCCCGAAAGCGGCCTGGGGCGTCGATGGCTGGACGGTCACCGCCGTGCGACTCATCAACCAGGACCCGTCGCGGGAATTCGAGCTGGATCCTCGCTGGCTTCAGGGCCGCTTCTACAGTGCCAGCTTCATGCACCCGACCCTGGGTCGCAAGGGGAGCGAGACGGCCGCGACCACGGTCTTTCTGGTCACCCGTCAGGGCGGTCTGCGTGACGCTCTGGCGCGTCAGGGGAGGTAACCCGCATGGCACCACTGAAGAGCAACGGCTTGTTGAAGGTCCTGGTCCCCGGGGCGCTCGTCCTGGTCATCCTGATTGTCGTCATGGCCCTGGGCGGTGGCGACGGTGACGACTCGGGAGGTGAAGACGAGGCCACGGATCCGTCACTGGTCCTGACCGATGAAGAAAAAACCGCCCTGGGCATCGAGGCGGACACCCCGCGTGACACGGTGGCGACCCTGGTCGGTCAGCTGCGGCAGACCAACGCCGAAATGCAGCAGATGCGGGAAGAAAGTGCACAACTTCGCGAGCAGAACGAACGCCTCGCCGAGCGCGCCCGCAATGTCGACCAACAGGTCGCAGCGGCGATGCGCGAAGAACGTGAACGCCACCGATCGCAGCTGAACCAGCAATCCAATGAACAGCAATCCGTGCTGGGCACCCTGAAACGTCAGATCAACCAACTGCAGGGCCAACTGGATACGTCGGGTTCCGAGGACGACGTCCCGGTGGGCCTCGGGCTGGAAGGCGGAGGTGCCGGTACCAGTGGCGGCCAACTCGCCTGGGTGGAGCCTCTTGACGCCGCTCCTACGGATAGCCGGGGACGTCGGTCCAATGACGAAGGTCCGGTGTTTCCGACATCGTTCGGTGAGGCCTCGGACGCCGTGAGCGACTCGGCCACCCGTGCCGCCACAGCAATCGAAGCCAAGGCCACCGGGGAGCCGGATGCCTCGACCGTCGAACCCGTCTACACCGTGCCGGAGAACTCGACCCTGATGGGTTCGCTGGGCATGACGGCGTTGATCGGCCGAGTACCGATCAACGGCACCGTCAATGATCCCTATCCCTTCAAAGCCGTGATTGGCCAGGACAATCTCACGGCCAATGGCATCGAGATCCCCGAACTGGAAGCCGCCGTGGTCAGTGGTACAGCCACGGGCGATTGGACGCTGTCCTGTGTGCGCGGAAATATCGACAGCATGACCTTCGTGTTCCAGGACGGCACCATCCGCACCGTCCCCACCCCGGAGGACGTCAACAGTGGTGGCGGCGGCAGCAGCCGCCAGAGTGGTGACACCACCATCGGCGGGGGTGACTCGATCGGCTGGATCAGCGATGCCTATGGCACGCCCTGTGTGACCGGCGAACGCCGCTCCAACGCCCAGGAGTATCTGGGCACCCAGTCGTTGCTGACCGCCGCCGGCGCCGGTGTGGCCTCCACGCTCTCCGACGATGACAGCACGTCCTTCACCACCATGGGCCCCGATGGCTCCGTGACGCAGGCCATGAGCGGCAACCAGGCCGTCGGCCAGATCCTGACGCAGGGCGTCAATGACATGAGCAACTGGGTGAACCAGCTGTATGGCCAGGCCTTCGCGGCGGTGTATGTCCCGCCGGGCCAGGAAGTGGCCATCCACATCACCAAGCAGCTGCCGATCGACTTCGAGACCGAAGGGAGGAAAGTCCACTATGGCCACTCTCAAGCACCAACCTATGCCCTGCCGTAGGGCCCGCCGGGCGGGCCTGTTGGGGCTCAGCCTGGCCATCATGGTGGGACTGAGCGGCTGCGCCACCTCCAAGGACGAGCTCATGCCCCATGGTGACACCACCATGAAGGAGCTCTGGCAAGGTGGCGCCGCCTCGGGCGGCGAGAGCCTGACCCAGCAGGGGCTGTTGGATGCCCGCAGCACGCTGCGTCGTGAGGTCAGTGATGGCGCGATGGTGGATCAGCGCGTGCACTACACCCGTACCGCCGCTAACGAGATCTATAACCGGTTCGCCCGGCTGCCCAATCCGGACATCGTGATGTACGTCTACCCGCACCTCGCCGGCGGCGAGGTGCCGGTGCCGGGTTACTCCACGGTGTTTTCGCTATACCGCAAGCCGCAGTACGCCATGCCCGGCGAGACGGCCCGGCCGTCCGTCGAACGGGCGCAACAGCGGAGGGCGGCACGATGAGTGACCAACGACAGCCTCTGTCACCGGCCGAGCGCGATCGCCTGTTGATCCGCGACCTCGTCTTCGCGCCGCCAGGGCCCGGAATAACCGGCACCCTCGAAGAGCTCAAAGCGCACTATCGCGACAAGGTGGCGAGTTCATCTCGTGTCGCGTCTCGTCAGGGAGGCCATGATGTCGGCGTTTGATACCTTCATGAGCAGGCTGTTTCCGCCGCGTACCGCCCCGGCTGGCAATCCCTTGCCAGAGGAGGACCACGCGTCGAGCGCCGCCGATCCTCAGGACCTCGGCGCGGCCGCCGCGGCGCCCTTGCTGACCGACGAGCAGGGGCGTCCGCTGTCACTGCCCCGTGGCAAGCCGATTTCCGAGGCGCAGTTGAGAAAGCAATATCAACGCGCCCCTTCCTTTGCCTCACGCTTGCCCTGGGTCGAGTATCTCCCCGAGTCAGGCTGCTTTCTGCTCGAGGACGGCGTCTCGGTCGGTGTCGTGGCCGAAGTGATCCCGATTCCTACGGAAGGCCGCAGCGAGAACGCCCTCGAGGCGCTTCGCGATCAGATCGAGGCCGCCCTGCAGGACAGCTTGCCTGAGAACGATGACTATCAATGGGTCGCGCAGCTCTATTGCCGCGATGAGACGGATCCGCGCGAGGACCTGGAGGCGCTGGCCGACTACGCGCGTCCGGAGATCCGCGACAGCCAATACACCCAGGACTGGCTGAAGAGCATGGAAGGCCATCTCCGGGCGATCGCCAAGCCCGGCGGATTGTTCATCGACGATGTGGTGACCCAGGTGGCTTGGCGGGGCCAGACACGGCGCACCCGCCTGGTGCTGTATCGCTGGGAGCGGACTGTCAAAGGCAAGCAGCAGAGCCGGGTCGGCGAACGCAACAAGGGGCTGCCGCCCGAACAGGCGGTGAATTATGTCTTCGATCGGCTTGAGACGGCCCTCCAGAACGCCGAACTGCGTCTCAAGCGCTATGATGCCCGCGAGTTCCACCGCTGGATGATGCCGCGCTTCAACCCATGTCCCCGGTACTCACCGGACGATCCGCAACGCTTCTACGACATCTTCGATTACCCCGGCGATGACCAGGCGGCCCTGATGGGTTCCGACCTGGCCGAGGGCATGCTGGCCAGCTCACCGCGCGGTGATGTCGAGACGGGCTACTGGTACTTCGACGGGATGCCGCATACCTGTGTCCCCGTGGAGGAGTTGCGGCAGGCCCCCAAGGTGGGCCACGTCACCGGCGAGGTGGCGCGTGGCGACGGTCGCATCCGCAATGCCCTGATGGACCAGCTCCCCGAGGGCACCGAGATGTGCCTGACCATGGTGGCGGTCCCCCAGGAGCCCCTGGAACAGCATATCGATACGCTGAGGGACAAGGCGCACGGCAACAGCATTGCCAGCGAGAAGATCCGGGCAGACTGCAAGCGGGCACGGTCGTTTCTCGGCGATAATCACAAGCTGTATCAGGCCAGCCTGGTGTTCTTTATCAACGGTCGCGACGAGTCCCATCTCGAGGACCGTTTGATGCGGCTGACGACGCAGCTGACCAATGCCAACCTCAAGCCGACCGAGCCCGAGGATGAGATCGCCGGGCTCAATACCTACCTGCGCTGGTTGCCCATGTGTTTTCAGCCAGAGCTGGATCGTAAGAATCGCTGGTACACCCAGTACCACTTCGTACAGCACCTGGCGAACCTCTCCCCCCTGTTCGGTCGTGCCCGCGGGACGGGCCACCCCGGTATCACCTTCTTCAACCGCGGCGGTGGCACCGTAAGCTTCGATCCACTCAACAGCGATGACCGACAGGCCAACGCCCACATGCTGTTCTTTGGCCCGACCGGGGCCGGCAAGTCGGCCACTCTGAACAGTGTGCTGGCTCAGATGATGGCTCTTCACCGGCCACGGCTGTTCATCATCGAGAAGGGGAACTCATTCGGGCTCCTCGCCGATTACTTCGAGCGGATGGGGCTGACCGTCAACAAGGTCAAGCTCGCCCCGGGCTCCGGTGTTCGGCTCTCGCCGTTTTTCGAAGCGCATCGTTTGCTCGACACCGAGGAGGAAGCCAAGCGCGTCGAACGTGACCGTAACGATCAGCATGAAGGCCTGGCGACCGATCCCGATACCCTGGTCAACAACGCCGAGGAAGAAGAAGAGCGCAACATCCTGGGGGAAATGGAGATCACCGCCCGGCTGATGATCACCGGTGGCGATCCTAAAGAGGAAGCCTTGTTCCGCCGAGCGGATCAACGCATGGTGCGGGACGCCATCTATCGCGGTGCCCGCTACGCCGTCGATGCCGGCCGTCAGTGCCTGACCGAGGACGTACGGCAAGGGTTCCGGGATATCGCCAACGATCCCGAGACGCCGGACGAAGGCCGTCGGCGCGCCTACCAGATGGGTGAGGCCATGGGCCTGTTCGTCGACGGCTTCGATGGCCAGGTCTTCAACCGCCCGGGTGAGCCCTGGCCGGAATGCGATGTGACGATCATCGACCTGGCGCACTACGCGAACGAAGGCTATGAAGCGCAGCTCGCGCTGTCGGTGATCTCGATCACCAACGTGATCACCGCCATGGCCGAGCGCGACCAGTACAGCGGTCGCCCCATCCTGCAGGCCATCGATGAGTGCCACATTTTGACCACCAATCCCTTGCTCGCGCCCTTCTTGGTGGGCGTTGGCAAAATGGGGCGCAAACTGAATCACTGGCTCTGGTTAGCCACTCAGAATTTGGAAGATTTCCCGGAGTCGGCGGCCAAGCTGCTCAACATGATCGAGTGGTGGATCCTGCTGACCATGCCCGAGGACGAGATCAAGCAGGTCACTCGCTTCAAATCCCTGAGCGAGGATCAGCAGCAACTGGTGAAGTCCGCCACCAAGGTCAAGGCCAAGTATACCGAGGGGGTGGTGCTCGGCGGACGCATCGAGTCCTTGTTCCGGGTCGTTCCTCCCAGTCTGTATCTCAGCCTGGCCGGCACCGAAGGCGAGGAAAAAGCCGAGCGAAAACAGGTCATGGACGAGTTCAAGTGCTCAGAGCTCGATGCGGGCATCGAGATTGCCCGACGTATGGACGAGAAGCGAGGGATCGGAGAGTCACAGGGGGGCTTTGATGACAGCGTATCTTGAGATTGAGGGAGAGGCATCTGTCGCTTTTCGCCAGGGATTTCGTGCCTGCCAAGAGGGCGACCCCCAGAATACGAACCCCTACCTCGAGGAGGCAGGAGAATCGAGCCAACGCCGGGAGTGGGATTTCGGGTGGCATCACGCGCACGATCAGAACATCAATTTTGACTTCGTCAGGCGCCAAGTCGCCATGCCGCCCGAGTGGAGCCAGGCGCCTATCAAACCCTGGGAAGCGGTTTACAACCGAGAGGCATCGGCGTTCGTATCCCACGAATATTGGTCGGACACGGGGTCTGTCAACGTCTTCCGGGTCGTCGGGACGATGCATCAGCAGTATCAGGGAAAAACCTGGCTACAGTTCCTGCTGGGCGGAAAGCGCATGCAGCACAACCTGCAGCGTTTGATGGACAATCCGGATTACTATCTCCATCCGGTCATTCGCCAGCCCAAAATCGATTTCTACACCGTCGACGGCCTGGATTACTACGTCGGCTCGGACGGTAACCACCGGACCTGTCTGGCTCGCTTCTTTCTGGACCAGGAGGGCAAGAGCCAGCTCCATGAAGTGACGGTTCACCATCATCACCTCGACCAGGCCTTCTTGCACGTCTATCACGCCCTCCAGGCATCAATCCGGGAGCACCAGGTTGCCAAGGTGATCTGGCCCGACCGGCGCCTACTTGGGCGTGACGACACCGCGGGCTGGAAGGTCGATCGCTTCGAGCCTTTCCTGATGTGCCGGGATCTGGATACCGGGCAGGAGATGGAGCTCAATCAAGCGCAGGCGCATGACATGACCCTGGATCTGGCGGCCAACGGGGGGCCGGCCAAGGCCTCAACCCGCCCTTCCCTATGGAGGCGGTTATTCGGCGCGGGAGGCGGCTGACGATGCGGCACGATGGCAACATGGCGTTCCGTGGACACGGCCTGATCACCGGGCCGACGGGGGCCGGCAAAAGCACCGTGTTACGCGCCCTGTTGGACGAACCGTTGATGGCCCCGGGTGATGAACGTGTTCAGGTCTATGTTCTGACCTCCGGTCGGGACCGGGACTGGCGGCCATGGGCGAACTGGGCGACTCGGCACGCGGCCGAGGGCGACCGGGTGGCAACGCTCGACAGCTCGGCCTGTCGGTTGGCCCCCTTCCAGACGGCGCGCTTCCTGTGTCAGCCGGACGACGATCATGCCATCTGGGATCCCCTGGGGGATCTGATCATGACCGTTAACCTGATGCTGGCCAACCAATACCCTGGCGAGACCTTGAGGCGGGGCCAAAAGCGTCAGCTTCGACAAGCCATCCTCACCGCAGCGCACCAGGTCGAGGAGACGGACCGGCATTGCCGCATCCAGGACGTACTGGATGCCCTGCGTACCGATCAACAAGGACCTGATGCGCTGATACAGACGCTCGAGGCGTTCTGCCAGGGAGCGCTGGGCGAGGTGTTCAATGCCGAAGACACATCCCTTCGCTGGGAAGCCGACAGCGACATCGTGCTGATCGACCCGGCCGGATGCTGCCCCAAGGCGCCCGGCACATCGCGCGACGCCCTCGAGGGGCTGCTGATGCATGACGTGGTGGCTCACGTCCAGGGGTTGGGTGGGTACGAAGCTGACCGCGATGGAAGGCCACGTAAACGGCTGGTGATCCTGGATGGCTTCCCGTCCCGACCGATGCAGCACGGGACGTCCATTTTCAAGCGAGCCCTCGCCCGAAGCCGCGAGACCGGCCTCTCGATCTGGTTGGGTCTGAAAGACCGGACCGTGCTGGACGATACCACCTGGTCCCGGCTCAGTGCTTACCTCGGGACCTATATCGGCTTGCCCCATGGCACCCCGTATTGGCTCGAACGGGAGCTCGAGCAGGCGGAGCGGCTGGGACCTCACTTCGACGACAGGGCGACATCGGCACTGCATCGCTGCCTCTTGAACACCAGCGCACGAGAACCCTGGGAATCGAGCATGGGGGTTTTGATCGATCTCGCCTATGGCGAAGCGCCGGCGCTTTTCCACCTGCCCGATGTGGAGGAGACCTGATATGGCGCGCTCATTGATCGACCCTGGTCCGGAGGGGGCCGACCCCACGCTGGGCCTCGCCGCATTCCTGGACGTCATGGACGTCGTCGGCCCCGTGTTGATGCCTATTGCGATCGCCTTTCTCGGGTTCAGCCTGTGGCCCTTGTGGACCGGTCGGCTGCGCCGGTCACAGCGACTGCCGTATGTGCGTCATGACTGCCTCAACTCCCCTGCTGAGCAGCACTTCGTCCGCGCTCTGCAGCGTGCGGTGGGGGATCAGTACACCTTGGCCTACAAGGTCCGGCTGGCCGATGTCATGACGGTCAAGCGCCGGCGAAGGCACCCTCGCGATCAACGCTGGTGGCGGTGGTTTCGCCCGATCAGCAGCAAGCATGTCGACGTGGTGGTCTGCGACCCGGCCGGCGGCCGCATGTACGTGGCCATCGAACTGGACGACCGCAGTCACCAGCGGCGCGATCGACGCCGGCGAGATGCCTTCGTGGATCAAGCCTTTGCCTCCGCTGGGCTTCCCCTGATCCGCGTTCGCGCCCAGCGGCATTATGACGTGTCGTCGCTGCGACAGCAGTTGGCAGAGCACCTGCCACTGCTTCCATGACCAAGCGACAACGAATTGGAGCAATAAGATGCAGAAGCTATCTCATGAGAGGGACGTAGAGGGCGCTAGGCAGGATGTAATGGACGTAGCCCGAGCACTGGGCGTCATGTCAACACGCCTACTTAAGCGGAATGGCAAGAAAATCTTTAGAGCCACGTGCTACACAAATGAATGCCATAACTTGCTGCTGTGGATCCTAGGATTGTTTGATGAACTTCCGAGCGGGAATGACCCAGCGAGCCTCGCTTTATTCTGTGATGACCTTACACGCTTACTTGAGCACCTGGAGTCTGGTGGGCCTGGAAGCCACCTCTATGCCTATGCGCTCACTCAGCGGAGTGTTTTCGAGAGATTCATTGAAAAATACAGCGACATCACCCCAGTGCGCTAAGTAATCTCGTAATCTCCCATGCCCACCCTAATTCCTCGTATCGCGGAAAAGTACCAAAATTATCTTCTGATGCATACTTCCAGCACCTTCCATCAAAGTAGACTTCATTTAATAGATCGGATATATCATAGGCCTCTTTAGGAGTCACCTGGCCGCTTCCTGCAATGATTGCTTGAGCAATAGAGTGGTTGCCTGAGGCTACCCACCCAACCTCAAGAGGCACCAGCCAGACCACATGGTGGTTTGGGTCCTGACGAAACGCCTTTTCGCTGTCGGATTTCACGATACGCCCTAGGTTGCCGAGCATTCTCCCAGGATGCCAGGGTGTGGGAAGAACTATTTCAGTTGCGAGGTCCAACTCGATCTTTTGACGGCTTGCTTCGGGAATACGCCTGTTCCAACAATACTCTGAGAAGTAGGAGCGCCCTCGGGAGTTCCGTGGGTCCGGGAGGAGGTTGAACCCAAGATCAAACATCCAGTCAGCTTCCTCGATCGCAGCATGGTCCGGTGCACTGTATGCGTGAGTGATGTGCCTCACCTGGATGGGCTTCATCACGATCTTTCGTAAGTCTCTCAGCCCCTCCTTCTCTCCCCTGTCAGCCATTCGGGTCGCACGATCCATCAAGAGGCGAAAGCGTGATGGGCGGCGCTTGAAAATGTGAAACATCCTTGCTCCTGAGGCAGAACTTTGTCTGGCCGGCAATGACTGTCCTTTGCAGCCGTAAACCCTACTCGATCCATTTCACATTCTCTACAGCCCCACCGCCACTGGACTGGCAACCTGACCTGAGTACAGCTCCAAACCTCAATGTCCGCTGTCTCAGGAGGCTTTAATGAAAAGATCGACCACCACGGCACTTGCGACCGTGTTATTCACCATGAGCTCAGCATCAGCCGGCGAAATTCCCTCTGTCCTTGAGGAACTCACACTTGGCGGCCAGGCCGTTACGCCTTCATCAGTAGAGCCGGCCCCCATGAATGGCTGGTATGAGGTGCGTCTGCGCACCGGCGAAACGCTCTACACCGATGCTAACGCCCGCTATGTCCTCGCCGGACAGCTCTTCGAGAACCGCAACGACCAGGTCGTCAACCTCACCGCGCAGCAGCGTCGCGAGCAACGCCTGGCGCAGTTGGATGAGCTCGACGACAGCGCCTATATCACATACTCAGCAGAAGGAGAGGAAAAAAGCGCGATCACGGTCTTCACGGATATCACCTGCCCGTATTGTCAGCAGCTGCATCAGGATATCAGCGAGCTGAACGCCGCCGGCATTACCGTCCGGTACCTACCGTTCCCCCGGCGGGGCGTGTCCAGCCCCAGTGGTCAGCGCATGGCCTCCATCTGGTGCAGCAAATATCCCCGACACGCTCTGAATCAGGCCTTCAATGGGCAAACCGCCCCCGTGGGCGATGAAGCCAAGGTGTGTCAGCCGACACTGGAGCAGGTTTATTCACTGGCCCAGCAATTTGGGGTTAGGGGTACGCCAGCCACCGTGCTCCCCAACGGTGAGCTCGGAGAGGGGTATCGACCGGTCGACCAACTGGTGCAGGCCGTTAGCCGTGCGACAGGCAATCACTGAATCAGACGAAGAGGAGTCCATCATGAATACCATCGTGATGTCAGGCGAAACCGGTGTCGGGAAAACGCGCGTGGTCGAAGCATTGGGCGTGAGTCGCCGCGTGATGCTGGTCGATCCGCTCTTGCAATGGTCGGTGCCTACCGCTCCTGCCGAAACGGTACCGGGAGATGGTCACCAACAGTGGTCAGCGCCTACAGGTCCCGCCGACCTGGTGGTCTTCGATCATCTCTCCTTCCTGCCAGACGCCGAGGATCAGGTGCGACAGGCCACGGCATGGTGCGAGGCACACCAGGCCAATCTGCTCCTGGTCGTACAGTTCCAGGAAGATCTCGCGTCACTGGGGATCTCGATACCAAGCGATGAACATGCAACGGTATCATTGTCACGCTCTCCCCAGGCGGAAGCGCTTCGTATCAGCATCCGCTACCCGGGGGAGACCACGGACTGGAATGCCACTTTCGATACCTACCTGCATGTCGCAGACAGTACCGCCCTCACGCGGCTTCTCAAGACCACCACGAACCGGAGAAGCAGGAAGGCCTCATGACAGGATCACGGGCAACATCACGCACGCGACTCGCCGAGGTCATGCGCGAGGCCATGGTGTTCGCCAGCCAAGCCGATGACCCCGGAGCCTTCCTGCAGGCCTGGCTCGAGGGCGACTGGCCACGGCTGCGACAGGAATGGCCCGAGTATGACATGCCCAGGGACCTCGAGGCCGGCAAGCTCGATTCAGGGGCGCAGGATATCGTTGAGGAAGCCTTCGTGGCCGGGCTGACGGCGTTCGAGCGGGGCGATGCCACTGCCACCAATCCATACCCGGCCAATTCAACACGACATCAGGCCTGGAGCAGCGGATGGACCTTGGCTCAGCAGCTGCATGACTACGGGTAGAAGAAACGTATCGCCTTCCATTTAACATTCTTCGATGCCCTCTCCACCCGGGCAACTCACCATGACCACATGCCCATCGTTCCAGGAGGCCGCTGTGGCTCGACACCCGACACGCTGGTTGATTCCGTTGCTTTCGATACTCGCCTTGCCGGCCTGGGCCGGCGTGGAGGTGTTCACGACGGCCGGGCAGCCGGTCGTCAATGTGCCGTCCGACGCAGCCGTCGTCGAAATCGATGCGCCGGCACGGCTGGATGCGCAGTTGTCAGAGGGCATTCCTGCCAACCGTGACCAGGCGCGCCAGGAAGCGCTGCGCCGACTGAAGGCACCTGATTGGCAAGCGAAACGTCAGGCCCTCAAGGAAGCGGCCATGGGCACAGCGCGCGCCTGGATGATCGGTATCAAGAAGGTGCCGGCGGTCGTCGTGGACAGCCGCTACGTCGTCTATGGCGAAGCCGATGTCAGCCAGGCCCTCGAGCAGATTGAAGCGTACCAGCAAGAGACCCAACAGGAGGCGAGCCCATGACAGCGACGACGACGTTCACGAATGCCGAGTTACAGTCAGCATTGGCCTATGCGGTCCGCAAGGCGGCTGAGGATGAATCACCAGAGACGCAATGTGCCTGGCTGACCCGCTTCTGTGTCTGGGCGCTGTACCCTGCCATTTACTCCGACATCAAAGCGCATCTACAGCCACTTGAGCGAGATGATACCCGATTCCCGGATCAGCACGAGTTATTAGAACAACTCCTGCAGGCTGGGCTCATCGCCACTCCCCGGGCAGTGGCCGTACGCGAGCACCGCTTCGATGGCGCGTTTTCTCAGCTGAACATGGCACTGGAGATGGATCCGGACCTCATCTGGAGGCCCGGAGCGTCACGTCCCGCGCTAACCCGTCTCACTCATGCAATGGGCCCCTATCTTCGACAGGCGGCAGACCTGATGGGTTTGCCGTCCAGTCCAGCAGATCAACCTCAGCTTCGCTTGGGTACCTTGCACTCCATACCTCAATCGCAAGCGGATCAATGGCCAGTCTATTCAAATCCTCGTGTAACGCTAGCCATTTACTGGCAGCCGGAAGAGCTCGCACCTGAGGGAGAAACCAGGCGTATTTCGAAATGATGGCGAAGTCGATGGCCTCCATGCCGACCAGCGGCCACCCGCGTTCCTGCGCCAACGCGTTACCCAAGGCGGAAAGGGCGTACCACGACTTGATGTGTCGTGTTGCTCGCACCTCGGCCGCGGGAGATGGGTTAGAAGGTGGAAGTCGCTCTTCCAACTCCAGCAGCAGTTGGCGATACCAGTTTTCCTCGTTTGTCATGCCGGGACTCCTGTGGCCAGTGGTTGGCTTGGTTGGGGAACCTCCAACGCTACCAAAGGATGCGCCCGGCACCGACTTCCTCCATGTCGCTCAAGGGGGTGTCCCATGAGCCTGATACAACGTTGGCAGGGGGGCGGCCTGACCACCCTGCTGGCCCTGGTGCTGAGTGTCAGTGGTGTCGCCAACCAACCGGTGCAGGCGGCCGAGATCTCCACCGTCGAGATCGCCGAGTCAGCACTGTCTCCGTCGTGCCTCGACTACAGGGCCATCGGCATCTGTGTGTGGCTCACCTGTACGGCTTGGGGCTGCTATACCGAAACGTCCATCAAGGTCACTCACTATATCCCGGAGCTGGTGGTCTCGAGCTATCAGCGCACCGGCGAGAATCCGTGGCCAGCGGTGCGCATGATGGCCCCGCCCAACAACCTGTCCCAGAGAGGCGGAACCAGCACGGACCGGCACAGCAACAACCACCAGAATCTGCGCTTCAAGAACGTGGATGCCATCGGCCATCCAGCCCTGGCCACCTTTCAGTCGGATTGGGGCGGGTTTCTGTGCAAGTCGCGTGGCAAGCCGATGCTGCCGTACTTCCTGTCCACGCTCGACCCGGCCGCTTGGCGCTCCAACATCCCGGAATCCGGCTATCCGCAGGCCCTGACACCGGGCGTGCGCGAGCTGGGGCAGCCTGGCGATCTGTGGGGCAACATCTATCCACGGGGCGGGTTCATCAACCAGGGCAACGACTACAAAGCCGGCGCTGTCGCCGCACAGCGCGTGGCCGACGTCGTCACGCGAACCGGTCAGCCGCATGTCTACAATCCGCTACTTTCCCACCACGACGAGGGCTACTGGCCACCGGATCCCGTGAAGGAAGGCGACCGGTCGACGCATCGCTGGCAGCCCCTCGCCCCTCAGATGGAAGACAGCTGTGCCGTCTGGCCCGATCGCGGGCCGATGGCCACCTACCAGGACCGGCGCGATGGCAGCGGGGATAACGTCTGGGCGATGTGGCGACCGATTACCTGCTGCGCGCGTCGTGGCGAGGAACTGCTCTTTGATACCGGAGGTGACGGATGGGTCGAATGACACACACCATGACTCGCCTGACGCTGGGCATCAGCCTGGCGGCGGCGGTCAGCACCGCACAGGCGCAAACCGCCTCGGATGCCCTGTATTACGATATCGGCGGCGCCGCCCCGATCAGCGTCTCCGCGGGGCGGGGCCACTCGCCTTCGGCGCTCAGCATGGGCGCCAGGTGGAACCTCAACGCCACCTGCGGCAACTTCGACATGGGCGCCTCCGTGTCGAACCAGCTCAACGGCATTACCAACGGCTTCCAGAACCTCATGGGTGATGTCGTCCAGAACGCCACCGGGGCGGTGGCGTCGTTGCCCGCCATGGTGATCCAGCGAGCGAACCCCCAGCTCTATGACCTGCTGCAGAACGGTGTGCTGCAGGGGCGCCTGGACTATGACAAGACCAAGCTGTCGTGCCAGAACATGGCCGAGCAGATGACCGACTTTGCCATGGGAGAGCAGTCCCAACAGGCTGCCAAGGCAGAGAATTGGAAGGCTACCGCCAAGAACACCCAGGACCCTGTCGCTGCTCAGGAAGTGGTCGAGGAACAAGGCGGCAACAAGGGCCGCACCTGGGTCGGCGGTCAAAAGCGCGGAGGGGAAAATCAAGAGCCGATCGAGGTCGTCGAGGATACAGCGATCGCGGGTTACAACCAGCTGCACGGCCGTAGCGATCCCACCAGCACGCAGTCAGTCTCTGGCGGTGGCCAAGGGTGGGGATCCATATCCACCAATGACGGTGACTGGCCGGGGGGCGGCAGTTTCAGTAATGCGGCCTCGGGTGATTGCCAGGGGGGCATGTGCACTGTCTGGCAGGATCCCCAGGAGGCCGCTGACTGGACCAAATCCGTGATCGGTGAGACCGAGATCCGGACCTGCGATGGCTGTGATAAACGACAAGGCCAGGCCGGCACCGGCCTGATGAAAGCCCTCGAGGAGGAACAGACCACCCTGGCCGAGAATCTCGCTGACCTGGTCAGTGGCAACACGGACCCCACGCCCAGCGCCCTGAATGCGGTGTCCGCTGGCCCGGGCCTGTCCGTCTCACGGGGCGTGATCGAAGCGATTCGCAAAGATCCCGATGCTGAACTGCTCACGCAGCGTCTGGCCGGTGAAATGGCGCTGTCGCGCACCCTCACCAAAGCCATGTGGGCACGCCGCACGCTCCTCGCCGGCGCCAGTGAGCCAGGCATCGCCAACAATGAAGAAGGCATGACCGAACTCGAGCGCAAGCTCACGCACCTCGATCGCGATATCGACGCGCTCAAGAGCGAGCTGGAAGTCCGCACCGCGTTGGCCAACAACGCCGCCCAGCTGGCCCTCCAGCGTGTGGCGCAGCGTCGGGCCAATACCAGTGCCCCAGGCGTCAACCTGCCCGAATCCCGTCGCGACAACCGCGGCCGTCCGTCTGAGGAGGCCAATTAATGGGGTTGCACCCGCGTACCTGGCCACCACTGCTGGTGGCCGCCCTTACGTTTCTGCTGGTCGTGCTGCTGAGCGGCATGATCGCTTCCGTGGCGATCTCGCTGCTGGGCAGCCTGACGGCATTTCAATCGGCCATGCACGTCGCGGCGCCGTGGCTGTTCCTGTGGCGCTGTGGCTTATATGGCCTGGGTTTCGTGCTCTGGCGGTATCGGCTGCGGCCGCGCACTGTGGCTCGTCTGCAAGATGACCAGGATGGCGGCCAGGCCGCCTATGCGATGCTGGTCCGCCTCGAGCGACATGTGCTCGTAGTGGTGGCCCTGATCGAGCTCTACAACCTCTACAACTGGTTGGGAGGCGCCTGATGGACGTATCACTCAACGTCAGCAATTACATGGAGACCGCGCTGTTGATGCTCGGCTGGGTCATCAACAACGGGATCTGGGACGCGATGCTCGGGACGGGCCTGGCGGTGATTCCGATCATCGCCCTGATTCTGTCGGAGTGGTACCAGGCACGCCGAGAAGGTGATGACGAAGGCAACAAGGGGCTGTTGACCATCAACCGCATCGAAGCCCGGCTGTACGCCATGATCATCATCGTGGCCTTCACGTGCATGCCGGTGCTTGGGGTGTCGTTCAACCCGGTGGCCACCGAAGAGATCGAGCGCAATGGCGAGACTTGCAGTACCGCCGTCATCGGGGATGGGGCGTATAGCGAGGACACCCTGAATTCCCTGGATGGGCAGAGTGCCAAGGCCCCATTGTGGTGGGCGTTCGTGCATGCCGTGTCGAAGGGCATGACCAATGTGGCCATCAGCAAGATCCCGTGTTCTCCGGATATCCAGGCGGTCGCCACCGAAATCGACATGGAGGAGATCGAAGACCCCATTCTGAAGGAAGAGGTGGCAGACTTCACGAATACCTGTTTCAAGGACGCACGCAGTAAATATCACGAAGAGCACGGCGAAATCGATCAGGATGACGCCGTCGACACCGACTGGCTCGGCTCCCACGAGTTCCTGGAGACGTCGGGCTACTACGACTCGCTATATGCCGAACGGCCGGTCAAAGGCTTCCCGTTTGATTCGGACCGGGACATGTCGCGCTCGAACACCGGCCCGGGACAACCAGGCTATCCGACCTGCAAAGAGTGGTGGCAAGACAGTGAAAACGGTCTCTACACCCGGCTGCAGGGTGAGATCAGTGGCATGGATCAACTGTGGCAGGCTCTGACCGATGGCACGACCAACAAGGACGTGGCCACCGAGGCCATGGTCCGGCGCATGGTGAGCGTCCATGGCGATGTCGGCAAGGGGAGCTCGTCGGGCAGCGTCAACGGTTATGGCGCTCGCGGTGAGAACAGCGCGGCCGACGCGCTCTCCAAGATCGTCGGCGGTGCCGGCGGGGCCATGACGGCTGGTGTGGCCAAGGTCGGCATGGACATGGTCAAACAAGCCCTGCCCATGATCCAGAACGCCCTGGTCATGGCTGTCGTGATCTGCCTGCCCTTCGTGATGGTGGTCTCCGGATACAGCTTCAAAGCGGCCGGTATGGCGACCTTCGGCTTGTTTGCGATCTTCTTCCTGTCATTCTGGTGGGAGCTGGCCCGCTGGATGGAGTACCACCTGTCAGTAATGCTCTATGGTGACGGCGCGTTACTGGTTCAGGCCGTCGTTGGCGGCGTCGAGAACGTGTACGACAGGATCGTGCTGACGTTCGTGGAGTGGTCGATGTACTTCATTCTGCCGTCAGTTTGGGTGGCGGCCCTGGGCTGGTCAGGGATGAAAGTTGGAGGTGCTATTGGTAACAATCTTCAGGAAGGTTCCAGGGGGGCCAAAGACGCCGGAGAGTCAGGCGCTAAGCAAGCGGCAGGAAAGGCTGGTAAAGCGGCAGGAGGTAAGTAGGGAAGATAAGGTAGGAAAAGGAAATAGGGCTCCGAGTGGAGCCCTTACAGTTCTGAGTTGCTACACAAAGGATGATCTGGTGTGTCCACCCTGAAGCCAGAAGCATTATTATAGTAACCTGGAGCCGCACGCCCCCCCGAGCTACTCACCCTTAGCATGATGTCCGTTCTGATAGTATCCGAATCCGTCAGGGCCTTCTGCAAGCCCCTGGAAGCCTTCGCCTGTTGATGCCCAGGTCTTTCCTGGAGCATTTTTATCAGCTCGCTTTGACGGGGTGTCTTGCCCATCATCTTCCGGCACGAAAGCCAACATCAGCTTCCCCGCATCATGCACAACGTTCCCCAGGGCACGGCCAGTCACACGACCAAACGCGACCGCGGCACCGGCCACGTCCTCGTGGCCCAGCTCGGCCGCTTGGCGATCAGCACCGGCTTTTAGCTGCTTCAGTCGTTCCTTGAGTGTCATGACGCACCTCTCGGGAGATACACGTAACCTAGATTATCTAGGGTAGATCGGTGTCGGGTGGCCATCAAGCCCCCTCACTGCGACCTCCCGATGCCTGCTGAGGTCCCCGATGCCACGAAGTGGCGTGTTCTTCTCGGGGGAGGCATACTCAACCAGTAGGCAATTTCGCTTGGTATCTCGGCTATGCCCGGATAGCACGAGGACAGTATCCGTAATCGAAACGACTGGAGTCATGGAATGATGCAGCGTACTGCTCACTGGTTGGTCGGCATGGCCATTCTCTCGATCTCGACGGCATCCCCCGCACAGCAACTGGACCCAGCTCTCTGCCTCAAGATCCATATCCCCTGGATGAACTACTTCGCGCCACTGACGGGGTCCAATATCAGCGAGCCGGACATTGCCACTGCCAAGCAAAAGCTCACGGACGCACGGCCGAATATGACGCCAAGGCTACAAGCGGCGCTGGATGACTTGGTCGCCGCCAATGAAGCGTTGGCTGACAATCCGAAGGACATGCTCGATTCGGATCACCCTCTCAACAATGGTGAGGCCGACCGCCTGTGGAATACCTATGAGGAAGAGTTTGAAGCCGCCTGTCCCGAGGTTTCCTCGTAAGCCCGCATTGATAACAGCGCCTGTGTGCAAAATCTGCAGGCTATCCCCGGCTAAGGCGCCTGGATTGCGCGAGAGAGCGCCTAGAATCAGCATTGTACTGCAACCCACTCCTTATAGAACTTCATTCTATCCCTCCGAGCCTCTTGCGGAGCCCATTCTGTTTGTGGTGATCTAAATAGCGTATGCAGCACTGTTCGGCCGTTTCCTTATATCGGCTGCAGACAGCTGATTTCGATGGAACGAACGTTATCAATCGACAAGGAGATGCACGATGAACCTCGGCGATTTCACATCTTTCGAGAAGTTTTTAACCCCAAAGTTGATCCAGGTCGCCTACTGGATTGGCATCATAATGATAGTTCTCGGTGGTATTGGAGGGATTGTCACAGCCCTATTCAGCGGGAAACTCCTGCTTCTTCTCATGAACATTATCGGCTTATTACTCGGCCTTCTGTTCTGGCGTGTCCTCTGTGAAGGCGCCATACTATTGTTCGGCATCTATGATCGACTAGGTGAGATCAAAGACGGCCTTCAAGAATCACGCTCAGTATCCAACGATAATTAACATACCGCCCTGGCGGCCTTCACTGGCTGTCAGGGCCTCTTTGTAGGTCTCAGGATATAACGCCGCGCCTGTGTGCAAAATCTGCAGACCTATCCCGGGCCAAGGCGTCTGGATTGCGCGAGAGAGCGCCGGGGTTCAGCGCTCCATCTCCCGACGCAGCTCAACCACTCTGGCGACATCCAGTCCTGAGAACTCCGCAATGAGCTCGTCTGACATGTCTCCGTGCTGGAGCATTCGACGAGCCATCTCTAAGGCATGACGTTCCTCGCCTTCCTGTTTGAAGCGTTCTGGCCATTCTCTAATGCGCTCTGCCAACATGGCGTGTACCTCCTGCAGATCCTGTAGGGCACTGATCTCGTCGGGGTCGAATCCTGGCCACCGGCTGGGAATCAGGACGCGTGTGACCCAGACAGTGAACGCCCGCCGAAGCGAGTCATGTTCGGGTGCCTGCAGCCACTCTCCCAGCCGCTTGAGCACCGCTTCCCACTGCGCCAAATCCTGACTGTGCTCCAACTGGAACAGCGCGCCCACCAAATTGCGTGTCTCCTCCAGATGATCTTCATTCTGGCAGATTTCCGCCTCATCGAGGAGGAGGTAGGGCAACGACGGTCGATAGTGGGACAATCCCCCTGGTATGGGTTCGACCAGGTCAACGACGTTTTGTGCCGCGGTCCAGCGCTGATCCCCATTATACAGCACGATGGGCAGCACCGGTGGCAGCTTGCCTGCGGGGGTAAAGGCCTTCTGCCGGATCAGGTCCTGGTACAGCAGCGCCTCATAAGCCATAACCCTGACGGCCATGTAGCGATCGACGGTGCGCTGGAACTCGATGAGCAGGTAGACATAGAGCCATCCCTCTCCCCAACGCACCCGCCAGATGATGTCATCCTCGCGGTCGCGCAGGTCATCCGAGACGTAGCTGCCGCTAACCTTCTCCAGACTGTCGAGATCCAGCTGGTCGACCCACTCTTCCTGGACGAACTCGGTCAGCAGGTCCCGCACCATCGCCGGTTCTGAGAAGAGGCGCTTGTAGCTGTTGTCGTGATCCGCCACGGATTAACCCTTCACCGCGTCCTTGAGTCCCTGCCCCGCCTTGAAGGCAGGCACCTTGGCGGCAGGGATCGTCATCTCCTCGCCGGTCTGCGGATTGCGCCCGGTGCGGGCCGCCCGTTCGCGTGTCTCGAAGGTCCCGAAGCCGAGGAGGGTCAGCTTGTCTCCCTGGGACAGCGTCTTGGCCACTGAGTCAGTGAAGGCCGTCAGGCAGCGCTCTGCCTGGGCCTGGGACAGTTCCGCGGTGGTGGCGATCTGTTTCACGAGTTCCGACTTGTTCATGGGTAGTCCCTCTCCAGCGTCATAGGCGAAAGCCGGGCGACGACCGCCCGCATTGGCAGCCTACTGAGCGTCGAACTCAAATGGCAACCGCAAAGGGTAAAATGGCTGATAAGGGAATGGCGCCCCCAAGGGGAAGGGGCTTACCCGTATAGGATAGAGGGTGGCAACCCCAAAGGGCGAAAGAGCCAAAGGGAAGATGGGGAAAGGGGACTTCTGCGTATCACGCGATTCGCGTTATACCCCGGGCTCTTGTCGGCATCGGCGCAAGTTCAACGCTGGTCGGATCTGCTGGTAATTCTGGACCTGCAGAGCGGTAATCGTCTGTTTCTCAGACTCAAGGCTTCCGGATCACTGACCAGCACATGCTGTAGGGGCCCTAGTGCTTCCGGTGGCAGGTACTGCACCCAGAGAAGGTCTTGATGCGCTGCATGGGGCCTCGGCACTCAGTCGATGGAAAGTTCGATGGGCGACAGCGTCAGCCCGGGACGAGGACGATAGTACAGGGTGCCGCTCAGCCCTTGCAGTGTCGCGCCCTTGGCATCGTCGTGGTAGACGCGACGATAGACGGGACGATCGCCATGGCGCCCGCCGATATCCAGCGACAGATCCTGCTCGGTAATCACCACCTTGCGAGTCTCGCCGCCGAACCAGCCCGTGCTCCAGGTCGCCTCGGCTTGCCAGGTGAACATGCCGGGAAACGGGGGCGTGGCACCGGGAAATTCCACCAGCAGCCATACCGACTGGTAGCGGGTGCCGAGCCGATGGTTCCATTCGTTGCGGCGCTCGAGGCGCACCCGGGGCGCGTAGAGCAGGCGAAACAGGCGATCGAGTTCCTGCTTGAGGTCGCCCGCCCAATCAGCGGGATGGCGGCCGAAGCGGGTGTTGCGCACCCAGTCCTGCAGTGGCGTCTCACGGGTGAAGTACAGGCTGACGGCGCCGCCGATGACTGATCGCGGTCGTCACTGAACTGGAAAGGGCACGGCTTCGACCGTGCCCTTTTCGTTGGCCTGATAGAGTCGACGCGACGATGGCTACTAAGCCCACCATACCTTACTCGGGCATATCAAGGCGTCGCCAGGCAAAGAAATGGTATCCCCCCAGGAGCATCGTCGCCTGCCGGTTACGCATCCTCTGTTCTGCAGGCCGCTTATCATGCAACCCATAGGCAAACAGCCGTTCCACTTCTTCTGGTAACTCAGGTGGTGCTGTTTCTCGTGTCCAGCGCCACCAGGCTTCGGCCATACGATACTCGTACTCGAGCGTCTGACGCGCCTGACGCCGAGTCATGCCATCGCTCGATAGAAATAACGCACGGATTTGGCGGGCTTCCTGGTCGACTTCTTCCAGCCACCCCCACTGCGTTTCCAGTTGACCGAGTGCCTGCTCCACTTCCGCTGCGTCGGCTTCTATCTGTTGCCATTCGTCATGAGGGGTAGTCAGCGAAGCGCTCGGCACGCCCAGTACACCGCTGGGCGTTCGATCGGGCAAGGTATCGAGTTGGGCCTCCAGCGCCGCGCGAGTAGCCCGATACTCCCGATATCGATGGGCAAGCCAAGCCAGATAGAGTTGAGCATGCTGCCGGAAGTGTGCCTCGTCAGGGGACAGCGCATCGTTGACGAGACGTTCATAGTGGCGTTGCAACGCTATCAGCGAATGGCCGTCCACCTGGTCGTTCAATTCGAATAACCGTGATGTAGCAACATCCTGAGCCTGCAGCTCTTCCAGACTGGGAAAGGACACACCCGCCATCATGGCGCTGCGGTACATGCGATGCAGTGCCGCCAGTGACAGCTCGGCACTGACCTTCTGCTCGTCGGGCTTCAGGCCACCGCCGATATCCTCGCTGATCCCAGGCTGGAGAATTTCTCGCCAGTCGGCCTGCAAGGTACCGAGGGGCCGGCAACGACGGTAAAAACGCCGCTCATGGGCGGCGATCAGGTGCAGCGCCCGCCGGCAGCCTGGATGGAGCGGGCCACCATCATCGAGGACCGGGGTCAGCGGGTGGAACCAATCCACAGGACCAAGCTCAGGGTGAGTGCGATCGACGCAGTCGAAGAGTCCCGCGAAAACGATCTGTACCTCCGCATCCTCGTAACGATAGTGTTCGCCCTCTTGCTCGCAGACCTCCTCCAGCAACTCGCGAACGAAGGCCTTAGCCAGGGCGGCGCCGAAATCGAAGCCGAAAACCGATACCCGAATCGTTCCGAGCGGCATCTGGCTATTGCCAGCCACGTCGCTCACCGCTCCCTGAAATTGCTCGATAGCGGCAGACTGCCGGGTCGCCGCCCCGCTCATCAGCAGGTTGGCGGTAATAGGATGATCACGGATAGGGCTGAAAACCTCGGCCCCGGTGCGAATGGCTGCATCCCGAGCGCTTTTGACCCACTCCCAGGGTTTGGTCAATGACGCCTTCCAGGAGCGGCCGAAGACCTCCCACCATGCGCCACCATCAGTATTAAAGACGGCCTCCTTGGCAGCTCCAGTCACACCACCACGGAGATGCCCCTCAACCCCATCTACTGCTTCGCTGGAAGCACGACGTAGAGTTGCCTCAAAGTTTTCCTGCACGTTTTCTTCATATGGAGCTCCCAAACCCGGAAGATACAGCCTACGAAATGCCTGGCCAAGCCTGTCTTTTTCCTGGTCAGGAAAAGCAGAATATAATCGTCCAATATTACTTACTCGTCCGTCACGAAGGTCCTGCTCAAGATGGCGCCCTATACCATCGAAGAAAATACCTATTTCTATCGTCAACTGGCAATCCACCCCGATGAGCGAAGAAGACTGACCTTCCGAGCGAGCATTAATCGCCTGACAGCGCTCCAACGTCTGCGAATCAACCATCCCGGGGATACTCCTGCTCCAGCTTATCCGTCAAGGGAGAGCCAAAATCTGGGCTCCATACCAGCTCGACCCTATTCTTGGGAAGGAAGTGTACATGTAGATAACGATCTTCTCGGCTACGTTCCGGCATAGGCAACGTCACACTATGACGTTCCTGCTCCATTCCTTGTTCTTGCTGTTTCTTGGACATACTAAGGATCCAAACGACTTCGACACTCCCCCCCCCTAAGGACCAACAGCAAGTAGCTCCCCCTCCAAAAGCTGCTAAATTACCTCCCCAATTATCGTTGACCCAGTAACTATAAATCGGCCGATCTATATAACTATGCCCTCTTAGTGAGCCTCCCTCCGGCATCCGGAGAAAGTTATACCAGCCGACGTAAGCGAGAATCGCTAGCACGCCTACTACCTGAATCCAGGTAGGCACGCCCCGAAATACCCGTCGAAACACCCAACGCCCCAGCATGGTTAATATTCCTCTTGCGTTTGAAGGCATTCGAGCAGTGTTTTATCACCACATACTGCTTGTTCAAGGCAGCGTTTCATCGAGTCACTTTGCAAGAAGCTCTCTCCTTTCTCTAACCAGAGATAAACATATATCCTGCGGTCCTCTGGGCGAAAAAGCTTTATCTCATCGGCAGCGAAGAGGGCCTTGGCAACTCTTCCTGGACGGTCACAAGGGCAGACATCCTCGAATAGCTCCGGCATCTCGCTCACAAAATGTGCGGTCAATGCCGTGGCCTCGGTGTCTCCCCGGAGTGAAGTCCACAGGTCTAGATCACAGTCGAGCCGCCAGGCATCGTGCCTCAAGCCATCATCCAACAGGCCTGCCAAGGATTGCCACCCCTCCTCCTGATCTGGATACCACCATCGCTCGATGCCATTGAAGAGATCCCGATGCCAAGCCCACGAGTTCGCCTCATGGAGGGCCTGGATGAGCGATGGCAAATAGAAGCGCATTAGCCAGGTTTTACCCTCCGGCGATATCACAGTCATGGCGGGCGCCAGTTGTCGAGCTAGCGAATCGCCGGATTGCGGACTTTCAATCCATGCCATCACCCCACACCCCATCGCGCCCAAGCTCTGCCCATCCAGATCACCATCAGGCAACTCCATCAGCCAAGGTCCCTCTCTGATCAAGTGCTCCTGCCGAGTGTCACGTATCAATGGCCAATAATCCCCATCGGCGGCCTCGATCAATGACGTCCGGGTCTCCCCCGGCAGCGCTCCCATCTCTATCAAGGCATATCGATTGCTGTCAGAGTCCTCGATATTTCGCCAGGCATTGGGCCTTACCTCCCTCTTCATGCCTCATCCCCCGGTATCAGTGACTGCCCCTCAGCGAGAGCCTTCTTCCAGCACTCCTCGCATACGTCAGGCGGCACTAACGTGGAAGCCAATGTGGCCTCGCTCTGACTGGGGTCGATTCGCTCGTGATGTTCGGCGGTGGCCTCGCCCGGCAACAGCGGTGCCTGGGCGCCCTGCCCCGTGCCGCTGCCGGGACTGCCACCGGCATTTACCTTCACGCCGGGGCCGTTGACGGTGACACCGCCACCATCGATCTTGAGAAAACTGCCGCCGGCCTTGAGGGTCAGCTCGCTGCCTGCCTCCAGCACCACCTTCTGGCCGGCCTTGATGTGCAGTTCGCGGCCGCTTTCGGTGAGCCAGGCCTGGCCTGCGCTCAGATGCAGGCTGCCATCGATGGTCAGGTGCTGGGCGCCATCGCTTTTCTCGCGTCGCTCGCCATGCACGGTGAGGTGGTCGTCACGGTCGAGCTCGCTCACCCGGTCGCGCTTGACGGCCAGGTGGCTGTCGCGGCGGATTTCCTCGGTGCGGTCGTTCTCGGTGAGCAGCTCCAGGTCCTTCTGGGCGTGCACCCAGATCTGTTCCTGGTCGTGCTGGTCCTCGAAGCGCAGTTCGTTGAAGCCCTCGCCCTGGTGGGTCTGGGTGCGCAGCACGGTGCGCGTCTTGTGCGCTGGCAGCTCGTAGGGCGGCGTATTCACCGCGTGGTAGGTGCGCCCGGTAATGATCGGCTGGTCGGGGTCGCCTTCCAGGAAAGAGACGATCACCTCGTGGCCGATGCGCGGAATCGCCATCATGCCGTAGCCGCCGCCGGCCCAGCCCTGGCTGACGCGCAGCCAGGCACTGGCGGTTTCATTGGGCTCGGCATAGCGATCCCAGGGGAACTGGCAGCGCACCCGGCCGTGAGCGTCGCAGTGAATCTCCTCGCCCTCGGGCCCCACCACGAAGGCCACCTGGGGGCCGTCGACCCGCGGCTTGGGCTCGGGCGCGGGCCGCCAGGCGGTGTCGTCCGGGATCAGCGTCAGGGTGTTGTGGTAGCGGGTCATGCCGTCGTCCTGGGCGGCGTCCTCGCCCAGCGCCTGGGGCTGTTCGCCCTCGTGGACCACCTTGACGACCTGCCAGCCGCGGTTGAGCTCGCTGACGTCGTGGTCGGCCAGGGTGAAGCGCGTGCCCGGGGCCAGCTCGGGCAGGTCGCTCTCGCCGGCCAGGGTCAGGGCGTCGTGACGCAGGTGCTCCAGCCGGTGGCGGGTAAAGGCCTGGCCCGAGGCGTCGGCCTTGTAGCGGCCCGGGTAGTCGTAGTGTTCGTAGTCGCCCCGCTGGCTGTACTGCTCCAGCCCGTCGCCCTGGCGCTCGTGCAGTTGCGCGTAGGCCGGGCGCTTGAAGCTGTAGTCCTTGAGCTGGGCCCGGGCCGGGCGCACCCGAGCGGTCTGGGTCAGCCGACGCAGGTGACGCTGCGGTGCGGTGCCGCCGGCGCGATGGTGGTAGGGGCGTTCGCCGAGCCCGGTGAGCACCTGGGGATCGTCGGCGAACACCAGCCGATGGGCGCCGAGGTCGCCATCCTCGAACTCATGGAAGTAGAACAACCCTTCCTCGGCGGCCAGGCGCTCGACGAAGGCCAGGTCGGTCTCGCGGTACTGCACGCAGTACTCGCGCTCGGCGGGCTCGCGGGTCACCGCGAAGGCCACATCGGTCAGGCCGCGTTCCTCGCACAGGGTGTTGAGGATGGTCAGCGGCGAGACGCGCTGGAAGATCCGCGAGTTCTGGCGCAACGAGAGCCGCCACAGCGAGGGACGGATCACGACCTCGTAGTGGCTGCGCCGATGGCCGCGGTCGCCGCGGCCGAACTCGGCGACGATGCCGTGGACCCGTCGCTGGGCCACGCCGTCCTGCCACACGGTGAGGCTCGCCGGGCGGTCGAGCAGCGCTTCCGGCGAGAGGTCGACGGCGCGGCTGGCAAAGCGCACGTGAAGATGAAACGGCGACGACAACGCCTCTTCATGAGTGAAGTCGACCACCGCCAAGTCGGCCTCACCGGCGCCGGTCAGGCTCAGGGTGAACTGCAGTCCGTTAGCCTGGGTCATGGCATCCCTCCTGGAGGCCGAATCCGTTCCTGGGTTCGCCGACGCGGCATGGTCGGCAGGACAGGTAGGTTACGCGAGTACATCGCCGAGGCAAGTCGTCGGCGGCATGCGTAAGTGATCGCTTACAATACAGCCAAGCAAACACTTACACATGCCGCCGCCAGGGCCGGAACCCTGGCGGCGAAAACGGTGCCCGCCGGGCGCGAGCATTGGCAGGGGCACCGCCTGTGGCGCGGCGTCTTAGCCTTCGATCGGGGCGCGCCAGTCGTCGGAACCGGAAGTGCCGGCGACGGTGTGCTCCCAGTCGATCTTGCGGTAGGCCAGGGAGACGTCCATCAGCTGAGTGAACTCGGCGCTGTTGGCGTCCTGAGCATGGGGCATGCGCAGGTTGATGTCGACGATGGTGGCATCGGTCAGGGCGGTGGTGAAGAAGTGCTCCTGCTTGCCTTCCACGGAGGTGCGGTACCACTTCAGCTCGACCGTGGGCAGCATCTCACCGGACGCCAGGGCGTTGTACAGCAGCGGCACGGCCTTGTTCAGGGCCACGGTGAAGATGAACGGCTTGTGAGCGCGCTGACCGGACGGCTGACCGGACTGCGGATCCGTCGGCACAGTGACGATGTGCTTGAATTCCTGGACGAGCATCTCGTCTTCATGGCCTTCGACGTAGATGTTGCCCACGGATTCGGGCGTGAAGGCGCCAGCGGTGATGTTGCCCTGAGTCTGACCTTCGATGCTGATATAACATGGGGTTGGCATGAGTCGCTTCCTTGACGATGAATTCGAAAAATCTTGCGCAATGTCCAGCGGACACCCCATATAAGGCACTTTATGTACCAAAAACAAAAACAGTCAATTTAATCAAAGGGATACATAAACACGGCACGGCATGACGTCAAGCGATCGAGCAAGAACTTGCCTGAAAGCGGGCAAGAAGTTGCCCAGCGGGCAAGATCTTGCTTGATCCCCCTCCTTCTTTCCTGGATTTTCAGAGCCGTCTTGCCGGTCACCAGGCAGCAAAGCTTGTCGTCGTCACACCCAACAGGCGAAAGTATCAGCACCTTTCGGGGATCCATGTCGACACGTGTGACGGTTCCCCCCACAGATTAGCTTGTCTGCCAAGGCTTATAGGGCAAGGAGACCAACCGTGCGCGACAAGTTACAACTGCCACAGCTCTGGGAACGCACCAAATACGTGTCCTGGCCGCCTAGCCATACCAACCCCCTCGTTCGCATCCCGCGCCCCGCCGGTGGGTATGAATGTCGCAGCATACCTCGCCAGCACGACGAATATGTCACGTTTCAGCGCTGCCTCGAGTACCGTGAACAACGAGGCCTCGAGATCTGGGGCTTACGCCGCTGGGCGGAATTGTGCAGCGTACCCAAGCGGTCAGTGGCAAAGCACCGGGCGAAGACCGCCGGGCCCATCACCGGCGTCTTCCATTACGAGCGGCCGGAGGGTACCACCGTCTGGATCGCCACCTGGTACGAGCGACAGCCGGACGGCCACACACGCAAGCGCAGTCAGGGATTCAGCTACGGCACACCGAAGTCCCAGTTTGCCACCTCCGAGCAAGCGGAAGCTGCCGCGATCGAAAAGCGACAGCAGGAAGAGTCCCGCTGGTACAGTACCCTTGGAGTCGGAGAGACTCGGATCGTGAACCGGTAACGTTTCCTCACCAGGCAACAACTGTCTGGCTTCTGACCGAAAACCGGACAGTTCCACCGAACAGGAGGCATACAGGCCATGTCTGACGCAGGGTTGATATCAGCCGTCAATAACCTCCCAGCCACTGAAACCCGGACAGTTCAAAATCGAACAGCCAATGACACCCGACGAGGCCGTCAACACCTGACCCGGGATGAGGTTCACCGCTTGATACGTGGGGCAATGCATCATCAACGTCACGGCCGGCGCGATGCACTCATGATTCGTCTCGCCTTCGAACATGGTCTGAGGGTCTCGGAGCTGGTGGCCCTGCGTTGGTCGGCCATCGACCTGGTCACGCATGAGCTGCGTGTGAATCGCATCAAGGGCAGTCTCGATGGTACGCACCCGCTTCAAGGCAGCACGGTGCGTGCTCTGAAACGCTACCAGCGACAAGACGGACGTTCGTCGGGCCTGGTGTTCGTCAACGAACGAGGGACGCCGGTCAGCGTCGATGGTTTCCGGCGCATGATGCACCGCCTCAGCGAACAGGTCTTGGGCGTGAAGTGGCATCCTCATGCCCTCCGTCACGCGTGCGGTGTGCACCTGATCAACAGCGGCGTGGATCTGCGGATCGTCCAGCAGTACCTGGGGCATGCCAATATCCAGAATACCGTGGCCTACACAGCCCTGACTGGCCGGCCGTTCGAAAGGCTCGTCTTCTAAGCACAATGCCGCTTGACAGCTTGTGCTGCCTCGCTAGCATGAGAGGTGCACGACTGCTGTTTTCGGACAGCCCGGTGTGTCTCGCCGGCCCAACGAGACGCCCTTACCCAAACTCGCCGCGCCTCCAGTGTGCGAGTGCCGCTCCGGCGGTTGGAGGCAACTTTCAAACCCACCAGGGGAGCTTCCCCTGGCAGGGGCGCTCCTCGAGTCCACAGGAGGCCCCATGCAGCTGGGCATTGCCCTTTTCAACGCCCTGCGTTCAGTCGACGTCCCTGACGATAAGGCCATGGATGTCGTGAATGCACTGGAGAAAGAAATGCAACAACACCTGGCGACTAAGCAAGATCTGGCCATCTTGGAGCAAAAGTTGTCGAGTACGCTGTACCGTGGGCTCTTGTTCCAAACGATGGCGATTGCCGGTCTTGTCATCGCTATCGTGAAGTTGCTGTAGCGGCTTAGCTACGCTTTCTCATTTATAACCAACGTCTCACCCACCCACTCGGGGGAATCACTTCCCCGATGGGAAGGTGGTCTCCCGAGCATGCCTATTGCTTCAAGGAGAACCACCATGACGACGTCAACTCAAGCCCAGACCACCTTCTTCAACCTCCACGTCGAAGGGGTTGGCTATCTCAACCGCATCCGCACCGTGGATCCGAAACGCGGCGACGCGTTTCTGGCCTGCAACATCAACGCCCTAAACGGGCCGGCGGATGACGTCAGCTATACGCGTTTCGATTGCCGTGTAAGCGGCCAGGAAGCGCAGAAACTGGTCCGCAAGTGCCAGCAAGCCGTGGACATGAAGAAGAAAGTCCTCATCGGCTTCAAACTGGGCGACCTCTGGACGGACACCTTTGTGTACCAGAAAGGCGATCGCCAGGGCGAAACCGGTGTCAGCCTCAAAGGCCGGCTACTGCTGGTGAAGTGGATCAAGATCAACGGCGAGACGGTCTATCAGCGCGAAGCCCCGGCTTCGGACGACACTGACACACCGGCGCCGCAAGCTGACCATGCCACAGCGACCCCGTCGCAAGAGGAGCCGGCACCGACTCAGCCCAACGGCTATGCCGCGGCTCAGTCCGGTGAATCGGCCGGCGCTTTCGAGACGCCGGCGGCTGCCTCATTCTAACTTTTCCCATCCACTGACCCGCCTGGGGAGACGTCTCCCCAGCGGGCGGTGTCTCCAGGGCGCCGTTCTGGAACACCGACATGGATCGGAAGCACTATATCAATAAGTTCGGATGGGAAGCGGTATCGACCTTGAGTCTCACCATCTTGGGAGCAGCCCTTGTAGGAATGCTGCTGACAGACCAAGTACGTGTTACTTTTGGCGTATCCGCCGCCGGCATTGGTGCTGCGCTACTCGGTGCGAGCATCACTGTCAGAGCTTCATTGGAGGCGAAGGAGGATACCCATGAATGACATCTTGCTTGCCTTCCTGATCACCAGCCCTGCTTGGGGACTGGCTCTGGCGCTATTGCCGACCACCATCCAAGAGCTGCGCGAGAAGTAGGTCGACGCGCGGTCGCTTACAGTTCAACACATCCACCCATCTGGGGAGACATCTCCCCGGTGGGGTGTCTCCCTTCCTCATTGGGAGACACTGATGGACACCTCAATCTACGACGCCATGCGTCATGCCGACCTGATTGTCGGCCATCATGAATCTGATCTCTACGTTCGGGACACGCGCCTCGTTTGCGGAGCTCCTCGAGGAGCTCCGCAAACGAGGCGTGACGTTCACAGTCACCCCTTTCCTCTCGGAAGCAGGTGAAGGACCGTGCCTGGAGATCCCGTTTGCCTACGCCCCCTTTTGGGAGCGTCGTGGTATGCAACCTTGATTCAGATCGAAAGCACGGACGTCATAGACGTCCGCTTTTATTATCTTACGTAAGGGTACAGGCCATGCCACTTTTTAATCGGGCTGGTATCCCACCTCGATATGCGTTTTTCCCGACAACCGATAGATCGCAACATGCTCATGCAATGGCAGGGCCTTCATCCAACGGCGAAAGTCCGATGGTGTAACGTCGTCCGGCATGCCTTTAGCAAAGGTGGCATCGTCCGCCGCCTCTCTGTACAACGTGAACCCGTCTAACCGGTTCTGATAGAAGGCCACGACGTCTTCGACAGTATCTGAGGTAGTCATCATGGCCACGGGGACCGCCCCCTCCCCTAGCGGCTCACCCTCGATGCCGGGAAGGCCGCTCGGATCCTGATGATGCGCCGTCAGTTCATGATCCGGATAGAGCGGGAGGGTCACTGCGTCCCGCGTCGCTTCGGCGTCCTGAGCCATGACGGCCTTGGCATCCTCGAGCCTACGCATCGCCTCCTCGGGGGAAGAGGAGGCATGCGCCGCACCGTCGGCATGAGACTGGCACGACTGCAACTCGGCCTCCGATACACCGGTGCGCTGCTGGGTCTGGCGACCAATGCAATCGCCGAAGGCGGCCATCTGCTCTTGCTCGGCTGGGACGAAGTATTCCGCACAGGCTTGCACCACCTCTTCCGCGAGGCGTCCACACCGGGACGTCTCGACGCCCAGGCAGGAGGCCATCCCCCCCTCCGCACAGGACTGCATCAGCTGTTCCCTGACTCGCTCGAGCCCCTGTTCGCGGTCGATCGCGTAGGCGGGCACTGCCGTGACCATTCCAAGCGCCAGAAGCAACGCGTATCTGCTCAGCATCATGATTCAACGCTCCTTATCAATGTTCCTCGCCCACCACATGGGGAGGTTCTGGTGACAGCCAGGAGAACGTCCGCTCCAGAAAGGCACGGCCATGGCTCCTCTGCCAGACACCATGGGCCATGATGACTTTCTCCGGATTGTAAGCGAGCAGGCGGTGGGTCGCGGCTCGCGCGACACACCGGCGAATGGTGGACCACCGTACCTCGAGCGGAGCCTTCGGCGCCGCCTCGGTGATGCTCCACAGGCGGGCAATCAGCCGCTGCCACGGCGCCCAATAGCGCGCCAGGAAGTCACGGCTCAAGGCTTCGCTCAGATCGGCCAGCAGGACCGTACGAGATGGCCGGTGGAAAAAGATCATCTCCTCAAGCAAGGGCGAACCGCGAAATTGGACGTGCTCGATGGTGCCGCGCCAGGCAACCGGAGGTGTATCGTCCAAGACGCCATCGAAGCACAGGTCACGGCATTTCCGGACCGTTGACGGCATACCCCAAAGTTTGGCGGCCGGAAAGGCCGCCCGCCAATCCGCCAGACCGAGATGATGAAGCTTGTTGGGACTGACCAAATGCGCCACCGTCCCAAACTCCGATACCTCGGTCATCAGTTCGTCGTCCAAGGGAATCGGCGACCATACCCATAATGTTCCATTCGGCAGGCGCACGATCACGCTGCGGGTGGGATAGGGAAATCCATAGAAGCTGACTATAGGCCCCTCCACTATCCAGACATCGCTGTCGACTGGCACCAGCCGGGAGGGTTGCGGAATTTCCACTCCTCGCGATTCCGGGCCTTGCTGAACCACATGCATTGACTGTACCTCCAGAAGATAAACTCGGCAGACGAGACCTAGTGACTCAAGGTAGATGCCGTGTCAAAGGGCGCCTCCAAGGTGGCATGCCCGATCACCAACTTGATGACCAGTACCGGCAGGAACCAACCCCACCCGGGTGCCTCGGGGAGCCCCCAGGCGGCCAGGAAGACCGCCCCGCAAGCCGCCAGATGCCCCGTGGCGCGCTGCAGACCCACCGGAACTTTCAAGGTGGCAATTCCCGCACACAGGAGGTAACCGTATGCCACCAAGCCATACGTCACGGCCGATTGGCTGAACAGACCAGCTACCAGAACGATGTGAAGCCCATGTGACGCCAGGAACGCGAAGTGTTGCCTAATACCTTGGCCGACGCGATGATGCCAGCGCTTGGCACTTGGCGTCGCATTGGCGATGATCCCACCCACGACATCGAGAGTGATCAGGACCGCGATCCCATATTCCCACCAGGTCCACGACAGCTGATGCGATACTGCATAAGACGCCACACCCAGGGCGCCAAGCCCTCCAGCGGCGAGCGACATCCCCAGTTCTACCGCAGTGGCATCGGGCCCCATGAGTCGGTCCCACCAGCCACGCCAGCCGGGACGTGGAGAAGAGACAGACCAATCGATATAGGAACCGGTATTTCGCACGGTGGCCTCCTATTTATCGAGTAGTTCACGATATTCATACGTCGGATAAATTGTCTTGTTAAACGGCCAATTCCACCAACGTTTCGCTTACCCAGTCAGCTTTGGAACGCCAGCGGAAAAGCCGTTCAGGTTCAGACCGTTGTTGGACTTTACCTCTCAGCATTCTGATGACGAGATGCAGCATCGTGGCTCTGTACCTTGAGTCCCTCATTGGGACTCGGTGGAACAAAGTACTTGGTGATGGAGTCAAAATCACCTACGGTCGTAACCTGTGAGCCTTCAGGCCGTTGTTCATTCCTGCGGAGTAGCTGAAGTTTGCACAACTCGTCCGAGGCCTCGAGGTAGTGCAGCACGCACTGCGCCCTTCCTTGGCCACATAAAGACTTTGCCCAAGCTCTTTCCTGAGGAGTATTGCCAGCAAAGTCGAATACCACTGAGATACCTTCGCGCAACAGACCCTGGACGTGTTGACCAATCGCGCTACGCAGCCGCGCCGAGCAATTTAGATAGTCTTGGAATCCACTAATCTCATCGGGGAACAGCTTCGACAGCCAAAGGTCCTCACTAATAAGTACCGTACTTGCCTCCGCAGCCAACTCCTCGGCAAGCGTCGTCTTCCCCGACGCCAGCTTTCCGCACAATACGTGCAATGTCGATTCTTTCTCCATGCGTCCTCCAATGTTTTCAGCAAGCAGGCTAACGCCTGGGCTCAGTGGCCAATTTGTAGGCGCAACACGCCAGAAAGCGGTCCTCGGCAGCCCCTGGTTATACGGTTCACGGCTTCGTACCACTCGCCACAAATACCGAGACATCAAGCACCTTAAAAGGTCGAAACTCAAACCACTGAAAAGAGTCGCAATTCTCTTCCAGTGCTCTCCAAACAGTTCGTTGGCAATCAGCAGCACCAATCCAGCTGATGAACCGAGAACCCAAAGTCAAACGCTTGCTATAAGCGTCCATTATCGCAAGGCGAGTACCTGACTGAACGGCGGAAAGAATCTCTGATGTGAAATTATGCCAGTTTTCGAGGCATGTAAGCCCAAGTGAAAACAGCACGTGGCGAGGCTTTTTTTCATGTATGCAGCTCACAACTTTTTCGATACCACCATTTCGCGACAAATCCGCTTCAAAAAAGTCGATGCAATTTTCGTTAATTTCTAGCGCGCGGCTTCGTGCCTTGGCCTCTTTCAGCATGCCCTCCGATCCATCGACAGCGAGTATGCGTCCTTGGGCGCCGATTTCTCGATGCAGAGGGCCAAAATCCACCCCTGTGCCACAAAATATATCCAGCACAGTGGAGCCTGGTGAAAGAGCGAGTTCATCGATTGCCTTATTCCGCGCTCGCCGATAAAACAAGTCAGCGAAGGTTCCGATATTGTAGAGCGGCGCAAATTTATCGTACCAACGTGAGTCGACCATAACTCTCCCTATCCGTATAACAGCGGCTCGAGCCGTCGGCCGCACTCACCCGATCGGGCATACCGCCAACCGAACACACGAAGTCTCTGTGCTATCGCCCTGCCAACAGAGCCTCGAGCCCGGCGAGCTGATAGCGCCAGAACGCCTGGAAGGCCGCACGGATCTCTGCCTCGTCGTCATGCGAGCGCAGGATTGCGACGATCATGTCGACGGTGCTCGAGAACAGCTGCACCAGCACCACCCGCGGCACGGATGATGCACCCTCGTCCCTGGGCTGCGACGCCAGATAGGCATGGGCCATGCGGGTCAGCTCGCGGACGACCAGCGGCCGCACATGGGCCAGCGATGAGCCCTGGGCGCCGGCCAGCAGGATCACCACGGGCAGGCGCCGCTCGATCCAGAAGTCCAGCAAGGCCGCCGCCCGGGCAGAGCCCGGCGACGTGGCCGAGCGCCACTCCACCAGGGTGCCCAGTTCCCGGACCCGGGCACGGATCAGCCACAACAGCCGGGCGGCGACGGCCCGGGGCACCACGGCATCGAACAGCGCCGCCTTGTTCGGGTAGTAACGATAGAGGTTGCCGGTGGAGACGCCGGCCTCGGCGGCAATGTCGGTCAGCCGCGCCGCAGCAAAGCCCTCGCGCGCGAAGGCCTCGGCCGCGGCGGCCAGGATGCGGGTGCGAACGGCGGTCTTGAGCGTCTGTGCCATGAGCCTACTCCGCCCCTGTCGGCCAGCGATGGTGCCAGGGCGCCGCCTGCTCGAGTTCTAGGGCCAGCCCCAGCAACAGCGCCTCCTGGCCCAGCCGAGCGGCGAAGTGCGAGCCGATCGGCAGGCCCGTCGGCGAGACATGCAGCGGCACCGACATGGCCGGCCAGCCGGCGATGGAGGCGATGGCCGTGTAGCCGGCCAAGTCCTCGGTGAAGGCCGCCGCCTCCTCATAGGGCTGGGTGCCCCCGTGGTGACCGAGCGGGAAGGCGGGAAAGGCCACGGTGGGGCACAGCAGGACGTCGAACCCGGCCATGGCGCGATCAGCCGCGTCGGCGGCGGCCTGCAGCGCGGCGGCAGCCTGCTCGCCTGCCTCGGGCGGCAGCTCCCGGGAGCGCACGATCAGCTCGCGGGTGTAGGGCTCCAGACACGCCTCGTCGAACGCCGGGCCCATCAGGGCACGCAGCTGCTCGCAGGCCCCGCCCAGGGTCAGCGATGCCGAGGTGAAGAAGGCGTCCGCGGCGGCCCGGGCGTCATACCGTGGGCCCTCGATGTCCACCACCTCATGGCCCAGCGACTCGCAGAGTCGCCGGGTGTCCGCCAGCGCCTGAACCACCTCCGGCTCGGGCGAGGTGCCGTCGGCGGTACGGTCATAGAGCCCGATGCGCAGCCGGCGGCGCAGCGGCTCGGTCACCCGGCCGACCTTCCCGCCCGGCAGGCCCGCCTCGTCGCGTTCCACCACGGACAGCCAGGTGGCGCTGTCGCGCACGCTGCGCGACACGCAGTGCTCGCTGATCATCCGGGTGAAGGGGGTGTCGGCAGCCTGGCCGGTGGAGAGGTACCGGCCCCGGCTGGGCTTGAAGCCGAACAGCCCGCAGAAGGACGCCGGGCCGCGGATCGAGCCGCCCCCGTCGGAGGCGTGGGCGACGGGCACCATGCCAGCAGCCACGGCGGCCACCGCCCCGCCGGAGGAGCCGCCGGTCGAGCGCTCGAGATCCCAGGGGTTGCGGGTGGCCCCGCACGCCAGGGTCTCGGTGGTGCCCAGCAGGCCGAACTCCGAGGTGGTGCTCTTGCCCAGCACGATCAGTCCGCTGGCGTCCAGGGCCTCGGTGTAGGCCGAGCCGACCGGCGACACCTGTCCCTGGAACAGCCGCGAGCCCATCCCAAGCGGCAGGCCAGGATAGGCGACGAGATCCTTCAGCAGGGTGGGAACCCCGGCGAAGGGGCCCGTCGTCTTGGCATGGCGGGCCTTCTCCCGGGCGAGCTCGGCGTCGCTCGCCGCCACCGCGTTGATTGACGGATTGAGACATTCGATCCGGTTTATGGCCGCCTCAACTAACTCTAGTGGCGACACCTCTCCCTGCTGGACCAACTGCGCCTGGGCCATGGCATCCAGCCTTCCTAGCTCATTATCGCCATGCTTGCTAATACTGTTTGTCACCGTGTTGCCTTCCCCATGTCTATAAAAAGTGAATTTGTGATTCATTTTAGTAGCAACAGATGAGAATGCAAAACAACACCTGCGACATGTCACTCATCAGAATGGCTTCGTCCTCTACCCGCTTGCCGTGTCATACATGACCATCGACAACGACTAACAACTCAGCGGTGGAATCACCCAAGGAGCGGATTCTATGGGGCCGCTGAGCGTCGAAATGCAGCGCATCCCCAGTATTGAGCGTGACACGTTCCGTCATGAAGTCGATTTCCACCTGCCCACGATGCACAAACAGGAACTCTTCACCCATGTGTTCCTTGAAAGCCGAATGGTTGAATTCGGTGTTCGGGTAGAGCATGAACGGAAGCAACTGATGTTCACTCACCCTTCTGGCCAACGACGCATAGGACAAACCGTCATTGTCATGGGTCAAGGTCCCGCGCTGCTCGGCACGCACGATGCTATAGCTCTGCTGTGTACCAGGCTCATCAGAGAACAGCTCCTCGACCTGGACGTTCAACGCCTTGGCCAATTTGAGCGCTGCGGCTATCGATGGGTTATTCAGCCCCCGTTCGACCTTCGACAGGTAGCTCTTGCTTAGCCCAGTCCCTTCCGCCAGAGCCTCCAACGTCACACCAAGTTTTTTCCTCAATAATTTCAATCGCATAGACGTCGCACTACCAAGCACTCTCAATTTCCGTTTGCATATGACACATTGTGTCATATACGATCCAATGTGTCATCAAGCTATAGCCTCACCTAGCAAGAAGCAGCACCTCGGCTTCACCACTCGCAGCGATAAGGACATGTTATGACGACCATGCAGACACCCAAAGATGAACTGGTCCGCAACGCTGAAAAGCAAATGAGGACCGGCCTCAGTGATAATACCTGGACCGACACCCAAAAACTGGCCTTGACCTGCCGGATCCTCTTCGACGGTGGGCACGACTCGGGGCTCGCCGGCCAGATCACGGCTCGCGGCCCCCAGCCTGGAACCTATTACACCCAACGTCTTGGATTAGGGTTCGACGAGATCAGCGCCAACAACCTGTTGCTGGTAGACGAGGACCTCAATGTCCTTGAAGGAAACGGCATTCCGAATCCAGCGAATCGCTTCCATAGCTGGGTTTATCGAGCTCGTAACGATGTGAACTGCATCATCCATACGCATCCATTGCATATTGCAGCCCTATCGATGCTCGAAGTGCCGCTGGCTGTGTCACACATGGATATATGCCCACTCTTTGAAGACTGCGCCTTTCTCGAGAGTTGGCCAGGCGTGCCAGTGGGCAACGAGGAAGGCGAGATCATCTCTGAGGCCTTGGGCGATAAGCGCGCCATCCTGCTGGCCCACCACGGACAGCTGTCCACCGGGCAGTCGATCGAGGAGGCCTGCGTTATCGCCATGTTGATTGAACGCGCCGCCAAGCTACAGCTCTTGGCGATGTCGGCTGGCGAGATCCGCTCCATCCCGCCAGAGCTGGGCCGCGAAGCCCACGACTGGATTTCAAAGCCCAAACGCCATGGCGCCGCTTTCAACTATTACGCGCGCCGAGCCTTGCGTCAGCACAGTGATTGTTTGAGTTGATCTATCACGAAGCTCTTGCCCTCCACTTTTTCGAATCCAGAGGAACCCACGATGTCTGCACAGGCCATTCACGGTATCATCGGTTACACCATTACTCCTTTTGATGCAGAGGGGCATCTCGACTTACCGGCTCTCGGCCATTCTATCGAGCGGCTGATCGAAGGCGGCGTTCACGCAATCGCACCTCTAGGCAGTACCGGCGAAGGAGCCTACCTCACTGAACAGGAGTGGGAGGCCGTAGCGAAATTCACGCTGACTCAAGTCAATCAACGTGTTCCTACGATTGTCAGCGTCTCCGATCTGACCACCGCAGGTACACTACGCCGTGCCCGATTTGCCGAAGAGCACGGTGCCGATGCCGTCATGGTACTGCCGATCTCTTATTGGAAGCTCAGTGAAGAGGAGATCTTTGAGCATTACCGTGCTGTGGGCGATCAGCTCGGCATTCCCATCATGCTCTATAACAACCCCGGGACCAGCGGAATCGACATGTCCGTCGATCTGATCATGCGCATCGTCAACTCGGTGGGCAACGTGACCATGGTTAAAGAGAGCACGGGGGATATTCAGCGAATGCATCAGTTGCATCTGCGTTCACAGGGACAACTGCCCTTCTACAACGGCTGTAACCCCTTGGCCCTGGAAGCGTTTGTTGCCGGAGCAAAGGGGTGGTGTACTGCTGCCCCCAATCTCATTCCAGAACTGAACTGCCAGCTGTACATGGCCACAAGCGAAGGGCAACTGGACAAGGCAAAAGCCCTATTTTACCGGCAGCTGCCCCTGTTGGACTTCATCCTGCGTGGTGGCCTGCCCAGCACGATAAAGGCTGGCCTGCGCCTGACGGGAATTGAAGCCGGAGCCCCGAGACGACCGTTGAGCGCACTGAATGCCGAGGGATGTCGTCAGCTACAAGGGATGCTAAATGAACTAACTTAGCAGACATCTTAGATGCCAGGATCCTGGACGATCTACCGGTATATGGGGAGTGCCCCCAACCATCTACACACCGACGTGCCCTGCTCAGCGGGGCACTTTCCTGTCGAGCAGACGGTAGCCGTAACGCCTTGACACCCTTTGCCACCCCACTAGCATGAGAGAGGCAAGTTCGCTGTTTTCGGACAGCCCGGTGTGTCTCGCCGGCCCAACGAGACGCCCTTACCCAAGCTCGCCACGCCTCCCGCAAGCGAGCGCCGCTATAGCGGTCGGAGGCCCCCTTCCAAACCGGCCTGAATGGCCTTATTAACCCGCCATGGGAGACATCCTCCCGTGACGGGCGTGGTGTTTCTCATGGATCTGTTCCACATCCAGAGGAAGAACACCATGCAAGCCATCAAAGCCTTTTTCAGAACGTGGCTCGGACGGATCATCCTGGCCATCATCATGCTGGAGTTTATCGCCTTGATACTGGAACCCGAGCTATTCGTGTTTCAGTTGAAGCTGGCCTTGCTCGTGATCGTCTGTTTGCTCTTGCGAAACAAGACCGCGAAACGAGACGAGCCCGGTACTCGGTCAGCCAACAAGGAAGAGACACCGACAGGCGGCGAGATCGTCGACCTGGGCCATGCGCCGTACCAACATCAGCCGGGCAATCGCCCGAGCTACTTCATCACGCTGCGACAGCGTGACCAGGAACACACCCTATGGGGCGTGGATCTGGCTCGCGTGGTAGATGAACACGAGCTGACGTCAGGTGATTGCGTGACGCTGACCTGCCAGGGCCGTCAGCCGGTGAAGGTCAAGGACCGGAACGGGCGGTTCAAGCAGGTGCATCGCAATACCTGGACCGCTACGGTTCATTCACGTTGCTACCAGGATCCTGCGGCTCAAGCCGCCTGATCCGTAGCGCAACTGTAACCCCACCCGCATCGGGAGACGCCTCCCGATGCGGGCTGGCGTCTCCTATGCGTTCAACGATAGGAGATGTCCATGACTGAGAAAGAACGACTGCGTATAGCACGCTCCATCGCTGATGCTCTGGATCGGCTATACACTGGTGTCACCGCGGCCTGTGTCGTGGCAACACTGCTAGGGAGTGTCGTCCAGGCTGATAGTGTTGCTCGGGCGACCTGGAGCGGCCTGGTATTTTTCGCCATGACATTGGGGACGGCGGTCCTCAAGGCTATACTGGATATGATGATTGCAAACGCTGAGGAGGCGGATGACCAATGACCGATCCGACCAACCTCTTGCTAGGGGGGCTCTTCGCCGTTGGTGCTGCCGTGATGGTTGGTATCAGCGCCTATGCCTATATCGTGCACCGCCGGCATATACGTCGCCGTGGACATAAAGGCTAATGGGTCCCTTAACAACCCCACAGAACGCCCCTTCGGGGGCGTTCTGCTTTGGCCACACATCCATTAGGCGGAACCCCAATGAGTGATTTCGCAAAGTTCGCCATCGTCATGGCCCCTTATGTCATTGTTTCTGCGCTGGTTTTGAGTGGTGGGTTTTATGCGATCCACCGCGAAGAGAAGCGGCGTAGGACGTTGCGAAAGCGTTAAAAGTCGATCCGGAACCGCCTTGACACCCTCATCTGCCTCACTAGCATGAGAGAGGCAAGCTCGCTGTTTTCGGACAGCCCGGACGGTCTCACCGGCCCCAACGAGACGCCCTTACCCAAACTCGCCGCGCCTCCAGTGTGCGAGTGCCGCTTCGGCGGTTGGAGGCACCCTACCAGCCAGGCCTCAACGGCCATATCAACCCGCCATGGGAGACATCCTCCCATGGCGGGCGCGGTGTATTCCCATGGCCCGTTTCACGATGGAGTTAAACCATGGGATACACGCACTATTTCACGCAGAAGCGTGCGGCTAGCGATGCCGAGTGGGCGGCCATCACGGTCGATTTCCGAAAACTCTATGAGGGTGGCCATCTGCCCTCAATACGGTTTGAGGATAACCATGCGGCCCACCCGGAGATCAGCGACGATCTGATTCGCTTCAATGGCCCGGGTCATGATGGCCACGAGACGATGCTCCTGGCTATCGACGGCGAAGGCTTCGCGTTCTGCAAGACCGCTCGGAAGCCATATGACCTAGCGGTAGTGGCCTTGTTGATCCTCGCTCATTACCACGCTCCCGAGGTGTGGGACATCACGAGTGACGGATACAAGGCGGACTGGCAGCCAGGCCTGGATATCATCCAACGCCATTTGTATACGGAGGCTTGTCTTCCACCGGCGATCATCCAGGATGATCCTTATGCGTAATGACAGCCGGCGCTGGCTGTTGTCCGCGGCCAACGCTAACGACGCACGACCCGCCATCTGACCACTGAGGCCAGTGGCGTCTTCATTGACTCACCCCCAGGGGAAGCGATCTTCCCCTGGGGGAGGTGCTTCCCCTTTTCTGTACGTATGAGAGGAGAAGCACCATGAACACGAACTGTCTCCAGGGCGTGATGTGCCCAAAGTGCGGGAACACCGGTATCATCCATGAATTCGATCACCCCGCCTTCTATGTGACCTTCGAGACCGTCACGGAGGCATCAGCCGAGGTGGGCGAATCCGCGCGTTCCGGCTGGTGGGAGCCTGGCGGTTGGCTGCTCGAGGGAGCCGATAATAAGCCTCCTGAGCCTGCCTACCTGTTCGATCTTGACGATGTGGATGACGACGATCACGAGGACCTCGATGAGGCGATCGTCGAATGGGCCCTGGCCCTGCTCAAGCGCGAGGGGGCCATGCATCCCAACTGTGAACCAAGTGGCGACGCGAGATGGTGGGGAACCGAGGGCCACGAGGTGCTCGATGTCGCTACGGGCGAGACCATTCGCAAGTCGTTCCACTTTCATGGCTTCAGCGAGCGGCTGTGGCGTCGAGTGAATGCCCGCATGGCCAAGGAGGACTGACCATGCCGATACTTCACCTGACGGACAATCAGTTCGGCGCCCTCAAGGTCCTCGTGGACCGGGGTGTCGAGGAGCTGGCCACCTATCTCCAGGAGGGCGATCCACGCATAGACGGCTACAGCGACGAGGAAGTTGCTGATCTACGCCGTCTTGAGGCACATGATGCCGACGAGATACAAGCGTTGCTGGATGCCGTTGGTATGACATGATCCCTCTGGAATCCTTTCAATCCACCCCATCATGCTACGGCATGGTGGGGCGTTTTACGGTCTGCTGGCCAGAGCTTGACAGCCTTCGCCACCTCACTAGCATGAGAGGGGCAAGCTCGCTGTTTTCGGACAGCCCGGTGTGTCTCGCCGGCCCCAACGAGACGCCCTTACCCAAGCTCGCCACGCCTCCCGCAAGCGAGCGCCGCTCTAGCGGTCGGAGGCAACCTACAATTTGACCATCAAGGTCACCCACCCCCAGGGGAAGTACGCTTCCCCGATGGGGCAAGGTGCTTCCCCTTTTTTTATCTGAGGAGAAGCACCATGCATTCCGTCGATGTGACGCTCCTGTCGCAGAAGCAAGGCTTTGGCGACCACGAAGTCCGTCTATCCTCTCGCCTGTACCAGGACTGCATTTCGATCAGTCCGCTACTGGCCGATGAATGGGGAATCTACGAGCTCGATCGAGTCGATCACTTGCTCCAGGCAGCCGCCCAGGCATTGTCGGCGTATCCTGCAGGAACGCGTTCGGCGTGTTTTTCCCACTTTCGGCTACCGCCCGAGGGGGATGAGCACCAACCACTCGCCCTGCCCGTCGAAGCGTTCGTCATCGAGCGCCGTGATGGGGCACCGTACCTGTTGATCGCCGAGCGTGGCGAAGCCCACGTCGCCTTCGCGGCGTAACTTGCTCCACGCCCAACGCCGTCGTCTCGACCGCGTTGGGCATTACTTTTTCCACCCAGCCGGGGAAGTCGCCTTCCCCGCCGGGGCTGTGCGCTTCCCCTTTCTGTTTCGAGGAGAAGCGACATGGCCGATATCTATCAAGCCGTGACCGACCGTATCGTGGCACAGCTGGAACAGGGCACCATCCCCTGGGTGAAGCCCTGGAACCGTTCAGGCAAACCGGAACCGGCCCTGACGCCCCGCAATGCGGTTACCGGCCGCCCCTACAGTGGAATCAATATACCGCTGCTGTGGTCCGCCGCGGTGGAGAGCAGCTACTCGCAGGACCGTTGGCTGACCTTCAAGCAAGCCAAGGAGGCCGGCGGCAGCGTCAAGAAAGGCGAGACGTCAACACTCGCCTGCTTCTACAAACCGATGAAGAAGCCCAAGCTCGACGATGACGGTAACCAGGAGCTGGACGAGGAAGGCAATCCCAAGGAAGAGCGTTTCGCGATCCTTCGTGGGTTCAACCTCTTCAACATCGACCAGTGTGAAGGGCTGCCGGACGAGGTTGTCGAGCCGGGGTCTTCTGTCGAGGCAGCCTTCTCGCCTCACGAGGAGGCCGAGCATGTGATGGCATCGAGCGAGGTAGCGATCGAGCATGTCGAAGGCAACAAGGCCTTCTACACGCCGACCTTGGACCGGATCCGGCTACCGGCGCGTCACCAGTTCGACCTGGCCGAGCGCTACTACAGCACGGCCCTGCACGAGTTGGTGCACTCCACCGGCCATCAGAAGCGCCTGGCGCGTGAAGGTATCGTGTCCTTCGATGGCTTCGGTTCGCCGTCCTATGCGCGTGAAGAGCTGATCGCGGAGCTGGGAATGGCTTATCTCTGCGGGCATCTCGGCATCGCCGGCGAGCTCCAGGACGCTAGCTACATCGCGGACTGGATCTCTGAGCTGCGCGAGGACAAGCGCGCCATATTCAAGGCCTCGGGCCGTGCCCGAGAAGCGGCCGAGTTCCTCCTGGAACGAGCCAAGCAAGCATCCCGACAGGAGGTTTCACTCCGTCTACAAAGTGCGTAACCAGGAGGCCCGGGGATTCCCCGGGCCTTTCCCTATCAATCGCCATGCCACGATTCTCTCAATCAGCGTCGGGGTCTAACATTGCATGTTCGAAAATAATATCTTCGAACCGATCTACAGTACGTCGGCGGTGATAGTTTTTGAAATAAATCTCTTGCTTCTCTCCCGAGCGGCTCTGACGAGTAATTGGCTTATTTCCACAACCAACGCTTATCCATTCATCGGAACCTGGCTGCAAGCCGGCCTGCATCAGAGTTCTGGTCAACCCGCTCTCGGTAAGGTTTTGTCCGGTATCCTCTCCATTTATCAACACCTTATAAAACCAATCCAATGCGTTGCCAGCATTCAATTCATTATCATCGGCACTGCCTTCTAACGCATCATACCTTACATCAAGGTCTTTCATCAGCCTGCCAATTTCAAATAGCATGCCAATCTCTTCATCATCGGGAGTTCTCAGAACAATATCATCACTAGTGCGAAGAAATGACTCACCATCATATCTGACATAGTCGTAAAGTAACGCAATATCAATAGACTCCTTGGTGACAACACGTCCTTCAGAATTTGCTATGCCCGCACTCAAAGAATGATTCCCTCCACCAACGACACATACTCCGAATGGAAGGACCATTGTGACCTTATGATTTAGATCTTGACGCCAGTCACCATTAGACTTCCCATGGCCGCAATGTGCCATAGCTGTGACAGTAGAACCTTTCCCCCATGGCCCCGCGAGCACAGGATCCTTGCCCAGAATAACCTGAAATTCTTTTTCGGACTTTCTAAACAAATCACATGCTTTAGTTCCGTTATCGTCTATTACTGAAAGCCCTGGAACTGACAAATGATCAACAAGTGTATAGCCTTCACGAGCACAATTTTTATCAGACATTACGACTGAGTTTATCACTCGACCTTGTAATGGATATGCAACCCACCTCACCACGGTAGACAGAGAGTGCGGATCTTGGTTCGCTACGTCTCTGGCCACCTTCATGACGTTCTCGAAGCGTTCCCTCCTGCCAGAACGCTTGCTTTCCATGGATTCGCCTTCCTTGGATTCAAACAACTTAGCTAACACTTTCGACACCCCGCTCAACAAATAATCCATAAAGCTACTAAACCCAATCTATCACACAACTTCTGGGCCATGCACGATCTGCTTGGGACTCACCAGCGGATAGATAATGAGATACGTGTTACGTCCGCCTTGCATAATGGTCATGCCAGCCCACCCTCCCGAAGATCATTTGAGGACATGGTGCTATATTGAAGAGTGGACAAACTTTCCGGACACATTCCAACCAGGAGTCCAAGATGTGCGGACGCTTTGCCATTTACTCCCAGCCACCGGCGATATCACGCCATCTCGGGCTGCCTGATCCCGAGAATGGCTGGGCAGCCCGCTACAACGTCACGCCTGGCACCTGGATCCCTGGCGTGTACCATCCTGATGAGGAGACTGGCCGAAGCCTCGGCCAGCTGTGGTGGGGCTACCGTCCTCATTGGGCGACTGGCAAAGCGCCCGAGCCTATCAACGCTAAAGTAGAGGGTGTCGCGGGATCACGGTACTTCCGCGGGGCCTTTGCCCGGCACCGTTGCCTGGTGCCCGCTGATGGCTGGTATGAGTGGCGCGCGACTGACGCGGGAAAACAGCCACACTTCATTACCCGGCATGACGGTGAACTGCTGTGGTTGGTCCGAACGGCCGGATGGCAAGCCGGGCTGTGCGATTTTGACTGAACCTGCTCGCGGTGCCGCGGCGGAGGTTCATGATCGCATGCCGCTTGTTCTGGACGATGATAGTCTCGATCCTTGGCTGGATGCAGATCTGACCGATCGCGAAACGATTCGACATGTCGTTCGACACATCCCGGCCGATGCGATGACACACTGGCCAGTCAGTTCCCGGGTTAATCGACCAGGCAATGACGATCCAACGTTGATCGAGCGAGTCCCTACTGATAGTACCGGCGCTTAAAGTTCACCCGCTTTGCATAGACTCTTCTGCAAAGATAGAGTCCAGCACAAAGCAACACTACAAAAGTCCCGACCTGAACGGGAAGGCCGATTTGCCATTGCGCATGGGCATACGCTGCTGCTTTATTGGCAATGAAGATCGGTAGCAAGATGGCCAATGCAATCGCCCCCATGGGGGTGCCGTAAGAAATCTCCGCTCCACAGCCAGTGCAGACCTTCGCCCCCCGAGGCACTGTTCCCATACAGTGAGGGCATTGCATGTACTCCATGGATCTCTTTCCTTGAATCCTGGGTTCATGAACAGTTTACCGATGGCAACTCATCCCATCGAGTGGTGTAACGCGGCGTCCGATGCTGACACCGTAGCCGCCAGGCGCTTCTCGGACGCGACATGCCCAGCGTGACCGTGCCATGACCATGCTCGGCGTTAAGCTGATCAATGGTGGCCATCAAGCGGTCACGACGCCCCCGTTGTTCGTCATTCTCGGGCTCGGCCATGAGATCCAACTGCTCTGCAGCACGGTCACACAAGTCCATCAACATGACCCCTGCCTTTTGGTACCGGTATCCTTGCTTATAAAGCGCTTCGAGCCCTCGAGCCGCTGCTGTGACAATCAGGCGACTGTCATCGGTCGCGCTGGGCAGCGCTACTACCACGCTGTCACGATGCTGGGGGTGATCTTCACGGAACGGGTTTGTGCGCACGAACACCATCACCGCACGGGTCAAGCTACCCTGTCGACGTAGCTTCTCGGCACCGCGGCTGGCATGGACCCGTACGGCCTCACGCAAGTCGTCCAGGTCGCCCGTCAGGCGGCCAAACGAACGACTGGTCATGATCTGCTTCTTGGGTGCGGACATATCGTCGAGCTCTATACAGTCTTTGCCACGCAACTCCCAGACGATCCGCTCCATGACAACCGAAGTTCTGCCTCGGATGCGCTTGGGATCGGCAACACGAAGATCCCAGGCCGTCTGGATCCCCAGCTCGTACAGCCGGATGGCCATGCGACCCGCAACGCCCCACACCTCCGTCACCGGCAACTCCTCGGGGAGCTGCCGAGTCTCTGGAGCGTTCGGCAACAAGATGGCCACCCCATCCCGGTCGGGATCGCGTTTGGTCTGGTGGTTGGCCAACTTCGCCAGGACCTTGCTTGTACTCAGCCCTGTGCTCACCGTAATTCCTGTGTCTCGAAGTACCTGGCGCCGCATCGCCCTGCAGCGTTCTTCGAGGCTGTCGGTGGGAAAACCATGGAACCCGAGAAAGCTCTCGTCGATCGAGTACACCTCAACGTCAGGTGTGTGCTGGGTGTAGATGGATGTCACCCATCGGCTCATGTCCCCATACAGCGCATAATTGGAACTGAGCAGCACACACTGCCGACGGATAGGCGGCGGAATCTCATGCGCCGGCTGTCCCATGCCGACTCCGAGAGCCTTGAGCTCGGGTGACCTGGCAACGACACAGCCGTCGTTGTTGGAGAGCACACCCACTGGGATGCCGTGCAAGCGTGGGTCGAAGACCCGCTCAGCGGATACGTAAAAGCAATTCGCATCCGACAGGCAGATCACCGACCCACTCCGGAACGTAGTGCGTGGATGTTATGCGTCACGACACCCCACACATGGCATTCCCGCCCTTCTAGCGGGATGGGCGTGAACGCCGAGTTGCCGGAAACCAGGTAGGGCCGCCGTCCAATGAGGTCCAGCTGTTTGCAGGTCAGCTCACCATCGACGGCGATGATGATGACATCACCGTTGCGCGGTTCCAGGGAGCGATCAACGATCAGCAGGTCGCCATCGTAAATGCCATGACGCATCATCGATTCGCCCTTGGCGCGGACATAGAACGTGGCGCTCGGGTGCTGGACCAGGTGATCCACCAGGTCGAGCTCAGTCTCCAGATAGTCGTCAGCCGGACTGGGGAATCCTGCCCTAACGCTATCAGCGGCCAGTGGGATCAGCTGAGGGGACGTGGTCGTCCCAACGCGACCGATGATCTCAGTGCGCATCTTCACGGTGCCCTCCTGACGTACATGTATCTATATACAGTATCTAAGAGGACAGGTGACAAGGCAAATCCCGTCCGCGAAACCCTACGCGCTGGATTTAACATTCCCTCTGTACCGACGCCCCGGTAAGCCGCTCAGATACTGCGAGTCATCCCCACCAAGGTACTGAGAATGCTCGGCTTGTTTCGGACAGCCAGGAAAACACGGCAGCACAGCGAGGCGGCAGGCTGGCTCAGCCCTCAACCGGGCGGGCAACTGCTGCAGTCCCCTTACCGCCAACAACTGATCGGGGCCCTCTGGGACATGTGCTCCATGTCCCGGCAGGTCTTTGTCGACTACGTCCAGGCACCCATCGAGCGGTATGCCGAGCTGGCCCAGGAATTGCCGGCCTCCGAGTCCCACCACCACGCCTATCGTGGCGGGATGCTGGATCACGGCCTGGAGGTGGTGTGCTACGCCATGCGGCTACGCCGACAGCACCTGCTGCCGCCCGGCGCGTCACCGGAAGAGCAGACCGCGGTCGGCGAGCTGTGGACGGTGGCCATCCTCTATGCCGCCCTGCTGCATGATGTCGCCAAGATTCTCGTCGACATCGAGATCCACCTGATCAGCGGCCGGCGGTGGCACCTCTGGCATGGCCCTATCCCGGAACCCTATCGGGTTCGTTACAGAGAGGATCGTGACTACCACCTGCATGAGACTACCAATCTCCTGCTGGCCCAGCAGATCCTCTCACCGAAGGTCCTAGATTGGCTCTACAGCGAGCCCCGCCTGTTTGGCACTGTCATGTACGCCGTCAGTGGCGTGCCCGAGCGCGGCGGTATCATCAGCGAGATTGTTGGCCAGGCCGATCGCACCAGTGTCTCGAAGGCGCTGGGTGGGGATCCGAACAAGGCCTTCGAGGCCCCGACCCAATCGCTGCAACGCAAGATCGCGGACGGCCTTCGCTATCTGGTCAAGGAGAAGCTGGGCATCAATCAGCCCGGTGCTCCGCTCTTCTTGACCGACGACGCGCTGTGGCTGGTCTCGCCTCGCGTGCCGCGAGAGTTGAAGGGCTATCTATTGGAGAACGGGGTGGGTGGTATCCCTGGGGATGACACCCGTCTTTATGACGAAATGCAGGCCCACGGCCTGATCGAAGCCAACCCCCAAGGACAATCAGTGTGGCCAGTAACCATCGTGAAAGACGACTGGTCCGTCGACCTGTCGTGCCTGCGCGTCCCGCCGGCGCTGATTTGGCCATCGGCCGAGGAACGACCCGAGCCCTGGTCGGGCAGCCTGACGGTCCGCGAGAAAGCGTCGAAGAAAGGAAAGGAAGATCAGGCCGGACCGGATGCCGCCCAGGCAACAAACGAACCAACGCCGGACACCACTGCCACAGCCTCCCCCTCTTCGTCATCTTCGGCCAAGTCGTCGGCAACGCCCGCGACTGACGTTCCCGAGCAGGGCGCAAGCACGTCCGCGACGGAGGTGTCTGGGCTGGACACCGACTCCCTGATCGACCTGGTCACGGGCGGGGAAACCACCAACACCACGACGCCGGCGGACGATGCCCAGGCAACGGATCCGTCTCTGCTAGACGCCACACATGATGATGCCTCTCCGGAAAGCACCAAGGCTGAGGTCGACACCACGTCTCAGCCCGCACCGACAACGAAGGGCAAAACACTAGGTGAAACGTTCCTGCAGTGGTTGCAGGATGGAGCGAAGAGCCACCGCCTGCTAGTGAATGCCCCCAAGGCGCAAGTTCACGGTGTCGATGACACCTGGTTGATCGTCAGTCCCGGCATCTTCCGTCGTTTCTGCCATGAGCATGACGGCGTTAGTTGGACGGAGGTTCAGCAACAATTCCAAAAGCTCGGCCTGCACCGTGTTCGGGACGACGGCACCAACATCCATAGCGCTCGCGTCGATGGGCAGAACAAGAAGGGACGCCTCGTCAAAGGCTACATCCTGAAACGCGCTGATGTTCTCCCGATTGAACAGCGCAACAACCCCTTTTTGTCACTCATCGCACATCGCAATATGGACGTTAACGATGAATAAAGATCTGAATAACCTCACGTTCCCGGAACTACTGACGGAGTACTGCTTCGAGAAGTGGCTGGCTCCGAAAACGCAGCAGTCGTATGCAGGGCCGGTACGACGCCTGCGTCACTATTTCGGCGAGGATGCCTATCCCGGGGACATCTCGCGGCGTATGGTCAATCGCTGGCGATCCGCGATTCTGAGCTCACCCCAGAACCCGAACGGAATCGCGGCGACCAGTTGGAACAACTACGCTCGCCACTTGCGCGCGTTGTACAACTTCGGCATCGAGCGAGAGTACATTCCTCTTGAGAAGAACCCCTTCCATGGTGTCGCAGTGAGGGAGCTGCAACGTCGCCATAAGACGCTGAATGCCAGTGACATCGCCCGCGCTCGGGAAGCGCTGGAGTTGTGCCGGCGCTATGAAGTCATCAAGCACGAACCGAGCCCGCTCCACCCCGCTTGGTTCTGGAGTGTCGTGGTCGAGATGTTCTATCACACCGGCATTCGGCTGAATCAGCTGCTGACCATCCAGGGGCGCGACATCAAACTGCGGCAACGCACATTCGTGGCGTCAGCGGATGGAGCCAAGAATGGCCGAGAAACTACCCTCCCGATCACCGAAGCGTTGTATCCTCACCTGCTGACCTTGATGCGCTCGGCCAGCGTCGCCGGGTTCACGCGCGGGGATCAGCTGTTCAACGTCAACCGGTTCAGTGAACGTCACCGTCGGGACGTCATGGACACGTGGCAGGTGGAGCGGTTCTTCAACCGGCTGTCCCATTACAGTGGTGGTCGCATCACGCCCCACCGCTTCCGCCACACCTTGGCGACAGACCTAATGCGCAGCCCCGGGCGAGACCTCCACCTGACCCAGGCGGTGTGCGGTCACACCGACATCCGCTCGACGCTGGGTTATGTGCATAACGACATCGACACTCTGCGGAAGTATCTGGAGCAGCGGGGGGCGTAATTCATACCAGACTAAAGTGCGGCTGCCATCTACGCAGCTGCACTTGACAAGCACTTTTGCTTCGTCTGGAATGGACCATGTCATATGGGGTTAGCGTTTATATTTCACTATCCCCCCATAGGAATGCCCCGTAAGGGTCCATTGTGCTGATTCTTTCATCTGAGCAACTGACTTGTAATCAGTAGGTCCCGGGTTCGACTCCTGGTGTCGGCACCATCTCCGATAAAAGCAGGCAGCACCTGCCACTCAAGGTGCCAGGTGTCCCACCGCGCATCGACGCGGCCTCCCTATCCGAGTTCCAGCATTTCTCCCGGTCGTTCACCACGGCACGGGGATTTCGTGTGCGCGTCATCTCTATCATCTGTTCGAGCTCGTCGATGACCGCCGGCACGCTCTGGGCGCTGTCACCGAGACCCTCTCGGCGGTCGACATCGCCCCCTATCGGATCCGCCCCCTATCGGCTGGAGGGATCTCTGGCGTGCCGACCGGGCCGTAATGTCGAAATTTTGTTCATTAGTCTAAGAAGCTCACTCCCAGTTCTGGGCTTCTGCGTCAGAAAGCAAAGAGCAAAATATTGTTTTTTAAACATATACATCACATATGCGGTTGGAGCCGCTTTTCGAAATATTGGTAAGACCAATTAGCTAGCTATGGAATTGGCGCAGTGGCAGAGCTTATCGTACAGCGAACGCCATACCGCGATCCGGTGGGCTCCCCCTCATCGAGTCAGCTGACCGCAAACAACAAGAGAGCACCGCCTGATGACTGATACGACCTTTGCGCTTCTGGCATTCGTACCACTGATACTGGCAGGCATCCTGCTGATCGGCTTGCGCATGGCCGCCAGAGTGGCCATGCCCATTGTCTTCGTGGCGACCTCCCTGATTGCCCTGCTGGTCTGGGACATGACCATGACCCGGGTCATCGCCTCGACATTGCAAGGCCTGATCCTGACCGTGGCAATCCTGTGGATCATCTTCGGTGCCATCCTGCTGCTCAATACCCTCAAGCACTCAGGTGGCATTACCGCGATTCGCAACGGTTTTTCCGGTATCAGCCCCGACCGCCGCGTGCAGGCGATCATCGTGGCCTGGCTGTTCGGTTGCTTCATTGAAGGGGCTTCGGGTTTCGGGACCCCGGCGGCGGTGGCCGCCCCACTGATGGTCGCGCTGGGTTTCCCGGCATTGGCCGCTGTCACCGTAGGCATGATGATCCAATCCACACCGGTGTCATTCGGTGCCGTGGGTACACCCATCGTGGTCGGGGTCACCGGGGGCGTTGACCGCACCGGTATCACCAGCGCGCTTGAGGCCGGGGGCTCCAGTTGGCTGGACTACTTCCACCTGATCACCGGTGAAGTCGCGCTGGTGCACGCCGTGGTGGGGGTCTTCATGCCGCTGATCATGGTCACCATCATGGTACGCTTCTTCGGTGCCAATCGCTCATGGAAGGAAGGCCTGGCCATTGCCCCCTTCGCCATCTTTGCCGGTATCGCCTTCGTGGTTCCCTACGGCCTCGCCGGCGTGTTCCTCGGCCCCGAATTTCCATCGATGATCGGTGCCATGGTGGGACTAGCAATCGTCGTTCCGGCCGCCCGTCGCGGCTTCCTGATACCCGCCAATCAATGGGACTTCCCCGACAGCAAACAATGGCCGGACCACTGGATCGGCAGGCTGAGCATCAAGACCGATGAAGTAGTTGGCAAACACGTCTTTCCACCTTCATGGGTTGGCTGCCCTACGTGCTGCTCGCCCTGCTGCTGGTGCTGTCGCGCAGCATCGACTCCCTCAAGTCGCTACTGACCTCAGTGAGCTTCGGCTTCACCGATATCCTTGGAGAAAGTGGCGTATCCGGCAGCCTCGAGCCGCTGTTTCTGCCCGGAGGCATTCTGCTGATCGTAGTGCTGATCACCGCGGTAATGCATCGCATGAAGGGTGCGGAACTCAAGAGCGCTTTCGGCGAGTCCACTCGCACCCTGCTCGGTGCAGGTTTCGTGTTGATCTTCACCATCCCGATGGTGCGTATCCTGATCAACTCCGGCGTCAACGCTTCCGACCTACCCTCGATGCCGGTGGCCATGGCAACTTTCGTGGCCAACAGTGTTGGCGATATCTATCCGCTGTTCGCACCAGCGGTGGGCGGCCTGGGAGCCTTCATTGCCGGCTCCAACACAGTCTCCAACCTGATGCTTTCGGACTTCCAGTTCAACGTCGCCCAACAGCTTGGCGTCTCCACCGCACTGATGATAGCCCTGCAGGCCGTGGGAGCAGCCGCCGGTAACATGATCGCCATTCACAATGTGGTGGCAGCCTCAGCCACCGTCGGACTGCTGGGTCGCGAAGGCATCACCATCCGCAAGACGCTTCTGCCGACCCTGTATTATGTGATCGCCGCTGGCCTGATCGGTCTAGTTGCGATGCAGGTGATCGGAATCTCGGACCCGCTGATGGCCATCGAAGCCGCTGGCTAGTAGCCAAGCCCTCAATACAGGGACGCCGCCTCGAATATGGGGTGGCGTGTCGTCATTACTACCACTAACCCACGAGATCTTCCGAGACATCGCCTCGCTTGAGGGCTTTATTGGTTTGGAGTTGATCACCTTGTTGCTGGATCCCGAATTGGTGATCTTCCAGTTGATCTTGCTGCTGATTGTTTACTTGATCATGCCCAGCAAGACCGCCAAGCAAGGTGAGCACCAGGATAGCCGCCCTGGCATTGTCGGCAAAGGACCGCCACGACACCCGAGTCGATTCAGCCTCGCCGCCAGCGGAAGTAGCGCCCGAGCCATCCCAGCAGGCGTTCTGGCTTGTGGGCGTTCTTCCAGACGCCGGCCGTCGCCTTCACCGCTTCGCTGCGCGTGGGATACGGGTGGATGGTGCCCAACAACTTGTTGAGCCCGATGCCGCGAGTGATCGCCAGGGTGAATTCGGCCAGCATCTCGCCGGCCCCGGTGCCGACGATCGTCGCCCCCAGGATTCGGTCACGCCCGGGCACCGTCAGCACCTTGACGAACCCCGTCGCGTCTCCCTCCGCCAAAGCCCGGTCCAGGTCATGCAATGCATAGCGGGTGACCTCATACGCTATGTGCCGTTCCCTGGCCTCGCGCTCATTGAGCCCGACCCGGGCTACCTCGGGGTCCGTGAAGGTCACCGCCGGCATTGCCCGATAACTGACCTTGAACCGCTTGAACTCGCCGAACAGCGCATTGACCGTGGCATGCCACGCCTGATGCGCGCTGGCATGGGTAAGCTGATAGGGGCCCGTCACATCGCCACACGCCCAGACATTGGGCAGCACGCTTTGCAGCGTTTCATCCACGCGGAGCGTGCCATCCTCGCGGGTTTCGACGCCGAGGGCCTCGAGCCCCATACCCTCGACGTTGGCCTGCCGCCCCACCGCGACCAGCAGATGGCTAAAGCCCAGACGCTCGACTACCTCTCCGTCCCCCTGAATCTCCAAGGCATGGCCCTCATCGGTGGCCACCACCCGCAATGCCCGATATCCCAGATACAGGTGCAGGCCCTCACCACGAAGGCTAGAGGCGACCTCGTCGGCAACCTCGGGATCCTCTCGGGGCAGCAGTTGGGGACCCATCTCGACCAGGTCGACCCGACTGCCCAGCCGCGCGAAGCTCTGGCCAAGCTCACAGCCGATAGGCCCTCCGCCCAGCACCAGGAGGCGTTCGGGCAATGCCTCGAGCGTCCAGAGCGAGTCCGAGGTCAACACCTCCACCTGCTCGAGACCGGGAAGGTCCGGCACCCGGGGCCGGGCACCGCTGGCAATGATGACGTGGCGGGTCGTCAATACGCGCTCGCCATTCGCGGTGGTGACAACGACACGCCACGGATCATCCAGTCGCGCTTGCCCCTCCATCACCTCGACGCCCAAGCCCTCGTAGCGGCTGCGACTGTCGTGGGGCGCCACTTCATCGATGGCACGCCGCACATGCGCCATGACGGCGGCAAAATCCACACGGGGCTCGCCGGCGTGAACGCCGAAGGCCGACGCCTGGCGAACTTCCTTGGCCGAGCGGGCCGCCCGGATCAGGGCCTTGGAGGGAACGCAGCCCGTATTGAGGCAATCCCCGCCCATGCGGTCACGCTCCACCAGAGCGACATCGGCCTTGACGGCCGCGGCGATATAGCTGGCCACCAGACCCGCCGAGCCACCACCGATCACCACGATATCGTGATCGAAGCGACGCGGTCGCCGGAACCGCCGGGCCAGCCGGCGCCGCTTGCCCAGGGCGACCAGAGCACGCGCCAGCCAGGGAAAGAGCCCGATCAGCGCAAAGGAAGCGATCAGCGACGGCGACAGGATGCCGGAGAGGGACTCCAGGTTACCGAGCTCTCGCCCGGCATTCACGAACACCGCCGTACCCGGCAGCATGCCCAGTTGACTGACCCAATAGAAGGTGCGCAGGCGCATCCGTGTCAGCCCCAGCACCAGATTGATCACGAAGAAGGGAAATAACGGTATCAACCGCAACGTGAACAGGTAGAAAGCGCCCTCACGACGAATGCCGGCATTGACCCGCTCAAGCTGGGAAGAGAAGCGCTTTTCCAGAAAGGAGCGCGCCAGGGTTCGCGCGAGCAACGCCGCCAGGGTTGCCCCGAGCGCACTGGCGAAGGAAATGATCAAGAGCCCCCACCCCAGACCAAACAACGCGCCGCCCAATACCGTCAGCAGAGTCGCCCCAGGCAGCGACAGCGCGGCCATGACGGTATAGAGAAGGAAGAAGCCTCCGGCGACGATAACAGGCTCGGCAGCGAACCAGGCTTGAAAGCTCGCTTGCTCGGCCTTCAGATAGTCCAGACTGAGAAAGTCCAGCACACCGCTGGCAACAATCCCGGCAATCACTGCCAGCAACAACACGGCAAGCAGGGGGCGTAGATATTTCAAAAGCGCATCTCCATGACATCGGCCTGGTGGCTTGCCCTTGCCTGAATCGACGAACAAGGCCGTGCCTTGCGACCCGGCTGGCCGAGTGACCTTCCCCTAGTGTAGATCCGCTTTCAATCGGAGCAGTCGCTCCATCCGGGACAACGCTATGGTTGCATGACCGCGCGGGATGACATGGCAGCATGTCGGCTACCCGCGGATCGCTTGAGTATTGTGCACCAGCAAGACGCGGCAACCAATTCCGAGGAGGAGGCTACCGGCGCTCCGCGGCAGGAATGGCTCCCTGATCAACTGGCTTTTAAAAAGGCCGGCCGCATGCAACGGCCAGCCCGAAGAAAAACATTTCGCGACAGCATCCAATCTAGGCCAGCAAATGACGGTCAAATATTTCGTTCATGTACCTGGATGCAGACTTGCTCTCCATATCAAGAAAATGACCAGCTTCAGGCACGACAAAAAACTCACACTCATCGATATAGTTCTCGATGCACCTGACATCTTCTTTTGAGGTATATTCATCCCAGTCCCCATTCACGAACAGAACGGGCACCTCCACCTCCTTGAAAACATCCACATAGTCATCAAAACTGAGCGAAGCAACTTGCCCAATATGAAATCTAGCTTGACGATACGTCTCATCATCGAGGCTCTTGATATGTTCATGGTTTATCCGCTTCAACAGTCCAGGCAGATACTTTCCCACTTCGTCATTCAGCAAGGTGGCAACTTCATGATTCTTCCTTTCATCGAGCAATACCTTGGCCCGCTCAATATAACGGTGCATTTCCGGGGTGATTCGGGTAGAGAAAGAGGCAATCAATGCCTTACGAACAGAGGGAGGCTTCTTGGCAAGCGCCATCAATGCCGCCAGCCCTCCCCATGAGACAGAAAGCAGATACGACGGCTGATAACGATCCATCAATCCCTGAAGCACCATTACCTCTTCCGTTTTCGACATGGGACGACTAATAGCATTGTACTGCCTGGACTTTCCGATGAAGGGCAGGTCAAACAATATCATGTTCACCTTGCCCTTGAGATTTTTTATGGTATTACGAAAAGCTTGTGTTGTTGAAAGCGCTCCATTGACAAAAATGGCCGACTCCGACACCCCGGAAAACAGATATCTCTCAACGTGGACATTCCACTCTCCGACACTGACCACTTCAACTTCTCGCCTCATTCCCTACCTCCATGTGACTCGTTTTCCCGGCAACATTCGCCGTCCACCCTGGACGACCTGACGTACCTATTCATTATCAAACAACAAGCCTATCGCCCTAATTGCTTCACGCCCCACCTTTACATTCCACAACATCTTCCAAACACATTTCAAACGCCTTCCAGACATTCCCCAACAGCCTTTAGAAAATCCATAGACGACGCACGCCAAGAGAATCCAAGGCCTGCAAGGCAAGCTTGGCGCCTACCTGCCGCTCGTTACCACCGCGCCATGCCACGCAGGCACCATTTCAATATAACCAGCACCCATCACGTCAAGGACTGCTTTTAAACTCGGCGACTGACCTTACAAAATAACAACACCACGCAACACTTTATGACTCTTCAGAAACCGACTCCAACCAGACCACCAACCTGAAGCACAAAAAAACTGTTATCCCTTTCCTGCGAAGCCCCCTAACAATAACAGCAATTAAAGACCGATAGCCGGGTCGGCTTGACGTCTCTTCAGCGAACAACTAAAGGTAGTGTTTTATTCATTACCACACTTATTTCTCTGCAAGTAGAACTATTCATAAAAAAGTCATGGACTCGTCATTGAGCACAAATTTTGACAAGTCCACCCACGCAGGAATGACCAAGGAGGGCCCGTGGATCAACATTTCGATTCCGTGAGCGTCAAGGGCGAAACCGCGCCTGAATCCACCGGTCACGCTACGCCCCGGGAAACGCCTCCCCCTTCGCGACCCAATCTGCGGGAGGCGCTTGCCCAGGAAATAGTTCGACTTACCAGGAACAATGACGAGGACATCTCGATCCCTGAGGAATACCCTCTGAACCAGCTTGGCCTGGATTCTCTGGCCGCCGTGGAACTGACGGCATACATAGAGCGCCATTTCCACGTGAAACTGCCCTTGATGTCCCTGTTCGGCTCCATGACGCTGGGCCAACTGATCGACCTCATTGAGAAAACCCGGACACAGGAGAGTGCAGAAGGCCCCTTACGTACCTCCCTGGGAGAACAATCCGGAGCCTGTGCAGTCGCGTTGCACGACTGGCAGGTCGCCCTTCCCCTGTTCTGCATTCCCGGCTCGATGGGTGTGGCAACCTATCTATCGAGTCTTTGTACCGAACTGGCCGGCCTTGCCTCGACGATCGCTTTTCAATCCCCGGGCATCGACGGTAGTGAATCCCCCCTCGGTTCGGTCGAGGAGCTCGCACGGCGCTATATCGCCGAAATGCAGACCATCCAGCCCGAGGGCCCCTATCGCCTTGCGGGGCACTCCTTCGGAGGATTGGTCGCCCATGAAATGGCCTGCCAACTCCACGAACGGGGAGAGCGAATAGAGGCGTTGTTCTTGATCGACACCTTTCAGGTTCGGAGTATCGGTGAAGCAAACGACGCCACCACCTCCGACTTGATGGCCCTGTACGAACTCCACAACATTATTCAGCGGCTCTCCGACCGCCTTGACGACGAGCCGATCCGCGTCAGCGAGCTAGAGGCACTCCCCCCGGAAGCACAGCGGGAATTACTGACGAGACGCCTGGGCACCCGATTCAACTCGCTGCACAGGGTAGCCACCGTGCATCACGCCAACTATATGGCGATGGAAAGGTTTCAGCCGCGGTATTACCCCGGTCCGGCCACCCTGCTGTGTGCTCGCTCCGAGTTTCCCGCGCAACTGGTGCATCCTGCCCGCAGCCTGCACTTCTGCACCGACGAGCCGGACCTGGGTTGGCAAGGACTGTGCGCCTCGCTGAACGTCATCACGGTGCCTGGCGACCACCTCACCATGGTACGTCCACCCCATGTTCAGGCACTCGTCGAAGCGATGCGGCCGGCGATGGATGCACAGTCCCGGCTCTCCCTGGGGATGGATCGCCTGCTGCCCGCCAGACCACCTCGCGCACCAGGGCGAGCCCTGGAGATCTCCCGACATGGCATCTCCTTCGATCCTTACCATCCGGACCATGTCGACGACCCTTACCCATTCCTTTCACAACTGCGCGACTGCGGCCCGGTCATCAAGGACACGGTCTCCAGGTGGTGGCTGACCCGCCACGCCGAAGTCTCGGCAGGACTGCGCGACAAGCGTTTTGGTGTCGACCCACGGGGACTGGCCGAAACGCTGCCACATCTCGACGCGAGCAGTGCAAGCTTTCCTTTCCTCAGTGCCTTGAGTCGACAGCAGGAAGAGGTTCCCTTCAGCCAACACCTCAACCGCTTCATGCTGTTTCTGGATCCGCCTCAGCACCAACAACTCAGGCGCGTCTTCTCCCCCCTGTTCACCCCCGAGGCCGTCAAGCACTGGACCGGTTATATCGACGAATGCGCCGCCGAGCTGATCGGCAATCTACGTCAAGACCGGGAAGCCGATCTGATCAAGGAGCTCGCCTTGCCGCTGCCGGCGGCTGCCATCAGCGAAATACTGGGATTCCCCCGCGAAGACGTGCCCGAAGTGCTGCCCTGGGGACAGGACATGATATCGGGATTCGATCCACTGATGTCCGATGATACTGCCGCCCGCATCAATCGCAGTGCGGAAGAATTCAGCCGGTACATTCGCGAACACCTGGAAACACAAAGAAAGGTAAAGAGTGGCCCTGGCATCCTCGACCCGAACACCGCACTGGACCAGGGACTGAGCATCGAGGAACTGGTCACCCATTATGCCCTGATGTTCGCCGTCGGTTTCGAAACCACGACCGACATGATCGGCAACAGCGCACTTGCCCTGCTTCGCCACCCCGACCAGCTCGAGCGCTGGCAAGCCCAGCCCGAAATTTCCGACAACGCCGTGGAAGAGTTGCTGCGATACGACGGTCCTGTCCGCTGCTCGATACGCTACGCGCTTGAAGACCTGGATTTCGGTGGCCGCCGAATACGTCGTGGCGAAATGGTCGTCTTCTCCTTTTCCTCGGCCAACAGGGATCCCCAGGCCTTTCCCGAACCCGACCGCCTTGACCTTGGCCGTGACGCCAGACGGCATGTGGCCTTCGCTCATGGCGCACACTACTGCCTGGGAGCCCATCTGGCACGAATCGAACTGCGGCGGGTTCTGCCAGCCTTGATCCAGCATGACTTCTCCCTGGCACCCGGCGGGACCCAGTGGCGACCCAGCCTGGTGTTTCGCGGTCTGGAGACCCTGCGCATCAGGAACCACTAACAAAACGCGTATCGAGCCGTAGCGCAAGCGGAAAGCGGCATGGGCTCGCTTGTGGGCAAAGTGGGTGATGGCCTCGGCTACGCCTTGCCCTGGGCCATCGATGGGCGGGCCTCAGTCGTGTGTTACCCGAGCCACCTCAAACACCAGCAGCTAGGCCCCGACCGACACCAGGCTCAGTTGTCGCCCCGGGCCGGGGCAGGCATGATGCATCCATATACTCCGATGGACTCATCATGACGTATCGCGCGTTCGGAAAGCTCTTGGTCATCCTTTCATGGGCGCTAGTGGCCAGCCAGGTTCATGCCACCCCAGTTCATGCCAATCCCCCCGCCTTGTCCCTCGACTGGCCGCCCAAGCTGGAGCTGGACCACACCCTCGTGCAAACCAGCCTTTATACTCGGCATTTCAACCCTGATCCCGAACACACCAACCATCAGGAACTGATCGGCCTCGAGTTCCACACCCCGGATGACTGGCTGGCCGGTGGCGCCCATTTCCAGAATTCCTTCGCGCAGGACACCTTCTATCTCTACGTCGGCAGGCAGTTTCCCCTCTGGCATTTCGCTCATGACACGACGCTGCGCGCCAAGCTGACGGCGGGGCTATTGCATGGCTACAGAGGGGAATATCGGGACAAGATCCCCTTCAACCATCTGGAAACCGCCCCGGCCGCACTGCCCAGCATCGGCATACGCTGGAAGCGCGTCGAGGGCGACCTGATCGTGTTCGGCGCCGCCGGCCTCATGATCACTGCAGGGCTGCGTTTCTGAGCGCTCAGTCGGTCGTCAGACCAAGATTGCTGACTCCATCGTTACGCCCCAGTCGCCGCAAGGCCTTGAGGGCGTCGCGGTCCAGGTGTCCCTGAGCCGCCTCGAGCACCGCATCCTGGAAGTCGTTTTCCTCGCACATCAGCGGATGTTCGCGCGTCAGGGCGGCAAGCTTGCCGGCATCCTCCTCACCTTCGGTCACCTCTATGAAGGCCCGCACACCGCCACGCGAGGTGCGGCTGACCTCCAGGACCGAATCCGGCGACTCGCCGCGCAGGGTATCGAGCAATGCGGAAACCGCGACGACCGCTTCCAGCGCTCGGCGAGCTCCGAAGCTGTCGTCCTCCGCCGGCGGCTCCAGCTCGGCCAGCTTTTCCGCCTGCCGATCGAAGTCGATGCGCGCGTCCTTGACCGACAGCCGCTCCCAGACCAGGGCCAGCACGGCGCGCAGAGCCTGGACATCCCCATGGCCTGTCGTCTCGGCATACAGGGCATAATTGGGTATCAGGCGTTCGCAGAGGGCGGCCATGAAAGCCTGCTGGCCGCGCAGCGGCAGCGCCTGGAGCCGCTCGAAGAAACCGCCGGATGACTGACTCATGAAATCTCCTTGTATAATGGCATCGCTCAAGGCCAGAGGCGCTCCTTGGCCACCCGTCCCCGAGCGTCGAACGCCACGCCTTCATCGATCAGGCGGCGACGCTGTTCATCCGCTCCGCCGTGGTCGGCCAGCCGCCGCGACGCGGTGATGACCCGGAACCAGGGAAGTTCGTGCCCCGAGGGCAACTCTCGCAACGCCCTGGCCACCATGCGCGGGGTGGCGCCTTCGGTCATGGCGGCGATGCGGCCATAGGTCGTCACTCGCCCCGGCGGAATCTCGGCCAGGATCGTCAGGATCTGTTCTGTGAGCGCCGGCTTCATGTACCCTTCCTCCCCCTGTCCTTCGCTCATGCCTACCGCGAGGTCTTCATATGCACCTGCACCTCCTTCAGCACGGCCCGCACCGAGGTCCCGCCCGGATCGCCGACTGGCTCGACAGCATGGGACACAGCCATACCGTTTTCCATCTGCACGAGGGCGAACTACCGCCACGACTCGCCGATGGCGATGCCCTGATCGTCCTCGACGGCCCCGACGAAGGCGATCTCGATCCAGACGCAACCTGGCCACGCCAGGAGCGCAAGTTGATCGAACAGGCGCTCAATGGCCAGAAGCCCCTGCTCGGCCTCGGTCACGGCGCGCGACGCATCGCCGAGGCGCTCGGTGCCATGGTATCGCGAGGCACCTATGCCGAAAGCGGCTGGCACACCATCGACCTGGCCCCCGACAGCCCTTTCGACCTCCCCGAGCGCTTCGAGGCATTCATGTGGCATCGCGACATCTTCGCCTTGCCCGACGATGCCCTGCCACTCGGCGGTAGCGAAGCAAGCCCCATGCAGGGCTTCAGCTGGGATGGCAACCGCGTGGTCGGACTGCTTTGCCACCTGGAAGCCACCCCTGCCAGCGTGACTGCCATGCTGGATCACCTCCCGCCTCTCGGTAACGGCCCCTATCTGCAGGAACGACAGGCGATGCTGGCCGACACCAAGCGCTTCGACCGCCTGGCGCCCCTGCTGGATCGCCTGCTATCCCAGTGGCTGGCCAGCGCTCGCCGCTGAGGCCGTCGATTCCCGAGCGCTAGGCGACGCCTCCTCGGCCCAGTCTCGCGCCGCCGCCAGACAACTGTCCCAATCGCCGACATGCAGGAAGTGCTGATCGTCGTGCTTCTCCAACTGATAGCGATACATGGGGTCGTAATACTCGGTCAGCAATGGCGCCAGCCAAGCTTCGTGGGCCTGGCTGTTGCCCCGCTCATGCTCACGAAAGGCCAGCTCCTGAAGACGCTGCAGACGGGCCAGTCGTGCCCCACCGAGCCGCTTGCGCAGGCGCTGCAGGGCACCGGAAAGTTGTTTGCGCATCAACGCCCAGCCCAGCCACTCGCCGAACTGCTGACGATAGACCGCCCAGAGGTCCTCGATGTAATCCTTGTGAATCTGCTGAAGGCGCCAGTCGAGGGGCATCTCGACCCGGATGCGCGGCGCCCGCTCCATGCTCCGCCAGAAGGTAAGGGGAATATTGGCGGTGCCGATATGGCGGGATTCGTCCTCCAGTACCACCGGCCCAGGCAGGTCCAACAGGCGCAGGCCCATGGCATGTTCGAAGTCGATCTGGGAAGGCGCCGCCAGTGGATGACGGCCGAAGGCCGAGCCCTTGTGACGCGCACAGGCCTCGAGATCCAGCCCGCATGAAAGCGCCTGGATCAGGCTCGTCTTGGCGCAGCCGGTGAGACCTCCGACCACCAGCAGCGGCTGCTCCGCCGCCGCATCGATTCGCGCGCACAGCGCCTGACGCATGGCCTTCCAGCCACCGCGGATGCGCGGGCGCTCGATCCCGGCCTCGGCGAGCCATTGCTGGGCAATCCGCGAGCGCTGGCCTCCCCGAAAGCAGTAGATCAATGCATCGGGATGACGTGCCAGCAGGTCCCGCCAGGCCTCGACGCGTTCCGCCCGCACCCCGCCGGCAACCAGGTACTCGCCCAGTTCGATGGCGGCATCCTGGCCGGCACGCTTGTACTCGATACCAACCAGGTGACGCTCCTCGTCATCCATCAACGGCAGGTTGACCGCACCGGGCAGCGCCCCCTGGCGAAACTCCACCGGCGCCCGAACGTCGATCAGGACGCGGCGCTCGCGCAACAGCTCGAGATCGGGTTCGACCAGCGTCGGACTCATCCTCGAACCTCGATGCGCGCCTCGCCTCGCGCGGCGACGACTTCGCCGAAGGGCTCGAGCTCGAGACCGTAGGAGCGCCCGACACGCTCGATATCGTCCTCCCAGGAGGGATGAACCGAAAGCAACAGGCCGCCGGAGGTCTGTGGGTCGCACAACCACTGCCAGTGGGCCTCGTCCATGGCGGGCAGCGCCGCGCCCAGCGCCTCACGATTGCGTCCGGTCCCGCCGGGCACGGCGCCCTGGCGCCGATAGGCCTCGGCCTCGGCCAGACGCGGCAAGCGCCGGAAGTCGATGCGCGCCGCAACGTCGCTGGCGACGCACATCTCGGTCAGGTGACCGGCAAGGCCGAAACCGGTGACGTCGGTCATGGCATGCACGCCCTGAATGCGTGCCAGATCCATGCCGATCCGGTTGGTCTCGAGCATCGTCTGGCGCGCCAGCCCCTGATGGCCCGGCTCCAGCCGTCCCTGCTTCTCTGCCGTGGTCAGCATGCCCACGCCAAGCGGCTTGGTCAGATACAGCAGATCGCCGACCTGGGCCCCCTTGTTGAGCTTGAGGTGTTCGAGATCGACCAGGCCATTGACCGCCAGCCCGAAGATCGGCTCCGGCGCATCGATGGAATGACCACCGGCCAGCGCCAGGCCCAGCTCGCGACACACGGCCTGAGCGCCGCCGACCACATCGCCGGCGATGTCCGCTCCCAGCTTGTCCAGTGGCCAACCAAGAATGCCCAGGGCCATCACCGGCGAACCGCCCATGGCATAGACATCGCTGATGGCGTTGGTGGCGGCGATCCGGCCGAAATCGAAGGGATCGTCGACGATCGGCATGAAGAAATCGGTCGTGGCGATCATGCCGCGACCGTCGCCCAGGTCATAGACGGCGGCGTCCTCGCGTCCCTGATTGCCGACGATCAACCGGGAGTGGGAGGCTCCCGGCCCGGCCTTGGCCAGGATGCCGTCCAGGACGTCAGGGGCGATCTTGCAGCCACAGCCGGCACCGTGACTGTACTGGGTCAGGCGGATGGCGCTCATCTCATTCTCCTTGGCGTTCATTATCGGCATTCTACAACGTCTGGGGAAAAGCTGAATCAATCGCCGAGCGTAGTGAAGCGCAAGGCGAACGGAGCCCAGAAAGCGAGACATAACAGATGGTTAGTCGGTATCTCGAGCACCATTCAACGCAGCAATTGGCACGCACAGGCATTCAAGCCGTGTTTCCTAGAGCGCTTCCAGCGCATCGGCCAACTTATCCACCGCCACCACCTCCATGCCCTCGGGCGCCTGCTTGGGCGCATTGGCGCGCGGCACGATGGCCCGGCGGAAGCCGTGCTTGGCGGCCTCGACGATGCGCTCCTGGCCACTGGGCACCGGGCGGATCTCGCCGGACAGCCCGACCTCGCCGAACACCACCAGTTCGCGGGCCAGCGGGCGGCTCTGCAGGCTCGACACCACGGCCAGCAAGACCGCCAGGTCAGCACTGGTCTCCAGTACCTTGACCCCGCCGACCACGTTGAGGAAGACATCCTGATCGCCAGTGAACAGCCCCCCATGGCGATGCAGCACCGCCAGCAACATGGCCAGGCGATTCTGATCCAGCCCCACCGCGACGCGGCGCGGATTGCCCAGTGCCGAATCGTCGAGCAGCGCCTGCACCTCCACCAGGATCGGACGGGTGCCTTCCCAGACCACCATCACCAGGCTACCCGGCGCCTGTTCCTCGCTGCGCGACAGGAAGATGGCACTGGGATTCTTCACTTCCTTGAGACCGTGCTCGAGCATGGCGAAGACGCCCAGTTCGTTGACCGCTCCGAAGCGATTCTTCTGGCCCCGCAGCGTACGGAAACGCGAGTCGGCACCGCCTTCCAGCAACAGCGAGGCATCGATCATGTGCTCGAGCACCTTGGGGCCGGCCAGCGTGCCGTCCTTGGTCACGTGCCCCACCAGCATGAGCACCGTGCTGGACTGCTTGGCGAAGCGCGTCAGGGCGGCGGCTGATTCGCGCACCTGGGCCACGCCGCCGGGCGCCGAGGCGATGTCCTCCAGATGAGTGGTCTGGATGGAATCGATGATCAACACCTCGGGGCGCTCGCGCTCGGCAACGCCCAGGATCGTCTCGATGCTGGTCTCGGCCAGCATCTGCAAGCCCTGGGTCGGCAACTGCAGGCGGTGGGCGCGCATCGCCACCTGGCTCAGCGACTCCTCGCCGGTGACATAGAGCACACGGCGCTGCTGGGCCAGCTTGCAGGCCGTCTGCAGCAACAGGGTCGACTTGCCGGCTCCGGGATGTCCGCCCAGCAGCACAGCGGATCCAGGCACCAGACCGCCCCCCAGTACCCGATCGAACTCCTCGAACGTGGAGGTCAGCCTGGGCACTTCCCCCAGATCGACGTTGGACAGTTCGACCACCTCTCGCGACACGGCTCCGGCGTACCCCCCTCGACCGCCACCTCCGCTACCGCCGCTGGCGGCCCCGGGGCGGGCCGCGGAAAGCCGCACCTCGCTCAGGGTATTCCATTCCTGACAGCTGGAGCATTGCCCCTGCCATTTTCGATATTCGGCGCCGCACTCGGTGCAGACGAAAGCGCTCTTGGCTTTGGCCATGGGTGTCTCGTCGAAGAATGAAGACTTGCGATGGAACCATACGCGAGGGGCGGCCCGATGGCCGCCCCTCGTCAACGCGATGCCAGTCGCGTTACATGCGCTTCAGGCGCAGAACCTCGTTGTTCTGGAAGCGGCGACGCTGTGGGTCGATCAGCTCCAGGGTCTGCGGGTCCAGGCGCAGGAAGTAATAAACCTGGCCTTCGCCGTTCGGGGTGAGTTCATAGACGGTGGCCTGCGGATCGTCGGCCGTCCCATCGAGCACTTCCCAGTTGCCGGAGTACGACTCGTTGGGCGGATTTTCCGGATGGCCGCGATAGGCCGCTTCCAGGTCGAAGGTACGGCCGGCAGCAGCGCCCTGCTCTTCTCCTTCCATGGTGACGGTCAGGTCGATCCCCTCGCAATTGCGACACGGCAGGGTTCCCTGATATGTCTGCTCGGTACTTGTTACCCCCGGCTCGGCGGCTCCCTGATCGGTGGGGCCAGCCGCACAGCCTGCCAGCAAGGCAAGCATGGCCGAGCCCGCCAGCAACGTCCTGATTTGCATATTCGTTCTCCTAACCAATGGGCATGGCACCGTGTTACACGGCAACCTGCTCGATAGCATAACCTTTCGCGCCATCAGCGGACAGCCTGGGCGCCACCAGGTTCCGCTGTTCATGATGCCATCGGACGGACATGCTCGAACACCACCCATAATAGCAACGGCATCACCACCAGGCTGCCCAGATTGCCGATCAGTACCAGCGAGGCCACCAGGTGCGGCTGTTGCCGATACTGCTCGGCCACCAGATAGTTCAGCACTGCCGGCGGCAGGGCGGCAAACACCCACAGCGCCGCCGCCGTGATGCCCGAAAGATCCAGCAGAGCCACCATCGGCGCCGCTACAACCAGCCCCGACAGCGGACACAACACCGCACCGAGCAGCCCCATGCGCCAGTGCCCGAAGTCGATGTCGAGCATGCGAACCCCCAGGGCGAACAGCATCAGTGGAATACTGACGCCTCCCAGCATATTCAACGCCTCGAGCAACCAGTCGGGCAACGTCATCCCGCTCAGGTTGACCCCGAGCCCAGCGAGACTGGCCAGCACAATGGGCATGCGCAGCAAGCGCCACAACGGCGTATGGGGAGAGAGCATCCAGAGCCCCACCGAGAAGTGCAGCAGCATCTCGACGATGAACACCACGACCGCCGCCGGCAACGCCTGCTCGCCGAATGCCAGCACGATCAGCGGCAGTCCCATGTTGCCGGCATTGTTGAACATCATCGGCGGCAGAAAGGTGCGCACCTCCAGTTTCAGCCAGCGCACCAGTGGCCACAGCAGGATCCCGGAACCCAGCACGACCGCAGCGGCGGCCAGGGCCAGACGGGCATAATCCGTCAACGGCGCCTGCCGATCCGCCAGCGCGGCGAATACCAGCATGGGCACGAACAGCTCCATGTTCAGCGTGTTCAGTCCCTGGATGTCCGGACGCCGATAGCGCCCATAGAGGGTACCGCTCCCCGCGATCAGGAATACCGGCAACAGGGTGGAAAGAATCTGGGCAAGCATGCGGCCTCGTTCCATGGCGAACTAAGGAAGCGCTGAATAAATCGCCGAGCATAGTGAAGTGCAAGGCGCACGGAGCACAGAAAGTGAGACATAACGGATGTTAGGCGAGCTTTCGAGCACCGTGCAACGCAGCAATTTGCGTGCGTAGGCATTTATACAGTGTTTCCCAACATTTGCGGGAACGTCGAGCGTAGCACGACGCCGGCTTGCGCGGTGCCGGCGAGCGGGTCACCATGGCCCGAGTGTTTCCACCCCGAGCGAGTGACGATGAGCAAGTTCTGGAGCCCCAAGTTGCGGGAGCTGACGCCCTATGTCCCGGGCGAGCAACCCCGTGAGCGACTGATCAAGCTGAATACCAACGAGAACCCCTATCCTCCCGCACCCGGTGTCGAAACCGCGTTGCGCGAGTTCCCGGTGGATCACCTGCGCCGCTACCCCGACCCCGAATCCCGTGCCCTGCGCGACGCGCTGGCCAAGGAGTTTGGTGTCGAGCCGGAACAGGTCTTCGTCGGCAACGGCTCGGACGAAGTCCTGGCGCTGGCCTTCCAGGCTTTCTTCTGTCACGACCGGCCGCTGGAAATGCCGGAGATCACGTACAGCTTCTACCCCGTTTACTGCCGGCTGTATGACGTGACGCGACGCGCCCTGCCCCTGGACGACCAGTGGCGCGTCGATCTGGATGCCTTCAGCCAGGAAGCCGGTGGCGTGGTGTTCGCCAACCCCAATGCCCCGACCGGTCACGGGCACGACCGCCAGGCCATCGCCCGTCTCCTGTCACGCATCACCGGTTCGGTGGTGCTCATCGACGAGGCCTACGTGGACTTCGGTGGTGAAAGCGCGATCCCCCTGGTTGCCGAACATCCCAATCTGCTGGTGACCGGCACCTTCTCCAAGTCCCGCAGCCTCGCCGGTCTCCGACTCGGCTATGCGGTGGGTTCACGGGAACTGATCGAAGGGCTGGAACGGGTCAAGGACTCCTTCAACTCCTACCCCATCGACAGCCTCGCCAGCACGCTGGGCATCGCGGCACTGGCCGACCACGATCACTTCGAGGCCTGCCGGGAAGCCGTGATCACCACCCGGGAACGCACCCGGGGACGTCTCGAGGAGCTGGGGCTGCGTGTCCTGCCCTCCCAGACCAATTTCCTCCTGGTTAGCCATCCGGACATCGATGCCGCCCAACTCTTCGTCGGCCTCCGCGAACGGGGGATCCTGGTTCGCCACTTCAATACCGATACCCTTCGCGACTTCCTGCGCATTTCCATCGGTACCGAGGATGAGATGGATAGCCTGGTCGAAGCCCTGGAACCACTCTGCGCCTGACGCCTTCGACGCCCCTCATCCGGGGCGTCGATCAATGACACCATCGTCGACGAGACACCCATGGACGCGTCCACCACTCGTTTACCACTCGCCGGCGTGCATCACGTCGCGCTGATCACTGCCGACTACCCCCGAGCCCGACGCTTTTATCTCGAGGTCCTGGATGCCGAAATCCTGAACGAGACCTACCGCGAGGAGCGTGACAGCCACAAGCTCGATCTCTTGCTGCCCGGTGGCATTCAACTGGAGCTATTTTCCTTTCCCTCGCCGCCCCCACGCCCGAGCTATCCCGAAGCCTGCGGGCTGCGTCACCTGGCGCTCGCCACTACGGATCTCGAAGCCTGCGTGGCACTCCTCGAAGCGCGTGGCGCCGCCCCCGAACCGATCCGCGTCGACGAGCACACCGGTGCTCGTTTCACCTTTCTCGCCGACCCGGATGGCACTCCCATCGAGTGCTACGAGATCAGTGGCTGAACCACCGAGATCGCCCTTCTTTTTTAAACTTTTCTTCCAGACATGAAAAAACCCCGACTTCGCGTGAAGCCGGGGTTTTCTCGGGATAGATGCCTGACGCCTCCACGGCCACGCCGTGGCCTGGAGCCTGGGCTCGGGACGCCGCATCGCGGGCTTTCCACCTCGCCCGTTCGCGCCTGACAAGGCGATACCTTGTCCGAGCGGCGCTCACCCGACTCTCGCATGCGATGACAGCCCATCGTACTGACATAAAAAAATCCCCCGGGGATACCGGGGGATTTTTCAGATAAGTGCCTGACGATGACCTACTCTCGCATGGGAACTCCCACACTACCATCGGCGCTGAGCGGTTTCACTGCTGAGTTCGGCATGGGTTCAGGTGGTGCCCGCTCGCTATGGTCGTCAGGCGAAAACATCAATGCAATCCTGCTGACGATACGTCTCTCGCGTACCCGGCGTCGTCTGTCATCCAGACTCCTTGGGTGTTATATGGTCAAGCCTCACGGGCCATTAGTACCGGTCAGCTCAACGCCTTGCAGCGCTTCCACATCCGGCCTATCAACCAGCTCGTCTTGCTGGACCCTTCAGGAGGCTCGAGGCCTCGGGGAGATCTCATCTTGAAGGGGGCTTCCCGCTTAGATGCTTTCAGCGGTTATCCCGTCCGACCTTAGCTACCCGGCAATGCCACGGGCGTGACAACCGGTACACCAGAGGGTCGTCCACTCCGGTCCTCTCGTACTAGGAGCAGCACTTCTCAAATCTCCAACGCCCACGGCAGATAGGGACCGAACTGTCTCACGACGTTCTAAACCCAGCTCGCGTACCACTTTAAATGGCGAACAGCCATACCCTTGGGACCGACTTCAGCCCCAGGATGTGATGAGCCGACATCGAGGTGCCAAACACCGCCGTCGATGTGAACTCTTGGGCGGTATCAGCCTGTTATCCCCGGAGTACCTTTTATCCGTTGAGCGATGGCCCTTCCATACAGAACCACCGGATCACTAGAACCTACTTTCGTATCTGCTCGACGTGTCTGTCTCGCAGTTAAGCACCCTTATGCTCTTGCACTCATTGCACGATTTCCGACCGTGCTGAGGGTACCTTCGTGCTCCTCCGTTACGCTTTGGGAGGAGACCGCCCCAGTCAAACTACCCACCACACACGGTCCTCGATCCGGATAACGGACCAGAGTTAGAACGCCAATGATGCCAGGCTGGTATTTCAAGGTCGGCTCCACGGTAGCTAGCGCTACCGTTTCAAAGCCTCCCAGCTATCCTACACAAGCAACATCAGCGTCCAGTGTGAAGCTGTAGTAAAGGTTCACGGGGTCTTTCCGTCTAGCCGCGGGTACACCGCATCTTCACGGCGATTTCAATTTCACTGAGTCTCGGGTGGAGACAGCGTGGCCATCATTACGCCATTCGTGCAGGTCGGAACTTACCCGACAAGGAATTTCGCTACCTTAGGACCGTTATAGTTACGGCCGCCGTTTACCGGGGCTTCGATCAGGAGCTTCGCTTACGCTAACACCATCAATTAACCTTCCGGCACCGGGCAGGCGTCATACCCTATACGTCCGCTTACGCGTTTGCAGAGTACTGTGTTTTTAATAAACAGTTGCAGCCACCTGGTATCTTCGACCGCCTCGTGCTCCGGTCGCGAGGACCTTCACACTAACGCGGCGTGCCTTCTCCCGAAGTTACGGCACCATTTTGCCTAGTTCCTTCACCCGAGTTCTCTCAAGCGCCTTGGGATTCTCACCCTGACCACCTGTGTCGGTTTGGGGTACGGTCCCACTGTATCTGAAGCTTAGAGGCTTTTCCTGGAAGCGTGGCATCAATGACTTCCAGACCGTAGTCTGTTCGTCTCGTCTCTCGGCCTTGGGGAACCGGATTTGCCTGATTCCCCAGCCTACTGACTTTCACCAGGACAACCAACGCCTGGCTCACCTAGCCTTCTTCGTCCCCCCATCGCAATACAGTGAGGTACGGGAATATTGACCCGTTTCCCATCGACTACGCCTTTCGGCCTCGCCTTAGGGGCCGACTCACTCTGCTCCGATTAGCGTCGAACAGAAACCCTTGGTCTTCCGGCGGGGGAGTTTTTCACTCCCCTTATCGTTACTCATGTCAGCATTCGCACTCGTGATACCTCCAGCAAGCCTTTCGACTCACCTTCATCGGCGTACACGACGCTCCTCTACCGCTCATCCAGAGGATGAACCCGTAGCTTCGGTACCTGGTTTGAGCCCCGTTACATCTTCCGCGCAGGCCGACTCGACTAGTGAGCTATTACGCTTTCTTTAAAGGATGGCTGCTTCTAAGCCAACCTCCTAGCTGTCTAAGCCTTCCCACATCGTTTCCCACTTAACCAGGATTTCGGGACCTTAGCTGACGGTCTGGGTTGTTTCCCTTTTCACAACGGACGTTAGCACCCGCTGTGTGTCTCCCACGCTTGCACTCACCGGTATTCGGAGTTTGCCTCGGGTTGGTAAGCCGGGATGGCCCCCTAGCCGAAACAGTGCTCTACCCCCGGCGGTGATACGTGAGGCGCTACCTAAATAGCTTTCGAGGAGAACCAGCTATCTCCGGGCTTGATTAGCCTTTCACTCCGATCCACAAGTCATCCAAATCTTTTTCAACAGATCCTGGTTCGGTCCTCCAGTTGATGTTACTCAACCTTCAACCTGCTCATGGATAGATCGCCCGGTTTCGGGTCTATTTCCAGCGACTGGTCGCCCAGTTAAGACTCGATTTCTCTACGCCTCCCCTAATCGGTTAAGCTCGCCACTGAAAATAAGTCGCTGACCCATTATACAAAAGGTACGCGGTCACGGGACTAAGCCCGCTCCCACTGCTTGTACGCACACGGTTTCAGGATCTATTTCACTCCCCTCTCCGGGGTTCTTTTCGCCTTTCCCTCACGGTACTGGTTCACTATCGGTCAGCCAGGAGTATTTAGCCTTGGAGGATGGTCCCCCCGTCTTCAGTCAAGGTTTCACGTGCCCCGACCTACTCGATTTCACAGGATCAGATTTTCGGCTACGGGACTATCACCCTGTATCGTCGAGCTTCCCAGCTCGTTCGCCTAATCAGTCACCTGCTTAAGGGCTGGTCCCCGGTCGCTCGCCGCTACTGGGGGAATCTCGGTTGATTTCTGTTCCTCGGGGTACTGAGATGTTTCAGTTCCCCCGGTTCGCCTCGTTGACCTATGGATTCAGTCAACGATACCCATCTTACGATAGGTGGGTTTCCCCATTCGGAAATGCCCGGGTCGCAGGTTGTTTGCCACCTCGCCGAGCCTTATCGCAGGCTTCCACGTCCTTCATCGCCTCTGGCTGCCTAGGCATCCACCGTGTGCGCTTCATCGCTTGACCATATAACCCGAAGGAGTCTGGTCGCGATGACTCAACGACAATTGCCGGATACGCTTGAGACGTATCTCATATGTCCTTTCTTTCGAAAGGAACTGTCAGCAGGATTACATTGTTAAAGAGCGACTGTTCAAAGAACAGTCGGAAGTCAGCAGATATCTTGTCATCTACAAACTTGCGACTGGTCTTGTCACATCAACTGTTGGGGTGGTGGAGCCTACCGGGATCGAACCGGTGACCTCCTGCGTGCAAGGCAGGCGCTCTCCCAGCTGAGCTAAGGCCCCCTTCTTGCTGCTGCTTTTTCTCTCAGGCGGTGTTGAGCTCTTCCTTCACTCGGTCATTGGCCTCATGCCAACTCCCTCGCTCATTCATCGCTCGCCTTGCCTGATAGAAAAATCATTGCAATAAGATCAAGGCAATTTGAGTAAGACAAGGCGCTTTTCGCCGACGTGTAGCCTGCTACACGAGGTGGAAAGCAACGCTGAATTACACAAATTTGGTGGGTCTGGGCAGACTTGAACTGCCGACCTCACCCTTATCAGGGGTGCGCTCTAACCAACTGAGCTACAGACCCGGCTTTCAACCACTGGGTCCGCGACCCAAACAGTCTTTGCTCTGGCCGATCAGGTAATTCATTGTGAGCACTTGCCGAGTGCCGGCGACGTCGTCGATTAAGGAGGTGATCCAGCCGCAGGTTCCCCTACGGCTACCTTGTTACGACTTCACCCCAGTCATGAACCACACCGTGGTGATCGCCCTCCGAAGTTAGGCTAACCACTTCTGGTGCAGTCCACTCCCATGGTGTGACGGGCGGTGTGTACAAGGCCCGGGAACGTATTCACCGTGCCATTCTGATGCACGATTACTAGCGATTCCGACTTCACGGAGTCGAGTTGCAGACTCCGATCCGGACTGAGACCGGCTTTATGAGATTAGCTCCACGTCGCCGCTTTGCAACCCATTGTACCGGCCATTGTAGCACGTGTGTAGCCCTACCCGTAAGGGCCATGATGACTTGACGTCGTCCCCACCTTCCTCCGGTTTGTCACCGGCAGTCTCCCTAGAGTTCCCGACCGAATCGCTGGCAAATAGGGACAAGGGTTGCGCTCGTTACGGGACTTAACCCAACATTTCACAACACGAGCTGACGACAGCCATGCAGCACCTGTCTGTGCGCTCCCGAAGGCACCAATCCATCTCTGGAAAGTTCGCACGATGTCAAGGGTAGGTAAGGTTCTTCGCGTTGCATCGAATTAAACCACATGCTCCACCGCTTGTGCGGGCCCCCGTCAATTCATTTGAGTTTTAACCTTGCGGCCGTACTCCCCAGGCGGTCGACTTAGTGCGTTAACTGCGCCACAAAGGTCTCGAGGACCCCAACGGCTAGTCGACATCGTTTACGGCGTGGACTACCAGGGTATCTAATCCTGTTTGCTACCCACGCTTTCGTACCTCAGCGTCAGTGTCAGTCCAGAAGGCCGCCTTCGCCACTGGTATTCCTCCCGATCTCTACGCATTTCACCGCTACACCGGGAATTCTACCTTCCTCTCCTGCACTCTAGCCTAACAGTTCCGGATGCCGTTCCCAGGTTGAGCCCGGGGCTTTCACAACCGGCTTATCAAGCCGCCTACGCACGCTTTACGCCCAGTAATTCCGATTAACGCTCGCACCCTCCGTATTACCGCGGCTGCTGGCACGGAGTTAGCCGGTGCTTCTTCTGCGAGTGATGTCTCCCTTGCCGGGTATTAACCGACAAGCATTCTTCCTCGCTGAAAGTGCTTTACAACCCGAGGGCCTTCTTCACACACGCGGCATGGCTGGATCAGGGTTGCCCCCATTGTCCAATATTCCCCACTGCTGCCTCCCGTAGGAGTTCGGGCCGTGTCTCAGTCCCGATGTGGCTGATCATCCTCTCAGACCAGCTACGGATCGTCGCCTTGGTGAGCCGTTACCTCACCAACCAGCTAATCCGACATAAGCTCATCCGATAGCGCAAGGTCCGAAGAGCCCCTGCTTTCCCCCGTAGGGCGTATGCGGTATTAGCTTGAGTTTCCTCAAGTTATCCCCCACTACCGGGCAGATTCCTATGCATTACTCACCCGTCCGCCGCTCGACGCCTCCTAGCAAGCTAGGATCGTTTCCGCTCGACTTGCATGTGTTAGGCCTGCCGCCAGCGTTCAATCTGAGCCATGATCAAACTCTTCAGTTAAAAGTCTGATAGTTCCTTAGGCGGAACCAAACCTGGTTCAAGATTCAAACGTCTCGTTTGACGAGTCGCTTGTCTTGATTTTCGGTGACTGGTCACCGACATCCCGACAAGCGCCCACATGAATTACCTGATCGATTGTTAAAGAGCATCTCACGTTGCCGGCCCGTGGCGCAGCGCCTCGTGAGGAAGGCGTATTCTACCGATTCGGCGCCTGGCGTCAAGCTCGATCTTGCCGAGAGCGACACAAACCTCGTTGAGGCGACTCCGAACTGAACCCTCAGCGGGCTCGGTAGCGAGTGGCGAGCATTTTACCGAAATCGGCGTTCCTGTCAACCGGCGAATTCCAAAGCGATTCGAAAAACCCTAAGAAAAACAGGCGCTTCTGCCACCCTTCACCGCCTGCAACGTTGCCCGTCGCCGGCAGCGGATGCGTACTTTACGGATATCAGGCCGGCGATGCAAGCCCTTTGCGACAAGAACGTGAAGAAAAGATAGCAAGCCGATGACAGTTCATCCACAACCTCTCGCACCACAGACCGGCTGTGGACAACCTCACGCCCCGGCCGGCGACGAAAACGCCCGCTCGAGGCGGGCGTTTGTGGCCTTGTCGCACGGGGGGAGCGGGTGTCAGGTGAGCGTCACTCGCGCATAGCGTTTCTTGCCGGCCTGAATCACGTAACGCTTGCCGGTATCGAGCATATGATCGCGGGCGACCACCTCGCCGTCGACCTTCACCCGACCGTTGCCCAGCATGTCCTTGGCCTGGGCGCTGTTCTGCACCAGCCCGGCGCGATTGAGCACGGCGGCGATGGGCGCCCGGTCACTTCCCTCGAAGTCGACGTCCACTTCGGGCAGGTCCTCGGGCAACTCGCCGTCGGCCAGTTGATTACCGGCACTGCGGTGCGCATTGGCCGCCGCTTCTTCACCGTGATAGCGACCGATCAGCTCGCGCGCCAGCTCCATCTTGATATCCCGGGGATTCGCCCCCTGCTCCACAGAGTGCTTGAGCGCGTCGATCTCCTCATTGCTCTTCAGAGAAAGCAGGTCGAAATAACGCCACATCAGGCTATCGGGCATGGACACCAGTTTGTTGAACATGGCGCCCGGCGCTTCGTCGACCCCGACATAGTTGCCCAACGACTTGGACATCTTCTGGACGCCGTCCAGCCCCTCCAGCAGCGGCATGGTGATGACGACCTGAGACTCCTGATCGAAGTGCTTCTGTACCTCCCTGCCCATCAGCAGGTTGAACTTCTGGTCGGTACCGCCGAGTTCGATGTCGGCCTCCAGCGCCACGGAGTCATAGCCTTGCACGAGCGGATAGAGAAACTCGTGGATGGAAATCGACTGGCCGGCACGATAGCGCTTCTCGAAATCATCACGCTCGAGCATGCGTGCCACGGTGCTCTGGGCCGCCAGCTCGATCATGTCGGCGGCACTCATGGAGGAGAACCATTCGGCATTGAAGCGTACTTCGGTCTTGGCAGGATCGAGCACCTTGAAGACCTGTTCCTTGTAGGTCTCGGCGTTGGCTCTCACTTCCTCTTCCGTGAGCGGCTTGCGCGTCACGTTCTTGCCGGTGGGATCGCCGATGCGTCCGGTGAAATCGCCGATCAGGAAAATGACCTCATGACCGAGATCCTGAAACTGACGCATCTTGGTCAGCAGCACACTGTGCCCCAGGTGCAGGTCCGGCGCGGTGGGATCGAACCCCGCCTTGATGCGCAGGGTACGGCCGGAGGCCAGTTTCTTCTCCAGCTCTTCTTCCAGAAGAATCTCGTGGGTACCGCGCTTGAGCAAGGCTAGCGCGTCGGCAACATCGGTCATTCTCTCCTCTCCACTCGGCAAGACGGTCCTCCCGGGACCTTGATCGGCGACTGTACCGCGCCAATGCTATCATGCTCCGCAACGACGGTTGAGCCTATCCCGGGAGTCCTCATGAGCTTATTCATCGGCCTGATGTCCGGCACCAGTCTCGATGGCATCGACGCCGCCCTGGTCGACATTGCCCCCGACACACCACCACGACTCCTGGCGACCCACGGCGAACCGATCCCGCCAGACCAGAGAGACCTCCTGTGGCGCCTCTGCCACGCCGAGCGCATCAGCTTCGCCGAGCTGGCTCGTGCCGAGGCCGATTTCTCTCGACTACAGGCCGGGGCGGTCGGCACCTTGCTCGCCAAGCAGAACATCCCGGCTTCACGCATCGTCGCCATCGGCAGCCATGGCCAGACCATCGAACACGCGCCGGCAGGTCACGATGGCGGCCCCGCCTATACCTTGCAGCTGGACAACCCCAGCCTGCTGGCCGAGCTGACCGGCTGTCGCGTGGTCGCCGACTTCCGGCGCCGCGATCTCGCCGCAGGCGGTCAGGCCGCTCCCCTGGCTCCCGCCTTTCACCAGGCACTCTTCAGAGTCCCCGACGAATGGCGGGCCATCCTCAACCTCGGCGGTTTCGCCAATCTCACCCTGCTGCCGCCCGAAGGCGATGCTCGCTCGCCACTTGGCTTCGACACCGGCCCCGCCAATGCGCTGCTGGACGCCTGGCATGCCCGGCACCGTGACGGTCACTTCGACGAGAATGGCGCCTGGGCGGCCTCCGGGCGGGTCGACGAGGCCCTTCTCGAGCGACTCATGGACGAGCCGTTCTTTCACCAGCCTCCGCCGCGCAGCACCGGGCGCGAACTGTTCAATCTCGACTGGCTGGAGGCGCGACTGTCCGGAGGCGAGCGCCCGCAGGACGTACAAGCGACGCTGGCCGAACTCACGGCCACCAGCATCGCGATGGGCATCGAGATGGCCAGGGAGCGCCTCGAAGCCCCCTCGCCCGAGCGCCTGATCCCTTGCGGCGGCGGCGCCCACAATCCCGATTTGCTGGCCAGGCTGGCCAGGCGGTTGCCCGACACGCCGCTGGAAGACAGCGCCAGCCTCGGCTGGCCCGCCGACTGGCTCGAGGCGGGCGCCTTCGCCTGGCTGGCCTGGAGAAGACTCGTGCAATTGCCGGGCAACCTGCCCTCGGTCACCGGCGCCGCCGGGCCACGCATCCTGGGAGGCATCTACGCGCCTTGACCCCGGCGTCACCGCCTCAGGGGAGCGCGCGCCCGCGACTGCGCCTCGTCAGGCGCCACCACACCCTCGGCCACCAGCCGCGCCAGCGCCGTGTCCAGTGTCTGCATGCCCTGGGCGGCGCCGGTCTGCAGCACCGAATGGAGTTGCGCCACCTTGTCCTCGCGAATCAGGTTACGCACCGCCGGCGTGGCGACCATGACTTCATGAGCCGCCACGCGCCCGCCCCCACAGCGCTTCAACAGCACCTGCGAGACGACCGCCTGCAGGGATTCCGACAGCATCGCCCGCACCATGCCCTGTTCGGGGCCGGGGAAGGCATCGATGATGCGATCGATGGTCTTGGCCGCCGAGAGCGTATGCAGGGTTCCCAGTACCAGGTGCCCCGTCTCGGCGGCAGTCAGCGCCAGCCGCATGGTCTCCAGGTCGCGCATTTCACCGACCATGATGACATCGGGATCCTCGCGCAGCGCGCTGCGCAAGGCCGCCGCAAAGCTCCGGGTATCCCGCGACACCTCGCGCTGGCTGACCAGGCACCGCTTGCCGTGATGCACGAACTCCACCGGATCCTCGATGGTCAGGATGTGCTCGCGGCGCGTCTCGTTGATGGCATTGACCAGCGCCGCCAGGGTCGTGCTCTTGCCCGAACCAGTGGGCCCCGTCACCAGCACCAGTCCGCGTCGCAGTTCGGCCAGAGCCCCCAGGGTATCCGCCATGCCGAGCGCAGCCAGTCCAGGCACATCGCCGGGGATGGTGCGAAACACCGCGCCGATGCCCCGGCCATGCTGGAAGACGTTGCCCCGGAAACGCGCCACGCCGGGAAGCTCCAGGGCAACGTCGACTTCCAACTCGGACTCGAAGGTTGCCCAATGCGACTCACCGAGCAGTCTTCGAAGTTCTCTGCGCAAGGTCGGGTCATCGACGGGCGGCCCATCGAGCGCTTCCAGCTCGCCGTCGACGCGCATCATCGGTGCCATGCCTGCCGACAGATGCAGATCGGAGGCGCCCCGCTTTGCCGAGGCTGCCAGCAGTTCGGTAATATTCATGCGATTCCCTCGCTCCCTGTTACAGGGGTTCCTGTTGACATGACGGACCACACGAAATGACGGATCCGGCGCTTTCCGAGTCCTTGACCGCCGTACGCGAGCGCCTCGCGGCAGCATTGCATGCCGCGGGTCGCCCCGATGACGACGCTCGTCTGCTGGCGGTCAGCAAGACCAAGCCCGCCGCCATGATCCGCGAGGCCTGGCGGCTCGGGCAGCGCGAGTTCGGCGAAAACTATGTTCAGGAAGCCCTGGACAAGCAGGCCGAACTGGCGGACCTGGACGACATCGTCTGGCATTTCATCGGCCCGTTGCAGTCCAACAAGAGCCGCATCGTCGCCGAACATTTCGCCTGGATTCATAGCGTAGACCGCGAGCGCCTCGCGCGGCGTCTCGATGCTCAACGTCCGGCCTCGCTGGGCCCCTTGAACGTCTGCCTGCAGGTCAACATCAGCGACGAGGCCAGCAAGTCAGGCATCTCGCTCGCCGAGCTTCCGGCCCTGGCCGAGGCCGTACATGGCTTGCCGAATCTGCGGCTGCGTGGCCTGATGGCGATTCCGGCGCCCTGCGCCGATCCGGACGAGCAACGACGGCCCTTCATCCGGCTGCGTGAAGCCCTGGAGTCATTGCGCACACGACTCCCCGAGGCACCACTGGATACACTGTCGATGGGCATGAGCGACGACCTGGAGGCAGCAGTGATGGAAGGCGCCACTCTGGTGCGCCTGGGCACTGCCATCTTCGGCGCACGCCAGCGCCCCTGAAATTTCACGCCCGCCGGCACGCCGTCGGGCCATCATCGTCACTTACACAGGACACACCGCATGGCAAGCCAAGTCACCTTCATCGGCGCCGGCAACATGGCCGGCGCGATCATCGGCGGGATGATCGACAGCGGTTATCCTCGCGATGCCATTACCGCCACCTCGCCCGATGACAGCGTGCTCGCACCACTGCGCGAACGCCTGGGCATTCACACCGCAACCGACAACGCCAGCGCCGTGGCCCAGGCCGACGTGGTGGTCCTGGCGGTCAAGCCACAGATCATGCAGGACGTCTGCAGCGGCATGCGCGATGCCGTCCAGGCCCGCAAGCCGCTGATCATTTCGGTGGCAGCCGGCCTGCCCGCCGATACCCTCGAGCACTGGCTCGGCGGCGAGCTGCCGGTGGTACGCTGCATGCCCAACACGCCGTCGCTGGTCGGCGCCGGAGCCGCCGGCCTGTATGCCAACGCCCGGGTCACGGACGACCAGCAGCGCATCGCCGGTGAACTGCTCGAGGCCGTGGGGCTGGTCGAGTGGGTCGATGACGAAGCCCTGCTCGAGGCCGTGACCGCCGTCTCCGGCAGCGCCCCGGCCTATTTCTTCCTGATGTTCGAGGCCATGGAGCAAGCCGGTGCCGACCTCGGTCTGCCCGCCGACACGGCACGCCGACTCGCCATGCAGACCGCCTATGGCGCCGCCCGCATGGCCATGGACAGCGACAAGACACCAGGCGAGCTCAAGCGCAACGTGATGTCGCCAGGCGGCACCACCGAACGCGCCATCGAACACCTGGAAAACGCCGGCCTGCGCGACATCATGCAGGGCGCGATGCGTGCCTGCGCCGAGCGTGCGGGCGAAATGGCCGACGAACTCGGCAAGCGCTGAAACACCACGGACACGGAGGAGCCCTGATGGGCAGTCAATTGGGAAACGCCGGCCTGCTGCTGGTCAACACCCTCGTCAATATCTACCTGTTCCTGCTGATGCTGCGCTTTCTGCTGCAGGCATCCCGGGCCGACTACTACAACCCCATCAGCCAGTCGGTGGTCAAGATCACCCAACCGGCGGTGCGCCCCTTCCAGAGCTTCCTGGGGCCGGTGATGGGACGCTTCGATCTGGCCACCCTGGCCAGCGGCCTGGTCCTCAAGCTCATCGCCATCATCGTCATCCTGCAGATCGCCGGGTATGGCATGGCGCCGCTGAGCAGCCTGGCCATCGGCGCGGTGGCCGCGCTGGCCAATGCCATCCTCAAGATCTACTTCTTCGCACTGATCGCGATGATCATCCTCAGTTGGGTGGCGCCACGCGCCAGTCATCCCGGCGCACTGCTGATCATGCAACTGGTGGAACCGATCATGGCGCCGGTGCGCCGTGTCATCCCGCCGCTCGGCATGCTCGACCTGTCGCCCATCGTGGTGTTCATCGCCATCAACCTGATCGATGGTATCGTGGTCGGCTCGCTGACCCGGGCCGCTGGCGTCGTCGGTGTGCTGGTCGGCCTCTGAGATTCATACACAACACCATAACGACAGGACACGACACGCCTGATGACCGAGATGCCGCGCGAATCGGTCGGCCTGGTGACGCCGCGCACGGCGCACTTCGACGACCCCCTGGAGCTGGCCTGCGGCAAGACGCTGCCGGCCTATGATCTGGTCTACGAGACCTACGGCACGCTCAATGCCGAGCGCAGCAATGCCGTACTGATCTGTCACGCCCTGTCCGGGCACCATCACGCCGCCGGCTTCCATTCGCCGGAGGATCGCAAGCCCGGCTGGTGGGATGCCCACATCGGGCCAGGCAAGTCCATCGATACCGAGCGTTTCTTCGTGGTGTCGTTGAACAACCTCGGCGGCTGCCACGGCAGCACCGGCCCCACCAGCCTCAATCCGGAGACCGGCGAGCCCTGGGGGCCAGACTTCCCGATGATGACGGTGCTCGACTGGGTGCACAGCCAGGCGCGGCTGGCCGATCGCCTCGGCATCCAGCGCTTCGCCGCCATCATCGGCGGCAGCCTGGGCGGCATGCAGGTGCTGCAGTGGGCGCTGTCCTATCCCGATCGCATCGCCCATGCCGGCGTGATCGCGGCGACGCCCAAGCTGTCGGCGCAGAACATCGCCTTCAACGAGGTCGCCCGCCAGGCCATCCGCTCGGATCCCGACTTCTTCGACGGGCGCTATGCCGACCACGGCACCCTCCCCCGGCGCGGCCTCAAGCTGGCTCGCATGGTCGGCCACATCACCTACCTGTCGGAAGACGCCATGGGCAGCAAGTTCGGCCGCGACCTGCGCAGCGCCGATCTCAACTTCGGCTATGACGTGGAGTTTCAGGTGGAGTCCTACCTGCGTCACCAGGGCGATACCTTCTCGTCATCCTTCGACGCCCATACCTACCTGCTGATGACCAAGGCCCTGGACTACTTCGATCCCGCCGCCGACCATGACGGCGACCTCTCGGCGGCCGTGGCCCCCGCCACCTGCCCCTTTCTGGTGGTCAGCTTCTCCAGCGACTGGCGCTTCCCTCCCTCGCGCTCCAGGGAGCTGGTCAACGCCCTGATCCGGGCCGGCAAGTCGGTCAGCTACGCCAACATCGACTCGCCGCATGGCCACGACGCCTTCCTGTTGCCCGAACCTCGCTACCAGGCGATATTCACCGCCTTCATGGAGCGCGTGGCACACGACCAGGGCCTGGAGGACCGCTCATGATGCGCACCGACCTGAAGCTGATCTACGACTGGGTCCCGCAAGACGCCCGCCTGCTCGACCTGGGCTGTGGCGACGGGACCCTGCTCGCCGCGCTGGCCCGCGACAAGAACGTCACCGGCTACGGCCTGGAGATCGACCCCGAGGGCATCACCCGCTGTCTGGCACGCGGCGTCAACGTCATCGAGCAGAACCTCGACGACGGGCTGGCCAACTTCGAGGACGATGCCTGCGACCTGGTGGTGATGACCCAGGCCCTGCAGGCCCTGCGCCGCCCCGATCGGATGCTCGACGAGATGCTGCGCGTCGCCGAGGAATGCATCATCACCTTCCCCAACTTCGCCTACTGGCGCCACCGCGTGCATCTCGGCTTGCGCGGCTACATGCCGGTATCGAAATCCCTGCCTCATGCCTGGTACGACACGCCCAACATCCACCTGTCGACCTTCAACGACTTCGAGCACCTGTGCCGCCAGAAGGACCTGGTGATCGTCGACCGGGCGGTGGGCGCCGGCGATTATCGCGACCACTGGGCCTCGCGGCTGTGGCCCAACCTGCTCGGCGAGATCGCCATCTTCCGAGTCACCCGTCGCAGCAACACACGCCAGGGTGTAAAGCCCTTCGGATGAGCCGCCTCACCCGAGCCGCACCGGCAGCGCCTCCCCCAGTCGAATGGCCAGGGGGCGCTGGTCATCACTGCGCTCGACGTCGATTCCCCGCGCCATGATCTCGACGCCCTGCCCGGCCACCCGGTGCAGGGTCTCGGCATAGGCCGGATCCAGATGCGCGGCCGGCGCCACATCGGCGATGGCCTCGTGGGCCACGAAAAACAGCAAAACGGCACGCTGCCCCTCGGCCGCCAGAGTCGCCAGCGTTTCCAGATGCTTGCGCCCACGCTCGCTGACCGCATCGGGAAAATAACCGTGGCCGTCCGTCTCGCGCAGGGTGACCTGCTTGACCTCGACATAGGTATCGCGCCCGTCCTCTCCCGGGCGGTGGAAATCCAGGCGCGCCCCCTCGACCCGCGCCTCGCGACGCCACTTGCCGACACCGGACAACTCATCCACGACCTCTGCCCGCAACGCCTCCTCGACGATGCGATTGGCGCGCCCCGTATGCACCGAGGCCAGCGCCAGGCCGCCATCCGGCTGAGGCAACTCGATCAGCTCCCAGGTCCAGGCCAGCTTGCGTTCGGGCTTGTCGCTCGGCGCCAGCCAGACCCGACAGCCGGGTACGTTGACCGCGCGCATCGAACCGGTATTCGGGCAATGGGCGACCACTTCACGCCCATCGTCGAGACGCACATCGGCCAGAAAGCGCTTGTAGCGCCGCAGCAGGGTGCCGGCCGCCAACTCGGGGTATCGCATCAGGCCCGTCCCCGCTGGCGCGTCAGAAAACGCCCGAGACGCCCGACAGCCTCCTCCAGCCGACCGACATCGGTCGTGAAGGCAATGCGCACATGATGCTCGCCACCCTGCAGGGCGAAGTCGGTCCCCGGCGTGATGGCGACGTTTTCCTCCTCGAGAAAACGCAGGCAGAACGTCTCGCTGTCGTCGCTGTAGCGCGAGATGTCCAGCCACAGGTAGAAGGCGCCCTGAGGCGGCAGCGACGGCGCCAGCCCCAGCGAGGCCAGGCCATCGAGCAGGGCGTCGCGGCGGCGCTGCAGCTCGACGCGACGCTGTTCGAGCAGATCCAGGCAATCGGGCCGGAAGGCCGCCAGGGCGGCGTGCTGTGCCGGCGTCGAGGCGGCCAGGAAGACATTCTGCGCCAGCCGGGAGAGCGGCTCGACCGCCGCCTCGGGGGCAACCAGCCAGCCCAGGCGCCAGCCGGTCATGCCGAAATACTTGGAGAAGCTGTTGACCACGAAGGACTCCGGCGCCACCGCGGTCGCCGACAGGGGCGCCAGGTCATAGGTCAGCCCCTGATAGATCTCATCGACCAGCAAATGCCCGCCGCGCTCGGCTACTGCGCTCGCCACCCGGCCCAACTGCCCGGCATCGAGCATGTGGCCGGTGGGGTTCGAGGGAGATGCCAGCATGGCCAGGCGGGTGCTCTCCCGCCAATGCCTTGCCACCAGCTCAGCATCCAGTTGCCAGCCGCTCTGCCCATCGACCGGTACGGCGTCGATCTCGGCACCGGCCAGCGCCATGAAGTGGCGATTGCACGGATAGGTGGGATCGGCCATCAGTACGCGATCGCCGGGCTCCACCAGCAACTGACTGGCCAGCAGCAGCGCACCGGAGGCCCCGGGCGTGACCAGGATACGCTCGGGCGCCACCTCGGCGCCGAAGCGCTCGGCGTAGTGCTCCGCGATGGCCTCGCGCAATGCCGGCAGGCCAGCGGCCGGCGTATAGCGAGTATGGCCTGCGCTCAGGGCCTGCTGCCCCGCCTCGAGGACCGGCCTCGGCGTCGGGAAATCCGGTTCGCCGATCTCCAGGTGGATGACATCGTGTCCGGCCGCCTCGCGGGCCTGGGCGGCTTCCAGCAGATTCATCACGCGGAAGGGGGCAACGCCCTCCAGACGCGAGCTCCAGGACATGGCTGTCTCCTCTGCACGTGAACGGCCACTCCTTGCCCGTGAGCGCCGCCGGCGGGCATCTTTCACGCTCGCCATGGTCAAAAATGGCATGTTACGACTTTTGGCACGCCGACGCAGTCTCACGGCTCCCCGTGGAACATGGGTCTTGCAAAGTCGCCATTTTTTCGCTAAACAAGCATCCCTTTGGCGTGAGATACCTTAGCACCGCGGCGGGTATTGATCAGCAGTCACTAAAGTAGCGAGGCAGTCCCATGCCAGTAGCCGAACAGAAGATGGAAGCGCCCAAGAAATTCACCCCGTACGAGCCGGCGCCGGGTGAAGAGTACATGAACGAGAAGCAGCTCGAGCACTTCCGGCAGATCCTGCTGGGCTGGAAGCAGGAGCTGATGGAAGAGGTCGACCGCACGGTTCGCCACCTGCAGGAAGAGGCGAACAATTACGCCGACCCGGCCGACCGCGCCACTCAGGAAGAGGGCTTCAGCCTCGAACTGCGCACCCGCGATCGTGAGCGCAAGCTGCTGAAGAAGATCAACGAGACCATCGAGAAGATCGACGAGGACGACTACGGCTTCTGCGAGGCCTGCGGCGTCGAGATCGGCATTCGCCGCCTCGAGGCGCGCCCCACCGCCACGCTGTGCGTCGATTGCAAGACCCTCGCCGAACTCAAGGAAAAGCAGCTCGGCGGCTGAGGCGGCGCTGTCATCGACTTTCCGCGTCGGGCCCGCACGGCCCGGCGCCCCGTCACCCGGGAGGCGCTGACGACAGCCGGGCCCAGGCACCGCTGAGTCGGCAGCACTTCCCAGATCCGCCCCGGAGCCGTCCATGAGCGTCTATCGTGGCCGCTTCGCCCCCACACCCTCGGGCCCCTTGCACTTCGGCTCGCTGATCGCGGCGCTGGCCAGCTATCTCGATGCCCGCCATCAACAAGGCCACTGGCTGCTGCGTATCGAGGACATCGACCCGCCGCGCTGTCCGGCCGGCGCGGCAGACACCATCCTGCGCCAGCTCGAGGCCTTCGGCCTGCACTGGGATGGCCCGGTCCACTGGCAACACGACCGCGACGGCGCCTATCAGGCGGCACTCGCCAGGCTCGAGGCCCAGGGCCTGGCCTACCCCTGCAGCTGCTCACGCAAGCAATGGCGGGATCATCCCATCTACCCCGGTTGGTGCCGGACAGGTCCTCGCGAGCCGGACAAGCCCCTGGCCTGGCGCCTGCGCAGCGACCTCGGCCCGCGCCCGATCGTCTGGCAGGATCGACTGTTCGGCCTGCAACGCTTCGATCCCGCCGCCCTCGGCGATGTCGTCCTCAAGCGCAAGGACGATCTCTGGGCCTATCAGCTCGCCGTGGTGGTGGACGATGGCGCCCAGGGCATCACCGATGTCGTTCGCGGCTTCGACCTGCTGGACAACACGCCCTGGCAGCGCCAGCTCCAGCACGCCCTGGCACTGCCGGAACCTCGTTACCTGCACCTGCCATTGATCCTCGCTGACAATGGGCAGAAGCTGTCGAAACAGAACCTGGCGCCGGCCCTGCCGGAACAGGCGGAGGCCGCGCGCCCCCTGCTGCATCGCGCCCTGGTCGCCCTCGATCAGGCGCCACCCGCGGCGCTGGCCACCGAACCGGCGAGCGCGCAACTCGACTGGGCCATCGCGCACTGGTCACCGCAACGCCTGCAGGCAACCGCCGAAAAACGCGAACCGCACGCCGCTCAACGCTGAGGAGGCTCATGTACGTCTATCGCATCATGTTGTTCCTGGTCTTCGGCGGTTATCTGTTCTCGCCGCTGCTGATGAGCGGCTGGGCCAATCCCGGCGCCGCCTGGTACCGCCCCTTTCTCATCTGGGGCGGACTGATCGCCCTGACCCTGTGGCTGGAACAGAAGCGCAAGCTCGATGAACAGCGCTAGGAAGGCATTCGCACCATGAGCCTCAACCTCCCCGGCCTGCTGGCACTCGGCATCGGCTATCTGTCCCTGCTGTTTCTCGGCGCGCTGGCCGTCGATCGCGGCTGGCTGCCGAGCCGACTGGTACGCCACCCGGTCGTCTACACCCTGGCACTCGGCGTCTATGCCAGCGCCTGGGCGGTCTACGGCAGCCTCGAGTTCGCCAGCCACTACGGCTTCGGGTATCTGGCCTACTACCTGGGCGCCGCCGGCGCCTTCCTGCTGGCACCGGTACTGCTGGTGCCGATCCAGCGCATGACCCGCACCCACCAGCTCTCCTCGCTGGCCGACCTGTTCGCCTTTCGCTTTCGCTCGCGCTGGGTCGGCACCCTGCTGACCCTGGTCAGCCTGCTGGCCGTGCTGCCCTTGCTGGCCCTGCAGATCCAGACCATGGGCCATGCCATCCATCGCCTCAGCGGTGTCGGCTCGCCCTCCCTGCTGGCCCTGGGCTTCAGCCTGTTGATCGCCTTGTTCGCCATGCTGTTCGGCGCTCGCCACACGCACCTCAACACCCGGCACGACAGCCTGCTGGCAGCGATCGCCCTGGAGTCGCTGGTCAAGCTGGTCGCCATGCTGGCCCTCGGTGCCGTGGCCCTCTTCGGCGTCTTCGACGGCCCCGCCGATCTCCAGACCTGGCTCGACGGTGCCGGACACGTCGACCAGACCCGCATCGCCCAGCTCGATCCGGCCCAGTGGCGCACGCTGTTGCTGCTGTTCTTTTCGGCGGCCTTTCTGATGCCGCAGATGTTCCACATCACCTTCGCCGAGACCCTCGACCGACGTACCCTGCTCCAGGCCAGCTGGGCACTGCCGCTGTTCCTGTTGTTGATGGCCCTGCCGATACCGCTGATCCTGTGGGCCACGCAGCGCCTGGGGGTCGACGAGGTAGGTGCCGGCGCCGCCTATCTGGCCTTCGGCCTGTCCTCGTCGTGGTGGGTCGGCGGCCTGGCCTTCATCGCCGGCCTGGCCGCGGCGAGCGGTACCATGGTCATCATCTCGCTGGCCCTGTCGGGGATGATCCTCAATCACTTCGTACTGGTGGCGCATCCACCGATCGCCCAACCCGACCTCTATCGCTGGCTACGCTGGCTGCGCCGCGGCCTGATCGCCGCGGTGATCGTCGGAGGCTGGCTGTTCTATCGCCTGGTCGGCGTGCACCACGATCTCTCCACCCTGGGCCTGGCCTCCTTCGTCGGCATGGCCCAGTGCCTGCCGGGCATGCTGGCCCTGCTGTACTGGCCGGGCGCCAACCGCAAGGGCATGGTTTCCGGTCTCGTGGTCGGCCTGGCGATCTGGCTGGCCGGCTTGTGGGTGCCGCTGCTCACCGAGCATCCTCCGATGGTGTTCCTGCCGCCGGGACTGGATGTCCTGGCCGGCGAGCCCGCCTGGTACAGCGTCACCCTGGTCTCGCTGGCGGCGAATATCCTGACCTTCATCCTCGTCTCCCTGGCCACCCGGACCTCGGCCGGGGAGCGTGCGGCGGCCGAGGCCTGCTCCGTGGACGCCGTGGTACGGCCCATGCGGCTGCCCCTGGTCGCGGCCAATGGCGCCGAATTCAAGCGCCACCTGGCCCGCGTACTGGGCGAGGACGTGGCCCAGCGCGAGGTCGAGCGTGCCCTGACCGCGCTGCGACTGTCGCCCCTCGACGGGCGCCCCTATGCCCTGCGGCGCCTGCGCGACCACATCCAGGCCAACCTCTCCGGCCTGATGGGCCCCTCGGTGGCCCAGGACATCGTCGATCGTTGCCTGCCCTATCGGCACAACGGCCCCAGCGCCACCGAGGACATCCACTTCGTCGAGAGTCGACTGGAGGCCTATCGCTCGCGGCTCACCGGCCTGGCGCGCGAGCTCGACGGCCTGCGACGCTACCATCGCCGCACCCTGACCCGCTTGCCCGTCGGCCTGTGCGCCTTCGGCGAGGATGGCGAGCTGCTGATGTGGAACGACGCCTTGGCCGAGCTTTCCGGCATCGAGGGAGACTCGGTGATCGGCGCCCACCGCGACACCCTGCCCGCTCCCTGGAACGACCTGCTCGGCCAGATTCTCGCCGCACCGCAGGGCCGCCTCTACAAGCAGCCGGTCAGCCTGTCGCGGGGCGAGCGTTATCTGACCCTGCACCGCGCCGGCCTGCAGGGCGAGCAAGGGGAAGACGGCGGCTATGTCATCCTGGTGGAGGATCACAGCGAGATGAAGTGGCTGGAAGACGAACTGGTCCACGCCGCCCGCCTTGCCTCCATCGGCCAGTTGGCCACCGGTGTCGCCCACGAGATCGGCAATCCCATCACCGGCATTTCCTCGCTGGCCCAGAACCTGCGTTACGACACCGACGATCCTGCCCTGCTCGAGACGGCCGACCAGATCCAGGCGTTGACCGACCGCGTCTCGAAGATCGTCGGCTCGCTGGTCGGCTTCGCCCATGGCGGCCGACACGTCACCGGCGCGGACTTCGCTCCCACCAGCATGGCCGAGGTCACCGACGAGGCCCTGCACTTGATCCGGCTCGCCCGCTCGGGGGAGGATGTCCGATACGAGAACCGCTGCCCGACCGACCAGGCGGTCATCGGGGACGCGCAGCGCCTGCAGCAGGTGATGATCAACCTGCTGGGCAATGCCCGGGACGCCAGCGAGCCAGGAGATCGCGTCATCGTCGAGGCCATGCCGGAAGATCGACGCCTGCACCTGACCATCACCGACGAAGGCCACGGCATCGCCCCGCAGATGCGCGACCACCTGTTCGAGCCCTTCACCACCACCAAACCGGCGGGGGAAGGTACGGGTCTGGGCCTGCCGCTGGTCTACAGCATCGTCGCCGAGCATGATGGCCAGATCGAGATAGAGTCCCCGCCCGCCGGCCAGGCCAGCGGTACGCGCATCCATCTGTGGCTACCCCTCGACCCACAGAATGGCGAACCACAGAATGGCGAAAGCACCCATGAGCCGGATACTGATCGTTGAAGACGAAGCCATCATCCGCGGCGCCCTGAGGCGCCTGCTGGAACGTCACGACCATGAGGTCAGCGAAGCCGGCTGCGTGGCCGAGGCCCGCGAGCTCGATCCGCAGAGCTTCGACCTGGTGATCAGCGACCTGCGCCTGCCCGGCGAGCCCGGCACCGATCTCATCACTCTCGCCGCCCCGGTGCCGGTACTGATCATGACCAGCTACGCCAGCATGCGCTCGGCGGTGGAAGCGCTCAAGCTCGGCGCGGTCGACTACGTCGCCAAGCCCTTCGATCACGACGAATTGCTCGAGACCGTCTCTCGCGTGCTGCATCAGCAGGCCACCCGACAGGCCAAGCCGCCCGCTGTCACCGATGAGGGCGGCCAGCGGCAGACGATGATCGGCAACTGCCCGGCCATGCAGGTCGTCTACTCGCGCATCCGCAAGACCGCGCCTGCCGATGTCACCGTGCTGATTCAGGGGGAATCCGGCACCGGCAAGGAGCTGGTCGCCCGCGCCCTTCACCAGCAGAGCAAGCGCGCGGCCGCACCGCTGATCTGCGTCAACTGCGCGGCCATTCCCGAGACGCTGATCGAATCCGAACTGTTCGGCCACGAGAAGGGCGCCTTCACCGGCGCCAATGCCGCGCGCACCGGCTTGGTGGAAGCTGCCGACCGCGGCACCCTGTTTCTCGACGAGATCGGCGAATTGCCACCCGACGCCCAGGCCCGCTTGCTGCGCGTCCTGCAGGAAGGCGAGATCCGCAAGATCGGCTCGGTGGAGACGCGCCACGTGGACGTGCGCCTGATCGCCGCCACCCACCGGGACTTGCACTCGCTGTCGAAGACCGGCGAATTCCGTCTCGACCTGTATTACCGCCTCAACGTGATGCAGATCGACCTCCCGCCGCTGCGTGACCGCGAGGACGACATCCTGGAAATCGCCGATGCGCTGCTCGCCAAGGCCTGCCGACGCCATGACCGCGAAGGTCTGCGCCTCTCCCGAGCCGCCCGACGCGTCATTCGCGACGCCCCCTGGCCCGGCAACGTCCGCGAACTGGAAAACGCCCTGGAGCGCGGCGTCATCCTCGCCGAAAGCCATCTCATCCATCCCGACGACCTGGGGCTCGCCGCGCCACCACGCCAGTCTGCCGCCCCCGAAACCAGGGTGATGTCCCTCGACGAGTCACCGGAAGGCGACGACGACGCCGACACCGATGACCTTTCCCTGGAAGACTATTTCCAGCACTTCGTACTGGAACATCAGGACCAGATGAGCGAGACCGAGTTGGCCCAGAAACTGGGCATCAGCCGCAAATGCCTGTGGGAACGCCGCCAGCGCCTGGGCATTCCCCGCAAGAAGGGCCCCCGCCGCAGCGCCGGCTGATCCACACCGCACCATCCCGCTTCGCACCACCTCGACTAAAGTGCAACGCCTTGCCTCGCCGGGTCGAGGCCCTGTTCATGTGGCCTCGGATACACATTACGCACCATTTGTTACCTTCCCACACAGCCTGTGCGCCATCTCGGGGCAGTTTGGGTAACACTGTCCCTGGGGCATCGAAGTGACAAAATGATGAAATCCAATAAGCAATTGAATAAAAAGGATTTACAAGCCATTGGCACAGCCTCTGCAACATTATGGGCAAGAAAAACAAATCCGGATGCTACCGACGGCTCCAACAACAACAATGACCGAACGCGGTGGCAGGACCCGAACCAACAACAACAAGCCCTTCGGGTCGAGACACTTGGGCGCCATGCCGACAACAAGAACAGCAACGGCGATGGGCGCAAGTCCTTCGAGGTCAACAACAACAAGAACTCGAAGCCGGAAATCAGGACGCGACGCACCGACAATCGGCCACCAACAAGAACAAGGGCCGTCAGGGTGCACTCCCGGTAACAACAACAAGCCACCGGGGGAAGGTATGCCAGGCATGCCGTCGTGGTTGGATTATTGTTTTGAATACGAGGCGGTCGCCGCCAGGAACGTCAATAAAGACAACAACATGCTTGCCTGAGACTCCTTGGTGACTGTGGTGCGTATTCAAGGCGATGCGCCATCACGAAGAAGAACCAGCAGCAACGGATGCTGCACCTTGCTTGATCCAGGGGAGGCCAACCGGCCTCCCCTTTCTACGTGCGTTCCATGTGCCGCCATGTCGTCCGATGCCCGACTGCCGAGGTGTCGACCATGGCAAGACAGGGCACAGGCATCGGGCCGAATGAGCCCTCGGCACTTCACGCACGACAGCGTCACGCTTTGCAAGGTGTCGGGTGTCCGCTACACTCAACGCTTTTCGTACTCTCCTTCGTACTCCCGCGAGTCGACATCACCGCATGATCAAAGGTTTTACCCGCTTTCTGCAGAGTCCGGGCGAGCATATCAAGTCACTGTTCGGCCCTCAGGATGCGCCGGCTGGAGACCCCGTGCCGCGCATCATTCCCCGCGATGAACACCCCGTATCGCGTCAGCACTTCAGTGACGCTGCGCTCAAGGTGCTGTACCGCCTGCACAATGCCGGGTTCGAGGCCTTCCTTGTCGGCGGCTGCATCCGCGACGCGCTGCTGGGCCGCATGCCCAAGGATTTCGACGTGGCCACCGATGCCACGCCGGACGAGGTGCGCGACCTGTTCCGCAACTCGCGCATCATCGGGCGCCGCTTCCGCATCGTCCACGTGCGCTTCGGTCGCGAAGTCATCGAGGTCACCACCTTCAGGGGCAAGCCCAACGACGATCACGGCGACCACATCGCCCAGCAATCCGACGACGGCATGCTGCTGCGCGACAACGTCTGGGGCAACATCGAGGAAGACGCGCTGCGCCGCGACTTCACGATCAATGCCCTGTATTACAACATCGCCGATTTCTCGATCCACGATTTTGCGGACGGGGCACGCGACATCGACGCCCGCACCCTGCGGCTGATCGGTGACCCGGCCACGCGCTATCGGGAAGACCCGGTACGCATGCTGCGCGCCATACGCTTCGCCGCCAAGCTCGACTTCAGTCTGGCTCGCGCCACCGAGGAGCCGATCGAGGAACTGGCCCCGCTGCTCCTGCAGGTGCCACCGGCCCGGTTGTTCGACGAGGTCCTCAAGCTGTTCATGGCCGGTCATGGCGTCGAAACCTTCCAGTTGCTGAGGGAATACGGGCTGTTCGCCATGCTGTTTCCCGAGGCCGACGAAGCCTTCGACGAGTTGCCCTGGGCCGAAGGCCTGATCGAGCAGGCTCTGGCAAGCACCGACAAGCGCGTTCAGGAAGAGCGACCGGTAACACCGGCCTTTCTGTTCGCCGCTCTGCTGTGGGGGCCCGTCCAGTTGCGCCAACGCGCCCACCAGCAGGACGGCATGCCACCGATTCCTGCGCTGCAGGCGGCATCGCAGCAGGTGGTATCTCGCCAGCTACAGCATGTCTCCATCCCCAAGCGCTTCAGCCTGCCGATGCGCGATATCTGGGACCTCCAACAGCGACTGCCCTCGCGCCGCGGCAAGCGCGTCTTTCAGACTCGCGACCATCCACGCTTCCGTGCCGCCTACGACTTTCTGTTGCTGCGCGAGGCCGCCGGAGAGATCGAGCCCGGGCTCGGCGACTGGTGGACCGCGTTTCAGCAGGCCGATGAGCACGAGCAGCGTCGCCTGCTGGGCAAGGTCGACGCCGACCCGGCCGGCACCCCGGCACCACGCAAGCGGCGCCGTCGGCGGCGGCGCAAGCCTCGCAATCCCGACGACAACAACACATGAGCCTTGCCTGGATCGGTCTCGGCAGCAACCTGGACGTGCCGAGCGCCCATGTCGAACGCGCCCTGGACGAGCTGGACGGCTTGCCACTGACCCGACGCTGCGACGCCTCCTCGCTCTATGCCACGCGGCCCGTCGGCCCGGCGGATCAGCCGGACTTCGTCAATGCCGTGGCCCGGCTGGAGACTCGCCTGTCGCCCCTGGCCCTGCTCGATCAGCTACAGGCCCTCGAGCAGCGCCATGGTCGAATCCGCGGACAACGCTGGGGCCCTCGCACCCTGGATCTGGACCTGTTGCTCTTCGATGAGCAGCACCTCGTCACCCCCCGCCTGACGCTGCCGCATCCGGAAATGACCCGGCGGGCCTTCGTGCTGGTGCCCTTGGCCGAGATCGCCCCGTCCCTGGTGCTGCCGGACGGCCGTGATATCGCTTCTCTGACTGCCGCCCTGTCGGACGAGACACCGCCTACGAGAATGCCTCCCAAGGTGTTACCCAACGCCTGACCGGCCCAAGCCGTGTTACCTATCGACACCCCAACCGGATTCAGGTAACAATCACCGGTTACACATGGCCCCGGGCCCCGCCGGTCGGCCGACAACACAACGAGAGCACGCCATGAAAACCGTCACCCTGAGCACGCTGCAGGCCCACAAGCGCGCCGGTGAAGCCTTCAGCTGCCTGACCGCCTACGACACCACCTTCGCCCATGCCGCCAGCGATGCCGGCATCGAGGTCCTGCTGGTCGGAGATTCCCTGGGCATGGTGCTGCAGGGACATTCCAGCACCCTGCCGGTGACCCTCGACGACATGCGTTACCACACCCGCTGCGTGGCCCGGGGCAAGGGCGCCAGCCTGCTGATGGTCGACCTGCCCTTCATGAGCAACGCCACCACCGAGCGCCTGCTCGAGGATGCCGGCGAGTTGATGCGCGCCGGCGCCGAGATGATCAAGGTGGAAGGCGAGGCCTGGATGGCCGAGGGCATACGCGAACTGACGCGGCGCGGCGTGCCGGTCTGCGCCCACCTCGGCCTCACGCCGCAGACCGTCCATCAACTGGGCGGTTACAAGGTCCAGGGCCGTGACGCCGACCAAGCCTCGCGCATCCTCGAGGATGCCCGCCGTCTGGTCGAGGCCGGTGCCTCGGTCATCCTGCTGGAATGCGTGCCCGCCAGCCTGGGACGCGCCGTCACCGAGGCACTCGACGTACCGGTCATCGGCATCGGCGCCGGTCCCGACACCGACGGCCAGATCCTGGTGATGCACGACATCCTGGGCGTGACGCCGGGGCGCAGCCCCCGCTTCGTGAAGAATTTCATGGCCGAGGCCGATGACATCGCGGACGCCTTCCGCCGTTATCATGAAGCCGTCAAGACGCGCCGTTTCCCGGCCGAGGAGCACTGTTTCTGATGCAATGCCTGCAGGAGATCCACGAACTGCGCGAGACCCTGGCGGGCCACCGCCGCGCGGGCCGCACCATCGGCCTGGTGCCGACCATGGGCAATCTGCACGAGGGCCATCTCGCCCTGGTCGCCGAGGCCCGTCGACGCGCCGACATCGTGGTCGCCACCATCTTCGTCAACCCGACGCAGTTCGGCCCCGACGAGGACCTGGATGCCTATCCACGCACCCTGGAAGCGGATCGGCAAAAGCTCGTCGAGGCCGGCTGCGACCTGCTGTTCGCCCCCGCCGAGTCCACGCTCTATCCGCGCGGCGGCAGCGCCCAGACCCGCGTCAGTGTGCCGGAGGTCTCGGAAGGTCTGTGTGGCGGTTCACGGCCGGGGCATTTCGACGGCGTGGCGACCGTCGTCACCATGCTCTTCAACCTGGTCCAGCCCGACCTGGCCTGCTTCGGCGAAAAGGACTACCAGCAGCTCGCGGTCATCCGGCGCCTGGTGGATGATCTCCACCTGCCGGTCGAGATCGTCGGCGTGCCCATCGTTCGCGACCGGGACGGCCTGGCGCTGTCATCGCGCAATGGATACCTGAGCACCGAGCAACGCCGCACGGCGGCCGACCTTCAACGCACCCTTCGCGAATTGCGCGATGCCCTGGAAGGCGGTGCGGCGATCGAACCCACCCTCGCCACGGGCCTGGCCCGCCTGCGCGAGTCCGGCTTCGAGCCCGACTACCTGGAACTGCGTGCCGCCGACCTCCGCCCGGTCGACGCCTCGACGCGCGACGCCGTACTGCTCGCCGCCGCGCAACTCGGCCCGGCACGCCTGATCGACAACCTGAGCCTGACCCTGCCGCGCTGAAGCGGGGCGCCAACAAGAGGAGCCCATCCATGCTCACCCATATGCTCAAGGCCAAGCTGCACATGGCCCGCGTTACCCACGCCGTGCTCAACTACGAAGGCTCCTGCGCCATCGACGGTGAGCTGCTGGACATGTCCGGTATCCGCGAGAACGAGCAGATCCAGATCTACAACGTCGAGAACGGGCAGCGCTTCACCACCTATGCCATCCGCGCCGAGGAAGGTTCCAGGATGATCTCGGTGAACGGCGCCGCTGCCCACCTGGCCAGCGAAGGCCAGCGGGTGATCATCTGCAGCTACGCCATGTACACCGACGCCGAGCTCGACTCCCACCAGCCGGCCCTGGTCTATCTGCAGGAAGGCAACGCGGTCAGCCATACCAGCAACGCCATTCCCGTCCAGCTGGCCTGAGCGAAAACGCCGCCGGGCATGACACCCGGCGGCGTCTCCAGAGACTCTCCCGCAATCAACGATTGCCGCAGCGCACAATGGTCGCCTATCCTGAAAGTCGGCACGTCCGCAAATTTCAGGAGTCATGATCATGTCAGAAGTGGTGATCGTCGCCGCACGCCGCACCGCCGTCGGCGCCTTCGGCGGCTCTCTCGCCGGCATTCCCGCCAGCGACCTGGGCGCCCACGTCATCAAGGACATTCTCGCCGGCACAGGCGTGGCCGCCGACCAGGTGGATGAAGTCCTGCTCGGTCAGGTGCTGACAGCCGGCACCGGCCAGAATCCGGCCCGCCAGGCGTCCATCAAGGCCGGACTGCCCGAGGCCGTGCCCGCCATGACCATCAACAAGGTCTGCGGTTCCGGCCTCAAGGCCCTGCACCTGGCCACCCAGGCGATCCGCTGCGGCGATGCCGAGCTGATCCTGGCCGGCGGCCAGGAGAACATGTCGCTCTCCCCCCATGTGCTGCCCAACTCGCGCAATGGCCAGCGCATGGGCGACTGGAAGGCCATCGACTCCATGGTCCACGACGGCCTGTGGGATGCCTTCAACGACTACCACATGGGCATCACCGCCGAGAACCTGGCCGAAAAGTACGGCATCACCCGCGAGGCCATGGACGAATTCGCCGCCGGCTCCCAGCAGAAGGCCGCCGCCGCGATTCGCGAAGGTCGCTTCAAGGGCCAGATCGTCGGCATCGACATTCCCCAGCGCAAGGGCGACCCGGTGCACTTCGACACCGACGAAAACCCGCGCGAGGTGACCGCCGAGAAGCTCGGCGCCATGCGTCCGGCCTTCAAGAAGGACGGCAGTGTCACCGCCGGCAATGCCTCGGCACTCAACGACGGTGCCGCCGTGGTAATGATGTGCAGCGCCGAGAAGGCCGAAGCACTCGGCCTCACTCCACTGGCACGCATCAAGGCCTACGCCAATGCCGGCGTCGATCCCTCGATCATGGGCATCGGTCCCGCCCCGGCCACGCGCCGTTGCATGGAACGCGCCGGCTGGAGCCTCGACGAGCTGGACCTGATCGAAGCCAACGAAGCCTTCGCTGCCCAGGCGCTGTCGGTCAACAAGGAGCTCGGCTGGGATACCGACAAGGTCAACGTCAACGGCGGTGCCATCGCACTCGGCCACCCCATCGGCGCTTCGGGCTGCCGCATCCTGGTCACCCTGGTGCACGAGATGATTGCCCGCGACGCCCACAAGGGCCTGGCGACCCTGTGCATCGGCGGCGGGCAAGGCGTGGCCCTGGCCATCGAGCGCTGAACCAACGACCTGCCGCTGTTTTCACCGAGAGACGATGCCCCGCTTGCCGGGGCATTTTCTATCGTGTCTTCTCGCCAACCACGCTCGCCGGCGTACGCAACACCAGTAGTGTGGCGACCAGGAAGAACCCGCCAGCCATCCAGGTCACACCGGGCAGGCTGATGCCGTCGACGACCCTTCCACCGACCATGGCGCCCAGGCCGATCGACAGGTTGAACACGAAGGCCATCAGCGCGGTGGCGGCTTCGGTATTCGGCGCCGTGCGCAGGATCCAGGTCTGAATGCTGACCGAAACGCTGCCGAACGCCGCTCCCCAGCCCATCAGCAGAGCCACGCCACCCGCCGGCTGAACGCCGAGCCACGGGAAGCTGGCGACGACCAGCAACAGCAGGCTCGGTATTGCCAGCACCGCGCGATAGGGGTGATAACCGGCGAAGGCACCGGCGGCCACGTTCCCGATGATGCCGGCTGCGCCGTAGAGCAGGAGCAGGTTGCCGATATCGCTCCGGGCGATGCCGCTGATCTGCTGCAGAATGGGGCTGATGAAGGTATAGGCGGAGAAATGGCCGACCACCACCAGGCCCGTGGCGATCACCGCCACCCGGACGCCTCGATTCCCCAGTTGCTGGCCGAGCATTCGCAGCCGTACCGGCTCGGTGGGCGGGAGTCGGGGCAGCCAGACCCACAATGCCAGGGCGGTCATCAGGCTCAATCCACCCAGGGCACCGAAGGCCACGCGCCAGTGGCTGTATTCCCCCAGCAGAGTGCCTGCCGGCACGCCCAGCACCGAAGCGGCGGCCACTCCGCCGAAGATCACCGTCATCGCCCTAGGCACCTTGTCGGCCGGCACCAGGCGCGGTGCGATACTGCCGGCGATGGCCCAGAAGCCGCCGATGCTCATGCCCACCAGCACCCGTGCGCCCAACAGGACCTCGAAGCTGTCGGCGAGCACCGTCAACGCGCTGCCGGCAACCATCAAGACCATCAGGCTGGTCAGCATGACGCGACGATCCAGGCGCCCCACGGCGACCGGCAGCAGCGGTGCCGAAAAGGCCGCCACCACGCCGGGAACCGTGACCATCAAACCGGCCAGACCCGGCGTCACGCCCAGTGACACGGCGACCTGCGACAGCAGGCCGATCGGCAACTGCTCGGCGGTGACCAGCAGAAAGATGCCGGCCATCACCGCGACCACGCCCCACCAGTGAGCGCCGGCCGTCTCCCGGGCACCGATCGTGCGAGCGTCTTCCATGATCCTTCTCCCTTGATGACCAAACGAAACCGCCCTCGCAGCTTGCGCTGCAAGGGCGGTTTGCCTCGAGCTTCAGCTCCGGGCTTTACAGCTCGGCGTCGGCCGCTTCGGCTTCGAAGGCCGCCTTCTCTTCGGGGGTGATCTCCTTGATGGTGAGCTTCACCCGGTTGCGATTGTCGATGTCGAGCACCTTGACGATCGGCTCGTCACCTTCGTTCAGGTAATCGCGCACGTCGTTGACCCGCTCGGGCACGATCTGCGAGATGTGCACCAGGCCATCGGTGCCGGGGATGATATTGACGAAGGCACCGAAGTCGGCGATGCGCACTACCTTGCCGCGATACAGCTTGCCGATCTCGGGCACGGCGGTGATGGCCAGTACGGTGTCGATGGCCGCCTTGGCCGCCGACTTCTCCTCGGCATAGATGCGTACGGTGCCGTCGTCATCCAGGTCAATGGAAGCGCCGGTATCCTCGCAGATCTTGCGGATCATGGCGCCACCCTTGCCGATGACATCACGGATCTTCTCCGGGTCGATCTTGATGGTGGCCATCGACGGCGCGTTCTCGGAGACTTCCTCACGACTCTGGCCGATCACCGTGTTCATCTGCTCGAGGATGTGCAGACGGGCTTCATGGGCCTGCTGCAGCGCCTGCTCCATGATCTCCTCGTTGATGCCCTCGATCTTGATGTCCATCTGCAGGGCGGTCACGCCTTCCGCGCTACCGGCCACCTTGAAGTCCATGTCGCCGAGGTGGTCCTCGTCGCCCAGGATATCGGTGAGCACGGCGAAGCCGTCTTCATCCTTGACCAGGCCCATGGCGATGCCCGCCACCGGCGCTTTCATCGGCACGCCGGCGTCCATCAGGGCCAGCGAGGAGCCGCACACCGAGGCCATCGAGCTGGAGCCGTTGGATTCGGTGATCTCGGAAACCACCCGGATGGTGTAGGGGAACTCGTCCTCGGAAGGCAACATGGCCTCCACGCCCCGGCGTGCCAGGCGGCCATGGCCGATCTCGCGACGCTTGGGACCACCCATGAAACCGGCCTCGCCCACGCAGTAGGGCGGGAAGTTATAGTGCAGCAGGAAGCGATCCTTGCGCTCCCCTTCCAGCGATTCGATCAACTGGGCATCACGCAGGGTCCCCAGCGTCGCCACCACGACGGCCTGGGTCTCGCCACGGGTGAAGATCGCCGAGCCATGCGTCTTGGGCAGGCTGCCGACTTCGATATCCAGGGGGCGCACGGTCTTCAGGTCGCGGCCATCGATACGCGGCTCGCCCTTGACCACGCGACTGCGCACCACGCGCTTCTCGAGGCTGGCGAAAGCGCCCTTGACCTCGTCGGCATCGAACTTTCCGTCCTCTTCGCCGGCCAGTTGCTCCACCGCCTCGTCCTTCAGGGCGGCCAGGGCATCCTGACGCTGCATCTTGTCGGTGATGCGATACGCCTCGCCGACCTTGGCTTCGAAGCCGCTGGCCATGGCGTCCTTGAGCGCCGTGTTCTCGGCGGGAGCCTGCCAGTCCCAGCGCGGCTTGCCGGCCTCGGCGGCGAGTTCCTGGATGGCGTTGATCGCCACCTGCATTTCCTGGTGGCCATAGAGCACCGCACCCAGCATCTCGTCCTCGAGCAGCTCGTTGGCTTCGGACTCGACCATCAGCACGGCCTTCTCGGTGCCGGCCACCACCATGTTGAGCTCGGAACTGGCCAGTTCCTCGACGGACGGGTTGAGGAAGTAACCGTGTTCCTCGGTGAAGCCGACACGAGCCGCGCCGATGGGACCGTTGAAGGGCACACCGGAAATCGCCAGGGCCGCGGACGTACCGATCATGGCGGCGATATCCGGGTCATGGTTGCGATCGGTGGAGAGCACCGTGCAGATGACCTGGACCTCGTTCATGAACCCCTTGGGGAACAGCGGGCGAATCGGGCGATCGATGAGGCGCGAGGTGAGAGTTTCCTTCTCGGTGGGACGCCCCTCGCGCTTGAAGAAGCCGCCGGGAATCTTGCCGACCGCGTAGGTCTTCTCCTGGTAATGGACGGAGAGCGGGAAGAAGGGCTGGGAGGGATTGACGTCCTTCTTCGCCACCACGGTGCACAGCACCACGGTGTCGTCCATGGTGACCATCACGGCACCGGAGGCCTGGCGGGCGATACGCCCGGTTTCCAGGGTGACGGTACTGCGACCGTATTCAAATGTTTTCTTGACCGGATTCACGGCGACTTCCTTCAACTTTTCGATTCATGTTCGGGTCGTTTTGACTCGGCGACCATTTTAGGTGTTGACGGTCGCGAGGGCCACCGGTTATGCGGCTCATCGGTCAAAGTGGTGGCCCGGATGTTGTTCCGTGAGTGCTGGCCACCGGCGATATCCCCATAAACGCAAAACGGGCAGCCCTGGGGCTGCCCGTTTCGAATGGCCTGCAGTGAAGAAAAGGAGGAATTCGCGTGATGAGCGATGAGAGGCTGGTCGCCGCCGGCGCGCAGGACCCGGAGTGTAGATGAAACTACATGAGGAGTCCGAGCACCGCCGGCGGCCAGGATCTCGAGCGCAGTAGCGAATTACCCTTTTCTTAGCGGCGCAGACCGAGGCGCTGGATAATCGACTGATAACGCTCGAAATCCTTGCGCTTCAGATAGTCGAGCAGCTTACGACGCTGGTTGACCATGCGGATCAGGCCACGACGCGAGTGGTGATCCTGCTTGTTGGTCTTGAAGTGATCCTGCAGGCCGTCGATGTTGGCGGTCAGCAGGGCCACCTGAACCTCGGGGGAACCGGTGTCGTTTTCACCACGGCCGTATTCGTTGACGATCGCGGCTTTCTGTTCAGCGGTCAGTGCCATCTGTCTCTCCAGTAAGCAATATGCCTGAATGATGAATGTCGGGGACCACGCATATTTGCAGTCCCCACGCCCAGCCCCGTCGGGGCTGGCTCATGCCGAGCCCGCCACGGCGGAACTCAGCAGGCGCCGGGGGGCGATATCCCCGGCCGCCGTCACCACGCCGAGGCCCAGAAAGGCATCGGCGTGATAGAGCCTGGTCAAACTGTCGGCGGGCAAGTCGCCCGCTTCTCCTGTCGCCGCCTGGCCGAAGCGCAGGCAACGGGCACCGGCAGCGCTCATGTCGCGGCGCGGCAGGTGCGCGACCAGCACATCGACCGGCAAGAGCGCCGAGTCCTGTGCCGCATCCTCGATCAAGCGCTCGAGAGCCTCGAGGCTCAACATGCCCTCGCTCTCGAAGGGACCTGTCTTGAGACGCCGCAGCTCACTGATGTGGCCGCCGCATCCCAGCGCCTGGCCGATATCTTCGGCCAGAGTCCTGATGTAGGTGCCCTTGCTGACCCGCACCTCCATCTCGAAGGCTGCCTCCTCGCATGCGAGGAGGCGCGCATCATACACCGTCACACGGCGCGCTGCACGCTCCACCGTCTTGCCCTCACGAGCCAGCTCGTAGAGCTTGCGGCCCTGATGCTTGAGCGCCGAATGCATCGGCGGCACCTGCTCGATCTCGCCGATGAAGTGCGTCAACGTCTCGCGCAGCCCGGCCTCACCGAGTGCCGGCACTTCGCGTCGCTCGACCACTTCGCCTTCGGCGTCACCGGTATCGGTCACCGTCCCGAGTTCGACCCGGGTGCGGTACACCTTGTCGGCTTCCAGCAGATGGCTTGAAAACTTGGTGGCCTCGCCGAAACAGATCGGCAGCAGGCCGGTGGCCATCGGATCGAGCGTACCGGTGTGGCCCGCCTTCTGGGCCTGGAACAGGCGTCTTGCCCGTTGCAGGGCATGATTGCTCGACACGCTCCGGGGCTTGTCGAGCAACAGCACGCCGTTCACCGGTAGTCCACGACGGCGACGCGCCATCAGTCGCGCTCTCCCTCGCCGCGCTCGTCATCGCCACCCTCGGGCTCATCGTCGTGGCGGTCGCGATCGTTCGCCACCGCCTCGTCGATCAGCGAGGAGAGACGCTGGCCACGCACCACGCTCTCGTCGTAGTGAAAGCGCAGCTCGGGCACATGACGCAACTTGATGCGACGAGCGATCTGGCTGCGCAGGAAACCGGCGGCGCGCTTGAGTACCGCCATGTTTTCCTTGATGCGCTCGGCATCCTGCTCGCCGAGCAGCGTCACGTGGACGTCGGCATAGCCGAGGTCACGGCTGACCTCGACGCCGCTGACGGTGACCATGCCCAGGCGCGGATCCTTGATCTCGCGCTGGATGAGGACCGCCAGCTCCTTCTGGAGCTGGTCGGCCACACGGTCGGTACGCTTGAACTCACGCATGGTCGACTCCTCGAGCGTTTAGAGCGTCCGCTCGACCTTGACCTGATCGAAGACCTCGATCTTGTCGCCGACCTGGACGTCGTTGTAGTTCTTCACGCCGATACCGCATTCCATGCCGTTGCGAACTTCGTTGACATCGTCCTTGTAGCGGCGCAGGGATTCGAGCTCGCCTTCGTAGATCACAACGTTCTCGCGCAGCACGCGAATCTTCTTGTGGCGATGAACGGTTCCCTCGACCACCATGCAGCCGGCCACGGCCCCGATCTTGGGTGCACGGAAGACGTCGCGGACCTCGGCCACACCGACGATCTCTTCCTTCCACTCCGGCTCGAGCATGCCGCTCATGGCCTGCTTGACCTCGTCGATCAGCTGGTAGATGACGCTGTAGTAGCGCAATTCCAGCCCTTCACGCTCGATGATCTCGCGGGCAGCGGCATCGGCACGCACGTTGAAGCCGATCACGATGGCCTCGGAAGCCAGCGCCAGGTTGGCGTCGGTACCGGTGATACCGCCCACGCCGGACGACACCACGGAAACCTGCACCTCGTCGGTGGACAGCTCTTCGAGCGCGCCCTTGATGGCTTCCAGGGAGCCCTGCACATCGGCCTTGAGCACGATGTTGAGCTTGGCAGCTTCTTCCTGGCCCATCTGGCTGAACATGTTCTCCAGCTTGGCCTTCTGCTGACGGGCCAGGCGCACCTCGCGGTACTTGCCCTGGCGGAAGTTGGCGACTTCGCGCGCCTTCTTCTCGTCGTCGAGCACCATGAAGTCGTCACCAGCTTCCGGCGTGCCATCCAGGCCCTGGATCTCGACCGGCATGGCCGGACCAGCCTCGTCGACCTGCTTGCCGAGCTCGTTGGTCAGGGCGCGCACGCGGCCATAGTGCAAGCCGGCAAGCACGATATCGCCCTTCTTCAGGGTGCCGTTCTGGACCAGCACCGTGGCTACCGGGCCACGGCCCTTGTCGAGCCGGGATTCGACCACCACGCCCTTGCCGGGCGCCTCGGGTACGGCCTTGAGTTCGAGCACTTCGGAAACCAGCTGGATCGACTCCAGCAGATCCTCGATACCGTCGCCGGAGTGGGCGGACACGTGCACGAACTGGGTGTCGCCGCCCCATTCCTCGGAGATCACGCCGTGCTGCGACAGCTCGTTCTTGACGCGATCCGGATCGGCGTTCGGCTTGTCCATCTTGTTGACCGCGACCACCATCGGTACGCCTGCGGCCTTGGAGTGCTCGACCGCCTCGATGGTCTGGGGCATGACGCCGTCATCGGCGGCCACCACCAGCACCACCACGTCAGTGGCCTTGGCACCACGAGCACGCATGGCGGTGAACGCCGCGTGGCCAGGCGTGTCGAGGAAGGTCACGCCACCGTGGTCGTCCTCGACATGATAGGCACCGATGTGCTGGGTGATGCCGCCGGCTTCGCCGGTCGCCACCTTGGCACGACGGATGTAGTCGAGCAGCGAGGTCTTGCCGTGGTCGACGTGACCCATGACCGTGACGACGGGCGAGCGCGTGATCTCGTCACCCTCGTAGGAAATGCCCTCGAGGACCTCGGTTTCCAGCGCATCGTCCTTGACCAGCTTGGGCTTGTGGCCCATTTCCTCGACCACGATGGCCGCGGTGTCCTGGTCAATGGTCTGGTTGATGGTCACCGCCGCGCCCATGGTGAACATGGCCTTGATGACTTCGTTGGCCTTGATCGACATCTTGTCGGCCAGGTCGGCCACGCTGATGGACTCCGGAATGGAGACCTCACGGACGATCGGCTGGGTCGGCTTCTGGAAGCCATGCTTGCCACCGCCCTGGCTACCGCCGCGACGGTTGCCGCGACGTTCGGCGCGCTTGGCCTTGCGGCCACCACGACGACGCTCCTCGCGATCGCCGCGATCCTCTTCGCGATCGCCACGGCCTTTTTTGCCCGCCTTGCCGCTGGCCTTCTTGACCGCGGCGCGACGCCCTTCGGTACGTCCTTCCTTGGGCGGTGCAGGCGCTTCCTCGGGCGCGGGGCCGGAGGTGTCGAGCTCGGGCACCGGAATCTCGGGCTCCGGATCGACCGGCGCTGCCTGTTCGGCCTGGGCCTGCTCCGCCTGGGCCTTCTCGGCCTCGGCCTGCTCGGCAGCCTGGCGCTCGGCTTCCTCGGCACGACGCTTGGCGTCCTCGGCCTCCTGAGCCGCGCGCTTGGCCTCGGCTTCGGCCATGTCCCCCACCAGCTGGCGCGGACCATGATCCTCGACCTTGGACTCCTCGGCCGGCTCTTCCTCGCGCTTCACGTAGGTACGCTTCTTGCGAACCTGCACCTCGATGCTCTTGCCGCGCTCGCCGGTATTGATACGGCTGCGGGTCTTACGGGTCAGGGTGATGCGGTTCTTCGCCCCCGAGCCACTGCCGCCGTGGCTCTTGGTGAGGTAATCGAGCAGCTTGCGCTTGTCCTCTTCGGACACGGCGTCGCCCTCGGACTTGTGCTCGAGTCCGGCTTCTTTCATCTGCTCCAGCAGACGGGGCACTTCACGCCCCACCTTTGCTGCAAAATCCTTAACGGTCATTTCTGACATTACGACCCTCCTCAGCCCGTGACCCGTGTTACTGTTCGCTCTCGAACCATGGCGCGCGGGCGGTCATGATCAGTGACGCGGCGCGCTCGTCGTCCAGTTCCTCGATGTCGGTCAGATCATCGACGGACTGTTCGGCGAGATCCTCCATGGTGACGATGCCCCGACTGGCCAGGATGAAGGCCAGATGACGCTCCATGCCGTCCATCGCTAGCAGGTCGTCGGCCGGCTGGGCGCCATCGAGCTCTTCCTCGGAGGCGATGGCCAGGTTCAACAACTCGTCCTTGGCGCGAGCGCGCAGCTCCTCGATGAGCTCTTCGTCGAGCTCCTCGATCTCCAACATTTCCTCCACCGGGACGTAGGCGACTTCCTCGAGGGATGTGAAGCCCTCTTCGACCAACAGACGTGCCACGTCGTCGTCGACGTCCAGGTGCTGAATGAAGTGCTCGACCAGGCTATCGATCTCCTGGTCGCGCTTGGTTTCCGCCTCGGCCTCGGTCATGACGTTCAGACGCCAGCCGGTGAGCTCGGAGGCCAAGCGTACGTTCTGACCGCTGCGGCCGATGGCCTGGGCCAGATTGTCCTCGCCGACGGCCACGTCCATCGCGTGGGCGTCTTCGTCGACGAGGATGGAAGCGACATCAGCCGGCGCCATGGCGTTGATCACCAACTGGGCCGGATTGTCGTCCCACAGCACGATATCCACCCGCTCATTCTGCAGCTCGGTGGAAACGGCCTGGACCCGCGAGCCACGCATGCCGACGCAGGCGCCCACCGGATCGATACGACGGTCATTGGTCTTGACCGCAATCTTGGCGCGCGAACCGGGATCCCGGGCCGCACCCTTGATTTCGATGAGCTGCTCGGCGATCTCGGGCACCTCGATCTTGAACAGCTCGATGATCAGCTCCGGACAGGTCCGGGACAGAATCAATTGAGCGCCACGCGCCTCGGGATCGACCTTGGTCAGCAGGGCGCGCACCCGCTCGTTCATGCGGTAGCGCTCGCCGGGAATCATCTCGCTGCGCGGCAGAAACGCCTCGGCGTTGTCGCCCAGGTCGATGATCAGGCCATCACGTGTCGTCTTCTTGACAATGCCGGCCACCAGCTCGCCCTCGCGCTCGGCATAGAGGCTCACGACCTCGGCGCGCTCGGCCTCGCGCACTTTCTGCACGATGACCTGCTTGGCGGTCTGGGCCGCGATCCGACCGAAGACGGCGTTCTCGATTCGCTCCTCGACCACATCACCCAGGCCCAGCGGCGGATCGCGACGCTCGGCGAAAGAGAGCTTGATCTGGGCGTCCGGTCCATCGAAGTCGTCGTCCTCGACCACCTCCCAACGCCGGAAGGTCTCGTAGTCGCCGGTGTTGCGGTCGATATGTACGCGCACACTGGCTTCCTCGTCCTCGAAACGCTTGCGAGACGCGCTGGCCAGCGCCGCCTCGACGGCCTCGAAGATCACCTCGCGGGGGACCCCCTTCTCGTTGGAGATCGCATCGACGACCGCCAGAATCTCTTTACTCATGACTTAGCCTCGCCAGAAAACCCGTCCTGTTGCACCGACATCACGCATCGAACCGGGGAACGATACGCGCTTGATCGATGCTCTCGATGGGAAAGCAATATTCCTCGCCGTCGAGCTGCAACAGCACCTCGTCGCCTTCAATACCGGCCAGCAACCCCTGGAACTTGCGGCGCCCGTCGAACGGCGCACGCAGCTTCACAGCCACCGTATGGCCCGCATAACGCTCGAACTGCTCGAGAGTGAACAACGGCCGATCCATCCCGGGCGACGACACCTCAAGCCGATACTCTCCGGCAATGGGGTCCTCGACATCCAGGACAGCGCTGACCTGACGGCTGACATCGGCGCAATCATCCACGCCCACGCCCTGCTCATGATCGATGAAGATCACCAGGCGCGAGTGCTTGCCCTGAGACAGATAGTCGATACCCCAGAGCTCGAAGCCCATGGCTGTCACCACTGGCTCGATCAGCGCGTTCAGCGCGGTATCCTTGGTTGCCATGGAAGAAAGCTCCTACAGCCGTTGCATCAGGCACCTGGCCAGGAGTGAACAGGAAAGTCAGGTGGCTGATTGGCGTTGCCTCGAGACAGCCGGCCGGTCTCGACCGACGGGCTGGCCGCTAACAAAAAGCCCCTTCGCAGGAAGGGGCTTTTACAAGAAACCTGTATACCACTTCGGCTCTTTGGCATGCCCCTAACATCGCTGCATGCCTGCCAGGAAGATGGTAGCGGGGACCGGATTTGAACCGATGACCTTCGGGTTATGAGCCCGACGAGCTACCAGACTGCTCCACCCCGCATCAATCTAGGTCGGTGATTGTATGCTTGAACCCTATCGGCGTCAAGCCACAATGGCACCGCTCCGCCAATCCTGCTACTGAGGCCGACACCTTGGCGAGGCGTCTCACCGTGTCGGTTTCAGATGGTGCCGAAGGCGGGACTTGAACCCGCACGACCGTAAGGTCACTACCCCCTCAAGATAGCGTGTCTACCAATTCCACCACTTCGGCATCAGGGGACGGCTGGAATAACGAGGGCTCAGTTGCCGCCCTCCTCCAGCACTGGCGCTGCATTATCCGCACCATTGCCCTTGTCGTCAAGGGTTGGCTCGGCACTTTGTTGCTCGACCACTTCGGCATCGGGAATTCCGACCTCTTCCGGCGCCTCACCCGCCTGGGATGCGAAGTACGCCAGGGTCAGGGAGGTGGCGAAAAAGGCCGCTGCCAGCACGGCGGTCGCGCGTGACAGGAAGCTGCCGCTGCCGCGGGAACCGAACACGGTCTGGGAGGCACCGCCACCGAAGGAGGCACCGGCATCGGCGCCCTTGCCCTGCTGCAGCAGGATCAAGGCGACCAGGGCGATGGCTATCGCCACATGGATCATGAGAATGGCAACTTGCATGGATTCAACCTGCTGACTGACAAATGGCTAGGAAATCATCGATCTTGAGGGATGCGCCGCCCACCAGGCCGCCGTCGATATCCGGCTGGGCCAACAGATCGGCGGCATTATCGGCTTTCATGCTGCCGCCGTACAGCAACTGGGTCCCTTCCGCGAGACCATCGCCGTAGCGAGCAAGGCGACGACGGATCGCGGCGTGAATCGCCTGCGCCTGTTCGGGAGTCGCAGTACGACCGGTCCCGATGGCCCAGACCGGCTCGTAGGCGATGACCAGCCGGCTGCGCTGCCCGGCCTCCAGGCCGTCCAGAACCGCTTCCAGCTGACCGATCACCACGGCCTCGCCGCGATCGGCATCGCGCTCCTCGAGGGTCTCGCCCAGACACAGCACCGGCGTGAGCTCGCACTCCAGCGCGCGACGCACGCGCGCCAACACCGCCGAGTCGTCTTCGCCGAACTGGGTACGGCGCTCGGAATGACCGACCAGCACCAGACTGGTGCCGACCTCGCGCAGCATCTCGCCACTCACCTCGCCGGTGAAGGCGCCGGAAGGCTGGTCACTGAGCGTCTGCGCCCCGAGGGCCGCCCGAGAACCGGTCAAGGCACGCGAAGCGGCCTCCAGATAGGGAAAGGGCACCATCAACGCGACCTCGAGACGCGACGGCAGCTCGGCATCGGCGAGCGCCCGGCCGAAGGACTCGATCAGGTCCAGGGAACCATTCATCTTCCAGTTGCCGGCGATCAGCGGCGTAGGCATGAGACATCCTCTTTCAAGGTGGGCCGAAATGGTATAGGAGCGTCATTGTCAAGACAACATGCTCTCGACATCGTCGGCCAGGCGACGCGCCAGAGACTGTACATCCAGGTGGGGGCGACCCTCGACCATGACGCGAATCAGCGGCTCGGTCCCCGAGGGGCGGAGCAGCACACGCCCCTCATCCTTCAGCTCACCTTCCAGGGCCGCCACGGCCTCCCGCAGGGCCGCATCCTTCATCAACGATCGAGCATCGGTCCCCGGCGTTAGGCGTACATTGATCAACGCCTGAGGCGCCTTTTCCAGGCCCACCATCAGCTCGCTCAGGGCTCGTCCTTCGCGCGCCATCACCGACAGCACCTGCAAGGCCGACACAATACCGTCACCCGTGGTCTGTACATGTCCACAGACGATATGGCCCGAGGATTCGCCTCCCAGTTGCCAACCATTGGCGGCCAGCCGCTCCATGACGTACCGATCGCCGACCTTGGCGCGCTCGAAGGGAATACCCAGCGCCTCCAGCGCCGCGGCCAGACCGAAGTTGCTCATCTGGGTACCGACGACACCACCTCCGAGCTCGCCTCGCGCGTGGCGGTCCCGGGCGATGATGTAGAGGATATCATCACCATCGACCTCACGGCCGTCGACATCCACCAGCAGGACGCGGTCGCCATCACCGTCGAAGGCCACGCCAAGATCGGCTCCCTCGCGGATGACTGCCGCCCGCAGCGCCGCCGGCTGGGTCGAGCCGACTTCATGATTGATATTGAGCCCGTCCGGACTGGCGCCGATCAGGCTGACATCGGCACCCAGTTCGCGAAACACACTGGGTGCGATGTGATAGGTGGCGCCATGGGCGCAGTCGACGACCATCCGCAAGCCATGCAGATTGACCCGGTCGGGAATGGTCGACTTGCAGAACTCGATATAACGGCCGGCGGCATCGTCCACCCGCCGGGCCTTGCCCAGCTCATGCGGCGCCACCGTGGTCAAGGGCTCATCGAGCATTGCCTCGATGCGCTCCTCGACGGCATCGGGCAGCTTGACGCCCTCGGCGGAAAAGAACTTGATGCCATTGTCGGCGAAGGCGTTATGGGACGCCGAGATGACGATGCCGGCATCGGCCCGAAAGGTTCGCGTCAGGTAGGCAATGCCCGGCGTCGGCATCGGGCCGAGCAGGATGACATCGACGCCGGCGGCGGATAGCCCAGCCTCCAGCGCCGACTCGAACATGTAGCCGGAAATCCGCGTATCCTTGCCGATCAGCACTTTCGCCTGCCCGGATTCACGTGCCAGCACCCGGCCGGTGGCCCACCCCAGCTTCAGCATGAAGTCGGCGGTAATCGGCGCCTCTCCGACAGTGCCGCGAATGCCATCGGTGCCAAAATAGCGTCTAGTCATTGTCACAACCTTCCTTGAGCACGGCCCAGGCCATGTTCACCGCGTCCACGTGGGGCCCCACATCATGCACGCGAAGGATACGCGCGCCTCGCTCCACGGCCAGGGCGGACAATGCCAGCCCACCGGCGAGACGTTCTTCCACCGGCCGCTCGAGCACCTTGCCGATCATGCTCTTGCGAGACATGCCCACCAGGATGGGCAACTCCAGCGAGGTCAGGCGATCCATGTATTTGAGGAGACGTAGATTGTGCTCGACGGTCTTGGCGAAGCCAAATCCGGGATCGATCAACAACCGCTCGCGGCGCAGCCCCGAAGCCTCGCAGGCTGCCACTCGTTCTTCGAGGAACTCGGCCACGGCCTCTTCCACGGGTCGATCATAGTGCGGTGCGTCCTGCATGTCGCCCGGCTCGCCGAGCATGTGCATCAGACACACCGGCAGCCCGGTGGAAGCTGCGGCCCGCACCGCCCCGTCACGGCGCAGATTGCGGACATCATTGAGCATGCCGGCCCCGGCATTGGCGGCTTCGCGCATCACCTCCGGGGTACTGGTATCCACCGACACCAAAGCATCGAGCTCATGGACCAGCGTTTCCACCACCGGCAGCACGCGATCCAGCTCCTGCTGAGTCGATACCTCGGCCGCCCCGGGGCGCGTCGACTCCCCGCCCACATCGATGATCGCCGCTCCCTCGGCGAGCATCTGCTCGGCGCGCCTCAAGGCATCATCCAGGGCGACATGGTGTCCGCCATCGGAAAAGGAGTCGGGCGTGACGTTGAGAATCCCCATCACATGGGGGAAGGAAAGATCGAGCCGGTGACGGCCGCACTGCAGGGGTTTCGAAGTCGTGGTCAGCATCATCGTCCTGGACAACATCGGGCCGGGGCCCTCTACGGCGAAGGCGCCCCGCAGGGCGCCTCGAGATCAACGGGGACGGGCGCCGCCGGTCAGGTTCCGGCGGGGCCGCCCAAGGGGTCGGAGGGGCGACGCCGCGGCGTGTCCTCGTCGCCGCCCGCGTCGCCATCGTCGGAAACCTCTTCCGATGACTTGGACGTATCGCCCGAGCCGGTCACCGGCGAGCCACCACCGGAACCGTCATCCTCCCAGTCCTCGGGCGGACGGGGATCGCGACCTTCCATGATGTCCCGGAGCTGATTGGCATCGATGGTCTCGTACTTGACCAGCGCCTCGGCCATAGCATCCAGCTTGTCGCGATTGTCCTCCAGGATCTGCTTCGCCTGGGCATAGCAATCGTCGATGATCCGACGCACCTCCTTGTCGAGGCGGGTCGTGGTCTCGCCGGACTTCAGCATGCCGCCCTGGCTGCCGCCACCGAGGAACTGATGCGACTCGTCCTCGTCGTACATGATCGGCCCCATCTCCTCGGACAGGCCCCACTTGGCGACCATGTTGTGCGCCAGCTCGGTGGCACGCTTGATGTCGTTGGAGGCACCGGTCGTCACGCCGTTCGGCCCGAGCGTCATCTCCTCGGCGATACGGCCGCCGAACAGCGAGCAGATCTGACTGATGATCTGCTGACGCGACAGGCTGTAGCGGTCTTCCTCGGGCAGGAACATGGTCACGCCCAGCGCCCGCCCACGGGGGATGATGGTGACCTTGTAGACCGGGTCGTGTTCCGGCATCACCAGGCCGATGATGGCGTGCCCCGACTCATGATAGGCAGTGTTGAGCTTGTCCTTCTCGGTCATGACCATGGAACGGCGCTCGGCGCCCATCATGATCTTGTCCTTGGCCATCTCCAGCTCGTCCATGCCCACCAGGCGCTTGTTGCCACGCGCCGCGAACAGCGCCGCCTCGTTGACCAGGTTGGCCAGATCGGCACCGGAGAAGCCGGGCGTGCCACGCGCGATATAGGTCGGCTTGACATCATCGGCCAGCGGCACCTTGCGCAGGTGCACGTTGAGGATATGCTCGCGGCCCCGGATATCGGGCAGCGGCACGGTCACCTGGCGATCGAAACGTCCCGGACGCAGCAGCGCCGGGTCGAGCACGTCCGGACGGTTGGTGGCGGCGATGACGATGATGCCTTCGTTGGCCTCGAAGCCGTCCATCTCCACCAGCAACTGGTTCAGGGTCTGCTCGCGCTCGTCGTTGCCGCCGCCCATGCCGGCGCCACGGGAACGGCCCACGGCGTCGATCTCGTCGATGAAGATGATGCACGGCGCCTGCTTCTTGGCCTGCTCGAACATGTCACGCACGCGAGAGGCGCCGACACCGACGAACATCTCGACGAAGTCGGAACCGGAAATCGAGAAGAAGGGCACGCTGGCCTCGCCGGCGATGGACTTGGCGAGCAGGGTCTTGCCGGTACCGGGCGGGCCGACCATCAACACGCCCCGGGGAATGGTGCCCCCCAGGCGCTGGAACTTGGTCGGATCGCGCAGGAAGTCGACCAGTTCCTCGACCTCCTCCTTGGCCTCGTCACAGCCGGCGACATCGGCGAAGGTGGTCTTGATCTGATCCTGGGAAAGCAGCTTGGCCTTCGACTTGCCGAAGCTCATCGGCCCGCCCTTGCCGCTGCCGCCGCCCTGCATCTGGCGCATGAAGAAGATGAAGATGGCCAGAATCAACAGGATCGGGAAGCTGGCAATCAGCAAGCGTGTCCACAGGCTCTGCTGTTCCGGCTCCTTGCCCACCACGGTGACGTTGTGGGCAAGCAGGTCATCCATCAGCTTGGGGTCTTCCGCTGCCGGCCGGATCGTCTGAAACTGGGAGCCGTCGGTACGCTTACCGGTGATCGTATAACCATCGATGGTGACGCTTTCGACGCGCTCGTTCTGCACCTGCTGGACGAACTGGGAGTAGTTCATCGTCTGCGGTGCGTTATCGACACTGAAATTGTTGAACACCGTCAGCAGCACCGCCGCGATGACCAACCACAGAATCAGGTTCTTCGCCATATCGTTCAAGGGACTACCCTCAATTGCAAGAATCCGTCGGCCGAATGCGTCTAGTGCTTCGACACTACATCAGGGACACATGTTCAGCCAGGATGCGGATCACGGTCCAATCCATTTGCTGTCCACTGTGGCATACTTGCGCCGCCCTGTCCGGCCATCGCACCGTTAGCTCCAGCCTATAGGACAGATTGTCACACCAAGCGGCCGAGCCATGCCTTCAAGACCGGCTCAGCCACGAAAACCTTCCGCCAGCAGATACACCTCGCGAGACCTGGCCCGCGACGCCTCCGGCTTGCGTGTCACCACCCGCTTGAAGCCGGCGCGCAGCTCCTTCAGGTAGGCATCGAACCCTTCGCCCTGGAACACCTTGGCCAGGAAGACACCACCGGGCGACAGGGTCTGGCGCGCCAGATCCAGAGCCAATTCCACCAGGTACATGGCCTGGGGCTGATCGATGGCCGCCATACCACTCATATTGGGGGCCATGTCCGACATCACAAGGTCCACCGGGCGATCCCCGATCCGCGCCAGGATCTCCTCGAGCACGCTGTCCTCGGTGAAATCCCCCTGCACGAAGTCGACGCCGGCCAGGGCATCCATCTCGAGAATGTCGGAAGCGATCACTCGCCCCTCGTCGCCGACCTTCTCGGCGGCGACCTGGCTCCAGCCGCCGGGCGCGGCGCCGAGATCGATCACCGTCATGCCGGGGCGCAGCAGCCTGTCCTTCTCATCGAGGGCCAGCAGCTTGTAGCTGGCCCGGCTGCGATAGCCGTCCTGCCAGCTCTGCTGGACATAACGATCATCGAAGTGCTCCTTCATCCAGCCAGTGCGGGGCTTTTTGCCACCACGCCGAGCGGCGCCTTTGGCACGAGCGTCTTTCGGGCGAGAGTCATGGGAAGATGCCACGGCATCACCTGTAGAATGAACTGGATGTCGGGCGGTCGAGCGAATTCCGGGATGACCTGGGACGAGGTGCTGACCTGCGGGCCCGGCGGTTCGAGACGATAACGGAACGCGGCGGTTTCGCCGCGACGCGATACGCCGTACCATACGCGCAGCGCGCCAACCGGGAAGAATCAAGATACCATGAGCTTGTCACAGGCACAAAAGAAAGCATTCCGCAGCATCGGCCACTACCTCGACCCCGTGGTCACGGTGTCGGAGAACGGGATATCCGAAGGAGTGGTCGCCGAGCTGGACCGCGCCCTCACCGACCACGAGCTGATCAAGGTCAAGCTGGCCCTGCCCGAGCGCGACGACCGCACCGCCATGATCGAAGAACTGCTCGAGGCCAGCGGCGCCGAACTGATCCAGAAGATCGGCAAGGTCGCCCTGTTCTATCGCCACAACCCCAAGGTCAACCCGAAGCTCTCCAACATCAAGCGCTTCGAGGAGCACCACGGGCGGCGCTGACCACCGCGCTTCGCGCGAGCTGTAAACCGTAAGCTGAGAGTCAAACCCAAAACACCCCCAGGGCAGCGCCCTGGGGGTGTTTTCTTACAGCTTGAAGCTCATGGCTTACAGCTGCCCGAAGGGTCAGAGATGCTCGACACTCGAGATTTCGTACTCGACATCGCCGCCGGGCGTGCGCACCAGCACCGTCTCGCCTTCTTCCTTGCCGATCAGGGCGCGGGCGATGGGAGAGGTCACGGAGATCAGGCCGACCTTGATGTCAGCCTCATCCTCGCCGACGATGCGGTAGGTCACTTCCTCGTCGTTATCCAGGTTGATCAGCCCCACGGTCACCCCGAAGATCACCTTGCCGGTCTTGGGGAGCTTGGTGACATCGATGACCTGCGCATTGGAGAGCTTGCCCTCGATCTCCTGAATCCGACCTTCGATGAACCCCTGTTGCTCGCGAGCGGCATGATACTCGGCGTTCTCCTTGAGATCGCCATGTTCGCGCGCCTCGGCGATGGCGGCGATGACATTGGGCCGCGCCTCGCTCTTGAGGTGTTCGAGCTCATCGCGAAGACGCTGCTCGCCGACGACGGTCATCGGAACCTTGTTCATTGACTGACTCCTGCATGCAATTCCTGTAACCGCCGCACGGTGATGGCGTTACCGTATTCGAGCGCCAAGCAAACGGCATTGGCCCCCGCCAGGGTGGTGGCATAGGGAACCTTCCGAGCGAGAGCAGTGCGGCGGATCACCGAGGAATCATTGATGGCCTGGCGGCCCTCGGTGGTGTTGACGATATAGGCGACCTCGTCGTTCTTGAGCAGATCGACGATATGAGGACGGCCTTCATAAACCTTGTTGACGACCTCCACGGGCAGGCCGGCTTGCTGTAGAGCCGATGCCGTGCCACGCGTCGCGCACAGTGTGAACCCTAATCCTAACAAAGATCGGGCCACATCGATAACACCCTGCTTGTCGGGATCGCGTACCGAGAGGAACGCCTTGCGCTCGCCTTCCAGGGCCGGAATCGCCTCGCCGGCGCCCAGCTGCGCCTTGTAGAAGGCCTCGGCGAAGGTATCGCCGCTGCCCATCACCTCGCCGGTGGACTTCATCTCCGGCGAAAGGATCGGGTCGACGCCGGGGAACTTGGCGAACGGGAAGACCGCTTCCTTGACGCTGAAGAAGTGCGGCACGACCTCATCGACGAAGCCTTGATCGGCCAGGGAAACGCCGGCCATGCAACGCGCCGCGATCTGCGCCAGCGAGGTGCCGACACACTTGGAGACGAAAGGCACGGTACGCGAGGCACGAGGGTTGACCTCGATGACGTAGATCTCGCCATCCTGCCAGGCCAGCTGCACGTTCATCAGGCCCTTGACACCGAGCTCCACGGCCATGCGCTTGACCTGGTCGCGCATCTCGTCCTGGACGTCGGCCGGCAGCGAATACGGCGGCAGGGCACAGGCGGAATCACCCGAGTGCACCCCGGCCTGCTCGATGTGCTGCATGATGCCGCCGATCACCACCTGCCGGCCATCGGACACGGCATCGATATCGACCTCGATGGCCGCATTGAGGAAGTGATCGAGCAATACCGGCGAGTCGTTGGAAACCTTGACCGCATGGGTCATGTAGTTCTCCAGCTCGGTCGCGTCGTAGACGATCTCCATGGCCCGGCCACCCAGCACATAGGAGGGGCGCACCACCAGCGGATAGCCGATGGCCTCGGCCTTGGCGAAGGCATCCTCGAAGCTGCGCGCGGTGGCGTTGGGCGGCTGCTTGAGCCCCAGCTTGTCGATCATCTGCTGGAAACGCTCGCGGTCCTCGGCCCGGTCGATGGCATCCGGAGTGGTGCCGATGATCGGCACTCCGGCGGCTTCGAGCTCACGCGCCAGCTTGAGCGGCGTCTGGCCGCCGAACTGCACGATCACCCCGGCAGGCTTCTCCTTGTCGGCGATCTCCAGCACATCCTCGAGCGTCACCGGCTCGAAGTAGAGCCGGTCCGAGGTGTCATAGTCGGTGGAAACGGTCTCCGGGTTGCAGTTGACCATGATGGTTTCATAGCCGTCGTCACGCATGGCGAGCGCGGCATGCACACAGCAGTAGTCGAACTCGATGCCCTGACCGATACGGTTGGGACCGCCGCCCAGCACCATGATCTTGGGCCGGTCGGAAACCTCCGACTCGCACTCTTCTTCATAGGAGGAGTACATGTAGGCCGTGTCGGTGGCGAACTCCGCGGCACAGGTGTCGACCCGCTTGTAGACGGGCCGGATACCGGCTGCCTGACGGGTGCGACGGAAATCTTTCTCGGCGACGCCGAGCAACCCGGCCAGACGCGCGTCGGAGAAGCCCTTGCGCTTGAGGGCGAACAGTTCGCGGGGCGTCAGCTCGGAGAGCGAGCGCCGGGACAGCTCGGCCTCGGTACGCACCAGGTCCTCGATCTGGACCAGGAACCAGCGGTCGATATTGGTCAGGCGGAACAGCTCCTCGACACCCAGGCCGGCGCGCATGGCATCGGCCACATGGAAGATGCGCTCGGCGCCGGGCACCTGCAGCTCGCCCTTGATGTGCGCCATGGCATCGTCGGTGAAGCGCGTGGTCTTCGGATCGAGGCCGTCGTTGCCGGTTTCCAGGCCACGCAGCGCCTTCTGCAAGGATTCCTGGAAGGTCCGCCCGATGGCCATCACCTCGCCGACCGACTTCATCTGGGTAGTCAGGCGATCATTGGCCTGGGGGAATTTCTCGAAGGTGAAACGCGGAATCTTGGTGACCACGTAATCGATGGACGGCTCGAAGGACGCCGGGGTACGCCCACCGGTGATGTCGTTCGAGAGTTCGTCCAGGGTGTAGCCGACGGCCAGCTTGGCGGCGATCTTGGCGATGGGGAAGCCGGTGGCCTTGGAGGCCAGTGCCGAGGAACGGCTCACCCGCGGGTTCATCTCGATGACCACCACGCGCCCGGTGTCCGGGTCGACGCCGAACTGGACGTTGGAGCCTCCCGTCTCGACGCCGATCTCGCGCAACACCGCCAGGGAGGCGTCGCGCATGTTCTGGTATTCCTTGTCGGTCAGCGTCTGGGCGGGTGCCACGGTGATGGAATCACCGGTGTGCACGCCCATGGGGTCGAAGTTCTCGATGGCGCAGACGATGATGCAGTTGTCGTTCTTGTCGCGAACGACCTCCATCTCGTATTCCTTCCAGCCCAGCAGCGACTCGTCGATCAGCAGCTCATGGTTGTTGGAAAGCTCGAAGCCCCGGGTGCAGATCTCCTCGAACTCTTCCTTGTTGTAGGCCACGCCGCCACCGGAGCCGCCCATGGTATAGGAGGGACGGATGATGACCGGAAAGCCCAGCTCGCCCTGGATCTGCCAGGCCTCGTCCATGCTGTGGGCGACCTTGGCCTTGGGGCACTCCAGGCCGATGCGCTTCATCGCCTGATCGAAGAGATCGCGGTCTTCAGCCTTGTTGATGGCGTCGGCGTTGGCACCGATCATTTCCACGCCGAACTTCTCGAGCACGCCGTGCTTGTCCAGGTCCAGGGCGCAGTTGAGGGCCGTCTGGCCGCCCATGGTCGGCAGCACGGCATCGGGACGCTCGGCCTCGATGATCTTCTCCACGGCCTGCCAGGTGATCGGCTCGATATAGGTGGCATCGGCCATCACCGGATCGGTCATGATGGTCGCCGGGTTGGAGTTGACCAGGATGACCCGGAAGCCTTCCTCGCGCAGGGCCTTGCAGGCCTGAGCGCCGGAGTAGTCGAACTCGCAGGCCTGGCCGATGACGATGGGGCCTGCGCCGATGATCAGGATGCTCTGGATGTCGGTACGTTTGGGCATGGTGCTTCCCGCAAGAATAGTGGCAGACGAGGGGCGACGATCGATCGGATACGGGCGTCAGCGCCGGCGCCGCATCATCTCGACGAAACGGTCGAACAGCGGCGCCACGTCCCTGGGGCCGGGGCTCGCCTCGGGGTGTCCCTGGAAGCTGAACGCCGGGCGGTCGGTACGCTCGATGCCCTGCAGGGTGCCATCGAACAGGGAACGATGAATGGCGCGCAGGTTATCGGGCAAAGAGGCTTCCTCGACGGCGAAACCATGGTTCTGGCTGGTGATCATCACCCGGCCGCTGTCGAGATCCTGCACCGGGTGGTTGGCACCATGGTGGCCATGATTCATCTTCACCGTGCGCGCGCCACTGGCCAGCGCCAGCAACTGGTGGCCGAGACAAATGCCGAAGACCGGAATCTCGGTCTCCAGAAACGCCTGGATGGCACTGATGGCATAGTCGCAGGGCTCGGGGTCGCCCGGACCGTTGGAAAGGAAGATGCCATCCGGATTCATCGCCAGCACTTCCTCGGCCGGGGTCTGGGCCGGCACCACGGTCAGCCGGCAGCCCCGTGAGGCCAGCATGCGCAGAATGTTGCGCTTCATCCCGTAATCATATGCGACGACATGATAGGGCCGCTCGCCCTCGGACGCGTCGGCGTACCCGCTGCCCAGCGTCCACTCACCCTCGCTCCACTCATAGGGCTCGGTGCAGGAGACGACCTTGGCCAGGTCCATGCCCTTCAGGCCGGGAAAGGCCCCGGCCGCTTCCAGCGCCCGCGCCTCGGCACCCTCGCCCTCGGCGTCGGGGCCGGCCAGGATGGCACCGTTCTGGGAGCCCTTGTCACGCAGCAGGCGAGTCAGCCGACGGGTGTCGATGTCGGCGATGCCCAGCACGTTCTGCTGCGCCAGATAGTCGGAGAGCGTCTGCTCGCAACGAAAGTTACTGGCCAACAGCGGCAGGTCGCGAATCACCAGCCCGGCGGCAGCGATGCTCGAGGACTCCACATCCTCGCTGTTGACGCCGGTGTTGCCGATGTGCGGATAGGTCAGGGTGACGATCTGACGGCTGTAGGAGGGATCGGTGAGGATCTCCTGATAGCCAGTCATGGCCGTATTGAACACCACCTCACCGCTAGTTTGCCCGTCGGCGCCAATGGCGGTGCCATGAAACACACTGCCATCTTCCAGGGCCAGTATCGCGGGTTTGCTCAATGCAACGTCCTCCCATATTTTTACAGACAGCTATAAGAGACAGCTCGTCAAGGAATGCTTCACGAATGGCGCTCGACGGTTCGGGCGAGCCCTGCACGACCCGCAGGCCCGACTCCGCCCGCCTGTTGCCCGCAAAAAAGCGGGACGAAACCCGACGATAAAGACCGGTTTCATCCCGCTTGTTGTCATTCGCTCGGAATGCTGGGCCGACGCAACAAGCGTTTGCGCGGCGGATAGCCGGCGCCCGGCCAAAATTTGTGGGATTCTAAAGCATCCGAGGCCGTTCGACCACCCCTCAATCCAGCCCGATGACGTCCTGCATGTCGTAACGCCCCACCGGCTGGCCGGCCACCCAGCGAGCCGCCCTCACGGCGCCCTTGGCAAAGGTCATGCGACTGGAGGCCTTGTGGGTGATCTCGATGCGCTCGCCCTCGGTAGCGAACATCACGGTATGTTCGCCGACGATGTCGCCGGCCCGCACCGTGGCGAAACCGATTTCCTTGTCACTGCGCGGGCCACACTGCCCGACGCGCTCGAAGACGCCATCGGTTTTCAGGTCGCGCCCCAGGGCATCGGCCACCACTTCGCCCAGCTTCAGGGCGGTGCCGGAGGGCGCATCCACCTTGTGGCGATGGTGGGACTCGATGACCTCGATATCGTAGCCCTCGTCGCCCAGCGCCCGGGCGGCGGTCTCGAGCAGCTTGAACGTCAGATTGACGCCCACGCTCATGTTGGGTGCGAAGACCATCGGCAACCGGTCGCGATAAGCGTCCAGCTCTGCCAGCTCCTCGTCGGAGAGCCCGGTGGTGCCGATCACCATGCGCTTGCCGTGCTCGGCACAGACCGCCAGGTTGTCCAGCGTCACCCGGGGCGCGGTGAAATCGATCAGCACATCGAAGTCAGCGGCGATCGCCGCCAGGGAATCGGTGGCCATCACGCCCAGCTTGCCGCTGCCGGCCAGCTCACCGATATCGGCGCCGACCAGCGAGCTGCCCGGCGAGACGGTGCCACCGGCGAGCGTGGCCTCGGCGTCCTGCTGCACGGCGTTGACCAGGGTGCGGCCCATGCGGCCGGCGACTCCGGCGATGGCAATACGGGTCATGCGAACTCCTCGCGAGGCTCGATTCAATGGAATGGCCGCAGTATAACAATGCCGTGCCGGGGCGTCTGCGACACGCGCCTGTCACACGGCCGGCACAGGCCTGTGGCAGACTGATCCCTCGCCACACCATCACCGCCGAGACTGCCATGCCCCGAATGCCGACATCAGGCCGCGCCCTCGGCGCCCTGCCGCTCGCCATCCTCTTCATGACGCTGCTCGTACCCCTGCCGGGCTGCGCCAATCACGCCCGAGTCGTTTCCCTGGCCGGTGTCGGTGCCGATATCACGCCACCGCCGCGGGTCGAGCTCTGCGGCACGCTCTCCCTGCCCAGCCACTGGCCGGACGGCACGCCGGTCAACGGCCTCTCCGATCTGGTCTGGGAGCGCGACGCGGGCCTGCTGCACATGGTCTCGGACCGAGGCTGGCTGCACCGGGCTCGTCCACGCTTCGAGGACGGGCAACTGGTCGGCCTCTCGCCCATCGACAGTCATCGACTGCGTGATGGCGATGGCCTCCCGCTTGAGGGCTCGGCGGCCGATGCCGAGTCTCTCTCGCTGCTGCACGGCACCAATGGCAAGCTCGGCGACAGCGAGTTCTGGGTCAGCTTCGAGCGCGACCATCGCCTGCAGCGCTTCGACCGTGACGGCGGGCCCCTGGCGGCGCCCATTCGCCCCGCCCAAGCGGCCGACGCGGCACCCAACAAGGGCATGGAGGCCATGACCGAACTCCCGAAACACGGCCTCATTCTCGGCCTGGAGTCGCCCCCGCCCGGCGCCGCCCCGGGCGAAACGCGCCTCTTCACCCTCGATGGCAAGCAGTGGCGCTATCCCCTGGCCGCCCCGACCGGCAGCGCCCTGACAGAGCTCACCGCCGACGGCGACGACCTGCTGGCCCTCGAACGCGCCTTCGCCCCACCGGCACCGCTGGTGATCAGCCTGCGCCGCGTGCGCCTCGGCGAGCCGCCCGAGCTCGATGTCGAGACCCTGGCCAGCTTCTCCAGCGCCGATGGCTGGTGGCTGGACAACATGGAAGGCCTCACGCGACTCGACGATGGCCGCCTGCTGCTGCTCAGCGATGACAATGCCAGCCCGTTGCAGCGCAGCCTGCTAGTCTGCCTGCGTCCGCGCTGAGTCACCGGTCTTTCGCTCCGTATCGGCGTCATGGCGCAACAACAGCGCAATGGCGGCCAACACCATGAGACTGCCGGGCAACCAGACCCAGTCGAGACTCTGCGGTGCCCGCAGGAAGAGCACGAGCATGGAGACGAAAGGCACCAGATAACCGTAGGCGGTGATCGCCCCAGGCGTCAGCACCAGGGTCGCGCGCTGCATCAACCAGAAGGTCAGGGCACTGGAGAACAGCCCCAGGTAGACGAGCAGCAAGGCATCGGACCAGCTCATCGCCGCGAACCGCGACACCGGCTCCACCAGCACGCCCAGAACGCCGATCAGCACGCCGCCCAGCCCCAGGCTCCAGAAGGTGCGCACGGCAGCCGAGGCCGGCAAGCGCCCGGCATTCAATCCCCACTTGGAGAGCACCGGATAGAGTGCCGAGCAGACGCAGCCGACGAAGAACACCGCCTCGCCTATACCGAACCGCATCTGGCCGCCACGTACCAGCGCCTCGGCATAGGCCAGCGCCAGGGCACCGACAGCGCCCAAGGCGAGAATCGCCGGCAACCGCCAGGCCAACCGCTCCACGCGCAACCCAAGCCCCAGCCCATAGGCGAGCAACGGGACGGTGACATAAAGCGTCGCCATGGAGAGTGCCGTGGCGTGGTGGGCAGCCCAGAACATGGCGCCGAAAAAGCCCGCCAGGCAAAGGCCCATCAGGGCATACACCGGCACGGCACGGCGCGCCAGGGCAAAACCCTCGGCCCGGTGCGCCAGCGGCCACAGGCCCAGGCAGGCAATGGCAAAACGCAGGGCGGTGAGCAGCATCGGCGGCAACTCACCCATCAGCCCTACGGCAGGAAACGACAGGCCCACCAATGCCGCCCAGAGCAGCATGCCCAGATGGGCGGTGCGGGCCGTCACGGCTCAGTTCTCCCAGATGATATCCAGGGACTCCTTGCCGGACATGCGTTCGAGGTGGCTCGCCACCACGCCTTCCAGGCGATCGAGCCCTTCCTCGTCCAGGGACTCGACCGCCACCTTGAGCTTGCCCTCCTCGGCACGCAGCAGGCAGCTCCCGTTGTCGAAGGTGATCCGACCTTCATCGCCTTCCTGCTCCACCTCAAGCTTGTGCGACCAGTGCTTGCACAGCCGGTTGATCAGTTTCTCGCCCGAATCGGTAACGATCTCCGCACGTGAAATCGGCATGACGCCCTTCCTCTATCCTTGACCATGAGTCTTCAGCCTATGACGGCGTCACCCCCGAGCACCAGCCCCACCATCGCAAACTTTCCGTTCGCCCGCACGAAACGACGCTCGACACCCGGCCCCACAAGCTCCTCTCTCGACAACTCCAGGTCTCTCGACAACCCCGGACGATTGCGCCACACTGCCCGACCACTGCGAATAGGAACGATCTGCAACGGAGATGGCGACATCTCCGCGCTTGCCGGCGTCCCGCACCCTCGATACCGATGACTTCCTCAGCGAGCGACGAAGCCTCATGCACACCTCCCTGCTCAAGACCCTCGGCGGCATCGCCCTCACCCTGGGCAGCGCCGTCGCCCAGGCCGACGAAATCACCGTCACCGACGTTGCCGGCCGCGAGGTCACCGTCGACGCACCCGTGGATCGCGTGATCCTCGGCGAGGGCCGCCAGATCTATCTGCTCGGCGCCCTGCAGCCGGAAGCCCCGTTCGCGCACGTCGTCGGCTGGCGCGAGGACTTCTCCCAGGCCGATCCGGACAACTATGCCCGCTATGCCGCCAAGTTCCCCGAACTGAAAGACATTCCGACCTTCGGTGGCTTCAAGGACGGCACCTTCGATGTCGAACAGGCCGCCGCGCTCGAACCGGACGTCGTGCTGATGAACCTCGAGGCCAAGGCCGCCACCGAGGACGCCGCCTATGACGACAAGCTCGCCGAGCTGGGCATTCCCATCCTTTACGTCGACTTCCGCGAGGCACCGCTCGAGCACACCATCCCGTCCATGCGACTGATGGGCAAACTGCTGGGCAAGCAAGAGGCCGCCGAAGATTTCATCGACTTCGCCGAGGCGCAGATGGCTCGCGTCACCGACACCATCGAGAGCGCCGCCCCCGAGCGCCCGCGCGTCTTCGTCGACCGCGCCGGCGGCTATTCCGAAGACTGCTGCATGAGCTTCGGCCCCGGCAACTTCGGCGAATACGTCGAACTCGCCGGCGGCACCAACATCGCCAAGGACATCATTCCGAACACCTTCGGCTCACTGAACCCCGAACAGATCATCGCCGCCAATCCGCAGCAGGTCGTGGTGACCGGCGGCAACTGGGATGCCTACGTGCCCGGCGGCGACTGGGTCGGCGTGGGCCCCGGTGCCGACATGACGACCGCTCGCGCCAAGCTCGAGGCGCTGACCGAACGCACCGCCATGACCGGCATCGAGGCCGTCGAGAATGACGACGTCCACGCCATCTGGCACCAGTTCTACAACAGTCCCTACTATTTCGTCGCCGTCCAGCGGCTGGCCAAGTGGTTCCACCCAGCGCTGTTCGCCGACCTCGACCCCGGAGCAACGATGAAAGAGCTGCACGACCGCTTCCTGCCGGTGGACTACGAGCCGGGTTACTGGGTCTCGCTGAAGGAACACTGAGATGCACGCCTCGCCTCCCGACCAGGCCGCTGCCGCGTCGCCCACCACGCTCCAGGGCCGCGGCTTCTACCGTCGACTGGTGATACGTCGCCAGTTGACCCTCGCCGCCCTGACGCTGGCGCTGTGCCTGAGCCTGTGCATCGACCTCGCCCTGGGGCCGGCCCGCTTCGGCCTGGGCGAGGTGATCGCCGCCCTGCTCGACCCGGCATCCGCCAGCCAGCAGGTTCGGGTGATCCTCTGGGATATCCGCATGCCGGTGGCGCTGATGGCGCTGGTGGTCGGTGCCAGCCTGTCGGTGGCCGGCGCCCAGATGCAGACCATCCTCAGCAATCCCCTGGCCAGCCCCTTCACGCTTGGCATCTCCGCCGGGGCCAGCTTCGGCGCCGCCCTGGCACTGGCCTTCGGCGTGGTGATCGTGCCCGCCGCGGTCGAGTACGTGATCCCCATCAACGCCTTCGTCATGGCCATGCTGACGGCCTTCGCGATTCATGCACTGAGCCTCAAGCGCGGCGTGACCATCGAGACCATCGTGCTGCTGGGCATCGCCATGGTGTTCATCTTCAATTCGCTGATGGCGCTGATCCAGTTCTTCGCCAGCCAGCAAGCGGTGGCCGCGGTGGTCTTCTGGACCATGGGCAGCCTGACCAAGGCCACCTGGCCCAAGCTAGGCATCGCCGCCGGCGTACTGGCGGTGGTGCTGCCGCTGCTCGCCCGCCACGGCTGGGCACTCACCGCCATGCGGCTGGGCGACGCCAAGGCCGAGAGCCTGGGCGTCAAGCCCCGGGCGCTGCGCCTGGAAGTGCTGGTACTGGTCTCGCTGCTCGCCGCCATCGCCGTGGCCTTCGTCGGCACCATCGGCTTCATCGGCCTGGTCGGGCCACATATCGCCCGCCTGCTGATGGGCGAGGATCAGCGCTTCTTCCTGCCCGGCGCGGCACTGTGCGGCGCCCTGATCCTCTCCGTCGGCTCGGTGCTGTCGAAGATCATCCTGCCCGGGACCATCATCCCCATCGGGATCATCACCTCGCTGGTGGGCATTCCGTTCTTCCTGTTCCTCGTCCTCAACCACAAGAAGTCCGCATGGTAACGCTCACGCTCGACCGCCTGACGGCCCACTACGGCCGCCGCCAGATCCTTTCCGAGATCACCACGCCGCCGCTCGAGGGCGGCCGGGTCGTCGCCCTACTCGGCCCCAACGCCGCCGGCAAGTCCACGCTCTTTCGGCGCATCCTCGGGCTGATCGGCGGCGGTGGCAGCGCGCGCATCGACGGCACCACCCGCGAGCGGCCGCTGGCTTACATGCCACAGGACACCGGCGCGAATGCCGTGCTGAGCGTCTACGAATCGGTGCTGCTGGCCCGCATGCAGGGGCGCAGCCTGAAGGTGCAGGACGAGGACCTCGCCGAAGTCGACCGCGCCCTGCGCGAGCTGGGCATCAGCGAGCTGGGAGAGCGCGACATCGGTGACTTGAGCGGCGGCCAGCGCCAACTGGTGGGAGCGGCCCAGGCACTGGTCCAGGACCCCGAGATTCTGCTGCTCGACGAGCCTACCTCGGCGCTGGACCTGCATCGCCAGATTCAGCTGTTGTCGATCCTGCAGCGACTCGCCCGGGAACGCCACATGCTGATCCTCGCCGCCCTGCACGATCTCGGCCAGGCACTGCGCTTCACGGACGAAGCCATCATGCTGGAGAACGGCCGACTGATCGCCTGCGGCCCGACCGGCGAGGTCGTCACCCCCGAGCTGCTGCGCCGGGTCTATCGCGTGGAGACCCGCATCGAAGCCTGCTCGAGAGGACAGCCCCAGCTCATCGTCGAAGCCGCCACCTGAACCGGCGCCCCTCCAGGGCCGCCAGCCCGGCGCCGCCCAGCACCAGGGGCAGCGCGACCAGAAATCCCGGCGACAGGGGCAGCCCGAAGATCAACAGGTCGGCCAGCACCGGCCAGATCAGCGCGACATACTCGAAGGGGGCCAGGCGCGACACCTCGGCAAAGCGCAGCGCCAGTGTCATGCAGATATGCGCCGCCCCGCCGAAAAGGCCGGCCAGGATCAACAGCGACAGCGTCGTCCCCGACACCCCGACCCAGCCCAGCGGCCAGGTCGCCAACCCCGCCAGGGCAGTGACCAGCACGAAATAGAAAGCGATGGAGGCCGGCGTCTCGGTACGCGAGATGCGCCGTACCGTGACCAGCGCGCCCGCCGTCAGCAGGGCGGCCAGAATGCCCAGGCCATATCCCGGGAGACGCCCTGCCTGCTCTCCGTTGCCCAGATCGGGTACCACCAAGGCCGCCACGCCGCCCAGCACCAGAGCCAGGGCCGCCGCCCGATGCCGGGTGAAACGCTCCCCCAGCAGGAACACGCCACCCACCGCCATGGCCACCGGCGCCAGTTGCGCCAGCAGCGTGGCCTCGGCCACCGGCAGCCTGGCCACCGCGGCGAAGGAGGCGAACATCGCCGCCGCCCCCAGTCCCGAGCGCAACAGGTGCCCGGCGGGACGCCGCGTCGCCAGGGCACGGGGAAACTCATGCCGCCAGATCATGAATATCACGATGGGCAGCAGCGCGAACGCCGAACGGAAGAACACGGTCTGCCCCAGCGGCACCTCCGTGCTCACCACCTTGACGCACACCATCATCCCCGTGAACAGCACACCGGAGCAAAGCCTGAGAAGAATGCCGGCCAGCGGCCGATCCATGGCGTCGGTCATGAAATTCCCTGTCGATAGACCTGTGTCAGGCCATGCGCCCCCAGGCTGGCCAGCAGCCCACCGCCCAGGCGCTGGGCGAGGCGCGTCGAGCCCCGCGGCCCCTGCAACCAGCGACGCAAGGGCGCGGCCAGCATCACCACGACCACGTCGGCCGAGGAGAACAGGAAGTTGGCAGCGATGCCCAGCCACAGCAGCTGCCAGCCCATGGCCATGCCGGCCTCCGGCTGCGCGAACTGCGGCAGGAAGGCCACGAAGAACAGTGCCGTCTTCGGGTTGAGTATCTCGACCAGCATGCTGTCGACCATCACGCGACGGGCACCCTTGCCCGTGCCGTCCGTCGTCTCGGGCGAGCCGATGCCGCGCCGCCACAGGCGCATGCCGACCCACAACAGATAACAGCCGCCGATGATCTTCATCGCCACATAAGCGGGCGGTACCGCGGCAAACAGTGCCGCCAGGCCCAGCGCCGCGGCGATCACATGCACATAGCAACCGAGGTGCACGCCCAGTACCGCACAGAACCCCGCACGTCGACCCCGCCCCAACGTCTGAGCGGCGGTATACAGCATGGCGGGACCGGGCAGATAGGCGAAGCCCAGGGCGGCGATCACGAAGGCGAGCCATTCCATGGCGGGAATTCCTCATCGGCAGGGCGACCCACTACAGTAGAGCGCCGAACACGCAAAGAAAAGCCCCCGCCGCAGAAACGGCGAGGGCGACGGGACGCCTCTCAGCACCGGCGCTTCAACACCAGTGTTTCGACATCAGTGCTTCAACGCCCCGGGTTCAGGGCTTCATATCCTCGAAGAACTTCTTCACCCCGTCGAAGAAGCTGCTCTTCTTCGGCGAGTGATGGCTGTTGCTGCCGTCCAGGCTTTCCTGGAACTTGCGCAGCAGATCCTTCTGTTCTTCGCTGAGCTTCACCGGCGTCTCGACCACTACCTTGCACAGCAGGTCGCCGGCGGGACCGCCACGCACCGGCTTCACACCCTTGCCCTTGAGACGGAACATCTTGCCCGTCTGGGTCTCGGGTGGAATCTTGAGCTTCACCCGACCATCCAGGGTCGGCACTTCCAGCTCGCCGCCGAGGGTGGCGTCGACGAAGTTGATCGGCACCTCGCACTGCAGGTGACGGCCTTCACGCTCGAAGATATGGTGCGGCTTGATCGCCACCTGGACGTACAGGTCGCCGGGCGGCCCGCCGTTGATGCCCGCCTCGCCCTCGGCGTTGAGGCGAATGCGATCGCCGGTATCGACACCGGCCGGAATCTTCACCGACAGGGTGCGCGTCTCGCGCTGCCGGCCTTCGCCGTTGCACTTGTGGCACGGCACCTTGATGTGCTGGCCGCTGCCGTGACAGGTCGGGCAGGTCTGCTGCACGGCGAAGAAGCCTTGCTGCATGCGTACCTGACCGTGGCCGTGACAGGTCGGGCAGGTCTCCTTGCTGGAGCCCGGCTCGGCGCCATCGCCGTCGCAACGCTCGCACTCGATGTGGCGAGGCACGCGGATATCCACGCTGGTGCCCGCCACGGCGCTCTCGAGATCCAGCTCGAGGTTGTAGCGCAGGTCGCTGCCGCGCTGCGGGGCATTCGGGTTGCGACGCGCCCCGCCGCCACCGAAGATGTCGCCGAAGACATCGCCGAAGATATCGCTGAAGCCGCCGGCGCCCGCACCGCCGAAGCCGCCGCCTCCGGCCTGGCCGTCGACGCCGGCATGGCCGAACTGGTCGTAGGCCGCACGCTTCTCGCTATCGGTCAGGACCTCATAGGCCTCGGAAACCTCGCGGAACTTCTCCGCCGAGGTCTCATCGTCCGGGTTACGGTCCGGATGATATTTCTGTGCCAGGCGCCGATAGGCCTTCTTGATCTCTTTCTGATCGGCCCCACGCTCGATGCCCAGCACCTCGTAATAGTCACGCTTGGACATGTGTCTGTCCGCCTCCGTAGCGACGCTGCGGAAACGCCAACGCGGGAGTCGCCTCCCGCGCTGGCGTCAGCCGTGATTCAGACGTCGTGGTTTACTGCTTCTTCTGGTCGTCGTTGACTTCCTCGTACTCGGCGTCGACCACGTCGTCTTCCGTCTTCTTCTGGCCCTCGGCCTGCTCGCCGGCGTCGGCGCCCGCGGCGTCCTCGGCCTGCTCGGCGTACATCTTCTGGGCCAGGTTGCCGGACGCCTCGGTCAGGGCATCGAGCTTGGCCTGGATATCCTCCTGGTCGTCGCCCTTGGCCGCTTCCTCGAGCTCGCTGGCGGCGTTCTCGATGGCCTGCTTCTCTTCATCGGTCGCCTTGTCGCCGGCTTCCTCGAGGGTCTTGCGGGCGGCGTGAACCATGCCGTCGGCCTGGTTGCGCAGTGCCACCAGCTCCTCGAACTTCTTGTCCTCGTCGGCATGGGCCTCGGCATCCCGGACCATCTGCTCGACTTCTTCCTCGGACAGGCCGCTGGAAGCCTTGATGACGATCGACTGCTCCTTGCCGGTGGCCTTGTCCTTGGCGGACACGTTGAGGATGCCGTTGGCGTCCAGGTCGAAGGCGACCTCGATCTGCGGCACGCCACGCGGCGCCGGCGGAATGTCGGCCAGGTCGAAGCGACCCAGGGACTTGTTGCCGCTGGACTGCTTGCGCTCACCCTGCAGCACGTGAATGGTCACGGCCGTCTGGTTGTCGTCCGCGGTCGAGAAGGTCTGGGTCTTCTTGGTCGGGATCGTGGTGTTCTTCTCGATCAGCGGCGTCATCACGCCACCCAGGGTCTCGATGCCCAGGGTCAGCGGAGTGACGTCGAGCAGCAGCACATCCTTGACGTCACCGCCCAGCACGCCGCCCTGGATCGCGGCGCCCACGGCCACGGCCTCATCCGGGTTGACGTCCTTGCGGGCGTCCTTGCCGAAGAATTCGGCAACCTTGGCCTGGACCAGCGGCATGCGGGTCTGGCCGCCCACCAGGATGACATCGTCGATGTCGGAAGCGGACAGGTCGGCATCGGCCAGCGCGGTCTTGCACGGCTTCAGCGAGCGTGCCACCAGCTCTTCCACCAGCGACTCGAGCTTGGCCCGGGTCACCTTGACGTTGAGGTGCTTGGGACCGGTGTTGTCGGCGGTGATGTAGGGCAGGTTGACCTCGGTCTGCTGCGCGCTGGACAGCTCGATCTTGGCCTTCTCGGCGGCTTCCTTGAGGCGCTGCATGGCCAGGTTGTCGCCAGACAGGTCGATGCCGCTGTCGGACTTGAACTGGTCGACCAGATAGTTGATCAGCGCCAGGTCGAAGTCCTCGCCGCCCAGGAAGGTGTCGCCGTTGGTGGCCAGCACCTCGAACTGGGTCTCGCCGTCCACGTCGGCCACCTCGATGATCGAGATGTCGAAGGTACCGCCGCCCAGGTCATAGACCGCGATGGTCTTGTCACCACGGGACTTGTCCATGCCATAGGCCAGCGCGGCCGCCGTCGGCTCGTTGATGATGCGCTTGACCTCGAGACCGGCGATGCGGCCGGCATCCTTGGTGGCCTGACGCTGGCTGTCGTTGAAGTAGGCCGGCACGGTGATGACTGCCTCGGTGACGGTCTCACCCAAGTAGTCCTCGGCGGTCTTCTTCATCTTCTTCAGCACTTCGGCGCTGACCTGGGGCGGCGCCAGCTTGTTGCCCTTGACCTCGACCCAGGCGTCGCCGTTGTCGGCCTCGGTGATGGTGTAGGGCACCATCTTGATGTCCTTCTGGACGACATCGTCCTTGAAGCGACGGCCGATCAGGCGCTTGATGGCGTAAAGCGTGTTCTGGGGATTGGTGACCGCCTGGCGCTTGGCCGCCTGCCCCACCAGCGTCTCACCGTCGTCGGTGTAGGCGATGATGGACGGGGTCGTGCGCGCGCCTTCGGCGTTCTCGATCACCTTGGCGTCGTCGCCGTCGAGCACGGCCACGCAAGAATTGGTGGTCCCCAGGTCAATACCGATGATGCGTCCCATAGGAAATCCTCGAAATATCGATGTTGCAGATTCGTTCATGTGCGCGGCGTTTGCCGCGGGGTTGCCGTCTATCTGGGGGCCCTCGGCGCCTTTTCAAGGGCTTCGGGCCGCTTTTCGGCACGAAATGTCACTCGCTGGACTGACTGACCACCACCATTGCCGGGCGGACCAGACGACCATTGAGCAGGTAGCCTTTCTGGATCACTTCCATCACGGAGTTGGGCTCCAGCTCGGCGTTGGGCACCATGGTCACGGCCTCGTGATACTGCGGATCGAAGGGCTCGCCAGTCGGATCGACCACTTCGACGCCGAACTTGCCCAGCACATCGAGCTGCAGCTTCAGCGTCATCGACACCCCTTCGCGATGGGTCTCGCTCGCGCCTTCCTGCATGGCATCGAGCGCCTTCTCGAGGCTGTCGACCACGGGCAGCAGCTCCTTGACGAACTTCTCCAGCGCGAACTTGCGAGCCTTCTCGGCTTCCTGCTCGGCGCGCCGGCGCACGTTCTGCGCCTCGGCGGCAGCCCGTAGCGACTGATCCTTGGCATCGGCCAGGCTCTGCTCGAGCTCCTCGACCTTGGCGGCCAGGACCTCGGCCTCCGGATTGTCCGTCGACTCGCGCTCTTCCTGCGTCTGCTCGGCGTTCTCGATGGCGTCCTCGAGCTCACCTTCCACGGACTCCGGCTCCACCTGGGCGTCGGCTTCCTCCTGTTGACGAGAAAGCTCGTCGTCCAGCGGTGTCTGCGGATCTTTGGCCATGCGTGCCTCCTGAAATGACAGCCGGCGGCCCTGGGCCGCCTGAAGACATGTTGTCGGGATGAATCGTCGTTGCGAGGTATATGGGGCTGACCTCGCGGAACTCAAGGCATCGAAATACGTGGATTGCAGCCGTGCGTTGTTCCGGGACATGAACTACTGTATAAACGCACAAGGCAATGGATGAATAACCAGTAGATTCAGACAAGCCCCGGGGGAAGCATCATGCTGACAGAGCTCGCCATTCGCGATTTCGCCATCGTCGATCACCTGGCGCTCGAGCTGGAAGGCGGCATGACCGCCATCACCGGCGAGACCGGGGCCGGCAAATCCATCCTGCTCGGCGCCCTCGGCCTGTGCCTCGGCGAGCGAGCCGATGCCGGCAGCGTCCGCCATGGCTGCGAGCGCGCCGATCTCTCCGCCCGTTTCGATATCGCCGAGCTGCCGGCCGCCCGGACCTGGCTCGACGAACGCGAGCTGCCCAGCGACGACTGCCTGTTGCGCCGCGTGGTGACCCGATCCGGCCGTTCCAAGGCCTGGATCAATGGCCAACCCGCCACGGTGGCGGATCTCAAGGCATTGGGCGACCACCTGATCGAGATCCATGGCCAGCACGCCCACCAGGGCCTGCTGCGAGAGGAAACCCACCTGCATCTGCTCGACGACTTCGCCGATCACGACGAGGCGGTGCGCGACATGGCGGCGACCTTTCACGCCTGGCGCGAGAGCCATCAGCGTCTCAAGCGGCTCTCGGAGGACAACGACGAGATCCGCGCCCGCCTCCAGCTATTGCGTTATCAGGTCGAGGAACTCGACCAACTGGCCCTGGCCGAAGGCGAGCTCGAGGGCCTGGAGTCGGAACAGGAGACACTGGCACACGCCGAGGAACGCCTGCGCGAGGCCCAGTTCGCCGCCCAATGCTGCGACGGCGACGAAGGCGGCGCCCTGCCGCTGCTCCACCAGGCGGTGAACCGGCTGTCGGCACTACCCGGCAGCGAGCGCAGCGCCCTGGCCGATGCCCTGAGCATGCTCGGCGACGCCTGCATCCAGGTGGAAGAGGCCGGGCGCGAACTCAATCATTTCGCCGCCGGCGTGGAGCTGGATCCCGAGCGCCTGGCCTGGGTCGAGGAGCGCCTCGGCGAGGTGCATCGCATCGCCCGCAAGCATCAGGTAGCGCCCCATGAACTGGTCTCGCTGCACCAGCACCTCACCGAGGAACTGGCCGAACTGGAAGGTGGCGACGGCGACCTCGACGCCTTGGCCGCCGAAGTCGAGAACCTGAAACAGGCCTGGCGGCAACGGGCCGAAGCGGTGAGCGCCACGCGCCGCAAGGCCGCCCAACGCTTCGGCAAGGCAGTGCAGGAACAATTGGCCTTTCTGGCCATGGGCAAGGCCTCTTTCGATGTCGAGCTGACACCCCGCGACACCCCGTCTCCCGAGGGGCTAGAGCGCGCCCGCTTCACGATCAGCGCCAACCCCGGTCAGCCCGCGCGCCCCTTGACCAAGGTCGCCTCCGGCGGTGAACTCTCCCGGATCAGCCTGGCCATTCAGGTGGTCGCCGCCCAGCACTCCACCATACCGAGCCTGGTCTTCGACGAGGTCGATGTCGGCATCTCCGGGGCCACCGCCGAGGTCGTCGGCCAGCTCCTGCGACGCCTGGGCAAGGGAGGCCAGGTGATGACCGTGACCCACCTGCCCCAGGTCGCCGCCCAGGCCCATCAGCATCTGCATATCGCCAAGCAGGCCGAAGACGAGACCACCCTGACGCACATGGCGCTGCTCGACGAAGCCGGTCGGGTCGGCGAGCTGGCCCGAATGCTGGGCGGCATGAAGCTGACCGACCAGACCCTGGCACACGCCCGCGAGATGCTCGACGCCAGTCAGCGCGCCCATCACTGAGCTTGCACGCACGACGACGCCCCGACCTGTCAGGTCGGGGCGTCGTCTTTGTCCGCTGCGCTCATCGAGCCAGCGCGTTCACTTCTTGCCGGACGGTTCCTGGCGCGTCACCCGGGATCCCTTCGGGCGCACATAGAGCACCAGGGCGTGATCCACGAGTTCGTACCCGTGCTCCTCGGCGATTTCCTGCTGACGACGTTCGATGGTGTCATCGAAGAACTCGATGATCTCGCCGCTGTCCAGGCACACCATGTGATCATGGTGCTCTTCCTGGGTCAGCTCGAAGACGGCATGACCGCCATCGAAGTTGTGACGAGTCACCAGACCGGCGGTCTCGAACTGTGTCAGCACGCGATAGACGGTGGCCAGGCCCACGTCCTCGCCCGCTTCGAGCAGGGTCTTGTAGACATCCTCGGCGCTCAGGTGATGTTGTCCCGTTGCGTTCTCGAGAATGTGCAGTATCTTGACGCGCGGCAGGGTCACTTTCAGACCGGCCTTGCGTAATTCATGGTTCTGGTCGGCCATGGTTGCTCTTCGCAGTATCAGGTAGGGTCGGGTATGATCGACCAAAACCACGATAGTGAAGAACAGGCGCAAATGCAAAAGCTGACTCGCACCGTCACCCTAACCGTCGCCCTGACCCTCGTCAGTGGCTGCAGCTATTTCGGCGTGTACAAGCGCGACCTGGCCCAGGGCAACCTGGTGACCTCCGCCATGGCCGAACAGCTGCAACCCGGCATGACCCGCCAGCAGGTGGTCAATCTGATGGGCAGCCCGATGCTCGAGGCTCCCTTCGACGCCCAGCAGTGGGATTATGTCTATCGCCTGGACAAGGCCTACGGCGGCGTCGAGCAACGGCGCCTCACTCTGACCTTCCAGGGCAACCGCCTGGCGGACATCGACCGGCATGGCGATTTCTCGCGTCCACCCTCGGTCGCCGACGAGCGCGGCATCGGCCCGACGGACTCCACCAACGCACGGGGTAACCTGCTCAACGCTCGCCCCGACGACGAATGACCCGCTCTCAGCCCCGCTTGTCCGCGGCGCGGGACGCCCGTGCCGCCTTGGGATCGATGCGCAGAGGACGGTAGACTTCCACCCGTTCGCCCTCTTGCAATATGTGCCGCTCCGGATCGCGCAATGCCTTGCCGAAGATGCCGAGCGCGGCATTCTCGAAGGTCTCGGGCGGCACATCGGGGAAATAGTGTGCCAGATCGGCCTGGCGCACTGCCTCGCGAGCATGAGTGCCCGCGGGTAGCGTCAACGAGACGATGCGTTGCCTGTTCGGCAACGCAAAGGCCACTTCGACGTGGACCATGCCCTGCTCTTCAGCGTCCATAGAGCTCATCGGCGCGGCGTGTGAAGGCTTCCACCAGTTGGCCTGCCACCTGCTGGAACAGCTTGCCGAACGCCATGCCCAGCAGGCGGTTGGCGAATTCGAATTCCATCTCCAGGCTGACCTTGCAGGTATCCTCGCCCATGGGCATGAACAGCCAGCGCCCACGCAGGCGCTTGAAGGGGCCGTTGACCAGCGACAGGTCGATGCGCTCGGGCTCCTGCAGATCGTTGCGCGTGGTGAAGCTCTGCTCGATACCGGCACGACCCAGCGTCATTTCGCCGACCAGATGCTCGGCGTCCCGTTCAAGCAACCGCGCACGCCGACAGCCCGGCAGGAACTCCGGATAACGTTCGAAATCGTTGACCAGATCGAACATCTGCTGGGGGGTGTGCCGCACCAGGGCGGAACGATTAACCGTTGGCATTGACCTCTCCGCTGACTTCAAGGGGCCCAAGGCGTATCATGAGCGGTTGTTTCAGGCCTTGAATGGTATCACGCTTCCCCCCATATCGGAGGGGCAGGCCATCATCGGCAAGACAGAATATGAGGTTCCATGGCCAACAAGAAAGGTAAGGGCAAGGGTCCAGGCAGCAACGCCATCGCCTTGAACAAGAAGGCGCGCTTCGAGTACCACATCGACGAGACCTTCGAGGCCGGCCTGGCACTGGCCGGCTGGGAGGTGAAGAGCCTGCGCGCCGGCAAGGCACAGCTCACCGACACCTACATCCTGGTCAAGAACGGGGAGGCCTGGCTGCTGGGCAGCCACATCACCCCGCTCAACACCGTCAGCACCCACGAGGTGGCCGACCCGACCCGGACCCGCAAGCTGTTGCTGCATCGCAAGGAGATCGCCAGGATCTTCTCGCGGACCCAGGACAAGGGGCACACCTGCGTGCCACTCAAGCTGTACTGGAAAGGCAGCAAGGTGAAGTGCGAGCTGGCGCTGGTGACCGGCAAGAAGCTCCACGACAAGCGGGCCACCGAGAAGGACCGCGACTGGCAGCGGCAGAAGGGCCGCATCCTGCGTGAGCACAACAAGACATAACGCTGTCACAGCCATAGCCACTCTGTTAGAATGGCGACGTTACGGGGGCGACATGGCTTCGACGCCGATGACAAACCCTGAGGTGCATGCCGAGAGCGTGATGTATCTCGTAAATCCAACATCACGATTAAATAGTCGCAAACGACGACAACTACGCTCAGGGCGCGCTGGCAGCGTAAAAACTGCTAGCTTCTAGTCCTACCCGGCGGTGATGTGCCCATTCATCACCAAAGGGCACGAGCTCAGACTGATGGGATCGCGGTTGGCTTCGTCCTCGCGTCAACCGTTAAACCTTAGAGGAATCGCGTTTCTGGATCCTGGCCGTCGGAGCCAGAAGCGTTAAAGCAAAAGACGGAACTAAGCATGTAGAGCCGATGGGCGAGTGTCGGCGGACGCGGGTTCGATTCCCGCCGCCTCCACCACTCAAGCAATGAAAACAGCCACTTACGAGTGGCTGTTTTTGTTTTTTGGGCCTGAATATGCCTGATTTGGGCATGGTGTGGTCAGCTTTTTGGTCAACATTTGCCATCCCTTTTATCCTTGTTGATACTGTACACATAAACAGTAATCGACAGGGAGGCCCTGCCATGGCCAAGAAGCACCGCCCCACCTCATACGAACTCCTCGGCCAGCGCGTAAAGCAAATCATCGCGGCAGCTACCTGGCGCGAGCAGCGCCAGGTACACCTACAGCCAGCCGAGGGCGATAGCCCTGATGACTGGGATCGCCTGATCGATGAGATCAGCGAGAACGAGAACGTCGACGTGACCCGCACCGACGAGGGTTGGCTGGTCAGCTGGGTGCCTGTCGGAGCGTAACGTGGCCACAAGGCACCAGATCACCCAGTGGCGGAAGCGGCTCGAGCGACGCGGCTGGATCGGTCTGCGCCGGGCAAAGCCCTCTACGGGCGAGTGGATCGAGTTTCACGTCATATGGCGTGGCCGGCTCTACAGTGGCCGGTGCCGGCTGTCGGACCATGACCAGGCCGACTATTGGCGAGTGGGATCGATGACATATCTGCTATACCGGCAGCAGGGCATCATCGACGGGGTCTGGCGGCGGTGCCAGCCAGGTAAGACGGGGATGGTCCGGCGGTAGTGGAGGTGACGCGACATGCCGTCCTTGGCGGCGGCGCACTCCGTGTGCGTCGCATGCTGTGGGCGTCACCACATGGCAAGCATAGCCCATCCCCGGCGGGCTGCTGTGCGACATGAACGACTCGGCACGTGCGAAATCCCCCGCACGCACCCACCATAGAGTTACTGGGGTTATTTTTTCTTGACCATCGCTTCTAATGGGGTTACTATAACCCCATCAACGCAGCAAAGGAGCCGGAGGTGAAAAGCAGTGAACTGATCAAGGAGCTTGAAGCGGATGGATGGCAGCTAGATCGCATCAAGGGCAGTCACCACCACTTCAGACACCCCTCCAAGCCCGGCACCATCACGGTGCCTCATCCAAAGAAGGATCTGAAAAAGGGCTTAGTACAAGGGATCAGAAAGCAAGCCGGCCTCAAGTGAGGCCGGTCACCTCCGGCACTTCACACAGGAGCGACGACATGTACTACCCCATTGCTATCGAGATCGCTGACGAACAGCACGCCTACAGCGTCGTGGTTCCCGATCTGCCGGGCTGCTTCTCCGCCGGCGACACCTTCGACGAGGCGGTCGCCAATGCGCGCGAGGCCATCGAGGGGCATCTGGAAAGCCTGTCCGATCACGGTGATCCAATCCCTAAGACCACTACCATCGAGCAGCATCTGGAGAATCCAGACTATAAAGGTTGGGTATGGGCGACTGTTGAGGTCGATATAACGCCCTACCTGGGCAAGAGCCACAAGATCAATGTCACACTTCCGGAACTATTGATCAAGCGCATCGACACCGCAGTAGCAAAACAGGGCGATGTGTATCAGAGCCGGTCGGGATTTCTGTCCCGCGCCGCGCAATACGAATTGGAGCGCATTACTAATAAGGAGCGAAACATGAACGCCGAGCAAGCACGCCAACAGGCCGAAGCCGCTGACCCGAACCACGAAAATATCGTGAAGCGATTGACGTCAGAAATTAATGCCCAATCCAAGATGGGGCGTCGAAGCGCTTCATCACATTTTCAGACCGACATCTTTAGCCAAGAAGATATTGATACAGCAATCGCCGAACTTGAAAATCTAGGGTATAAAGTCAAATCGGAAAAAATTAACCCCAAATTCTATGTCATCACAGCTGAATGGTGACTCTTTGGAGGAATGAGAAAAGGGGCCACCGCGCCCCTTCTAACAACAATTAACAACAATGCTCCTTCAAAGTTAGATCCAACTCCCGTCACGCCCCCGCCACGACCCCGAACCTATCTGGTGGCGTGACCGTGATCACGCCACCCTGCCCGTCGTCGACCTCCCGGGGCGTTCTGTCGTAGACGCTGTCGTACTTGGCCAACTTGTCCGGGTCGTCGAACACCTGGCCATAGACCGCATCCGCCGTGCCCCGGCCGGTGAACTCGGCTTCCCCGAGGATCTCGATGCCCGGGATCCCTCGCCACTGCGCGGCCTGTGCCTCGCGGAATCGCGCATAGGCCAGCACCGCGCTGCCGTTCTGGACCGACTTGGTTCTCGCGAACCCGTCGATCACCGGCGGCAGCCTGATCTCACCCTGGTCGGTCTGCCGGAGCAGTTCCGGGTGGTTCAGCGAGAGGTACTGTGCCAGTGCGGGGTAGTCCGCCACATACAGAATCGCGTCGATCATTGCAGGGCCTCCAGCTCATCGAGGGGCATGTAATAGGGGTAATAGCGCAGCCGGCGGAGATAGCCATTCAGCACGCCTGACCAGCCCGTATGCTGGGTACCCAATGTCAGGCGATTGATCGTCAGCCGCTTGTCACTCATGATGCCAATATTGCGTGTATCCTCACCCCGGTTGATCGCCATCACGAAGCGGCCTTGTTCTTCGTAAGCCAACGCGTAGGTAGTGGTCTCTGGATAAAGCCTCGGGGAGAAGCTGTGACCGGCGAACGAATTACCGTCGGGAGACGCTACATAGACCTGGCCGCGCTTGGAGATGACCATGCGCTCATCTTGTGAACCGGCCCCCAGAGTCACGATATTGTCGTCATCCGCCCCGCCGCCTTTCATCGCGGCATCAACGAATACCGAGCACTGCCGCCGGTTCTCCCAGCCGTCGGCATAGACATGCACGGCGTCAGCCTCGCGGGCTGCCGATGCCCCCTCGGTCCAGATCGGCGAGGTCGCACTGCCTCGCACCTCAAACTGCCCCCAGTAGAGATCCATGCCACTGGTTTCATCACCGGCAAAGTCCAGGTTGCCGTCATTGTCCTTGAGGAAGATGTGCACCCAGGAGCCATCACTGGTGGCCACCCCAGTGATTTCCACGCGATAGAACCCGTCAGGGAGCGGCAGTACCTTGATCTCCACGGTACTGCTCGCCGTCCAGGTGACCTCACCGGTGGTGCCATCGATCGAAGCCCCGACATCACCGCCATAACCGTTCACCCTGACGTCGAACAGGCTGTAGCCCTGCGGCTTGAAGAAGAAGGCGTACGTAACCTCCTGGCCCTCGTTGTCGATCGGGTTGTTCTGGCGCACGAAGTGGCGCCCCGTCGTCGCGTCCGGCACCACCCGCTGAGGCATGCCGATCCCTCCAGGGAAGGGATCGCCGTCACCGGGAAACAACATGGCCCCGGGATTGGCATCCCAGCGGTTGCACTCCGCGATCTCGTTGGTCGAGTGCGGCTCGTTGAGCACCCCCAGCGGCGCTCCAGTGACCGGATCATACTCATACGCCAGCGTATCGACCGGTACCTCCACCAATTTTCCCTTCGCGTCCCACACCCACTTGGGCGAGGCGCGCAGTACGGTGATGACCTCGCTATCGGAGAGCGCGTGCTGCACACCGTCCATGGGCGAGTCGGTCCAGCCGTACGCCTGCAGCAGGAAATCGGCATGCAGCGACTGGCCCAGGTCGCCCTGGCGCTGCAGGGAGCGCGACAGGCGCACCTGGTCACGCATCCGTGCGTCGACACCGGCCCGGGTGTAGTACTCAGCGATCAGCGTGGCGCTGCCGCTGTCGTTGCGGTAGACATCAATGCGCCGGGCCTCGGGTGCGGCGATGACGCGGAAATAATCGCCATCGCTGGTGGCCCCCAGCCCCGATCCAACGCCCGTGTATGTCGCCGTGGCCTGGGCCACGGCATCGGCCATATTGGTGGCCGTGTCCGCGTAAGCCGAGGCAAGGGACGCTTTCTCCGTCGTCGTCGTCACTGCCGCCTGAATGGTGTCCTGGTCGACATGCACCTCGTTTTTGGCCTGTTCGGCGGCCGCCGCATCATTCGCGGCACTCGAGGCGGAGCTGCTCGCGGCATCCGCCTGGGACTTGGCATAGGCGGCCATGTCGATGGTGCCTGCCATCGCGGGCAGCAGCCGGGTGCGGTGCCCGCCGTTGGCCATGCCGGTATCGGGGTCGGCGTCATCGGTATAGGTCTTGCCGTCGCCGCCGTATTCCGTGGGATAGGTGACCGATGTCATTACAGGATCTCCAGCAAGGAAAGCGAACCACTGTGGGTGGCGTGGTAGGGATGCGAGAGCGCGTCGATCTGCTGCTGCCGCGCCAGAAAGGTGCGTGCGAAATTCTCCGGTGATGGATGCGAGGAAAACGCATAGAGGATCTCGCCGGCGATGCCCTCTGTGCGCTGCAGGCTGTACAGCCGCGTGAACGCCTCCTGCTCGCTCAGGTAATCCAGGGAGAACGTCGCCGTGCGCCGGCGCCGCTTGAGATCGAAATACTCGGTGCGGTCCCCGGCCTCGGTGATCTCGGTGGTGTCGTCGTAGCCATGGGTGATGCCGTACGAGATGTTGAACTCGGGCTGCCAGGCATCGCCGATGAACAGCCGCCCGATCTCGATGTAGCCGTCGGGGTTGGCCGGATCGTCGAATGCGACCCGGATATAGGAGGTCACCTGGACCTCGTCGATGAAAACGGTGAGCAGCGGGGTGAAGGCCGCATCGGCTTCGATCGTGCCGGCCCAGAAATTGTCGTATTCCCACTCGAGTTCGGCGGTGGCGTAGACCGCCGGCCAGACATTCTGCGGGCCGCTATCCCAGGTCACCGTGCCATTCGGTCCGGAGCCGATGATGACGCGATACTGGGCCGAGGCACTCAGGTTATGCGCGGCGAGGGCCACCACCCCGACCGGTCGCGGTGTTCCCAGCTCGATGTCGATGACACCCCCGGCATCGTTCAGCCGGGCCTTCTCCGCGAGCTCGCGGCGCTGAACCAGCGACAGCGGCTGTTCTTCGGACCAGTATGATGAAGACGTGCTCAGGGTGGCGTCGTCGATCAGGTTGGGCCAACACAGAACGATCTTGTTCGGGTCAAGCGGCATGCGTCCTCCTGTCACGTCAGCCCCACAACTCCAAGGTGATACGCCCGGTGCGGGCATTCAGTTCTCGACCGATGATGCGCATGTCACGCCCCTGGCCGTAGCCGAGGCGGGGCGTCGTCACGGTCACGGTGTCGCCAATGGCCCGTTGCCGGGACTGGGCCAGACGCCCCTCGAGCGTGACGCGATCACGCCGCACGCTGAGCAGGTCGGCCAGGCGGTCGGCGACGGCCTGGGCATCCGCGCGCGAGCGCAGGTCGGTCTCGATCGTCAGTTCATCGGCCAGGGGATGGTGGTCCCGGGTGGTCTGGCGCTCGGCCTGGGCATCGCGATACTGCCGGGCGAGGCGCGCCCGGCGGGCATCGCTCACGCTGGCGGCCACGTCGGTCTGGGTCGTCTCGAGGCGATCCGCGCGCACCGTCACCCGCCAAACCGGCAGGCCGTTGTCGCCGGCCCCGGCCGAGGACCGGCCCAGCGAGGTGATCTGGTGATCGGCCAGGGTGGCCACGGGGGTAGCGGGGGCCTGCAGCAGGTGGGCACGCAGCGTGCCCCCTGGCGTCAACCGCCACCAGCCACCCACCGAGACCGCCAGGCGGTCGAGGAGCGCGGCTGTATTGACGGCGTCGGCGATATAGAGGCCCACGGTGCCGACGCCATCCAGGTTGGTGGCATCGCCGGCGTCCAGGGTCTCGCCCGCCTCGGCGGCGATGTCGGCCACCACCGCCCCGGCACCGGTCGACGCCGAGGCCGCATCCACGGTGACCTGCCCCTCCGGCGAGGTGCCCAGTCGCACATAGCCCTCGAAGGCCCGGAACTCACCGGCGGCCGGCGCCGTGGTCTGCAGCGCATCGAGATCCGCGTAGGCCCCGCCGTCGGTGAGTGAAGCACCCTTGTCATAGACGGCCGACACCGCGCAGTCGGCACGGCTGCTGACCTGGTAAATCAGCTTGGCCGAGTTGACCAGCACCGGCTCGGCATTGCGCACATCGCCGTAGACGCGCGGTTTGACCTGGCCGGCGATGTCGTCCTCGGTGCCCTCGAGGCCATCGGGCAGCACGTTGTCGCCGGCGTAGGTCTCATGCGGGTGCGGTGTCTGCAGCAGCGTGCCCGGCTCGCGCAGGCGTACCGAGACCTCGCCCCGGCTGAACGACAGCCCGGCAACGGTGCCGCGCCAGGCTTCCAGGACGTTGCCCGAATCGACCCGTGACAGCACGGCCTCTCGACCGTCCACGGCATAGTCCGCGAGATAATCGAGACCGCCGTCGGCATTGATCAGCGTGGTCTCGCCGATGCCGCTTCGTTTGATGCTGACCAGGTCACCGGCATACATGCCCTCACGGTAGAGGCCCGGCTGGCGGATGCGGGGTGTCCATAGCTGTGCGGTGGGGGCGCTGTAGGCGCCGTCGGAAAACCGCAGCGTTACGGCGTCACCGGCGGCGTCCCGGGCCTCGATCGTCAGTAACCAGGTCATCGCAACCTACATCCCCAGCCAATACGCGAGCGCCGCCACGGCAATGGCGGGCACGATGATGTCGAGTGCAGAATCTCGCGACCAGCCGCGGATGATCGGCTCCCAAGGCTTGACCGGGAGCGACTCTCCCCATTCCCACCCGCGCCGGATGCCGAGCTTGTACTCGTGCTGCGATAGCTCGCGGCCCAGGTAGAACGCTACCGCCAATGCACCGGCGGCGGCGTAACCGATGAGTTGGCCGACGGCAAGCTGGATCGCGATGGCGATGAGGGCATGAGAAAGAGCTGTCTTGATCATCGCTGGGCCTCCAGGCGCTGGCGGTCGTCGATCGCGTCATTGGTCTCGGCAATGCGGGCGGTGTTGCGGTCCACCCGTTTGAAGCCCTCCTGGGAGACGGCAACGCCTGCGGCGGCGTGCTCGTTGTTCTCACCCATCAAACGGTTCAGGTCCTTGCGTAGCTGACGGTTTTCACGCAGCACGTCCCGCAGCGTCTCGGCGATGTCGTCACGACCCAGCAGCGGCAGTTCGGGGATCGGGGGCGTGTCATACAACCGAATACCCAGACCCTCGGGGCCGTTAGCCAGTGGCATGACAGCCTCGGGGCCCGCCTCGCCCATCACGCCCATGTTGAACATCGTGGGCTGATCGACGACGGAGTTGGTGAACACACCGCCCTTGGCGAAGAAGCGCTTGGGTCCGGCGAAGTCCCGGTCCAGCTCCTTGGCGACGCGAATCAGATCGGCATCGGCAATCGGCGTGGTCAGGATGTTGCCGGTCCAGCGATCCCAGTCGTAATCCAGCGTGCCGCGCCAGATCTTCCAGCTGCCGGCATAGTCCGAATAGCGGGTGAAGAAGCTGCGGGCGCGTTCGATGTCCGAGAGCCCCTTCAGCTCTTCCCGAACGCCAGCGAAGTCGGGACGGTCGATACTCCCCGAGTAGTCGTCGCCGGTGATCCCGGCGGCCTGGTCCATCATCTCGTGGTAGCGCGACTGCTTGCGCAGCGACAACGCCGCCGTCTTGGCGAAATCGAGCTCGCCGGCGTTGTACCAGCCCTTGTCACGACGGTCCTTCATGTCATCGAGTGCGGACTGGTATTCCTTCCACGACAGGATGTTGTCGTTGCCCGCCTGATCCATGATGTTGCCGACGATCACGTCGGAGCGCTTGGCGGTGATGCCGTCGAGATTGTCGAAGAGCGTCTTGTCCTGGGCCTGCTGCTCGAGCTGATTGGCCCGATCCAGGTAACTGGCGGCCGCACGCTCTTTCTCCAGGCGCTTCTCCTGACGCTCCTTCGCCTCGCGCCGCTCGCGCTCGATGCGATTCTGCTCTTCCTGCGCCACCCCCAAGGCATTGATGGAATCCCGCAGGCTCACCATCGTCGAGTTCATGTCGACGAACTGATCCGTGGTCCGGGTCATCTCCCCGACCAGGTTGTTCAACTTCTCGAGCTGATTCAGCGATTGCTGCTCGATCGAGGCCGTGTTGTCGCCGACCTCGTCGGTCGAGCCCTTCATCGCCTCCAGCCGCGAGATGGTGCCGTCGCCATTCTTGTCGAGCTGCGCGAAAATTCGCTTGAGCTGCTCATCCGAGGCCATGCCGGCAAAGCTCTTGCCGAACTCGTCATAGTCGATGAGCCCGTCGAGCGACCTATCGATGGTATCGAACATCGGCGAGAGCGCATTGCCGATGCCGGATGCCAGACCATCCAGGCGCTCGCTGGCCATCTCCTGGGCGCTGATGATGCCGTCGCTGTTCTTGTCCAGGCGTGTGATCAGCCGGTCGATCTCGGCATTGGAGGCGATCGGCGACAACGCCTCACGCACCTGGTCGTGGGTCAGTTGGCTGTTGCGCGTCCACTTGATCTGGTTGCGGGTCCATTTCAGCTGGTTGCTCAGGACCTGGGACAGCTCCGACGTGCTGGCATCGCTGGCCAGCTCGGTGGCATCAATGATCCCGTCAGCGTTCTTGTCAGCCCGCCGGATCATCTGGTTGATGCGGTCGTTCGAGGCCTTGCCCTTCAGGGCATCGCGCACCTGGTTGGCCGTGAGCTGACTGTTGCGGGTCCACTTGATCTGGTCACGCGTCCAGCCCAGTTGCTTGGCCAGCACTCCGGAGAGCTCGGAAGTGGTGACGTCACTGGCCAGCTCGGCGGCATCGATGATGCCGTCGGCGTTCTTGTCGGCCCGACGGATCAACTGGTTGATGCGCTCGTTCGACGCCTTGCCCTTCAGAGCATCACGCACCTGATCGGCAGTGAGTTGGCTGTTGCGGGTCCATTTGATCTGATTGCGCGTCCAGCCCAGCTGCTTGGCCAACACCGACGAGAGCTCGGAGGTGGTGACGTCGCTGGCCAACTCGGCGGCATCGATGATGCCGTCGGCATTCTTGTCGGCCCGACGGATCAACTGGTTGATGCGATCGTTCGACGCCTTGCCCTTCAGGGCATCGCGCACCTGGTCGGCAGTGAGCTGCTGGTTACGCGTCCACTTGAACTGGTTGCGCAGCACATTGGCCAGCCGGCTGTCGGTCGGCATGCTCTCGATGACCACCGACTCGAGGCCGCTGATCACCCCATCGGCGTTGACGTCCATCGAGCGCATCAGCGCCTTGAGCTGGGCGTCGGTGGCCATCCCCGACAGCCCATCCTTGAGCTCGGCGAAGGTCAGGTTGTCATCGAGGTTGGCATCCAACTGGTCAAACGAGCCGGACAGCGAGGCCGCAATGCCATCGGCCAGGCCACCCAAGCGGGCATTGCCCACCTCCTGGGCGGTGATGATGCCGTCACCGTTGGTGTCCAGGCGACGGATCAACTGGCTGATCGACTCGTCGCTGGCGATCGGACGCAGCGCCTCCCGCACCTGGTCATGGGTCAGCTGCTGATTGCGGGTCCACTTGAGCTGGTTTCGCAGCACATTGGCCAGCCGGCTGTCGGTCGGCATGCTCTCGATGACCACCGACTCGAGGCCGCTGATCACGCCATCGGCATTGACGTCCATCGAGCGCATCAGCGCCTTGAGCTGGGCGTCGGTGGCCATCCCCGACAGGCCATCCTTGAGCTCATCGAAGGTCAGGTTGTCGTCGAGGTTGGCATCCAACTGGTCGAACGAGCCGGACAGCGAAGCGGCGATACCGTCGGCCAGGCCACCGAGCCGGCTACTGGTCAGCTCCTGGGCCGACAGCAGCCCATCGCCGTTGGTGTCGACACGTCTGATGAGCTGGTTGATGCGCTTGTCGGAGGCGATGGGCCGCAGCGCCTGTCGCACCTGTGCGGCGGTCAGCGCCTTGTCACCGTTCGCCTGCAGCTGTTGGCGTAGCGCATTGGCGAGCGTGGCGTCAGTCGGCATCGATTTGATGATGACCGATTCCAGGCCGGACATGACGCCGTCGCCGTTGAGGTCGACGACGCGCATGACGGCATCGAGCTGAGCGTCCGTCGCTTTGCCGGCCATGACGGTCGCGAGCTGCTCACGGGTCAGCACGTCACCGATGCCGCGCGTCAGATCGTCAAACGAGCTAGCGAGTGCCCCGGCGATGTTGCTCGGCGTGTCGCTGCGCAGTACGTCAGCCAGTTCAGACGTGATGCCGGCGGTCTGCTCGATCAGCGCCTGCTTGATCTCGTCGGCGATGTATTCCTCGGCCGACAACTGATCGGGCAGCGTGCCGAGCTGTCGCTCGATGCGGTCGATCAGCGAGGTGGTATCGCCACCGCTGGCGGACCACTGTTTCTGTGCCGCGATGAAGCGGTCGGCATACTGCGTGATGTTCTGCAAGGCCGTGCGATCGCCACCCCGAGCAGCCTCGAGCTGCTCACGATAGGCCTCACCGGCGGCGGCCAGCTGATCGGCCGGCGAGCCCATGCCTGCGTCGGTCGATTGGTTGCGGTCGATCCAACCGGTGATGTTCTCCAGCGTCGAGCCGAGCCAGGACTGGGCATCCGCGAGGGCCTGGGCATATTCCTTCCCGGCCTGGGCCGCTTCCTCCTGCGCCTTGGCCTCATCCTGTAGGGCCCAGATGCGCTCCTGGAACGGACGCAGGGACTCGTCGATGGTGGCCAGTTCGCGCTCGCGCTGCAGTGCCAGGGCCTCTTCGCTCTTGCCGGCCATCTCGAGCAACGTGATGCGCTGGTCGAATGACTGTTTGTCGAACGTCTCCCAAGCGGACTTCACGTCGTCTTTGAGACCGGAGATCTTGTCGGCGAGATCGGTGGTCTCGTCATTCACCGACGAGGCGGATTCACGCAGACGATCGAAGCTATCCACGAGCTGCATCAGCTGCACATAGTTCTCGCGCCCGGCTTCGGTGTTGAGGTTCTGCGCCTCAACAAGCTGTCGGAAGCCCTCGCGGGAAGTCGGCAGCGACATGCCCATGGCGTTGAGCTGCTGCGTTACGTCAGAGCGCAGCTGGTTCAGACGCTCTTCTTCGCTGTACAGCGTCTGATAGTAGTTCTGCTGCAGGCTCGACAGGTTCTGGACGCCACCCGCTGCCTCGGCCAGTGACGCCGCCGCCTCATAGGCCGAGGCCGTCGTGTCGTTGAACCGCAGATCCAGGCGCTCGGATGCGTCGCTGAGGAAGGTGAACGCCTGCCGGGCGGCGATGCCCTTCTCGAGAACCTGGTCGATGCTGCCATCGAGCCCCTGCATGAATTCGGCGAACTCCGCGTCGAGCGCGCCGAAGGCGTCGTCATAGCGGGAGGTCAGGCGGTCGACGACGTCACCGGGATTGCTGGTCTCGCCATAGTGCCCCTGGATGCCATGGCGGTTCGATGCCATCACCGCGTCGCGCATGGCCGCCAGCTGCTCGGGCGTCTCCGCCAGTGATGCAACAGCGGTGTCCAGTTGCGCGATGCTCTCGACCAGCTGTTTAGCCTCGTCGATGTCCCACAGGTCGGCGACCTCATGCGACCCCTCATCCTGGAAGCCAACAGCCCCCAGTCCACCCTGGGCGACGATGCCGTGATCCCACGTATGGGCGCTCTCGTCACGACCACGGACCATAGCGAGGTCGAGGTCACTGCCACCACTCCCGAACAGGGAGTCCACCACCGAGCCGAGGGCCGAGCCAAGGCCGGCGCCGATCGGCCCCCCGAAGTAGGTGCCGATGGCGGAACCCGCCATCTGCCCCCAGTTGGAGTTGGCTTGCTTGTCCGTGAGGGCACCACTGACAGCATCCCCGACTTCACTGCCGATCATTGAGGCGCCGAGCGACATCAGGCCAGTGGAGCCGCCGAAATTGGACAGGGACCCGCCCATAAAGCCGGACTGGCCAATGCCGCTCGTCGCACTACCTGCCCAGCCGCCGGCATAGGCAGTATTGCTCGCCCCCGTCCACGCGACGCTGCTGAACCCGTCAACGACTCCGCTGTAGACCTGCTTGCCGATGCTTGCGATGTTGCCGAAACCACCACCGCCACCAGCGGTTGATGCGCCCTGACCACCAATGCCGATCTGGGCACCGATGGAGGTGGTGATCTGCCGCGTGGTATAGGCGTGGATGACCTCGGCCAGCGTATCCAGCGCCAGGTTCTTGAAGCTGTCGAAAGCGCCTTCGGAGCCATCGAGGAACGACCGCCACATGTCCACGGCGGCATCGTCCATACGCTCGATGCCACGCTCGAACGCCGTGGCCATGGGATCGACAGAGTCCTCGACCTTCTCCATGGCTTTGCTGCCATCGAAGCCGTACACCTCGGCGGCACTGCCGGCGTTGCGGTACTGGTTCTGGAGCCGACTCAGGGACTCTTCTAGCCACTGGTTGCTCTTACCCTCGCGCTCGGCGTACTGAGTCAGCAGCTCCTTCTGCTCGGCATACTCACGCTGGCTGGCCAAGACGGGGTACAGCTCATCCAGGAGCGACTTGGCGGCTTCCTTTTGTTTTTCGAGTTTCTTTGCCGCATCTTCGGATGCGTCGCCGATATTGGTTAAGACGGGCGGTGTTCTTTCACCTGTAGAGTTGAGGTGTTCAAGGCGATCTCGGACGAGGCCGATGGCTTCTTCGACATTCGCCATCTCTTGGCGAGATTCCTTAGCACCTTCACCAATCTCTTGGATCTTTTCAACTTGTCCTGATACATCGGCCCCAAGAAAACCACCATGGCCAGTATCGTTCTTGCCAACTTCGAGATAAGCCTGTCCGGTTTCCTCAGCTGAGGCTTTGAGGTCAGCAAGTCGATTATTGAGCTCGGTGAGCTTCTTCTCTGCTGCGGCCTTGTTCAGGTCATTGAGCTTCCCAGTCAATTGATGAACCGCTTCAGAAGAAGCATCCGCTCGAGGAATCGTCAGGCCCAACTCTTCACGGAAGGTATAGATACCACCAGCCGCCAGTAGCGCCGCTCCAGCCGGGCCACCGATCAGGGCGAGACTGCTCCGAAGCGCCCTGCCAGCCGCAGCCGTGGCCGCGATACGCCCTTGGGTTACAACCAGCGCTTGATTCAGGCGGCCGCTCGCTCCGACCGCCATGGCGAAGCCTTGGGCGATATTGCGACCTGCTGCCAGTCCCAGGGGGCCAATTTTGGATAGAGGCTTTCGCAAGCGGACAGCCAAGTAGACACTGCCCAACATGGTGATGGTCTGTCCGATGCCTTCGAGCACCTCATCAGCCCCACCCACCTCATCGATGAACTCAGTCAGGCTACGGGTAGAATCCGCGAGACCAGGCCCGAGGTCAGCAATCAGGGTGTTCGACAGCCCTTGGGCCACGCCCTGCAGTTGATCCATGGCTTCGGCGGCTTCAACAGCACGCCGTACCTCAATATCATCCATGGCGATGCCCAAGGCGTCTGCCATGTCAGAAGCTTCTCGCAGACCCTGCGCTCCATTGGCAAGCAGCGGCTGCAGGCGAACCATCTCATCGGCCAGGCTCTCAAAATAGAAGGACCGCTGGCTGGGATCCTCAATTTCGTTGATGGCATCGGCAATGCGCAGAATCTGCTTATCCGGACTGAGTGCCTGCAGCTCACGGATATTGAGGTTGAGGTTCTCGAACAGGTCTTTGGCTTCACCGCCTCCCGTAGCCGCGAAATCGCCTAGTTTATCGCTGACGTCCTTGAAGATGTCGCCGATCTTGTCGGCTTCGAGCCCCACAGAGCGACCGGCAAACTGCCATTCCTGGAGCGTCTTGGTGTTGACCTGCAACGAGTTAGCCAGAGCATCCGTATTACGGATCATCACCGCTTGCTGCGCCAGATTATTAGCAGCAAAGGCACCGGCAATAGCGGTACCCACCCCTAGGGCATGCTGCTTCAGAAACTCGAGCTCACGGGCGGTTTGACGGGTCTCATGGCCATAAGAGCGCGCACGCTTGGAACCCGATTCAAAATCCCTGTTGAGATTTCGGATTTCTGACGAGGTCGCACGCACGGCACGCACACCACCATCGGCGTTACCGGTGATGATCAACCCTGTCTTGAAGTTCTTGTCCACGGCTCACCTAATTTCAGGCACAAAAAAACCCGCTCGAAGCGGGGCTTTTAGAAATAAACTATTTCAACAGATGTCAATTACATCCTGTATAAGCTACTCGACAATCTTAGGTCTTATTACACGCCACCCCTTTTCCTCACAAAGAAGGTGCAGCTTCCCTTCCCGGGACACCTTAGAAAATCCATCCTCATTCATTTTGTCATGCAAAAAATCCCAATCCGCAGTTGTTTCCAACTGGGTAATCTCGCCATCTTTCGCAAGCCTTGTAGCCACAGACATTGCATCAGGATAAGTCGATTCAATATCAATTTTAGCCACACCACTACTTACTTCTACAGACGAAAAAGCAAACTCAAAATTATTCTCCCAAAACTCTTGATAAGTAGAAGAAGTAGAGTGCTCATCAATGTACCCAGCCACAAACTGGCCTTTGTCACCTCGAACGCTACTTGCAGTTAGCTCATACAGCTTACCGGCGTCTTGCTGCAGATGAGCCATCATAAACTTCGTTGCCACGTCATCAGGATTCCCACACTCACCTGAAGCCTGTGCTAACACAGGTAAGAATAAAGATGTTACGAGTGGCACCATTATTTTCATTACCCCCCCTACATGCTTTGCTATGTTTCGCGACATCCCATTAGTCAACTCGACAATAGCTCAAGGGGCATTAAGCTTCTACCCGCCGCATGTCCACAGCGCCCGGCGAAAACAGGCGCACCATCTGATCCCCAGAGGGCGTGATCAAATTGACCATCCCCATCCTGGGGGGACCGGCAAGCCGACCAAAAGGATCAGTTTTCGAAAGGCGCTGGGTCGAGCACCTTCATGACCATAGTGCTCATTGCTTCGTAAACCTCCTGGCGCGAACCGTCTTTGAACACCCGAGCTTCTATAAAGCCGGCCGCTGGGTCGTGGTACGCGCCGAACGTGTAGTGGTAGCTATCGCCGCTTCGCTCCAGGATGGCCTTGAGAGCCACCCAACTGCCATTGATGGCGTTATCTGACTCGCGAATCATGATGCCGATGCAAGTCGAAAACACGGCGTCGCGCATCAGCCAGGCTTCCTGAGACTCCATAGGCTCAAATGTATCGGTAGCCGTGACCCGGCCGGTCGACACCATCGGGCAGGCCTTGCCCGCCACACTGGCGCGCTGGTCGGTCAGCCCAAGATGGGCAGCATATCCCTTGACCGTTTCCAGCAGCTCCCTCTCGAGCTCGGCGTAGTACTCGTGCTGCGCGCTCTGATAGCGCTTTAATGCGTCCTGCATGTCAGCGTAGGTTGCCATGGCCGTTATCTCCGTATGGGGATAGATTGGGCTCATGCTAGATCGACCTCCTTTCATTGGTCCAGCGCCAGCGTCATTTGCAGCTGCTCGCGCAGGCTCTCCACCTTCTGCACCAGCGGTGGTTTCACCCATCGATGTTGCGCCAGCTCGCGACCCGCCGTACTCCCGCGGCGATCCTGCTGCTGTAGGTCGTAGACCGCGACGTCGAACTGGTGCCGGAGGCTGCCCTGTCCGCGCAGTACGTCATCGATGTGCATGTCGCACCAGACGGCGAAGTCGTCATCGAGCCAGCGACCGAACGCCACGGCTAGCTTGGGATGAAGCCATGTGCCCTGATCAGGTCCGCCCTTCTTGGTGATCACCAGACCGATGTCCGATTTTCCGACATCGCCTATTCCAAGCGCCTTGGCGAGCGCCGCCATATAGCTCTTGGTGGTTGGAAGCTCAAGCCATTTCGCCGGGCGCTTCCCGAAGCGCTTGGCAATATCAGTGGCATTGATCCATCCGTCAGTGCTGAAGCGCACCGGCCTACCTTGGTACTTGAAGGGAATGATGTTGCTCATGGCGTCGTCCTTCTGGTGATGAGCCCAGAGTTCACACGGGTACAGGCAGACCATGGAGCTCGACACCACTGCCGACCCCAATGGACTCATCCCGCAAGGGCTCCATGGATATGGCGCCGTGTGAAAGGCGCCCACAAAAAGCCCTGGCACAGGCCAGGGCGATAAAGATCGACTGCCCAACCGGGTCGAGCAGAGCGAAGGTGGTTACGTATTCAGCACCTCCAGGGCCCCGGCCTCGAGGTACTGGATCTGATCCATCAAACGTTCCTGCTCATCGACGTCGAGCCGGGCAAAGCGCGGGTGGCCATAAAGTGCCGGATAGTCGATACCCTGGTACTGGGCACCATCCTTTCGGACAATCACGCGCCACTGCGTCTGGCAGCGCAGGAACGCCTGCAGGGCCTCCCAGTGTTCCTCCCATACTTCATAGGGCTGTGCTGCTTCCTGCTGGTCCTCCTCGAGGCCACGGGGCGTGAATCCCAGCGCTTCGGCGTCCGCCTTGCGGGTATCCTCCACGCGCCCCACACCGGCATGCGTCTTGCCGCCGGCCGCCCACCAGCGACCGGCGCCCTTCAGTTTTTTGCGGCGGCCTCTGCGTGGCCGTTCTGGGCAGCGAACCAGCTCATCACCAGCGGCCGGCGCACGTAGGGGATCTCGAGCAGTTCATTGATCAACTCGGGAGTGAAGGCGCGCTCGTTGCCCGAGGCATCGCCGATGCCTTTCAGACCACGCAGGTCCTGGTGCACAAGGGCGTCGTCGTCGAGATCGCCCTGGCGCTGCTGTTCCATGATCTCGCGGGTCTTGCTGACCGGGTGCAGGCACCAGGTGGCCTGGAACGTGGTGGGTTCATCGTCACCGGGCACGTGGACGGTGACGGGAACGGTGATCTCGGGAATGGCCTTGGGTACGAACATGAGCAGAAATCCTTGTGAAGGGTATAGAAACAAGCGCGCCGCCCGGTGGGCGGCGACTTGAGAGATGGCGCTACTGGCGCCGTTGTTACTTGAACGTCAGGGTGAAGTCATCATCACCCGCGCTGGACGGCAGGAGCCGCAGGTTGATGTCGTAGTGCATGATGCCCTGGTTGTCCGTGGGCGAGATGCTGGCGAGCTGTACCTGGCTGCTCTGGATCTCGACGATGTTGCCGGCGGTCTTGCCGTGGGTGAACACGACCGGCACCAGGGTGACGCCGTTGTGACTCTCGACGGCGGCGAAATAGTCCTTGGTGGCCAGATCCGGCGCCTCGATGTTGGTCGAGCCAGTGACCTGGCGGTCGGAGATCTGCACCGACTCGCAGTTGACCAGGTTGCGATACTCGACCGTGTTGCCGAGATCCAGCGAGAGGCTCGACATGCAGGCCCTGTGGCCATCGATGCTCGCCACGGTGTTCTGCTTGTTGACCGGCAGCTCCTTGGCCTGCACGGCTTGGGTGGCCACACTGGCATCCCCTGCCGGTTCAGGTTTCTGGTAGAGGCCAGTGAACTGGAACTCGATGTACGGCAGGCCCTGGCTGTCGGTGGTCAGCGAGGCCGTCCCGCGCGCGCCAGTGATGTGCTGCATCTGGCCATCTTCCATCCACCACAGCTCGAGCGACTCGTGGCCCTCGCTGGCCGGCTGATAGACCACATCGGTATCGACGTTCACGGTCTCGCTCAAGCCACAGGCTCGCAGCAGAATACCGAACGACGGCACCTCGCCCGCGGTGCCAGAGCCAGATAGCGGCACGCGAATCGTGCGCTCGACATAAGGGCCGGTATTCACCTGCTCGAATGCGCCGAGGCCTTCACGCATGCGTTCGCGATCCACGGTGTTGCCAGCGTAGGGGTTGCCGCCATCGAGCGTTACCACCTCGAGGATGGTGGCCCCCGTCATGTCGGCACTGGGCTCGCCATACGCCGACTCGATCTGGGCCACGGCATAGCGTCGCCGCCACTTCTTGTTAGCCATCGTCCTGCTCCTTCACGTTATCGGATTGCGTGGGCTTGGGATCGGGCGCCGGCTTGGTGGCAGCCTTGGTCGCCTTGGGTGCCGGGGCCTTCGGCTTGGGGTCGGGCGCTGGCTTGGTGCGATGCACAAGCACCCGCTTGCCGTCACGGATCTCGTAACGGCCGCCGTGATTGACCATGGGGTCCTCCAGACATGAAAAGGCCCGCTCGAGGCGGGCCGTTGTGGATGAGCTGTGGGCGTCAGCCGCGCAGCCAGGTGTCGACGTTCCAGAATTCGCGCCACCAGATGAGCTCACCGCGGATGTCGGTGGTCTGGCCGCCGCGATACGCCACGGGTTCGTGTTCCTCGGTCGGCTCCCAGCCCATCAGCGCAGACCGCAGGGCCTGTCGCTGAGGCCGGAAATCGGCACGCTTGGTGACGAGCCAGATGCCATAGCTCAGGGTGATGCGCTGCGTGGGTCGAATGGTTTCCGGCTCGCTGGCGGCGCCATCTTCTGCCAGGTAGATAGCTGCCGCCGGCGTTTGGGCGTCGAAGTTATCGATCGGCTCGGCGAACCAGGCCTCTTCGACAGTCGCCAGCCCAGGGCACTGGTCGCGCACCCGCTGGAGCATGGCGTCGATGATGTCGGGATCGTTCATGACTGCCCCATCTTCTTGCTGAGGAGATAATCCAGGCGCCCGCTGAACTCCTTGGGTAGCTCACGCCTCACCAGGTCTTGCGCGCCCTCGATGGTTGCGGGATGGGCCACCATACCCGGCACTGACGGTCCATACTGGATGCGCGGCTGGCTGGCGTTATCGCCCTGATCAGCACGACGTAATATGTGATTCTTGGCTTGCCAGCCACCGGGGACGATCTGCCTACCCTTATCCTTGCGCACACGGACCGTCACGCCACGCCGACGTGCCAGCTTCCCCTTGCGTGGCCCGCTCTGCACCGTTCGGCGCGGGTTGACCGACACCCAGCGTTGCTTGGGGCTGAACTGCTCTAGTGGTAACCGCTTGCCGGTGTACAGCAACGCGCGAGTCGGGTCCCGGCGAACACGATGGATCTTGAGGTGGCCCTTGATCTCCCGAGCCTTGATCGCATAGGTGCTACGCAAGTCCTTCGATATATAGGTGGCTGCGCGACTGGCCATGCGGTCGGTAGACCAGATCAGCGCCTTCTCGACGCTCTGGGCGCCCTCTTTCCCGAAGCGCTTCTTGAGGCCCTGGAAGTCGCGGATGTCGTACTTGAGGTCCAGCATGTCCTCTCCTATCAGGACACCCAGAGGCGACGCTCGTGGCCGTCGTCCTCGAGCACTTCCTGGACAGTCCAGACGCGGTCAGAGGCAACATCGATCTGATCCCCCTGCCGGGACTCCGGGACGTCGGCAATCATGACGCTGATCGTGGTAACCCGCATGGGCAATTGATCCTTGTCGTAGACCTGCCAGTCGCGATCAATCACGACCAGGATGCCAGTGGCGGACGACGCGCCCTGGTAATCCGCCACGTCACCGGCATCCTGGTAGATACCACCCAGGTCCATGCGGACCTCGTCATCGAAGCGGCTCATGGTCAGCTGCCGAGATTCTGGTCGCCAGATCCTTCACCGCCCTGGCCGCCGTCACCTTGCTGGCCACTGCCGGCGGGCGGCGCTTCGCTGCCACTACCCGAAGAGGCGGCCCGGCCACTGCCCTTGCGGCTGCCTTCCACCTCAACGAGCACACCTCGGGACACGAGTCGGTCGCGCTCGGCCGCATTACTAGGTTTGTACTCCTCGCCCTCCCGGGCGATGACCTTGTTACCGTTCTGGATTTCGCCGCGGGCGACAACATATTGCTTGGCCATGAGGGCCTCCTGTCGAATCGATGGGAAAACACATCACCCCGCCGCAGCGGGGTGAGATCAGGCCACAGTGGCGAAGACGAAAGCGTCCGGCTCGTGGTAGCCCGGCAACGGCGCAGACTGCATCGACAGGAAGCGCACGCCCTCATCGTCCTCGATCCAGCTCTTGGGATAACGATCAACATCGAACAGCGCGCCTTCGATCGCCCGCACGTCCTGGATCGCGCCATAGAGCATGGAACAACGACTGGTGGTCGGGCCGACAACAAGCCCACCCGCCGGAATCATTGGCTGCTCGACTCCATTGTCATCGAGGTACCATTCCTCGTAGGTGTAGAGGTCGATGCCGGGATCGCGCAGATAGCCCAGATAAGTCACACCGTCAGGCAGTTCCTCGGGGCGAATCATGCCCAGGTCGATACGACGCGTATCGAGCTTCTTCCGGAAGTCCTCGTTGTCGAGCATGGCGTCAGCCGCCTCCACACTGAGCACCGCCGCGGCACCGGTGCGGCCGCTGTCCTTGGCAATGAGGCGCTTGTACTTGCGCAGGTTGCCAATCGGATCGCCGCCGGCGTCCGTCCAGGGAGTTGCCTCGGTGATGATGTGGCTGGCGTCCATCTGGAAATCGACGACATCGTCGACACCATCCCCCACCACGTTCACCTGGCCGCTGGTCAGGGCTTGGGCCACCATCCATTCTTCGCGGCGACTGATCTGGTCGTCCAGTTCGTCGAAGTCACGCGCCATTTGCTCACCGGCACGCTGCAGAGGCGTGCGCGCAGAATAGAGGGCCTCCCCCGGTGACCGCTGGTTGAGCAGCAGGCCTGCCGTGGTTTCGAGCTTGGGTTTCACATAGGACGGCGTGTAGGAACGCATCACGCTCCCGGCGCGGTCCACGATGTGGCCCGGTCGATTAGGACGAACGAAGGGCGCCATCTTGCGCTTGCCCTTGATAATGTCGATGTCGACATGCTGGGTCGTGAAGTTGCGCGAGGCGGCACCGAAGAACAGCGTGGTGAGGAAGCGTCGGGAGCGCTTCATCTTCTCCACGGCCTCCAGCATCGTGCGGGTATCAAACAGGTCTACAGACATGAGAGGTTTCCTCGTCGGAAATGTCAGGGAGACAAAGGCTGAGACAGGCCTTGGCCGAGCCGATTAGTCGACGAACAGAGAAAGGGGGCGCAGAGCCTCGCGCACGCTGGCGATGGTGTGGCCGGTACCGATCGTCAGCTTCTCGCCACGGAGGTCCCCGCTGATCTGTACCTCGGCCTCGACGGCACCGCCAGAAGCATCGACGTCGTCGAATAGCACGACGGAGGGCGATTCACTGCCGTCACCGGCAGCCGACGCCGAGAGCTTGTACTCGTTGCTCGCCGTTACTTTTCCGAGTACGGCACCGGCCGGCTGCACCTGGCCGGCTTCGATGGTTACGGTCATGTAGCGACGCGGGAAATTGCCACCGCTGATGCCGTTACGGTCGGGATGATTGGTCTGGGTCATGCCGGGCATGGTCAGGATCCTCTATCGTGATGGGACTGGGCGCCTTAGTCCTTCCAGGCGCCGGTGATGGCAGAGACCGCGGACTTCCGCTCTTCGCCCTCTTTGTCATCCGCGGGAGGCTGGGCGGTGCTGGTCTGCGTACCGTCGGCAGCGATGTCGGACAGAGAAAGGCCCCGGTCCTGAGCGGCTCGGAACAACTTGAGGCCGGTCGCTTCCACGCTCGCGCCTTCATCGATGGCCGCCGCCACCTCCTTCTCGAAGCCCGGCGAAGCCAGTTCGAGAATGCCCTTACAGCGCGCACGCTCGGCCTCGGTGGCCTCGGTCTTGAGCTTGTCGGTATCGACCGCTTCGGGCTCGGCGATCTTGATCGACTTCGGGTCGGTGCCGGCCTCGATCGCAGCCTGCAGCTCGGCCGTGGTCTTAACAGTGGTCATGATGGTGCTCCTCGGTTGGCTGCTGGCGGATGTGCCGGCCAGCTCGGCGATGACGGATTCCAGGGAGCCAAGGCGGTCGGCCATGCCGGCCTCCACGGCGAGGGCGCCAGTGGCGACGCCTCCCTGACGGAACCGATCGTTGACCTCATCGCGTGGGAGGTCCCGGTTGCGGGCGACCTTGTCCAGGAACACGGCGGCCAACTCGTCGGTGCGCGCCTGCAACTGGGCACGGCCGGCCTCAGTCTCGGGGTCGGGCCGTTTGTTGGGTGCGTTGCTGGAAACGATCTCGTAGCTCTTCTCGCCAGGACGGTCCTCGCGCTTGCGCAGGCTGAGCACCACGCCAACGCTGCCCAGCTGGGCGGTGTCGTCGACGATCACCTCGTCGGCAGCACTGCCAACCCAGTAGAGCGCACTGGCCATCTGGCCGCCGGCATAGGCTTTGATCGGCTTCTGCCCTCGGGCGTTGTAGATCAGGTCGCTCAGTTCGTTGATGCCGGTCGCCTCACCGCCAGGACTGTCGATGTTGAGCACGATGCCCTGGATGCTCGGATCATCGAGTGCGGTCTGGATGTCCTTGACCAGCATCTCGGTGCTGACAGCGCCGCTGATCTCAGTGAACAGGTTGGCGTATCGGAACACCGGGCCTGTGATCGGGATCACGGCCACGCCATCGCGCACCGTCACATTGCGGGTGTTGTCCAGAGGTCGACCGAGGCGTGCCTCCAGGGCCTCGACATCACCCTGGCGATCGGCGACGGCAAGTAGGGTGTCCAGCGCCTCGGCGGTCATCAGCCAGGTACGACTGGCCGCCAGCTCGAAGGCGGTGCGGGGCATGGGCGTCTCCTACGAAAAGACCCGCCGAAGTGGCGGGTCAGTCGGTGTCATCATTCTCTCGATTGGGATCCGGCGGCTCAGGATCATGCACCTTGCCGCCGACATAGATCGGCACGCCGTTCTCCCGCTTCCAGCGGATCTCCCGGGCGCGGTCCTGGGCGACGTCGTGCCAGTCTTCACCGTGAAACGCCATGGTTTCCAGGTGCTCATTACTGGTGCCATTGGCGATACGTTCGGTTGCTGCCCTGGCGTCGACCTGCTCATTGAGCGAGCCCAGTGGCTCACCAATCCACAGCGCACGCACGTAGGCACGGCGCTTGGCTGGGTCGCGATAACCAGGCGCCTTGATGCGTCCGCTGGCCACCAGTTCATCCACCACCAGTTCATAGGCCGGCTGGCAGAACTGCACGGTCAGGTGGTGCCGGCGCTGCTTGATGAACTTCCAGAGCTGGTTGAAAGCAGCCCGAGCCGCGGTGTAACTAGTACTGAAGTGCATCATCAGCACTTCGGACGGCTGCTCCAGGGCGGCGCCAATCTCCTTGACGATGGCCATGAAGAACGGGTCGAACTGTGCGTTCGGCCGGTTTGGGCTGATCGATACCGGCTCTGCGCCTTCCTCGAGATCCCAGACGGCCCCCTCGCCCAGGGTCAGGTTGTCACCGTCGGATGTGTCGTCTTGATTCGAGGTGACGACCGGACGCTCGGGTTTGCTCGGGTCGTCACTCTGCTCATCCCACATCGTGGCACCGCCGAGACTCTGGTCACCCTCGGAAGCGTCGTGCTTGATAGCTACGGTGAACATCGCACTGATCACCGCCGCCGTCAGTTCCGCCTGGCTGAAGCGCTCGAGTTTCTGCAGTGCCTCGAGGATCGGGGCCAGATACGGAACACCACGTACCTGGCCCGGACGCCCCTTTTCGTTCATCAGGTGCAAGATGCGCCGACGCCCGGTGCGTTCACCGAATACCGGCACCCATGTCCAGTCCTGATCGGTGGTGTGGTCGCTGGGGTAACCGTCACAGATCCTGACGGCTGTCGGCCGACCGACCGAGTCAACGCGTATGCCGTCCACTTCATTGCGACGCTCCGGACCAGTGAGCGGCGACCCCACTCTTTCCGCCTCGACCAGCTGCAGCTTGGTACCGAAGAGCCCGCCGATTTGGCGCACATTGGGCGTCAGGCCAAAGACGTCGCCGCTGACCAGGGCGCTGATGAATGCCAGGCGTTGGAGCATGTAGAAATCCTGCCCAGCCTCGGCATCGCACTCAGCAGGATCCTCGGCCCACAGGCGAAAGCCCCGGGCCAACTCGTCGTTAAGCTGTGCGGTCTCTTCCTCGGTGAGCCCCAGGGCCTGGCCGTCGACATTCGGCCGGACGGTCAGGCCCATACCGACCACATTGGTGGCTGCGCGGTTGATGGCCGCACGCCCCAGCATGTGATTGCGGTAGGCATCACGGGAGCGACTGATCAGCGTTTCACGCTCGCCCGTCGGGGTATCCTGGCGCGGACTTCCGAGCCCCGGCAACCAGCTCATCATCGAGCGGAGCATGCGACTCGCGCCACGGTGTCGGGTTTCGCTGCCAGTGTTGGCACGAGGTGTCGGTGCCGTTTCAGCTAGTCGCCGCACCTCGTCACGAGCAGCCTGTTCACGCACATCGTTCAGGCTGCGCGACGGAAACAGTGACTTCAGCATGATCAAAACCCGATATAACGAACACGGCTACGACCACCCTTGCCACGGGCAGCAGCCTGTTCCTGGTTAGCGAGCTTGGCGTAGCGCTTTTCCATGTCGTACAGGGTGCTGAGGGTGGCGCGGGTATACTGCTTGTTCCCCAGCATCCAGCTCTGCGAACCGGCCAGGATCTGGTCGATGGCCTCGCGTACCTTGCGCAGGCGCTCGGTATAGGTCTCGGTGCTCATGCGCTGTGGTTCCTGTTCATTCGCCGCCGCCGCCGGCGACCAGACACACCGACCGGGGCCGCAGTCCCAGCCGGGGCATCAAAGAGTGTTGGTTGCGTCAGAGTCTGTTCGAGCGCATCCCAGTCACGCTCGCGCATCACGTGCGTCCGGCTGGAGCGTGCCGCGTGGAGCGCATAAACCTCGCAGTCCAGCGCCTCGTTGTGGACGCCGGATTTTTTCTGCCATACGCGCTTCCGCGGATTGCGTGGATGTGGCGCCTTGACCTCGGCGGTCAGCTGCTGCCAGTAATCGGCGCGAACGCTTCGGTACCAGTGCATCCGTCCAGGGCCTGAGCCATGCAAATGGATGCGGGCCTCGAGGATGAGGTCCTTGGCCTTGTGCGTACCGACGATGAACGGGCGAAGCCCGAACTTGTCGGCTTTGGTGTTGGCCCGGTTGGTGTCGTCGGAGATCTTCGGTCGACTGAAAATCTCGCGATTCTCACTGTTCACCGAGGCTCCCTTGACGGCCATGACCCCATGCCGCTGACGCGCGCGGACGTAGTGGTAGACGGAGTCACTGGTCTGCCCATCCGAGCTGTCGACGCCCACGGCCGCGACACGCAACGTGGCGCCGCTGTCGTGCTCGAACCCGGTAGTCAGCAGGCTGTCCAGCTCATTCCAGACCGGGTCGGCCTTGTCGATGGGATTGCCATAGAGCTCACCCCAGTAGACCAGCCAGCTCTCCTCGCCGCGTCCCCAAGCGCGAATGATCACCGCCAGACGATCGTGTTGGACGTCGACTCCGGCCGTGAGCAGCAACCCTCCACGCGGGACCGTCTTCTCGGCGTAGTCTTCGGCCCGATCCTGCAGCTCGTCGACCTCGGGCGTGTCCCCCTTGAACTCGTAGGGCAAGCCCATCGAGCTGTTGGTGAACACGATCAAGTCGCTGAAGTCGCCCTCGTCCGCCGCGTGCTTGGCCGACAGCCACTTCTCCATGAGTCGCGCGAAACGCGAGTCCGGGAAGGTACTGAGCAACTCATTCATGTAATAGCCGGCAATGCCCCGAAACTGGGCCATGGCCACCCATTCCCCGCGGCGCAGATTGGCGTTTTTCTGCTGATCGTTCCATTCGCCGCCGCAATGCGGGCACGCGTAGATGGTGCGCTCCGGTTGATAACTGCCGTACACCGGGTGCCGTTGGTCCGGGTCCGTCGGGCAGACCAGGTTGTCGAACGACAGTTCGTGGTGTTCGCCACAGTGATGGCACGGCACCATGCAGCGGCGTTGATCGCTATGCTGCATCTCGGCTTCGATCGACGAGATGCCGGCGATGGTCGGCGTGCCTCCGATGATGTACTTCTTCCGGCCTCGACCGTAGGTTTTCCCCCGTTCCTTGAGTAGCAGAATCGAGTCGCCTTGCCCTTTCAGGTTGAGGTTGCAGTCATCTGGCTCTTCGACGAAGCCTCGAGGACTCGGCGTCGACTTCACCGATGCCGGCGAGTTCGAGCCGACCAGCTTCAGAAAGCCGCCAGGGAACCGCTTGAACTGCTGGCGTTGCTGTAACTTGCGCGAACGCAGGTCGATCTTGTTGCGTAGCCGAGGTGTGGCCTCGACCATGGGTTCGAATTTCTCGGCGACGTATTCCTTGGCCGCCCCATCCTTGGGGAACAACCCGATAACCGGTGAAGGGTCGACGTCGATCCAGCGCCCCAGCGCATTACCCAGCACGCCGGATGTCCATGCCACCTGGGCTGATTTCTGGCAGCACACCTCTTCGACATTCGGGTCGTCCAGCGCTTCGAGCGGACCACCTGGGAGTGCCAACGCCGGCGTCACGTGGATGCTGTACTTGCCAGGCCTGGCCGTCTCGACCTCGCTCATCCAGCGATGCTTGTTCGCCCACTCCAGGGTGGTGATGTTCTCGGGCGGGGCAAACTGCCGAGCCAGATTACGAGTCCAGCGCTTCGCGTTCCTCTTCAAGCGTGCTCGCATCTTCGTCTCCAGACGGTTCGCCTGGCTCGATGTCATCGCTTGGGTCATAGTGGCTCAGTGTCGTCAGAGCGGCTTCGACGTGACGACGGATGATCGACACGTCGACCTCGTCGCCCATGATGGCGGTCAGTTCCGCCGCCAGTGCGTCGGGCATGTTGAACAGCATCTCGGCGCGCGCGGCCTCGACCATGGCGGCGTACTCAACATCCAGGTCTTCCGGCATGACCAGAACGGCATCTTCCTTGAGCATGTCGCGTTCGAGCTGGTCGCCACGCAAACGGTCCAGTCGATCCTTGGCCGACTCTCGGCTCGCCTCGGCCGCCCGAGCCAGCATCCACTCAATGGCCTCCCCGACGCTGTACCGGTTGCTACCGCCACGACCGGCAGAGTGCAGCACCGGCATCCCGTCCTTCTGCCAGTCGGTCAGCGACCGCTCGGAGATTCCGAGTATCTCGGCCAGGTTTCGCTTGTTGGCTTCATCGGGATAGCCAGCTTCACGCCAGTTGGTCATCGCCTGGCAGCAAGCCTGGAGCAGTTCCGATGCCGTCATGGGAGATCAACTCGCTGAAAAGTAAGGAAGCCTTGGCGAAAATTCAGCTGCACGAATTCTGCGCTGCTGCGGCCCCGTATAGGCCTGTCCCCTTCCCGGGAGGACCCGTGCCACGATCCGCGCCCGATGAGAGACCGCGCTCGACCCTGCAGCCAGCTGTAGATACGATTAGTTATCATCCATACGCTACGGAAGGCGCAACCTATGCAAGACGGCAACAAATTCGATCCCAGATCCTGGGTACTCTCCAATCTCAGCCTGATCGAACGAGCCTGGGAAGCCCAGTGGGCACTACGGCTGACTCAGGCCGTACTGTTCTTCGATATCGCGATGCGCCTAACCGGTTCACCCGGACTAGTGGACTGGAACTCATCTACACAGACCATCACAGGTCATCTCGGCTTCATCCTAATTACCTTCGCAGCCTTCACTCTCAGCATGTCCATCGTTGTTCCGATCACGATGCCAATCCTCGAGCTACTGCTTTTGATCCCAGGTATCAAATGGCTCTTCACCACCGATGATGAGACATACCATCGACCGGGACGGCCTTACCGATGTGTATCAATCAGCGATCTAGAGAACGAAGCCGGTCGCCGAAATGATCCAGCACTGTATGAGTTGGCCGAAGCGGAAAGCGAAAAACGCACATCACAATCCAGAGCTCAGTTCGGGTTGATAGTAACCCTGACCGGGACGCTGGTACTGACAACCCTTAACGCGTTTCCCTTCCTTATCACTATTCCAGGAGGCACGATCCTCAATGAGATGATGAATTACCTCGGTTATTACAAGGCCGGTTTCGTGATAGGAATTCTCATCGCTAGCATGCTTGGCATAATACTCAACACAATGATTAATCAACATCGCCAGCACTGGGTTCGACATCCGCAATTACATAAAGAACTTGAGGCTAAACGACGAGCCGAACTCGGGGAAGGACTTGCCTTCCGCAACCGATTCACCGAGCAATGAACCAGGGAACAACACGTTATTCTCTCTCAAGCTCGACACCCACCAACTCCACCACGGCAGCGCGGTCCGCGTTGGCCCGCCGCCGCAATGACTCATAGTCAGCGAGTAGCTGCAGCAGATCCCGATTGTGGGTCATCTCCGACCGGCTCGGGGCCGGCAGTGGCTCCACCAGATGCGGCGGCACCTCCGGCGTCACTATCACCGGAACCTTCACCGTCTTCGGCTGGGAGCCGGCGCAGCCACTCACGAGCAGCAGAAGGCACGAACTGATCAGCCCAATCAGCAGTCTCGGCATCGGTACGCTCCAGGTCTCGGGCTGCCTGCCGCATGAGGTCGACGATCTCGCCCTCACGCTGCAGCCGTTCATCGCGATCTCGCAGGGCAGCGGTCATCTGTTCCATCTGCCGCTTCTGCCACTGCTGGTGAGCCAGCAGGATCTCCGCCCGCTCCTGGGCGCGGGTCAGCTGCGCCTCGGTCTCGCTGAGTTGCGCGGCATACTGCCGGGCCTGCATGCCGGCATAGACCGCCACGCCGATCAGCACACCCAGCAGCCAAGGCGTGGCGCTACGGAGCAACGCAATCATTTGCGCCCCCGGAGCAAGAGCGTCTCGAGGATTGTCGCCGCATGGCCCCGAATCCACTCGGTACCGAGGAAGCCGACTGCTGCCCCAACGGTAACGGCCAGCTTCTGGTTCAACCCGAAATACTCCAGCACCGGCACCAGGGCCAGCGTCAGGCAGCCGCACAGCACGGCTTCGAGGATCGACTTGATGGGCTTGCCGCCGCCCTGCAGGCCACGCACCAAAGCCACAATGCACGCCATGCCGGCGGCATAGATCTGCGGCCAAACACTCGCCAACAGCCCGATCAGGGCCTGCCAGTTGTTGGGGTCCTTATCGGGGCCAGGCATATCGCCTCTCATACGTTTCATGGGCACCTCGCGGGCGACCCTGCGTCGTGGGTTATCTCTTATCGTCTCGAGCGTGCTCGGCGATGACCCGAGCCAGCCGGTCAGCCAACACCTCGCGATGCAGCATGTACTGTTGGAGATCGCCGGCGTTGGTGAGGAAGAACAGCTCGTGGATGATGCCGCCACCATCGCTGACGAAGGCCAGTCGGTGGTGCTGGCCGGCGTCCTCCGGCTTTGTTCCACGGCTGGCAATGCCGAGGACCGCAGCCGTTACCTCACAGAGCCGGCCTGCCAACGGATACGCCGAGCGACGCGACAGCGTCTCGGTACCGGTGGCCGCCGGGGTCGCGGCATTGCAGTGGAACTCGATGGCAATGTCAGCGCCGGCGGCGATCTTGACCGCCTCGCGCAACGGCAGGTTATCGCCGGCATCGCCATCGGTAAGATGCCGGATGCCCTGGCGGGCCAGCGCCTGGCTCAACAGGTCGCGGAACTCCAGGACGATCTCCGCCTCGGTCACGCCGCGGGCAACGGCACCGGGATCGGTGTCACTATGGCCCGCACTGATCATCACGGTATGCGCCTGCGGCGCCGTTTTCGGTACAGCCGCAACCTCAGTGACCCAGCCCATGCAACACCTCCAGATAAGTGCCGCCCGAAGGCGGCGCCGCCCACCACGGCGGGAGTAACTCGGTGCGTCAGAGGCGCCCAAACGAAAGCGCCCCAGCGCGAGGCCGGGGCGAATGCAGGGTGCTTCAGGTGAGAGAGACCAATCAGGCGCAACTATCTGACGGTAGCTATATGGTGGGCGACGAGTGCGGTGGCAACAAGCGGGTGGTAATGCCAACGCCGCAATACGCAGGGAGAACGACCGCAGGTCGCCTTAATACGATGTGTTCATGCGCGGGTTTGCTTCCTCAGTTGATCGCCCAGCACCGACTGCAACGCTTCATGCAGGCGGTCCAGCCGGTCATAGTACGTCCGGCGAGCGATCCCAAGCCGACGCGCCTTCTCATCGCTGTACCCATTCCAACGGTAGTGCTCATGGGCCAGCACCTGGTGGCGGTCATCGAGCTGCTGGAGGGCCTGTTCGATCTGCCACGCCAACTCGTCCATCTCGCCCAGGTTGAGCGGGTCGCGGCTGCCCTTCGGGCCGCTCGAGCGTGGCGGAATGCCCCCGAACTCGACCATCTTGCCAATAGGCGAGCACTGGCGCATACCCTGCCCTCGATGCTGGTCGGCCCAGTGCTTCAGCAGCTCGTCCATTCTCGCAATCATGTGGTGTGCTCCTTTCGTGGTGGTCAGGCCTGGTGGGCGGCCTCTGTCGGAACGTCTGACGGTCTGTCGGAATATCTGTCTGATTAATTTCCTATTATCTTTCAGATAGTTACTTCATTATTCAGACAGTCAGACAGAATATATAAGGGGTTAGTCGTGTGCGTACGCGCGCGCATGGGCTACTGGGAAAATCAGCGTCGGACTGTCGGAAACCGCGTGGTTGAGGCAATCCTGCGTCTGAAAGTCCGTCTGATGGTCTGTCTGACTGTCGGACTCACTGGCGAGCGCCCTCGTCGGATTTCAGCTCGAGCTTGAAACGGAAGGTCCTCGCCTGCTCGGCCGCATGGTCAGGCCAGCCTGCCTTGCCAATCCGGTCAGCCTGCTCAGGGGGCACGAACAGCCGAGTCGTCTTGAACTCACCGTTCGTCGCTGGGTATCGAATGTCTCGTCGATCGCGCATCAGATCTCGAGCCACTTCATCGCAGAACCATCGCTGCTTGGTCTTGAACTCATTGGTATTCTCGCACCATCGCAGGAAGGCCTTCCACAGGTCGGCCACCGCCACCACCCCATAGGGCAGCCCCAGGTCACCCGCTCGCCACTCATGGACGAAGAACCGTGCAGGTGACAAGCTCGAATCGATCAGGCGCTGCTTGGCGTCCGACAACGGCGGCTTGGTATGCGGCTTGTAGTCGGCCAGGTCGAGGTCCAGAAGGTAGCGGTAGAAGCATTCCACGCCGCCCTGGTCGATCTCCTCGGCCAAGGCCTCGAAGTACTCCGGTGGCGGCACGTCCTCCACATGGAGCACGAAGTAGCGTCGGTCGCCCAGGTCCAGCTCCAGAGGGACGGTCGAGTTGGAGAGGAACACGAAGTTCACATGGTTGCGCTCGCTGCGCAGAGGCATGTTCTTCTCGTTGATCTGCAACTCCTCCCCGGTCACCACATGCTTGAGCACGCCCTTGTAGTGGGCCTTCTCCGCCCGGCTGACCACCTCCTCGGCCAGGGCGAACAGTCGGCGCGACTGCCAGCCCGTGAACTGGCTCTCCAACTGGGCCTGGCCGATCGTGATGCCGTACTCGCCATAGATGCGCTTGAGGATGCCCTCGAACAGCAGCGACTTACCGGTGCCCTCCGAGCCGTGAACCAGTACCGCCGTGGCCATCTTCGTACCCGGTTTCTGCAGCGGCAGGGCCATCCACTTCAGCAGCCAGAAGAACTCCTCTTGCCGGTACCCGCAAAGCCGCCACACATGGCCGAGGATCCGCTCGCAGCCTGCCCGGCCCCTGGCGTCTGGCTCCATCTTGAAGCCATCGTAGAGGTTCACCGACAGCCGTGGGTCCACCGTCTCGGCGGGATCGAACACCACCTCCTCGGCGATCATCCGCCACGGGTGGTCCTGCCACTCCTTGAATGTCTCGCGACCGACTGCCTCTCGAACGTGCGGCACGCGGATCAACTTCCGCCGCAGCCCATCCCATATCAGGTCGGTGCCATAGATCAGCCGGAAGTGGTTGAGCATGTCCTCCTTGCGGACACGAACTCCATAGGGGCTATCCTCCCCTTCCCCCTCCGGCGGGTGTGGGAGCGCGCTGGGGTCATCCTCAACCTGGTCACCGCACGCCCGGGAGGGGGCCACGGGGAGGGCCGCATCATTGGCTGCCTGGAGAGACGCATTGATCCTGTCACGCACGGCATCCAGCCCTTGCGCGACATGCAGGTCATTAAAATCCATCAGGCTGCCTCCGTGCGCTCAGTCGTCGGGAACACCGCCACGGCACCCAGCGCCTCGGCCACCTGCTCGGCCTTGCGCCGGCCGGGATTGTTGGCCACCTCCGGGTCATCATCCCCGCAGATCACCAGTTGAGCATCCGGGTACAGATTGCGCAGCAGCGCCGCCACCCGAGCCAGGTTGCCGGCATCCAGTGCCACGGCCACCGGCCAGCCCATCGCCGCGTGAATGCTCGCCGCTGTGGCATAACCTTCGGCCACACCGATCAATGGCGCGCCCTCCGGCTCGCCGAGCATGTGCCATAGCCCAGCCTTGCGGCCGTACTTAGGGAACAACTTGGTGCCGTTTTCCTTGATGACCTGCAGCGAGTGCACCGTCCCCTCGACATCGCGCAGCGGGATGATCAGGTCGCTCTGCTGGATGCGCAGGAACGACACGTGATCCGGCCGAGGCTTGGGCAGCTCATCGAAGAAGCGCTTCACTTCCTCGCCGGCCCATACGTTGGTCATCTGAGCCCGGTCGTCGATGCTGATCACCAGCGCGCAGCGCGGGAACCACACGCCGTGCGCCCCCACCTGCTTGTGCTCTAGGTAGGGCGAACGTCCCTGGTCGCGGCAGTGGTGCTGCAGCACATGCCGGCAGGCCATGCCCACCGCCCGCTGCATCGCCGCCCGGCGTTCTTCGTCGGCCTCGATCTCGGCCTCGCGCGCCTTGCGCCGTTCCTCCGCTTCGGCCTTGAGCCGCCGGCGATCCTCGGCACTCATCTCGCGGCGCTCACGCTGCCAACCACCGGCCTGCGCGAGTTTTATGATGGTCCCCAGGCGCACATGGCCGGGTGTCAGGCTGCGCCATACGCTCTTCGCATCCGCTGCCTTGTAGCTCTCCGCCTGCTGACTCCACTCGTCCCAGGCCGCGAAACCGTCGTCGCCATATTCCGTCTTGCAGGCGTTGCCCACATTGACCCAGGTCTCACGATCGTCAGCAGGGATGTACTGCAGGGCCAGGCGGAGCTCGTCGAATGTCAGGGGATCATGCTGCATGGCGCACCTCCTGGCCCATCAAACGATACCCATCTTGCGCTACGCAGCCGGCCGGACCTTCGCCACCATGTCCTTCGCCGCATCGACGTGCAGCCACGTCGCCTCGCCATCTTCCACGACAGTGGTTTCGGCATTGGTCAACACCAGGCACCCACCTGGAATGCTGTCCAGATCCGCGACCGATGGCGATCGACCGTCCCACTCGCCGACGACATAGCTCAAGCGATAAAGACGGGTCAGCGGCTCCACCAGCCTGGATTTGCCCGATCCTTGTTCGCCATACACAATCAGAACGCTCATCGCTATTACCTCCATCGCTCATCGAAAGGAGACCGGCATGCTGGCCGATACTCTGCGTCAAACTCACTTCCCCTACTGCATGCAGCGCCAAGGAGATGGCCGTTACGTCATCACCAACCGCAACTACAAGCCGCTTGGCTTCATGACCGGACAGTTCGTCAGCTACGAGGACCACCCGATCAGCGTCAGCGTCAAGAACCTGACGCCCGAGGTTGCCAGCCAGCTCGACCATCGCGGCCGCGACAACCTGGACGCCATCTACCTCTACGGCGACGGCAACAACCCGGAGCTGGGCAATGCAGAGGCACAGGCGTACTTCGAGCGACTGGGCATCCTGATGTCGCTGGAAATTGAAGAAGACTGAATTCATCGACGCCCCTCCCTGATGGTCTGGCAGGCAACGCACGTCGCCACGCCCGGCAGCCGTTCACGACGGGCGGCGGGGATTTCCTCGCCGCAGTCCTCGCATTCGGTCGGGCCCTGCTGCGTGGCAACCTGAGCGGCTGCCGCCTGGCGGGCGGCCAGCGCCTGATCCATCCGCCAATCGATGTAATCCTGGGCAATATCGGCTTTATCCATCGTCTTCATCCCCCACGTTGACCGCCGCCGCTTCCAGGGCCAGCACCGCCTGCATCAGCTGGCGAGCCCTCTTGCGCAGCTCGGCGCGCTCACGGTCGTCGACGATCCCGTCTCGTGTCGTCTCGCACACGCTGCCGAGCATCTCGCCCAGCTGGTCGTGCAGCACGCCAATCAACTGGATCAGGTCGAAAGACGACTCGCCATGGCAATCATCGGGGCGGATCCAGATCGCGCCCCCAGCCACTTCGCCGACGGAGTCGAGGATTCGATCATCCTGGGTAGCTCCGAGCACAGCCTCGAACGAATCCAGGTCGATCCGGTGCGGCTCATGGGTGGGGCTCAAGCGATGCTGCAGGGTGGTGGGATTAAGGCCAAACAGCGCGGCAATGGCCTTGGCACCGCCGGGATACTCCCGCGCGGCATGGTAGAGAGACAGGTTGAGCGGTAGAACCTCGCGCTGGGCGCGATCTACCGACGAGGGCCAGCGTTTCGACATGGCGTTACTCCCGTATCGTTGCCATGCGCCACGCTTGCCAATGCGTTATCATGCCAAGCGTGCCACATGTGGTGTGCGCACACGCAGAGAGGGCCTGTGGTGGGCATAACCTCTCTGCACCCGCCGGGGAGACGTCTGTGGTGGGCAGATCCCCGGCACCCGCAGGCCGCCGTTTAGGCGGCCTGTTCTTTAAGCTCTTCTGGCGGTACGCCGTAATGGCGAAGCACGTCCAGAAGAGAGACGCGCCCTTCACTAGCTGCAGCCAGACGGCGCATATATCGAAGTGACGCCGGCTTACGAGCGCACAACACATGCACCCGCAAGTAACCAACAGTGGTCCCTGCCCGTTCAGCAAACTGCTCAAGCGGGAGGGAGCCATCAGCCAAGGGCTGATCCAACTCGCGCAGGTATTCGGCAAGTTTCATTGCGGCCTCTCAAATACCAACATGGTATTAACAAACCAATACCTAGATACTCGTTTACCATACGGGTAATGTCAAGGATGCTTTGCGCATGGACATTACGACGACCCGCCGCCAGCGCGTGCAAGCCATCATCAAGGAGCGCAATCTTACCTTGAAGGCCTTCGCTGACCTCATCGACCGCAGCCAAGGCCAGGTCAGCGCCATAGCAGGCGCTTCAGCTCACAAAGGGATAGGCAACAGCCTAGCCCGGCATATTGAGCTATGCCTGAACTTGCCCAACGGCTTCCTCGATCACCCCCTGCACGACGAGAACGCCTCCGTTGTAACTACAACAACGAGACGCCTTCCCGTTCTTGGGCAGGCATCAGCCGGGAGGGTCATGGAGAATATTCAAGAAGCAGAAATCGCTGAGTATGTGCTAGCACCAGGCCCGACCGGGCCAAATGCATTTGCCCTCAGAATCGAGGGTATCAGCATGGAACCTCGATTCAGAGAGGGCGATAAGATCGTAATTGACCCGGATCTGGAGTGGAAAAGCGGCGATTTCGTCTATGCCATGAAACAAGAAGAAAACAGCGGGACGTTCAAGCAACTTCGTTGCGAAGGTGAACACATGTACCTTTGCGCAACAAATGAAAGTTTCGAGCCTCGCTACACTAGGATAAATGGAGAGTGGACAATCGTAGGGAAGGCCCGATGGAGGGTCGAAGATCTATAAAAACAAGGGGATAAAAATGAGGGGAATCGATACCCACATCAAAGAAGTCCTTGACGACACCGCCCAAAGAATAGAGGAATCACCGGAACTAAATTGTGCTGTTATTGCCTATGTCGGCCCAATTCATCCACAAATCATAGACACCTTCATAAGCAAAATAGAGCAGGTAAGACATAGGATCGATCAGCAGGAAGGTCACCCTAATCCACGTCGCCTAGCAATCATGTTAACTACTGGCGGCGGCGTAGTTGAAGTGATTGAAAAGATGGTGCAGGTAACTAGGCGCCACTTTGACGAAGTCTTTTTCATTGTCCCCATGCAGGCTATGTCTGCTGGTACTATATGGTGTATGTCTGGGGACAAGATTTTTATGGATTACACATCATCATTGGGCCCTATCGACCCACAGGTTCAAAACCCAGAGGGACAATTCGTCCCAGCTCTAGGGTATATCGATAAAGTCAATGAGATCATTGATAAGCCACAAGGAACAATCAGTGACGCCGAGGCCATGATGATCAACAGGCTTGACCTTGCCACACTGCGAAGGTACGAGCAGGCTCGAGACCTCTCTATTACCCTTTTAAAAGAATGGCTTGTACAATACAAATTCAAGGACTGGACACATCATCGCACCCACAACCAAGGTAAGCCCGTCACCCATGATGAAAAGATCGAGCGAGCGAGCCAGATAGCTCAGGATCTAAGCAATAATAATATATGGCATTCACATGGACGAATGATCAGTATTGACACATTACGTGACAAGCTCCATCTTGAGATCGAAGACTACACGGACCATACTAACCTGCGCGAGCACCTCAAGAGCTACGCGGGCTTGCTTGTTGAATACATAAACAATACAAATCAAGCATTTATCGTACACTCCACCACTGCAGGAGCCTCGTCATGAAGACTCTCGATGAAAGGGTCTATGAACGGATGAACCAAGAGATGGACTCTAGGGGCGAGCAGAATGCACGCAGAATCAGCCAATTGGGGGAACGGTTCGCTCGAATGGAGCAACAAGGACTCGTCACAAAAGACCGTTACGAAGCTAGCACTCCCACGGCCTTGACCCCCATGACACGCACCTGAGAGCTCAGGTCACAAAAGTGCGGCTATTAGGGCCGCATTTTTTTACCTCCAAATAATACCCAAAAGGTATTGACAAAATACCATTTAGGTACGAACCTTTTGCCATACCCGCCCACCACGGAGTATGGCAATGCACACCACGACCACCACCCCTTGCCGGGTGTACTTGCACCCGGCCGCGGTCTTCGGACCCATCTCCCTGCGTGCCATCGAGCACGTCACCGGCCGTAAAGCCGTCATCGACGACACCGGCTGGAAAGTCCAACTGATCCCACGCGCGGCACACGCCCAGCAGAAGCAGGGAGGTGCCGCATGATGACCACATCCCAGGAACGCGCCCTGCGTCGCCTGCTCAAGGTCGGCGGCAAGCAACAGTTCGCCGGTTTCCTCGCCCCGATCACGGTCCACGTCGAGCGCGCCGATCCGGCCGGTACCGGCAAGGATGTGGCCCAGGCCAGCATCACCGAAGGCGATTTCCTCGTCTGCCGCTTCCACCGCTGGAGCGCCCGCGACCTCTATCCGCTGCTCGCCGACCGGCTCGACGACCGAGTCATGGGAGGTGCGGCATGAGCATGACGTCCCTCGGCACACCGATAACGTCCGGCGTCACCAGCAGCCTGCAGGATTCAGGCCTGACAATCGCCCACCGGGTGGCCATTGCTCGCATCCAGGACCTCGCGCTCGATGTCAGCCTGCAGACCGACCATCACGTGGTCGCCATGTACTACGGCAACACCCACGAATTCAACGTGGCGGTGTTCTCCGACGCCCGACGCGAGGATGGCACCTACCACACCATCTATCGCGAGTTCGTCTATCTGCCGCCTCGGGCGCGCCAGGCCGATGGTGACGCCCTGAAGAGGCTCGGGCTCATCGTCGTCCACCTGCAGGAGCTGCTGGCCAGGTGACCTATGACCCGATTTACAGATCCAGCCGCTGCCATCGCTGAGGCGGAGTTTCTCGCCGCACAGACCGACCAGCCCCAGGCCATCGTCCGCGATGGGGATGGGATGCAGGTGATGGGCTACAACGATGCCTGGCTCCAACGCCTGGATGTCATCGAGACCGTGACCCCGACATGGGAGGACATCGAATGACCCGCTACACCCTCAAACAAGCCGCCGCCCTGCTCGGCACCGGCCGCACCACCCTGTGCCGCGAGCTGCGCGAGATGGGCATGCTCGACAGCCACAACCTCGGCACCCGGCAGCACACCAGCGCCGGTCGCCTGATCGTCGAGCTGCGCACCTACGAACATGTCGGCCTGGGCCAGCCCCGGCCCTACGGCAAGACGTTCGTGACTGAGCGCGGGCTGCTCTATATCGCCAACCGCCTGGGCCGCGATGTCGTCACCCACCGGGAGGCCGCCAACGATGCGCAGGCCTGAGTCGACGAGCATGCCGGCCTGGCTCGATGACGCCGAGCCGGTCAGTACCGCCGCCCTGCTCTACCGCGAGTTCGGCGACGTGCTGATTCCCATCGAGGCCGTGCGGCAGCGCTATTTCCGCAATCGCAAGGCTGAACGTTTCCGCCGCGCCCTGCGCGAGGGGGAGATCCCTCTCCCTGTAGTGAAGCTGGACAGCAGTTACAAGGGGCAGGGCTTTATCTGCCTCTACCAGCTGGCCGCCTACATCGAGCACCAAGCCCGCCAGGCAGCCGCCCGGCGCGAGGTCATGATCACCACCTCGGACAGCGACCGTCGCCTGCGCGACCGCCTGATCGACGCGGTACCACTCACCGATTCCCGTCCGGCAACCGCCGGGGAATGACCGGCCCAAAGGGCCAACCACCACCACGAAGAGGACGCACACCATGGCAGACCAACCCACCACCGACATCAACGCCCTGCTCGACGACCTCGATGCCGGCGTATTCCGCGAGAAGCTGGGCCGCGCCCTGACTGACGTCGCCGCCGGCGTCGTCCAGCACGGCAAGGCCGGCGACGTGACGATCAAGCTCTCGCTGAAACAGATCGCCGACAGCCGCCAGGTCAACTGCGACCACAAGCTGACCTACACCCAACCCACGGCCAAGGGCAAGAAGAGCGAGGAGAACACCACCTCCACCCCGCTCTATGTCGGTCGCGGCGGCACGCTGAGCCTGTTTCCCGAGGAACAGGGCAAGTTCGATTTCGCCCAGCCGCAGGGCACCACCCAGGGCGCGTAAGCGCCCTATTCCACCACCAACCAACGCACACCACATAGGAACTGACACATGGAAGCTCAAGCACTCGAAAGAATCGTCGCCCTCGCCCACGCCAGCCAGATCGGCAACCCGGGCACCGACGTGCCGACCATGCTCGTGCCGAACGGCTACTCGCTGGAATCCCTCGAGGCATTCCAGGACCATCCCACCCACTTCCGAGGCACCTATTCGACAAGTTCGATCGAGGACTACGCCGCCTACGTCAATCACGAAGTCGGCGCCCAGGTGTTCGTCGACACCGACGATATGGACGCCGAGGCGTTTTTCGACCTGGGCGATGCCGACAGCCCCGGCCACGGCAAGCACCGCGCCCGACTGAAACTCCAACGGACCGCGCCGTATACCGCCTGCCTGCAGGCACACGACCGCGCCTTTGGACAGAAAGAACTCGCTCACTGGATCGAGGACTGGCACGCCCACATCACCGGCGAGAGCACCTCGGGCAAGGATCTGACACCCAAGCAGTTGGCCACCATGGTCCGTCGCATCGAGGTGGAGGCCAGCAGCGAGCGCACCCACGAAGAAGGCGATTGGAACACGCAAAGCTCCGGCCTCGACGCCCTAGACGCCCGCACCGGCGAAGACACCCCGGCGTTCATCCGCTTCGCCTGCATGCCCTATGAAGGCTTGAGCTTGCGCACCTTCGACCTGCGCATGTCGATCCTCACCGACGACAGCAAGCCGCGCCTCAAGCTGCGCATCACCGGCCTCGAGGGCATCCAGGAAGAGATCGCCAAGGAGTTCAAGCAGGTGCTCGAGCAACAGATCGACCTGGGCGCGACCCGCGTGTTGCTCGGCAACTTCCGCAAGGGCTAAGCCCGAACCCACCAACACCCCGCCGCTGCCCACCACGGCGGCGGGGCTGACCACCACGCACGGGAGCACACCACATGCACAATCACCAGCTACTCGACCACCCGCTGTTCGAGGAACAGCCACTGCGCGACATCCTCGAACCCTTCGGCTTCGAAGTCAGCATCAAGCTGACCGAACCCCCTATCGATCCGGTCTACGACGTTCCCGAGGCCATCGACGCTTATGCGAACGATCCCACCGCCTACATCGACCGGCTCACCTTCGAACACCCCAGTGGATTCACCGAGATTGACCGGAGCGAAAACGACGACGGCGACATCTACAGCGTGGCCGTGCGCGCCAAGACGGTATTCGCCCAACTGCTGCTCTGCGCCGACTCGAGCTTTGCACAGGAAATGAGGCCTCACGCTCGCTCCTATGCCGACGTCTATCGCGAGCGCATGCGGCAGCTCTCGACCGAGAGCTGGTCACGGGAGCATGACGATACCCACGATGGCGGCGAGCTATCCGCAGCAGCCGGCTGCTACGCCTTTGCTGCGTGCCGACAACTGATCGGCGTGGACGTTGATGGCGCGCGGCAAAGCTGGCCATGGGAGGCGCATTGGTGGAAACCCTCCGATGGCCCTCGCCGCAACCTGGTCAAAGCCGGCGCCCTGATCCTCGCCGAGATCGAACGCCTCGACCGCGCCGCCGAACTGCCGGTAGATGAATCCTGCAGTGCATGTGGCTCAGTACCGGGCCAGTTCCATAGCCCTGAATGCCCAGCGACCAACGCGTTCACTGCCGGCCGCATCCCGAATGACGAGGGTCAGGGAGGTGAGGCATGAGTGTCCAGATAACCTTGCGTAACACTCATCAACTCACTCTCGACGACCTGGTGGGCTTGGTGCCGACTAGCCCTGCAGCCGTGGAGCTGGCTGAGCTACGCGCCCGACCGCTGCCCTGCACCGTGGAATCATTCACGGCTTTGGACTCAATGGCTGAGGGCACGGCTTTGGTGCCTCGCGAAATCACCGCTGAGACCGGGCATAAAGCAGGGATGATTGGCGACTTCCACGAGACCATCACGCTGGAGTGCCTGCCCTGCGAGGGAGAGGGATGCGAATCCTGCCATGGCCCTGGCCAGCACCGGTGCCACATACCGGTCAGCTGGTCCACCATCAAGGCGATCCACCGCAAAGTGGTCGAGATCGCGGAGGGCTGCCAATGACCACCAACCCTCCCTCCGATCTCGCCTGGCGCACCCAGTTCGCCCTCGAATTCGAGGGCGAGATCAACGTCGACCTGTTCGCCGGCGGCGGTGGTGCCTCCACCGGCCTAGAGATGGGCCTCAATCGACCGGTACACGTGGCCATCAACCATGATGCCGACGCAATCAGCATGCACCAGGCCAACCACCCGGGTGCAGACCACTACTTGAGCGACGTCTACGAGGTCGACCCGCTCGCAGCATGCCAGGGCCGACCGGTCGGCCATTTCCACGCCAGCCCCGACTGCACACATTTCACCCAGGCGAGCGGTGGCCAGCCCCGCAAGCAAGCGATTCGCTCACTCAGCTGGGTGGTGCACAAGTGGGCCGGCAAGATTCGGCCACGGGTCATTACCTTGGAGAATGTCGAACAGATCCTCCAGTGGTCCCCGTTGGTCGCCAAGCGCTGCAAACAGACTGGCCGTGTCGTGAAGATCGATAGGACTGTCGCCGCTCCAGGAGAGCGAGTCCCGCTCGAGGAACAGTTCCTGGTACCGGATCGCCGGCGGCGCGGCCACAACTGGCAGCATTTCGTGGCTGGCCTGCGCCGCCTCGGCTATGCCGTGCAGTGGCGCACCTTGCGTGCATGCGACTACGGCGCGCCCACCACCCGCGAGCGCCTGTTTCTGATCGCTCGTTGCGACGGCCGCCCGATCGTCTGGCCCGAGCCTACCCATCACAAGCACCCCAAGCGCGGGCAGAAGCGTTGGCGGGCGGCTGCCGAGTGCATTGACTGGTCGATCCCTACTCGCTCGATCTTCGACCGGCCCCGCCCGCTAGCAGACAACACCCTGCGGCGTATCGCCAAGGGCATCCAGAAGTTTGTGATCGACAGCGGCGACCCTCTCATCGTGCCGATCGCCAACTACGGCGGTACCGCCGACGCCGTCCATCCGATCGACGAACCTCTGCGTACCGTCACCGCCTCACCCAAGGGCGGCGCATTTGCCCTGGCCAGCGCGACCCTGGTGCAAACCGGCTATGGCGAACGGCCCGGCCAGTCACCCCGAGCACTGGACATTCGCCAGCCCCTCGGCACAGTGGTCGCCGGCGGCGGCAAACACGCCCTCGTCACCGCCTTCATGGCCCAGATGAACGGCGGCTTCTACGACGGCGCCGGCCGCGACCTACGCGACCCGCTCAGCACTATCACCGGACGTGGCACCCAGCAGCAGCTGGTCACCGCCCACCTCGCCACTCTGCGCCGCAACTCCCACGGCGCCGACATCCGCGGGCCGCTGACCACCATCGCCGCCCAGGGCGGCCACCACGCCTTGGTCGAGTGCCGTCTCTCACCCGATGACGAGGCCGGAGCGCTGCGCGTCGCCGCGTTCCTGATCAACTACTACGGCAAGGGTCAGCCGCGCGACCTGCGCGAACCGCTCGACACCATTACCACGCGGGACCGCCTGGCCCTGGTGACCGTCACGATCCAAGGCACACCCTATGTGATCGTCGACATCGCCCTGCGCATGCTCAAGCCGCGCGAGCTCTACCGTGCCCAGGGCTTCCCCGACAGCTACATCATCGACCGTGGCCACGATGGTCGCCGCTTCACCCTCACAGCTCAGACCCGCATGTGCGGCAACAGCGTCAGCCCATTGCCCATGGCCGCCATCGCCCGGGCGAATCGGGTGGATCACCCCGCAGTCAGCCGCCGGGCGGCCAACGACGAGACACGGGAGGCATCATGATTCTGTACGCACTCGGATTCGCCTCGGGCGTGATCTCCACACTTGTTTTCGTAGCAATCCTCATCGCCAAGGGTGCGAAGGACCTGAACCATCGGGGCGAGGACGCGCATTCCTACGATCCCGAAGCTGGCATTAACCAGCGCGAGGTGCCAAGCCAAACGACATCCAAGGTGGTACCACAGGAGGATCGCAATGCTCCCCGTTGACCACGTCACAATCGAGCGATTCGCCGAGTTGACTGGCTACACGGCTGGGGCAGTGCGCTCGAAGATCCGCGACGGAAAATGGCGCGAAGGCCATGAATTCATCAAGGCCCCGGACGGCCGGGTGCTCATATCACTGGAGGGATACGCACGGTGGGTAACCAGCGGAGCAACCACGAAGGGGTCCGGATCGCTTCGGCCAGCACTATCGAGATCGACTTCTACTACCAGGGAGTCCGCTGCCGCGAACGCCTCAAGCTCCAGCCCACCCCCGCTAACCTGAAGAAAGCGGCGCGCCACCGCGCCGCCGTCATCGACGCGATCGAGGCCGGCCACTTCGACTACCAGGTGACATTCCCGCGCAGCAAGAACGCCCGCAAGTTCCTGCGCGGGGATCGACTGGACCACTACCTGCGCAGCTGGCTCGACGCCAAGAAACCGACGCTCAAGGCCAGCACCTACCGCGACTACCGCAAGACGATCGAGGGCCAACTGATCCCCGAGTTCGGCCACCTGCTACTGGCCGAGTTGAAGCGTGGCCACGTCCGCGACTGGGCGGCGACGCTCGCCTGCTCGAACAAGCGCATCGCCAACCTGGTCAGCCCGCTGCGTGCCGCCCTCGACGACGCCATGCACGACGAGCTGATCCACGCCAACCCACTGGCCGGCTGGCACTACCGAAAGCAGGAGGACCCACGGGAACGCGACGAACTCGACCCCTTCACCGCCGACGAGCAAGCCGCGATCCTTGCCGCCTGCCCGGACGCCGGCCAGCCGCTGCTGCAGTTCGCATTCTGGACCGGACTGCGCACCTCGGAGCTGGTCGCCCTGGAGTGGGGCGACATTGACTGGCGTCGCAAGCGACTCAAGGTCAGCCGTGCCATTACCCAGGCCTCCAAGGGCCAGGCCGAAGGCCCGAAGACCACCGCCGGCGCACGCACCATCGACCTGCTACCTCGAGCGATCGAGGCCCTCAAGGCCCAGAAAGCGCAGAGTTACTTGCACCCAAGCAGCCGCGTATTCCTCAATCCGCGCACCGGCGACCCATGGACCGGCGACCAGGCCATACGCAAGACCTTGTGGGCCCACGCCCTCAAGCGTGCCGGCGTGCGGTACCGCCGCCCATACCAGACCCGGCACACCTACGCATCGATGATGGTAAGCGCCGGCGAGCCACTCGCCTGGGTATCGCGACAAATGGGCCACACCAGCGTCGTCACCACCGCGCGGATCTACGCGCAGTGGATCCCTAATGCGCATGGCGCCGCTGGAGCCAAAGCAGACGAACTGTATGGGGAAAACCGTATGGCTATGCCTTACGTCGTGAGTGCTTACTTTTCCTAGGAGGCTTATTTGGTGCCTCGTGCTTCCACCAAGATGGGCGTTTCGTAGGCTCAACCCCAGAAATTTTACTAATCTCAGCGACAACGTCAAAGGATCTTACATTGTCTACGTGCTCTTTTAACCCGGCAGTGCAATTTTGCCACATAGGATCAAGAACAAAGTCTATACCATGAGTTCTGGCAAGCTTTGCCGCAGGAACAAAGTCGGAGTCCCCAGCCACCAAGACAATAACATCAGCATGGCCACCTAGTGCTATGGTGGTTATGTCCATCCCGAGTTTAAGGTCAACAGCTTTTTGAGAGAATTGGTAATGAAAATCTTCATTCCCAAGATCCTCCCATCTTCGGCGACCTTTCAGAAGATCCTGCAGAACATCAGCATTCAACTGCCACCCAGCCCCGTCTGAGAGCTCTCCCATTCGCAGAGCTACTTTCCGCATCGACCGCAGCTTTTCATGAAATTCTTGACGAAGCACATAAGGCGGGTGCTTCTTGAAATTTTTTGTTCCTGGAGTCTTGTTCCCAGGCTCTGGCAAAGGATACCTTTTCTGTTCCAAGAAGGGTGGACAATCGTAAAAGTATGTTCTGTAGAGCTCGCGTTGAGGCGTTTTTTGGGTTGATTCAGAAATGTGTTTTATAGTGGCTGAATGAACTAGCTTGCTCAGATGCTCTGAATTCAGAATGAGGGCATCCCCAAAAAACTTTCTAACAAAGTGTTCAACCCGCTGAATGAAAAATCCCCCATCAATCAGAACAGCCGTGCGCTTCATTGACCCACCAAAGAATGAATAGATAACAAAAAGGCCCAGGACAGCTGATCAGGACTTAAAATCTCCTGTGAGCTGTGCTGAGCCGGTATAGACAAACACTAGCTTTGCTCAAACATTTTGTCAACCACTGGCTTCGCCATTCTCGCAACAGAGGGAACGCCATAGTCAATATTTGGTCACACATCAATATAACCCATTGATTTTTTTGCATATACTGCGGGTTCGATTCCCGCCGCCTCCACCAGACACCCCGCAAAAACAGCCACCTACGGGTGGCTGTTTTTGTTTTAGTAATTCCCCTGACGAGACGCGCGACTCCCTCCTAAACTGAAGTGGACATGATCACCGAACGAAGGAGTTCGCCATGTTTCAGTCAATCCTGGTGCCCCTGGATGGATCAGAACACTCCCAGATGGCATTGCGTGTTGCCTGCCAGCTAACCCCGCAAACGGGGGCGCGCGTCATTCTCCTGCACGTTCCCGAACCGCTGGAGCACGAGCCGCTACTGGTCTGGGGCATTGGCGCCGTCCCCATGGGCTCTACCATGGAAGAGCGGGAAAAGGTCGGACAGTCGTTGCTCGACAAGGCCGTCGAAGAGGCCCGTTCCTATGGGCTGGATCCGGATGCCATCACGACCAAGCTCGCCCAAGGTGACCCTCGACAGCTGATCCTGGCCACGGCCAAGGAACAGAATGTCGACGCCATCGTCATGGGTAGCCGAGGCCTGAGCGAGCTCAAGGGGTTGATCGTCGGCAGCATTGCCCACCGCGTCAGCCACGCCGCGGATTGCCGGGTGATCACCGTCTACTGAATCATCAGCCACGGAGCCGGAAAAGCACGAACGCTTTTCCGGCGGCTGCCGCCGCGCTTCCCCTGCCCCGCGCACTCGACAAGCGCCGCGTAGACGCGGCTCACTCCCCGGCGATATCGCGCAGGATGGCGCACAAGTGGCGGACGGGCTCGCTGAGTGCCTCGTTCTTGCGCGTCAGGATACCGAACGGGGAGAGTGTCTTGCCGACCGAGATCGGCAGCGCCTTGATCAGCCCGATTTCGAGATAGTCGCGCAACACCGATTCGGGCATCACCAGCACGCCATCGCTGCGCTTGACCAACTGCAAGGCCGCAAAGATCGACCCGCATTCGATGATATCGCGCGGCGACATCAGGCCCGCCAGCTCGAACTCCTTCTCCAGAACCTGTCGCGCCGGACTCTCCAGCGGCTGCAGGATCCAGGGCCAGGCTTCCAGCAGCGTCGCCAGCGACAACGATGCCTCATCGGCCAGGGGATGGTCGCGACGCACCACGGCCAGCATCGTCTCGTTGCCCAGTGACTCGAAGTCGAACTGGTTATGCTGGAGCGCGGTCACGTAGCGAGCGATGGCGATATCGATCTTGTTCTGGGCCAGCAGCTCCACGAGCTGATCGCTGGTCTCGCCCAGCAATCGTACCTGCAGCAGCGGACGCTGACGCTTCATTTCGATCACTGCCTCCGCCACCAGATCGGGCGCCGCTCCCATGATCGCCCCCAGTACCAGTTGGCCTTGATCGCCCAGTTGATGCCGATGCAGGGACTCGGCGCAGCGGTCCAGGCGGTTCAGCGCGCCATGGGCGAACTCGATCAGCACCTCTCCCAGGCGCGTCGGCTGTACACCGCGCGTGGTGCGCTCGAAGAGCCGGCATTCGAAGGTCGCCTCGATTTCACGCAGCATGCGCGTCGCCGCCGGCTGCGACATGTTCAGAGCCCTCGCCACCTGGTGCAGGTTGCGATGCTCATCGAGTAACGCGATCAACAGCAAGTGCTTGTAACGCAGCCGGTTGAGCAGCGCCGCGTGACGCATCGACTCCGACATGACACCTCTCTTTATTCCTGACACCCGAGCCCACGATAACGGGAAGCTATTTCGTTACGCCCCATTCGACATTGGTCTAATCAAGCTCCATCCCTCCAGTTTCAAGGACTCCCCGAAGAGCCCATGAAGCCTCGTCTCCACGAAAACTGATAATGAAAAAGTATCACACGGGACGAGCTCTGCATTAGCCAGCCGCCGCTATCGCGCGTATCTATTTCCCCACACCTTTTTCATTCGTCATCCATTGAAGGGACAGCATCATGCCGATGCCCACCATCAAGCACATCCGTGCCTATACCGTCCGCGGCGGCGGCGCCGACTACCACGACCAGGGCGACGGCCACTGGATCGATGGCCAGATATCGACGCCGATGAGCAAGTACCCCGAGTACCGCATGACGCGCAAGAGCTTCGGGCTGAATGTGCTCGGCACCCTGGTGGTCGAGGTCGAGGCCAGCGACGGGACCACCGGCTTCGCGGTGACCACCGCCGGCGAGATCGGCGCCTTCATCGTCGAGAAGCACCTGGCACGCTTCGTCGAGGGCCAGCGCGTCACCGACATCGAGCGCATCTGGGACCAGATGTTCAATGCGACCCTCTTCTACGGTCGCAAGGGCGTGGTGCTCAACACCATCTCCGGCGTCGACCTCGCGCTCTGGGACCTGCTGGGCAAGATCCGCCAGGAGCCGGTTCACGCCATGCTCGGCGGCCCGGTACGTGACGAGCTGACCTTCTACGCGACCGGAGCACGACCCGACCTGGCCAAGCAGATGGGGTTCATCGGCGGCAAGATGCCACTCAAGCACGGGCCGGCCGAAGGCGATGCCGGGCTCGAGAAGAACCTCGCCCAGCTCTCCGACATGCGCGAGCGCGTCGGCAACGACTTCTGGCTGATGTTCGACTGCTGGATGAGCCTCGACGTCAACTACGCCACGCGTCTCGCCCAAGGGGCCCGCGAGTTCGATCTCAAGTGGATCGAAGAGGCCCTGCCACCCGACGACTACTGGGGCTACGCCGAACTCAAGCGCAACGTGCCGACCGGCATGCTGGTCAACACCGGCGAACACGAGGCGACCCGCTGGGGCTTTCGCATGCTGATGGAGATGGCGTGCTGCGACGTCATCCAGCCCGACGTCGGCTGGTGCGGAGGCGTTACCGAGCTGATCAAGATCTCGGCGCTTGCCGATGCCCACAACAAGCTGGTGGTGCCGCACGGCTCCTCGGTCTACAGCTACCACTTCGTCGTCACGCGCCACAACAGCCCGTTCGCCGAGTTCCTGATGATGGCGCCCGAGGCCGATGAAGTGGTGCCGATGTTCAACCCGCTGCTGCTCGACGAGCCGGTGCCGGAAAACGGCCGCATGCGCACCTCCCGGCTCGACGCCCCCGGCTTCGGCGTACGCCTGAATCCTGAGAGCCAGCTGGCACGTCCCTACGAGCACTGATCACGACAGACATCGACCGGAGCGCCAACGACATGCCGATCCGAGCCCTTCGCATGACCCTGCACCCCGGCCAGGAAGCCGAGTATCGGCGGCGTCACGCGGCCATCTGGCCGGAGTTGGTCACGGCACTGCGCGAAGCGGGGATCGAGGAATACCGCATCTTCCTCGATCCCGAATCACGCCATCTCTTCGCCATCATGACGCTGGCCGACGATCACCGGGTCGACGACCTGCCGTCACTGCCGGTGATGCAGCGCTGGTGGCACGCCATGGCCGATATCATGGACACCGAACCGGACGCCTCGCCGCAGAGCGTGGCGCTGGATGAAGTGTTCACGATGCTTCCCGAGGAATGACGACCATGCAAGTGATCGATGCCCACGTGCATTTCTGGCAGCTCGAGCAGGGCAACCAACCCTGGCTCGAGCGGCCGTCCCCCAACCTGCTCGGCGACTACAGCCCCATGGCCCACGATGTCGGCCCGGCCGAGTTGCGGCGCCAGCGCGGCGACATCGAGCTGCTCGGCGCCGTCCACGTCGAGGCCGACGCCGTCGACCCGGTCCAGGAGACGCGCTGGCTGGCAACGCTCGACGACGCAGGACATCCGCCGCTGCCTTCGGCGCTGGTCATCGGTGCCGATCTCTCCGCGCCCGAGGCCGCGCGAACGCTCGAGGAACAACTCGAGCACAGCGAGAAGGTGCGCGGCGTACGCCAGATCCTCAACGTGCACGAGGACCCGCATTTCGACTATGTGGGACGGCATTACATGAGCGAGCCGGCCTGGCGAGACAACTTTCGCCTGCTGGCACGCCACGACCTCTCGTTCGATCTGCAGATCTACCCGTCCCAGATGGCACAGGCCGCGGCTCTGGCGGCGGAGCATCCCGACACCCGGTTTCTGCTCAACCACGCGGGCATGTATGTCGACCGCCAGGGTGTCAAGGGATGGCGCGCCTGGCGCGATGGCCTGCGTGAACTGGCCGCACGGGACAACGTCGCCGTCAAGCTGAGTGGTTTCGGCATGCTCGACCATCACTGGACGGTCGGCAGCATCCGGCCACTGATCCTCGAAGCGATCGACGCGTTCGGCGTGGAGCGCAGCCTGTTCGCCTCCAACTTCCCGGTGGACGGGCTCTACGCTCGCTACGCCGACATCTGGCACGCCTACGCCGAGATCGTCGCCGATGCCTCGCCCGATGAGCGTCGGGCCCTGTTCGTCGACAACGCCCGACGCCTGTACCGCCTGGCGCCTCATACCTGACATCGCCGAATTCCCGACCCCTGGAGCCCTCCATGCTTCTCAACGACAAGACCGTCATCATCACCGGCGCCTCGCGCGGCATCGGCCGCGCCGCCGCCCTGGAATGCGCCCGCCAGGGCGCCAATCTGGTCATCGGCTACAGCGGCAGCGAAAGCAGCCGGCCACTGGTCGACGAACTGATCGGGGAGATCCGTTCGCTCGGGCGTGATGCTACCTCGGTGGGCGCCCCCGCCGGCGACCCGGATACCGGCGACAAGCTGGTCGATGCTGCCGTCAGCCACTTCGGCAGCGTCGACGTGTTCGTCAACAACGCCGGCATCTGCCCGTTCCACGGCTTCCTGGACATGCCCCGGGACACCTACCTGGAAACCGTCAACACCAACCTCAATGGTGCCTATTTCGCCGTACAGGCCGCCGCCAGGCGCATGAAGGAACAAGGCAACGGCGGCGCGATCATCGCGGTGAGCTCGATCAGTGCGCTGGTCGGCGGCGCCATGCAGACCCACTACACACCGACCAAGGCCGGGCTGCTCTCGCTGATGCAGTCCTGCGCCGTTGCCCTCGGCCCCTACGGTATCCGCTGCAATGCCCTGCTGCCGGGCACCATCGAGACCGACATCAACAAGGACGATCTGGCCGACCAGGAAAAGCGCGACTACATGATCGGCCGCACGCCGCTGGGCCGACTGGGACGCCCGGAAGACATGGCCGGCCCGATCGCCTTCCTCGCCTCCGACATGGCGGCCTACGTCACCGGCGCCTCGCTGCTGGTCGACGGCGGCATGTTCGTCAACCTGCAGTAGGAGACCGGCATGCAACTTCCGCGCAATCCCTTCAAGCACGCCCTCGATGGCCAGACACGCTATGGCTGCTGGGCCGGTTTCGGCACCGCCTATGCCGCCGAGATCCTCGCCACCACCGGTTTCGACTGGCTGCTGATCGATGGCGAGCACGCCCCCAACCCGGTGCCGGCCGTACTCGGCCAGCTCCAGGCCGTGGCGCCCTATGACAGCGCCCCGGTGGTACGTGCCGTCAATCACGATCCCGCCCTGATCAAGCGGCTGCTCGACATCGGCACCCAGACCCTGATGGTGCCGATGGTGGATACCGCCGAACAGGCCGAAGCCCTGGTGCGCGCCACGCGCTTCCCACCGCATGGCATCCGCGGCGTGGGCGGCGGCCTGACCCGCGCGACACGCTGGGACGCCGTACCCGACTACATCGAAACCGCTCACCACGAGCTGTGCCTGATCGTTCAGGTCGAGTCACCGCAGGGCATCGACAATGTCGAGGCCATCGCTGCCGTGGAGGGCGTCGATGCTGTGTTCATCGGCCCTGCCGACCTCTCCACCGGACTCGGCCATATCGGCAATCCCGGTCACCCCGAGGTACAGGCGATGATCCGCCGCGCCTTCGATGCCGCCCAGGCGGCCGGCAAGGCCACCGGCATCCTCGCACCCGCCGAGCAGGACGCCCGGCGCTATGCCGAGTGGGGCTTCGACTTCATCGCCGTGGGCATCGACATCAGCCTGCTGCGCCAGGCCGCCCTGCAGACCCTGGAGCGCTACAAGCCCGGCGAGTCCCGGGCGACACCTTCCGCCACGTACTGAACCGCAACGCCAACGACACACGCGACAACGGCATAACACCACAACGAGAGGAGTCGATTCATGGCCAGCGATATCCAGACCCACCAGAACTACATCAACGGAGCCTTCGTCCCCGCCCGCGAACACCTCGAGGTACGCAACCCAGCCAACGGGCAGTTGCTCTCGCGGGCGCCGGAATCCTCAGCGGACGACGTCGAGCGCGCCCTGGACGCCGCCCGCGCCGCCCAGAAGCCCTGGTCACGCCTGCCCGCCGTGGAGCGCGCCGCCTACCTGCAGCGCCTCGCCGACGAAATACGCCGCGAGGCCAAGTCCCTGGCGCGGATCATCACCGAAGAACAGGGCAAGGTCTCCGGCCTGGCCGAAGTGGAGGTCAACTTCACCGCGGACTATCTCGACTACATGGCCGGCTGGGCACGACGCATCGAGGGCGAGATCATCGAAAGCGACCGTCCCGGCGAGAACATCTTCCTGTTCCGCAAGCCGCTGGGCGTGGTCGCCGGCATCCTGCCGTGGAACTTCCCGTTCTTTCTGATCGCTCGCAAGATGGCCCCGGCACTGGTCACCGGCAACACCGTGGTGATCAAGCCCAGCGAGGAGACACCCAACAACTGCTTCGCCTTCACGCGCCTGCTCGACCGGATTGGCCTTCCCGAGGGCGTGTTCAACGTGGTCAGCGGCAGCGGCGCCAGTACCGGCAACGCCCTGACGGCGAGTTCGCGGGTCGACATGATCAGCTTCACCGGCAGCGTCGAGACCGGCTCGCGCATCATGCGCGGCGCCGCCGACAACATCACCAAGCTCAACCTGGAACTGGGCGGCAAGGCGCCGGCCATCGTCCTCGACGACGCCGATATCGACCTGGCCGTGCAATCGATCCGCGCCTCTCGAATCATCAACACCGGCCAGGTGTGCAACTGCGCCGAACGCATCTACGTGCAGCGCGGCGTGGCCGACGAGTTCACCGACAAGCTGGCCCGTGCCATGGCCGAGACCACCTACGGCGATCCGCTGGCGCAGCCGGACATCGAGATGGGGCCGCTGATCAACCAGCAGGGGCTGGACAAGGTCGCCGCCATGGTCGAACGCGCCTCCCGGGACGGCGCCGAGACGATCACCGGCGGGCGCGTCGCCGATCTCGGCCAGGGCTTCCACTACCAGCCCACGGTGCTGGCCGGCTGCCACGGTGACATGGAAATCATGCGCCGGGAGATCTTCGGCCCGGTACTGCCGATCCAGATCGTCGACGACCTCGATGAGGCGATCCAGCTCGCCAACGACTCCGACTACGGCCTGACCTCCTCGGTCTATACCCGCAGCCTCGCCCGCGCCATGCACGCCTGTCGCGAGATCGATTACGGCGAGACCTACATCAACCGCGAGAACTTCGAGGCGATGCAGGGCTTCCATGCCGGTACCCGGAAGTCGGGCATCGGAGGGGCCGACGGCAAGCACGGCCTCTATGAGTACACCCACAGCCACGTGGTCTACCTCGAGACCTGAGCCCCGACACCTCAATAACAACAGGAGGGACTCGCCATGGGCGCGACATCCCATGAAACACCGGCCGCCTCGGCCCCGCGCAGCGAGTACGAGCGCCAGCCCGTCCCCGACGAGGCACGCCTGGGATTCAAGAGCTTTCTCGGCATGTATGCCGGCGAACACACCGCCGGCACCGAGCTGATGATCGGCCCGCTGTTCGTCCTGGCGGGCGTGTCGGCCTTCGACGTGGTGGTCGGCCTGCTGATCGGCAATGCACTGGCGGTACTGAGCTGGCTGTTCCTCACGGCCCCGATCGGAACCCGGGCACGGCTGACGCTCTATTACCATCTCGAGAAGATCGCCGGGCGCTACACGGTCATCCTCTACAACCTGGCCAACGGCCTGGCGTTCTGCTTCCTCGCCGGCGCCATGATCACCGTCTCCGCCACCGCCGTGGGCGTCTGGTTCGGCTTCCCGCTGCCGACCCTGGCGGACATGACGCCGAACAGCATCGGCTGGGTACTCAGCGTGCTCGGCGTCGGCATCATGATCACCATCGTGGCGGCCTATGGCTACCGTTTCGTGTCCTGGTTCGCCAACATCGCCGCCCCCTGGATGGTCCTGATCTTCCTGGGCTTCGGTATCGTCTCGCTGAAGTGGTTCATCGACGCCACGGGGACGACCGTCGCCTCGGCCGGCGATCTGTGGCAACTGGCCGAAACGGCGATCTGGACCGGTGTGCACGTGCCCGGACAACCGGACTTCACCATCTGGCATGTCATCTTCTTCGCCTGGTTCGCCAACATGGCCATGCACATCGGCATGTCCGACCTGTCGGTACTGCGTTTCGCGCGCAAGAGCTGGTACAGCATCGCCGCGGCGGCGGGGATGTATGTCGGCCACTTCATGGCCTGGCTGGCGGCCTCCATGCTGTTCGCCTTCCAGATGTACGACGCCGGCCTGAGCAGCGAGGCTGCCGTGGTCGCCGCCGCGGAGGCCGGTCGGATACCGGATCCGCTCCCCGGCCCCCTGGCCGATCAGGCACTCGGCGTGGCGGGCCTGATCTGCGTGATCATCGCCGGCTGGACCACCGCCAATCCGACCATCTACCGCGCCGGGCTTGCCTTCCAGGCCGTCATCCCTCGGGTCTCGCGGTTTCATGTCACGATCGGCACGGGGCTGCTGACCACCTTCGTGGCGATGTTCCCCGGCGTGGCGATGCAGCTGCTGGGCTTCGTCGCCCTGTACGGCCTGCTGCTGATGCCGATCGGCGCGGTGATCGTCATCGACTACTGGCTGCTTCCGAAACTCGGCCTGAAGAGTTTCTACGCCGAATACGCGGGGCATCGACTGACCATCCCGGCACTGGGTACCTGGCTGGTCACCCTGGCGATCTGCCTGATGCTGGTGAGGCTTGCCGACATCGAGATCTTCTTCGTGGCCCTGCCTGGCTGGTTCATCGCCGCCGCCCTGTTCACCGGGCTGAGCTACCTGGCGCAACGGCATCGAACTGAGGCCGCCATGACCACGGCGACCGTCCCGGGCAGTTCGGCCACCACCACGAGGGAGTAACCGCCATGCGCACGATCCTCAAGACCCTCTCGCTGTCGATGCTCGTCCTGACGGTGCTGCTTCCGAGCCTGTACCTGTTCGATGTCCTCGGCGAGATCGCGATGAAGTGGGCGCTGCTGCTCGTCACGCTCGTCTGGTTTGCCGTCACGCCCCTGTGGATGGGGCGTCGACAACCAGCATCCCAGCGCGGGCACCGCGGCTCATGACCCGCTGACCGATGCGGGCGGCTCGGTCTCGGCAATCGCGCCGAGGCTCGAGTTCGCCGCTCCCCCAAGCATTCCCTCACGACATGGAGACCGGTCGCCCCGGTCTTCACGGGCAGGCTCATTCCAACAACGACCACGCGAGAGTTCACGCCATGGAAATTCTGCACCTTGCGATCGCCATATCGCTCATTCTGCTCCTGATTCTCTACGCCAAGCTGAACCCCGCCATCAGCCTGATCATCGGCAGTCTCTATCTCGGCCTTGCCATGGGACTCGGCATGACCGGCACCGTGGACGCCATCAGCGGCGGTTTCGGCGATATCATGGCCGGCATCGGCCTGCCCATCGGCTTTGGCGTCATCATCGGCCAATTGATGAGCGACTCCGGGGCCGCCCACAAGATCGCCCACACCCTGGTGAAGAGTGCGCCACGCGGTGCAGGGCTCTATGCCCTTGGGCTGACCGGTTTCCTGCTCTCGATCCCGGTCTTTTTCGACGTGACCTTCGTGATTCTCGTGCCGCTGGGCGTGGCGCTGGCCAAGACGCTCGGTCGGCCACTGCCCTATGCCATCGGGGCTCTGGTCATCGGGGCCGCCACCTCGCACACCATCGTGCCACCGACCCCCAACCCGCTGGCGGCGGCCACCATTCTGGACTTCGATATCGGCGTTATGACCTTCGCCGGCCTGGGCGTCGGCCTGATCACCGCGCTGGTGGTGATGAAGCTCTACTTCCTGATTCTCGACAGGGGCATCTGGAACGCCCGCACGGACGAACTGGGCGTCGCCACGGTCGGTGGCAGCGACTCGACAGCACCGGCCGATTTCGACCGGATCCCGCTCTGGCAGGCCCTGTTGCCGATCGCCCTGCCGATCCTGCTGATCCTCAGCGGCACCCTCTATGATTACTGCCAGCAGCTGGGGGTGCTGGCCGGCAGCGAGCTCCCCGCCTTCGTGGCCTTCATCAGTGATCGGATCGTCGCGTTGATGGCCGGTGCCCTGGCCGCCTATGCCGTGGCCTCGCGCAGCATGAACCGTGACGAGCGTGACACCGCCGCCGCCACTGGCCTGCAGACCGCCGGCATGGTCCTCCTGGTCACCGGTGCCGGCGGTTCGCTGGGCAGCGTGATCGAGGCCACCCAGATCGGCCAGACGCTGGTCGACAGCGTCTTCCGCGAAACCCAGTCACCGCTCAGCATGATTCTGCTCACCTATGGCCTGGCGGCCATCTTCCGTATCGCCCAGGGCTCGGGGACCGTCGCCGGCATCACCGCCATGACGATCATGGCCGGTGCTGCCTCCACCGGCGTGGTCGACCCGATCTGGATCGCCCTGGCAGCCCTGTCGGGCGGCATCAGCATCGGGCACGTCAACGACAGCGGCTTCTGGATCACGACACAACTCGCCGGCTTCAGTGTTCGGGGCGGGTTCAAGACCTACACGCTCGGCGAAGCCATGGTGTCACTGATGATTCTGGGACTGACGCTGATCGGTGCCTTCATCTGGGGGTAGGCCTTCTTCGCAACTCGCCCAGCAGCGCCTGCAGCGGGTGCGGCAGGGCCTGATCGGAGAGGCGCCGGACCTGGCTGCGGCAGGAGTAGCCGGTCGCCAGCAGGCGGCCGGCATTGGCGTCGTCCTCGACGACCTTCTGCCAGGATTGGCTGTAGATGGTCTTCGAGGTGTCGAGGTTGCGCGCCTCGTGACCATAGGTGCCGGACATGCCACAGCAGCCGGTACTGACCGGCTCCAGCGCCAGGCCGAAGGCGGCAAACACCTGCTGCCAGGCGCCGGGCGAGCCCGGTGCAGTGGTCTTCTCGGTGCAGTGGGCAAGAAGCTTGTAGGCCGTCGGCGTGTCGCCGTCCCGACGTGCCGGGGCGAGGCGCGGGGCCAGGGTCACCAGCCACTCCTGCAGCATCAATACCTCGGGCACGGCATCCGGGCCCAGCGCCTGCACGTATTCCTGGCGATAGGTCAGGGTCATGGCCGGGTCGATACCCACCAGAGGGACGCCGAACTCGGCCAGCGTCTTCAGTCGACCGGCCTGCTTCTCGGCGGTTCGCTCGAAGGCGCCCAGGAAGCCCTGGACATTGAGCGGCTTGCCATTGGGGGCAAAGGGCGCGACGAACACCTTGATGTCGAGACGGCTGAGCAGTTCGACGACATCCATCACCAGCCTGGCCTCGAAGTAGCTGGTGAAGGCGTCCTGGACGAGCACCACACTGCGGGCCCGCTGGGCCTCGGTGAGCAGCCCGAGCGAGGTGGGCGTCGCCTCGGCCACGCCCCAGGCAGCGAGCTGTCGCTTGAGACTGGCGCGGGACAGCCGCGGGCTGTCGACCATGCCGATGGGCCCGGCCAGCAGGCGGTCCACCAGTCGGCTGCCCAGGGCGGCGTTGTAGAGCGGCGCGACCCGGGAGAGCGTCGGCACCATGAACTCCAGCCCGCCGATCAGATAGTCGCGTAGCGGCCGCAGATAGCGACCGTGGTAGACCTCCAGAAAGCGCGACCGGGAGTCGGGCACGTTGACCTTGACCGGGCACTGGCCGGCGCAGGACTTGCAGGCCAGGCAGCCGGCCATGGCGTCGTAGACCTCGTGGGAGAAATCATCTTCCCGGCTGCGACGCAGGGTGTTGAAGGTGCGCTGCGGCAGGTCGCGGACGAAGCCCCAGGCGCCTTCGGCCTTCTTCCTGCGGGACTCTTCCACTAGATCGACGCCGGCCCCGCCCTGCAGGCGCAGCCACTCGCGGATCAGGCTGGCACGCCCCTTGGGCGAGTGGCGGCGATCGCGGGTGGCCTTCCACGACGGGCACATGGCGTCATCGGGATCATAGTTGTAGCAGGCGCCGTTGCCGTTGCAATAGACGGTGGCCGCATGAGCCTGCCAGGCCCCTTCATCGATGGTGCGGTCATGCTGGCCGCGGGTGGGCACGCCATCGATGGCCAGGAGTCCGGGATCGAGCAGCTTGACCGGCTGCGCCTCGCTGGCCTCCGACGCGGCGATACTTTCCGTGCCAGTATCGGGGCCAGGACTGCGCGAAGGCGCTGTGAACCCCTCCCTGGGCGCTACATTTGCCATCCCTGGCAAATGACCTTCGCTACGACCCGCCCCCGATACCCCACTTCCGGAGAAGGGCTGGTCGGGTGTGTCGCCGCCGGGCGTCGCGATCTTGCCCGGGTTGAGCTGGTTGTGCGGATCGAAGGCAGCCTTGACCCGTTGCAGACTGGGATAGAGGGCGCCGAAGAATGTCGGCGCGTACTCCGAGCGCACGCCCTTGCCGTGCTCGCCCCACAGTAGACCATGGTACTTGTGGGTCAGCTCGGCGACCTCGTCGGACACCTCGCGGATCAAGCGCTCCTGCTCTGGATCCTTCATGTCGATGGCCGGACGCACGTGGAGCACCCCGGCGTCGACATGACCGAACATGCCGTACTGCAGGCCGCGAGCGTCGAGGGCGGCACGAAACTCACCGATGAAGTCCGCCAGGTGTTCCGGCGGCACCGCAGTATCCTCGACGAAGGGAATCGGGCGCTTTTCCCCCTTGGCGTTGCCGAGCAGGCCCACGGCGCGCTTGCGCATGCCGTAGACCCGCTTGATGGCGTCGCGGCCGGAGGCCAGGGTGTAGCCCAGCCGCTCGACGCCGGCATCTTCCTCGAGATGACGGCAGAAGGCCGCGACCCGCTCATTCAGTCGTTCGGGGTCGTCGTCGTTGAACTCCACCAGGTTGATGCCACGCACCGGCGTCTCGCCCGACGGAAAGAACTCGGCCACGCTGTCCCAGATGAAGTCGTCCATGGCCAGCAACAGCACGGTGTCGTCCACCGTCTCGATGGAAGTCGGCGAGGCATCGCTGGCCATTAGTGCCTTGGCGTCGCGCAAGGCATCCATGAAGCCGGCATAGCGTACGTTGACCAGCGTCGAATGCGCCGGGATCGGCAGCACCTTGAGCACCGCCTCGCTGGTGAAGGCCAGCGAGCCCTCGGCACCGCACAGCAGGCTGTTCATATCGAGGCGGCCCTGATCATCGCGCAGGTGCGCCAGGTCGTAGCCGGTCAGGCAGCGATTGAGGGGCGGAAAGGTGTCGCGAATCCGCTCGGCCTGGGTGTCGATGATCTCGCGGGCGGTGCGATAGGCCCGGCCGGTGGCATCATCGCGCGCGCACAGCGACTCGAGCTCGCCATCGCTCACCGGGCGACTCACCAGGCGCTCGCCGCCCAGCAGCAGGCTGTCGAGCTCCAGCACATGATCGCGTGTCTTGCCGTACTCGCAACTGCCCTGGCCGCTGGCGTCGGTGGCGATCATGCCGCCGATGGTCGCCCGGTTGGACGTGGAAAGTTCCGGGGCAAAGAACAGCCCGTGGGGCTTGAGCGCCGCGTTGAGCTGGTCCTTGACCACCCCGGCCTGGACTCGCACCCGGCGGTTCTCCACATCGATGTCGAGGATGCGGTTCATGTGCCGGGAAACATCCACCACCAGGCCGTCGGTGAGCGACTGGCCATTGGTGCCAGTACCGCCACCGCGAGGCGCCAGCACCACCCGACGATGCTCCACCTGACCGGCGAGGTGAGCGATGCGTTGGAGATCCTCGCCGTGGCGAGGATAGAGCACCGCCTGGGGCAGGCGCTGGTAGATGGAATTGTCGGTGGCCAGCACCGTGCGATCGGCATAGTCAGGGGCGATCTCGCCCTCGAAACCGGACGACTTGAGGGCTTCGAGGAAGCGCAGGTAGTCGGTCCCCAGCTCCGGAAGGATGGACGAATCGGCGGTATCCAGTCGTGCAATCATGTGTCAGGGCGTTCTCTGAAAAATGAGAGAAGACGGTATGGCGACATTGCCCGGGGAATTGCCAGGCATCATCTCTCAGCACCGGTATGCTACCGATTGTACATGCAGAGGGAGCTGATGATGAGCAGCATGCATGGTCCGCCAGCTCGGGCCGCAAGGGGAGCACCGGTGCGCGCATGACATGCCCGATGCTCTTACCTCGGCCACAAGGTCCGATCGCCCCGGGGCAGGCTCAGCCGGCGTCGAGGAGTCTCTGCAGTGCGGGGTCGCGAACGGCCAGCACCTCGAACAGCCCGAGTGCCCGCAATGCGGGAAATGCCTCCAGAATGTCGCGCTCCGCTGTCGCGCGCTCAGCGGGTGGCGTCGCCGGATCGCTCCAGTGCTTGGCATTGGCCAGGAAGGCCCCGACGCTGCCCTTGCGGATGACGGTGCCATCCTTTTCGATCTGATGCATGTCGTCGGGAAGAATGTCTTCGGCTCGCATGGTCGTTCCTCCTGTCGTGTCGTGGAGATGTCACGTTACTTGAACCCATGCGGCCTTATTGCGTTATATAAGCCAACATATAGCGCATTGGTGCCAACTCATGCCGAGCCCTCTGATTCCTTCCACCCTGGCGGCCTCTCCCGACGGCCCTTCGGTCATCGCCGTCATGCTGCGCTCCGACGCTCTGCGGGTGACGCAGCGCCACCGCCACGCACGCGGACAATTGCTCGGCTCCTCGAACGGTCTGGTATCGGTCGAAACCGACCGGGGGCAATGGGTCGTGCCGGCCACCCACGCCGTATGGGTGCCTCCCGGCATCGTGCACGGCCTGAGGTCACATGGGCCCTTCGCCGGATGGAGCGCCTATGTGGCGCCTGCGTCCTGCACCGCTCTGCCGGACCGGCCGTGCATTCTCCCCGTCTCGGGCCTGCTCCGTGAGGTGGTGGCACGCCTGGCGCAGGTCTCGGATCACCGGCTGACGGCGGCACAACAGCGACTGGCCGAAGTGCTGGTGGATGAAATCGGCACGGCACCTCACGATGCCCTGGGACTGCCGATGCCGACGGATCCACGCGTACGGAAGGTGGCAAGAGCCTTGTCGGAATGCCCCGACGACTCCCGCCGTCTCGAGGAATGGGCCGCCTGGGTGGACATCGCCCCACGCACGCTGTCGCGACGCTTCGTCAAGGAGACGGGCTTCACCTTGACCGAGTGGCGCCAGCGAGTTCGGCTGCTGCGCGCGATGGAGCTTCTGGCGGCAGGATACTCGGTGACACGGGTTGCCCTGGAGCTGGGCTATGACAATACCAGCGCCTTCATCGCCCTGTTCCGGCGGCGACTCGGGACCACACCAGGGCAGTTTGCCTCGACCGGTCGCTTGCCGGCCCCCGGCCAGGGCGACAGCGCCATGCGTTCTTGATGCGGGCGCAGGATCAGCGTTCCAGCAACCCCGCCTCGACGCGACGCACCGCCACCACCGCCTCGGTCGGCAGGCCCTCGATACGCGCCAGGGGCCTCGGCCAGGGCTCCTCGTCGGTCGGCTCGCGCCATTCGATGTGCTCGGCGAAGCCGCTCGGGTCCACTTCGAGTATCAACGGCCGCTCCTCCCTGGCGAAATAGCGGCGCGCCGTATAGGCCACGGCCGCGGCAACATTCAGGTGCACGCCGTCGGCCCGGTGGTCATTGCCACAACGCGACACCACGCCGGAGCGACATGCCGCTTCCCAGGTCGCCTCCGGTAACACGCGATACAATGGCTCCATACCCGCCTCCCTGACCCATGGCTTTCGCCTTGAGCGTAGCGGGTGGCGCTACCATCCACCAGATGTCATGGAGTCCCGATGCTCAACCAGCGTGCCCTGGCCTATCTCAGCGAGGTGATTCGCCGCGGCTCCCTGCGCGGCGCGGCCACGCATCTGCATGTGGATGTCTCGGCCATCAGCCGGCGGATCAAGCTGCTCGAGGAAACGCTCGATGTCGCCCTGCTCGAACGGCATGCCGGCGGCGTCAAACCCACCGAGGCGGGACGCCTGCTGGTCGATCACCATCATGCCCAGCGCAGCGCCGAAGATGCCGTGATCTCCCGGCTTCGTGCCTTGCAGCAACTGGTCAGCGGCCAGGTACGTATCGCGGTGGGCGAGGGCTTCATCGCCGACTTGATCGACGCACCGCTGCAGACCTTCATGACCGCCTACCCCGGCATCGACATCGCCGTGGAAATGGCCGGCGTCAACGAGGCCATGGCGCTGGTCAAGGCCCGCGAGGTGGATCTCGCCCTCCTCTATGCGCCGCCCATCGATCCTCAGTTGCATTGCCATGTGGAGACCCGCCAACCACTGGACCTGATCGTACCGACGGGCCACCCGCTGGCCGATCGCACCACACCAGTCTCGTTGCACGAATTCGCCGACTGGCCCCTGGCCCTGATGGACAATCCCTTCGGCATGCGCCAGATGGTCAACGCCGTGGCTCACCAGGAGCGACTTCACCTGCACGCCCGGCTGCACACCAACTCGGTGGCGGTACTCAAGAACTTCGTCCGCTCGGGCATCGGCGTGACCTTCATGCCGGAGCTGACCGTGGCCGAGGAAATCCAGCAAGGTGACATCGCCGTGCTGCCGCTGGCCCACAAGGTACTGAACGATGCCCGGGCGCAGATCGTCAGCCGCGCCGATCGTGAATTGACCGTGGCCGGCCGCGCCTGTCTGGACCATCTGAGACACGGCATGCGCTTCTTCCAGGACGATGCCCCCAGGTTGCTGAACCTGGCGTTGTCATAAAGGCAACGCCAATGGGTTTGAATAGTCAACGAGACAACGCCTAGTCTCATTTCATGCCGGTCGTTCATCGACACGCGCTATCCCAACAACAACCCCGCTGGAGAATCCCATGGCTGTCTTCCGTCCCACTGCCTTGCGCCCCGCGTCGCTCTTCGCCGCCTGCCTGCTGGGCGCCGCCACCCTGAGCGGTAGCGTCCAGGCCGCCACCACCGTCAATCTCGGCTACAACGGCGCCCCGGATCCCGAGAAGAACGCGGTGCATGTCTTCGCCACCGACCTAAAGAAACGGGTCGAAGAGAAGACCGACGGCGAGATCGAGATCAAGCTCTACCCGAACAGCATGCTCGGCGAGGAACAGGAGCGCATGGAGCAGGTCATGAGCTCGCCCGGGCTCAACATCGCCTCCTTCGCCGGCATGTCGCCGGTCGTGCCCGAAATCTACGTCAGCGCCATCCCCTTCCTGTTCGACGATTTCGACGCTGCCCGCCAGTTCTTCGATGAAGGCGAGTACTGGCAGGCGGTGGAGAACGATCTGCGCGAGCGGGCCGGCCTGGAACTCCTCGCGGTGGTCGAGGAAGGCGGCTTTCTGGCCTTCACCAACGACAAGCGTCCCATCGCCTCGCCGGATGACTTCGAGGGCCTGCGCTTCCGTGCCATGGATCCGAGCCAGGTGGCGCTCTACGAGGCCTTCGGGGCTTCCGGCACGCCGATTCCCTGGACCGAGGTCTACATGGCCTTGAAGACCGGCGTGGCCGACGGTCAGATGAATCCGCCGATGTACATCATTCTCGGCAGCCTCCATGAAGTGCAGGATTACCTGACCCTGGCCAACATCCAGTATTCGGACCAGTTCCTGGTCGGCAACGCCGCCATGATCGAAGGCTGGGACGAAGAAATGCGCAATGCCTTCCAGGAAGCCGTGACCGAGGCCAACCAGAAGGCCCGCGAACACAACGAGGCCAAGGTCGACGAGCGCATCGCCTTCCTCGAGGAACAGGGCATGGAGGTCATTCGTCCCGACGAGGAGCAGTTGGCCGCCTTCCGCGAGCAGGGGCAACCGGCCTATCTCGACTGGCTGAAGCAGCAGGACATCGAGCCCCGCTACATCGACATGGCGCTCGAGGACGCCGGCCTGAACCCGCAAAGCGAATGACGCCTCACTCCGGCCCGGGCGTGCACCGCCCGGGCCTGTCGCACGGAATCCCCTATGCTCCCGCACCTATCCCGACTGCCGGACCTGACCCGGCGGGCCGCCCTGACGCTGGCCGGCAGCCTGCTGCTCATCGACCTTCTGGCGATGCTGTATGGCGTCTTCATGCGCTATCTGGCCGGCGGCGCCCCGATCTGGACCGATGAACTGGCCCGTTACCTGATCATCGGTGCCGTCATGCTGGCGGCCGGCGCCGTCTGGGTCGAGGGTGGCCACATGCGCGTGGCACTCATCGAGAGACTGCTGCCACGCCCCCTGTGTCGACTCCTCAACCTCTATCAATGGCTGCTGACCCTGACGCTGGCCGTGGCCGGCGCGATCTTCAGCTATCGCTATGCGCAATCGGTGTCGATGTTCACCAGCCAGGGGCTCGGCATCAGCCGCACCATCCCGGTGATGGCCCTGCCGACCGGCTTCGCCCTGCTGGCCTGGCAGGCCCTGTGGCATGGCCCGGCACCGCTGCCGACGCTGGAGGAGCCGTCATCATGATGACCTTGACCATGTTCGCGGTCTTCCTGGCGCACGTCCTGCTCGGCCTGCCCCTGTTCATCGCGCTGCTGACCACCGCCGCGGTCGGCTTTCTGTTCGTCGACCCGGCGATGATCCCGCGCATGATGCCCCAGCAGTTCTTCGGCGGCATCAACGCCTTCTCGCTGATGGCCATTCCGCTGTTCATTCTCGCCGGCAACTTGATGAACACCAGCCGCCTCACTGATCGGCTGATGACCCTGGCCCGGCTGCTGGTCGGCCACCTGCGCGGCGGCATGGGCCACGTCAACGTGGTCTCCAGCGTGTTCTTCGCCGGCGTCAACGGCTCGGCGGTGGCCGATACCTCGGCGCTGGGGTCGCTGCTGGTGCCTCCCATGCGCAAGGAGGGCTATTCCACCGCCTTCGCCGCCGGCCTCACCGCAGGCAGTTCATTGATCGGCCCGATCATTCCTCCCAGCATCTTCATGATCCTCTACGCCTCGCTGACCAACACCTCGGTCGGCGATCTCTTCCTGGCCGGTGTGATCCCCGGCCTGCTGCTGGGCGCCGCTTTCATGGCCATGAATGCCTGGTACGCCCGACGCCGCGGGCTCGAGAAGCGAGGCAGCTGGCCCGGCGGCGCCGAGCTGGGACGTGCCACCCTGGGCGCCCTGCCGGCCCTGATCGCGCCTTTCATCATCGTCGCCGGCATCGTCATGGGCCTGGTCACGCCCACCGAATCCGGCGCGCTCACCGCACTCTACGTGGCACTCTACGGCCTGGCGATGGGCAATCTCGGGCCACGCGACTTCTGGCGCGCCATCGTCGAGACCACGCGTCTGACCGGTGCCATCTTCATCATCATGGCCGCCTCGGCCACGGTCAGCTGGCTGCTCTCCTACGCCCAGGTGCCGAGCCAGTTCGTCGAGCTGCTGACGCCCTACATCGAACAGCCCGTGCTGATCCTGCTGCTGCTAAGCGCCATCACCTTCGTCACCGGCATGTTCATGGAAGAGGTCTCGGCCCTGATGCTGCTCACGCCCATCTTCGCGCCGGTGGCGATGATGGCGGGCATCGACCCCGTTCACCTGGGCATCATCATCACTCTCAACATCACCATCGCCCTGATCACGCCCCCCATGGGAGCCTGCGTGTTCGTGGCAGCGGCGGTCAGCCGGCTGGAGATCACCGCCCTGTTCCGCACCATCTGGCCCTTCGTGGTCACCGCCCTGCTGGTGCTGGCAGCCCTGATCCTGTTCCCCCCACTCACCCTGTGGCTCCCGACGATCCTTGGATGATCCCATGACCCGACCCGAGCACGACGCCTCCCTCGCCGACACGCCGATTCCCCATCGGGCCGAACCCGATTGGGCGGCGGTCGGCCGGCTGCCGATCGACGGCAGCAATGAACCCCTGGTGCCGATGAGCCTGGCACCGCCACCGATCAAGGTCTTCCCGGCCTACGCGCGTATGGGCATCCCCGGCGCGGTCGACGAATGCTATGTTCGCGAGGGCGTCTATCGGCGCCTGCTGGCGGTGGCTCGCTCCCTGCCCGAGGGCTTGAGCCTGCTGGTGCTGGATGGCTGGCGGCCCTGGCGGGTCCAGCAGTACCTGTTCGAGACCCTGCAGGCCACCATCCAGGCCAATCATCCCGAGTTCGACGACCAGCAGTTGCTGGTGCGTACCCGCGAGTTCGTCGCTCAGCCCAGCACCGACCCGTCGTCTCCCAGCCCGCATCTGACCGGAGGCGCCGTGGACGTGACCCTGTGCGATGCCGACGGCCTGCCGCTGGACATGGGCACGCTGTTCGACGAGGCCGTCCCCGCCTCCCATGCCGATGCGCTGGAGGGAGATCCAGGGCGGGACGATGCCAGGCGCCAAGCCCGGGACAACCGCCGCCTGCTCTATCACGCCATGCACGCCGAGGGCTTTACCAACCTGCCCAGCGAATGGTGGCATTTCGATCTCGGCGACCAGCTATGGGCCCACTACGAGGGGCACGCCAGCGCGCGTTACGGCCCGGCGGAACTGGATACCATCGAGAATCGCTGGCGACGTCAGCTCTGATGATCCACCGGGGACGGACACCGTCGACGAGGGGCTATACTGGCAGCCTCCACAACGGCACCACGACACCGAGACTGACCCCGAGAGCCTCATGATGCGATTCGCCACCCTCGGCCCCGACGACAGCAATCACGCCCTGATCTTGCGCCGCTACCTCGCGGAACGCGGCCTGGAGCACGCATCGATCACGCTGGTCGACGACTTCCCCTCGGCTTTTGAATCCCTGGTGGCCCGGCGGCTCGACTATGTGCTGCAGGTCACGGCCCACCCTGCTCACGCCGACTGCGTGGGCCGCTACATGCACCGTGCCTTTCCGGTCGACAGCTTCATCGCCGCCAGTCGACCGCTGGCCATCGTGGCACGCCGGGATCGCCCCCACCCGCGTTCGCTGGCATTACAGCCTGCGACTCGACACTACACCGACCTCGCCGACTGGCCGGAACAGCGCGAGATGCCGACCATCGTGGCCGTGGCCGAGGCGGTTCTCGACGGCGAGGTGGATGCCGGTCTCATGGCCGAGGAAATGATCGAGCAGCATGCCGACAGACTGCGCCTGATCAGGCCGCTGGGTGCCGCCCTGGACACCTGGGTGCTGTTCGGCCACCGCCCGCTCGACCGAGGCCCCATGCTATGGCCCGAGGCCCCGATCACCGAGCGTTTTCGCGACGCCTGCCGAGCGCCTAGCCCAGGAAGATGACCGCCAGGCCGGCGCCCACCAGCACGAGGCGCCAGACGGACGAGCGGCGCGCGATCAGCCCATAGGAGATCGCCAGCAGCCCCACTCCGACCAGGCCGGTCTCGGCCAGCGCTCGCCAGGGCGCATCCGCCAGATGGATGATGCCGGGCCTTGCGACCATCGCCAGCGGAATCAGGTACAGCCCGACCCCCAGCGACATCGCGCGCAGGGCGACCTTGATCCAGCTTTCGCCGGCCATGCCGGCAGCGATGAAGACACCGCCGCAGACCGGCGGCGTGATGGTCGAGAGCAGGGCATACCAGAACACGAACAGGTGGGCGAGCAAGGGCGGCAATCCCAGTTCGGTCAATGCCGGCCCGGCCACCGATACGCAGATCACATAGGCCGCGGTGGTGGGCACCTCCATGCCCAGCACCAGGCATGCCAGGGCAGTGAGCAGCAACGCCGGCCACAGGGCGCCCCCGGAAAGCGAGAGGATCGCCGAGGTGACCTTGACGCCCAGCCCGGTCATCGCCAGCACCCCAATGACCAGCGACGCGCAGATGATGATCGCGCCGATGGTCGCCACCTGGCGCCCGGCGAGCACCATGGCCTCGGCCAGTCGCGTGAACAGGCCGCGCCATGACGGCACCAGGCGTGAATCCAGCCACAGCAGCGCCGCCCCGACGAAGATCGCCAGGCTGGCGGCATACTGGGGCGTGTTGCCGGCATGGAAGATCCGCTCGAGCAGCACCGCAAACGGCACGGCGAAGAACAGCCCCGTCATCCACACCTCGCGCAAGGCGGGCCGGTCCTCGTCCGCCACCGGGCGAAGGTCATGGCGCGTGGCATAGGCGTTGATGCCCATCCACACCGTGGCGAAATAGAGCAGCGCCGGCAGCATGGCGGCGGCCATGATGTCGGTATAGGGCGTGCCGGTGAGTTCCACCATCACGAAGGCACCGGCCCCCATCAACGGCGGCATGATCTGCCCACCCGAGGACGCCACCGCCTCGACGGCGGCAGCCAGCGCCCGTGGATAGCCCAGGCGCGTCATGGAAGGGATGGTGATCGCCCCGGTGGAGGCCACATTGGCCGACGCCGACCCCGAGATGGAACCCATCAACGCCGAGGACACCACCGAGACCTTGGCCCCGCCACCGGTCAAGCGGCCGGCGACCAGGCCCGCCAGGTTCATGAAGCCCTTGCCGGCCTCGCCGGCATTGAGGACCGCCCCGAAGATCACGAAGATAGCCACCACCCCGACGCTGACGCCGGTCAGCTTGCCCCAGAGGCCACCCTCGGCGATGGTCAGCGAACCGACCAGGCTGGCCGCCGGCAGCCCCGGATGCCCGAACTCCCCCGGCACATACTGGCCGAAGAAGGCATAGAGCAGGGCTACCGCCGCCACCAGCGGCAATGGCCAGCCGATCGCCCGACGCGCGGTCTCCAGGGCCAGCACGATCAGAAAGCCCCCGATGACCATCTGCAACGGCGTATCGATGAAACCGTACTGCCCGGACAAGGCCTGCTCGTTGACGGCGATCCAGACACAGGCCGCCACGCCGAGCAGGGTAAGCGCCCAACCGCTCCAGCGCTGCCAGGGCGTGCGCGCGGCGAACACCAGCACCCAGGGCAGGATCAGAGCCATGTGCAGCGGACGACTCACCAGTGCCGGAGTCAGCCCGTAGAAGATCAGGCCGAGGTGGAAGACGACCGAGAGCGCACCCAGCCCGACCCAGGGAAGGCGGACACCGGGACTACCGGACGCTGCCGCCTCGGCGGCATGAGATGATGAAGAAGTGGAAGACATGAGGCGTTCAGGACAAGGGATCAATGGGCGGGGTGGAACGCGAGGCGCACGGGACCGTGCCGGCATTCATGCAGCGTTTCCAGAAACGCCGCATGAACCGGGCTCGGGCAAGCACCACGCTCAGGGAACCTCGATACCGGCTTCCTCATAGTAACGCCGCGCGCCGGGATGCAACTCACCCCGCATGTTGGCGAGCATCGAGGGCGACACGCTGCGCCACCAGGGCGAGCTCTCGGCCATGGCCTCGCGTCGTTCCCAGAATGTCTTCGTCAGGGTATAGGCGGTGTCATCGTCCATACCGGTGGTCGTGTAGGCGGCCACCGGCAGCGATGTCGTCATCACCGGTTCGTCGATGCCCGCGTAGGTGCCAGCCGGAATCTTCTGCGGCGTCGCGCCGGTCTCGGCGATCTGCTCCTCGGTCATCGACACCAGCCCCACCGGCATGCTGGCTGCGGTCTCGATCACATTGGGCGCGGGGAAGGAACCGGCTGTGGCGAAGGCATCGATCTGGCCGTTCTTGAGTGCGTCCGGTGCACTGCCCACATCGGCATCGTCGACCTCGACCTCATCGGTGAGACCGAACAGCTCGAGATAGCGCGCGGCCTCACGGGCCCCGAAGGACCCCTGACCGATCAGCAGGTGCTTACCCGCCAGTTCCTCCAGACGCAGAGTGTCCTGTTCCCCGGCCACCACCAGGTGCATGGTCAGCGAGGGGATCGGGAAGAGCCCGCGGATCTCCTGGAAGCGTGGATGCCGACGCTCGGCAAAGGGCCCCTCGCCGGCCACCGCCTTGGCCGCCAGCGAGGGCGGCGTGGTGAACACATAGTTGCCCTGGCGAGCCATCACCTCCATGACGTTCTGGACCGATCCCTGGCTCTCCTCCAGGGTCAGGGTCATGGCACCGTCGGTGCCGGCCTTGATGGCCTCGGACAGTTCCACTCCCATCTGATAGTAGGCCGTGCCGGCGGAGGCAGACTTGTAGGTGATGCGCGTGTCGGCCGACGCCGTCAGAGAGGCGGCGCCCAGCCAGAGGGCGGCGAGCGCCGCGAGAAACCGCGGGAAATGACGCATGAATGTCTCCAGCTGCATGTCGAGCACCGGGCCAGTGCCTCGTTATTGATCGCCCGCAGCCTGCCGCCACGGGCATTGGAAATGCCCGCTCGCCAGCATATTCGACATGACGCAAGGACGCCATGCGACCGCTGCCCTCGAGATGCGTCTGAACAGTGCCTAGCCGGAAACGGATACCCAATTGCCCTCGAGATGCGAACGCTCGATGGCCTCGATCAGGCGATTGACCCGTGCCGCTTCCCGAAAATTCGGGTAGAGGGGCCTGTCGCCCACGATGCCTTCCACCAGGTCGCGAATCTCGATGATCTTCTGGTCGTTGTAGCCCAGACCATGCCCTGGAGCGGGGCTGAAGGCCGCGTAATCCGGGTGTTCAGGACCGATCAGCAGTGTGCTGAAACCACGACGTCCTTCGGGCCCCGTGTGTTTATAGAGCTGCAGCTCACTCATGCGCTCCTGGTCGAAGATGATCGAGCCCCTGGTACCGGTGAGGGTATAGGCCAATCCCATCTTGCGCCCGGTAGCCACCCGCGATGTTTCCAGGTTGCCGATCAGGCCACCATCGAAACGTAACAGCGCCTGGGCCTGGTCGTCGTTCTCGACCTCTTCCATACCACCGCCACCGTCGGGCAACGCTCGCTGGGGGATCACCGTCTGCAGCTGGCCACATACCTCACCGATGCGTTGACCGGTGAGATATTCCGCCATGTTGAGGATATGTGAGCCCAGATCCCCCAGGGCGCCAGCCCCGGCGGTGGCGCGCCGGGTGTGCCAGTCATGGGGCTTGGTCGGATCGGCCAGGTAATCCTCGTTGTGGCGGCCCCGGAAATGAACCAGTTCACCGATCTCACCGCTCTGCACGATCTCTCGGGCCAGTTGGGTGGCCGAATTGCGGATATAGTTGAAGCCCACCAGGGTCTTCACACCGGCGGCCTCCGCGGCCTCGACCATCGCCTGGGCATCGACAGCGGAGAGTGCCAGCGGCTTCTCGGCGTAGACATGCTTGCCCGCAGCAATGGCGGCCAGGGCCATCTCCTTGTGCAGAAAATTGGGTGCGCAGATATCCACCACATCCACATCCGGATCCTCCACCAGGGCCTTCCAGTCTCCGGTGGAGCGAGCGAATCCCAGTTCCCGCGCCTTGCGGACTGCCTGTTCGTCATCGACCTCGGCGAGCAGTTCACAGACCGGGAAGGCTGGCAGGGAAAAGACGGTGGGCGCCGCTTTCAGAGCGATAGCATGGGCCTTGCCCATGAAGCCGGTGCCGATCAAGCCGAACTTGAGGTCTGCCATCCTGTCATCCTCACATGATATGGCGACGCCGGGCTTCCCGGCCCGGCGGCCTGGGGTTGGGAGTGGCGTACTTCAGAGCGTCGGCATGGTGAAGTGATTGGTCTCCTCGCGAATGCCACTCGGCCAGCGCTGGGTGATGGTCTTCATGCGCGTATAGAAACGCACGCCATCGGGGCCGTGCATGTGCAGCGGACCGAACAACGAGCGCTTCCAGCCGCCGAAGCTGTGGAAGGCCATCGGCACCGGGATCGGCACGTTGACGCCTACCATGCCCACCTGGATCTGCTCGCAGTACTGGCGGGCAGCATCGCCGTCGCGAGTGAAGATGGCGGTGCCATTGCCGAACTCATGGTCGTTGATCATCGACACGGCCTCGTCGAAACTCGCCGCCCGGGCGATGGCCAGCACCGGCCCGAAGATCTCCTCGCTGTGGATGCGCATGCCAGGCTTGACGTGGTCGAAAAGCGAGCCGCCCACGAAGAAGCCATCACCGGCCCCTTCGATCGCCGTCTCGCGACCGTCGACCACCAGTTCGGCCCCCTCATCCACACCGGCCTGGATATAGCCCTTGACCTTCTCCAGGTGCTCCCTGGTGACCAGCGGGCCCATGTCGTTGTCCGGGCCATCGACGAGACCCGGCCCGACACTCAGCTTGTCGAGCTCGGCGACCAGCTTGTCGCGCAGGCGTTGCGCGGTCTCCTCGCCCACCGGCACGGCCACCGAGATCGCCATGCAACGCTCTCCGGCGGAGCCATAGGCAGCCCCCATCAGCGCGCCGACGGCCTGATCCAGGTCGGCATCGGGCATGATCACCATGTGGTTCTTGGCGCCGCCCAAGGCCTGGACCCGCTTACCATGTGCGGATGCCGTGGCGTAGATGGTTTCGGCGATCGGCGTCGAACCGACGAAGCTCACCGCCTGGACGCGCTCGTCGGTGAGCAGTACGTCCACCGACTCCTTGTCACCATTGACCACGTTGAACACGCCGTCGGGCAAGCCAGCCTCGGTGAGCAGCTCGGCCAGACGCATCGGCGTGGAGGGATCCTTCTCGGAGGGCTTCATCACGAAGGTGTTGCCGCAGGCCAGCGCGATGGGGAACATCCACATCGGCACCATGGCCGGGAAGTTGAACGGCGAGATGCCGGCACAGACGCCCAGCGGCTGCATCATGGAGTAGCTGTCCACCCCGGTGCCCACGTTCATGGAATGCTCGCCTTTCTGCAGGTGCGGGATGCCGCAGGCGAACTCCACCACTTCCAGGCCGCGGGTCACTTCGCCCTTGGCATCGGAGAACACCTTGCCGTGCTCGCTGGAGATCAACCGCGCCAGCTCGTCGGCATGTTCCTCGACCAGCGCCTTGAAGCGGAACAGGATGCGCGCACGCTTGAGCGGCGTGATCTTCGACCAGGTCGCGAAGGCCTCGTCGGCAGCACGTACCGCCCCGCGAGTCTCGTCGGCGGAGGCGAGGGCTACCTGGGCACTCTGCTCGCCGGTGGCGGGGTTGTAGACCGGAGCGAAGCGCTCGCTGCGCCCGTCGACGCTGCAACCATTGATGTAGTGGTGAATCTGGTTCATGACGTTACCTTCTGACGGATGCGTTATGCCGCGGGGCGCAGCGCGCCCGCACGCTCATTTCTCGATGGTGAAACCGGCCCCTTCGGCCAGGGCATGCAGATTGTTGTAGCCCAGGCGAGCATAGGTCAGCGGATGGGCCACCTCGGGATCCTGTTCGGCTTCGACTACCAACCAGCCCCGGTAGCCGCTCTCGCGGAGATGCTCGAGGGTGGGCAGGAAGTCGATGTCACCATCGCCCGGCACGGTGAACAGACCATCGAGCACCCCGTCCAGAAAGCTCTTGTCACGATTGCGCAGTGCCTCGCGGACCGAAAAGCGCATATCCTTGCAGTGCACGTGCCGAATTCGCGAGGCGTGCCGACGGGCGATGGCCAAGGGGTCACCATTGGCACCCACCAGGTGGCCGAAGTCGAGCAGCAGTCCCACCGAGTCGCGAGTGCAGTCCATCAACCGCTCGACGTCGGCCTGACTTTCCACCACTGTGCCCAGATGATGGTGATAGGCCAGATGCACGCCCTGCTCCTTGAGATAGTCACCGACCACGTTCAGCCCCTCGGTGAGGCGCTGCCAGTCGGCGTCGCCGAGATGCGGCCGACGGGACAGCGGGATGTCCCGATCGCCATGGATGCACTGAGTCACCTCGCAGAACACCATGACCGTAGCGCCGCAGGCCTTGAGCAATTCGAGATGGTCCCTGACCGCCTCGATCTCCTCCTCCGGGCTACGCTCCAGCAGCCGACTGGAGTACCAGCCGGAAACCAGCGACAGATCATGCTCTCCCAGCACCCTGGAAAGGGCGTCCGGGGTCCGCGGGAACTTGTGGCCCAGCTCGAAGCCGCTGAAGCCTGCCTCGCGTCCCTCCGAGAGACAGGTCTCGAGCGGCGTATCCCCGCCCAGGCTCGGCAGGTCGTCGTTGGTCCAGGTCAGGGGATTGATCCCCAGGCGTACGATGGGCATGTATGAACTCCTTCATCGGGCAGGCCACACGGCCCGCCCTCCCTTTTCGAGTAAGCGGAAAAGTCGACGAACCATCAGGCAGTCGGCAATCAGCGGTGCTGGCGTCGCTTGGCCTCGCGATAACTTGCATAGGCCTCGTTGACTGGCTCGCGCGCCGAGACTTCGGGAACTGCCACCTCCCACCAGGCGCCGCCTTCTGAAGTGCTGGGCAAGGGATCGGTGTCCAGAGCAATGACGTAGGTGGTATCGGCCTGACGGGCACGTACCAGCGCGTCTTCCAAGGCCTGGATGCCGCGCACGCTCTCGGCCTCGCAGCCCAGCGCACGGGCATGGGCGGCGAAATCTGTCTTGGGCGCGCCGCCCTCGATAGTCAGGCAATCGTCGAGCAGGTTGTTGAAACCGGCGCCGCCAGTGCCCCGTTGCAAGCGGTTGATACAGCCAAAGCCTCGGTTGTCGAGCACGACCACGACCAGCTTTTGACCCAGCATCACCGAGGTGGCGAGCTCCGAGTTGTGCATCAGGTAAGAGCCGTCCCCCACCATCACGAACACCTCTCGATCGGGACGAGCCATCTTGACTCCCAGGCCACCCGCAATCTCATAGCCCATGCAGGAATAGCCGTACTCCACGTGATAGCTGCCGGGACCGGCGCACCGCCACAGCTTGTGCAGTTCACCCGGCAGACCGCCGGCGGCGCAGACGACAGTACCGTCCTCACCAGCCTGCCGGTTCACGGCGCCGATCACCTGGGCATCGGTGGGTAACTCAGCCCCCTCATCGGCGGTAACACGCGCCACCACCTCAGCCCATTCGCGCTTGAGGTTATCGGCCCTTTCCTGCCAGGCAGCGGAGAGTCGCCAGTCCGCCAAGCCGGTGTCCAGCGCCTCCAGCCCGTCGAAAGCATCGCCGGTCAACGGCAGGGCATGATGTTTCTGGCTATCGAAGCGCCCCACGTTCAGGGCCACCAGGGTCAGATCATCGCGTTCGAAGAGTGCCCGCGAACCGGTGGTGAAGTCCTGCAGGCGGGTACCCACGGCCAGGATCAGGTCTGCCTCCCTGGCCAGATGATTGGCAGCCTCGCTTCCGGTGACGCCGATGGCTCCCACCGCACAGGGATGAGTATCGGGCAAAGCGCCCTTGCCGGCCTGGGTCTCGGCCACCGGCACGCCATGCGTCCGGGCGAACTCGCTGAGGCGCTCGCAGGCGCCAGCGTAGTGCACCCCTCCACCGGCGATGATCAGCGGCCGCTCGGAGCGGGCCAGAGCGACGATGGCCGCTTCCAGCTCGCGGGGATCCGGCTGGGGGCGACGAATACGGTGCACACGCGGCGCAAAGAAGCTCTCGGGGTAGTCGTAGGCAAAGGTCTGGACATCCTGGGGCAACGCCAGGGTCGCCGGACCGCAGTGTTCCGGATCAAGCAGCGTGGCAATGGCCTGGGGCAGGCTGGTCAGCAGTTGCTCCGGACGGGTGATGCGGTCGAAGTAGCGCGACACCGGACGGAAACAGTCGTTGACCGTGATGGTGGGATCACCGAAATGCTCTACCTGTTGCAGTACCGGGTCAGGATCACGGCTGGCGAACGTATCTCCCGGCAGCAACAGGATCGGCAGCCGATTGGCATGGGCCAGGGCGGCGGCAGTGACCATGTTGGTAGCCCCGGGGCCAATGGAACTGGTAGCTGCCATCATGCGGCGGCGGCCGTTGGCCTTGGCGAAAGCGATGGCCGCATGCGCCATGGTCTGTTCATTGTGGGCGCGATACGTGGGGAGTTCCTCGCGGGCATGATAGAGCGCCTCGCCCAGGCCAGCTACGTTGCCGTGACCGAAGATACCGAACACTCCCTCGAACAATGCCACCTCACGGCCTTCGCATTCGATGCGTTGGGCCGCCAGGTACTTGACCAGGGCCTGGGCCATGGTGAGTCGAATGGTGTTCATGTCAGGCTTCCTCCACTCTGGACGTGACGCTGTGCAGACGCCGCCATTCCTCGATCAATTCGGCGTAGTTGTCGGCGACCCGGTCGATCAGCCGGGCGTCGTCGATGGCGCCGGCCAGCCATTCGCGGCTGGGGCCGGCAAACAGGGTTCGCCCCACGGTGAAGCCCTTGCACCGGTCGTTACGGGCGGCGGCCGCGAAACCACGCTTCATGTCGTCCATCGGGGCATCCAGGCCCAGCAACACCACACCACGGCAATAGGGGTCCTTGTCGTCGATGGCCCGGCTGACCGCGTCCCAGGCGGTATCAGACATGGATGGCAGCTTCCACCAATCGGGGCGGATTCCCAGGTTGTAGAGCCGCTGCAGGCTACGCGGCAGAGTGGTGTCGTCCACTGCCATGCCGGCCGGCGGGATCACCTCGATCAGCAGCTCCAGGCCATTGGCGCAAGCCGCCTGATGGAGTTGACGCAACCGAGCTTCCTGTTCCAGACGCAACGGCATCGGGTCATCCGGGTGGTAGAACACCAGACACTTGATGATGTGCTCGCGTGGCCAATGCCGCAGGCGGCTGCCCAGGTCGTCGCCATGCTGGAAACGTAGCGGTCGGGAACTCGGCAATTCCACCGGACGGCCGATCCACCAGCCCTTGCCCGTGGCGTCGTTGAGGGCGTCCTGACCGAAGACGTCATCGACCAGGATCGCCGGCTTGTCGAGCCCGGTACGCCGCGCGCCCTCTTCGGCGGCCCGCACCAGCAGCTGCTTGAGCGCCGGGATGCGCGCCGGGTCGGCCTTGACGTCACGGGCCATGTCAGTCAGCTGGCGGCGATGATCGAAGGCCAGGCCGCAGACCTGGGGCCAGTCGGCGGGCGTGCGGGTGGTGACCCGGTGCAGATGATTGAGGCGTTCGTCCTGGTCGGGCCGAGGCACCGTGTCGCGACGGCTCAGGTAGTCGAACAATTCCTCCTCGGTGGGCATGGCCGGGGCACAGCCATGGCGCGAGACCACCAGGGCGCCGCAGGCGTTGGCGTAGGAGGCGCTGGTCTCCCAGCTTTCTCCCCTCAACCAGCCCCTGAGCAACCCGCTCATGAAGGCGTCGCCGGCGCCCAGCACGTTGAGCACCTCGACTTTGACCCCTTCCACCAGGATGCCATCCTCGATCCGGTCAGGAATCTCATCCTCGAAGACCACGCAGCCCAGAGCGCCGAGCTTGCACACCAGGGTCGCATCAGTGATCCGGCGTATCGCGCGTAGCGACTCGAGGGTGTCGGTGCTGCCGCCGGCGATATGGAACTCCTCCTCGGTGCCGACGATCAGGTCGAAGTCGGAAAGCCAGGCCTGGAGATCGGTGGTCACCTTGTCGTCGGCGATAAAGCGCGTTTCGCCGTCGCCGGGGGAAGTCAGGCCCCACAGCACCGGCCGGTAATCGATATCCAGCACCCGCTTGACGCCATGATCGGCGGCAGCGTCGAGCGCCTTGCGGCAGGCCCGGGCGGGAGTGTCGGCGGACAGGTGGGTGCCGGTGATGGCCAGCGCCTTGGCACGGGCAATGAAGGCCGGATCGATGGCCTCATGATCGATGGCCATGTCGGCACAGTCGCGACGGTAAAACAGTAGCGGGAAGCTGTCGCGATCCTTGAGCGCCAGCAACACCAGGCCGGTGTGGCGCTCCGGGTCGGTCTGCAGGGCGCTGGTATCGACACCCACGCGTTCGAGTTCCTCGCGCACGAAGTTGCCCATCTGCTCATTGCCGACTCGAGACAGCATGGCCGACTCGAGGCCCAGGCGAGCGGTTCCATAAGCCATGTTGCCGGAGCTGCCACCGAGATACTTGGCGAAGCTCGAGACGTCTTCCAGACGGCTGCCGACCTGCTCCGAATAGAGATCAACGGCGACGCGGCCAAGGCAAATCAGATCCAGCGGTCTGTTGTCGGGTTTCATCTCTTGCATAGCGTTTCTCCGCATCGCTTGTCGTATCATGCTCCGACGTGGCCGGGAGGCCTGGCCCACCATCGTCCGGACGTCACGACGCTATCCAGTCAGGGATTAAAGGGTGAAAGCATCCCTGAAACGTCGCAGGGCCTGCTCATCGTCTCCGGAGGCCCAGCTCTCCAGACCCACCGTGCCCCGATAGCCGATTTCCTGCAGTGCACGGGCAATGGCCGGATAGTGGATCTCACCGCTGCCGGGTTCACGACGTCCCGGAACATCGGCAACCTGAACCTCGCCGATATAGGGGGCACAGCGGTGCACCAGCTCGACCAGGTTTCCCTCGCCGATCTGGGCGTGATAGAGATCGAGCATGATGCGTATCTCCGGGCGATCGACACTCTCCACCAATGCCAGCACGTCCTCGACACGGGCAAAGGGCACTCCGGGGTGATCGACCTCGGTATTGAGGTTTTCCAGCACGAACATCACGCCATGTTGCTGGCCGAGATCCGCCAGTCGATGCAACGTATCCGCCGCTCTTATCCACATGGGTCCGGTCATCTCGGCCCCCGGCTGGACCGGCAAGCCCTGACCATCGAGGCCTGTGCCGTGCAGGTTGAGTCGAGGGATCCCCAGTTGCTTGGCCACGGCAACCGACTCTCGGGCCGTTGCCACCAGCCGATCGGCACCCTCCTGGTCCGCCAGGGTGCCCTCGAGATAGCCGGTCATGGAGGAGAACGTCGCTCCGGTAGCTGCCAGCGACTTGATGTCGTGGCGACTCCAGTCCCAGATCTCTACCTGGAAGCCCAGGGCATCGATCCGAGCGACCCTTTCAGTGATCGGCAGGTCGCGAAACAGCATCTCGGCGCAGGCAGCCAGGGTGAAGGGGAGCGTGTCTTGGCATGAGTTCATGGCTGTCGCGCCCCTCACTGGCCGGCAGCAAGACGAGGCCGGACACCGGATGTATCGGCGTCGGCCCGCTCGGTGTCGCTGCGCTGGAACTCGGCCAGCTCGGCGTCCAGACTCTCCAGCTCAGCACCACCGGCCATCATGTTGAGCACTTCCTCTCGGGTGATGTCTTCCTTGCGGAAGGTGCCGAGACTGCCGCCACGCTTGAGTAGGATGAAGGCGTCCGCTACCGGATAGGCGTGATGAACGTTGTGGGTGATGAAGATCACCGCCAGGCCGTCGGCCCGCGCCTTGGCGATGTAGCGCAATACCACCGACGCCTGCTTGACCCCCAGCGCCGAGGTCGGCTCGTCGAGAATCAACACCTTGGCCCCGAAGTAGACTGCGCGAGCGATCGCCACGCACTGTCGCTCACCACCGGAGAGCGTGCCTACCGGCTGGCTGGGGTCTCGCACATCGATGCCGATCTTGCCCATCTCCTGCTTGGCGATACGGTCGGCCAGTTTCCAGTCGATGCGCTTGAGAGGTCCCCAGCCCACAGTGGGCTCGCGACCCATGAAGAAATTGCGAGTGATCGACATCAACGGGATCATCGCCAGGTCCTGGAAGACGGTGGCAATGCCGGCATCCAGGGCATAGGCCGGCGACTTGAAGCGAGCCGGCTCGCCATTCAGGCGTATCTCGCCGTGGGTCGGCCGATGGACTCCCGACAACGTCTTGATCAGGGTCGACTTGCCGGCACCATTGTCGCCCAGCAGGCACATGACTTCGCCGGAATGGACTTGTACCGAGATATCGCTCAGGGCGATGACACTGCCGAAGTGCTTGCTGACGTTGCACATCTCGATCATGGGCGTACGTTCGCTCATCTCACTTGGCCTCCATCGCCTTCTTGCGCATGAAATTGTTGAAGAGCACGGCTACCAGCAGCATCACGCCCAGGAACACCTGGAACCAGTCGGTATTGACGCCGGTGTAGAAAATGCCCATCTGCACCAGGCCGAAGATCAGAGCACCGAGTGCCGCACCGATGGCCGAGCCGTAACCGCCGGTGAGCAACGCCCCACCGATGACGACCGCGATGATCGCTTCCAACTCCTTGAGCAAGCCGCGAATGGTGTCCGCCGAACCGGTATCCATCACCTGGAGGCAGGCGAAGACAGTTGCGGATAAGGCAGTGAACATGAACAGCGAGATCTTGACGCGGTGGACCGGCACACCGGAGTTGCGCGCCGCATTGGCATCCCCCCCGCTGGCGAATATCCAGTTTCCGTAAGGAGTGCAGAGCAACACCCAGGTCGCCAAGGCAGTGAGGGCCAGCCACCAGACGATGGAAACCGGGATGCCGGTCACCACCGGGTTGCCGGCAAAGTTGGTGGCGATCCAGCCCTGCGAGGCCATCCAGGAGAAGAGCCCGGTCGCAACCTCTCCCGAAAAGAGAGCCGCAAACCAGTCACCCGGAATATGGTCGTGGATCCCGCCGATCTGGGTACGACCAGTCAGCAGGCGGCTGATCCCGATCGCCAGGCCCCGCAGGATGAACAGGAACCCCAGGGTCACGATGAACGAAGGCAATCCCGTCTTGTTGACCAGGTTGCCATTGATCCAGCCCACCAGAGCCGCACAGGAGAAAGCCAGTATGATGGCCGCCCACAGGGGCCAGCCGTATTCCACGGCAGGGATGGCGATGAGAATGCCGGCCAGACCGATCATCGAGCCAATGGAAAGATCGAACTCGCCACCGATCATCAGCAAGGCGGCAGCGGTGGCGATGATCCCCAGTTGAGCCGCCACTTCGAGGAAATTGACGATGCCCGCCGGCGTGAACATGCCAGTGCCACTGGCAGCCACGATAAAGAAAGCGAGCACCAGGACAGTACCAGCCAGGGCGCCCAACTCAGGACGGCTCAACGCCCTCTTCCAGAACGACACCTTCTGGATACGCTCATCCTGCGGTGCCACCGCGTCGGTTTGTGGGGATGCATTGGACTTCATGATGGTCGACTCCCGGAGCCCGCCGGGCGGGCCCTTGCATGCATGATGATGTTCAGCGGATTCCCTGCTCGCTCAGTTCGAGGACCTGGGCGGCATTGTCCGGAGTGACGAAACCGGGACCGGTAGGAACGTCGCCGGCCGGCAGCAAGCCATTCCTGGCGAACTGATCGAGGAACATCACCGGCAGGTAGCCTTGCAGGTATTGTTGCTGGTCGATGGCAAAATCCAGCTCTTCAGCCTCGAGAGCCTCGAGGATGCCGGGCGAGAGATCGAAAGTACCAAGCGTGAACATGTCGGTGGCACCTTGCTCGCGCATGGCCTGAATCATGGGTTCGGCAGCCAGTGCCCCCAGCGTCAGGATGCCGCGCACATCGCTGTGCTCGTTGAGATAGGCGACGATGGCATTGCGGATCGACGTCGGATCATAGGTAGTGGCCAACTGCTCGGCATTGCCGTCAAACCCCTCGAGGAAGCCGTCGCAACGCTGGTCGAGGCCCTGGTTACCCTGCTCGTGGTTGACACAAACCGCCTTCTCGACGCCCATCTCCTGCATTCGCTCGGCGGCCTGTTTACCTGCTTCATACTCGCTCTGGCCGACATGCAGACGGCTCCCATACTTCTGCGCGACATCGCCACCGGAGTTGATGGTGATCACTGGAATGCCGTTGTCGGAGGCCTCCTGGACGATGCCTCCCAGCGCATCTTCATCGGTGAAGGAGACAATCAGGCCATCCGGGGCGGAGGCCACCGCCGCCTCGACCAGTTGCTGCATCTTGGCCATGTCGAAGGTAGACGGTGCGCGATACTCCAACTCCGCTCCTACCGTGTCAGCAGCCGCCTCGGCCCCGTTCTTGACTACGGACCAGAAGGGGTCGGAGGGAACGCCATGGGTCACCATGACGAAGCGGTTCTCTTCTTGTGCCTGTACCGTGCCGGCCATGAGCGCCACCGCGGTGGTCGAGGCCAGCAGCCAATGTGATAGACGTGCCATGGATGAAATTCCTCTCTCGATTATCGTTGTGTGGGAGCTACATCTGCGCAATGACGACATGGAATATAGATTCCATTTAAGAGAATTATCAAACTTAATATTCTATACTTTGGTATAAATAGAACATTTATTCCATTTAACCTAGACTGCCCCGAGACGAACGCACCGGAAGTCAACGCCATTGCGGCGAAGACGAGGAACCTCACATGAATCAGACACCCCAGGATTTCGAGGAGTTGGAAACCCGCATAACGGCCGACTACCCGGCTCTGAGCCGCCGTTTGCAACAGACCGCACGTTTCCTGCTCGACCACCCCCAGGAGGTGGCCTTCGCTACCGTCGCCCAGCTTGCCGAACAGGCCGACGTGACACCCTCGACCCTGATCCGCTTTGCCAACAGTTTCGGGTTCACCGGCTTCTCCGAGATGCAACGACTGTTTCGCTCGCGGCTGGTGGACGAGTTGCCCAACTACAACGAGCGTATCCACGCCGTGCGTTCTGCCACCGGCGAGACCCCGGACAGCACCCAGTTGCTCTGGGAATTTGCCGACGCCAATCGCGAGGTACTGGAACAACTGCCGAGTCGCATTGACCCGCGCCACCTGGAGCGCGCCCTGGACATCTTCGAGCAAGCTAGTGCCATCCACGTGATGGGGGCGCGGCGCAGTTTCGTGGTGGCCAGCTACATGACTTATGCGCTGCATCACATCGACAAGCGCACCTTCCTGGTCAATGGCCTGGGTGGAATGTATGGCGAACAACTCAAGGCCATTGGCGATGACGATGCCTTGCTGGTGGTGAGCTTCTCGCCCTATGCCCAGGAAACACGTGAAATGGCAGACGAGGCCCGCAAGCGCGGTGTCCCGCTGGTGGTGATCACCGACTCCAATCTCAGTCCCCTGGCCCGCATCGCCGACGTCTCGCTGGTGGTGCACGAAGCAGAGGTCAAGAGCTTCCGCGGCCTGACCGCATCACTGTGCCTGACCCAGACCCTGGCCATCTCACTGGGCATGCGCCAGGACAAGGCCAGGGATCACCCCTCGTCTGACAGCGATGCGGGGCAAGTGTGATCGGACAGCACACGACCATTCACCGATAACGAGAGGACACCGCCATGAGACTCGCCCTGATCGGCGCCGGGCGCATCGGCAAGGTTCATGCCCGTGCCATCGACGAGCACCCCGAGGTCACCCTGGCCGCCGTGGCTGACTTCCATGCTCCGGCTGCCGAGGCCCTGGCCGCCGAGTACGGCGCCCGGACGCTCGATGCCGATACCGTCTTCGAAGATGACGAGATCGATGCCGTACTGATCGCCTCGAGCACACCGACCCATGCCGACTATCTGGAACGCGCAGCTCGCGCCGGCAAGGCCGTGCTCTGCGAGAAGCCCATCGCTCTCGACCTGGCCCGCACCGTCGAGGCACTCCGGGTGCTGGAGTCGCATCCGGTGACCTGCGCCCTGGGGTTCAATCGTCGTCATGACCCACAGTTCGCCGCCCTAAAGCGCGCCGTGATGGAAGGCCGGATCGGTAATCTCGAGACACTCACCATCATCAGCCGTGACCCGGCACCGCCACCCACCGAATACATCGGCGCCTCTGGCGGCATATTCCGTGACATGACAATCCATGACTTCGACATGGCCCGCTGGCTGCTGAATGAACCCATTGCCGAGGTTCACGCCGAGGGAAGTTGCCTGATCGACCCCGGCATCGGCGCAGCCGGCGACGTGGATACCGCCATGGTCACCCTGATCACCAACAGCGGCCGGCTCTGCCATATCAGCAATTCGCGACGCGCCTGCTACGGCTACGACCAGCGTATCGAGGCCTTCGGCAGCGCCGGCATGCTCCAGGCTCAGAACGAGAGCGACACCCGACTGCGCTTCACCGGCGAGCCCGGCCAGGTGGAAGGCAAGCCCAAGTGGTTCTTTCTGGAACGCTATGCCGAGGCCTATCGCCACGAGATCGACGATTTCGTCGACGCCTGGAAACAACAACGCGCCCCGTTAGCAGGTGCCGACGACGGTCTCCAGGCACTACGCCTGGCCGAAGCAGCCGAACGCTCGCGCCACGAGGGCCGTCGCATCACGCTTGACGAGATCGACTGAGAGCCACGACGACTCGAGGAGAGTAATGATGACTTCGCTACTGGTTCGCCCTGACGAGCCCGATACCCAGGGCAAGGTCCTGGAGGTCACGCCGGCATCCGCCGGTTGGGATCATGTCGGCTTTCGCGTGCACAAACTGACTCAAGGACAGCAGATCGAAGGCAACACCGGCGATCGCGAGCACTGCCTGGTGCTGCTCTCCGGCCGGGCCACCGTGACCAGCGACGAACACCGCTGGGAGGATATCGGTGAGCGCATGGATATCTTCGAGAAGGTACCGCCTTACGCCGTCTATCTTCCCGATGGCGCGGACTTCAGCGTGGAAGCCACCACCGACATGGAATTGGCAGTATGCAGCGCTCCCGGGCACGGCAACCATGAACCACGGTTGATCGCCCCCGACCAGATCAAGCAAAGCACCCGTGGCGGCGGCACCAACACCCGCCACATCCAGGACATTCTTCCGGAGACCGAACCGGCCGACAGCCTGCTGGTGGTGGAGGTCTACACCCCGGCGGGCAACTGGTCCAGCTACCCACCCCACAAACACGATGTGGATAACCTGCCGGAAGAGTCGATTCTCGAGGAGACCTATTACCACCGCCTCAATCCTTCCCAGGGTTTCGCCTTCCAGCGTGTCTATACCGACGACCGCTCGCTGGACGAAACCATGGCGGTGGAAAACGGCAGCTGCGTGATGGTGCCCCGTGGCTATCACCCGGTGGGCGCGCCCCATGGTTACGAACTCTATTACCTCAATGTGATGGCCGGTCCCAAGCGACAGTGGAAGTTCCAGAACGACCCGGCTCACGACTGGATCGTCAGGCAGTAGGCACTCACTCGCGTCCTGTCCAGACGTCTTTTCCCCCGCCCCGGCGGGGGTTCTTGTACCCATTCCACAGCAGCGTCGCCACTCCTACGAAAGCGACTTGACGATCAGCTGCACGCCGACGATGGCCATGGCCAGGATCACCAGCCGATAGAACAACCGCTCGTTGACGCGGCTCTGCAGCCAGAGCCCGCTGCGCACGCCGAACCAGGCCACCGGCACCAGCGCCAGCGAGGCCCAGGCGCTGGTCAGGTTGATCTCGCCGAGCCACAGGTAGGGCGGCAGCTTCATCAGGTTGACCGCGGCGAACGACAGGGTGCAGGTGGCGATGAAGGCTGGTTTGGACAGCCGGCGTGGCACCAGGTAGAGGTTCATTGGTGGCGCCCCGGCATGGGCGAGAAAGCTGGTCAGCCCCACGCCCATGCCCGCCGGCCAGGCCCAGAGCGAATGGATGGGCCGGGCCGCCGCCGGCTTGACGATCATGTAGGCCACGAACAGCAGCGACACCACGCCCAGCAACAGCCGGACATGATCCTCGTCGAGCGAGCCGATCAACAGGGTACCGGCCACGACCCCCAGGGCCATCCCGGGCAGCAGGCGGCGGACTTCGGTCGCGTCGTGCTGCCCCCACCAGGCCCTGACCGCAAATAGATCCATGACCAGCAGCAGCGGCAGCAACAGGCCGGCCGCCTCGATGGGACCGATGGCCAGAGCCATCAGTGGCACCGACAAGGTGCCGAAGCCACCGGCGAAACCACCCTTGGACACCCGGTCAGGTAGGTGGAGAGAATGATCAGCGTCCAGGCCAGCCAGCCGTAATCGGGCAGCATGAATGTCTTCCTTGCACATGACGACGCCGGGGCGGCAAGCGCCCCGGCGTCGGGTCGTTCGATGGCGAACGGAGGATCAGGCGACGTTACGCTCGCCGTTGCTCGCAGCGTGCATGGCCAGCGCGGTATCGAGCATGCGGTTGGAGAAGCCCCATTCGTTGTCGTACCAGGCCATCACTTTCACCAGACGCCCGTTGACCCGGGTATGGTTGGCATCGAATGTAGACGAGTTGGCGTCGTGATTGAAGTCGATGGAGACCAGCGGCTGAGCGTTGACGCGCATGACCGGCGAACTCTTGGCGGCTTCCTCGACGGCGGCATTGACCTCCTCGATGCTGGTTTCGCGGGAGGCGGTGAAGGTCAGGTCGACCAGGGAGACATTGATCACCGGCACGCGCACCGCCAGGCCATCGAGGCGCCCATCGAGTTCCGGCAGAACCAGCCCGATCGCCGCCGCCGCCCCGGTCTTGGCCGGAATCATCGAATGGGTGGCGCTGCGGGCGCGGTAGGGGTCCTTGTGATAGACGTCGGACAGGTTCTGGTCGTTGGTGTAGGCGTGCACCGTGGTCATCAGGCCGTTTTCGATGCCCACCCGCTCATGCAGCGCCTGCGCCAGGGGCGCCAGGCAGTTGGTGGTGCAGGAGCCATTGGAGACCACCTTGTGCTCCGCGGTCAGGACATCCTCGTTGACGCCGTACACGATGGTCGCATCGGCATTGGCGGTCGGTGCCGAGACCAGCACGCGCTTGGCGCCGGCAGTGATGTGCTGGGCCGCCGACTCGCGATCGGTGAACAGGCCGGTACACTCCATGACCAGATCGACACCCAGATCCCCCCAGGGCAGTTTCGCCGGGTCGCGCTCGGAAAGGGCCTCGATACGCTGGCCATCGACACTCAGGCTCGACTCGTCGTGCCCCACCTCAAAGGGAAAATGACCGTGCACCGTATCGTGGCGCAGCAGGTGCGCATTGAGGGCGGGATCCCCCAGGTCATTGATGGCCACGACGCGCACACGGTCGCGATAGCCCCCTTCATATAGGGCGCGCAGAACATTGCGGCCGATACGGCCAAAGCCGTTGATGGCGATCTTGAGTGTCATGATGTCGTCCTCTCGATTCGGTGCCGTCTCATGGATATGGCTGAGCCGATGGGCGGAAGGCGTTTCGGGATGTCCCGACCGGGCAGGCCGACGGCTCATGTCATGTTTCCCCACAATGTGAATCACGAAGGCGCCGGACACAAGCCGTTTTTAGTAACTTTACAACAAAAATGAAAGCTTCCTATATACCACTTCGGCCTTAACGGCTTATGACATAAGGAAAAACCCAAGAATCCGGCGCTATTCCCTTAATTCCTATACCTTAGTCGAAAGACTTGCTCTTAGTAAAAAAACCACACATAAGCTATGGTGACAGGATTCTGCACCACCATGGCCGAACGAGCCCTCCGCCTCGGCCCACAGGAGACCCCGGCATGCCCCATTCCCCCATACCCGCTCGCCGCACCAAGATCGTCGCCACCCTCGGGCCGGCCAGCGACAGGCCCGGCGTGCTCGAACGGATGATCGCCGCCGGCGTCGATGTGGTACGCCTCAACTTCTCCCACGGCTCGGCCGACGACCATCGGCGCCGGCTCGTCGAGGTGCGCGAGATCGCCACCCGACTCGGCCGCAGCGTGGCCGCCCTGGGCGACCTGCAGGGCCCCAAGATCCGCATTGCCCGCTTCCGTGACGGCGCCGTGGAGCTCGAGCAGGGCCAGACCTTCGTGCTCGACGTCGCCCTGGATGGCGAGGCCGGCGACGCCGGTCGGGTCGGCTGCGACTACAAGGCCCTGGCCGACGATGTCGCCCCCGGCGATCGCCTGCTGCTCGACGACGGCCGCCTGGTGGTCGACGTCACCCGTGTGGCCGGCAGCGAGATCCACACCACCGTGGTCCAGGGCGGCCGGCTCTCCAACAACAAGGGCATCAACAAGCAGGGCGGTGGCCTCTCCGCCCCGGCACTGACCGACAAGGACAAGGCCGACCTGGCGACCGCCATCGACATCGGCGTCGACTACCTGGCGGTGTCCTTCCCGCGCAGCGCCGCCGACATGCACGAGGCTCGGGCACTGCTCGGCAGCGCCGGCGCCGAGATCGGCCTGGTGGCCAAGCTCGAGCGTGCCGAGGCGGTGGCCGACGACGCCACCCTGGACGGCATCATCGAGGCCAGCGAGGCGGTGATGGTGGCCCGCGGCGATCTCGGCGTGGAGATCGGCGACGAGGCCTTGATCGGCACCCAGAAGCGCATCATCAAGCATGCGCGCAGCCACAACCGCGCGGTGATCACCGCCACCCAGATGATGGAATCGATGATCGAGGCGCCGCTGCCGACCCGTGCCGAGGTGTTCGACGTGGCCAATGCCGTGCTCGATGCCACCGATGCGGTGATGCTCTCCGCCGAGACCGCCGCCGGCGACTTCCCGGTGGAGACCATCGAGGCCATGGCGCGGGTCTGCCTGGGCGCCGAGCGCGAGCGCATCGCCCAGGAATCCGGGCACCGCATCCACGAGGGCTTCTCGCGGATCGACGAGACCATCGCCCTGTCGGCGATGTACGCCGCCAACCACCTCGCCGGGGTGGCGGCCATCGCCTGCATGACGGCCACCGGCTACACGCCGCTGATCGCCTCGCGGATCCGCTCGGGGCTGCCGATCGTCGGGCTGGCCCACAACCCCGTCGCCCAGCGGCGCATGGCGTTGTATCGTGGGGTGATCTCCCTGCCCTTCGACACCAGCGAGATGACCGCCGGCGAGCTCAACGACCGCGCGCTGGAGCGTCTGGTGGCCCAGGGCATTGCCGAGCCGGGCGACCATGTGATCCTCACCCGGGGCGATCACATGAATGCCCACGGCGGCACCGACACCCTGAAGATCCTGGCCGTGGAGACCCGCCATGCCTGACGCACGACCGCAACGCAACGTTCGCCGCACCCTGCCGGCCCGCAAGCGCATCGCCCTGATCGCCCACGACGGCAAGAAGGCAGAGATGCTCGAATGGGCCGGGCGCTGGCGAGACACCCTGGCCGAACACGAACTGATCGGCACCGGCACCACAGCCAGCCGCATCTCGGGCCAGCTGGGGCTCGAGGTGGAGCCCTTGATGAGCGGCCCCCTGGGCGGCGACCAGCAGATCGGCGCGCGCATTGCCGAGCAGGGGCTCGACCTGCTGGTCTTCTTCTGGGACCCCTTCGCGCCCCAGCCCCATGACCCGGACGTCAAGGCCCTGCTGCGCCTGGCCGCCCTGTGGAACATCCCGGTGGCCTGCAATCCGGCCAGCGCGGACTTCCTGCTCAGCTCGCCCTTGCTCGACCGGGACTACGAAATGACCGTGCCCGATGCCGGCAGCTGGGTCTCGGCCCGCAACCCCTGACATAACGCCACCGATACACGACAACAACGCACGATAACCGAGAGGAACATTGGCATGTTTCAGCTCACTCGCAGCGTCACCTGGCAGGCGCTGAAGCAGCTCCAGGCCCAGACCGCCGACGACCGTATCCGCGACTACTTCACTGCCGACCCGCAGCGTTTCGAGCGCATGAGCCTGAGGGTCGGCGGGCTCTTCCTCGACTACTCCAAGCATCACATCTCCGATGCGGTACTCGACAAGCTGCTCGAGCTGGCCGACCACTCCGCGCTGGTCCAGCGCCGTGCCCAGATGTTCTCCGGCGACATCATCAACGTCACCGAGAACCGGCCCGTATTGCATACCGCGCTGCGCAACCTCGGTGACGATCCGCTGATGGTCGACGGCAAGGATGTGATGCCGGAGATCCACCGTACCCGTGAGCAGATCAGGCGCTTTTCCGAGGAAGTCCGCAGCGGCGAGTGGAAGGGCTACAACGGCCAGCGAATCCGCGACGTGGTCAACATCGGCATCGGCGGCTCCGACCTCGGCCCCAACATGGCCTGCCGCGCCCTGCTCAAGCATCGTCATCCGGAGCTCAACTTCCACTTCGTCTCCAACGTCGACGGCACCCACATTCAGAAGGTGCTGTCGCGCCTGGACCCGGCCACCACCCTGTTCATCGTCTCCACCAAGACCTTCTCCACCCAGGAGACGCTGCTCAACGCCAAGACGGCACGTCGCTGGTTCCTGGAGAATGCCGGCGAGGAGGCCGACGTGGGCGCCCACTTCGTCGCGGCCTCGACCAATCGCAAGGCCGCCATGGAATTCGGCATTCGCGAGGAGAACGTCTTCGAATTCTGGGCCTGGGTCGGCGGACGTTACTCGATGTGGTCCTCGATCGGACTGCCCATCGCGCTTTCCATCGGCTTCGACGGCTTCATGGAAATGCTCGAAGGCGCCCACGAAATGGACCAGCATTTCCTGAATGCGCCCAACAAGGCCAACATGCCCGTGCTGATGGCGCTGATCGGCATCTGGTACATCAACTTCCAGGGCGCCGAGACCCATGCCATCGTGCCCTACGACCAGGCACTGCATCAGTTGCCGGCCTTCCTCCAGCAGCTCGACATGGAGTCCAACGGCAAGTCGGTGGACATCTTCGGTCACCCCGTCGACTACAAGACCGGCCCCATCGTCTGGGGACAGACCGGCTCCAACGGCCAGCACGCCTTCTTCCAGCTGCTCCACCAGGGCACTCGCTACGTGCCGATCGACTTCATCGCCTCGCTGAAGCCGGAACCGGGAGTGGAGGATCACCACTTCGCGCTGCTCACCAACATGCTGGCCCAGGCCAACGCCTTCATGGAGGGCAGTCAGGAAGGCAGCCGACTCGATCCCTACAGCTGCCCGGGCAACCGACCCTCAAGCACCCTGCTGCTCGACGAGCTGACACCGCGCAACCTCGGCGCCCTGATCGCGCTGTACGAGCACAAGGTCTTCGTGCAGGGCGTGATCTGGAACATCAACTCCTTCGACCAATGGGGCGTCCAGCTCGGCAAGCGCATCGCCGGCGAGATCAGCGAGCGCATCGACGAGCAGAGCCAGGACTTCGACGGCTCCACCCAGGGCCTGCTGAAGCTGGTGCGCGAGCATTTCACCGCCCGCCAGACCGGCGATGACGGCGCAACGCCCACCGAGGCACAGGCGAAGAAAGCCGCTCGGAACAAGAAGAAGGCTTGAAGACCGGCCGGCACGCCGCTCCGTGGAGGCTTTATCGAGTCACGACGGTGTGCCGGCCCGCTGCCCCAGCCAGGCCGCGCCCAGCCACAAGGGCACGCTGCCGACGCCATAGGCCAGCGCCAGCCAGGGATGGCCGGTGTTCAGGAGATGGAAGGTTTCCAGGCCGAACAGCGAGAAGGTCGTGAAGCCGCCACAGAAGCCGGCGACCAGGAAAGGCTGCCAGCGAGCCGCATGCCCGCTGATACGCTGCGAGGCCCGGGCAGCGAAGGCGGCGATCAGCCAGGAACCGAACAGGTTGACGATCAGGGTGCCCCAGACGAAGGCGCTGCCCCAGAGCGCCCAGGCACCCTGGGCAACCAGCAGCCGCAGGGCCGCCCCCAGACCACTTCCCAGTCCGACCGACAGATAGCCGCGCCAGCCGGTCATGCACCACCTCCCACGACCCACCAGCCCAGGCCCGCCACGGCGACACCCGGCACCAGAGTGACCACGATGTTGAGCAGGGCGGCGTTTCGCCGTCCCTCCTGGAAGAGCGTCAGGGTCTGCAGGCTGAAGGAAGAGACCGTGGTGAAGCCGCCCAGCACGCCGACGGCCAGGAACGTCCAGCCGAGCGCGCCAGCCGCGGGCCAGCCCGCCAGGGCGGCCAGGACACCGATTCCCAGGGTTCCGCCAAGATTGACGACCAGGGTGCCCCAGGGAAAGGCGCGCCCCCACCAGAGTCCCGTCAGCTCCGTGATGGCCAGGCGTGCCATGCCGCCCAGGGCGCCGCCGAACGCCACCAGCAGCCAATCCAGCGGGCCGAGTGTCATCGTGATCTCCTCCGAATGTGCGCCGTCATGGTAGCGGGGCCGGAGAGCGGCCACAAAGCCATGGCATCATGTTTCGCCAACCAGCCGCCCCACCTCTTTCCCTGCTGCTCTTTCCCTGCTGCTCTCTTGTTCAAGCGCCATGCGCTGCTAGGGTCATATGAGCATGCCCGTCTATGATAATCTGACGGGCTTTTCCCCAACCCCTCTACGCCCTGACACGGAGGCCATAGCGTGAGCAAGACACGACTCCTACCCCTGGCCCTTGGCTGGCTGGTGATCGCCCTGCTGGCGTTTGCCGGCCCGGCCCTGGCGCAGTCGTCGGACCCGGGAGCCAGCGCTCCGGCCAATGCCGCCCTGGCCGACATGCTCGAGAACCCCGAGACGCGCCAGCAACTGATCGACCAGTTGCGCGGCATGGCCGATGCCGCCGAGTCGAGTGGCGAGCAGGCCAGTACCGCCCCCCCGGTGAAGGATCCCTCCCTGCCACGCCAACTGGCAGAGTTCACCAGCCATGTGGCGGGCGATATCGGCCTGCAGGTCGGCCTGCTGTACGGCACCTTGACCCACCTGTTCACCGGGGGCGACGAGGGGGCTTCCATCGACCTGGCCGTGGTGACCAGCGCCGCCATCAACCTGGGCCTGGTCATCCTGGCCACCTTTGCGCTGTTCCTGATCATCCGCCGGCTGGTACGCCCGGTGTTCACGCGCCTGAGCCTCTGGTCGATGAATGGCCCGGCGCTCCAGCCGCTGCTCCGACTGGTCATCTGCGTGGTGCTGGCCGCTCTGGTCGACGTCCTGGTCGTGGCACTGGCCTATATCGGCGGCAACCTGCTGGCCACCTTCGTGGTGGGGGAAAGCGGCGCCCTGACCACTCGCGCCTCGCTGTTCCTCAATGCCTTCCTGGTGATCGAACTGCTCAAGGCCGGCGTGCGCATGCTGTTCGCCTCGCGCTATGAAGGCCTGCGCCTGCTGCCCGTGAATGCCGAGGACGCTTCCTACTGGAATCGCTGGATCGCACGCCTGATCGGCCTGGCCGGTTACGGCCTGATGGTGGTGGTGCCCCTGATCAGCGCCTACCTCTCGCCGACCCTCGGCCAGAGCGTCGGCACCCTGATCATGATCGGCGCCTTCATCTACGCCGTTGCCGTGGTCCTGCGCAATCGCCAGCGCCTGCGTGACTCTCTGCACCGTCAGGCGGCCCGGGCCAGCCTGTCTGCCTCGCGCGTCGCGCTGACCCTGCTGGGACGCACCTGGCACCTGCTGGCCATCGCCTACTTCTTCATGGTGCTGGTGCTGACTCTGACGCGTCCGGCCGATGCCCTGCCCTTCGTGCTGCTGGCCACCCTCGAGACGCTGGCCGCCGTCCTGGTGGGGCTCGGGGCATCGAAATTCCTGACCCAGACCATTGGCCGCCGCATCACCCTCCAGGACGACCTGCGCCAGAAGCTGCCGCTGCTGGAAGCGCGTCTCAACGCCTATATTCCCAAGGCACTGCGGGTCGTGCGCATCGTCCTGCTGGTGCTGGTGGTGATGGTCTCGCTGAATGCCTGGCAGGTCTTCGACCTGGCCGGCTGGTACGCCTCCGAGGCGGGCCGTGGCCTGGTCGCACGCTTGTTCAGCATCGCCGTGATCCTGCTCGTCGCCCTCGCCATCTGGCTGGTGCTGGCCAGCCTGATCGAGCACAAGCTCAATCCGGCCACCGGCAGCGGCGAGCCCTCCTCACGCGCCCAGACGCTGCTCTCGCTGTTCCGCAACGCCATCGCCATCACCCTGATCACCGTGACCATCATGGTGGTGCTGGCCGAGATCGGCATCAATATCGGCCCGCTGATCGCCGGCGCCGGGGTACTGGGCCTGGCCATCGGCTTCGGCGCCCAGAAACTCGTGCAGGACATCATCACCGGCGTCTTCATCCAGGTGGAGAACGCCCTCAACGTCGGCGACGTGGTCACCCTCGGCGGCATCACCGGCACCGCCGAGCGCCTGAGCATTCGCTCGGTGGGGCTGCGCGACCTGAGCGGCACCTACCACATCGTGCCCTTCTCCAGCGTCGACACCGTGTCCAACTACATGCGCGAGTTCGCCTATCACGTCGGCGAATACGGCATCGCCTATCGCGAGAACATCGACGAGGCCATCCAGGCGCTGCACGCGGCCTTCGACGACCTGTCCGAGGACGAGGAACAGAAGGCCAACCTCCTCGAGCCACTGGAAGTGGCCGGCGTGATCGCCCTGGCCGACAGTTCGGTGAACATCCGGGTACGCATCAAGACCACGCCGGGAACGCAATGGGCCGTGGGCCGCGCCTACAACCGTCTGGTCAAGTACCACTTCGACGATGCCGGCATCGAGATCCCCTTCCCGCATACCACCCTCTACTTCGGGGCGGACAAGGAAGGCGGTGCGCCTCCGGCCAACCTGCGCATCATGCAGGAGGACTTCACCATCGACGGCAGCCCCGCCGGTCAGCCGAAGCACCCCGAGACGCCGACGCGTTCCACGTCGCCGGTGTCCAAGGAGGTGCACAACCAGGACGACGATGGTGGCGTCGACAACCCGGGAAGTGGCAACTGACCTCCCGCCAGGCCTCGCCGCATCAGCGGCGGGGCCATCCCTCCAGGCTTACTGCCGCGGAAATCTGCAGAAGCCCGCTAAGCCGAGCCCGGCACCTCGGGGCTCGGCGCCCCCTCAACGAGTGAATCACCGCCTTCGCCGAGCACCCGATAGAGCGTGACACGCGACTGGTACTGGTCGTAGAGCAAGTCCAACCGGCTCTGGCGCGCGCTGTTGAAGCTGCTCTGGGCGTTCAGCACGTCGGTAAGCTCCGTCGCCCCCTCCCGATAGCGTATCCGGGCGATCCGGTAGGCCTCTTCCGCCTGGCGGTAGGCCTCGTCGCGATACTGTTGCTGGTCCGCCAGCGCCTGGACGTTGCCGAGCGCCTGATCCACTTCCTGCAGGGCGGTCAGCAGGGTGCCGGTATAGCCGGCGCGCTGTTCTTCCCAGGCGGCCCTGGCTTGATCGATCCGGGCCTGGCGGGCGCCACCGTCGAACAGCGTCTGGGGCAGCGACAGGGCCAGGTTGTAGAGGGCATCGCCACTGAGCAGCGATGACAGGTCGCTGCTGCTGTAGCCGCCGCTGCCGGTGAGGGTGATCGACGGCCAGTAGTCGGCCCGGGCCGCCGCCACCTGGTGGTCGGCAGCCATCAGCGAGGCCTGGGCCTGGGCGATGTCCGGGCGCCGAGCCAGCACCTGGTCCGGCAGGCCGGGCTGGATGTCGGGAAGCGTCAGCGCCGTGAGCTCGCCGCCGTCGACCCGGAAGCCCTGCGGCATCTCGCCGACCAGCACGGCCAGGGCGTAACGACTCTGGCGCAGCTGCTGGCGCAGGTCGGGCAATCGGGCCCGGGCGTTGGCGACCACGGTCTTCTGCTGGGCCAGATCCTGGGGCGAGACGGCACCGTTCTCCACCTTGGCGCGAACCTGATCCAGCAGGCGCTCGGCGAGCCGCAGATTGTCCTCGGTCAGCGCCAGGCTGTCCTCCAGGTAGCGTACCTGGAGATAGGTATCGACCACGCTGGCGAGCACCGTGAGCCGTACCGTCTCGCGGTCGAAACGGCTGGCCAGCAACGAGGCCTTGGCGGCGTCGCGGCTGTTGCGCAGCGCCCCCCAGAGATCGACCTCATAGCTGGCATTGAGCCTGGCCTCGTAGCTCTCGCTGGAGCCACCGGCGCCGATCGTGCCGTTGCGGCTGGCACCGGCGTTCAGCCCCAGGGAGGGAAACAGCGAGGCGCCGGCCTGGGCGAGCCGGGCGTCGGCCTGCTCCACCCGGGCGGCTGCCGCGAGCAGGTCGGTATTGGCGTCCAGCGCCTGGGCCACCAACCGGTCGCTGCCGAACTGCTCCCACCAGCGGGGATGCTCGACCATGGCGCGGCTGGCCTGCTGCTGGTTGAGCCACTGGGCGGGCAATTCAGGCGACGGCGCGTTCAGTCCGGAGCTCATGGCGCAGCCGGACAGCAGGGTGGCCGCCAGCAACAGGGCGACGCTGCGGGATGGGCTAGTCATTGCTCAATGCCTCCACCGGATTCAGGCGCGCCGCCTTGAGCGCCGGGGCGAAACCGAACAGCAAGCCGATGAGCGTGGCGCACAGGAAGGCCGCCACCATCACCGGCACGGAAAAGACGATCGCCATGCCGAGCCAGATCAGCAGCCCGCCCACCAGCAAACCGACGGTGACGCCGATGATGCCGCCAAGCGCGGAAACCACCACCGCCTCGGTCAGGAACTGCTGCAGGATGTTGCGCTGCCGTGCACCGGTAGCCATGCGGATGCCGATCTCGTGGATACGCTCGGTGACGCTGACCAGCATGATGTTCATCACCCCGATGCCGCCGACCAGCAGCGAGATCGCGGCGATGGAGCCGAGCAGCACGGTCAGGGTGTTCTGGGTCTGCGAGACCATGTCGAGCAGCGAGGCCATGTTGAAGACCCGCACATCCTTCTGCCCGTGGCGCTGGGTGAGCAGTTCCACGGCGGCCTGCTCGGTGGCATCGATATGCGCGACGTCGTCCACGGCCAGGGTGATGGAACGCAGGTAGTTCTGGCCGAACAGTCGCAGCGTGCCGGTGGAGAGCGGCACGAACACCACGTCGTCCTGGTCCTCGCCCCAGTTGGTGGCCCCCTGGACGCTCATCACGCCGATCACCTGGAAAGGGATGCTGTCGAGCATCACGAACTGACCCAGCGGGTCGCTGTCGGTAAACAGTTTCTCCTTGACCGTCTGGCCGATCACCGCCACCGGCGCATAGGCCTTCTGGTCCTGCTCGCCGAAGAAGATCCCCTGCGCCGGCCGCCAGTCGCGCAGGCTGGTGAAATCCGGGGTCACGGCCTGCACGTTGGTCGAGGCGTCCTGGCCGTTGGCCCGCGCCGTGACGCTGCCGGAGATCTCCGGCACGGCGGTGCGCACATTGGGTAGCTGCTTGAGGGCCTCGGCGTCTTCCGGCACCAGGGTGGCGATGACGCCGTCAGCCACGCGCTGCTGGCCGCGGTCCGGTCGAATCACCAGCAGGTTGGTGCCCTGGTCGTTGATGCGGGCCACCACATCCTGCTTGGCGCCCTCGCCGATCGCCAGCATCACCACCACCGCGCCGACACCGATCACGATGCCGAGCAGCGTCAGCAGGGTGCGCAGCCAGTTGGCGCGCAGCGAGCGCAGGGCCATGACGACCGCCTCGCCCACCTCGGCGGCATCGGGCAGGCTCGACTGTGCGGGAGGCTCGGCCACGACCCGGGTCGGGTCCTCGTGAAGGGGTCGATGGCGGCGGTCATCAATCACCCGGCCATCGTGGATCTCCACTACACGGTCGGCGTGGGCGGCCACCTCGGCATCATGGGTGATCACGATGACGGTATGGCCCTGGCGCGCAAGCCCGCGCAACTGCTCCATCACCGCCTCGCCGCTGACGCTGTCCAGCGCCCCGGTGGGCTCGTCGGCGAGGATCACCTTGCCGCCATTCATCAACGCCCGGGCGATGGAAACCCGCTGCTGCTGACCGCCGGAGAGCTGGTTGGGCAGGTGCTCCAGGCGCTCGCCCAGGCCCAGCTCGCCGAGCAGCCGCTGGGCACGCTGCTTGCGCTCCTCGCGGGGCATGCCGGCATAGATGGCGGGCAGGGCCACGTTCTCCCAGGCGCTGGCGGTGCCGACCAGGTGATAACTCTGGAACACGAAGCCGAACATCTCGCGGCGCAACCAGGCCAGCTGCTCGTGGTCCATCTCGGTGACCAGACGGCCGGCGAAGCGGTATTCGCCGCCGCTGGGCTGGTCCAGGCAGCCGATCAGGTGCATCAGCGTGGATTTGCCGGAACCCGAGCTGCCCATGATGGCCATGAACTCACCGGCCTCGATGCTCAGGTCGATGCCGTGCAGCACTTCCACGTCCTGCTCGCCGGCCGGGTAATGCTTGCGGATACCGCTCAGTTCGATCAGCGCCATCACAGCAGTCCTCGACGCCGCCCGGAGCCTCCGCCCTCGGCGGCCTGCCCGGTCGCCGGGCCGAGGATCACCCTGTCGCCCTCCGTGAGGCCATCGAGGATCACGGCACGCACCCGGTTGTCGAAGCCGACCGTCACCTCGCGGGTCTGCGACCGGCCCTGCTCGTCGAGCACCCGGACTTGCGCCTGGCCGGAAGCCGTGCGCTCGACGGCGGCTACCGGTACGCTCAGCGCGTCCTCGGCCGACTGCACCACGAAGAAGGCCTGGGCGGTCATGCCGGACATCAGCCGACCGTCGTCGTTGTCGACGTCGAACTCGGCGGTGTAGAGCACCACGTTGTTGACCACCTCCGGCGTCGGCAGCACCTGGCGCAGGGTGCTGTCGTAGCGCACCTGATCGTTGCCGAGGGTATGGAAGTAGACCGGCATGCCCGGCGCCAGGCGATCCACGTCCGCCTCGGAGACCTGGGTGGACACCGTCATCGTCGACAGGTCGGCGATACGCATCAGCGTCGGCGTGGTCTGGTTGGCATTCAGCGTCTGCCCCTCGCGGGCCTCGAGGCTGACGATGGTGCCGGCGCGAGGCGCGTAGATCCTGGCGTAGCCCAGGGTAGTGCGGTCACCTTCCACACTGGCCTCTTTCTGGCGGATCTGCGCCTGGAGCACCGCGATCTGTGCCTGGGTCACCGCGAAGCTGGCACGGGCCGTCTGATAGGCGTCATCGCTGGTGGCATCGGCATCGAGCAGGCGCTGCTGGCGTTGATACTGCTGGCGTGCGAGTTCCAGTTCGGCCTGGCGTTGCTCGCGCTGGGCGCGCAGGGCCTCCAGTTCCGCCTGACCGGCCTCCACGCGGCTCTTTTGTACCGAGGCGTCGATCTCCGCCAGCAACTGGCCCTGTTCCACGCTGTCGCCCACATCGACGTACAGCTCGGTGAGCTGCCCGGACACCTGGGCGCCCACGTCCACGTAGTCCTGGGGCTCCAGCGTGCCCAACGCCGTGACCACCTCCTCCACATCGCCGCGCGTCACCGGGTCGGTCCGCCACTGCACCGCCGGCGTCGAGGCCAGTCCCCAGTGCCAACCGACCGCCAACGCAGCCATGATGATGATCAGTAACGAAAGAGCCGTTTTCGGGCGACGGCGGATCCAGGGAGGCATGACGTATCCAGTGACCGGCGATGGAGGGATACGACCCTAACGCGCCAAGTTGCAAACAATATGATTTGATTTGTAAACAAGCGATAAACGCGGGCCGGTCGATATCGGCGACGACGTTTTAGGGGAGCTGTCGTGCAACGGCAACCGGCCCCCGCTGCTGACGCAGCGAGGGCCGGTTGCTGGTGTGTTGCCCGGGTTGTCGACGCGCGTCAGGACGCCTGTTTCGCCCTGCGTGACAGCGTGTCTTCCGGTTCAGTGGGTTGCGGCAGCGAGGGAAGCGACTTGTCGAGCAGCTCGACGCTCTGCCGATAATAGAGCTGGCTCTTGTTGTGCTCGCCCAGGCTGGCATAGAGCCGCGCCAGCTCCGCGCAGACCACGCCGCTGGGACGCTGGCGATGACTGGCCTCGAAGTACTCCTGCGCCTTGCCCCAGTAGGCATTGCGCAACGACAGGCGCCCCAGGGTCAGCAGCAGGTCCGGATCATTGGGGCGCTCCTGCAGCCACTTCTCGGCCACCACCAGTTGGCGTGCCGCGTCGACCTCGAGCAGCCCGTAGCGCAGAATCAGGCGGCTATCCCAGTGGTCCTTGAGCGACTGGCGCAGCAGGCGCTCGGCGATGGCCTGCTGGTCGCCACGCACCAGGGCCTCGACATAGAGCACGATCAGGTCGACATTGCCGCGCAGGTGGTCGGGCATATCGGCCCAGAGGGTACGCACCTGCTCGATATCCCCGGCCTCTCTCGCCTCCTGGGCGATCAACTCGCGATAGGCGCGCTGCTCGAGCTGTTCGCGCTCTTCCTGGGAAATCAGCTGCTGGGCGCCCAGGCGGGGCATCAGGCGCCGCAGGCCTTCCCAGTCGCTGACGCTGAGATAGGCCTGCTTGAGCTGCTTGAGCACCTGCGGGTGATTGGGCAGGTGGCGATCCAGGCGGGTCAGGATCGCCAGGGCTTCCTCGTACTGCTGGCGGTCCAGCATCAACTGGGCCTGCATCATGCCCACCGCCGTGTCGGCACCCTCGGTACTCAGGTGGGCCCGCTTGAGCAGGGTATCGGCCTGCTCATAGCGGCCCTGGTAATGCGCCGCCAGGGCGGCGGAGAGATAGTTGACCAGCGGCGTACTGGAATCGTCGGCAGCCTTGACCAGTGCCTTCTCGGCTCGCTTCCAGCGGCCTTCGGCCAGGGCGACCAGACCGCGCACGGTGCGCCGCATGGCGCTGCGATTGCGCGACCGGCTGCTCCAGCCCTTGAAACGGCTGACCGGTCGCGAAAGACGCATGAGCAGCCGCAGCAAGAAATGCAGCACCACGAAGGCGGCGAACAACAGCACCAGGCCGAACCAGAAGGTGGTCTGGAAGGAGGTGTCACCGACCCGTACCAGCCAGTAGCCGGGCACCGACATTATCAACTGGCCGAGCAGCGCCCCGATCGCGAGGCCGACGACCACGATCAGAATCAGCTTCCTCATGCCTCGTCTCCCTGGCCGTCGCCACCCGCCTCGAAGCGGTTCTCGATGAATTTCTGCAGCGCCTGTTGCGAGCCGCTGATGTCCGGCAGCTCAGGACGAATGCTCTGTCCCTTGAGTTCCTCGAGTTGCGACAGGACGCCCTGAACACCGCTGTCATCGGTATCGTAGTAGCCGCGAATCAGCTTCAGCGCCTTGTCGAGGCTGGCTTCATACAGCTCCTGTTCTTCCTTGAGCAGCGCCAGCTGGACCTGTTCCAGGACCAGGCGCACGCTCTGGCGCAGGTAGGATTCCTGCTCCGGCGAGATCAGGGCCTCCAGCGCCTCGTCGTGCTTGCGCACCGTGACCAGGTCCTTGAGCTCCGAGCCGACCTTGGCCAGTTGCTGCTGCCAGCCGCCGGAAGGCGCCTCCTCGATGGTGGCGTCGCCGGTTATCTCCTCGACATCCTGGGCCAGGGGGCGCCCGGCGATCTGCTCCTGCTGGGCATTGAGCGTCAGGAACAGGCCGGTGCGATCGACGCGCGGCACCGACCGCAATGCGGCCAGCTCCGAGGCGATCTCGCGACGCACCGGCATCAACGCCGGATTGTCGGCTTCCTTGAGCCGGGCATCGGCGGTGCGCAGCAGCGCGGCAGCCCCTTCGACATCCCGCTCCAGTTGCAGGCGCTGGTTGGCCAGGCGCAGCAGATAGGCGGCTTCGGCATGCAGCCAGTCCCGCTCGTCGGTCTGCTGCTCCTGTGACAGCTGCTGGAGCACCTTGTCGAGGTTCTCGTCGACATCGCTGCGGTATGTCTCGAATTCCTGGCGCAGCGACTTCGCCGCCGATTCACGCTCGCTTTGGGCGCTCTTCAGCCGATTCGCAAGATCGTTCACCTGCGCCTCGGTGGCCGGCTGCTCGGGCACCGCGGCCAGGCGCTGCTGCTGGGCCTGGAGCCGCTGCCAGCCCAGCCAGCCGAACACGCCGACGGCGATCGCCAGCAGGATCACCAGCACCAGGGCCAGGACCCCGGCCTTGCCTCCCTTGCCGCGCTTGTCGCCGCCATTGCCATCGCTGCCGCTGCCGCTGCCGCCGGATTTTCCGGTGCCCGAGCTCGCCTTGCCACTCGCGGCCTTGCTCGTGTCGGCCTTGCCGCTTGTCGAGCCGGTCGAGCTCTTGTCGGCCGCGCTTTTGCTCCCACTGGCGCTGCCGCTGGCAGTCGTGGCGGTCGCCGTCGAGCTGGACGTCTTGTCGTCCGCCTTCTTCTCGACCTTCCCCGAAGACTTGTCCGTCCGGGTCGAAGAAGAAGCGGCGCCGCTCACGGCATCGGGCTTGTCCGCTTCGGCGTCACCCGAAGAGGCATCGGAAGCGGCCGCAGCACTGGATGCGCTACCGGACTCGGCAGAGGACGTGGACGTGCCACCGCTCTTGCCGCGTCGACGCGAGCGACGCGACGATGAGCCTCCGGTCTTGGCGCTCTCTTCCGGCTGGCGCTCCGTGATCCCTGCATCGGCACCGCCCTGGGCTTCGCCGGAGGGCGCTTGCTGTTCATCCTGATCTTGTGATTGCTTGCTCATCTGTCGCTAGCCCTTTTCGAGATCGTCATGATCGACATCGGTCTCCTCCGGGTCCCTGGCCCGTGCCACGGCGGCCGCGAGTGCGGCAGGCGTGGCTCCCGATGCCACGACGGGAACACGAAACCCCAGTGTGCCGGCCAGTGTAGCCAACCTGTGACTGGATACGATTAACGGTTGGTCCAAGGCGGTACGTGAACACCATCTTGCCAGATGTTCGAGGATTTCTCCGCTACTCACCACCAACGCATGATAGTCGCCTTCCCGCAACCGCCGCTGCAACACCGGCGACGGCTCGAGCAGACGCCGCCGATAGACCGCCAGATGCGTCAATCGTGCGCCGCGCTCGGCCAGAGTCTCGGCCAGCAGCGTGCGCCCGCCCTCACCGGCGACCAACAGGGTACGCTGCCCATCCAGTCGCTGCAGTGACCCCAGCGAGAGCAACGCCTCGCTGGAATGTTCTTCGCCGCGTGGCGGCACATGCACGCGCACTCCCAGGGCTTCGTGCAGGGCGGCGGCGGTACTCGGGCCCACACCGTAATACTCGGTGCCCACGGGGAGTTGCGGCCAGTAACGGTCCAGCGCCTCGGCCAGGCATTCGGCAGCGAAGGGGCTGGTCACTACCACTCGCTGGAACTGATCGAAATCCAGCCAGGCGGAACGCATCGCCTGGCTCTCGGGCAGCGCCTCCAGCGCCATCACCTCGCCGCACTCGACGGCGAAGCCCGCAGCCTCGATGGCCTCGGCCAGCGGTGCCGCACGTGCCCCCGGGCGACAGATCAGGACCGGCGCGCCCACCATCAGTTGGCGCCGTAGACCTCGGCGAGGATGTCTCCCGCGCCCTGGTCGAGCAATTCTTCCGCCACGCGAATACCCAGAGCCTCGGGTTCATGGATGGAACCGCGCCCCTCGGCACGCAGCACCTCGGTGCCCTCGGGATTGCCGACCAGGGCCCGCAGCCAGAGCGTCTGGCCATCGTTCTCGAACACCGCATGGCCGGCGATCGGCACCTGGCAGCCGCCCTCGAGGCGGGTATTCATGGCCCGTTCGGCGCGCACACGGGTCGCGGTGTCCGGGTCGTCGAGCGGCGCCAGCAGGCCGATCAGCTCGGCATCGTGCATGCGGCACTCGATGCCCAGCGCGCCTTGCCCGCAGGCCGGCAGGCAGATCTCGGGCGGCAGTTCCTGGGTGATGCGCTCTTCGAGCCCCAGTCGCTTGAGGCCGGCGGTGGCCAGCAGGATGGCGTCGAATTCGCCGTTGTCGAGCTTGCCGAGCCGGGTCTGGACGTTGCCACGCAGGTTCAGCACTTCCAGATCGGGGCGGCGCTCGCGCATCTGCAGGCCGCGCCGCAGGCTGGAGGTGCCGATTCGGGCGCCCTCCGGCAACTCGTCGAGCGAGGCGTACTGATTGGAAACGAAGGCATCGGTGGGCTCGGCTCCCGCCAGGATCACCGACAGGCCGAGGCTTTCGGGGAACTGCATGGGCACGTCTTTCATGGAATGCACGGCGATGTCAGCCCGTCCATCGAGCATCGCTTCCTCGAGCTCCTTGACGAACAACCCCTTGCCTCCCACCTTGGCCAGCGGCGTGTCGAGAATCTGATCGCCGCGAGTGGACAGGGCCACCAGCTCCACCGTCAGTTCCGGGTGGACCTCCATCAAACGGTCGCGGACGTGTTCGGCCTGCCACATGGCCAACTGACTCTTGCGAGTGGCGATACGCAGCGTCTGCATGGCTTGCACCTGGTTCCCCCGTACCGGTTCGCGCATCGCGGCAGCGCCGCGACCGGACCCAGTGGTGATGACATGATTTTCCATCATCATAAAGTACCGGAGAGAACAGGGAAAATCGCCTCCCCCGGCCAACAACGACGCTGCCTGCCCCTCGCCTGTTCCCCGGACTCTGGTACACTTCCGGCATGTCAACCAGCGCGACCGGGGCATCGCCGGCGCCGTCACCCACCGAACAGTCAGCAGGATGTCAGCCCGATGAGCTCAAGCCCGACGAGCAACAGCACCAACCAGTCCTGGGGCGGCCGCTTCAGCGAGCCTACCGACGCCTTCGTCGCCCGCTTCACCGCCTCGGTCGACTTCGATCGTCGACTGGCCCTGCACGACATTCAGGGCTCGCGCGCCCATGCCACCATGCTCGCCCGGGTGGGCGTGCTCACCGAGGACGAGCGCGACGCCATCCTCGGCGGCCTCGACGAGGTCGCCGCCGAGATCGAGGCCGGCAGCTTCGCCTGGTCGGTGGAGCTCGAGGACGTGCACATGAACATCGAGGCACGCCTGACCGAGAAGATCGGCATCACCGGCAAGAAGCTGCACACCGGCCGCTCGCGCAACGACCAGGTGGCCACCGACATCCGCTTGTTCCTGCGCGACGAGATCGACACCGTGGCCGCCGAACTGGCCCGGCTGCGCGAAGGGCTGATCGAGCTGGCCGACCGTGAGGCCGAGACCATCATGCCCGGCTTCACCCACCTGCAGACCGCCCAGCCGGTGACCTTCGGCCATCACCTGCTGGCCTGGCAGGAAATGCTCGCCCGGGATCACGAACGCCTGCTCGACTGCCGCAAGCGCGTCAATGTGCTGCCGCTCGGGGCCGCCGCCCTGGCCGGCACCACCTATCCCATCGACCGCCACGTCACCGCCGAGCTGCTGGGCTTCGAGCGCCCCGCCGAGAACAGCCTCGACGCCGTGAGCGATCGTGACTTCGCCATCGAGTTCACGAGTTTCGCCAGCGTGCTGCTGATGCACCTGTCGCGGATGAGCGAGGAACTGGTGCTGTGGACCAGCGCCCAGTTCGACTTCATCGACCTGCCCGACCGCTTCTGCACCGGCTCGTCGATCATGCCGCAGAAGAAGAACCCCGATGTTCCGGAGCTGGTGCGCGGCAAGTCCGGCCGGGTCTACGGCCACCTGATGAGCCTGCTGACGCTGATGAAGTCGCAGCCGCTGGCCTACAACAAGGACAATCAGGAGGACAAGGAGCCGCTGTTCGACACCGTCACCACCGTGCAGGACTGCCTCAAGGCCTTCGCCGACATGGTGCCGGCCATCGAGGCCAAGGCGGACAACATGTTCGAAGCGGCTCGCAAGGGCTTCTCCACCGCCACCGATCTGGCCGACTACCTGGTACGCAAGGGCGTGGCCTTCCGCGACGCTCACGAGATCGTCGGTCAATCCGTGGCCCACGGCCTGCGCGAGGGCAAGGATCTCTCGGAGATGAGTCTCGAGGAACTGCAGGGCTTTTCCTCCTCGATCGGCGAGGACGTCTTCGAGGTCCTGACCCTGGAAGGCTCCGTGGCGGCCCGCCAGCACATCGGCGGCACCGCTCCGGATCAGGTCCGTGCCGCCGCCCAGCGGGCCCGCGAAGCGCTCGAGGCGCTGGGGAGCCGGGACTGATGCGCCGCTTCGTGCCCATCCTCCTGCTGCTGGCCATCGCGCTGGCCGGTTGCGGCCAGAAGGGGCCGCTCTACCAGCCCGACGACGAGGCCGCAGCGGAGCGCTACGCCCCGCATGACGAGGCCACCAGCGAACGCGACGACGCTACCCCGCCCGAACGGGCCGCCGACGAGGAAGGCGACTAGACATGGATCATTTCGACTATCGTGATGGCGTCCTGCACGGCGAGGATGTCGACCTCACCAGCGTCGCCGAGGCGTTCGGCACGCCCTGCTACGTCTATTCCAAGGCTACCCTGGCGCGCCACTTTCGCGCCTACACCGAAGCGCTGGGCGGCCATCCGCATCTGATCTGCTATGCGGTCAAGGCCAATGCCAACCTGGCCGTGCTGGGGCTTCTGGCACGCCTCGGCGCCGGCTTCGACATCGTCTCGGTGGGCGAGCTGGAGCGCGTGCTGGTTGCCGGCGGCGACCCCGCCAAGGTGGTCTTCTCCGGCGTCGCCAAGCAGGAAAACGAGATGGCCCGGGCCCTCGAGGTCGGCATCAAGTGCTTCAACGTCGAATCCCGCGCCGAGCTGGAACGCCTCGATGCCGTGGCCCGGGGGCTCGGCAAGGTGGCGTCGGTGTCGCTGCGCGTCAACCCGGATGTCGACGCCGGCACCCACCCCTACATTTCCACCGGCCTGAAGGACAACAAGTTCGGCATCCCGGTGGACGAGGCCTTCGAGGTCTACCGCCAGGCCGCCGGCATGGACAACGTGCGCGTCGCCGGGCTGGATTGCCATATCGGCTCCCAGCTCACCGAGCTCTCGCCCTTCCTCGATGCCCTGGATCGCCTGCTGGCCCTGCTCGAGCAATTGCGCGACGCCGGCATCGAGGTCGAGCATCTCGACCTGGGCGGCGGCCTGGGCGTTCCCTATCAGGACGAGAACCCGCCCCAGCCCTTCGACTACGCCACCTCGCTGCTCGAGCGCCTGTCGCGCTGGCCCGGCAGCGAGCGGTTGACGCTGCTGTTCGAGCCGGGGCGCTCCATCGCCGCCAATGCCGGTGTGCTGCTGACCCGGGTGGAATTTCTCAAGCCCGGCGAGACCAAGAACTTCGCCATCGTCGATGCCGCCATGAACGACCTGATTCGCCCGGCGCTATATCAGGCCTGGCAGGCAATCCTGCCGGTGGATACCCGGCAGCCTCGCGAGACCGATACCTACGACGTGGTCGGCCCGGTCTGCGAGACCGGCGACTTCCTCGGCAAGCAGCGCCGGCTCGCCATCGCCGCCGGCGACCTGCTGGCCGTGCGCTCTGCCGGCGCCTACGGTTTCGTCATGGCCTCGAACTACAACAGCCGCCCGCGTCCTCCGGAGGTCATGGTGGACGGTGATCGCATGCATCTGGTGCGTCGTCGCGAGCGACTCGAGGATCTCTGGGCGGGCGAGACGACGTTGCCGGACGACGCCATGGCCGGGGGAGATACGTCCTGATGTTGCTGCAGTTCACCAAGATGCATGGCCTGGGCAACGATTTCATGGTCGTCGACCTGGTCACCCAGAGAGCCAGATTGCGCGACGAGCAGATCCGCGATCTGGCCGACCGACGCTTCGGCATAGGTTTCGACCAGTTGCTGGTGGTCGAGCCGCCCCGCGACCCGGACATGGACTTCCGCTACCGGATCTACAACGCTGACGGTAGCGAAGTGGAAAACTGCGGCAACGGCGCCCGCTGCTTCGCGCGCTTCGTGCTCGACCAGCGCCTGACCCACAAGCGGGAGATTCACGTCGAGACCGCCGGCGGCCCGCTGACCCTGGTCGTCGGAGATGACGGCCGCGTCAGCGTGGACATGGGCAAGCCGCGCTTCGCCCCGCAGGACCTGCCCTTCGAGGCGGACGGCGATCGCCCCCTTCACGACCTGGAAGTGGACGGCCAGCAAATCTCGATCGGCGTGGCCTCGCTGGGCAACCCGCATGCCGTGCTGCGCGTGGATGACGTGACGACCGCCCCGGTGGCGACCCTGGGGCCGGCCATCGAGGGACATCCTCGCTTCCCCAGGCGCGTCAACGCCGGTTTCATGCAGGTCGTGTCCGCGCACGAGATCCGCTTGAGGGTCTACGAGCGGGGCGTCGGCGAGACCCTGGCCTGCGGTACCGGTGCCTGCGCCGCCGTGGCCTGCGGCATCCGCCAGGGCCTGCTCGAGAGCCCGGTGACCGTGCACCTGCCCGGCGGCGAATTGAGGATCGACTGGCCGGATATCGAGGCTAACCTGATCATGACAGGCCCCGCCGAGCGCGTCTTCGAGGGACGCGTGGCCATCAACTGATGTGCAGGTCCGACCGCCACACCAAGGAGACCCCGTCATGACACGAGCCGTCCCCGAGCCGCGCAAGACCCTGGACCCGGATGTCGTGGCCCAGTGGCTGGCCCGGCATCCCGACTTCTTCGTCGGCCGTGAAGGCCTGTTGCAGCAACTCCGGGTCCCCCATCCCGAGGCCCGGGGCGCAACCTCCCTGCTCGAGCGCCTGGTCATCGACCTGCGCAGCCGCGCCGAACATGCCGAGGGTCGTCTCGAGCAGTTGCTGGACTCCGCCCGCCACAACGAGGCTCAGTATCGTCGCACGCGCGAATTGATCCTGGCGCTGCTGGAAGCCGAGGACGGCGATGCCCTCGGGCAGGCCCTGGCCACCCAGTTGAGCGAGCGTTTCCAGACACCGGCCGTGGCCCTCTGGTGCCCGCCCAGCCTGACCGACCGCGAGCCCCGGCCGCCCCAGGCGCCGCGCCATGTCCTCGACGAACACACGGCACAGCGCCTGTCTGCCCTGCTCGACGATCGCACCAGCCGCTGCACCCGGCTGACGCGCTCCGACTGGCAGCGCCTGCTGCCCCATGCCGCGGCGCCCGAGAAGAGCGGTTCCTGCGCGCTGACGCGACTCGCCGTGGGCGAGCCGCTGGGTTACCTGGTGCTGGCCAGCCCCTCGCCGGATCACTTCCGCGCCAGCATGGACACCCTGTTCACCGAATACGTCGGCGACGTGGTGGCCCGACTGCTGGTGCGGCTGACACCCTCGGATCATGGCTAGGCCACTCGACACCTCGACGCCGCTCGGCCGCGAGGCGGACGCCTTTCTCGAGGCGCTTTCCCGCACCGCCAGCCCGGCCACGGTGGATGCCTATCGCCGCGACCTGGCGGCGCTGCTCGACTTTCTCGACCGCCATGACATCGGCGACCCCGCCGCTCTGGACGCCGCGCTGCTGCGCCGCTTTCTCGGCGGCGAACGTAGCCGGGGCCTGGCCCCGCGCAGCCTGGCCCGGCGCCGTGCGGCCCTGTCGCGCTTCGCCGAGCACCTGATGGCCTGCGGATACCTGGACCATAATCCGGTCTCGCTGGTCCGCACGCCGCGCGTGCCCCGCGACCTGCCCCGCCCCGTGGATGTGGATGCCCTGGCACGCTTTCTCGACACGCCCCATGACGGCTCCCCCCTGGCATGCCGCGACCAGGCCATGCTGGAACTGTTCTATTCCAGCGGCCTGCGCCTGGCCGAGCTGGCCGCGCTCGATCTCGACGACATCCACGCCCGGCGGGTCCGCGTGCTCGGCAAGGGCGGCAAGCCCCGCCAGGTGCCGGTGGGCCGACGCGCCGACCAGGCTCTCACCGACTGGCTGTCGCTGCGTGGCGCCCTGGCCGCCGACGGCGAGCCGGCCCTGTTCGTCGGCGCCCGGGGCAACCGGCTCGGCCATCGGGCGATCCAGCAGCGCATGCGACAACTGGCGCTCACCCGCGGGCTCGCCGAGCACCTGCATCCGCACCGGCTGCGCCACTCCTTCGCCAGCCATCTGCTCGAATCCAGCCAGGATCTGCGCGCCGTCCAGGAACTGCTCGGCCACGCCAACCTCTCCACCACCCAGGTCTATACGCGACTCGATTGGCAACACCTGGCGGCCGGCTACGACGCCGCCCACCCTCGAGCCCGCCGCCGACGCGACAGCGACGACACATGAATCGACACGACACCCGGCTTTGCGCCCTGACCTTCGACCTCGACGACACTCTCTGGGACAACCAGGGCGTGATGGCCCGCGCCGAGCAGCTGCACTATGCCTGGCTCGACGAGCAACTGGCCGCCTGGCTCGCCGCCCATGGCGAGGCACCGCGCCATTTCGCCGAGGCCGTGCCGGTCACCCGCTACCAGGCCCATCGACGACACCTCGCCAAGCAGCATCCGCTACGGCGCGGCGATTTCACCTGGATACGCGAACGCGCCCTGGTCGAGCTGCTGGAGGAGTTCGGCCTGTCACGCGCCTCGGCCTGGCTGTGGGCCTCGCTCACCATGACGCGCTTCCACGCCCTGCGCCTGGAGGTCTCGCCCTATCCCGAAGCGGAGCCGTTGCTCGAAGCACTCACGCGGGATTACCGCCTGGGCGCCATCACCAACGGCAACCTGGCCTTCCATCGACTGGCGCTGTCGCGTCATTTCGAGGTAATCATCGCCGCCGGCGAGATGCCGGCGCCCAAGCCCGATGCCCGCCCCTTCCTGGCGACGCTCAGCCGCCTGGGCGCGACACCGGCGCGAGCGCTGCACGTGGGAGATTCATGGCAGGAAGACATTCTGCCGGCGATCCGGCTGGGCATGCGCGCGGCCTGGATCGCCCCACACGCCCCGGCCGACACGCCGATGCCCAGGGGCGCATATCGACTGGAGCACGTCAGGGAACTACCGGACCTGCTGGAGAGGATGGAGCGGGAGTAGCCATCACCACGGGAGACTAGCTGGCCGAGGAAAACAGCAGGCCAAAAACGCAACTCCTCTGCACGACACCGACCTCCGGAGGCAGGTGTAGTGAGGGTCATCCGCCATGGATGGCGGATGTAGCGCCCAGGGAAGGGTTCACAGCGCCCTCACGAAAGCCTGCCTCCGGAAGCCCCAATGCACTAGCTGGTAGGTGCTTCACTCAGCAGCCAGTCGTCCAGGCGCGCATGCACCTCCTCGATGCCCTGCTTCTTGAGCGCCGAGAACAACTGGATGGACACCAGGTCCTCCCATTCGCGAAGCTGGGAGCGTACCTGCTGCAGGGCGTTCTTGGCGGCGCCGCTTTTCAGCTTGTCGGCCTTGGTCAGCAGGATGTGCACGGGCATGTCCTGCTCGTCGGCCCAGCCGAGCATGGTCTGGTCGAATTCGGTGAGCGGATGACGTACGTCCATCAGCAGCACCAGGCCACGCAACGAGGTGCGACGTTGCAGGTAATCGGCCAGATGGCGTTGCCACTCCAGCTTGACGGAATCGGGCACCTTGGCATACCCATAACCAGGCAGGTCGACCAGACGCAGCTCGGTGTCGTCGCCCAGCGTGAAGAAGTTGATCAACTGGGTGCGACCGGGGGTCTTGGAGGTTCGCGCCAGGGCCTTCTGGCGCGTCAGGACGTTGATGGCGCTGGACTTGCCGGCGTTGGAGCGACCGGCGAAGGCGACCTCGGCTCCCGTGTCCGCCGGGCATTGCGCCAGGGTCGGGGCACTGGTGAGAAAACGGGCGGCCTGGTAATTGAGTCGCGACATGGCAGATCCTGATGTTGGTCGGGGAAAGCGTGAAACGGTGTCGTTTCCGCGTTCCGGGGGCTCCGTTATACTGCAGCATCATATGTCTGCGACCCGGGCATCGCGAGTATATCACCGGGTCCGCGCCGACGACGACCGGCGAGGCAAGTGTCGAATGCATAATAATCCGGGCGCCCCGGCGGCCGGGACAAGACCACGACATGGCACGACAACAACAGTGGAACAGCGATGAGACAGCTACTGGCAAGCCTGATCATGCTCATGGCCGCATGGAACGCCTCCGCAGCGGACACTGTCACGCAAGCGGATACCGACGCCGGTCGCGAGAAGGCGCAGCCCTGTGCCGCCTGCCACGGCCAGACCGGCATCAGCCCCTCCGGCCTGTTTCCCAACCTCGCCGGCCAGAAGGCCTCCTACCTGGTCAAGCAGCTCGAGGAGATCCGTGACGGCGAGCGCAAGGTGCCGCAGATGACCGGGCAGTTGGACGGCTTCTCCGACCAGGACATTCGCAACGTGGCCGCCTTCTACGCCGAGCAGGAACCGGCGCTGGGCCAGGCCGATCCCGACGAGGCACTGGTCGCCCACGGTCGCGAACTCTATCGCGCCGGTGACCTAGAACGCGGGCTACCCGCCTGCAGCGCCTGCCATACGCCCACCGGGGCCGGTATCGGCAGCGCCGCCTACCCGGCATTGTCGGGCCAGAAGACCGACTATACCATCGCCGCCTTGAAGGCTTTTGCCGAAGGGAGCCGCGACAACGATCCCAACGCCATCATGCGTGACATCGCCGCCAAGTTGAGCGAACGTGACATGAATGCCCTGGCCAACTATGTGCTCGGCCTGCATTGACCCCGGCTCCCCCCCGATGACGGCGCATGGCATGGGGAACCCCCGCGCCGCATTGCACTCCAATCCGTCGATGCCACCCTGGTGGCTCCCCTCGGAACCGAATCACGCAAGGAGAGATTCGCATCATGCTCAAGTCCCTGATGGTCGCCCTGGCGGGCCTCGGCCTGTCCACCATGACCATGGCCGCCCCCCTGGTGGAAGGCCAGCATTACAGCACCCTCGACGAGCCGGTGAAGACCCATGTCGAAGACGGCAAGATCGAGGTCACCGAGGCGTTCTGGTACGGCTGCCCGCACTGCTATGCCCTCGAAGACACGCTCAATGCCTGGGTCGATGGACTGCCCGACGATGTCGTCTTCGAGCGCATGCCGGCGACCATGGGCGGCGCCTGGAACAAGCACGCCGCTGCCTTCTATGCCGCCAAGGACCTGGGCATCCAGCAAGACCTGCATAGCGACTTCTTCGATGCCATCCATGAGCAGGGTCGCCAGTTGACCGACCCCGACGAGATCGCGACCTTCTTCAGCGACTACGGGGTCAGCAAGGACGAGGCCCTGGAGGCACTGGACTCCTTCGGCGTGAAGAGCCAGGTCAACCAGGCCCACGCACGCATGCGCAACATGAAGCTGATGGGCGTTCCCGCCCTCATCGTCGATGGCCGTTACGTGGTGACGCCGAGCAGCGCCGGCAGCCTCGACAACATGCCCCGGATCGCCGAAGACCTGGTGGACAAGGTACGCGAGGAGCGGGCGAACTGAGATGAGTTCATCCCTGGCCGAGGCACGGTGGCCGACCCTGGAGGATGGCCATCTCAAGCTGCTGACCTTCAACCTGCAGGTAGGCATCCAGACCTCGGCCTACCACCATTACCTCACGCGTAGCTGGCAGCACCTGCTGCCCCACCCGCAGCGCCTCAAGCGCCTCGACATGATCGGCGAGGTGCTGAGTCGCTTCGATGTCGTCGGCCTGCAGGAAGTCGACGGCGGCAGCTTCCGCTCGAGCCGGGTCAACCAGGTCGAGTACCTGGCCAGCCGCGCCGGTTTCCCCCATCACTTCCAGCAGCTCAACCGCAACCTGGGCCAGCTCGCCCAGCACAGCAACGGCCTGCTGTCGCGGCTTTCGCCTCAGAGCATCGAAGAACACAGCCTGCCCGGCCCGATGCCTGGCCGGGGCGCCATCCATGCGCGCTTCGGCGACGGCCCGGATGCCCTGCACCTGTTCGTCGCGCACCTGGCCTTGAGTCATCGCGCCCGGGTGCGCCAGCTCGACTATCTCAGCGAGCTGGTCCAGCCGTTGCGCCACGTGGTGGTGATGGGGGATCTCAATTGCACGCCGGACCAGTTGCACGCCCATGAGCGCTTCCGCAAGTCGTTGCCGCTGCATCCGGTGCGTCCGCCGCTCAGCTATCCATCCTGGCAGCCACGCCGCGCCCTGGATCACATCCTGCTGTCGGACTCCCTGCAGGCCGATCGCGTCGAGGTGCTCGAGCACCTGTTCTCCGATCACCTGCCGGTGGCGATCGATATTCGGGTACCGGATGCCTGCCGAGAGACCTTGCTGGGCCGCGACACGCCGGCCTGAGCCCGGGTCGCGACGCCGTCGCCCCGCAGGCGCTTTGCAGACCCAGTGTACGACCAATGTTGAGCCGACTCGCCTGACAGAATCTCGCTCTTTCCCGTATAGTCATCGTTGACTGGCCGGCGCATCGCGCCGCGTCAACGCCCATGGCTGCCCAGCGAGAATCCCATGTCACAAACCTGCGAGTTGCCGCGCCTCCTCGCCCGGCTAGACCGTCTCTCCGAATGGCTCGGCAGGAGCCTGTCCTGGCTGATTCTGGCCATGATGCTGATCCAGTTCCTGATCGTGGTACTACGCTACGTCTTCAGCATCAACAGCATTCCCATGCAGGAATCGGTGATGTACCTGCACGCCACGGTGTTCATGCTCGCCGCTTCCTACACCCTGCGCCATGACGGCCATGTGCGGGTGGACATCTTCTACCGGGCCATGTCGGCCCGACGCAAGGCACTGGTCGACCTGCTCGGCACCCTGCTGCTGCTGATGCCGGTGATGATCTTCGTGATCCTGGTCAGCCTCGGCTATGTAGGCAAGTCCTGGGCGATTTTCGAGGGCTCGCCCGACTCCGGCGGCATTCCCGGCGTCTTCCTGCTCAAGACGCTGATCCCGCTGTTCGCCGCCCTGATGATCCTGCAAGGACTGGTGGAAGCCGGCCGCAATGTCATGATCCTGACGGGACGGCTCGACCCCGAGGCAGACGCCCCGAACCACCACGAGGAGCACCTGTGATGCTGGAATTCATGCCGCTGGTGCTGTTCGCGGTGATCTGTACCGTGCTGATGTTCGGCTATCCGGTCGCCCTGTCCCTGGCCGGTACCGCCCTGGCCTTCGCCGGCATGGGCTTCGGGCTCGAAGCCATGGGCATCGATGCCAATTTCGACGGTGGCTATCTATCCGCCTTCCCCAACCGCCTCTACGGCATCATGACCAACCAGACACTGCTGGCGGTGCCGCTGTTCGTGCTGATGGGCGTGCTGCTGGAAAAATCCAAGGTCGCCGAGACACTGCTCGACGCCATGGCACTGCTGTTCGGCTCGCTGCGCGGAGGGCTCGGCATCTCGGTGACGCTGGTCGGCATGCTGCTGGCGGCCTCCACCGGCATCGTCGGCGCCACCGTGGTGACCATGGGCCTGATGTCGCTGCCGACCATGCTCAAGCGACACTACAGTCCGTCCCTGGCCACCGGCACCATCTGCGCCACCGGCACCCTGGGACAGATCATTCCGCCCTCCATCGCCCTGGTCCTGCTCGGCGACGTGCTGTCCTCGGCTTACCAACAGGCCCAGCTTTCCATGGGCATCTTCAGCCCCAAGACGGTGTCGGTGGGTGACCTCTTCATGGGCGCCCTGGTGCCGGGCCTGGTCCTGGTCGTGCTGTATATCGTCTATGTCGCCGTCACCGCCTGGCTCAGGCCCAGCACTGCACCGGCTGCCGATCGTCAGGAACTGATGGCGGAGCTCGGCCATCAGAGCGGGCTGGGATGGCTGCTGCTGAAGGGCCTGGTGCCGCCCATCGTGCTGATCATCGTGGTGCTCGGCTCGATCCTCGGAGGCTTCGCCACGCCTACCGAGGCCTCGGCGGTCGGGGCCTTCGGTGCCCTGACGCTGGCCCTGGCCTATCGTCGCCTGGACCTCGCCACCCTCAAGGATGCCCTGCACTCCACCGCCAACGTCACCACCATGGTCTTTCTGATCCTGATCGGCGCGGCGCTGTTCTCGCTGGTATTCCGCGCCTATGGCGGCGAGGAGCTGGTGACCCACCTGTTCGAGAACATGCCCGGCGGGGTCGTCGGCGCGACGCTGGTCGTCATGCTGGTGATCTTCCTGCTCGGCTTCATCCTCGACTTCATCGAGATCACCTTCGTGGTCGTGCCGATCGTCGGCCCGATCCTGCTGGCCATGGGCCTGGATCCGATCTGGCTGGGCATCATGATCGCCATCAACCTTCAGACCTCGTTCCTCACGCCGCCCTTCGGCTTCGCGCTCTTCTACCTGCGCGGCGTGGCGCCGGACTCGGTGGCGACCTCATCGATCTACCGGGGCGTCATTCCCTTCATCCTGATCCAGTTGGGCATGCTGCTGGCCCTGGCCCTGTTCCCGGAACTGGCCACCTGGCTGCCCGATCAGTTCTGAGCCACCGACGGGACCGAGCGTGGATAAGTCATCGCCGGTCCAACGCTCGAGGCCGACTATAGTGTCCCGAGCAGGTTTCAACGATACGGCAGGGTACGCCCTGCCATGACAATGGCCCATGAGGGCCTCTCCGCAAGGCGAACAACATCAACAAGGGGAGCCATTTACATGCAACCGAAAGTACTCGCCATGGCCATGGCCGGCATCGGACTGAGTCTGGCCGCCGGCACCACCCAGGCCCAGGAAACCTTCGAGTGGAAGCTGGTGACCTCCTGGCCGAAGAACTTTCCCGGTGTCGGCCAGGGTCCCGAGCGCCTCGCCAAGCTGGTCGAGGAAATGTCCGACGGCCGACTGCAGATCGAGGTCTTCGGCGCCGGCCAGCTGGTGCCCGGGTTCGAGGTCTTCGATGCTGTCTCCGAAGGCACCGCCGAGATAGGCCACTCCGCTTCCTATTACTGGAAAGGCAAGGCGCCGGCCGCCCAGTTCTTCGCCGCCGTGCCCTTCGGCATGAATGCCCAGGAGATGAATGCCTGGCTGCATTATGGCGGCGGCCTGGAGTTATGGAACGAGCTGTACGACGACTTCGGGGTCGATGTCATGGCCGCCGGCGCCTCCGGCGTGCAGATGGGCGGCTGGTACAACAAGGAGATCAACTCGGTCGACGACCTGGACGGCCTGAAGATGCGCATGCCGGGTCTGGGCGGCGAGGTCATGGGCCGCATGGGCGTGGCCATCGTCAACATGCCGGGCGGCGAGATCTTCACGTCGCTGCAATCCGGCGCCATCGACGCCACCGAATGGATCGGCCCCTACAATGACCTGGCCTTCGGCCTCCATCAGGCCGCGGATTACTATTACTACCCGGGCTGGCATGAGCCGACCGTGATGTTCGAGGCCATCGTCAACGAGGAGGCCATGGCCTCGCTGCCGGCGGATCTGCAGGCGATCCTGCGCACCGCGGTGCGCGACGTGAACCAGGACGTGCTGGACGAATACACCGCGCGCAACAACGACGCCCTGCAGACCCTGATCGACGAACATGACGTCGAGCTGCGCCGCCTGCCGGACGACGTCCTAGCCGAAGCCAAGAAGATCTCCGCCGACGTGGTCGCCGAACTGGCCGAGTCCAGCGACATGGCGGGCAAGATCTACGATTCCTATCGCGCCTTCCAGGACAAGGTGGTGAACTACCACGCCATCTCCGAGCAGGCCTACTACAACGCCCGCAATCCCGAAGGCGACACCACCCAGTAACGACCGCACGGGCCACCCTCGGGTGGCCCGCTGCATCGGCATGGCCGGCCCCCGCCCTCTTGCAGTATGCTGAACGTCGCCTCCGGCGATTCACGACAGCACGACGACAAGACGACGCGACCATGCCAGCCTCGAATGCCATACCCCACACCCTGACCATCGCCGGCTCCGATCCCTCCGGTGGAGCCGGTCTGCAGGGCGATCTCAAGACGCTCTCCGCCCTGGGTACCTATGCCACCAACGTCATCACCGCGGTGATCGCCCAGAACACCCAGGGGGTGGCGCATGTGCACCCCGTGTCCGCCGAAGCAATTCGCGAGCAACTGGACAACCTGCTCGACGATGTACGCATCGACGCCGTGAAGATCGGCATGGTGGCCAGCCGCGAGGTGGCCGAGACGATCGGCGAGGCCCTGAGCCGCCACCGTCCGCGCTGGATCGTGCTCGATCCGGTGATGGTCGCCAAGAGCGGCGACACTCTGGTGGACAATGCCGGCATCGCCGCGGTGCGCGATATCCTGGTGCCACTGGCCGACGTGATCACGCCCAACCTGCCGGAAGCCGCCGTGCTGCTCGACACCCAGGCGCCCCGCAGCCCCGATGCCATGGAAGCCATGCTGCCCGGCCTGCAGGCTCTGTCGGCGCCCTATGTGCTGCTCAAGGGCGGCCACCTGCCGGGCGAGGCCTGCCCCGACCTGCTGGCCACGCCCACCGACAGCGCCTGGCTGCCGGCCCCGCGCATCGATACCGACAACCTGCACGGCACCGGCTGCGCACTTTCCTCCGCCATCGCCGCACACCTGGCGCACCTGCCGGAGGACGCCGGCCACGCCGAGATCGTCGAAGCCATCGGCGCGGCCAAGCAATGGCTGCACCGCGCCCTGGACGCCAGCCATCGCCTCTCGGTGGGCCACGGCCGCGGCCCGGTGCACCACTTCCACGCCTGGTGGTGACGCCCGTCACTTGCACAGGGCGCCGGGGCCACCCATCCTGAAGGTCTCTCCCGGCATCAAGAGGGCTGTGCCATGACCCGCACCCTGCTGTTCGCCTGCGACCTCTCCGCCGAGAACCGTGCTGCCTTCGCCCGAGCCATCCGCCTGGCCGGCGAGAGCGGTGCGCGACTCGATATCGTCCACGTGCTCGATCCCTACCTGCCGAGGCGGGTACTGCACGACCTGGAGGAAGCGGTGGTGACGGACATCGGAGCGACCCTCACCGATATCCGCGAGGACTACGCCCTGGCCGAGCCGAACAGCCTGATCCAGACCGTGGCCGGCGAACCCTATGCCGAGATCATTCGCGAGGCCCACGAGCGCGAGGCGGACATGATCATCCTCGGCGCCCACCGCAAGCGCGGCCAGCCCGACCTCGTGCATGGCACCACCCTCGCCAGGGTCCTGCGCAGCGCGCCCTGCCCGGTGCTTTCCGTCAGCCAGCCCGCCAATCACGACTGGCACGACATCCTGGTCCCGGTGGACTTCTCGCTGACCTCGCGGCATACCCTGCGCGAGACCCTCAAGCGTTTCCCCGAGGGGCGCCTGACGCTGCTGCACGCCTGGAACATTCCCGGCGAGCAGGAGCTTGGCTCCGGTACCGGCTATGCACGCTGGCGAGACCGCGAGGTTGAACGACTCCGAAGCCATCTGGAGCAGGAAACCGAACAACTGATGGCCGAGCTCGACGACGTGCCGGAACTCAGCCTCGAGCTGCAACAGGGCGACCCGCTGGACGTGCTGATGACGCAGCTACGACGCCAGCCGCCGGACCTGCTGGCCCTGGGCAGTCGTGGCCAGTTGGGCCGGCACAGCCAGATCACCGAGCGCCTTCTGGCCGAGCCGCACTGCGATATCATGCTGTGCCGTTCCTGGTGAGCCCCCAAGCGGCAGGCAGCGGACGCCCGCTAGGCCACGGAAATGGGCCATGCTAGGCTGCGGGCGATTCACCACAGCCGCTCGGAGTGCCTCCCATGAAAGCCTTGATCCAGCGTGTCAGTCAGGCCAGTGTCAGTGTCGACGATGAGTGTGTCGGTGCCATCGAACACGGCCTGCTGGCCTTGATCGGCGTGGAACGGGAAGACGACGAAGCCCGGGCCGAGCGGCTTCTGCACAAGCTGCTGCATTATCGCGTCTTCGCCGACGAAACCGGCCGCATGAACCACAACCTGCAACAGGCAGAGGGTGGCCTGTTGCTGATTTCGCAATTCACGCTCGCCGCCGATACCCGCAAGGGGCTGCGTCCCGGTTTTTCCAGTGCCGCGCCGCCGGACGAAGGCGAGCGTCTTTTCCATCATCTCGTCGAGCGGGCCCGCAATGCCTGGCCCCGGGTGGCCACCGGACGCTTCGGCGCCAATATGCAGGTATCCCTGGTCAATGACGGCCCCGTGACCTTTCTGCTCGAAAGCCACTGATCCTGCCGGTTCCACCCGCCAAGCATCCACCCTCGACACGGAGCCGCTCGAGGGTGCGTTGACGCCTTCCGGATGGCCCTTATTCGCCGCGCGCCACCCCGACTTACCCTCACTCCGAATCCCTTCATCCCTGCAGCACCGGCCGGGTCGATCCCCCGTATAGCCCCTCCGATAGTTGTACACAAAATTTATGGAAATATATTACACAAAGTGGACAATGGATCTGGCGTAATTGTGTACAATAACAAGTGGTGATTGTCCTCATGACAGATTCCGGCCGCAGCACTTCCGTCTTCGAGTTCCGGGGACATCCTCCCTTGGCTCGCGCCCTGCCGCTTTCCCTGCAGCACATCCTGGCGATGATCATGGGCACGGTCACCGTTCCCATCATCGTCGCCGGCACCGTGGGGGCAACCCTCGAGGAAAAGATGCTGCTGATCCAGATCTCGCTGCTCGCCTCCGGGGTCTCGACGTTGTTGCAGCTCTACGGCATCCGCCGCTTCGGCGCCCGGCTACCGACCATCTTCGGCGTCGGCTTCGCCTATGTGCCGACCCTGACGGCAGTGGGCGCCCAATACGGCCTGGAAGGCATCCTCGGTGCCCAGATCATCGGTGGCGGGGCCATGATCCTGGTGGGGTTCTTCATTCAGCGCATCCGCCACTTCTTTCCCCCCGTCGTGGCCGGCACCGTGGTCCTGGTGATCGGCCTGTCGCTCTATGACATCGCCATCAATTACATGGCGGGGGGCATCGGCCGGCCCGACTTCGGCGAACCGCGCCAGTGGCTAGTGGCACTGCTCACGCTGGCCGTAGTGCTGGTCGTCTCGCAGTTCGCCCGCGGCTTTCTCAAGCTGTCGGCGATCATCTGCGGCATCCTGGTGGGCTATGTCCTGGCATTGGCGATGGGCATGGTGGACTTTTCCCCGGTCCGCGAGGCCAACTGGTTCAGCGCACCGACACTGCTGCCCTTCGAGCTGGCCTTCCACCCGGCGGCCATTCTTTCCATGGTGATCATCTGCGTGATCAATTCGGTACAGACCATCGGCGATCTCTCGGCTACCACCGTGGGCGGCATGGACCGCGAACTGGACCGCAAGGAGCTCGCCGGCGGGCTGCTCGGCAATGGCCTGTGCACGGCCGTGGGTTCGGTGTTCGGCGCCCTGCCGACCGCCTCTTTCAGCCAGAACGTCGGCATCGTGGCGATGACCAAGGTGATCAGCCGCACCGTCCTGGCCCTCGCCGCCGTCTTCATCCTGCTGGCCGGCCTGATGCCCAAGTTCGGGGCCCTGATGACCACCATTCCCTACCCGGTGCTGGGCGGCGCCACCATCACCGTCTTCGGCATGATCACCATGACCGGCATCCAGTTGCTGATCCGCGATGAGTTATCGTCCCGCAACATCACCATCGTCAGCCTGGCCCTGGCGATGAGCCTGGGCATCTATGCCGCGCCGGATGCCATCGGCGGCCTACCGCAGATGCTGCAACTGGTGCTGGGCGGCTCGCCCATCGTGGTGGCGGCCCTGGTCTCGGTCTCCCTGAACCTGATCCTGCCGCGGCGCAGCCTCGACGACGAACGCCGCGAGCGGGAAGCGATCGCCGAACAGATGCGTGATGAACCCGCCCGACACGCTGGCGACGCTCCGCCCCGCCGTGAAGCCGAACATCCCCCTTCCTGAAGCAGCGGAGCGAGGAGCGGTCAGGAGGCCTGCAGCTCGGCCTCCAGCCGCTCCAGGGCCTCTTCGGCGGCCAGCCATTGCTGCTCGAGTTCCTCGAGACGCGTCGCCAGCTCTCCACGTTGCGCCAACTGCGCATTCAACTCGTCCTTGCGCGCTTCGTCGGTATACAGATCGGCATCGGCCAGGGCCGCCTCGACCGTATCCAGCGCCGCCTGGGTCTTCTCCATGTCACGCTCCGCCCGGTCGCGATCGCGCTTGAGCGGCCGCAGCTTGTCGCGCAACTCGGCGGCGGCGCGACGCGAGGCCTTGCGGTCCTCCTTCGATCCGGCATCATCGCCCTGGCGTTCGGCCTTGTCGGCGCGGGCTTCGCGACGCTGCTCCTCCAGGCGCGACTTGAGCCAGGCACGATAATCGTCCAGGTCCCCATCGAAGGGCGTCACACGGTGATCCGCCACCCGCCAGAATTCATCCACAGTGGCCCGCAACAGGTGGCGGTCGTGGGAGACCACGATCACCGCCCCCTCGAAGCTGGCCAGGGCTTCGGTCAGGGCCTCGCGCATCTCCAGATCGAGGTGGTTGGTCGGCTCGTCGAGCAGCAGCAGGTTGGGCCGCTGCCAGGCGACCAGGGCCAGCGCCAGCCGCGCCTTCTCGCCTCCCGAGAAGCGCTCGACCTCGGCGAAGACATCATCGCCATGAAAGCCGAAACCGCCCAGGAAGCGTCGAATCTCCGCATCGGCGACCGTAGGCGAGAGGCGCTGAACGTGGAGAAAGGGCGAGGCCGACAGATCCAGCCCTTCGAGCTGGTGCTGGGCGAAGTAGCCGATGGACAGATGCTCGCCGGCCACCCGGTGTCCGGCCAATAGCGGCAGTTCGGTGGTCAGCGACTTGATCAGGGTCGACTTGCCCGCCCCGTTGGGACCCAGCAGGCCGATCCGCTGCCCCGGCTGCAACGCCAGGTTCACGCCCTCGAGCTGTCGCTTCTCGCCCGTGGCATCGCGATATCCCAGCGCGGCGTCATCCAGCACGAGCAGAGGATGCGAGACCTTGTCCGCGGCAGGAATGCTGAAGTGGAAGGGCGAATCGGCATGTGCCACGGCGATATCGCCCATGCGCTCGAGCATCTTCAGACGGCTCTGCGCCTGGCGCGCCTTGGTGGCCTTGTAGCGAAAGCGCGCCACGAAGCGTTCGATCTCCGCCTTGCGCGCCTGCTGCTTGGCGGCCTCGGCCTGTTGCAGGGCCAGTTTCTCGGCCCGGGTACGCTCGAAGGTGGTGTAGTTGCCCCGATAGAGCACCAGGGAACGCTGATCGAAATGCACGATGTGGTCGCACACCGCATCCAGGAAATCGCGATCGTGCGAGATCAACAGCAGGGTGCCGGGGTAGCGGGACAGCCACTGTTCGAGCCACAGCAGGGCATCCAGATCCAGGTGGTTGGTCGGCTCGTCGAGCAGCAGTACATCGGACGGCGTGAACAGGGTGCGAGCCAGATTGACGCGCATCCGCCATCCCCCGGAGAAGGCCGACAGTGGACGATCCAGATCGGCCTGACCGAAGCCCAGGCCAACCAGCAACTGGGCGGCACGGGCCGGCGCGCTGTAGCCATCCAGCGACTCGATGGCGCCGTGCAGTTCGGCCTCGCGATGGGCATCTCCGCGCTGCTGGGCCTCGGCCAGGGCCGCCTCGGCATCGCGCAGCGCTCGATCGCCATCGAGCACATAGTCGACGATGCTCCGCTCGAGCGCCTCCACCTCCTGAGCCATGTGCGCGATACGCTGGCCACCGCTCATCTCCAGCTCGCCGCGATCCGGCGACAACTCGCCCAGCAGCAACCCGAACAGGCTCGACTTGCCCGTGCCATTGGCACCGACGATACCCACCTTGTAGCCGGCATGCAGGGTCAGATCAGCCGCATCGAGCAGGCTCTGAGTGCCGCGTTGCAGGGATACTTGGCGCAATGCGATCATGCTGGCTCCATTCGTCCGCGTGAGATCACCGCCTTGGGCGGCCACCGTGTCGTGATGAACGACGATTCTACCGAATTATCCGCACACTTGCGGTCGCGTCTCGCCGGGAAGTCGCTCTGGGACTTCGCGCTCGACTTCTATGCCCGCGACGGCGTCGAGCAGGCCTGCCTGACGCTGCAGGACGAAGCGGATGTCGAGGTCACCGAGCTGTTGTGGCGTTGCTGGTTGTATCGACATGGACTGCGTGCCGGCGACACGCCCCTCGACGTGCGGCAGTGGCAGCACGATGTCATCTCGCCCCTGCGACGCTTGCGCCGCGACCTCAAGCCGGCCGCACGGGAACGAGCGAACGTGGCCAGCCTGCGGCAGCGCATCAAGCAAGCCGAACTGGACGCCGAACGCGAGTGCCTGCTTCGCCTGGAAGCCCACAGTGGTACTGGCCTCGCCCCTCTTTTCGAGATTTCCCGACCAGGCTCGACCCTGGAAAAAGTTTTGCCGTTCAGCCCTCAACTGCAGAAAAAATCACATCTTTTGGCCCTGGGAACGCTGCAAAGCCAGCTTGACCCCTTATGACCCCCACGCTAGCCTGAAATTACCTGCGTAAACGGCTAGCAAACAACACTTTCGATTTTTCGCCGGTCTATGAGTCATTGATTTTCCGGCAAAACCTGCAGAGGAACCACAAGAATGAAGGCATACAAGCTGCTGACTACCGCAAGTATCGGCGCCCTGATGCTCGGCATGTCCACCGCCGCCTATTCCGACAACTGGCGTTACGCCCACGAGGAATACGAAGGCGACGTTCAGGATGTCTTCGCTCAGGCTTTCAAGGGTTATGTCGAAGATAATTCCGACCATACCGTTCAGGTCTATCGCTTCGGCGAACTGGGTGAGTCCGACGACATCATGGAGCAGACCCAGAACGGGATCCTGCAATTCGTGAACCAGTCGCCCGGCTTCACCGGCTCGCTCATCCCCTCGGCTCAGATCTTCTTCATCCCCTATCTGATGCCCACGGACATGGATACCGTTCTGGAGTTCTTCGACGAGAGCAAGGCCATCAACGAGATGTTCCCGAAGCTCTACGCCGAACACGGTCTGGAACTGCTCAAGATGTACCCGGAAGGCGAGATGGTGGTGACCGCCGACGAGCCGATCACCTCGCCCGAGGACTTCGACAACAAGAAGATCCGTACCATGACCAACCCGCTGCTGGCCGAGACCTACAAGGCCTTTGGCGCCACCCCGACGCCGCTGCCCTGGGGTGAAGTCTACGGCGGCCTGCAGACCGGTATCATCGACGGTCAGGAAAACCCGATCTTCTGGATCGAGTCCGGCGGCCTCTACGAAGTCTCGCCCAACCTGACCTTCACCAGCCATGGCTGGTTCACCACCGCCATGATGGCCAATCAGGACTTCTACGAAGGCCTGTCCGAAGAAGACCAGCAACTGGTGCAGGACGCCGCCGACGCGGCCTACGACCACACCATCGAGCACATCAAGGGCCTGTCCGAGGAATCCCTCGAGAAGATCAAGGCCGCCTCCGACGAGGTCACCGTCACTCGTCTGAACGATGAGCAGATCCAGGCCTTCAAGGAGCGCGCTCCCCAGGTCGAGGAGAAGTTCATCGAAATGACCGGCGAGCAGGGCCAGGAGTTGCTCGACCAGTTCAAGGCCGATCTCAAGGCCGTGCAGAGCGAGAGCGAGGGCTGATCACCAGCCTCTCCCGCACCAATCGGGGGCAGCCTGGCTGCCCCCGAGTTGTTTACGGGCCTCCGTCTGTTTACAAGCATCGCGTGCCTCGGCCAAGAGCCAGGCCCGTTCCCGATGGACCGGGACGTTTTGCCCACTCGGGCCTCGAGATGGGAAGCAGCGAGTTGCAGACAGCCTGCTCAGCGTTCACCCAACGTTGACCTAACGCATACCGCACGCCGTCGGCAGCGGTTACGCTGCTAAACGGGCATCCATATTTCGCCATGTCTGCTGAAGGGAGCGCGGCCATGACCGACGAAGAAGAAGCCGAAAAACACTACCATTCCGGCCTGCCCGGCATACTGGGCACCATCGATACCCTGATCAGCAAGCTGGAAGCGATCATCCTCGCTCTCGGCGTGCTGCTGATGGCCACCAATACCGTCGCCAATGTCATCGGACGCTTCGCGCTCGGCGAGAGCCTGTTCTTCACCGGCGAGGTCAACCGCATCCTGATCATCATGATCACCTTCGCGGGCATCGGCTATGCGGCACGTCATGGCCGCCATATCCGCATGTCGGCGATCTACGATGCCTTGCCGGTGGGCGGCCGTCGCGCCCTGATGATAGTGATCTCGCTGTTCACCTCCCTGGTGATGTTCTTCCTGATGTATTACTCGGTTCACTATGTCCTCGACCTGTACGACAAGGGGCGCATCCTGCCGGCACTCGGCTTCCCCATCTTCATCATCTACGTCTGGGTGCCGTTGGGCTTTCTGATCACCGGCATTCAGTACCTGTTCACGGCCATCAAGAACCTGACGTCGCGCGATGTCTACCTGTCGACCTCGGTGGTCGACGGTTACAAGGATACGGAAACGGAAGTCTGACGCAGGGCGCTTCGCCCGGGGGAATGCAAGATGACGACAATAATGGTTGCGACCATGATAGGCCTGCTGCTGCTGGGCTTTCCCATGATGATCCCGCTGGCCACCGCCTCGATCATCGGGTTCTTCATGATGTTCGGCGGGCTGGGCCAGATGGAGACCCTGATCCAGCAGCTGATGGCCGGCATACGGCCGGCATCGCTGATCGCGGTGCCCATGTTCATCCTTGCCGCGGACATCATGACCCGCGGCCAGTCGGCCAACCGACTGATCAATATGGTGATGGCCTTCATCGGCCACATAAAGGGCGGCCTGGCGGTCAGCACGGCGGCTTCCTGCACGCTGTTCGGCGCCGTTTCCGGCTCCACCCAGGCCACCGTGGTGGCAGTCGGCTCTCCGCTGCGCCCGCGCATGCTCAAGGCCGGCTATTCGGACTCCTTCAGCCTGGCGCTGATCATCAATTCCAGCGATATCGCCTTTCTGATTCCACCCAGCATCGGCATGATCATCTACGGGATCATTTCCGGTACTTCCATCGGCGAGCTGTTCATCGCCGGTATCGGCCCGGGCCTGATGATTCTGGTCATGTTCGCCATCTACTGCGTGATCTACGCCATCGTCCGCGGTGTGCCCACCGAGCCCAAGGCCAGTTGGGGAGAACGCTTCTCGGCCGTGCGCCTGGCCCTGTGGCCGCTGGGCTTTCCGGTGATCATCATCGGCGGCATCTACGGCGGCATCTTCAGCCCGACCGAAGCGGCGGCAGCCTGTGTGCTCTATGCGGTACTACTGGAATTCGTGGTCTTCCGCTCGCTGAAGATCAGCGATATCTACGCCATTGCCAAGTCCACCGGCCTTATCACCGCCGTGGTGTTCATCCTGGTGGCGGTGGGCAACAGCTTCTCGTGGATCATCTCCTTCGCCCAGATTCCCCAGGCTATCCTCGAGGCCGTGGGTATCAACGAGGCGGGGCCGACCGGGGTGCTGATCGCCATCTGTGTCGCCTTCTTCGTCGCCTGCATGTTCGTCGATCCCATCGTGGTGATCCTGGTACTGACACCGGTCTTCGCGCCCGCCATCGAGGCCACCGGCCTCGACCCGGTGCTTGTCGGTATCCTGATCACGCTGCAGGTGGCCATCGGCTCGGCGACACCGCCCTTCGGTTGCGACATCTTCACTGCCATCGCCATCTTCAAGCGCCCTTACCTGGACGTGATCAAGGGCACGCCACCCTTCATCTTCATGCTGGTACTGGCGGCCGCGTTGCTGATCCTGTTCCCGCAGATCGCCCTGTTCCTGCGCGATCTCGCTTTCAGGTAAGCGGCTCTACCGGATACAAGGAGTAAGGTGAGATGTTCAATCGGATCATGGTGCCGGTCGACGGCTCCAAGGGCGCCGTCAAGGCGCTGGAAAAGGGCGTGGGCCTGCAGCAACTGACCGGCGCCGAACTCTATATCCTCTGCGTGTTCAAGCACCACAGCCTGCTCGAGGCCTCGCTGTCGATGGTCCGCCCCGAACAGTTGGACATCCCGGACGACGCCCTCAAGGATTACGCCACCGAGATCGCCGTCCAGGCCAAGACACGCGCCACCGAGTTGGGCGTACCGGCCGACAAGGTGCGCGCCTTCGTCAAGGGCGGACGCCCCTCGCGCACCATCGTGCGCTTCGCCCGCAAGCGAGAGTGCGACCTGGTCGTGATCGGTGCCCAGGGCACCAACGGCGACAAGAGCCTGCTGCTGGGCAGTGTCGCCCAGCGTGTCGCCGGCTCGGCGCACTGTCCCGTCCTGGTCGTCTGACGCTTTCCCGCGCCGGTTCATCGGACCAGATACCGCATCCAGCACATGGATGCGGAACCCGTCCGGCCCTGTTAGAGTCCCATGGGTTCCATACACTCATGGCGCCAAGGCGCCGGACTACAAGGCTTTTCCATGAAGACACTGCTGACTTCCGCGTCACTGGCGGCTCTGTTGACCGCCGCTCCCTTGGCACTGGCCGCTCCCGACTCCGATCAGGAACGACTGGGCTACAGCCTCGGCGTGACCCTGGGCAAGAGCATCCAGCAGGATGTCTCCGACCTCGACATCGACTCTTTCACCCAGGCCATCCGTGACGTCTACGCCGGTGATGAGCTGGCCATGACCGACCAGGAAATGGCCGACACCCTGGCCAAGTTCCAGCAGCAGGCCCAGGAGAAGCGCGCCGCCGAAGCCGAGAAACGTGCCGAGGCCAACAAGGCCGAAGGCGAAGCCTACCTCGAGGAAAACGCGGAAAAGGACGGCGTCACAGTCACCGACTCGGGCCTGCAGTATCGTGAACTGGAATCCGGCGACGGCGCCACGCCGAGTGCTGAAGACACCGTCAAGGTCAACTATGAAGGCAAGCTGATCGACGGCACCGTCTTCGACAGCTCCTATGAACGCGGTGAGCCGGTTAGCTTCCGTGTCGGCCAGGTCATCGACGGTTGGCAGGAAGCCCTGCAGCTGATGAGCGTGGGCGACACCTGGGAGATCGCGATTCCCTCCGACCTGGCCTACGGCGCCCAGGGCCAGGGGCCGATCGGTCCCAACGAAACCCTGATCTTCAAGGTCGAGCTGCTCGACGTCACGCCCGCCGAAGCCGCCGAGAGCGCCAGTGACGAACAAAGCGCCGACACCGAAGGCGACGACGCCTCCGCCGAGTAACGCCTGGACATCACGTCCCTCGCACGGCCGGCTCCATGGAGCCGGCCGTCGTCGTTCAGGCCGGAAGCGTCGCTCACATGGCGTCGAGCGCCTCGTCCAGCGCTGCCTTGAGCGGGCCCGGCGTCGGCGAATGCAGGACACGCCGGTGGATCTCGCCGTGCCGATCCACCAGATAGAGCGAGGCGGTGTGGTCGACGGTATACTCCATGGCCGATTCCGGCGCCTCGACCTTGCGCCACACCACGCCGTAGCGCTCGGCGATCTCCTCGATCTGCTCAATGCTGCCGGTCGCTCCGATGAAGTCCTCGCCGAAAGAGGCGAGATACTCCTCTAGCCTTGCCAGAGTATCGCGCTCGGGATCGACGGAAATCATCACCGGCACCACCCGCTCGCGACGCTCGGCGGGTAGCTGCTGGCGTACCTGACGCACCACCGCCAGGCTCATGGGGCAGACATCCGGGCACCAGGTATAACCGAAGAAGATCACCGCGAGCTGGTCCTCATCCAGCCGGGACAGCGCAAACTCACCCTGGGTCGACGGCAAGACGATGGGGCCGCCCTCCGGTTCACCCTCGCCCTTACCGTTCCACCACTGATGGGCCAGCAGGCCGATCGCCGCCAACAGCACGACTCCCACTACCGCCAGGTATCGCCAACGCCGTGTCACCATGGGTCGCTCCTTGTCCGCTGACGCCACGCCCGCATCACGAGCACTCGAACGGGGCGATGAAGTCACGCCGCCGATGATGGCAAGATAGCCCCTTGGGATAGTCCCTTGAAAGCATCGGCTCCAGGCCTTTGCCGAACGCGGCTGGCCTGTCGCGAGCCGAACCTAGGAGGAGATGTCATGGAAGGCGTGGCGGGAGCCCTGGGCCCCCTCTTTCTGTTGATTCTGCTGGGCGCGCTGCTCGGCCGTCTCGACCAGCCCGGGGGCGATTTCTGGCCACGGATGGAGCGGCTGATCTATTTCCTGCTGTTCCCCGCCATGCTGCTCTCGACCCTGGCCGGCGCCGATATCCATCAGGTGCCGGTAGGCCGCCTGGCCCTGGTACTGCTCGGCACCATGAGCTTGCTGGGAGTGGCGCTCTGGATCGCGAACCGCTGGCTGGGCCTGGCGGCACCGGCCTTCACCTCGGTGTTTCAGGGTGCCCTGCGCTTCAATACCTATGTCGGCGTGGCCGGCGCTGCCGCGTTGCACGGCGAGGCCGGTGCCACCGTCGCGGCGGTGGCCGTGGCACTGATGGTGCCGGTCGTGAACGTCCTGTGCGTCACCAGCTTCGTCGCCGCCGGCACTCTCGGCACCGGCGGCTTGCGCGCGAGCCTGGCGGCCCTGGCCCGCAACCCCCTGATCCTGGCCTGCCTGCTGGGCATCGCCCTGAACCTCAGCGGCATCGGCCTGCCCGGCTGGAGCGCTCCCACGGTGGAACTGCTCGGTCGAGCCGCCCTGCCGCTCGGCCTGGTGGCAGTAGGCGTCGCCCTGCGACCACAAGCGTTATTACGACTCGATCTCGGCGTCTGGGCCGCCAACCTGGCCAAGCTGGTCCTGATGCCGGCCCTGGTGCTCGGCTTTGCCCTGGTCCTGCGCCTGGATCCGGTCAGTCGAGATATCGCCCTGTTGTTCGCCGCGCTGCCCACCGCCACGTCCGCCTATATCCTGGCCCGCCAGCTCGGCGGCGATGCCGAGCTGATGGCCGCCCTGATCACCGGTCAAACGCTGCTCGCCATGGCCTCGCTGCCCCTGTGGCTACGCCTGGTTGGTTGATCGAGCATGGCGGGAGCACTCTAAACAAAGCACTTAATAAAAAAAATTCTCGTTTGCGTTGACAGGTCAAATGAGAATGATTTACTCTTCATCACATGGCGTTGATGAGGCGCCATGCTTGGGCAAGGTTCCTGCCAGTCTCTTGCTCAGGTTTCTCCTCCTCATTGCTAGTCACGGTCTTTTGCCGCCCCGCCCAGGGCGGCTTTCTTTTTTTGGACCTCATCACGCTCGAGCCCTGCCGATGCTCGTCACTGCCGCTGCCCGAGCTGCCGCTTGACCAGTTCACCCAGCGCCTCCACCGCTGGCCAGGATGCCGCGGAAACTTGTCGCCCATAGTGGAGCTGAGCCTCGCAGCCCCGCAGAACAGGCAGGCCTTCCGCTTCCCCCAGCTCCCGCATGGCCGGCGTCAGACGATCACGCTCGAGGATGCTCACCGCCAGCCCCGACTCCACCGCGGTTTCCACCGCATGGATGCTGGTACTGGTGAAGACCGCGTGCCAGGGACGATCAATCGCCCCCAATGCCTCGACCCCCAGCTGCCGATAAGGACAATCCTCGGGGTGGAGCGCCAACGGCAGGGGTTGATCCGCCGTCAACACGAGTTCCCGGGCCCCGGCCCAGACCGGCGTGGAGCGCCACAACGGCTCGCCGCCACTGAGCCGATGGGGCCGATCGAGGGCCACGATCAGTGACAGCTCGCCCCGCTCGAGACGACGTGCCAGTTCGCCACTGGGCGCCGTGACCGCCTCCAGCACCACGTCCGGATGCCGTGCCAGGAAATCCGGCAGCAGGCGTCCGACCAGTCGACTGGCGTAATCCTCCGGCATGCCGAAACGCACCTGCCCGCTCAGCCCTCGCCCACTGATCCTCGCGACCAGGCCATCGTGTCTGCGCAGCAGTTCCCGCGCTTCGCCCAGCAGGGCCTCGCCATTGGGCGTCGGTGTGACGCCCCGCGCCCCTCGTATCAGCAGCGTGGTATCCAGCCGCGCCTCCAGTCGCTTGATCTGCATGCTCAACGCACTGACGGTGCGATGGCGCTGCTCGGCCGCCGCCGCCAGAGTGCCCAGCCGCGCAACCGCCACGAAGCTGCGCAGCGCCTCGAGGTCCAGCGAGTCCGACAAGACTTCAGCCATATTGAATGCTCGCTACAATAAGTTTCGATTCACGAAACACTTTAGACCCGTCAGGCTATCCAGACCAGCGAACCAGACCCACCATCCCAGGCGCCAAGTCCGGAGGTAGCATGACGGGCACCACACATCGACTTCGACACATCGCGCTATCACGCTTTTCACCGGCCATGGGCGGCCTGGCCGTGGCTATCGGTTTCGTGGTGTGCTGGAGCAGTGGCTTCGTGGGCAGCCGGCTGGCGGTCGCCATCGACACGCCGGTCGTGGCGCTCTATGCCTGGCGCTTCGCCCTGGCCACGCTGCTGGCCGGGGGCTGGTGGTGGTGGCGATCCCGCCGGCGCGCCGAGCGCGGTCTGGATCGCCGGGCACTGGCGCACGAGGCACTGGTCGGCAGCCTGACCGTAGGTGGTTACTTGCTGACCATGCTGCTGGCGGTCAAGGCGGGCGTCAGCGCCGAGGTCGCGGCACTGATCGGCGCGCTCCAGCCATTGGCGGCCATCACCCTGGCCAGTGGCTGGCTCGGTGAGCACACCCGCCCCTTGCAGTGGCTGGGCATGACGGTGGCAACCCTGGGCGCCGCTTTGAGCGTCCTGGACGATCTGCGGGATGTCGGCGGTGCACCGCTCTGGGCTTACGGCCTGCCGTTGCTGGCCGTGGCCTGCGTGACCCTGGGCAGTGCCCTCACGGCGCGGCAACCGGTGGCGCTACCGCTGGAAGCTCGCCTGACCGCACAGCTGACGGCCGCCACTGGCGTCTTCTTCCTCGCCGCTATCGGCATGGGCAGCTCCCTGGCACCACCGGCACCGAGCCAGGACACCCTGACGGCCCTGGCCTGGCTGATCGTGCTGGCCACCTTCGGCGGTTACGGTTTCTTCGTGGAAAGCCTGCGGCGCTTCGGCGTGGGACACAGCGCCGGCCTGATCGCGCTGACACCGGCGGTGACGCTCGCCTGGACGGCGCTGATGTTCGGTGAGCTCCCGGGCATGCTGGGGGCCATCGGCATGCTGCTCGGCCTCATCGGCGCCGGTGCCGCCCTGTACGCCGGCCGCCAGCGAGGACGCGGCGCAGGAGGACACGTCGACACGGCAAGTCCGACAGGCCGCTGGAGCGAACGCCCTGCCATGCGTCCCACAGCTCCGGCGTCGACCCTCGACCGCAGTGGCGTCAGCCGTCGTCGCGACGGTGAATCAGATCCCAGACACCATGTCCCAGACGCTCCCCGCGGGCCTCGAACTTGGTGAGCGGGCGATAGGCAGGACGCGGCACATAGGGTGCGGTATCCGCATCGGCGGTATTGGCATAGCCTGGCGCCTCCACCATCACCTCGGCCATCCACTCTGCGTAGGCCTCCCAGTCGGTGGCCATGTGCAGGGTGCCGCCCGGCTTGAGACGGGTGCGAACCAACTCGACGAAGGCCGGCTGGACGATGCGCCGCTTGTGATGCTTCTTCTTCGGCCAGGGGTCGGGGAAGAATAGCTGGACGGTGTCCAGGCTGGACTCGGGCAGGCAGCGCTCGAGCACTGCCAGGGCATCCTCGCGGTAGACCCGCAGGTTGGTGAGACCACGCTTGTCGGCCTCGTCGAGCAGCTTGCCGACGCCGGGGGCATGCACCTCGATACCGATGAAGTCGGTATCGGGATGCGATTCGGCCTGTTCGATCAGCGACGCGCCCATGCCGAAACCGATCTCCACCACGCGGGGCGCCCGGCGCCCGAACAGGGCATCCAGATCCTGGCGCCCCTCATCGAGCGTCATGCCCAGGCGTGGCCAGACCTCCTCGAGGCCGCGGGTCTGGGCGGCCGTCATGCGACCGGCGCGCAGCACATAACTCTTGATGCCGCGACGATGCAGCGGGGCGTCCGGGCTCTCGGGACCGGTGGTATCGGGTTCGTTCATGCGTGGTTCACTATCGGGTCACTGGGTCGGAAAACGTTATCGGAAAACCCCTCCGGCAACGCCGGCACGGGCAATCGGCAGCGATCAGGCGTTGATGCGGCCACTCATGGGCGAAGACGCCTCGGCCTCCTGGCGACGCGGCATGCGACCGGCCAGGAAGGCCTCACGCCCGGCGTTCACCGCCTGTCGCATGGCGCTGGCCATCAGCACCGGCTGCCGGGCATGGGCGATGGCGGAGTTCATCAGCACACCATCGCAGCCCAGCTCCATGGCCTGGGCAGCCTCGGAGGCAGTACCGATGCCGGCGTCGATCAGGACCGGCACGCTGGCCTGTTCGATGATCAGGCGAATGTTGTGGGGATTCTGGATGCCGTGGCCGGAGCCGATCAGCGAACCGAGCGGCATCACCGCGCAGCAGCCCAGGCGCTCGAGTTCACGGGCAACGATGGGATCGTCGCTGGTGTACACCATGACATCGAAGCCGTCGTTGACCAGCGTCTCGGCGGCGGACAGGGTCTCCACGACATTGGGATAGAGGGTCGACTCGTCGCCCAGCACCTCGAGCTTGACCAGGTTGTGGCCATCCAGCAGTTCCCGGGCCAGGCGGCAGGTACGCACTGCGTCCTTGGCGGTGAAGCAGCCGGCGGTATTGGGCAGCAGGGTATAACGCTCCGGGGACACCACATCGAGCAGATTCGGCGCCGACGCATCCTGTCCCAGATTGGTGCGGCGAACCGCGAAGGTCACCACCTCGGCTCCGCTGGCAGCGATCGCCGCGCCGGCCTCATCGAAATCGCGATACTTGCCGGTCCCCACCAGCAACCGCGAGCTGAATTCACGGCCGGCGACCCGCAGCGGCGTATCCTGAATGAAATCGGTCATGCGTGTTGAGACTCCTGTGGCTCGTGAATGACGATGCTGGCGGTGTGCGTCCGGGCGCCGGAAGTCGGCGAGCGAAGGTAGGCAAGAATTGTCGAGAGAACGTACGACTCTTGAGACAATTTTTAACGCCGTATATAGCCGAGCGCAGGCACTTCCCGGGCAGGCCTAGCCGCCGCCGATCGCATGGACGATTTCCACCCGATCCCCATCGGCCAGGCGCGTATCACCATGGACGCTCTTCGGCACGATCTCCTCATTGACCTCCACGGCGATGCGTCGGCCGGTCAGGCCAAGGGTCTCGACCAGTTGCGCGACCGAAATCTCGCTGTCCAGATGTTTCGCTTCGCCATTGAGATGAATCTGCATGGCATCCTCTTGCATCTCGTCAGTGGCTTTCGCGGGGCACTATTGTAGCGCCTCAGTCGCGCGGCGGGTACGGTAAGCGCGTCACCGATGGAGAATCCACGATGCACGACCGACCCTGGTGGTTGACGACGGCGCTGTCCGGCGCCCTGATGGTGGTGTTCGGCGCTTTCGGCGCCCACGTCCTGGCGAACGAACTGACACCGCGCGCGATGGCCGCCTTCGAGACCGGCGTACGCTATCAGGCCTGGCACACCCTGGCGATGCTCGGCGTGCTGGCCTGGCGCGCGGCCGTGCCACTGCCCGGCCAGCGCCTGGTACTGGCCCTCTGGGCGGGCGGCATGCTGTTGTTCTGCGGGTCGCTGTACGGCCTGACACTCTCCGGCCAGAGCTGGCTCGGGCCGATCACACCGCTGGGTGGCCTGCTGCTGATACTGGGATGGCTGGCCCTGGCCATCGCCGTGTTGCGAGCCCGCCCTGGCGCCTGAAGCCCAAGTGGCGAGCTTCAGTCGCTGTCGGGCAGCGCATAGGTCGCCGTCACCAGCGCCACTGGCGCGTCGTCACCGGCGGAGAACAACTGCACCTCGCCAACGGCCAGACGACTGCCCAGCTTGACGAGGCGCGCATTGGCGATGAGATCGCGATCGCCCCGGGCCCGCCGCAGGAAGCGACAATGCAAATCGCTGGTGACCGCCATCGGCTCCGGGCCGATCTGCGCCAGGATCGCCACATAGAGGCAGACATCGGCCAGCCCCATCATGGTCGGCCCGGAGACACAGGCTCCGGGCCGCAGGTGCTCGTCCTCGATGGCCAGACTCATGGTCGCGCACATCTCGTCGACGCCTTCGATGGTACCGGCTCGTTGTGGAAAGACCTCGTCGAGAAACTCCTCGATGGCGGCGGCGGTCATCACGGTCATGGGGCTCTCCCTGCGACGGTTATCAGGCATTGGCCCCAAGATAGCCCAGCGACGCGCATCAGGATATCCCGCGATCCACGTATCGCGTGCCCGTAGCCTGTAACCGATCAGGCGCCCTTGTGAACGGCGCGCCAGTGGTGCAGCAGCGGCTCGGTGTAACCGGCGGGCTGCTCGAGTCCCTTGAAGATCAGATCGGAGGCGGCCTGGAAGGCATGGGAGGCCGAGAAGTCGGCGCTCATCGCCGTATAGTCCGGATCTCCGGCGTTCTGCTCGTCGACGACCTTCGCCATGCGCTCCAGGGTATCCCGCACCCGGGCCTCGTCCACCACGCCGTGGTGCAACCAGTTGGCCACGTGCTGGCTGGAGATACGCAGGGTCGCGCGATCCTCCATCAGGCCGACATCATGGATATCCGGCACCTTGGAGCACCCCACGCCGTGCTCGACCCAGCGCACCACATAGCCGAGGATCCCCTGGCAGTTGTTGTCGAGCTCCTGCTGAATCTCGTCGTCGCTCCAGTCCGGGCGCTCGGCCACCGGCACGGTCAGCAGCTCGTCCAGGCAATCGGGTTCTCCCTGGGTCTCGAGCTCGCGCTGCACCTCGGCCACGCTGACCTGGTGATAATGCAGCGCATGCAGGGTGGCCGCCGTGGGAGATGGCACCCAGGCAGTGTTGGCGCCGGCCTTGGGGTGGCCGATCTTCTGCTCGAGCATCGCCGCCATCAGATCCGGCATGGCCCACATACCCTTGCCGATCTGGGCGTGGCCCCGCAGCCCGCAGGCCAGGCCGGTCTGGACGTTGCTGCGCTCGTAGGCACCGATCCAGGCGCTATTCTTCATGTCTCCCTTGCGGATCATCGGGCCGGCTTCCATGGTCGAGTGCATCTCGTCGCCGGTGCGATCGAGGAAGCCGGTGTTGATGAACACCACGCGCGAAGTGGCCTCGGCGATACATGCCTTGAGGTTCACCGAGGTGCGGCGTTCCTCGTCCATGATGCCCATCTTCAGGGTGTCGCGGGTCATGCCCAGCAGGTCTTCGACGCGCTCGAAGAGCGTATCGGCGAAGGCGACTTCCTTCGGGCCATGCATCTTGGGCTTGACGATGTACACCGAGCCCTCGCGGGAGTTGCGCGGCTCACCCTCGCCCTTGGCCAGGTCGTGCAGGGCGATCAGGCTGGTGACGACGGCATCGAGGATGCCCTCAGGCAGTTCATTGCCCTCGGCATCGAGTACCGCCGGCGTGGTCATGAGATGGCCGACATTGCGCACGAACAGCAATGAGCGTCCCGGCAGGGTCACTTCGCCACCCGCGGGATTACGCCAGGTACGATCATCGTTGAGACGACGCGTGAAGGTCTTGCCACCCTTGTCGATCTGGGTTTCCAGGTCACCCTTCATCAGGCCCAGCCAATTGGCGTAGACCTCGACCTTGTCTTCGGCATCCACCGCGGCCACGGAGTCCTCGCAGTCCATGATGGAGGTCAGCGCCGCCTCCACGACCACGTCCTTGACTCCGGCGGGATCGGTCTTGCCGATGGGATGGCCGGCATCGATCTGGATCTCCAGATGCAGGTCGTGATTGGCCAGCAGCACCGCATCGGGCGCTTCGGCTTCCCCCTGGAAGCCCACCAGCTTGCCGGGTTCCTTGAGGCCGGTCTCGCGGCCGCCCTCAAGAGTGACGACGAGATGCCCGTCGCGCAGGGCATACTTGACCGCCTCGCCATGGGAACCGGTGGCCAGGGGAGCGGCGCGATCCAGCACGCCCCGGGCATAGGCGATCACCTTCTCGGCACGCTTGGGGTTGAAGCTCTCGCCACGCTCGGCGCCTTCCGTATCGGCGATGGCGTCGGTGCCATACAGGGCGTCGTACAGGCTGCCCCAACGCGCATTGGCGGCATTCAGGGCATAGCGGGCATTGTTGACCGGCACCACCAGCTGCGGTCCGGCCTGCACGGCGATCTCGCGATCCACCTTGGTGGTGGTGACCTCGACATTCGCCGGCGCCTCGACCAGATAACCGATCTTCTCGAGAAAGGCGCGATAGGCCGCCATGTCACGTACCGGCCCTGCGTTGTCGCGGTGCCAGGTATCGAGCTCGGCCTGCAGGCGCTCCCGCTCGGCGAGCAATTCGCGGTTTTGGGGTGTCAAATCGTGAAAGAGGGCGTCCACGCCGGCCCAGAAGGCTTCGGGATCGACACCGGTTCCCGGCAGAGCCTGTTCGTTGATGAAGCGGTCCAGCTCGGCGGCCACTTGAAGGCGATGGCGGGTGATGCGTTGGGTCATGGGTCGTTCTCCTTATGCGTGGCAGTTCGGCGCCCCCTGGCACCGAGCGGCCGGACAGCGAAGGGTGACTGCTCGCTAATAATTTTGTGGAAAATCATTCCACATGTAAAGCCGAGGGAGGCGCGTTGCGCCACGATATCGACCAAATGACGAGACGCAGCCGACGCTTTTCCCTCGATATCATGGCTGGCTCCCGCGCCAGCATGACGCTAGCATGGGCGGGCACAGCAGAGGATGCGATGAGCGATTTCACACCCCTACAGGAACTCGGCCCTCTGGCACCGGTCGAGCAGGCCGGCCAGGCGCTGGAATGCTACCTGGATCATTATGGCCTGAGCCCGTTGCTCGCCGGGACGATGGACCTGCACGTGGGTTATGTGGATGCTCACGGCTTTCGGCTCTGGACCCAAGTGTGGACGCCCCAGGACCCCATCGGCACGATCTGGGTGGTGCATGGCTACTACGATCACCTGGGGCTCTACCGCCACCTGCTCGAATGCCTGCTGGAACGCAACTGGCGCGTGGTGCTGTGGGACCTCCCCGGACACGGCCTTTCCAGCGGCCCGCGAGCCTCCATCGGCGACTTCGACGAATACGGCGCCTGCCTGAACGACCTGCGCCAGGAGCTCGAGTCGCGAGAGCTGGTCGCTCCCCCCTGGGTCGGAATCGGCCAGAGCACCGGAGCGGCAATACTCGCCACCGACGCCCTCACGCGAGACGATAACAGCTACTGGCAAGGCCTCGCCCTGCTGGCCCCGCTGGTGCGCCCCTGGGGCTGGTCTCAATCCAGCTGGCTGCATCGGCTGGTGGGTCCCTTCGTGCGCTCGGTGCCTCGGCGCTTCCGCGAAAACTCCACCGACAGCGACTTCGCCGCCTTCCTCCGTGAAGGCGACCCACTGCAGCCGGATCGCCTGGCCATGGAATGGGTCGATGCCATGCGCCGCTGGATGCCACGCCTGCTGGCCCTGCCACCCAGCCGCGTTCCCACACTGATCCTGCAGGGCGAACAGGATTCGACCGTGGACTGGGAATGGAACCTCGACGTGCTCGACCGCAAATTCCCCAACGCCGAGATCTGCCGCCATCCCGAAGCCCGGCACCACCTGGTCAACGAGGCCGAATCGATACGCCGCTCCCTGTTCGCGGACCTGGCGCGCTTCCTCGCCGACCTGGAAGAAGGCTTCGAGGCCCTGCCTCCCGAAAGGCGACGCTGCTCATGACCCAACGCATCCTGACACTGCTGATGCTGTCGGTTCTCCTCGCCGGCTGCGCCGCCGCTCCGGAACGCCCCAAGACCGTGCGTCAGGCGTTGTTCGGGCTCGGTGAACGCGCCGCCGAACAGGTGGCCGCCTCACCGACACTGCCCACGCCCGCCACCGATCAGGTGCTGCTGCTGGCCACGCCGGAGATCGACCCCGACCTGGGACTCTCCGACGAGCGTTTGATGGAGAGCCTGACCCGCGCCCTGCTCGGGCTCGACGACGGCCCCCAGGTGCTCGACTGGCGCCCCGCCCTGGCCGACGCAGGGCGCAACCAATGGCGCCTGGACAGCCGCTTGAACGCCTCGGCACCACGCCTGCAACTCTCCGACCGCGAACTGCTGCCCTACCGCTTGACCCTGACCCTGCGCCGCCCCGGCAGTGACCAGGCACTATGGCAGGCCCATATCGACGGTGCCCTCGACGCTACCGCGTTGTGACACACCGCCTGCCAGGCCGACCATCTCGAGGGTCTTGAGCATTCTTACGCTTCGTCCCCGCGAGTGCGGGGACCGGCTGCTCGAGCACAAGCGTGAACAAGAGGAGTACGGTTCATCCCCGCGGGTGCGGGGACCGGCCCAGGGCGATGCCTGGCACCAGGGCGGCGCGCGGTTTATCCCCGCGGGTGCGGGGACCGGTCCAAGTGTAGCCACTTGTTTTGCAAGCGGAAAATCGCCAATGGAATTTCCACCGGCGATTCTGCTTATTTCTTGATCAGTCTGGATTATTAAAGAGCCAATAAAATCAGCCAGTTGTCTAAAGCAGTAGAAATCGCACCAACCGTGCCCATTCGCCACCCAATAGCAGCGACATCCCAGACCGCGACGCGGCGGCAAATGGCGCTATCACATCATTCCCCTGGCCTCCCTGCCCAGGTGACGCGACACATTCCATCCAAGCACGCTCCTTGCCTTCCCGCCACCTCTGAACATCCATCCACACGACTCTTCAACCCGGCCCCGATTCGAGGCATTATCATCGGGATCGAATATGGCAACCATGGATGGAGGCCGTCATGAATGCGCACACGCCCCTTGCCTGGGATACCCTGGCACGCTATCGGCTGATCGAGATTCTGTCACTGTGGGAAGGTCGGGTAGCCGCCAGTCAGATTGGTGAGGCGTTCGGCGTCGGTCGTCAGCAGGCCCAGAAGGTGCTGCGGCGCTATCGGGATCTGGCCCCGGAGAACCTGCATTACGACGAAACCCGCCATGGCTTTCTGCCCAGTCCCGACTTCCTGCCCCGCTTCACCCAAGGGCGGGCCGATGAGTACCTGCACCTGTTGAATGCCCACGATACCCTGAACTCGCCTTTCGCTGGCCTCAGCATGGGCGCGGCAAACACCGAGTCGCTGCCAATGCCGAACCGGTCGATATCCCCGCAAGTGGTACGGGAGGTGGTCAAGGCGGCTCGGGAGAGGCGCCGGCTGGAAGTGACGTATGCCTCTTTCTCGAACCCGGAGGGCCAGGATCGCATTCTCGTGCCGCACACGTTGGTATTCGCCGCCGGGCGCTGGCATGTGCGCGCCTATTGCGAGAAGCATCGCAACTATCGGGATTTCGTGTTGAGCCGCTTTCGCGGCGTGCCGGAGGATGCAGGCCCCATGCTCGGCAGGCATGATGCCGAGCATGACGAACGCTGGCAGACCCGCGTGGCGGTGCGCCTGATTCCCGATCGGCGTCTTCCACAGGCCGAACGAGATCTGCTGGCACTGGACTACGCCATGCACGACGGCGAACTGGAACTGTACTGTCGCGGCCCTTTGGTGCGCTATGCCCTGCGCGAGCTGGGCGTCAACCCGCACCATGCGGAGGCCAATCCCCGTGCCCAGCAGATCGAGATCGCCAACCGGGAGTCCCTGGCCGCCTGGATTCTCTGGTCCTGAGTCATGGCCTGGCGCCCCGCATCGGTTCTCGGATCAAAAGGTGTAGACCGCGCTGGCCGTCACCATGTCGAGGTCGCCGATCTCGTCGGTATCGAGGCGCTCGAGCTCCAGACGGCCAGTCAGGCCGAATAGACCGAACCTTGCACCCACGCCGTAGACCGGGTCGGTACCGGAGGGGTCGCCGCTGATGCCGTGACCGCGCCGATCGGCATCCCAATCGGCCATGCCGGCCTTGGCATAGAGCCCCAGCGGCCCGAGACTCCAGCCCAGCACGCCGGTGGCCTGGAAGCTCTCGACATCGAGACTGGCCGAGTGGCCATTCGCTTTACCATCGAGCGTACCGGTGTTGACGTAGGCCAGCTCTGCACCCACGTCCAGGAAGGGCAACCAGCCAAAGTTGTAACCGCCGATCAGCTTCCAGTGCTCGGCCTCGTCATCGAAGTTGCCATCGCCATGCGTCTGGCCGACACCGCCGCCGAGATAGAAGCCGGTATCGCCGGTAGCGAAAGCATTGGGCGCCGCCAGGGCCAGCAGGCCAGCCACTCCCAGAGCGCCGAGCGTCGGCAATGTGCGTTCGAGAGACATTTCGTCATCCTTGCGAAAGGAAAGTAAGCCAACAGTCTATCAGGCCGCCCCCGCCGGCATGGCAACAAAAGAAAACGCCGCCGGCCCCTCAAGGGACCGGCGGCGTATCGGTGCCAACCTGAGCCAGGTCAGGCCGGCGGTTGCTCGGGACTATCCGGCATGTTGATATGCCCCGGCTCCATCCGATTGAGGTGCAGGAACTGCATGTGCCGCTCGTACTGATCGAGCACATCCTCAATCACCTGCTCCCGGTTGTATCCCATCAGGTCATATCCCTGGCTACCTTCCATCAGGTAGACCTCGACCCGGTAGTAACGCTTGTCGGCCTGAGGCGTATGCATGGCGAAGCCCGGCGTGGGGAAGCCCTGACTCCACACCTGATAGGTGAAGTTCTGCTCGTCCTGCAGGTCGACATTCAGGGACATGTAATCATAGCCGTTCTGCACGCCCTGATTGACCTCCACTTCGACCCCCTGCTCGCTCAGGGAGTCGCGCACGGCCTCCAGTGCCGGCAGGCAAGTCTCGTTCATGAAACGCTTGGCCTGCTTCTCGTTGGGAAAACTCATGGCACGCCTGATGCGATGCTGCCAGTTGTCACGCTTGTCGCGTCCACCAACGGTACGTCCGGACAGGTTGCTGGACAGGCTGAGCATCCGGCTGTCCTCCTTGAAGGCTTCCATCTTCAATGCCCTGTGCAGCCCGGCGATGATGAAGAACAGCACGATCGAGAATGGCAGACCGGTGATGACCACGGCACTCTGCAGGGCGCCCAGTCCCCCGGCAAGCAGCAAGGAGAGCGTCAACACACCGATCACGGCCGACCAGAGGATGCGCATCCAGATCGGTGCGTCGGAATTGACGTTCTTCAAGATCGACGTGAAGTTCGACAGCACCAGGGCACCGGAGTCTCCCGAGGTAACGAAGAACACGATGGCCAGAATGCTGACTGCCATCGTGGTGACGATGGGTGCCGGATACTCCTCGAGGAACAGATAGATCCCCGCCGGCGGATTTTCCATGATGCGCTGACCGAAGTCGCTGGCACCGTTCATGGCCATGTCGATGGCACTGTTACCCAGCAGGGACATCCACAGGATCATGAAGATGATCGGCAGTGTCAGCGTGCCCAGCACGAAGGTACGGATAGTGCGACCACGCGAGATACGCGCCAGGAAGAGGCCCACGAAGGGACCCCAGGCGATCCACCAGGCCCAGAAGAACAGCGTCCAGGCATTGAGCCAGTCCTCGGGAGGATCGAAGGCATAGGTGTTGAACGACATCTCGACAAAGCCCGAGAGGTAATCGCCGATGTTCATTACCAGGGCATTGAGCAAAAAGACGGTCTTGCCGGCGAAGAGCACGAACAGCAGCAGCAGTACGGCCAGCAGGATATTGAACTCGGAAAGCCGGCGAATGCCACGCTCCACCCCGGTGATGGCCGAAATGGTGGCGAACAGCACGATACCGAGCACCAGCACGACCTGAGTCCAGGTACTCTCGGGAATGCCGAACATGTAATCCAGCCCGAAGTTGAGCTGGATGACACCAATACCCAGGCTGGCCGCGATACCGAATACCGTGCCGAGAACGGCCGCTGTATCGACAGCATGCCCGATAATGCCGTAGATACGCTGCCCGAAGATCGGATACAGGGCGCTGCGAATGGTCAGCGGAAGATTGTGGCGGTAACTGAAAAAGGCCAGCGCCATGCCGATCAGGGTATAGATGCCCCAGCCGGACAAGCCCCAATGCAGAAAGGTCAACTGCATGGCGTGGCGTGCCGCGGCAACCTGTCCGTCGGGGGCTTCCGGTGCGTTGTAGAACTGGGTCACTGGCTCGGCCAGGGCGAAGAAGATGACCCCGATGCCGATACCCGCCGAGAACAGCATGGCGGACCAGGAGAACAGGTTGAAGTCGGGTCGCGAGTGCTCTGGGCCGAGACGTATCTTGCCATAGCGGGAAAAGCCCAGATAAATCACGAAGCCCAGATAGATCACGACGGTCAGAAAGTAGTACCAACCGAAGGTCTGGGAGATCCAGCCCAGCACAGCGCCGATCACGGCATTGGCCTGCTCGGTGAGCAGCATCGTCCACAATGAAAAGGCGACAATACCGACGACGGAGCTATAGAAGACGACCGGATTGAGGCGATCGCGCTCCTCGACCTCCTTGTGCGTATCCGTGGTCATAGAATGAACCCATTTTGTTGAGAAAAGGGAGAAGAATGCGGACTAAAAATAGCCGCATGACCAGACTATACCCGGCCAAGGTCGCTGCATCGCAACAATTTGCCCCATGGATGTCAACGCGGCTTTCCTGACACGAGCGGAGGGCCACCACGCACTCCCTGGCCTCGTCCTGGAACCCCCCGCCTCTGTCCGCCTCGCCAGGGTAACGGATCCGTTTGGCCTCACCCGTTATGTTATGTTATAACCTCTGCGCCTTATCGGAGGTCTTCATCATGGCGCATCGTTCTCACCGTCACCGCCCCGAGGGGCCGTGCCATTTTTCCTTGATGTCGCTTTCCGCGACGCGTCGCCTGCTGCTCGTCGCGGCGCCGCTGGCCCTGCTGTGGCTGGCGGTGGCCTGGGTGCTTGGGGGAATTGGCTGATGGCACGCCTGCAACTCCACGACCTGCAGCTCGCGCGAAGCGGGCAGACCGTCCTCGAGCATCTCGACGGCAGCTTCCAGGATGGCGCCATCACCGCCCTGATCGGTGCCAACGGCGCCGGCAAGAGCACCTTGATTTCGGCGATCATGGGCATGCTGCCGCCGGTGGCCGGCCGCGTGGAATGCAAGGTGCCCAGGGAACGTTGCGCCTGGCTACCCCAGCAGCTCGCCCTGGACCTGACCTTCCCGATGAGCGTCGAGGAACTGATCATGACAGGCACCTGGCCGAGTCATGGCGCCCTGAAGGGATACTGCGCCGCGCATTATCGCCGGGGCCGCGAGATCATGGGCCAGTTGGGCATCTCTCATCTGGCCCACCGCCAGTTGGGCGAGCTCTCCGGCGGCCAGCGCCAGCGCGCCCTGATCGGTCGCACCCTGATGCAGGAAGCCGAACTGCTGCTGCTCGACGAGCCCTTCGCCAACGTCGACGGTGAGACCGTCGAGGTCCTGATGGAGGTGCTGCGCGACATGGCCACCGCCGGCGCCACCATTCTGGTCGTGCTGCACGACATGGAGCAGCTGTCACGCCTGGCCGACGACGTGCTGTTGCTGGCCAGCGGCCATGGCCGCTGGGTCGGCACCGAGGCCCTGCTCGATCATCACACGGGCCAGCCGGCCCGCGCCCCTCGTCTGCCCATCGACTTTTCGGATCTTCCCCATGCTGGCACTGCTTGACGCCTGGCTGCTCGCCCCCTTCGATTACGGCTTCATGAGCCGTGCCGCCGTCGCCGGCCTGGCCCTGTCGCTGGCCGCTCCGCCCCTTGGCGTCTTCCTGATGCTGCGTGGCATGAGCCTGATCGGCGACGCCATGTCCCACGCCATCCTGCCCGGCATCGCGCTGGGCTTTCTGTTCGCCGGCTTCTCGCTGCCGATCATGAGCCTCGGCGGCATTCTCTCGGGGTTGGTCGTGGCGGTGCTGGCCGGCAGCGTCTCGCAGATGACCGGTCATCGCGAGGACTCGGCCATGGCCAGTTTCTTCCTGATCTCGCTGGCCGCCGGCGTCATGCTGGTGTCATTGGGCGGTAGCAGCGTGGACCTGACGCATGTGCTGTTCGGCTCGGTACTGGCCGTGGACACCACTGCCCTGCTGCTGATCACCAGCATCGCCACCCTGATCGTGCTGGCCCTGGCGGTCATCTTCCGCGCCCTGGTGGTCGAGTGTCTCGACCCGCTGTTCCTGCGCGGCCAGGGCGTGCGCGGCGGCCTGGTGCATGGTGTCTTCCTGGGCCTGGTGGTGCTCAACCTCACCGCCGGTTTCCAGACCCTGGGCACCCTGATGGCCGTGGGCCTGATGATGCTGCCGGCCACCACCGCGCGCTTCTGGAGCCAGCGTCTGGAAGGCCTGATCATCATCGCCATCGGCATAGCCCTGTTCGCCAACCTGGGTGGGCTGCTGCTGTCGTATCACTTCAGCCTGCCCTCCGGTCCGGCAATCATCCTGCTCGCCGGCCTGGCATACATCGCCTCGGCACTGTGCGGCCGCCACCACAGCCTAATCGCTCGCCACCGGCGTCGCGCCGCTCCTCTGGGCGCCCCCGCTCCCCACTGACTTTCCAGGAGATTCTCCCGATGCCATTCACCATCCCCTTCAAGCGCCATGCCGCGCTGATCGCCGGCCTCTCCGCTCTGCTGGCCACGCCGAGCGTCCTGGCCGAGGAACGCGTGCAGGTCATCGCCAGCTTCAGCATCCTGGCCGATATGGTCGAGCAGGTGGGCGGCGAGCATGTCGAGGTCGACGCCCTGGTCGGCCCGAATGGCGACGCCCATGTCTATTCGCCTCGTCCCGACGATGCTCGCAACCTGGCGCACGCCGACCTGGTGGTGTTCAACGGCATGCACTTCGAGGGCTGGATGGAACGCCTGCTGGAAGCCGGCGACTACGAGGGCCCCAAGGTCGTGGCCACGGCAGGCATCGCGACCCAGGAAGAAGCAGCAGACAGTCAGGACCACGCTCACGCGCGCCACGACCATGCCGATCATGACCACGGCGAGCACGATCACTCGGGACACGATCACGCCGAGCATGACCACTCGGACCATGATCACGCAGCGCACAATCATGCCGAACATGGCCACTCAGGGCACGATCATGACCATGCTCATCACGGCCATGGCCACCTGCATGATCATGGCGGGCAAGACCCGCATGCCTGGCTGGACCCGATGCTCGGCAAGACCTATGTGTCCAATATCCGCGACGGCCTGATCGCCGCCGATCCGGCGCATGAAGCGGAATACCGCCAACGGGCCCAGGCGTACATGGCCGAGCTGGAAGCCCTGGACGCCGAGATCCGCGAGCAGATGTCAGCTCTTCCCGAATCCACCAGCATCATCACCGGCCACGATTCCTTCGGGTATTTCGCGAAGGCCTATGGCGTCAGCTTCCTGTCGCCGGTGGGCCTGTCGACAGCCTCCGAACCCAGCGCCGCCGGCATGGCCGAGTTGATCGACGTAATCAAAGCCAACGACGTCCGCGCGCTGTTCCACGAGAACATGACCAGCCCGGCGCTCATCGACCAGTTGGCCGAGGAAACCGGACGTCCGGTGGCCGGCACCCTCTACTCCGGTGCCCTGGCGCCCGAAGGCGAGGCCAGCACCTATATCGGCATGATGCGCCACAACGCCCACGTGCTGCACGATGCCCTGGCCGAGCCGGAGCATGACCACGAGCACTGATCACCGGGGAGCCCCATGAACCAGCTCGATGCCATGACGGCCTTCGTGCGTGTCGCCGAACTGGGCAGCTACACCCGGGCGGCCGAAGCGCTCGCCTTGTCGCGCACCCGAGTGTCGCGGCTGGTCATGGAGCTGGAAGAGCACCTGCAGGCACGCCTGCTGCAACGCACCACTCGGCGCCTGCACCTGACCGAGGTCGGTGAGCGTTATCTGGCCCATGCCCAGGGCATCCTGCAGGCACTGGAGGATGCCCGGGCCGAAGTCGGTGCCGATGTCCACGCCATGCATGGACATCTGCGCCTCAATGGCCCGATGAGCTTCGGCATTCGCCACCTGTCGCCGCTAGTGGCGAGCTTCATGGTCCAGCATCCCGAATTGCAGGTTCGCCTGGATCTCAACGACCGACGTGTCGATCTGCTGGAGGAAGGCTACGATCTGGCCATTCGCATTGGCGATCTGCCCGACTCCACCCTGGTGGCTCGCCGCCTGACGCACTGTCGGATGGTGCTATGCGCCTCGCCCGAGTACCTGGCAACTCATGGCGCACCACGCCGTCCGGAGGAAATCGCCGGGCACCGCTGCCTGCGCTATCTGGGCGCCTACAGCGGCGATTGGCAACTGGGAGGACAACAGCACGATATTTCGGGTCCTCTGGAAAGCAATAATGGGGATGTTCTCACTCCGGCCGCAGAAGCCGGTCTCGGCATCGCCCACCAGCCCAGTTTCCTGGTAGCCGACAGCATCCGTGCCGGCCGCCTGGTACCGATTGGCACCGACTGGCCGCCCCAGATACTTGGTGTGCACGGCATCTATCCGGCAAGGCGGCACCTCCCGACCAAGGTAGCGCGCTTTCTGGATTTCCTCGCCGATGCCTGGGGCGACCCTCCAATTTGGGAACATGACCTAGGATTGTCGCCAATATCGCAACAGTGATGTTCATGTACTGCTGATTATCCCGGTGAAGTATCGAGATAGAGTGATCCCCATCATCACACGCTCTATCGGAGGACAATCATGCAAGCATACGCCATCACTCTGTTGCGGCTTTCCCTCGGCACCCTCGCCCTGGCTCACGGCCTGCTCAAGGTCTTCGTCTTCACCGTGCCTGGCACCGTAGGCTACTTCGAGTCTCTGGGCCTGCCGGGATTTCTCGCCTACCCGACCATCCTCGCGGAGGTGGGTGGGGGCTTGCTGCTTATCCTGGGGATATATACCCGCTGGATCAGCCTGGCACTGGTCCCTGTTCTGCTTGGCGCCACCTGGGTTCACTCAGGCAATGGGTGGATGTTCTCCAATGAAGGCGGAGGCTGGGAATTTCCTGTCTTCTGGACTCTGGCCCTACTGGTTCAGGCAGGGCTCGGTGGAGGACGCCTGGTCCCGAGCCGACGCCTCGCCTGATCCTGGATTCCATGCTGGTCACGCGCCATGAGGCGTGACTCGGAGGTATCAATCATGCTCCCCAGCCTCTTCATTTCCCACGGTTCGCCGATGCTGGCCCTGACCCGCACCCCGGCCCACGATTTCCTGCGCCAGCTTGGCCGAACGCTTCGCCCTGCCGCGGTGGTGGTCGTCTCGGCCCACTGGGCCAGCCGGCGTCTAATGGTCAGCACCAGTGCCCACCCCGAGACCATCCATGACTTCGGTGGCTTTCCCCGCGAACTCTTCGAGTGCCTGTACCCTGCGCCAGGAGAACCCGAGCTGGCCATGCGCCTGGCCCGCGAGCTCAACGCGGTGCCGGTGGAACGCGGCCTGGATCACGGTGCCTGGGTGCCACTGTCGCTGATGTATCCAGAGGCCGATGTGCCGGTGGTATCGCTGTCGCTGCCCACGGACTGGTCCAGTACCGAACTGGCCGCACTCGGCGAGCGACTCGCCGCATTGCGCGAGGAGAATATCCTGGTGATCGGCTCGGGCAGCCTGACCCACGACCTGCGTTCCGTGAGCACCCTCGACGCGCCGGTACCCGACTGGGTCCGTGTATTCGCCGACTGGGTGCACGAACGATTGATCGATGACGACCGCGACGCCCTGCTCGACTGGCAACAGGCGCCATACGCCCGCGCCAATCACCCCACCCCGGAACATTTCCAGCCATTGCTGGTGGCCATGGGTACCGGCAGACACGCCGAACGGCAACACCACAGCGTGGAACACGGCGTGCTGACCATGGATCTCTATGCCTTCACCTGATCCTTGTGGTCAGGCGCCTGAACTGCAGAGGCCGCCCTGTCGGGCGGCCTCTGCAGTTCTGGATTACGGGGTCGGGGTTCGTCGCTAGTCCCCCTTGTCGGCCATCCGCGCAGCCTCGACCACCTCGATCCAGTAGCCGTCCACGTCCTTGACGAAGACCACATCCGGCATCTTGCCCTGATCCGAACGCTTGATGAATTCGACCTCATTGGCATCGAACCAGGCCTCGGCGGCGTCCAGATCCGGCACCGAGAAGCAGATGTGTCCGAAGCCCTGGGGCTCGGCGTTGCCATCATGATAGGCAAAGTCCGCCTGATCCTCGGTTCCCCAGTTGTGGGTCAGTTCCAGCAGCCCCTTCTGGCTGAAGGTCCAGACGCTGCGCCGGGCCTTGTCCTCCGGCACCTCATCCCCTGCCTCGAGCTTGGCCAGGAAGTACAGGGAGAACTGCATCTCCTCGAAATCCAGCCGGCGCAGCACCTGCATGCCGAAGACACGCGAGTAAAAGTCCAGCGCCGCCTGCGGATCCTTGATCCTCAGCATGGTGTGGTTCAGGCGGAAGCCATCGGTCTCGGCGGCCGGCGCCTTCACGCCGGGGTACTGCTCACCCTGAAAGCTCATGGCGTTCTCCTCTGCTCGTATGGGCTCAGGGTGCCTGCATGGGGGCGAGACGTCGGAATTTCCACCCCACCGGCCGGATGGCGGCGTTTCCTGCGGGCTTCTACATTGATAGAAGCGACCGTCACGTGAAGGGGGCTCGTCATGGCCACCACCGACTTCTCCCCGGGTGATCGCATCACCTACAAGCAACTCTCCCACGCCCTGGCCCACGGGTTCTCGCCCATCGTCGAGGTGGAATCCCAGGATGGCATCTATACGGTGCGCTTCCACCATGCCAGCGGCGTCTCCACCCTCACCGACAAGGCCGGAAATACCTGCACCTACCTGGGTACCGGCGAGATTCGCGAACGCCTCGGCGAACTGGGCCTGACCCACGGCGTATTGACCTGGGACGACCAGTGCGGCGACGAGATGATCGGCGTTCCCGGACACGCCATGACGCCCGAAGAACGCTTGACCCATGGCACGCGTATCGCCTTCCGCTGATACTCGCCAGCGCCAGCATCACGGGCTAGGCTGTAGGCGGGAGAGGGATTCCTTATGCCATGGAGCCGCGCATGCCGCCACGACTTGCCTGCCATCGCCACGTCACGCCCCTGATATCGAAATGGCTGCTGGCAACGCTACTGCTCTCGTGGCTGGCCGGCTGTGCCGGTCCCGACCTGGCGACCCGGGACGGTGGCAATCTCTCCATGGAGCGCACCATGATCCTCGCCGAAGCACGCCAGACGCTCGGCACGCCCTACCGTTTCGGCGGGGACACCCCGAGCGGCCTGGACTGCTCGGGGCTGGTGCAGCTCGCCTACGCCCGGGCGGGCATCAAGGTGCCCCGGACTTCCCGCCGGCAGTTCGAGAACCTGCCGCCGATCGACAAGGCCCGCCCGGGGGATCTGTTGTTCTTCGACACCGCCGGCCGCGGTGATGCCAGCCATGTCGGCATCTACCTGGGGCATGGCCAGATGATCCACGCCCCGGGCCGGGGGCGGCGCGTCACCACCTCGGCGGTGGATCTGGATTACTGGCGGGAGCGGTATCTCGGCGCCGCCGCTCCAGCCCCCTAGAAGACACTGCTTGAGAGCGAATGGCCAAACGTTCAATGGCAGTAGGCGCCGGGGACAAGACGAAGCGAGGGTCATCCGCCATGAATGGCGGATGTAGCGCCCAGGGAGGGGTTCACAGCGCCCTATCGATGGTCCGCTCGAAGCCCGAGCTAAGCGTAAATTCGACTGAGCATATGGCCAGCGGTTGTTTCCACACGCGCCATCATCGTGCAATGCTTGAAACCGTCGAACCGGCACCGCGCCCGCGATGCCACTTACCCATCCATCAGGAGGCCAACATGGCACTGCAACTCGGCGATACAGCGCCCGACTTCACCCAAGAGAGCACTGCCGGCACCATCAATTTCCACGAGTGGGCCGGAGACAGTTGGGTCATTCTGTTCTCGCATCCCAAGGACTTCACCCCGGTGTGCACCACCGAGCTCGGCGAAGTCTCGCGACTCAAGCCGGAATTCGACAAGCGCAACACCAAGGCCATCGGCCTTTCCGTGGACCCGCTCGAGGATCACGAAGCCTGGGCCGGGGATATCCAGGAAACCCAGGGGCAAGGCTTGAACTTCCCGCTGCTGGCGGACGGCGACCGCAAGGTCAGCGACCTCTACGGCATGATTCACCCCAACGCCAACGACACCCTGACGGTGCGCAGCGTCTTCATCATCGATCCGAACAAGAAGGTGCGCCTGACCATCACCTATCCGGCCAGCACCGGCCGCAACTTCGCCGAGGTGCTGCGCGTACTCGACAGCCTGCAGCTCACCGACGAACACAAGCTGGCCACGCCGGTGAACTGGCAGGATGGTGATGACTGCATCATCGTGCCCGCCGTGAGCAACGAAGAGGCCAAGACCCTCTTCCCCGAAGGCTGGGACGAGCAGAAGCCCTACCTGCGCCTGGTCAAGCAGCCCAAGCGTTCCTGAGGCAAAGGACGGCGGCGACGGCAAGGCTCGTCGCCGCCTCTTTACAGGTGCCAACCGGGCACGGATAGTAGAAGGCCTGACGACAGGGGCGCCGGACGCCATGCCGCCCGGCTGAGACGCACCCTCATCACCTGACCCGGATAATGCCGGCGGAGGGAGTCGTGCCGGCCATCCCGAGGCCAGCACCTCCCGCCGCCCGGGAGGCGCCATGCACACCATCGACCTCGCTCGCCACCTGAACCGTGTGCGCGAGACCTGCCCGCTGGTTCACAACATCACCAATCATGTCGCCATGAACACCATGGCCAACGTCCTGCTCGCCCTGGGCGCCTCACCGGCCATGGCCCATGCCCGCGAGGAGGTCGAGGAGTTCGCCGCCCTGGCCGGTGCTCTGACGCTCAACATCGGCACCCTGTCGCCCGACTGGGTGGACGCCATGGACGCTGCCGCCCGCGCCGCCAATGAGGCCGGCACACCCTGGGTACTCGATCCCGTGGCAGTCGGCGCCACGACCCTGCGCCGCAAGGCCGGCGCCCGCCTGCTGGCGCTTTCGCCGACGGTGGTGCGCGGCAATGCCTCGGAAATCATGGCTCTGGCCGAGCAGGGCGGCGGTGGCCAGGGTGTCGACAGCACCGATACCACCGAAGCGGCGGAACGTGCCGCCGTGGACCTGGCTCGGCGCACCGGCGCCGTGATCGCCGTCACCGGCGAAACCGACCTCGTCACCGATGGCGAGCGCCTGGCACGCGTGGCCGGCGGGCATGCCCTGATGCCGCGCGTCACCACCCTGGGCTGTGCCCTGACGGGCGTGGTGGGCGCTCACCTGGCCGTCGCCGAGGACCCATTCGAGGCCTGCGTGGCGGCGTTGGCCGGCTATGCCGTGGCCGGAAGCATTGCCGGAGAGAGCGCCCGGGGGCCGGGCAGTTTCGCCGTGGCCTTCCTCGATGCCCTGCATGCCCTCGACACCGACACCCTGACCGCCCGCGCCCGACTGGAGATCACCCATGCGCGTTGACCTTTCCCTCTATCTGGTCACCGACCCCGAGCTATGCGCCGAGCGTGGCCTGGAGGAAACCGTCGTCGCCGCCGTGCGCGGTGGCGTAACCCTGGTACAGCTACGCGACAAGCACGCCAGCGATGCCGAACTGGTACCCGTGGCGCGACGCCTGAAGACCGCCCTGGCAGGCAGCAGCGTGCCCCTGCTGATCAATGATCGACTGGAGGTGGCCCTGGCCAGCGGCGCCGACGGACTGCACATCGGCCAGGATGACGGCGAAGTCGACGATGCCCGGGCCGCCCTCGGAGCGGACGCCATCCTCGGCCTCTCGGTGCAGACACCCGAGCAACTCGCCCGAATCAATGCCGCCAAACTCGACTATCTGGGGCTGGGGCCAGTCTTCGCCACTCCCAGCAAGCGCGACCACGCCCAGCCTCTCGGCTTCGACGGCCTGGCGGAACTGGCCGGCGCCAGCCCGCTGCCGACCGTGGCCATCGGCGGCCTCAAGGCCGAACACGTCGAGGCCGTGCGTCGCGCCGGCGCCGATGGTTTGGCCGTGATCTCGGCCATCTGCGGCACGCCGGACCCGGAAGCCGCGGCCCGCAGCTTTCACCAGGGCGTTGCCCCGAGGCGCTGAAGGCTGAATCGGCTCATCAGGCGGAGGGGCGCCGGTTCAGGGCGACACGCCGCTCGTGATAAGCGATGGCCAGGCCACTGACGATGATCAAGGTGCCGCCGACGAACACCCACAGGTCCGGCACCTCGTCCCACAGCCACCAGCCCAGCAGCACGGCCCACAGCAACGCCGTGTAGTCGAAGGGTGCGGCGAGCGCCGCCGGCGCATAGCGAAACGCCAGGGTCAGTCCAACCATGGCGCCCACACCGAGCACACCGGCCAGCAGGAAGAAGGGCCAGTGGATGGGTGCCGGCATCTGCCACACCCAGGGCAGGGTTAACGCCGACACTAGCATCGGCACCAGGGTGGTATAGAAGACCATTGCCCAGAGGTGCTCACGGCCGCCATAGCGACGCGCCGTGATCATCATCAGAGCGTAGAAGACCGCCGCCCCGACCACGATCAGGGCGGCCGGCTGGAAGCTGCTGCCTCCCGGCCGTACCACCACCAGCACGCCGATGAACCCCAGCATGGTAGCCAGCAGCGTGGTCCGATCGACCCGCTCGCCAAGCAGTGGCACCGACAACAGATTCACGAACAGCGGCGCCGCGAAGGCGATAGCGGTGGTCTCGGCCAGCGGCAGCAGGGTCAAGCCCCACATGAAGCAGATCATGGTGCCGGTGAAGATCAGGCCGCGCAGCAGGTGAATGCCCGGACGGCGCGTCGCCAGCTTGCGCAGACCGCCGTTGAAACGGGCAATCAGTGCGATCAGCGGCAGCGACACCAGGGTGCGAAAGAAGATGATCTGCAGCGGCGAGTGCGTCTCGCCGAGCCACTTGGTAATGGCATCGCCCAGCGCCAGGCACAGAACCCCGCCACACATGCACAGGATGCCCTTGAACGATGATGACATCTTGCCTCCAGACACTTTGCCCTGCCGCCGAGCTTCAAGGATGAACCAAAAAAACCACCCCACCGGCGAAGCGGCAGGGTGATGCATGTAGAACTATCAAACTAAGGGCTTTGACGAGTGGCGACAACCCCGTCCCTGGCGGATCAGCCTTCGATCTAGAGGGCGGCCTGCACGACCATGCAATCCATCCCCTGCGCCTGAAGGCGTCGACAGGCGCTGCGCGCCTCGCCTTCCTGCATGTCCACCAGTCGCGCACGATAAACGCCGGCCTCGGCGACATGCGGCACCGCCACACGGGCATCGGCCAGCTCGGCGGTCAGGCGTTCGGCAGCCCGGGCGGCCAGGCGCCGCGCATGATCGGCATCACTGAAGGCACCGACCTGAACTCCCCAGGTACCGGGCGTCGCCGTTTCACGCTGATCGACGACGCGACGGATCGGATCGGGCTCGCTGCTCGATGCCGCCGAGGCAACAGCGGTCGTGGACATCGGCTGTGACGAGACGGGCTGCGCGGGTGTCGACGTCACGGTCGGCTCAGCGGCCGAGGCCGGTTCGGGTGTCGGCGTCACCGACCCCATGCCGGCATCGGCCGTCGCGATGACTTCATCCCGGGAAGGCGAGTTGACGGGCTGCGATGCCGGCTCGGGCGTAACGGCCGGCGCGGTATTGCCAGCGCTTGCCAGCATCTGGCCGGACGGCGGCGACATCGGGCGCCGTGCCTCGGGCAGCAGGTAATCCTCGGAGATCCGGGTATTGGCCAGAAAGCCTCGGCCGTCGACCAGCGAAGCCCGCAGGAAACCACGGTCCAGCAGGTTGGCCATGTGCTCATCCCGGGAGGAAGCGGTATAGCCGCCCATGACCACCGAGAGAATGCGTCGGCCGCCGCGCTTCGCCGAAGTCGCCACGTTGAAGCCGGAGGCACGGATGAAGCCGGTCTTCAGGCCATCGGCCCCCGGATAACTGTCCAGCAGATTGTTGTGGCCCGTCAGGGTCTTGCCGCGCCAGGTGAAGCGATCCAGAGAAAAGTAGGGGTAGTACTGGGGGAAGTCGAGCATCAGCCGCCGGGCGAGCAGCGCCATGTCGCGAGCCGTGGTGACCTGTCGGTCATCCGGCAATCCGGAGGCATTGCGGAATGTCGTGTTGCTCATGCCCAGCTCATGGGCGCGCGAGGTCATCATCCTCGCGAAGTGCGATTCGCTGCCACCGAGCGCCTCGGCCACCACGACCGCCACATCGTTGGCGGAACGAACGATCAGCGCCTGGATGGCCTTCTCCACCGGAATGCTGTCGCCCGGTTTCAGCCAGAGCTTGGTGGCCGGCATTTCGGAGGCGGTGGCCGACACAGGCAACCGTTGTCCCAGCGTCATGCCGCCCTGATCGAGCCTCTCGAACAGCATGTAGAGCGTCATCATCTTGGTCAAAGATGCCGGATAGCGCGGCGCATCGGCATTTTCGGCGTAGAGAATCTCGCTGGTATCGGTATCGACGACGATACCGGCATAACGCGGATTGTTCGCCTGGGCGGTGCCGGCCAGCAGCGTGGCGGCCAACAACAGAATGAGAGCGAGGCACCATCGCCGTGTCATCATGAGCCCCATGGGTGTTCCCCTGATATTTGTGACTTCCCTACACAAGCGCATTATGACCCACTATAGCGCCCTGTACAGGGGAAAAGGCCACAAAAATCGGCTTTTTCGTGACACCCTGGCTCGATAGTTCCTCAGAATCATCGTCAGGCTCAACCGATGACGCCGAGACGCTGCAGCCCCAACCAGATCAGACGCAATGCCAGCAGGGTCAGGCCCCAGCGAAACAGGCCGTCGAAACGTCGCTCGGAAAGCCGGCCCAGCAACCGCAATCCCAGCCAGGTGCCGACCACACCGGCGGCGATCATCAACACGATCAGCCCGAGCCAGTCACGGAACACAAAGCCGGCGGCGCCGAACACGAAAGCCTTGGTGAGGTGCTGCAGGGTCATGCAGGCGGCGAAGGTGGCCACGGTGGCCTGTCGCGAGCCGCCGTGCTGCTTGATGAAGGCCGCGACCATTGGCCCGCTGGCGCCGACCAGGCTCGAGAGAAAGGTCGTGATGCCCCCTGCGACAACGGTGCCAAGGCTGCCCAGGCTGCGCTTGGGCAGACCCGGCCCCCACAGGGTGAACAGCACGAAGCCGGCGATGGCCAGTTCCAGCAGGCCGGTCGGCAGGCGCACCAGCATCCAGCTGGCCGCCAGGGCACCGAGCAGCGCCCCGGGCACGAAGGCCGCCAGAATCGGCCAGGCCAGGTGACGCAGCGTCATCAGCGCCCGCCCACCGTTGGAGCCCAACTGCACCATGCCATGCACCGGAATCAACGCCGCCCCGGGCATCACCTGCGCCATGGTCATGATCAGCAAGGTCCCGCCGCCAACTCCCATCGAGGCACTGATCATGGAGGTCAGGACCGAGAGCAGGATCAACAGGGATTCGACACCGCCATCGAGCGGCGACAGACTGTCCAGTAGCAGCATGACACGTCCTTGCGAAGTACTGTATCAGCCGAGCATCTTACCAGGCCTCGAATGCCGGACACTCGAGATTTCAGGCGACGAAAGACGACTGGAACAGCCCGCCTGAAAAGCAGCGTCAGCCAACCCGCTCATCGCCGGGCGGCGTTTCAAATAGCCGCCGGAATCCTTGCGCTTCGCAGGACAAGGCCTCCTCGTCCAGAAAGACCTGACTACGCGCCAGGACGCGAGGGTGTCCCCGGATCGACGTTCTCACTCCAGTGACATCGCCGATTCGCGCACTCCCCAGCAGCGTCCCTTCAAAGACATTGCCGAACGGCGAGACCGTGCGAACGGTCGTGCCGGGCGGAAGCTCTCCACGCTTCATCAGATGGGCAAGCAAGGCCGTCGTCCCTGTGCCCGTCGGTCCGCGACAGATCACGCCGGGATGCATGTAAACGGCAAGAGGCACACTCATCCCCTTGATGGGGGAGCGTTCCGGAGCACCCGCCAGCAGGATCATGGAGGGGGGCGGCAGGTCGCCGAGCAGCGGATGATGGATGCACCACGCAGGATCCAGGCTCGCAAAGAGCGCCGCACAAAAGCGTTGAAGCGCCTCGATGGAGGCCGTGGCGGGATCGATGCCCATCTCTGCACCACGCACCATCACATAGGACGTGCCACCATATACCAGCTCGAGTGGCACAGAGCCCCAACCCTCGACCTCCAGGCGATGCTCGCCGGTCGCGACGAACCCCGGCACGGCTTCATACGTCACCGTTTCCACTCGCGCATTCCGACAGCCGATATCCAGCGTGGAAAGGCCTGCCGGCGTCTCCAGTACCAACCGCTGCTCCGCCTCCGTGGTCGGCAGTCTCCCCGCTTCGGCCAGAGCGGCCACGGCACACATGGCATTCGACCCCGAGAACCCCGGATACCCCATGGTGCCCATGATGATCAGCCCGGTATCGGCCCGTGCATCGGACGGCGGCACGATCAGGTTGAGACAGTGGGAAGGCCTACCGTGAGGTGGCGATACGAAGCATCGTCTCAGCCCGTCGGCCTCATGCTGCAAGAACTCCGCACGCCCAACGACAGTGTTTCCGGGCAGGTCGGTCACACCATCCATGATGACACGACCGACATCCCCTCCCGCCTGTGCCTCCACCACATCCAGCGAGATCCTGCTCGCCGGTGCCTCGCTCCGGACCATCCTCGCCTCCGACCTCATGCCGACATCTGTCGACAATATAGTCGATCAGACGTCGAGCGCCTCCAGTACCGCCTCGCGGGAGGCGCGTTCGCGCTCGCCGTAGAGAGCCAGCTCATCGGTCACCTCGGCCCCCAGCGCCGCCTCGAAGGCCTCCCGATTGGCATGACCGGCGTAGGCGTCATTGCTGCCGCCTCCGAGGTTCGACTGGAAGATGCCAGCCGCGCTGACCGGCAGGAAATCTTCATAAGTGATCGGCCGTGCGCTGACCAGCCCCTGCTCGATCAGTGCCTCCAGCTCGGTCTCGGCGACCGGGCCTGCCTCGTGCCCTGCCTCGGTCAGCCGATATTCGAAGAAGGCCAGGCCCTGGCGACGCAGTTCGTCCTCGGTATCCGGAAACTCGGCGAACACCTCGGCCAGGACGCGCTGGTGCTCGGCATTGGGCAGCCCATTGGTACGCCGGCGCGATTCGGCGAGCAGCCGGTCGTAGAGTGCGCGGCCCTCGGCGGTCAGCGCCACGCCACGCTGCTCGATCTCGCCGAAGCGCGCGGTGTGGGTCCCCTGCCGCTCACCGGCGAAGCGGGTCGGCTCTTCCAGGGCCTTGAAGCTGGTCTGGCGCAGCAGGATCGGACAGTCGCGACGCGGCGGCCCCTCGATGACCTCCTTGGGATTCATGCCCGCCGCCGGCATGCGGCGCTGCACTTCGTCGATGTCCAGGGTGCGCGGCGTCAGGTGATTGATGTGCGGCCCGCGGAAGCAGACCACATCGGCGATCAACCGATGCTCGGCATGCAGTGCCTCGTAGGTCTCCAGATCCACCGTGGCGTCATGGTGCCAGCGAAAGGTTTCCAGCGCCTCGGCCACGAAGCGATCGGCCTGCTCGTCGGTCAGCCCGCCCTGCCGCTCGCTGAGTTCGATCAACTCCCGGGCTCCGGGCGTGAAGATGTCACGCTTGGCGAGGATACCGGCGGCGCGTTTGCGCAGCTCGGCGCTTTCGATCAGTTCCAGGCGCAGCAACGAGGTGAAAACACGGAAGGGATTGCGCGCCAGGGCCTCGTCGTCGACGGGCCGGAAAGCGGTGGAGTGCACCGGCACGCCGGCCTCGGAGAGATCGTAGTAGCCCACCGGGTACATGCCCATCACCGCGAACAGCCGACGCAGCATGGCGAGCTCCTCGGCCGTACCGACGCGAATGGCACCGTGCCGCTCGACGCCGAGCCGGTTCATCTCGTCATGAGCCTCGAGCCGCGCGGCCAGCTCGGGGTCGCGCGCCAGGGTCTCGCGGTTCACCTCCGCGACCAGTTCGAGCAGGGTCTCGTACTGGGGCACCTCGGCCTGATACATGGCCGACATGGCCCTGGAAAAACGATCACGAATCTCGTGATGGGAAACGGGGGACGTCATCGGATAATGCCTCTCGATATTCAGTCGTCATGGATTCGGTTGATGCGTCGCGCAGGACGGTGCAGAACACTACCGGGCCCGGCGATCATGGCTGCAGCCGTCCCAAGGCTCTCTCGAGTCTCGCCAAGCCTTCTCCCAGCACCTCGGGTTCAGTGGTCAGCGGAGGCAACAAGCGCAGCACGTTGCGCCGCCGCCCGCTGGGCATCAACAGTACGCCCTCCTCGCGGCCGGCGGCCAGCAGAGCCGCTAGATGTTCGGCGCCGGTGGCACCAGGCGTATCTTCGAAGACGATACCGCGCATGGCACCCACGCCGGTCATTTCGCCAAGCATCGGATAGCGGCCGGATGCCCTCCAGTCACGATACGCCTCCAGCATCATCGTCTCCTGGCGCTCGCTCCAGCCGGCCAGGCGATCCTCGCTCATCACCTCCATCACCGTCCGGGCCGCGGCGCAAACAACGGCATTGCCCGAATAGGTGCCACCCAGGCCGCCCTTTGGAGGAGCGTTCATGATCTCTCCCTTGCCGGCCACAGCCGCCAGCGGCAGCCCGGCGGCCATGCTCTTGCCCATCAGCAGCAGATCGGGTTCGACACCCAGATGGGAAAAGGCGAAACGCTTGCCGGTGCGCCCGAAACCGGACTGGATCTCGTCGAAGATCAGCAGGATACCGTGGGCCTCGCACAGTGCCCGCAAACGCACGGCGAAATCGGCACACAGCAGACGAAAGCCACCCTCGCCCTGAACGGGCTCGACGATGATGCAGGCGACCTCGTCGGCGGGTATCTCGACGTCGAACAACCGCTCCAGAGCTGTCATGGCGGTGTCGGCATCGACTCCGCCGTCGCGACTCGGGAAGGGAAGATGCTGCACCGGTCCCGGCAAGACACCGAGTCGATTCTTGTAGGGCTTGACCTTGCCGTTGAGGTTCAGCGCCGCCAGCGTGCGACCATGGAAACCGTCGTCGAATGCGATCACTCCCTGACGCCCGGTGGCAGCGCGAGCGATCTTGAGGGCGTTCTCGGTGGCCTCGGCTCCACTGTTGGTGAGCATGCAGGAAAGCGGATACGACACCGGCACGAAAGTATCCAGAGCCCTGGCCACTTCGAGATAGCCACGATGCGGCAGGGCATTGAAGGCGGAATGCATCAGGGTGTCGACCTGAGTCTTGACCGCCTCGATTACGGCGGGATGACCATGCCCCAGGTTGAGCACGCCGATACCGCCGACGAAATCGACATAGTGATTGCCCTGCTCATCCCAGACTTCGGCGTTCCGGCCTCGTTCAATGCAGACGGGATGAACGATGCCGAGAGAATCACTGATGTACGGGAGATCCATGTCGCCTTCCTGTGGGATGCGTATGGCCAGATGAGAACAGAGTCGCGTTTCGGGCTTCAAACGAAAAAAAGCGCGCTATCCATTCCTTTGACTCATGCATTATCCTGACCCACGACAAGAAGCACGATTTTGCGGCTTACGGCTCAGCTCGACACATCATTGCATGACTATCAAGAATCCATGAATCCCGGAGCCCTGGCATGACGACACGCCACCTGCCCTCGACCATCACCATGCAATGCTTCGAGGCGGCCGCACGCCACATGAGCTTCACCCGCGCCGCCGCTGAACTGAGTATCACCCAGAGCGCCGTCAGCAAACAGGTGGCGCAACTCGAAGCGTATCTGCAGCACAAGCTGTTCCGGCGCGTGCGCCGCAGCCTGGTGCTGACACCGGAAGGCTCGCTGTACCTGACCGAGGTGCGCAAGATCCTGGCCCAGATCGAGATGTCGGCGAACACCATCATGACCTACGGCGGCCAGAGCGAGGTGCTGCGGGTGGCCAGCCTGCCTACCTTCGGGGCCCGCTGGCTGGCCCGCCAACTGCCCGACTTCCTGGATGCCAACCCGCGTATCGACCTGAGTGTTCGCGACCACGTCGAGACCTTCGACCTGGATCAGGAGGATATCGACGTGGCCATCTTCCATGGCCACGGCAGCTGGCCAAACCTGGAATGCCACAAGCTGTTCGACGAGGAAGTGGTCGCGGTCGGCTCGCCCGCCTACCTGGCCCGGCAGCGTCCCTCGAGCGCCGCCGACCTGGCCGAATGCCGCCTGCTGCACCTCTCGACACGCCCTGATGCCTGGCACCGCTGGTTCGCCGATCAAGGCATCACCACCGATCGCAGTTACCACGGCACGCGCTTCGAGACCTTCCAGATGCTTATCCGCACGGCGATGAGCGGCGGCGGACTCGCCCTGGTGCCGCGCTTCTTCGTCGACGCCGAACTGGCCGAGGGCCGGCTATCATTGGCCTGGTCGCACGTGCTCCAGGGCCCCGACGCCTACTACCTGGTTCACCCGGAACATCTCGGCGACCTCTCCCGCGTGCGCCGCTTCGTCGACCATGTACTGGCCCGTGCCGAGGCGGACGCACCGGACGGAGCATCGCGCTAGCTGCCATCGGGCGCATCCCGATGTTCGAGTATCCAGTCGATGAATCCTTGCACCTTGGCGACCTCTCCCTTGTGCTCGGGATAGGCCAGGTAATAGGCATCGCGGCTGGTCAGGCCGAACGACCAGGGAAGCGTCAGCAGGCCAGCCTGTAGTTCCTCCTCGGCCAGGAAACGTGGCACCAGGGCCACGCCACACCCGGCCCGAGCCGCTCTCAGGGCCATATAGAAAGTATCGAAGCGCGGCCCATGGTAACTGTGCTCGGTATAGCATCCCTGGGCTTCGAACCAGTCGTGCCAGGCCTCGGGGCGCGTTGCGCTCTGCAAGAGCACCAGCCGAGTCAGCGCCAACGGCTCCCGGACGCCGCCGACCGGCAGGACTGACGGCGCACAGACCGGCACCATCTCCTCGTCGAGCAGCCGGATGCATTCGGCCCGAGGCCAGGCACCGTGGCCGAAGAAAAAGGCGACATCGACACGCTCCTCTTCCAGATCGAAGGGCTCCGAACGATTGGCGATGTTCAGGTAGACCCTCGGATGTCGGAAGCGGAATCCATTGAGCCGCGGAATCAGCCAACGCGCCCCGAAGGTCGGCAGAGTGGTGACATTGAGCACTTCGCTCTGACCACCGTAGGACTGCATGTAGCGCGTAGACATCTCCACCTGCGCCAGGATCTTGCGCACTTCGGTCAGGTACAGTGCCCCCTCCGGAGTGACCTGAAGCCGCTTGCGCACCCGCCGGAACAGCGGATGCTCGAGCACCGATTCGAGCTGAGCCACCTGCTTGCTGACGGCACTCTGGGTCAGGTTCAACTCATCGGCGGCGCGGGTGAAGCTCATGTGCCGCACCGAAGCCTCAAAGCACTGCATGGCGGCCAGGGTGGGCAGGTGTCGCCGACTCATTCGCTTCTCCTTTCCATGGCCTGCTCCTTGTCATGAAGGGTTCCTTGCCATGATTTTTCATCGCAGGGGCTATAACCCGAAAAAAAGGAATGATCTTCGTATAAAACGTCGTTTGAGGGGCGTCAACTACCGCGTCAATACTGATTTCGTTTTCCGCACCCAGAAACGAACAGTAGGAGGAAGAATGATCGAGCCCCTCATGCAGCGACTCGGTGTCGCCGCGGAAGCCTATCGCCAGGGCGACCTGGCGGTTACCTCCCCCACCGACGGCCGCGAGATCGGCCGGCTCCGTCTCGAAGGCGCCGATGCCGTCGAGGCCCGCGTGACACGTGCCCAGGGCGCCTTCGAACAATGGCGTCGGGTACCCGCACCGCGCCGCGGCGAATTGGTTCGACTGTTCGGCGAGCAGTTGCGCCGTCACAAGGAAGATCTCGGTACCCTGGTCACTCTGGAGTGCGGCAAGATCTACCAGGAAGGCCTCGGTGAAGTGCAGGAGATGATCGATATCTGTGACTTGGCCGTCGGTCAGTCGCGCCAGCTATACGGCCTGACCATCGCCTCCGAGCGGCCCGGCCACCACATGCGCGAAAGTTGGCATCCACTAGGACCGATCGGCTTGATCACCGCTTTCAACTTCCCGGTGGCTCCCTGGGCCTGGAATGCCGCCCTGGCACTGGTATGCGGCAACAGCCTACTGTGGAAGCCTTCCGAAAAAACCCCTCTCACCGCCCTCGCATGCCAGGCGCTGCTGGAACGCGCCATTGCCGAATTCGGCAATGAAGCCCCGGAAGACCTCAGCCAGGTGATCCTGGGGGATCACGAGGCTGGCGAGCGCCTCGCCGACGACCCTCGTGTGCCACTGATCAGTGCCACCGGCAGCACGCGCATGGGGCGCGAGGTTGCGCCTCGGGTGGCCGCCCGCTTCGGTCGCAGCATCCTCGAGCTCGGCGGCAACAACGGCATGATCCTGGCGCCCAGCGCCGACCTGGACATGGCAGTACGCGCCATCCTGTTCTCCGCCGTGGGCACTGCCGGACAGCGCTGCACCACCTTGCGTCGTCTGATCGTCCACGAATCGATCCGCGACGAGGTCGTCGAGCGCGTGAAGAAAGCCTATGCCGGCGTGACCATCGGCGATCCCATGGAAGGCAATCTGGTTGGCCCCCTGATCGATGCCCAGGCCTTCGACCAGATGCAGTCCGTACTCGACCAGGCACGCCAGAAGGGTGCCAATATCTTTGGCGGCGAACGCCAGCTCGCCGATCAATATCCCGATGCCTACTACGTGACCCCGGCCATCGTCGAGGTCGAGCGACAGGACGACCTGGTCAAGAACGAGACCTTCGCCCCGATCCTCTATGTCATGAGCTACCGCGACTTCGACGAAGCCATGACCCTGCACAATGACGTTCCCCAGGGACTTTCGTCGTGCATTTTCACCAACGACGTGCGTGAAGCCGAGACCTTCATCTCGGATGTCGGCAGCGACTGCGGCATCGCCAACGTCAACATCGGCCCGAGCGGCGCGGAGATCGGTGGCGCCTTCGGTGGCGAGAAAGAGACCGGCGGTGGCCGCGAGTCCGGCTCCGATGTCTGGAAGAGCTACATGCGCCGCCAGACCAACACCATCAACTATTCCCGCGAGCTGCCATTGGCCCAGGGAATCAAGTTCGACTGAGAGCGAGCGGTCCTGCAACAGGGCTGCGATGCGCTGTACGGGCGTGCCCGATATCCCGGTTTCCGGCACGCCCGACCATTCAGGACGTGTCATGGAGTCCAAAGATGACAACAACAATTTCTCGCGAACAGTGGGGTAGTCGTTTCGGCTACCTGATGGCCGTCGTCGGCGCCATGGTCGGGGCCGGCAATATCTGGCGCATGCCCTACGTGACGGGTGAGAACGGCGGGGGGGCCTTCCTGATTGCCTACTTCCTGCTGCTTTACCTGATCGCAGTGCCAGGCCTTATGGGCGAAACCAGCCTCGGGCGCTATACCCGGCAAGGACTGGTCGGAACCTTCCGCAAGCTCTACGGCAACAATCGCCTCGTCGGTCTGGGCCTGGTGATCCTGATCTTCAACATCGTACTGATGTCCTACTATTCATCGATCGTCGGCTGGTCGATCTACTACGCCTTTCATGCCGTGGCCGGCACCTTCACCCAGACCGACTTCGACACCGCTGCCCTGTGGCAATCCTTCAGCGGTAATACCGCTCTGAACGTCGGCATGCACAGCGTCGCCATGCTGCTGGTCACCGGCATCCTGCTGTTCGGCATCAAGGGTGGCATCGAACGTCTGGCCAAGTGGATGATGCCCATCCTGACCATTGCCTTGATCGCAATCGCCATCCGGGGCATAACGCTACCGGGTGCCATGGCCGGTCTGGAGTTCAGCTTCTCGCCCAACTGGAGCTATCTGGCGCGGGGAGAAACCTGGCTGGCGGCACTGGGCCAGGCCCTGTTCTCTACCGGGCTAGGCTGGGGCATCGCCCTGACCTACGGCAGCTACCTTGGCCGCAACGACGACATCCCCCTAGGCGGTGGCATCTTCACGGCAATTGGCAACACCAGCTTCGGTCTGCTTGCCATCTTTGCCGTCTTTCCCATCGTCTTTGCCTTCGGCATCTCACCCAGCTCCGGGGCCGAACTGGCCTTCGTGGCCCTCGCCAATGCCTTCGGCAGCATGACGGGCGGTTACGTCTGGGCCCTGCTGTTCTTCATGGGCTTCTTTTTCGCCAACCTGACCACCGCCATTGCCATCACCGAGGTCGGTGTCACGACCTATCGGGAAGAGCGCAACACCAGTCGTACCAAGGCCGTACTGGCCATCTGCGGCATCATCTGGCTACTGGGTATCCCGAGTGCCATGAATGCCGACATTCTCGGCTATCTGGATTTCGTGGTCGGCAACTGGGGCCTGCCGCTGGCGACCTTCATCATCATGATCGCCATCGGTTGGAAGTTCGATGCCCACCGGCTGCGCGTGCTAAGCCTCAACCGGGGTGCCGACCTTTACGTGCCGCGCGTCTGGGAGCTTGTCATACGCTACCAGATCCCCGCCATCATGCTCGGCATCATGGTCTACTTCCTCTACACCAACCTCGGGCAGACGCCCTGGAAGACGGTCAGCGGCCTGGTCATCCTGACCCTGATGATCCCGCTGTGCATGTGGATCATGAACCGTAGCTCTGAAGCGCCCCATGTCGCCACATCCACAGGAGGTCAGTCATCATGAGTCCATCTGCCATCGTCGTCATGATCGCATCCATCATCGCCTTGTGGGGCGTGGCCGGCGGCGCCCTGATCGTCTCGATGCGTCGCGAGGAACGCAAGCTGGCCTTGCTCCACTCACAGGGCGATTTCGAACCCTACTCGCCACGCGCCTTCCGGGACCTCGAGCGCTGGCTGACGCAACATCCCGATAGCGAACATGCCCCTGAGATCCGGGAGTGGCAACAAGCACAGCGCCAGTCTCTGCAGCACAACCCTCAATGCTTCTACGACTGGTCGAGCGCCACCGACACCAGGGAGGCACCATGAAATCGGCCTGTATCTGGATATCCACATCTCCCGAGCGACAACGGGAATACCCACGCCTGGAAGGCAAGGAGAAGGCCGATGTCGCCATCATCGGGGGCGGTATCACCGGGCTCAGTGCTGCCCTGCACCTCGCCGAATCCGGTGTCGCGGTGACGCTGCTGGAAGCAGGCGACATCCCCAGTGGCGGTTCCGGACGCAGTGTCGGCCTTGTCAACGCGGGGATGTGGATACCGCCAGACGACATTCTCGAGACTCTGGGCCCGGAAAACGGCGAGCGCGCCAATGAGGTGCTCGGCCACGCCCCCGCCGAAGTCTTCGCTCTCATCGACCGACACGGCATCGACTGCCAGGATACCCGGACCGGCACCCTCCACCTCGCTCACAACGGCAAGGGTGCCGAGGAACTAGCGCGACGCTTCGAACAATTCTCGAGGTGCGGCGCGCCAGTCGAACTGCTCGAGGGCGAAGCGTGTCAACGACGTATCGGCACCCACCGCATCCAGCGAGCCTTGCTCGACCGGCGGGCCGGCACCCTCAACCCGACAGCCTATACCCGTGGGCTCGCCCGGGCGGCCCATGGCGCAGGCGCCATTCTCCACACTCACAGTGCCGCCCAGGGCATCCAGCGCGAAGGTGATCATTGGCGGGTCGATACACCGGGCGGCAGCGTCGAGGCACCACACCTGGTGATCGCCACCAATGCCTACACCGAAGGACACTGGAACCAGGTGCGCAATGTCTTCTTCCGCGGGCATTTCTATCAGGTAGCCTCTCCGCCGCTGTCCGACGAGATTGCCGGCGACATTCTGCCCGAAGGCCAGGGGGCCTGGGATACCCGGACAGTACTCAGCAGCCTGAGGCGCGATGCCGAGGGTCGCTTGATTCTCGGCAGCCTGGGCTGCGGCGACACCAAACCGGCCTCTTTCCTGCGCTGCTGGGCCGACCGGATCCAGCGCCATTACTTCCCGCAACTGGGACGGGTGGACTGGGAATGCACCTGGACAGGCCAGGTCGGGTTCACGCCGGACCACACCTTGCGCCTGTTCGAACCGGCGCCGGGTATTCTGGCCGCGGCAGGCTACAACGGTCGCGGCATCACCACCGGCACGATTGTCGGCAAGGGCTTTGCCCATTACCTCACCAGCGGCGACGACAGCCTGCTTCCCTTGCCGGTCTGCCGGGCCCGACCGCTGCGTGCCAGGCCGCTCTGGAGCTCCGTCTACGAGGGCGGCTTTACCCTCTATCACGCCGGCCAGTGCCTACGGATCGTCGCCTGAGACGCAAGCCACGCCGTGCCACCAGCAACCGATGGCACGGCGCTTTCAATGCCCGAGGATCTGGCTCAGGAACAACTGCGTGCGCTCGGATTCCGGGTTGTTGAAGAAGGTCTCGGGCGGTGCCTGCTCAATGATCTGGCCCTGATCCATGAAGATCACCCGGTCCGCCACCGTCTTGGCGAAGCCCATCTCGTGGGTCACGCAGAGCATGGTCATGCCGTCGTGGGCCAGCTCGACCATGACGTCGAGCACCTCCTTGATCATCTCCGGGTCGAGCGCCGAGGTCGGCTCGTCGAACAGCATCACTTCGGGGCGCATGCACAGCGCCCGGGCGATGGCCACGCGCTGCTGCTGCCCGCCGGACAGCTGGCCCGGGTACTTGTGGGCCTGATCGGCGATCTGTACCCGCTCGAGGAATTCCATGGCGGTCTTCTCGGCCTCGGCGCGGGGCTTCTTCTGCACCCAAGTCTGGGAAATGCAGCAGTTGTCGAGCACCGATAGATGTGGAAAGAGGTTGAAGTGCTGAAACACCATGCCGACGTTGCGGCGGATCTGCTCGATGCGCTTGACGTCCTGGGTCATGGTCACGCCATCGACCACGATGCGCCCCTGCTGGTGTTCCTCCAGGTGATTGAAGCAGCGAATCAGTGTCGACTTGCCCGACCCCGAAGGGCCGCAGACGACGATACGCTCGCCCCGCGCCACCGTCAGATCGATGTCGCGCAGCACGTGAAAGTCGCCGTACCACTTGTTGAGCCCCTCGACCTGGATCATCGGAGAATCCGGGGAGGACGCACTTGCCGAATTGCTTGCCGTCATGACGATATTTCCTTGTTATTAGGGGCTGAATTAGTGACCTGTATGCAAGCGCCGCTCGATATACTGGCTGTATCTAGACATGCTGAAGCAGAACACCCAGAACATCAGCGCGGCGAACACATAGCCTTCGGTGGCGAAGCCCAGCCAGTTGCTGTCGGTGAGCCCGGCGCGGATGATCGCCAGCAGGTCGAACAGGCCGATGATCAGCACCAGCGAGGTGTCCTTGAACAGCGCGATGAAGGTGTTGACGATCCCGGGGATCACCAGCTTCAGCGCCTGCGGCAGCACGATCAGCCCCATGCGACGCCAGTAGCCCATGCCGAGCGCCTTGGCGGCTTCCTCCTGGCCCGAGGGAATCGCCTGCAGTCCGCCGCGCACCACCTCGGCCATGTAGGCGCTCCAGAAGAACATGATGCCGATCAGCGCGCGCAGCAGCTTGTCGAACTCCACCTCGGTGGGCACGAACAGCGGCAGCATCACCGAGGCCATGAACAGCACCGTGATCAACGGCACGCCCCGCCAGAATTCGATGAACACCACGCACAAGCTACGCACCAGCGGCATCTTGGAGCGCCGCCCCAGGGCCAGCACCACACCGATCGGCAACGAGCCGACGATACCCACGGTGGCCACCGTCAGGGTCAGCATCAGCCCGCCCCATTGACGGGTCGGCACCGCCTCGAGGCCGAAATGTCCGCCCAGCAGCAGGACGAAGGCCAGGATCGGGAAGCCGACCAGGGCGAAGAGCCCGGCCCAGCGCTTGGCCGGCAAGCGCGGAATCGCCAGCCAGGCGATCAGCAATGCCATCATGGCCAGGACGATATCCACCCGCCAGCGCTCGGCGTGCGGATAGAAGCCATAGATGATGGTTTCGAAACGGGCGCTGATGAACACCCAGCAGGCCCCCTCGCCGGTGCAGGCCTCGCGGGTAGATCCCAGCCAGTCGGCATCGATCAGCGCCCACTTCGCCAGGGGCCAAAGCGCCATGGCCAGCAGCACGATGGTCACCAGACTGAGCGCACTGTTGAGCGGGCCATTGAAGAGGTTGGCGTGCAGCCAGCCGACCACACCCCGACGCATGTCCGGCGGACGACGCGCCTCGATCATCTCGGTTCGTGTCGCCATGTCATCGCTCCTTGAGCAGGGTGCGCGCGTTGTAGAGGTTCATCAGCGCCGATACCACCAGGCTGATCAGCAGATAGACCGCCATGGTGATGGCGACGATCTCGATGGCCTGCCCGGTCTGGTTGAGGGCCGTCCCGGCGAACACCGCAACCAGGTCCGGATAGCCGATGGCGGTGGCCAGCGACGAGTTCTTGGTCAGGTTCAGGTACTGGCTGGTGAGCTGCGGCACGATCACGCGCATCGCCTGGGGGATGACGATCTTGCGCAGCGTCACGTCGCCGGGCAGGCTGATCGCCCGCGCCGCCTCGACCTGCCCCTGGGGCACCGACTGGATGCCCGAGCGCACGATCTCGGCGATGAAGGAGGCCGTGTAGATCGACAGCGCCAGCCACAGCGCCACCAGCTCGGGAATCACCGTCACCCCGCCTTTGAAGTTGAACCCGGTCAGCGCCGGCACCTCCCAGGCCAGCGGTCGTCCGGTGACCAGAAAGACCGCCAGCGGCAGGCCGATCAGGATCAGCGCTCCCAGGCGGAAGACCGGCAGGGGCTTGCCGGTGCGAGACTGCCGACGCCGCGCATAGACGCTCAGCACGACCACCAGGATGACGGCCAGCAGCAGCGCCCAGAGAGTCGCCGAGAATCCCGGCAACGGATCGGGCGCCGGCACCACCAGGCCGCGCACGTTGAGAAAGAAGGCTTCGAACAGCGACAGGCTCTGGCGTGGACTCGGCAGAGCCTGCAGGACCGCGAAATACCAGAACAGGATCTGCACCAGCAGCGGAATATTGCGGAATATCTCGACATAGGCGGCGGCGAGCTTGGCCAGCAGCCAATTGCTCGACAGCCGCGAGATGCCCACGGCGAAGCCGATGATGGTCGCCGCCACGATGCCCATGCCCGAGACCAGCAGGGTATTGAGCAAGCCCACCACGAAGGTGCGCGCATAGCTGCTGTCGCCGCTGTAGTCGATCAGGGTCTGTGGAATGGAAAAACCGGCGCGCTCCTGGAGAAAGCCGAAGCCCGTGGTGATGCCACGTGCCTCCAGGTTGGCCAGGGTGTTGGTCACGATCATGGCGATGAAGCCCAGCAGGGCCAGCAACAGGATCGCCTGGATCACCAACGCACGAACGGCGGGGTCACGCCATAGCGGCCCCCGTTCGGTAGTAGAAGAACGCTGCATGTCGAGCCTCGAGCGGGATATCACGATCCGCCGCTACCCATCAGGGAGGGGAACGGCGGATGCAGGAATCAGCCGGCCTGACGCGGCGAAACCGTTGCGACGGCCCCGGCAACTTGCCAGGGCCGCAGAATAGCCGCCATGCACGGGCGGCTATTGCGCAACGATCAGACCGGGCAGGCCATATCCAGAAGGTTGGCTCAGCGAACCGGCGGCGCGTAGAGGATGCCGCCCTCGTTCCACAGCGCATTCATGCCACGGCTGATACCCAGCGGCGAATTCTCGCCCACGGTATCGGCAAACACCTCGCCGTAATTACCCACCTGGGAGATGATGTTGTAGGCCCAGTCGTTGCCGAGGCCGAGCTGCTCGCCATAGGTGCCGTCGACACCGAGCAGGCGCGCCACTCCGGGATTGGGCGGATCCTGTTTCATCTCGTCGACGTTGTCGCTGTTCACGCCCATTTCCTCGGCGTTGACCATGGCGAAGATCGTCCACTTGATGATGTTGAACCACTGGTCATCGCCCTGGCGCACCACCGGGCCCAACGGCTCCTTGGAGATCAGCTCGGTGAGGATCTCGACGCTGTCCGGCTCCGGCAACTGCAGGCGCAGGGCGCTGAGCTGGGAGGTATCGGAAGTCAGCACATCACAGCGACCGCTGGCGAAGCCCTGGGCCGTCTGGTCCGGGGTGTCGAAGGTCACGGTTTTGATGTCGATATTGCGGGAGGGGAAGTAGTCCGCGAGGTTGAGTTCGTGGGTGGTGCCGGACTGGATGCAGATCGAGGCGCCGTCCAGGTCCTCGAGGCTCTCGATGCCCAGTTCCTTGTCGACCATGAAGCCCTGGCCATCGTAGAAGGTGGTGGCGGTGAAATTCAGCCCCAGGGAGTTGTCCCGGGTCGCCGTCCAGGTGGTGTTGCGCGAGAGGACATCGATCTCGCCGGATTGCAGCGCGGTGAAACGCTCCTTGGCGGTCAGCGGAGTGAAAGCCACCTTTTCGGGATCGCCGAAGATAGCCGAGGACACCGCACGGCAGGTCTCCACGTCCAGGCCTTGCCAGGTGCCGTCCTCGTCCGATGACGAGAAGCCGGCCAGCCCGACGTTGACGCCACAGTGCAGCTCACCGCGTTCCTTGACCTCGTCCAGGGTCGCCGCCGAGGCGGAAGCGGCCGTTCCAAGCGCCAGGGTGGCGAGGGATAGTGCCACCAGTGCCTTGTTGTTATTGCGCATGACCAGAAACTCCATTGTTGTCTTGTAATGTGCATGCATCGCAATGCGACGCCTGCGAATTTAGCAACCCCCTCGTCATCGCGGCAACGCTGCCATTAAACGTTTGTCCCGACGCTGGCGGCACGCGGCAATGTCAGGGCCACGGTGGTACCCGTGCCTTCCTGGCTATCGATCTCCAGCGTTGTGCCGTGCCGCTCGCAAATATCCCGCACGATGGACAATCCCAGCCCCGACCCCTCGCCCCCGGCCCGGCTCGATGCGGTTCGATAGAAGCGTTGCGTCACCAGCGGCAAGTCGGCAGCAGCGATGCCGTCGCCATCATCGCTCACCGCGATGCGCACGCCCTGTCCGGATGCCTCACCTGCCAGCCATACCCGGCCCTGAGGCGCGGCGGCGATCAGGGCATTGTCGATCAGGTTGGAGAGCGCGCGATCGACAAGCCCCAGATCAGCCTCGACCCAGGGCAGCGCCGGGTCGACGTCGACCCTCAGGGACACCCCGAGCCGCTCGGCCTGGGGCTGAAACTTGCCGACGATGTCGTGAACCAGCTCGGCGAGCGCGAAAGGTTCACGCCGCAACGGCTGGTCATAGGCATCGAGCCGGGCCAGGGTCGAGAGCTGCCGGGCCAGTCGCGTCAACCGCTCGGCGTTGTCGAAAATCGCTGTCAGGGCCACGCGCCGCTCCTCGTCCGACAGCGACTCGCGGCGCTGCAATTGCTCGACGTAGCCACGCAGCGAGGTCAGAGGAGTCCGGAAGTCGTGGGAAAGGTTGGCGACCAGCTCGCGACGCTGACGATCCGTCTCGCGCAGCGCCACCAGTTGCGCCTCGATGGTCCCGGCCATGTCGTTGAAGGCGCGCCCCAGTTGACCGATCTCGTCGCTGCGGGGCTCGGCGATGCGGGCCTGATATTCACCCGCGGCGAAACGCTGCACCACCGACGTCAGATGCGAGAAGCGTCGGGTCAGCAGAGCGAACCACAGCAAGCCGAGCAGGCCGGAGAGCGCCAGTGCCAGCAGGCCCGCGGCCACCAGCGTCCGGGTGATCGAGCTGGTGCGCAGCATCGCGGTCATGGAGGTGTGACTGGCGTTATTCAGATCGGCGTACAGATAACCGCGGGCGCCATCCGGCCCGTACTCGATCCGGGCCACCGAAAACACGCCGGGTTGTCCACTGCAGGGTGAATCGGCCAGCACCGGCAGCATGGGATCCTCGCCAAGCAGCGCCTCGAGGGATGACAGCGCCACCCGGCTGCCCAGGGCGCAGGCCGGCTCGGCGTAATCGGCGATGACGCGTCCGCCCTCGTCGAGCACATAGAGCGACAGGGAAGGGTTGATCGACACGATGTGCCGCGCCATCTCATGGGCGACATCACTGTCGACACCGCTGCGCAGGGCCGGCGCCATGACCTCGGCCAGGTTGTCGGCCAGGTCCGCTTCCTGGCGCTGCTGGAGCTCGCGCCCCAACTGGTCGAACTGACTGATGGCGAACCAGGCAACGACCACCGAAAGCAACAGCAGTCCCGTCAGATAGACCAGCGCGATGCGCGCATAAAGGCTGCCCCCCAGGGACACCAGCCGACGCCAGAGTGAACTCACGATAGGTCTCTCTCCTCGTCGGCGAATCGATAGCCGATCCCCCACACGGTCTGGATGAATCGGGGGCGGGCCGGATCAGTCTCGATCTTGTTGCGCAGGCGATTGATATGGGTGTTCACGGTGTGGTCGTACCCATCGAATTCCTCGCCCCATACCCGGTCGAGCAACTCGCCTCGGGTGAAGCTGTGCCCCGGATGACGAGCGAACAGGGCCAGCAGGGCGAACTCCTTGGCGGTCAGTTGCAGGGCATGCCCCGCCAGAGTCACGCGATGCCGATCGCTATCGATGACCAATTCGCCATGGACCATGGGCGGCGTCTCGACGATGCCATCGTCGCCCGCGTCCGGATGTCGATGGCGCCTCAGCAGGGCCTGGACCCGAGCCAGCAGGATCGACATGTGGAAAGGCTTGGTGACATAGTCGTCGGCGCCAATCTCGAGCCCCAGCACCACGTCGCGGATCGCCGCCTTGGCGGTCACCATCAGCACCGGCGTGCGGCTGTCTTGGCGACGCAATCGCCGACATACCTCCAGGCCATCTAGGCCGGGCAGCATGAGATCCAGCATCACCAGGTCATACCCCGCCACAGACGCCCCACCCTCCAGCGCGATCAGGGCCGACTCGCCGTCGCTCACGCGGTCGCAATGATGCCCCTCATCGGCCAGGCGCTCGACGAGCATCCGCCCGATCTCGGGATTGTCCTCGACACACAGGATTCGATAGGTCATGGCACCATCCTCGTCGTCTCTGATACAGGACACTAGTGCCGGAATCCCTGCCATGCATCACGAAAAGATCCCGGCGATGTGATGATTTCGTGATGAATGCCATCCCGGCGACCACTAGCTTGATTCATGCAGTCCCGGCATTCCGCCGGCGACCGTCACAAGATCGGAGGTGCACGATGTTGACCACGACGCCGAACAAGACCCTGCTGTTCGCCGCCCTGCTCGGCGGCGCCCTGCTGCTGCCCACCGCTGCCCTGGCGGATCATCATGAAGAGGACGCCATGTCCAATGGCGGGGGCATGGAGCAGTCCGGCGACGCCATGTCCGACGACAGCATGCAGGAAGGTGCCATGAAAGAGGATGCCATGCACGCGGGCGACGCCATGGAAGAGAAGCCCATGCACGAAGACGACGCCATGAAGGAGGATGGCGACACCATGATGGAAGGGGAAGGCGAGATGTGACATTCGCCTCCATGAGCGGCCGGCGAGCGCTCGCCTTCGTCGGCCGACCCCATTATTTCCCCGCTTTCTCAGGGTGGTGCCATGCCTACGACATCCAAGGCCCCGATCGTCATCAAGCGGCATGCCCTCTTCACCCGTCTCTGGCACTGGGTGAATGCCATCTGCCTGGTCGTGCTGTTGATGAGCGGCCTGCAGATCTTCAACGCACATCCCGCGCTGTACTGGGGCAAGGACTCCCACTTCGATACGCCGGCCCTGTCGATCGGTGCCATACGCACTGCCGAGGGCGAGTTGCGGGGCATCACCCGCCTCGGCGGCTACCGTTTCGATACCACCGGCGTGCTGGGCGTCTCCGGCCCGCGGGACGACCGCGAGATCCGTGCCTTCCCCGCCTGGTCGACCCTGCCTGGACCACGCTGGCTCGCCATGGGCCGCCAATGGCACTTCCTGGCCGCCTGGATCTTCGCGCCCCTGCTCGTCGGCTACCTGGCCTATCTGGTGATCAGCGGGCAACTGCGCCGTCGCCTGCTGCCCCGTACCCACGAGTGGCGCCACGTCGGCCGGCTCGTGATCGACCATGCCCGTCTGCGTTTCCCGCGCGGCGAGCAGGCCCGTCACTACAACCTGCTGCAGAAGCTGACCTATCTGTTGATTCTGTTCCTCGTCACCCCGCTGATGATACTCACCGGCCTGACCATGTCACCGACCATGGATGCCGCCTGGCCCTGGCTGCTGGATCTGTTCGGCGGCCGACAGTCGGCACGTACCCTGCATTTTATCTGCGCCTCGGCGCTGCTGGTCTTCTTCATCGTCCATGTGCTGCTGGTGCTGGCCTCCGGGGTCTTGAACAACCTGCGCTCGATGATCACCGGCCGCTACGTCCTGCCGCCCGAAAAGGAGCCCCATGATGACGCGTCCCGATGACCCGAACCGCCGACGCTTTCTCGGTCGCTCCCTGCTGGCGGGCGGTGCTCTGTTGCTCGGCGGTTGCGAGCGCGTCACGCGCAGTGACGCCATGCAGAGCCTGTTCGATGCCAGCGGCGCCCTGACGCAGAAGGCACATCGACTGCTGGCCTCGCAGGAATCGCTGGCCCGGGAATACACCCCGGACGATATCGCTCCCGAGTTCCGCGCCAACGGCACCACCGACCCGACCTCGGCTGACTACCGGCACCTGGCGGCGAACGACTTCAGCGACTGGCACCTGAGCGTCGATGGCCTGGTCGACCACGCCAGCCGTTTCTCCCTCACAGCCCTGCGGGACATGCCGGCGCGAACCCAGATCACCCGACACGACTGCGTCGAAGGCTGGAGCTGCATCGGTCAGTGGACCGGCGTGCCGCTCGGCGACGTGCTCGACCGGGTCGGAGTGCGCGATACCGCCCGCTTCGTGGTCTTCCACTGCGCCGACCGCTATGGCGGTGGCGATCCCTACTACGAGAGCCTGGACCTGCGCGAGGCCTATCACCCCCAGACGTTGCTGGCCTACGACCTCAACGGCGCCGCCCTGCCCATCGCCAACGGCGCACCGCTGCGGCTGCGCGCCGAGCGGCAACTGGGCTACAAGATGGCCAAGTACGTCATGCGACTCGAACTGGTGGAAAGCTTCGACCACATCGGACGCGGCCGAGGCGGTTTCTGGGAGGACAGGGGATATAACTGGTGGGCAGGTATCTAGGCCCCCCAAGACCGGGCGGCCAGCTACACCGTCCCGCTCACCGAGCTTCCAGTTCGAGGCGGAGCCATTGGATCAACCGCTCGATCTCCCTGCCCGGCTCACCCGGCGGCAGCCACAGGCCGAGCCGGGCCGAGGTGTCGATGAAGCCCCAGGGTGCGACGAGACGCCCGGCCCGCAGGTCCTCCTCCACGAGATAGGCCGGCGCGATGGCAACGCCCAATCCCACCAGGGCCGCTTCCAGCATGTAGTTGAGATGCTCGAACGATTGGTCCCTGCGCACCTGCGTCACATCCAGCCCCTGGGCGGCGAACCAGCGTGGCCATGCCTGTTCCCGGGACTCGGTGTGCAACAGCGGCAACCCCAGCAACTCGCCGGGGTCCGGCGCTGCCACCTCGATCAGGCCGGGCACCATGACCGGCCCGATGCGCTCCGGCGCCAGCTCGATCACCTGGGCGTCGGCCGGCCAGGGCGGCTCGGCAAACCGCATCACGGCGTCGACATCGGCTCCCAGCGGCCACTTCTCGCCCTCGTCGGCCGTCAGATGCAGGTTCAGGTCCGGATACCGCGCCTTCAGGCGATGCAGGCGCGGAATGAACCAGCGCGCCAGGAAGCTTCCCGAACAACCCAGCACGACGGGCGCTCCCGTCGCGCGACGCCTCAGGTGGCCGCAGGCATGGGTCAACTGCTCGAAGGCCTGTGAGGTCGACGCACGAAGATATTCCGCCTCCGCCGTCAGCGCCAGCCCTCGTCCTTCGCGCCGAAAAAGTCTCACCCCGAGCTGATCCTCGAGTTGGCGAATCTGCCGGCTCACCGCCCCATGCGTGACATTGAGCGCCTCTGCCGCGCGCGTCACGCTCAGTGTCCGGGCGACTTCATTGAAGGCCCTGAGGGCATTCAGCGATGGTAGTGACTGGCTCAACGCCTTCTCCCTCCTGTCAGCTTTTCTCACATATTAGCGCATAATCATCGATTTTCACCGTCTCGTCGGCTGGCTAATCTGCATGCCACTACACCTGCCGCGAGAGAGTGATCGCCATGGGCTTTTCCACACCGAGGCACGACCCCGTCCCCGATGCCAATGGCTGCTTCGGCCATTTCGGGGGCCGCTTCGTCGCCGAGACCCTGATGCCACTGACGCTCGAGCTTCAGGCGCAATATGCGGCGGTGAAGGACAGCGCCTCATTTCGTGCCGAACTGGCAGCCTTGCAGCGGGACTTCGTCGGCCGTCAAAGCCCCCTGTATTTCGCCGAGCGCCTGACCGAACGACTGCAGGGCGCGACGATCTACTTCAAGCGCGAAGACCTGATGCACACCGGCGCGCACAAGATCAACAATTGCCTGGGCCAGTTGCTGCTCGCCCGGCACATGGGCAAGCGGCGGATCATCGCCGAAACCGGTGCCGGCATGCACGGCGTGGCGACAGCCACCGTGGCGGCCCGCTTCGGAATGGACTGCACCGTCTACATGGGCAGCGCCGATATCGACCGCCAGCGTCCCAATGTAGAGCGCATGCAATTGCTCGGTGCCGAGATCGTGCCGGTGAGTCACGGTACGGGCACCTTGAAGGATGCAATGAACGAGGCGATGCGCGACTGGACCACCAATGTGGCCTCCACCTTCTATGTCATCGGCACCGTGGCCGGTCCCCATCCGTATCCGAGCCTGGTCCGGGATTTCCAGTCCGTCATCGGCCAGGAGGTTCGCGAGCAGATGCTCGAACGGGAGGGACGGCTGCCCGACTCCCTGCTGGCCTGCATCGGTGGCGGCTCGAATGCCATGGGCCTCTTCCACCCCTTCGTGCAGGAGCCCGACGTACGCCTGATCGGCGTGGAAGCGGCCGGCCAGGGCCTCGAGACCGGCCGGCATGCCGCCAGCCTGCAGGGCGGCACGCCCGGCGTCCTGCACGGCAATCGCACCTACTTGTTGCAGTCCGCAGAGGGGCAGATCCTCGATGCCCATTCCATCTCGGCCGGGCTCGATTATCCGGGCATCGGTCCGGAACATGCCTGGCTGCACGAGACGGGACGCGGCGAGTATGTCGCTGTCACCGATGACGAAGCGGTCGACGCCTTCCATACCCTCTGCCGGCTGGAAGGGATCATTCCCGCCCTGGAGTCCTCCCATGCCATTGCTCACGCCATCAAGCTGGCGCCGACTTTGCCGCGCTCGCACCGCATGGTGATCAACCTGAGCGGACGCGGCGACAAGGACATGGCGAGCGTCGCCGACTACATGACCGCCAAGCCCAACGACCGAGGAACGCAATGATGGCCCCCACGCGAAACCGCATCGCGCGCCGCTTCGCCGAGCTCCAGGCGGCCGATCGCGCCGGGCTCGTCACCTTCATCAGCGCCGGCGACCCCGATCACGACACCAGTCTCGACACCCTGCTGGGCCTGCCGGCGGCCGGTGCCGACATCATCGAGCTGGGCATGCCGTTCAGCGACCCGATGGCCGACGGGCCGTCGATCCAGCGAGCCTCTCAGCGCGCGCTCCAGGGCGGGCAGGACATGCACAAGACCCTGGCCATGGTCCGCGCCTTTCGCGAGCACGACAACGAGACGCCATTGGTGCTGATGGGCTATTACAACCCGATCCATCGCCTGGGCGTGGCGCCTTTCCTGGAGTTGGCGTCCGCTGCCGGTGTGGACGGGCTGATCGTGGTCGACCTGCCGCCGGAACACGATGAGGAGATCCGCCGGCCGGCACGGGAACACGACCTGCACGTCATCCGGCTGGCCACGCCAACCACCGACGAACGCCGCCTGCCGCGGATCCTGCAGGATGCCGCCGGCTTTCTCTATTACGTCTCCGGCACCGGCGTGACCGGCGCGACCCAGGCCAGCCCGGAACGAATCGCAGCCCAGTTGAGCCGGATCCGCCAGCAGACCGAGCTGCCGATCGGTGTCGGCTTCGGCATCCGCACGCCCGACCAGGCGCGATGCATCGCCGAATTCGCCGATGCCGTCGTGGTCGGCTCCGCGCTGACCGACTGCTTCCAGCAAGCCGAGCGACCGGCCGACGGCAAGCAGGCCGTGCTGGAGCGGGTCCGTTCGCTGGCCGCCGCCATCGCCGAGGCGCGTTGAGCCCCCGGACAGCCGGGCGGGCGACATGCTAGCCTGCGCGGATCACGGTTGTGGAATATCCCATGCGTCTTGTCACCATCCTCGCGAGCGGACTGCTGCCGCTCGCCGCCCTGTTCGTCACCCCGACCCTGGCCACCAGTTTCAATACCGGCGATGTCCAGACCCATGGCGACTGGCACTCGCTGAGCCTGACCCTGGGCGATGAGCGCCACGTCCGCGCCATCGAACAGCACAGCTACGGCGACAGCGTGTTCAGCGTCAACGCCACGCCCGGCGCCTGCGCACACCCCTGGCTGGAAATCCGCGTGGCGCTCGACGAGCTCCAGTCGCGCAGCGCCACCTGGAACCGGGTGCCGGTGGACATGCTGATCGACCGCGACGATGTCCACAGCGGCGAGGCCGCCTTCATCACCGAGCGCGGCGACGATGGCTTCTACGTGCGCCTGTCGATGCCGGACACCGATGCCCTGCTCGACGACATGCGCCACGGTGAAACACTGCGCCTGCGCATCCACCGGGCACCGGAGGACTACTGGTTCCTGGTCTTCAGCTTGAACGGTGCCGAACAGGCGCTCGCCCGCATGAACCGCCTGTGCGAGCAGCCACCCAAAGGCACCGGCCCAAAAGACAACGCCCCCGCCGGTAAACCGACGAGGGCGTCATCCGCCACGGGATGATGGCTTGGCTAGGTGTTACTGGCGGATCAAGTAGTCGAAGGCGCCCAAGGCCGCCCGCGAGCCTTCGCCCAGCGAGATGACGATCTGCTTGTAGGGCACGGTGGTCACGTCGCCGGCAGCGAAGATACCCGGCACCGAGGTCATGCCGCGCTCGTCGGTGATGATCTCGCCATGCGCGGAAAGCTCGATGGACGAGTCGCGCAGCCACTCGGTGTTCGGCACCAGGCCGATCTGCACGAAGACGCCTTCCAGCTCGATATCGCGGAGTTCGCCGCTGGCGCGCTCCTCATAGGTGAGGCCGGAAACCTTCGCCCCATCACCATTGATCTGGGTCGTCCGCGCGCCCTTGATGATCTCGACATTGGGCAGGCTGGCGAGCTTGTTCTGCAGCACCTCGTCGGCGCGCAGCTCGTCCATGAACTCGATCAGGACGACTTCCTTGACCAGGCCGGCCAGGTCGATGGCCGCCTCGACGCCGGAGTTGCCGCCGCCGATCACCGCCACACGCTTGCCCTTGAACAGCGGGCCGTCGCAGTGCGGGCAGTAGGCCACGCCCTTGTTGCGGTACTCGGCCTCGCCCGGCACGTTCATTTCCCGCCAGCGGGCACCGGTGGCCAGTACCAGGGTACGGCTCTTGAGGCTCGCGCCCGAGGCGAAACGCACCTCGTGCTCACCGCCGGGCTCGCTGGCAGGCACCAGCTCGACGGCCCGCTGGAGGTTCATGATGTCGACGTCGTACTGCTTGACGTGCTCTTCCAGCGCCGCGGCCAGCTTGGGGCCTTCGGTATAGGGCACCGAGATCAGGTTTTCGATACCCAGGGTATCGAGTACCTGGCCGCCGAAACGCTCGGCGGCAACGCCAGTGCGAATGCCCTTGCGCGCCGCATAGACGGCCGCCGCGGCACCCGCCGGGCCACCGCCCACGGTCAGCAGGTCGAAGGCCGGCATGGCGTTGAGCTTCTCGGCCTCGCGCTCCTGAGCGCCGTTGTCCACCTTGGCCAGGATCTGCTCGAGGCTCATGCGGCCCTGATCGAAGGGCTCGCCATTGAGGAAGATGCCGGGTACCGACATCACCTCGCGGGCCTCGACCTCGTCCTTGAACAGGGCGCCATCGATGGCCACATGGCTGATGCCGGGGTTGAGGACCGCCATCAGGTTCAGCGCCTGCACCACGTCCGGGCAGTTCTGGCAGGACTGCGAGAAATAGGTCTCGAAGTGCAGGCCCTCAGGCAGCGACTTGATCTGCTCGATCGTCTCGTCGCTCGCCTTGGGCGGGTGTCCGCCCACCTGCAGCAGTGCCAGGACCAGCGAGGTGAATTCGTGGCCCATGGGGATGCCGGCGAACACCACGCCGGTGGACTCCCCCTCGCGGTACAGGGCGAAGGACGGCGCACGGGCATCGTCGCCATCCTCGCGGAGTGTGATCTTGTCGCTCAGGCCCGCGACTTCCTGCAGCAAGGTGTGCAGTTCTCGGGACTTGTCGCCGTCATCGAGGGTGGCGACGATCTCGAACGGCCGCGTGACCTTCTGGAGATAGGCATTGAGCTGGGATTTCAGATTGTCGTCCAACATAACGGCGATATCCTCGTCGCGGATCCTCAAGACGCAGCTCGCCCCTCACGCTCGCGAGGGCGGCGCGTCCTGCATGAAATTCGGCTGAGAGAAGCCCGGGCGACGCCCGGGCTCACCAGGAAGGTGTCGGCAGTATGGCTTAGATCTTGCCGACCAGATCCAGGGACGGCGCCAGGGTCTCTTCGCCTTCTTCCCACTTGGCCGGGCAGACTTCGTTGGGGTTGGCACGCACGTACTGAGCGGCCTTGACCTTGCGCAGCAGCTCCTCGGCGTTACGGCCGATGTTGCCGGCATTCAGCTCGATGATCTGGATCTTGCCGTCGGGATCGACGACGAAGGTGCCACGATCGGCAACGCCGTCTTCCTCGATCAGCACGTCGAAGTTACGAGACACGACGTGAGTCGGGTCGGCCAGCATCGGATACTGGAGCTTGCCGATGGTCTCGGAGCTGTCGTGCCAGGCCTTGTGAGTGAAGTGGGTGTCGGTGGAGACGCTGTAGATTTCCACGCCCAGCTTCTTGAACTCTTCGTAGTTGTCGGCCAGATCGCCCAGCTCGGTGGGGCAGACGAAAGTGAAGTCGGCCGGATAGAAGAAGAAGATGCTCCACTGGCCCTTCAGGCTCTCATCGGTGACGTCGATGAATTCGCCGTTGTGATAGGCAGTGGCCTTGAACGGCAGGACTTCGGTATTGAGCAGTGACATCGATGATGCTCCTTGCTGTCATGGGTGTACGGGCATGAAACGGCGACTAGGATATCCACCAGCGTTGCATAAAGTAAATTGAACTGTCTGATCCAGCCGATAGAGGTTTCCTAAGAGGCCTCGTGCCGCTCACCCGGCCTCTCTCAGACGCCCGCGCAGACGACTCACCGCCTGGCTGTGCAACTGACAGACGCGCGACTCGGTGACACCCAGCACGGCGCCGATCTCCTTGAGGTTGAGCTCTTCCTGATAGTACAAGGCCATCAGCAGTTTCTCGCGCTCCGGCAACGCCTCGATGCCCGCCGTCAGCTGCCTGCGGCGCTCATCGTCGACCAGCAGCGAAACCGGCGTCTCGGCCGTTTCGTTGTCTCGCAGGCGTCCCTCGCCGCCCTCGCTCATCAGGTCCTCGAAAGGCAGCAACTGGCCGCTGTTGGTGTCGCTGAGCAGGCGACGATAGGCATCGATGTCCATGTCCAGCGCCTCGGCGATTTCCGCCTCCTCCGGCGGTCGTCCCAGCGACTGCTCCAGGCGCCTGACCGCCTCGTCGGCGGCCCGCGCGCCACGCCGCACGCTGCGCGGCAACCAGTCACGGCTGCGCAGTTCATCGAGCATGGCACCACGAATGCGCTGGCTGGCGAAGGTCGAGAAACTGGCCCCCTGGGCAGCATCGAAGCGCCCGAGGGCCTCGAGCAGCCCTACGGTACCGGCCTGGATCAGGTCATCGAGCTCGATGCTCGCCGGCAACCGTACCTGCAGCGCCAATGCCTGGCGGCGTACCAGTGGCAGGTATTCCTCCAGCAGGTCGCCTTGTTCGATCTTGCCTTGTGCTGTGTACATGCTCATGCCTCGCGGCTCATCGACCTCACCGATAGTTCACGATCACCTGCAGCCCCTCCACGCTCAGCGGGGCCTGCCCCGCCTTCAGCGCGAAGCGAAACCGCAATGGGACGTCCGCTGCCAGCCCCTCCAGGGCCCGGGTCATGCCGCGCTGCCCGGACAGGGGCACACAGCCGCCGGGATGGCAGAGTCGTGCCGCCACGGTGCTGCCCGGCGGCAATTGGAACCGCCAGCGCACATCGCCGATGACCCGACCGGCCGCCGACTGGCCATGGCTCTCCAGGGGAGCGCTGATGGCCTCTCGGTCGACCAGGCCGACGTGCAGGGACGGCGCTCGCTCCACCCAACTGCCGGCCGCCTGCGCCATGCCGCTCACCAGCCACAGCAGCAATGGCCATGCCCGGCACCGGCGCCTGCCGTACATCACTTACTGTCCTCCCACCACGGTCGTGACCCTCAGGGTGCGATCGTCGGGAATCTCGGCCTGGGACATCACCACCAGTTGACGCATGCGGCGGCGCAGGAAGCGCGCCAGCACGGCGCGCAGGCCATGCTGCACGACCAGCACCGGCGGCTCGCCGCTGGCCTCGTGGCGTGCCAGGGCCTGTTCGGTCTGTTCCATGAGGGTTTCCGCCAGCCCCGGCTCCAAGGCGCCGCTGCCGTTCATGGCCTGGGTCAGCACCTGTTCGAGCTGGCCGTCCAGGCCGATGACGTTGAGCGTCTCGTGTCCGGCGAACCACTGCTGGGTGATGGCGCGCCCCAGGGCCAGTCGCACCACGGCCGTCAGTTCGCCCGGATCCTGCTGCTGCGGCGCATGCTCCGCCAGGGTGTCGAGGATGGTACGCAGATCGCGAATCGAGACGTCCTCCTCCAGCAGGTTCTGCAGGATGCGCTGCAGCACGGTGAGCGAAATCGCCTTGGGCACGACCTCTTCCACCAGCCCTTTCTGATCCTCGCCGAGCTTGTCGAGCAGCTTCTGGACTTCCTGGCGCCCCAGCATCTCGGCGGCATGACGATGCAGCAGGTGGTTGAGATGCGTCGCCACCACCGTGCTGGCATCGACCACCGTATAGCCGTACACCTGGGCATGTTCGCGCTGCTCGGTCCCGATCCATACCGCCGGCAGGCCGAAGGCCGGATCCTGGGTCGGCGTGCCGTCCAGCTCACCGGACACCTGGCCGGGATCGATGGCCAGCCAGCGTCCGGGATGTGCCTCGGCGCGACCGATCTCGGCGCCCTTGAGCGTCAACAGATAGGCATTGGGCGACAGCTCCAGGTTGTCGCGGATGTGCACCACCGGCGGCAGAAAGCCGACCTCCTGGGCGAATTTCTTGCGCACGCTCTTGATGCGACCCAGCAGCTCGCCCTGCTGCTGGGCGTCCACCAGGGGAATCAGGCGATGCCCGACCTCCAGCCCCAGGGTGTCGACCAGCTGTACATCCTCCCAACTGGCCTCGGGGGCCTCCGGTGCGGGCGGGGGAGCCTGCCGGTCCTGCTCCTCGACCACTCGACGCCGTTTCTCGCGCATCAACCACCAGGCGAGCCCACCGAGCAGGGCGGTGAAGATCAAGAACACCAGGTTGGGCATGCCCGGGACCAGGCCAAGCATCCCCAGAACGCCGGCGGCGAGCACCATCACCTGGGGATTGACGAACAACTGGCCGATCATCTGCTGGCCGACATCCTGATCGGTATTGACCCGCGAAACGGTGACACCGGCCGCGGTGGAGATCACCAGGGCTGGAATCTGCGCCACCAGGCCGTCGCCGATGGTCAGCAGCACATAGGTACGTCCCGCGCTGCCGAAGTCCATGTCGTACTGGAGCATGCCGATCAGCAGGCCGCCGATGATGTTGACCACCATGATCACCAGGCCGGCCATGGCGTCGCCGCGCACGAACTTGCTGGCGCCATCCATGGAGCCGTAGAAATCGGCCTCCTGGGAGATGTCGGAGCGTCGCTGGCGCGCCTCGTCCTCGCCGATCAGACCGGCATTGAGGTCGGCGTCGATAGCCATCTGCTTGCCCGGCATGGCATCGAGCATGAAGCGGGCGCCCACCTCGGCGATGCGCCCCGCTCCCTTGGTGATGACCATGAAGTTGATGATCACCAGGATCCCGAACACCACCAGGCCGACGGCGAAGTTGCCTCCCACCAGGAACTGGCCGAAGGCTTCGATGACCTTGCCTGCCGCGTCGCCGCCCTGGTGGCCCTCCATCAGTACCACCCGGGTGGAGGCCACGTTGAGCGACAGCCGCAGCAGGGTGGTGAACAGCAGCACCGCCGGGAAGGCGGCGAAGTCCAGCGGCTTCTGGGTGAACATGCTGACCAGCAGCACCATCACCGCCAGGGCGATGTTGAAGGTGAACAGCAGATCCAGCACGAAGGGCGGCAACGGCAGGATCATCATCGCCAGGATCATGATGATCAGCAGCGGGCCGGCCAGCACCTTCATGGGCACGTCGGCCATCCAGTTGCGTCGCGGCAGGTAGTGGCTCCAGGCCTTCATCCTCGTGCCTCGTTCGTTGCATCGCGGTCCGGCGCCGCCATGGCGTCCGGTACCGACAGATTCTCGGGAGTCGGTGGTGCTTCGCTGCCTTCGGCGGCGGCCCGTTTCAGGCCGAAGGCCCAGGCCAGCACCTCCGCCACCGCGGTATACAGGGCAGCGGGTATCTCGGCCTCGAGATCGACATGGTGATAGAGCGAGCGCGCCAGCGGGGCCGCCTCCAGCAGCGGCACTCCCGCTTCCTCGCCCAGCTCACGGATGCGCGCGGCGACGGCATCGGCCCCCTTGGCCACCACCCTGGGCGCGGCCATGCCGGTCTGTTCATAGACCAGGGCCACGGCATAGTGCGTGGGGTTGGTAATGATCACATCAGCCTCGGGTACCTGGCTCATCATCCGCCCGCGCGCCATGGCCTGCTGCTGCTGACGTATGCGTCCCTTGACCTGGGGGTCGCCCTCGGACTCCTTGTGCTCGCGCTTGACCTCGTCCTTGGTCATGCGTAGCTGCTTGGCGTGACTCCACAACTGGTAAGGCACGTCGATCAGGATCACCACCAGCAGGGTCAGCACCATCAGGCCGCAGGCTTCCGCCGCCATGCCCATGGCGCGGGCCAGCGCCTGGTGGATGGGCTGGCTCATCAGCGCCATGAACTCGCCGCGATGCAGATAGAGATAGGCCATGCCCACACTGCCGACGAGTACCGACTTGGCGATGGCCTTGGCCAGCTCGACCAGTGCCTGGGTTCCGAAGATCCGCTTGAGCCCCTTGAGCGGATTGAGCTTGGAGGCCTGGGGCTTGAGCGACTTGGCGGAAATCAGCCAGCCCCCCAGCAGGGCCGGCGCCACCAGGGCGACCACCGTCAGCAGCAGGAACAGCGGCAACAGGCTGATCAGGGTGTGACGTCCCAGCATCAGTGCCTCGGCCAGCATCGGCGAGGTCTCCATTGCCTGGCGCCGATCGAACAGGAAGGCCTGCTCCATCACGCCGCCGATCTGGTCATAGAGCGTGCCACCCAGGGAGGCCAGCCCAAGGACGCCGGCCAGCAACAGCATGAAGGTCGCCAGCTCGCGAGAACGGGCCACCTGGCCTTCCTCGCGCGCCTTCTCCAGCCGTCGCGGCGTTGCATCTTCGGTCTTTTCTTCGTCGCTGCTGCTATCGTCGGCCATGGCCAGTTACCGGGCACTCTTGCGCACCCTGGCCATTATCCGGGGATCGGGGAAGGAACGGTCACGCGAAAAGGGCCGATTTTCGTGGGCTTATCCACGTGTATCGGCTATTTCACGTCCGTAGGCGGGCAAGCGATGGTGACGGATCAAAAACCCAGTTGGTCGAGCAGATCGTCCACCTGATCCTGATCGGCGACGATGTCATCGCCCTCGGTCTTGACCTGCGGGCCATTGAGCAGTTCGTCCTGGCGACGCCGCGTATCGCTTTCGCGCCGGTCGTCGGCGCGACGCTGCATGTCCTCGCGGGCCTCGCCCTGAGGTACGCTGTCGATCAGCACCTGTACCAGCTGATGCTCGATCTCGCGGATCACCTCCATCATCTTCTTGATCACCTGGCCGGTCAGGTCCTGGAAGTCCTGCGCCATCATGATCTCGAGCAGTTCCTTGCCGGTGGCCTGGGTCAGGTCGGGCACCTCGCCGAGATAGGAACGGGTGTCCTGAACCAGCTCGCGAGCCTCGTCGAGTTCCTTGGGCTCGGCGAACCACTCGGCCCAGCGCGCATCGAGCTGCCGGGCCTGTTCGCTCAGCCGATCCTGCATCGGCTGCGCGCGGTCGATGGCATTGAGCGCGCGCTCCGCCGCCTGCTCGGTCATGACCGCGACATAACTCAGTCGATCGCGGGCATCGGGGATCGCCTCCGCCGCGCGTTCGATCTCCTTGTCCAGCCCCAGCTCGCGCATGCTGTCACGCAGCATGCGGGTCAGATGGCCGATCCGCTGGACCAGTTCGTCACCATTAGCCTGGGGATCCTCGGGCCGATTCTCCATGCTCATCATCGCCTCTCCTGGTGGCCGGGCTCCAAGGCCCGACGCGGTGTCACATGCCCAGCTTTTCGAAGATCTTGTTGAGCTTTTCTTCCAGGGTCGCCGCGGTGAAGGGCTTGACCACATAGCCGCTGGCACCGGCCTGGGCCGCCGCGATGATGTTCTCCTTCTTCGCCTCCGCCGTGACCATCAGCACCGGGAGCTCCTTGAGGGCCTCGTCCTCGCGGATCTGCTTGAGCATCTCCAGACCGTCGAGGTTGGGCATGTTCCAGTCGGAAACCACGAATTCGAAATTGCCCTCCCGAAGCTTGTTCAGTGCGTCCTGGCCGTCCTCGGCCTCCTCCACATTGGTGAAGTCGAGCTCCTTGAGCAGGCTGCGCACGATGCGCCGCATGGTCGGAAAATCATCCACCACCAGGATGCTCATGTTCTTGTCCGCCATCGGGGTTCCCCTATCTTTTTGAATAACATGCTCTTTGAACAACATGCTCATTGAATGACATGGCAAGCGGCCGGCATCGCCGACCCGTTGGGCATGGCCCGCAACGTCACTACACTCGCTGGCTCCGGCCGGAAGCGGCGACACGCTTGAGCAGCCGGGCGGCCATGTCGTCGAGCCCGACCACTTCCTCGGCGGCACCCAGGGCAATGGCCTCGCGCGGCATGCCGAAGACCACGCAACTGGCTTCGTCCTGGGCCAGGGTGGCCGCGCCCGCTCGACGCATCTCCAGCAGCCCGGCGGCCCCATCCTTGCCCATGCCGGTGAGCAGTACGCCGATGGCGTTGCGCCCCGCCTGGTCCGCCGCCGAACGAAACAGCACATCCACCGAGGGCCGGTGGCGGTTGACCGGCGGCCCGTCATCCAGGCGCACCACATAGTTGGCGCCGCTACGTACCAGCCGCAGGTGGGCGTCACCGGGCGCCACATAGGCATGTCCCGGCAGGACGCGTTCGCCGTCCTGCGCCTCCTTGACCGCGATCCTGCAGAGCCGGTCGAGGCGCTCGGCGAAGGAGCGCGTGAAACCGCCGGGCATGTGCTGGGTGATCAGGATCGCCGGGGCATGGGCCGGCATCGGCTCCAGCACACTGCGAATCGCCTCGGTGCCACCGGTGGAAGCCCCGATGATGATCAGCTTCTCGCTCGACACCATTGGCGCTTCCAGCGTCCGGGGCGCTGGAGTTTCGCGTTGGCGCGCGCGTCGCGGCCGCGAGCGCGCCGCCGCACGCAGCTTCTCGGCGATCTCCTCGGCATAGGCCTGCATGCCGCTGCGAATGCCCAGCGACGGCTTGGCCACGAAATCCAGGGCACCCAGCTCCAGCGCCCGCAGGGTGACCTCCGAACCGGCCTGGGTCAGCGAGGACACCATCAGCACCGGCATGGGCCGCAGGCGCATCAGCCGCTCGAGGAAGTCCAGGCCGTCCATGCGCGGCATCTCGACGTCCAGGGTCAGCACGTCAGGGTTGTGCCGCTTGATCAGGTCCCGGGCCACCAGCGGGTCGGGGGCCGTGGCCACCACCTCCATGTCGGGCTGCTCGTTGATGATCTCGCTCAGCAGGTCGCGTATCAGCGCCGAGTCATCGACGCACAGCACCTTGATCCGGGGTGCACTCAAGGGTATCTCCTTTACTGGGTGACCGACGCGCCAGGCCGACGACACCAGTCATGTTCGAGGTATCGGCCGGAATGCACGCAACTTTAGCGCCGGCCTGCTCGCGCCTTACGTGCGTCGGACATAGACCGTCTGCCCTCGCAGTCGGAAGGTATCGGTGATGTAGGAAAAGTTCTCCGAGTGCCCGGCAAACAACAGGCCGTCCGGCTTGAGCAGTGGCGCGAAGCGTTCGAGGATTCGCGCCTGGGTCGGCTTGTCGAAGTAGATCATCACGTTGCGACAGAAGATCGCGTCGAAAGGACCCTCGACGGACCAGGACGGCGCCAGCAGGTTGAGCGGCAGAAAGCGCACCATCGACATCAATTCCGGGCGAACCCTCGCCAGCCCCTCCTGGCGCCCCCGCCCGCGCTGGAAATAGCGCTTGATCCGCGCCTCGTCGAGCTTGCGGACCTGGTCCAGGGCATAGACGCCGGCCCGGGCACGCGCCAGGGCCTCGGTATCGATATCGGAGGCCAGCACCTCGACGTTCGCGGTGCGCCCATCCAGGGCCTCGTCCAGCGTCATGGCAATGGAATAGGCTTCCTCGCCGCTGGACGCCGCCGCGCTCCAGATACGCAGCGGGCCACGCCGCTGGCGCGCATGCTCCGCCAGCAGCGGGAAGTGGTGCGCCTCGCGAAAGAAGGCGGTGAGGTTGGTGGTCAGGGCATTGGTGAAGGCTTCCCACTCGGGAGATGCCTGGTTGCCCTCCAGGCGCGACAGATAGTCGGCAAAGCGCACCAGGCCATGGTGGCGCAGCCGCTTGGCAAGCCGGCTGTAGACCATCTCCCGCTTGTGCTCGGCCAGCACGATACCGGCACGCTGATAGATCAGCTGGCGAATCCTGGCGAAATCGGCATCGGTCAGTTCGAGGTCGCGCTCGACACCCGCCCACTCCCCGAACTCGGGGGTGGGCACTTCACGGGACTGGGTCAAAATGCTTCCCACTCCTCGGTCGCCGCCGCGTCGGCCCGGCGCTCGCGACGTGGTGTTTCCGTCGGCTCATCGGCGGGCGTCGATGTCGGTGCGGTCTCGGTTGAGGGCGTCGCCCCGTCCTCGCCGCGCGAAGGTATCGTCTCCAGGCCCGCACCGCGCAGGCGGAAGGCCGAGGCGACGAGCGTCAGTCCCTTGGCCTGCCGGTCCAGCTCGGCGGCTGCCCGGGCCGAGGATTGCACCCGAGCGGCATTGCGCTGGGTCACCTGATCCATTTCCGCGACGGCCTGGTTGATCTGGCCGATGCCGTTGGTCTGTTCCTCGGAAGCGGCGGTGATCTCGCCCATGATGTCGTTGACCCGGGTCGAGGCTTCCATCACCTCGCCGAGCGACGCCTCGGCGCGTTGCACCAGCGCCGCCCCGCCTTCCACCTGCTGCGAGGAACCGTCGATCAACGCCTTGATTTCCTGGGCCGCCGAGGCCGAACGGCCGGCCAGGTTGCGCACTTCCCCGGCGACCACCGCAAAGCCACGCCCCTGTTCGCCGGCGCGGGCCGCCTCGACGGAGGCGTTGAGCGCCAGGATGTTGGTCTGGAAGGCGATGGAATCGATGACCTCGATGATCTCGGTCATCTTGCGCGAGCCCTCGGTGATCTCGCCCATGGTCGCGACCAGTTGCTGCATCAGCTCGCCCGCCTCGCGGGTGCGGGAGGCGTTGTCCGAGGCCAGGCCACTGGCCTGACGGGCATTGTCGGCGTTGTGACCCACCGTGGTGGTCATCTCCTCCATGCTGGAGGCGGTCTGCTGCAACGAGGCGGCCTGCTGCTCGGTGCGTGCCGACAGTTCCTCGTTGCCGGTGGCGATGTCGCGGGCGGCCGGGGCGACCCGTTCGATCCCGGAGCTCACGTCGCCGACGATGCTGCCCAGGCTCTTGCGCATCAGGTCCAGCGCATCCAGCAGGCGGCCAAGCTCGTCACGCTGGCGGCTCGGAGATTCCGCCGCCAGGTTCCCCGCAGCGATCTGCAGGGTGAAGGCCTCGGCCGTGCGCAACGGCCGCAGCAGCGAACGCAGGATCAACCCGCCCAGCACGCAGAGCAGCAACAGGCCGACGCCCAGGGTGGCCGCCAGCACCGTCAGCATGCGCTGGTGAGCCTTGCTGGCCTCGTCGGCCAGGGTCGCGGCCGCCTCGCGCTTGTCCTTGATCAGCGCGTTGACCTGACTCGACAGCTCGCGGCCCTGGTCGCGCATCTGCTCGCCATGCGACGGGAGGTCGGCGAAGACCCTGAAATTGTCCTCGCTGCCCAGCAAATCCAGGGCCTGATCCATGCCCTCGTGGAGATAGGTGCCCAGGCTGTCGCTGAACGCATCGGCCTTGTCGCCATGGTTGAGCGCGCGTTCACGATAGGCCGACCACAGCGAATCCAGCGACGTCTCGATATCATCGAGCCGTGTGATCAAGGCCCCACGTTGCTCGAGCAGCTCCACCGGTGCCCTGCTGGTCAGCATCTGGTGGCTGCGGGTCACCAGTTGGTCGATCTGCTGCAGGCGCGCCACATCCTGCAGGCCGTCGCGGTCCAGCGCCTGCAGGCGCCCATCGGCCCGCTCCAGCCCCAGCAGGCCGACACCGCCGCTGGCCAGCAGCAGCACGCCGGCCACCAGGATCATCGCCATGACCTTGGCGCGCATGCTGCGCACGTTGAGGCGTCCCAGCCAACCGGTCAGCCCCTTGCGCACCAACTGGCCACGAGCGAGGGCGTAACGGGTCGAACGGCCCTCGTTCATCCGCGCATAGACCGCCTCGGCACGCTCGACCTCGGCTTGCGAGGGCTTGGTGCGCATCGACACGAAGCCCACCGTCTTGCCGTCCTCGAGGATCGGCGAGACGCTGGCGTTGACCCAGTAGTGATCGCCGTTCTTGCAGCGGTTCTTGATCACGCCCCGCCAATGCCGGCCGGCCTTCAGGGTCTTCCACAAGTCATCGAAGGCCGCCGGCGGCATATCGGGATGACGCACCAGGTTGTGCGGCGCGCCGATCAACTCATCGTGATCGAAACCGCTCACCTCCACGAAGGCCGGATTGGCATAGGTGATGCGGCCCTTGAGGTCGGTGCGGGAGATCAGGAAGTGATCGTCCTTCAGGACATGTTCTCGTTGCGTGACGGGTTGGTTGTTGCGCATAGGGCTCCCCACGACGGCGCGAGGCCGTTACCGATGGCATTGTTATCGATCGGCGCCGGCACGCTGGCCGGCGCATCCGGCCGCTCAGAAGGATTCCCACTCCTCGTCGCGACCCGTATCACGAGTCTTGCTCGAGGCGTTGGCACCCTTGGCGTCCTGCTCACGGCCTGCCGGCATCAGCGCCGGCATCCAGCGCGCCAGGTCGTTGGTCTCGTGCTCCTCGTCCGCCCCGGAGGCCGACGCCCGGACAGTGCCGGTGTCCTCGCGCAGACGGAAACGCTGGGTGGCCTCGCGCAGGCGTCCGCTCTCGGCCTCTAGCTGCGTCGCCGCGCTGGCCGCCTGCTGAACCAGCTCAGCATTCTGCTGGGTGACCTGGTCCATCTGGGTGACGGCTTCATTGACCTGCGAGATGCCGTTGCTCTGCTCGGTGGAGGCAGCGGCGATCTCGTCCATGATGTCGCTGACCCGCTGGACGGACTCCACCACCTCGGTCATGGTCCGGCCCGCCCGGTCGACGCTGCCGGTACCGGCGTCCACTTGCTTGACCGAGGCCTCGATCAGTTCACGGATCTCGCTGGCGGCGGAGGCCGAGCGGCTGGCCAGGCTGCGAACCTCCTGGGCCACCACGGCGAAGCCACGGCCGTGCTCACCGGCACGGGCCGCCTCCACCGAGGCATTGAGCGCCAGGATGTTGGTCTGGAAGGCAATGGAATCGATGGTGCCGATGATCTCGGCGACACGGTGGGAGCCACGGCTGATCTCGTGCATGGTCGAGACGACCTCGCCGACCACCTGGCCGCCCTGCTCGGCGGTGCGCGAGGCCTCGGCGGCTAGTTGGCTGGCCTGCTGGGCGTTCTCGGCGTTCTGCCCCACCGTGGAGGACAGCTCTTCCATGCTCGACGCCGTCTCCTCCAGGGAAGCGGCCTGCTGCTCGGTGCGCGACGAGAGGTCGTTGTTGCCGCTGGCGATGCTCTGGGTGCCCTGGTGAATCGACTCGCTGCTGGCGCGTACGGTGCCCACCGTCTCGGCCAGGCCGGCCTGCATCTGGCCGAGCGAGCTGTACAGGCGACCGATCTCGTTGTTGCCCCTGACCGGAATGTCCTGGGACAGGTCACCTTGCTCCATGCGCTCGAAGTAGCCGATCAGCCGGCCGAGCGGACGCACGACATTGGCGGTCACGCCCCAGAGCACCAGGATGATGGTGAGCACCGCGACCACCAGCACCACCACCATGGACGTCTCCAGCACATGGGCCAGCTCGAAGAAGTCGTCGTACAGGTCGGAACCGTGCTGCTCGGCCGCGCTGAAGAAGACGACGGCATCGTCATAGAACTGGCGGGTGAGCTGCTCCACCTCGGGCAGGCGATCCGTGAAGGCCTGGGCACTGCCCTCCATCAGCGCCTGCCGCTGGGGACGCAGACCATCGCTCATCAGCGCCTCGAAACTGGCCTTGACCGCTGCGATGCGTGGCTGCTGCTCCTGCTGGCGGGGCAGGCCCAGGAATTCCTGGAAGGTCGCTTCGACCTCGTCGAAGGTCTCGCTCAACGCCTCGGCTTCGGCCTTCACCGTCTCGCGTTCCTCCGGCCAGACGGCCTGGGCCAGGCGCGCCTGGAGATTGCGCAGCTCCAGCTGGGTGAACAGCATCTGCGAGTTGGCGCGGTTGAGGGTCGACTGCTGGTCGACGTTGACCTGGTTGAGGGTATGCAGCGAATCCTCGCTGTAGCGAATGGTGTAGAGGCCAAGGGCGCTCAACACCAGCACCAGTGCGGCGAACACCGCCAGCACCAGACTCCAGCTGACCCGAACGGTCATGTTATCGAGAAGCTTCACGACTCTCTCCTGTCATCGGGCAGCTCTTCGCCGCCCGCTTGTTCCAACGGTCTTTCCGCATCGTCATCCCCTTCAGCAGGTTTCGGCAGGCTCAGGCGAGCTGGCGCGATGCGACGCGCCCTCGGCATCCGGGGCGCCGTACTCGCCCCGCTCGACGGCGATCCGAAAGCGTGCCACGCGCTCGCGCAGCCGATGGCTGCGCTCCACCAGCCGCCGGGAAGCATCGCTATGCCCTTCCACCAGGCCGGCGTTCTGCTGTGTCATCTGATCCATCTGGGTGACGGCCTCGCCGACCTGCTCGATGCCCTGGCTCTGCTCCCGGGTGGCCGTCGAAATCTCGCCGACCAGCGCGGTGAGCTGCTGAATGTCGGCGGCCATGCCGGCGATGATCTCGTCGGTCTCCTTGACCCGCCGCGTACCCTCGACGACCTTGCTGTCGGAGCGCTCGATCAGCGTCTTGATCTCCCGGGTCGCCGATGCCGAACGGCTGGCGAGCTGTCGTACTTCCTCGGCCACCACGGCAAAACCGCGTCCGTGCTCGCCGGCACGAGCCGCCTCCACCGAGGCATTGAGCGCCAGGATGTTGGTCTGGAAGGCGATGGAATCGATGGTGTCGACGATGCCGTTCATCTGACTGGCGCTGTCGTTGATCTCGTCGATCGCGGCCACCACGTCCTCCATGGCCGCCCGCCCGCGCGCCGCATTCGAGGCGGTCTCGCCGGACAGGTTGCGGGCCTGCTCGGCATGTTCGGCGTTGTGGCGCACCGTGGTGGTCAGCTCTTCCATGCTCGACGCCGTCTCGGTCAGCGCCGAAGCCTGCTGCTCGGTGCGTGTGGCCAGTTCGTCGTTGCCGGCGTCGATTTCGTCGACCACGCCACTCACCGCGTCGACATCTCCACGAATGTTGCCGATGGTGGTGCTCAGGGCCTGGCGCATGCGCTCGATATCGAACAGCAGGCTGCCTTGATCGCCATCGCGCAGCCGCACGGCCCGGGAGAGATCGCCATCGGCGATGGAGCGCGCCACCTCCACGGCATAACGGGGATCGCCGCCCAGGCCGCGCGTGATGCCCCGGATCACCAGCATCATCATCAGGCTGACCGGCACGCCGATGACCAGCAGCGCCAGCAGGCTGCGGCTCAGCGAGGCCACGAAGGCGGCATCGATGTCGTCGATATAGACCCCGGTACCGACGATCCAGCCCCAGTCATCGAAGCGCGCATGGTAGGAGGACTTGGGCGCCGGCTCGCTGCCTTCCTCGTGGGCCCACAGGTAATCGACGAAGCCGTCGTCCTCGACCACATCCTTGGCGAACTCGCGGAACAGGTAGCGTTCCTCGACGTTCTGGAAGTCGGCGACGGATGTCCCCTCCGGCAGACGCGGGTGGCTGAGCATCACCAGGTCGCCGTTGAAGGCATAGAAATAGCCCCGCCCCTCGTGATAGCTCATCCCCTTGATGATCTCGGCGGCGCGCTGCTTGGCCTGCTCGGTGCTGATCTCGCCGGCCTCGGCACGCTCGGCCTGCTCTTCGATCACGGCCATTGCCAGGTCGATATAGACTTCGAGGCCGGCACGGCGCTCTTCGAGCATGGTCTGGCGGTTCTCCCAAGCTCCCCAGCCCACCATCAGCAGCATGGCCAGCCAGATGAGTCCCAGGGAGGCCCACAGTTTTTGTGTCGTTGTCAGTCGGCGCATAGCTCCCCCTACGGCTTTATCGTTATCGATCGGCGATCACTCGCCGACGGAATCCACCAGTGCCATCTCCTCGCTGGTCAGCAACTTGTCGATGTCGACCAGCACCAGCATGCGGTCTTCCAGGCTGCCGAGGCCGCTCAGGAAGTCGGAAGACAGGGTGACGCCGAACTCCGGCGCCGGCTTGATCTGCTCGGGCGTGAGGGTCATGACGTCGGAGACGCCATCGACCACGATGCCGACGATCCGCTCGCCGACGTTGAGCACGATGACCACGGTCTGGCCGCCGTACTCGACCCTCTCCAGGCGAAACTTGATGCGCAGATCGACGATCGGCACGATCACGCCGCGCAGGTTGGTCACGCCCTTGATGAAGTCGGGCGCGTTGGCAATGCGCGTGACGTTCTCGTAGCCACGGATTTCCTGCACCTTGAGGATATCGATGGCGTATTCCTCGTCGCCCAGCGAGAAGACCAGGAACTCGCGGTTCTGCGCCTCGGTGGCAGCCAGGGCGACATCGGTGTTCGGGGTGCTCATGACGGCTCTACCTCCTTGGGGTGGGGAGTCGGTACGTCGCCGGAATGCTGGCCGCGACGCGCCTCCTTCTTGGTGCGGTTGAGACGGTGCAGGTCGGCGATGTCCAGGATCAGGGCCACGCTGCCATCGCCGAGGATGGTGGCCGCCGACACGCCCGGCACCTTGCGGTAGTTGGTCTCCAGGTTCTTCACCACCACCTGCTGCTGGCCGATCAACTCATCCACCAGCAGGGCATATCGGCGCCCCTCGCCCTGAACGATCACGGCGATGGTCTCGTCGAGCTCGGTGCGCGCGCCGGTCACGTCCAGGGCCTCGTTGACGGGCACCACCGGCAGGTATTCGTCGCGGACCTTGAGCACCACGTCGTCGCCGGCCATGGCGTAGAGGTCGCGCTTGTCCGGCTGCAGCGACTCGAGCACCGCCGACAGCGGCAGGATGAAGACCTCGCTGCCTACCTTGATCGACATGCCATCGAGGATCGCCAGGGTCAGCGGCAACACGATGCGCGTGGTGGTGCCCTGGCCGGTCACCGAGGCGATCTCCACATGGCCGCCCATGTTCTGGATGTTGCGCTTGACCACATCCATGCCGACGCCACGCCCGGACACGTCGCTGACTTCCTGGGCCGTGGAGAAGCCGGGCGCGAAGATCAGTTGCCAGACCTCGTCGTCGCTCATGCTCTCGCTGACCGGCAGGTCGTTGCTGCGCGCCTTGGCCAGGATTCGGTCGCGGTCCAGGCCGGCGCCATCGTCGGAGACCTCGATCAGGATGTTGCCGCCCTGGTGCTGGGCCGACAGGGTCAACCGGCCGGTGCGCGGCTTGCCGACCGCCTCGCGCGCCTCCGGCGATTCGAGGCCGTGATCCAGGCTGTTGCGCACCAGATGGGTGAGCGGATCGATGATGCGCTCGGTCAGGCTCTTGTCGAGCTCGGTGGACTCGCCCTCGGTGACCAGCTCCACCTCCTTGTCGAGCTTGCCGGCCAGGTCGCGCACCAGGCGCGGATAGCGGCTGAACACATAATCCATCGGCACCATGCGCACCGACATCACCGCTTCCTGCAGGTCCCGGGCGTTGCGCCTCAGCAGGTTGAGGCCGTTGTTCAACCCAGCGTGGTTGACGTCCTCCAGTTCGCTGACCGTCTGGTCGAGCATCGACTGGGTGATGATCAACTCGCCGACCAGGTTGATGATCTGGTCGACCTTGTCCACGGCGACGCGGATCGAGGACGACTCCCCGCCACTCTTGGCCTTGGTCTTCGGCTTGTTCGATGGTTTGGACTGGCCGCTCCCGCCAGGCACCCCGGAGGCGCTGGACCCGCCGGCAGCCTCGGCGGCAGCGGGCCGGGCCGGCGCCGCTTCCTCGGCGGGCGCATCGCTGGATGCCGCCGGCGCTGCCGTCTCGACCGCGGCGGCCTCGATGCGAAGCTGTGCGGGCTCGATGATGAAACACATCACCGCCTCGATGTCCTCGCGACTCACCGAAGTCTCGAGGGTCACCCGATAGCAGCTCGCATCGCCGTCCCGTGACTGGATCTCGCCCAGTTGCTCGAGCTCGTCCACCAGCAGCTCGCGGTCCTTGTCGCCGACACCGAGCAGGGAAACCACCAGCCGGCCGTCGTCCGCTGCTGCCCCGTTGCCGGCGTCGGGCGCCAGCGATGATTCGTCGTCGGACGACGAGGACCGCTCGCTCGCCGACGGCTCGGGTTCGGGCGACGTGCCTTCGGCTCCCTCGGCACCATCGAGCGCCTGACCGATCTCCTCCAGCGCCAGTTGCTGCAAGGTCCGGCAAATGCGCTCGAAAGCGGCCCGGTCGGGCTCGTCATCGTTGCGGTAGGCGTCCAACTGGTCGTGGAGCATGTCCTTGGTTTCCAGAAAGGTATCGACGATGTCCCGGCGCAGCGTCAGCTCGCCACGCCGGGCATGATCCAGCAGGTTCTCGAACAGATGCGTGGTCTGCTGCAGCACATCGAAGCCGAAGGTACCGGCACCGCCCTTGATCGAGTGCGCCGCGCGAAAGATCGCGTTGAGCTGTTCGACATCGGGGTCGTCGACATCGAGTTCGAGCAGGTGGCGCTCCATGTCGGCCAGCAGTTCTTCGGCTTCCTCGAAGAAGGTGTCGTAGAAATCGGTGATATCCATGCACGTCTCTCCAGCCTGGATGTTGGCGGCCCTCAGGATTCGGGCGGCTTGCCGAGCATCTCTTGCAGGCTCTCGTTGAGTTCCTCCAATGGCGTCGGGACGCCGGAGGAGCCGTTGCGGGAGGGCGCGGGCACGCCCGTATCCTCGAGCGCCCCGGGCGAGCGGATGCGCTCGGCTACCCGCTCGAACAGCACCAGCAGCTCGATGCGTCGATTGACCGGATCACTGGGCTCGGTGTCCGGCATCACCACCTGATCGGCGAAGCCCGCGACCCGCAGCAGCTTGGCCGAATCCAGGCCTCCGGCGACCAGTTCGCGGCGTGAGGCATTGGCCCGCGCGGAGGACAGCTCCCAGTTGCCATACCCCTGAAAGCCGTTCAGATAGGCCAGGCTATCGGTGTGGCCGCTGATGCTGAGGTCATTGGGAAGCTCGTTGAGCAGCGGCGCCATCAGGCGCAGCAGGTCGCGCATATAGGGGGCGACCCGGTCGCTGCCGAGCTCGAACATGGGGCGCTGCTCGGTATCCACCAACTGGATGCGCAGCCCCTCCGGCGTCATGTCGAAACGCAACTGATCGCGAAGCTGCTTGAGGTCCGGATCGGCGTCGATGGCCATCTCGATACGCCGCTGCAGGTCGCGGAAGGCTCGACGCTGCCGTTCGCTGGGCCGCGAGCGCTGGCGCAGGTCGACCCGGGCGCGCTCGCCCTCGGTGTAGACGGGATCGGGCCCCCCGCCGGGGATGACCGTCTCGCTCATCGAGACACTGTCGCCGCCGGCGATGGCGGCCACCAGCGGCGTGCTGAAATACTCGGCGACTCCCTCGCGCTCCTGTCGGCTGGCCGTCGAGAGGATCCACATGACCAGGAACAGGGCCATCAGCGCCGTCATGAAGTCCGCCAGGGCAATCTTCCAGCTACCGCCATGATGACGATGAACGACCCGCTTGCGCCGAATGATGATCGGTCGTCTATTGTCACCCTGACTCATGCACTCCCCGCCACCGGCTTGGCCTGTCGCATGTACTCTTCCATCTCGGTGAAACTCGGCCGGTCGGCGGTATGCAGCGCCTTGCGACCGAACTCCACGGCCAGTTGCGGCGCATAGCCATGCAGGTTTGCCAGCAGGGTGACCCGAATGCAGTGCAGCATCTTCTCGGCTTCCTTGGCCTGCCGCTCGATGCGGCTGGCCAGGGGGATGATGAAGCCGTAGCCGATCAGAATGCCGAGGAAGGTGCCGACCAGGGCGTGGGCGATCATCTGGCCCATCTGTTCGGGACCCGCGGCGACGGTGCTCAGGGCCTTCACCACTCCCATCACCGCGGCCACGATACCGAACGCCGGCATGGCATCGCCGATTCGTCCGATGGCATCGATCGGTATATGCGCTTCCTGTTCGAAGGCCTCGATCTCGTGGAGCATCAATTCATCGAGCTCCATGGGATCCATGCTGCCGCTGACCATCAGACGCAGGTAATCGGTCAGGAAGGTCATGATCATGGGATCGGCCAGCAGCCTGGGATGCTCGTTGAATAGCGGGCTTTCCTGCGGGTTGTCGATGTCCCGCTCGATGCCGAGCATGCCGTCGCGGCGAATCTTGGTCAGGATCTTGTACTGCAGCGCCATCAGATCCAGGTACATCGCCTTGTCATACTTCTTGGAGCGGCGCAGCCGGGGAATGATGCGAAAGGAAGCCTTGAGCGCCTTGCCGTTGTTGGAGGCCACGAAGGCCCCGATCCCTGCACCACCGATCATCAGCAGCTCCGTGGGCTGGAACAGCGGCCCGAGACTGCCGCCGGCCAGCACGAAGCCGCCGAAAACGGAGAGCAGAACGATCAAGTAACCTATGGGGATCAGCACGGCCGATATCCTTAGCAGGAACGTGAATGACGTAACTGCTTTGGATATCGGCCTCGTCGGGGCAGGACTTGAGGGTATGGCGCAAAAAAACCGTCGAGTGCGGTTTTTGACGTCGTTTGGCCCTCAGGCCTGGTTCGGGGTCCCCAGAGGGGAAGTCACACGGGATACCGCGTCGACCCTTTCGCGGCGCTTGCGACTCTTGCCGGCCCGCGAGGGCGGCTGACAGATCCCGCAGACATAGTCCCGGGTGGGGCTGTGGGCGTGCGCCACGAAACGGCCACGGCAGCGCGTGCAGCTTGAGAGCTGCAGTTGCTCGCTCTCGAAGAAGCGCACCAGGGTCCAGGCACGGGTCAGCCCCAGCACGGCTTCGGCATCATCGATCGCTACCTGTTCCAGATAGAGGCGGTAGGCCTTGATGAAGCCTTCCATGCGCGAACAGCCATGGTCCGTACGCAGTCGCAGGTAAATGTTGTAGAACAGCGATGAATGGATGTTGGGCATCCAGGTGATGAACCAGTCCGTCGAGAAGGGCAACATGCCCTTGGGCGGCGACATCCCGCGCACTTCCTTGAAGAGCCGGATGAGACGGGCACGACTGAGATCGGTTTCGGTCTCGAGTACCTGCAAGCGGGCTCCCAGTTCTATCAGGTCGATGGCGAGACGCACCTGTCGCCACTCATCCAGCAGGCTCTTAGCCGACATGATCGCATCCCTCCCCGGGTGATAGGGCATGAGAGGCCATCAATAACGATGAGTGAAAGTGGGCCAATCCCTGTTCGCGTGGATTATCAACCACTTGGCGTAACGGCTCGACTTCCTCGTGCCCGAGCCGACACAGCAGCTGGTTAGTGTTCGCCAACCTGGACACCTGCTGGACGCTCAATGAGGCAAGAAAGTCGGCCATGGCTTCATCAACCTTGAGCCGGAACATGGCCTCCTCCCGGTCGGCATGCAAAAGCCGTTGCGCCAACAGGAGATAGGAAAGATTCATTTCACGAATCTCGTCGATATACTCGTTAGTTTTCATAATTCCCTGCTTTTGCTGCATTTATTTATCTCATACGATTTTTATTTACCGTACCTTTCGCAGCACCTGCATCGCTCGAAAAGTACCGTAACAACCGTTTTTTCTCATTCCTGCAACATTGCCGATGCCCCATCCTGCTGCCGCAGGCACGCTACCAAACCCCCGGATTCCAGGGCTTTCTATAGTGAACAATGCCTCGGGAAAGCATCACCGAATCTTCTTATTGAGGTGACGCCGTTCGAGCACGATAGATGCATCGACAGACAGACAAATTACAAAAATTCACAAAATATAACAAACCATTCAATAAACGGGCGGCGTCATTCAACGCCGGCCCCGGAGCGCTCGTGCAGCCACACCAGGAGCTCGGCGACGATTCGATACAATTCAGGGGGAATCGCTTCATCCAGATCGAGCTGCATCAACAGACCCACCAGTTCCGGCGCATCATGAACATGAATGCCATGCTGCTTCGCCTGTTCAACGATCCGCTCGGCCAACTCGCCATAACCACGCGCCACGACCTTCGGCGCCGTTTCATCATCGCCATAGGCCAACCCCACGGCCCGACGACGTTTCCGCTCATCGCTCATGTCCCCTCCTCTCGCCAGGGCGCCAGAGACAACCGAACATGATCGAAACCATGGCGCTCCAGGCGCTGACGCAGTGTCGCCAGTTCCGCTTCCAGGTCCGCCAGGATCGTCTCGTCACGCGCCCGCAAGGTCACATCGAGCGTCGTCGCTCCCATTCGCAAGGCCACGCTCACAGCCCCCAAGCCCTCGACATCCAGCGTCAGCTCGGCGCTCAAGGTTCCCTTATCATCATCTGAGCGCGACTCGTCATCGCCGCGGCGGCGCTCCTGCTCGTCGTGCGGCAAATGCACCGCCAGCGCCATGAACATGCCGGCCCAGACATCGCCTTCCCAGCGCAACGTCGGTGACACCAGCATTTCCAACTGATGACGCACCAAGCCCTGCAGGTGCGGGTCGACAGGTTCGCGCCGCTCGGTCATCACATCGGCCAGCGCCGAATGCAGTACCCTCGCCTCGCCAGCATCCGTCGCAGGGCCGAGCAAGGGCGCGCCGCCCGTCCGTGAAGACGGCGCCGGCGTAAAGATCAGGGTCCGCCACATCTGGGGCTCGCGCTCGAGCTGCTGACGCGACAGCCCTCCGGTGAACCAGCGGGCCAGGTGCGACTCGTAGAAGAGCCCGCTGTCTCGCACGCTGTTTTCGAGCCGTTGGGCCAACAGGCCAGGAGAGATGGGGCGATCGATGCTCAACAAGGGCGTGGCGGGTGTCACCGCCGAGGTGGGCGCGGGAAAGCGCAGCAGGAGGTCGGCGATGGTCCGCGCCGTCGTACTGAAGTGGGTATGTGTCGAGGAGGGAGAAGCGGTATCTGCACCGGGCACAGGCGCGGCAGCGCGTCGAGGATCCTGGGCCACGAGCCCCGCACGCCCCGGTGGCGCACGGGCATCGAGTCGCGAATCACTGTGCAGGGCGCGGGGCGCGTCGCCGGGCGACACTGGCTTGACCGGCTGATTCAACTCACGGGGTGGCGGTACATCGGCACGCTTGCCCAGCACCTGATGCAGGAGCGTGTCCAGCAGCGGCGTGATGCCGCTCACGACGAACCCGCTCCGAACCGAGAGCCGGCATCGATGACACTGGTACCGGCCCCATAGGCACGCTGCAGGTCACGTTGACGCTGCGAGACGCCGATCAGTTCGCCCAGCTCATCGCGGCGCTGGATGAGATGGCGGCGTATCTCCAGATCGTTCTCGAGAATGTCTTCCAGCAGCTCGGCCTTGCGTTGCCGAGCCTCGCGATCCAGAGAGGCTTCGGCGTCGAGCGTCGACAGCCGTTCCACCTGCTGCACATAGTCGGCTTCCTGGGCCACCAGGGTCTCCCAGTCGGCGGCCAGGGCGGCTTCCAGCATATGTTCGCTGCGCACCAGCAGGCGCGTGTAGCCATCGAGCACGGCCTCGCCCGATGCTGAGGTATCACCGAGAAACTGTCCCATATTCAAGTTCCCGCGACCTGAGGTTCGATGTCCCGCCAGGCCGAGGCGATGTCATCCAGCAAGCGCTCTGCCTCGTCCAATGCCTCGACATCGTTGCGGGCATTGGCCGCCAGCAGACGCCGGGCAATATACTCGTAGAGCGACGCCAGATTGCCCGCCACCTCACCGCCGCGCTCGCCATCCAGAGCGGCCAGCAGGCCATTGTTGACGATATCCAGCGCCTTGGAGATCGACGCTCCCTTCTCGGCAACATGCCCCTCGTTCATGTGTATCCTCGCCGCGCGCATGGCTGTCCGGGCGCCATCGAACAGCATCACGATCAACTGATGAGAACTCGCGGACATCACGCCGCTCTCCACCCCAACCTTGGCGTAAGCTCCCGCCCCTTGCATAGCCGCCATGGCCTTTGACTCCTTCGGTCGATGAAACCGCTCAGGGCTCACTTGTCCGGCCCTGAACCGTGTTCGAAAAGTTCTGCGTTGTCGCCAGTCTGACAAGTACCACGCACCGCGATGTGGCAAGCAGGCCCTGTCGAATGGGTCATTTCCTCTTTTATCGGCCTGATACCCAAGAACTTTATGCACCCGCGTTCACCCGCTCACCCGATGTCCGTCGGCGCATCCGCCGGCGGTCCGATCGGTCACGTCACATGGCGCTCGCGAAACGCAACACGACGATTTACCCGAACAGGCATGAACCGTGTTTCCTTAACTCGAGTGGTGAGGCGGCAAAGGGTGAATTCCCTCGAAACGCCCCTCGGGCGAGACATGCAAACGAAAGACGCCATGCACCCCATCCCGCGTTATCACCCGACGCAACGCCTCGGCAGGAAACCGCACGCTACGTCCATCCAGACTGAGGGTATGCACCATGCCCGCCCGACCCTCGTAGTGGGCCAGGCAGGCAGCATGGGAAAGCTCGATGATGATGTCGATGGAGGGCATCGATACGCCTGAAATCACACCAATTGCTATACGGGAACCCTGGAGAAATTTTCCCATAGGCGGGAAAGGCGCTGCATATCGAATTCATGCTTTACTCGAAAGACTCCAGCCGTTTCAGCTCGTTCGACTTCTTCCAGAAACTCGAGAAGCACATGATAATGAGGTCTATTCCAGAAATCGTGAATAAAAATTCTAGCCGCGAAAGGATCCGGGTGATGCTTCATAACATGCTCAATCGCCGAGAGCGTGGACGCGACCCTGAAACGCCCATCCACCAGTACCCTATCGAAAGGCATATCATGATGGTGGATATATCGGCTGTATTTCGGGAATGCCTCTTCCGCACCGGAAGACACGGGAAAGCCCCATTCTTTCGTCGGCCCTATATCCACAGCCTCAACTTGACAGAGCTCTCCCAGGCGACTCTTCAGCGATTTCACCCATTGCCAGTCACTTTCCACACCGTAAACCGTCAACCCCTTTTTCGCTGCCCATACGGTCGAGCCTCCACTACCAAACTCGAAGTACTGCATCCCATTTTCTAGGAAGCGATCGAAAAGAGCCCTCTCGCTTTCGCTCATAAAGGGAGAATCCGGAATTCCCACAGGAGAGGCCGAGTTCTCATTGGCAACTCCCCACCAGGCCAGATCGAAACCTATTCGCTCTTCAATCGCTCGTGGCGCAAGCTCATCCTCGATATCTATCTCCAGGAAATTTTCATCCCCTAAAAAATAATCTCGAGACTTTTCAAAGTGCTTCTCCACCCACTCGACAATTTCTTCTTGTCCTCCCAGCCCGGACGGAAGCCCCGGGATGTCACTGACCCGTATTCGCTCAGCAAGGTCTCCCCACCTTCCTATACTGGATGCAATTTTCTTAGGATCCCTATAATTCAGCAAGAACAAGCAATCAGGATAAAGTCGTCTAATCCTTCCTATGATTCGAAAATCCAAATTTGGCCAACAGTTATTTCCATCACCTGGAAGACACACATCAGACTGAGTAATGGCTTCATACTCTTCCAGATAGTGCCAAGGATCATCGTGATCGAAAAAACCACGATACATCAACTCTCCTACGTACCCCTCCTTAACCTTCCAGTGAGCCGCAGAATAGCCGCTTTTTTCCAGAGCCTTATGGATTGTCGATGTCCCCGACTTCGGAAAGCCGATAATAAACACCTTCCTTATTCCTCTTCTTGTATTAGAAGTCGCCTTAACGGGCTCTTCGCTCCGGCCTTCTTCCAGATAACTGTCCGCCAGTCGCTCATCAATTCCCTGCAAAATTTCATATGCCATATCTCGAATTCCGTATACCATTTCCAAAAGGAAGGCGAGTCGGATCTTCTGGTTTTCAGAAAGCGCCAGCATACGCTCATTACTGGGTAGAAATATGGCATCGGCACTTTCCAGCTCCGTCGCCTGACGCTTATCGGCTGGCATGCTAGTCGGAAGATGGCTACGATGCCGTTCATCGTTAAAGCAGTAGAAACGAAACCCATGACGCACCATCCAGTGTTGCAGCTCGGCAAGGTTGGGCTGACGTCGATGCGTGGGCTGAAAAGTCACCCTGACCTGAATCAGCAGGGTGTTTTGCAAGGCCTTGGCACCATGTTCGAGGACTGTTTGACTGTCGTTATTGGCATCCAGAACCAGCCAGTCGACCGAGGGCAAGCCCTCGATGCTGTCGATCTCGAGCGTGCTGATCGGTAGCCTGGCAAGAACCTGGTTGCCGCTGGCAATGGCCTCGGGCAACCAGGGCTCGTTCAGTGGCTCGAGTGTGGCACTCTGCCGGGCATCCAGGCAGGCATGCAGCGTGGCGGGCTGACCATCCCCCAGAGAGGCATTCGGATAATAATGGATGCCGTCCTTGTCCTTTCCGGGATGTTTCAGTGAATTGCTGGCCGGGTCGAACGCGATGAGTTCCATGGTGTCATCGTCGACCAGCCGCTGCGCCGCTTCGTTGTGCAGCAACTGCCCTCCGTTATCGATGGCGACGATCTTGCCATCGAACTTCCAGCGAAATTCAGGCTTGTCCGCGTCCTCTTCTCGAGCCTTTACCCACTCCACGGGTTCGGCGTCACCGGCGAACCAGGCCTCGCCCTCCTGGTTGAAGGTCAAGGCTTCCGGTTCCTTGTCGTCACAATGGCGCTGCCAGATGGCACGCAAGGCATTGTTGAAGTGGGTGGCGAAGCGTGGCGCATCGCAGACCGACGAATAATGCAGGATGGTACGCAACCCGGCACGAATCACCGCCAGATTGGGCAGGTCATTGGCCAGCTCCAGCACCCGCTGACGGTATTCGTCCCAGCTGCCGGCCACCAGTTCCTGCAGGCCGGCGTTGATCAGGTGGGTGGCACTGTGGCGACCCGCAAACGTCGGTCCGGGCAGCGTCACGACAGGCACACCCATCAGCATGGCCTCGCAAGTGGTCAGGCCACCGGAGTAGGGCCAGCTGTCCAGGGCGATGTCGATGCGCTGATAGGTCTCGAGAAACTCCGCATGCCTGGCTGGTCCTTCGAGCAGGATGCGATAGTCCGCGATGCCATGCTCGGCGAGCGTTTCACGGATCCAGCGGCAAAAGTCTTCGCTCTCGTACTGGGCGCCACGCAGCAGCAGGCGACTTTCCGGCAATTCATGCATCAGCTTGGCCCATTCGGCCAGCAACGTCGCACCGACCTTGGCCGGATTGTTCAAGCAACCCAGGGTCACGTATCCATTCTTGATGGCCGGCAGCGATGAAGTAGCCGGCGCATAGGGGCACGGCATATAGCAGATATAGTCATCCGGCAGGCGGATCAGCTTCTCGGTGTACTGATCATCCACGCCTTCGGGTGTCTCGATGGAATCCGAGAGCAGATAGTCAATGGACGACAATCCCATGCTATTGACCAGGCCGCCGACCCATTTGATGCAGAGCGGGGCTGGCCGCATGGAGATGGCCTGCAGGCAGCTACCATCCCCATGGCCCGAAAGGTCGATCAGGATATCGATGCCATCGTCGCGGATCCGCTGGGCCAGCGCCTGCTGATCCAGGTGACGGACCGGGCGCCAGACGCGAGTGGCCTCGCGAATCTTCCGGGTCACGTAATCATCGTGATCATTGGTGCTATAGGCATAGAAGTGGATGTCCGGCCGGCTATGCTCCATGGCCGTGGCGATCATCTGCCCTACCGGATGGAGGCGAAACCCGGAAGAGATCATGCCGACACGCAACGGCTTGGCCGGATCGCGCGGATTGCCAGGTGCGGGCATCGGCGGCAAGGCAAAGTGCCGATCCCAACTCTTGGCGAAGTCGAGGATCTCCTGCTGACTGACCTCGGGGTTGTAGTGTTTGGAAAAGAAGATATTGGAGTAGGCCATGACGTAATCCGGCCGCTCCTCCAGGGCTCGCTGGTAGTAGCTCTCGGCTAGCTGGTACTGACCGATGTCCTTGTAGAGATTGCCCAGGTTGTTATAGATGGGCGCGTGGCCTGGATAGTCGCGCTCTAGCTGCTTGTAGATATCGAGCGCCTGGCTGAAATACTTGGTCTGATACAGCAGGGACCCCACGAGTACACCGCTGCGAAAAGCGTCATACCCCAGCTCCCGCGCCTTGCTGGCATGTTCCAGTGCCTGAACGTGCTTACCCGCCGATTGCAGCATCTCGGCCAGGCGATACTGGGCCGGGGCATAGTCGGGCTGGAGCTCCACGGCGCGTCTCTGATAACGAACGGCCTGATCGTGATCCCCCTGCCGATAGTAGACCGCTGCCAGGCTGGTCAGCGACAGGGGATCCGAAGCGTTGATGTCGACCGCACGATGCAGATGCTCCAGCGCCTCCTCGACCCGACCATCCTCGAGCAGAGTGGTGCCCAGAGCCTTCCAGGCGAAAGCACTGTCCGGATAGCGCTCGGTCATGGCCCGGGCCGCACTCTCCGCCTCTGCCAAGCGTTTCCCCTCGTAGAGTCCCATGAAGCGATCGACTTCCGGCCTGGGTACCCCCAGATTCGCGTTGCGAGGCATGCTGTCCTGCTTTCGACGGGTACGCTGCCTCGATGACTTGTGAACCGATTTCTTCTGGCGGGATGTCTTGCTGGCCATGGAACCCTCGATGAACTGATGTAGCCGGGATTTGCGATTGCAGCCAACCTAGCAAGCCCAGGCTACCGAGCAGGCAAGAAAAACCCGGGCCAAAGCCCGGGTTATCTTCGGTTTGAAACCGGTGAACTGGCTTAACCCAACAGGGAAAGCACGCTCTGAGGGCTCTGGTTGGCCTGAGCCAGAATGGAGGTGCCCGCTTGCTCCAGAATCTGTGCCCGCGTCATGTTGGAGACCTCCTCGGCATAGTCGGCATCCTCGATACGCGAACGCGCCGACTGCAGATTGGTCGAGGTGGTCTCGATATTGTCCAGGGCCGTCTCGAAGCGGTTCTGCATGGCACCCAGGTTGCTGCGGGCCTCGTCGACGGCGGCCAGACGGTCATCCACGATAGACAGCGCATTGCTGGTTCCACCGGCGGTTTGCGACAACACATCGAAGCCGTCCGCATCGACCGTACGGTCGACACCAGCGATGGTGTTCACATCCATGCTGCCTGTCGCAATGCCACCGTCATTGAACATATTCCAGCCACCAGACACGGAGGTATCTGTCGCGCCTGCCGTCAGGCCACCAGCGGCACCCCGTGCGCTATCGATGCTGATATCGATAGTCTCTCCATCCTTGGCGCCCACCTGGATGCTGAAGCTGGTCGCCGTGCCACCAGTATTTTCAAAGAGGTCACGACCGTTGAACTGCGTCTGACTGGTCACGCGATCGATTTCCGACAGACGCTCGTTGACCTCTTCCTGGATGGAATCGATGTCCTGAGCGGTATTGGTGTCGTTCTGGGCCTGAACGGTCAGCTCACGGATGCGTTGCAGGTTATCGTTGACCTGGTCCAGGGCACCTTCGGCCGTCTGGGCCAGGGAGATACCGTCGTTGGCGTTGCGCGCGGCCTGATTCAAGCCGGTCACGGTGCTGGTCATGCGGTTGGCGATGGCCTGGCCGGCGGCATCGTCGGCAGCGCTGTTGATGCGCAGACCTGAAGACAACCGCTCCTGAGCCTGTTGCAGGGAATTCTGGGCACTACCCAGGTTGTTCTGCCCGATCAGGGCCGTGATATTGGTGTTGATAACGGACATATCCGATCTCCAAAACGCTATTCATGATGCCTTGTGGCGGTTATCGGCCGCTCACGACATGTCTTGAGGCCAGCGACAAGACAAGCCGTGATTCAAGGGGAGTCGTACGATCTCGCACCTGCGTCACTCTCTCCCCCGAAAACGGACTTAGCCCAGCAGGGAAAGCACGCTCTGCGGGCTCTGGTTGGCCTGAGCCAGAATGGAGGTGCCCGCCTGCTCCAGAATCTGTGCCCGCGTCATGTTGGAGACCTCCTCGGCATAGTCGGCATCCTCGATACGCGAACGCGCCGACTGCAGATTGGTCGAGGTGGTTTCGATATTATCCAGGGCCGTCTCGAAGCGGTTCTGCATGGCACCCAGGTTGCTGCGGGCTTCATCGACGTTGCCGATATGATTATCCAGAACGGCCAGCGCATCGGTCTCAAGCACATCAAACCCGAAAGTGGATTCAGAACGCGCTTCACCGCCAACGGTCTGGGCCGACACATCTACCCCGGTGCTGGTGTGCATGTTCCACCCACCACTCGTCGTGCTGGTACCGTCACCGGCTGAATCGGCAATGGAGATACTAATGGTCTCACCGTCTTTGGCGCCGACCTGGATACTGAATGATGTGCCGGCACCGTCACCAAAGAGACCTCGACCATTAAACTCGGTTTGTGAGGTCACCCGATCGATTTCCGACAGTCGCTCGTTGACCTCTTCCTGGATGGAATCGATGTCCTGAGCGGTATTGGTGTCGTTCTGGGCCTGAACGGTCAGCTCACGGATGCGCTGCAGGTTATCGTTGACCTGGTCCAGGGCACCTTCGGCCGTCTGGGCCAGGGAGATACCGTCGTTGGCGTTGCGCGCGGCCTGATTCAAGCCAGTCACGGTGCTGGTCATGCGGTTGGCGATGGCCTGGCCGGCGGCATCGTCGGCAGCGCTGTTGATGCGCAGACCGGAGGACAACCGCTCCTGAGCCTGTTGCAGGGAATTCTGGGCGCTGCTCAGGTTGTTCTGCCCGATCAGGGCCGTGATGTTGGTATTGATCACAGACATGGGATCGTTCCTTTCAAGTTGAGGGCTCCATCGGCCACCCCACGCATTCGGTGGGGCCTGCCACCACGGCACCATCGGCCGTTATGTTGTTTAACGGCCGACCAGGCGCTTGACTTTAGGGTTGAGCGATAATTCTTCGGCCTTGAACCGACCGGTCAGACGCCATGGGTTTTGCTCGGGCAAGCCGGGAAAGCTCGCATCGGCGTGACGCTCCACGCATCACAGTGCGCCGATGGACAGGGGGCATCTGTGAATCAGTTCTGGTTGAACTGGCTGTCGAGCATGGAAAGTTGTTGTCCCAGATAAGCACTGACGGAGTTCATCCGGGCCACCACGCTGTCGAGCTGGCTGAACTGCTGGCGGTAACGTGCGATGCTGCTGTCGATGCTTTCTTCCATGCGGCTATAGCGGCGTTCCAGGCTGCTGACCCGGGTCTCGGAGCCGCTGATGGCGCTCTGGATCGTGCCGTCATCACCGAGCATGAGCCCGAGCGTTCCTGCCAGGCGCCCCGCCATCCCGGCATCCTCGTTGTCTCCTGCAAGGAAATCCCGGAGTGCCTGGGGATTGTCCGCCATGACGGCATCCAGCTTGTCGACATCCAGTTGCAGGCGCCCGTCGGCCTGCAGAGAGATCCCCAACTGGGACATCATGGTGACCTCACCGCCGCCGACCGGGTCGACCAGGTTACGGCTCAGACTCGATTCGATGTTGCGAACCGTACGATCTCCCACCAGCTCCCCGGCGCTCGCGGCATCTCCGGTCACGGCCGTCATGCGTCCCAGGGTGGACTTCAGTTTGTTATAGACATCGACAAGGGCCGTCACCGCCTCCTTGACCGACGCGTTGTCCTGCTCCACCACCAGACTCAGAGTCTCGCCGGAGGCAGTAGGATCGAGTTCCAGCGTCACCCCCTGAATGGCACCTTCGACGGTATTGGAGGCACTGGTGATCTGGATACCGTTGATCTCGAGCTCGGCATCACGCCCGGCCTGATGCGTATCGGCGTCTTCCTCAAGGGCCACACCACCGGCCAGATTGTTGAACGACATCTGTGTGACACCGGCATCGGCACCGCTCTCGCGAGAGTTCAGCACCAGTCGGTTGCCCGTACCGTCGTGAATGATGGAGGCATCGACGCCAGCATCGGGATCGGCGTTGATGGTGTCGCGAATGTCCTCGAGGGTAGCGCCTTCCGCCAGAGCGATACGGGTCGTGCTGCCATCGCCGAAGGTGAGGTCCAGGCTGGCATTCGCCCCGGTCAAGGGCGCTGCGATGTCGGCCACCCGAGTGCTGGCCAGGCTTCCGGCACGTGCGGTGTGAGTCACGGCGATTTCATAACGCCCGGGATCGGCATCCTCGGTGGTGCTGGCAGTCAGGCCCTCACCCTGCACGCTGGCCGCCAGGCCTTGATAGAGCGCGTCATCGTTGAGTCTGGCCACCGCCTCCTGGAACTCGCTCACCCCGGATTGCAGCCGACCATAGGCAGAGATTCTTGCCTGCTCCTGCGTCTTGCGAGACATGATGGGATCGAGCTTTTGCCGTTCGGCGGAACGCAACTGATCGAGCAGATCGCCAAGATCGAGCCCGGAACCGACACCGAGTGATGAAATACTAGCCATGGAGGTTGTCTCTGCATGATCGCCAATAACGGCCCTGCAGAGGTTTATCGGCCATGGAGGGGAAAGCTTTACACAAAAAACCCGGCCATCGAGCCGGGTATCGGGAAGGCAAGGAGCAAGAGAGTTACAACAGTCCGCCATTGCCGGAGTTCAAGCTGCTCAACTGCTGCGAGAGATAGTTACTGGTGGAATTCATCCGGGCCACCATGCTGTCGAGCTGACTGAACTGGGTACGGTAGCGCTCCACCGTCTGCTCGATGCTCGCCTCTATGCGGGTGTAGCGGTCATTGAGGCTGTCGATGCGGTTTTCGGCGCCATCGATGGCATTGTTCAGAGTGCCGCTATCGCTCGTCATTTGCTCGGCGGTCTCCGAGATGGTCCCTGCCAGGCCAGACGTAGCATCGTCCCCGGCAAAAAAGGCCTCCACGGCGGCCGGATCTGCGGCGAGGGCATCATCCAACGCGTCCTGATCGAGCTCCAGCGTGCCATCCACGCCCATCGAAAGACCCACATCGCCGAGCAGCGAGAGCTCGCCGTCCTGCTGCACACCACTGGAAAGATCGTTGCGCAGGCGGGATTCGATGGTACGCACCGCGTTGTCGCCGATCAGCGTACCCGCCCGACTATCCTCGCCATTGAAGGCTGTCAGGTCATCGGCGGTCTCTTTCAGGGCGTTGTAACTCTCCACGAAGCCAGTGACCGCCTCCCGAATCGCCTCGTCGTCACGGGCCACGGTCAAGGTGCTCGAGCCTTCTTGCTGCAGATTCAGGGTCACGCCCTGAATGGCACCGTCCACCTGGTTGGTGGAACTGGTGATGGCGATACCGTTCACGTCCAGGCTGGCATCCTGCCCTGCCTGCGTCACGGCGGCATCGGTGAGACTGGCCTGGTCGGCCATGGTGGCAAAATTGGTCCCGGTGATGCTGGCCTCCTGGCCGGTGTCCTTTGCCATCAGCGCCAGACGATAGCCTTCACCATCATTGACCACTGAAGCGTTCACGGCCGCATCCGGGTCAGCGTTCACCGCATCGCGCACGTCTTCCAGGCTACTGCCGGCGGCGATTGCCACGCTGTGATCCAGACCGGCATCCTGGAAGCTGAGATCCAGCGTCGAATCGCTGCTGGTGAGCTCGGCTTCCGGATCCGCCACTCGCTGGGTGGCCAGGCTACCGGCCGTCGCCAGGTCATTGACCGTGACATTGTACTGCCCTGCAGCCGCGTCGCTATCCGCCGAGGCCTCGAAGGCATCGCCACTGACACTGGCCTCGTGCCCCTGGAAGAGCGAGGCATCGCCGAGCTTGTCGGCCGCATCCTGAAACGAGGACAGCGCGCTGCGCAATTCTCCGTAGGCGGAGATTTTCACCTCCTGCTCCTGGATGCGCTGCTGAACGGGCTCGAGCTTACTCTCCTCGGCCTTCTGCAGCTGATTGAGCAGGCCGTTGAGATCGAGTCCGGACCCGACCCCGAGAGAAGAAATGCTGGCCATACGTGCTGCCTCCGGATGATGAATGTAAAGCCTTTGACAGGCATATCGGCCGCGCTCGCGAGAACTTTAGCGAGCCACGATAGCTTCATGTCAGCGGCTCCACCGCCTCACGCTGGCTCGGCATCTTCCTCGACGCGACGCTGCGGAGACTCCCGGCGAGCCGAAGCCTCGTCGGCGCGTCGCCGACTCAGCGTGAAGCCGCCCACGGCAGCGGACAGGCGGTCGGCCTGATCCTTCAACTGCTCGGCGGCGGTGGTCGATTCCTCCACTAGGGCGGCGTTCTGTTGGGTCATGCGATCGAGTTCGGAGACCGCCACGTTGACCTGGCTGATGCCCTCGCTCTGCTCCCCGGTGGCGGCGGTGATCTCGCCCAGCACATCGGTCACCCGAGTGACGCTCTCGACGATCTCGGCCATGGTCTGGCCGGCGGCGCGAACCTGGTTGGCGCCTTCCTCGGTACGCTCCACGGACGTATCGATCAGCCCCTTGATCTGCTTGGCGGCCTCGGCACTGCGGCTCGCCAGTTGGCGGACCTCACCGGCCACCACGGCGAAGCCACGGCCCTGCTCACCGGCGCGGGCCGCTTCCACCGAGGCGTTGAGCGCCAGCAGATTGGTCTGGAAGGCGATGCTGTCCATCACACTGACGATCTCGCTGATCTGCCGCGAGGAATCGGTGATGCCTTCCATGGTCTCGACCACCTGGTTGACCGCCTCACCGCCGCGCCGGGCGACATCGGAGGAGGATTCGGCCAGGCCGTTGGCCTGACGCGAGGACTCGGCGGTGTGCTCCACGGTGCTGGTGATTTCCTCCATGGAGGCCGAGGTCTGCTGCAGGCTGGAGGCGGCGTTCTCGGTGCGACGCGACAGGTCCTGCCCGCCGGTGGCGATCTCGGTGGCGGCGACCCGCACCGACTCGCTGCTGTCGCGGATGGTGGTCATCACCTCTTCCATGCGCGACACGAACTGGTTGAAGGAGGTGGCGATCTGCGCCACTTCGTCCGTGCCGTCGGCCGGGAGCCGCCGGGTCAGATCGCCGCTACCGCTGGCCACATTGTCCATGGCGTCGCGTACCGCCAGCAGACGGCGGAAGACGACCCGCAGCAGGGCGCCCAGCAGGATGGCCGCGCCCAGGGCGACCAGCACCAGGGTGATCGCGGAGGCGCTCATCACGCCACGCAGCCCGGCGGTGGCCTCGAATTCGTCCAGCGCCACCACCAGTTGCCAGTCGGTGCCGTCGATAGGCTGGCCACGCAGCAACTTGTCCGATTCGCCCAGCATCGCATGACGCGGCGCCTCGGCCCCGGGCAGTTCCCCCAGCGACGCGGCCGTCAGGGTCGGGGAGAGCTCGCTGACCGGCTCGAGGCTCATTGCGGAATCGGGATGGGCTACCAGGGTGCCATCGGCCGAGGCCAGGAAGGCCAGGCTCGAGGGCGTGGGGGCGATCTGGGAGACGATATCGACGATGGCGTCGATGGCCACGTCGCCGCCGGCCACGGCGACCAGCTCGCCGTTGCGATAGAAGGGAGCGGCGAAGGTCACCACCAGCTTGTCGGACGTGGCGTCCTCATAGGGCGCGGTGACCACGGTGGACCCGGCCTCCACGGCCTGGCGATACCAGGGGCGCTCGCGCGGGTCATACCCCTCCGGCGTCTCGCTGGCCGAGAAGACGACATCACCGTTCGCCGGATCGGCGATATAGGTGTTCATGAAGTCCCCGGACACCAGTAGCTGCTCGAGGGCGGGCATGGGGTGATCGCTGGTCGCCACCGCATCCAGGGCCTCGAGCATGCCGACACGGGCATCGACCCATTCCTCGATGGCCTGGGCATTGCCGTGCGCCACGGCCCGGAGGTTCTGGTCGATCTGGCGTTCGTTGTGGGATTCGACGGTGAAGTAACTGGCCGCACCGTTGATGATCAACGCCACGGCAATCACCGTCAGGGTGGCGAAGAGAATACGCAGTCGCAATGAGGTCAACATGAACCCTCTCGTGGATGGGCGTGGATGGGAGGTTGGGATGTATGACGGTTATCGGCGGAAAGCGCGCCGACTTGAGCCCCACCCGCGAGAGACTCGGCCCCTAAAGCAAAACCGCCGACGGCCGATAACGTCCAGAACCGCTATCGACAAGACAAGAACGGAGGAAGGCCGGATGACATCGCCACTGACCGACGCAATCTCGACCCAGGGACACACCGGCATCGACACTCACACGACACGGCGACGGGTCGAGGCAGCCCTGGAGACCCTCGCCCCGACGGGCGCCATGCCCGACGAGCGCGAAGCCAGCGAGGCGTTCGAGCGCGACGGCCTGGTGGCGCCGCTGCAACGCGTCAACGAGGTGATTCGCCCCTATGGCGTGGAGTTCGAGCTCGATGAGGGGACATCGCGCACGGTGACCCGACTGGTCGACCGGGAGAACGGCGAGGTGATTCGCCAGATTCCCGCCGAGGAAATGCTGCGCGTTGCCGAACGGATCGAGGAGTTGCAGGGCGTCCTGATCCAGCAGCAGGCCTGAGCGCCGATCAGACCTGCATGTTCATCACGTCCTTATAGGCCGTCACCAGGCGGCTGCGCACCTGTTTACCCATCTCGAAGGCCACGCTGGCCTTCTGCACGTCGACCATGACGTCATCGAGCTCCACGCCCGGCTCGCCGGCCTGAAAGGCGCGCGTCTTTTCCGCGGCTTCCTGCTTGAGCGTATTGATGCGCTCGATGGAAGCCTGGAGTTCGTCGGCGAAACCTCCCTCGCCCACCGCCGTCGAGAGACGCTGCCCCCTGGCCGGCTGGCCGGCAGCCTGGCTGGCAAGGCTTTGCATCTGGGTCAGGGCCGATTCGAGGGCGGATGAACTCATTGCGACTCCGGGGTCAGGATTCAGGGCCATATCAGCGGCGCCGGGGCAGCACCCACCGATGGTTCGGGCAAAAGCCTAGCAGGACGCGACGGCGCATCATGCCGCCAAATGACGCGCAAAAATCGGGCTTTTCACACCTTTGGGTCGACACACTCCACGGATAATAGCGCCATCAAAGCTCCGCCCCGGACCCCGGGCGGCGAACCGTGATGGACGGAACGCAGTCGATGCCTTCTTCTTTAGACACCCTGGACGCCGGCGCCGGACGAGCGGGGAGGCCCGCATGAGTAGTGGCGCTTCCGCCACCGGCCGCCAGGATAACCAGTCCTCGTTTTCCTTCGCACAACTGAAACGCCAGTTGCGCGGCAGCCCCCTCGTTGCCCTGCTGATCGCCGGTGCCGCCTCGATCGCCGTGGTCGCGGCCCTGATGCTGTGGGCCAGCGCTCCGCAGTATCGCGTGCTCTACAGCAATCTCAGCGAGGCCGACGGTGGCAGCATCATCGCCGAGCTGGACAGCCGCAGCATTCCCTATCGCTTCAGCCAGGGCGGTCAGGCCCTGATGGTGCCCGGCGACCAGGTCCACAAGCTGCGCCTGCAACTGGCCGAACAGGGCCTGCCGAAGGGCGGCAATGTAGGCCTGGAACTGATGGAAGACCAGGCCTTCGGCATCAGCCAGTTCGCCGAGCAGATCAATTACCAGCGTGGCCTCGAGGGCGAGCTGGCGCGCTCCATGGAATCGCTGGGACCGGTCGCCGAAGCCAGGGTGCACCTGGCGCTGGCCAAGGATTCGGTATTCGTGCGCCGCCGCGAGCCGGCCAAGGCCTCGGTGGTGCTGACCCTGGAGCCCGGCCGCGTCCTCGGCAAGGGACAGGTCAACGCCGTTGCCCACATGGTCTCGAGCAGCGTACCGGACCTGGCCGCCGAGGCCGTCACGGTGCTCGATCAGAATGGCCGACTGCTGTCGCGCCCGGACGGCGGCTCCCTGGGGCTCGACGGCACCCAGCTGGATTACGTCGCCGAAGTGGAACGTGCCTATCGACAGCGCATCGAAGCCATCCTCACGCCGATTCTCGGCCGCGGCAAGGTTCGCGCCCAGGTCACCGCCCAGCTCGACTTCTCGCGACGCGAGGAAACCGCCGAACGCTACACGCCCAACCAGCCGCCCAACGAGGCGGCCGTGCGCAGTCGTCAGACGAGCCTCGACCTCAACGGCGACGACCTGGCCAATGGCGTCCCCGGCGCGCTGAGCAACACCCCGCCCGGCTTCGCCGAATCGCCCATCGCGACGGCACCGGAGGACGGCGAAGACGCAGCGGCCGATGCCGACCAGGAGACCAACGACACGGCCAGCCAGGCCTCCCAGGCCCAGCGCCGCCTGAGTCGTGACGATGTGATCAACTACGAGGTCGACCGCCAGGTCTCCCATGTGGAGCACCAGCGCGGGCGGATCGAGCGCCTGTCGGCGGCGGTGGTGGTCGACTATCGACAGACGCCCGCCGAGCAGCCGGATGGCGAACCGACGGCCGCCCCGCTCGACGACGACGAACTGGCCCAGGTGAAACGGCTGGTGCAACAGGCGCTGGGCTTCTCGGAGGCGCGCGGCGACCAGGTGACGGTGGTCAATCGCCCCTTCGCCGACGAATCCTCGTCCCAGGCCGAGCTGGCCTGGTGGCAGCGCCCCGAGCTGCAGCGCCTGGCCTTCGGCCTGGGCCGCTATCTGCTGGTCGGCCTCGCCCTGCTGCTGCTTTACCTGCTGCTGCTGCGTCCGTTGATCCGGCGCTATACCGAGCGGCCACTGCCCGCCGCCGTCTCGCCGACGCCCAGCATCGATACCCGGATCGGCGACGAACCCTCGGACGAGGACGCAACGAGCGGAGAAGACGAACCGGCAAGTCACGCGACGCCCCGACGCCGGCGCAAGGCTTCGGCCTATGAGCAGAACCTCAATGACCTGCGGGAGATGGCTCAGGAAGATCCCCGCATGGTGGCCATGATCGTTCGCGGCTGGATGAACAAGCATGAGCAATAAGATCAGCGGCGCACGCCGCAGCGCCATTCTCCTGCTGGCCCTGGACGAGGACAGCGCGGCCGAAGTGTTCAAGCACATGACGGCCAAGGAGGTGCAGCAGATCAGCCTGGAAATGGCGACCCTGGAACAGGTCTCCCACGAGGAGATGCGTCAGGTGTTGCAGGATTTCCACGACGAGACCGAAGAGTTCATCGCCCTGAACCTCAACTCCAGCGACCACATCCGCTCGGTGCTGACCAAGGCGCTGGGCAGCGAGCGGGCCTCTAGCCTCATCGAAGACGTCATGGAGACCTCCAGCACCAGCACCGGCATCGATGCCCTCAACCTGATGGAAGCCTCCATGGTGGCCGAGCTGATCCGCGACGAGCATCCGCAGATCATCGCCACCATCCTGATCCACCTCGACCGCCACCAGGCCGCCGACGTGCTCGAGATGTTCGACGACAAGCTGCGCAACGATGTGGTGCTGCGCATCGCCACCTTCAGCGGTGTCCAGCCGGCCGCCCTGCAGGAGCTCACCGAGGTGCTCACCAACATGCTCGACGGCCAGAATCTCAAGCGCAGCAAGATGGGCGGCGCCCGCACCGCCGCCGAGATCCTCAACCTGATGAACAGCCATCAGGAAGAGGCCGCCATCGATACCGTGCGCTCCCACAGCGCAGACCTGGCACAGAAGATCATCGACGAGATGTTCCTGTTCGAGAACATGCTCGACCTGGACGACCGCAGCATCCAGCTGGTGCTCAAGGAGATCGACTCCAATTCCCTGGTGGTCGCGCTCAAGGGCGCGCCGGAAGCGCTCATGGACAAGTTCATGCGCAACATGTCGCAGCGTGCCGCCGACCTGCTGCGCGAGGACATGGACGCCCGGGGGCCGATTCGGGTGTCCCAGGTGGAAGCCGAGCAGAAGGCCATCCTGCAGGTGGTGCGCCGCCTGGCCGATGCCGGCGAAGTGGTGCTGAGCGGTGGAGACGAGGCCTATGTCTGACGACGCGCGACATGCACGGGATACCGCCGCCATTGCGACCTGGCGACGCTGGCGGATGGGCGAATTGCGCGCCGAGCGCGAGGACGTCGCCACCGAGGCCGAGTCGGACGCCACGCAGGCACGTCGCCAGGAAGCCCAGCGCCAGCAGGAAGCCCTCGACGCGCTGCGCGAACAGGTGCGTCGCGACGCCTACGAGGAAGGGCTGCGCCAGGGCCGGGAAGCAGGGCACGCCGAAGGCCTCGCCCAGGGGCGCGAGGACGCGCAGCGGGAGGCCGATGCCGCCTTCGAGCGGCGCCTCGAGGAAGAGATCACGCCCCTGCGCGAGCTGACGAGACAGTTCGACGAGGCACTGGCCACGCTGGACGACACCATTGCCGACGACCTGGTCGAACTGGCCCTGGCCACCGGGCGCCAGTTGGCCGGCGAGGCCCTCAAGACCCGCCCGCGTCAGGTCCTCGAACTGGTCCGTGCCCTGCTGCACACCGATCCCCCGCTGGTCGGCCAGCAACGCCTCTGGTTGCATCCGCTGGATCTGCGCCTGGTGGAGAAGACCCTCGGCGACGAACTCGCCGCCGCCGGCTGGCGCCTGCAACCCGACGACCGGCTCGGTCGCGGCGGCTGTCGGGTGACCGGCGAGAACGGCGAACTGGACGCCACCTGGGAGTCGCGCTGGCAGGCGGTGCGCGATCAGCAGCGCCAGCGCCGGACGCGCCAGGCAGGCAACGGCGAGCCCCGGAGTGAATGATGAGCGCCACAGGCCATACCGACCGTCATCATGACCACTGGCAGCGTGCGCTGCGCGGCGTTCGCGGGCGCATCGAGGCCCTGCCGACCAGTCGCGCCAGTGGCCGCGTGGTGCGCGCCACCGGCATGGTGATCGAAGTCGTCGGCCTGCGCGTCGCCCTCGGCAATGCCTTCCGCATCGAATTGCCCGACGTCCCCGGACAACCGGCAACCCGCTACGCCGAGGCCGAGGTGGTCGGCTTCGCCGGTGATCGACTGTTCCTGATGCCGCTGGCCGGTATTTCCGGCCTGATGCCCGGCGCCCGGGTTCATCCGCTGGCCGAGAACAGTACCGACGCCGCACGGCGCTTCCCGCTCGGCGACTCCCTGCTGGGGCGGGTGGTGGACGGCAACGGCGACCCGCTGGACGATCTGGGGCCGCTGGAAGAGGCGCCGCGTGCGCCCCTGGCCCAGCCGCCCTTCAACCCGCTGGCCCGGGCCCCGATCGACACCCAGATCGACGTCGGCATCCGCGCCATCAACGCCCTGCTCAGCGTCGGCCGCGGCCAGCGCATGGGGCTGTTCGCCGGCTCCGGCGTGGGCAAGTCCGTATTGCTGGGCATGATGGCCCGCTATACCCGTGCCGATGTCATCGTGGTCGGCCTGATCGGCGAGCGCGGGCGCGAGGTCCAGGACTTCATCGACAACATCCTCGGCGCCCATGGCCGGGAGCGTGCCGTGGTGGTGGCCGCCCCCGCCGACACCTCGCCGTTGCAGCGTCTCCAGGGCGCGTCCTACGCCACCCGGATCGCCGAGGGCTTCCGCGATCAGGGCCACGACGTGCTGCTGATCATGGATTCGCTGACACGCTACGCCATGGCCCAGCGCGAGATCGCCCTGGCCATCGGCGAACCCCCGGCCACCAAGGGTTACCCGCCCTCGGTCTTCGCCAAGCTGCCGAACCTGGTGGAACGCGCCGGCAACGCCGAACGCGGCGGCGGCTCGATCACCGCCTTCTATACCGTCCTGACCGAAGGCGACGACCAGCAGGACCCCATCGCCGATTCGGCGCGCGCCATCCTCGATGGCCATGTGGTGCTCTCCCGCACCCTGGCCGAGGCCGGTCACTATCCGGCCATCGACATCGAGGCCTCCATCAGCCGGGCGATGAACGCCGTCATCGACGACACGCAGCGACGCCAGGCCCAGCGTTTCAAGGGCCTCTTCTCACGCTATCAGCGCAATCGCGACCTGATCAGCGTCGGCGCCTACCACCCGGGCAACGACGAGCGGCTCGACGAGGCCGTGCGCCGCTACCCGGATCTGGAGGCCTTCCTGCAACAGGACATCGACGAGTGCGCCGACATCGAGGCCTCGCGCCTCGCCCTGGCCGGCATAGCAGGAGGTATCGCATGAAACGTACACCGCTGGACACCCTGACCGAGATGGCCCGCCAGGCTCGCGACCAGGCCGGACAGCGCCTGGCCGGGGATCGCCGCGACGCCCGGCAGGTGGCCGAGCAGCTCGAGGCCCTGCAACGCTACCGCGCCGAGTATGCCGCCCGGCTGCAGACGGCCCTGCGCGACGGCATCGACCCGGCCTCCATGCACAACTATCAGCGCTTCCTGGCCTCCCTCGACGACGCCCTGGAGCGCGCCCGCCAGGCACTCGACGAGCGGCAGCAGCGCGTCGACCAGAGCCAGCGGCACTGGCAGGGCGAACAACAACGCCTGCACGCCTACGACACCCTGGCCGAACGTCGCGAGGCGGTGCGCCGCCGCGCTGAGCAGAGACGTGAACAGCGCGCCAGCGACGACCTGGTCAATAGCGGGCGGCAGCGGGCACCCCTGTTCGGGGGCTGAAACGAACAGCAAGGAGACAGCCATGGAAATCCTACCGCGACTCATCGGTGCACTCGGCAAGGCCGCCTCGCCCGACACCGCACCGGGCAGCGCCGGCGGGACCGACAACGCCGTGCGCGACACCTTCCGCGACGCCATGGCAGCGCTTTCGTCATCTCCCGGCGGGCGAGAAGCGCCGCAACAGGCGCTCGATGCCACAGGCGATACGGCCTCCGATGTCGCCGCGCTGGTTCAGGAGACGAACGGCTGGCCGCAATGGGCCGAAGAAGCGACTCTCGCCCCGCTGGAGCCGACGGCGATATCCCGCGACCCGGCGCCATCCGAGGATGGCGACACGTCCTCTCCTGCACTGGCCGCCACCATGGAACGCTTGTTGTTGATCGAGCGGGCCGGCACCCAGGCGGCGACACAGGCAGCTCCACAAGCGGAGCCCGGTCTCCGGGCCACCGTTGCCGGCGCCGCCATGTCGCCCTCCCAGGCAGGCGGCGCGCGGCAGGCCATGCCACAGGCGAACCTTCCATCGGCGGGCATGTCACGGCAGGCCATGTCGCAGGACGCCACGGCAGCGACCGCCACCCGCCCGGACGAAGCGGCATTCGACACCGCCATGGCACGCCAGCCGCGCGACACCGATCCACAGCGTCCCGCCGCCGCCTCGCGCGAGCTGCCCTCGCCCCAGGCCCCGGAACAGCGGCCAAGCCCGGGGGCAGCAGCCGGCGCCTCCGCTCCGTCGACGACACCCCGCGAACCGGCGGCCGCCACGGCCTTCGTGCCGACACAGGGCGATGCGGACGCCGCCGCCCCACGACTCGACACCGCCGTCTCGACCCATGCAGCGGCCCAGCACACCGGCAGTCCCGGCCAGGCAGCCCCCGGCGCGAACGCCTCCACGCCCCTCGCCCAGGCCAGCCTGAACGCCCCGGTGGGCAGCCAGGAGTGGTCCCAGCAACTGGGTCGGCAGTTACTGCGCTTCAGCCAGGGCAGCGGCGAGCAGCGTATCGAGATGCGCCTGCACCCCGCCGAGCTGGGCCCTCTCTCGGTCTCGCTGAAGGTCGGTGACCAGGGCGCCCATGCCCAGTTCCTCTCCGCCCACGCCCCGGTACGACAGGCGCTGGAACAGGCCATACCGCAACTGCGTGAAGCGCTGGCGGAGCAGGGCATCACCCTCGGCGAAACATCGGTGGGCGAACAACACCAGGGCGGCGCCAATGACACCGGTGGCGGCTTCGCCGGTGGAGGCACGACCCCGGCCGGGAGCGGCGACGATGAATTGGCCGGCGGCGAGCTCACCCCCGATCGCCATGTGGCCGTGAGCATGTCCCCGGATGGACGCGTCGATCTCTACGCCTGATCCCCGGCACCCTCGGCAAAAACACGAGATAGGCCCTTTCACTGGGCCTGTTCGTTTCATCATGCCCGGTCCCGGATCGGCATAATCCCCCACACATTGGCGTAAATGTCTGGATAGGAGCGGTAATGGCAACATCCGAAGGCGGCTCGCGAAAGCTGCTGTGGTTGCTGGTGATATTGGTCGTCATGAGCCTGGCGGTCACCGCCTCGGCCCTGTTCATGCTGTTCACCCAGCAAGGGGGCATGGAACAGGCCCAGGCGGAAGAGCACGCGAACGTCGAATATCGGGAGCCGATCTTCGTCGAGATCAACCCTTTCACCGTCAACCTGGCCGAGGATGACCATGGGGCCCGGCTGCTCTACGCCGGTATCTCGTTGAAGGTGACCGATACCCAAAGCCGCGAGCTGCTCGAAGCCCACATGCCGCAGGTACGCAGTCGGCTGCTGACCCTGCTCTCGGGCAGGCAGGCCGCGGATCTGACCTCGGCGGACGGCAAGAAGCGGCTGGCCGACGAAATCATCGCCACGCTCGAGGCCCCGATGGAGAAGACGCAACCCGAGCTCGCCATCGAGGATGTGCTCTTCACCGAATTCATCGTGCAATAGCGGCGAGGTCGCGAAGTCACCCCATGTCTCAGGACGATCTGCTGTCCCAGGATGAAATCGACGCCCTGCTCAAGGGCGTCAGCGGCGATGATGAGGCCACCGGCAGCGGCGGCAGTGCTCCCAAGGTCCGCCCCTTCGACCCGGCCTCCCAGCACCGCATCATCCGCGAACGCCTGCATACGCTGGATATCATCAACGAGCGCTTCGCCCGCCATTTCCGCATGGGCCTGTTCAACCTGATCCGGCGCAGTGCCGATATCACCGTGGATTCAGTGCGCTACCAGAGCTACAGCGAGTTCTCCCGCAACGTACCGGTCCCCACCAACATCAACATGATCGCCATGAAGCCGCTGAAGGGCTCGGCGCTCATCGTCTTTCCGCCCAATCTGGTCTTCATGGTGGTGGACAACCTGTTCGGTGGCGACGGCCGCTTCCTGACCAAATCGGAAGGGCGCGAGTTCACCAACACCGAGCAGCGCATCATCCAGCGCATGCTGCGCCTGGCCATCGAGGCCTACAGCGACTCGTGGCGGTCGGTCTACCCCCTCGAGATCAGCTTCCTGCGCTCCGAAATGCAGGCAAAGTTCGCCAACATCACCAACTCGCCCAACGAGATCGTGGTCAACACCAACTTCAATCTCGAGGTGGGCAACCTGGCCAGCAGCTTCCAGATCTGCATGCCCTACTCGATGATCGAGCCGCTGCGCGACCTGCTCATCAACCCCTTGAGCGATGGTCACCAGGACCAGGACAGCACCTGGACACGGCGCATGGCCGGCGAGATTCGCCACTCGACGGTCGAACTGGTCGCCGACTTCGCCGATCTCCCCTCGCGGATCGCCGATGTCACCGCGCTCGAGGTAGGCGACATCCTGCCCCTGGAACTGCCCGAGACGGTGACAGCCAAGGTGGATGGGGTGCCGGTCATGGAGTGCGAGTACGGCAGCCAGCACGGCCAGCGGGCACTGCGCGTCCTGCGCCTGTTCGACCACGCCGCCGACCATGCGCCGTCCGATGCCTTCGTCAAGGCGTCCGAGCCGAAACCCGAGGATCCCCATCATGACTGACCCCAACAAGCCCGACCACAACGCCGGCGACGACGACTGGGCCGACGCCATGTCGGAGCAGCAGGGCGACAGCGCCTCCGAGGATAGCGAACAGCAAGCGGATCCCTGGGCCGAGGCCCTGGCCGAACAGGAAGCCGCCGAGAGTGCCGATACCGCTGCATCCGATAGCTCGACGGACAACGCCCGCACCGCCGGCGACAGTGTCTTCCAGCCGCTGGAGCAGGGCGAGAACGCCTCGATGCCCCGCGACCTCGAGATGATCATGGATATCCCGGTCAAGCTGACCGTGGAGCTGGGCCGCACGCGCCTGACCATCAAGCAACTGCTCGAACTGGCCCAGGGCTCGGTGATCGAGCTCGAGGGCCTGGCCGGCGAGCCCATGGATATCCTGATCAACGGCTACCTGATCGCCCAGGGCGAGGTGGTCGTCGTCGAGGACAAGTACGGCATCCGCATCACCGAGATCATCACGCCCTCCGAGCGGGTCCAGAAGCTGAATCGATGAGCCAGAATACCGATCTCGACGGTGCCGTCGCCGACGGCATCGCCCAGGGCGGCGATGCGCTGATCGGCATGGCGACCCTGGGCAAGACGGTTGCCGCCCTGGCGCTCGTCATCGCCATCATCCTGATCTGCCATCTGCTGCTGCGCCGTCTCGGCGGAGCCGGCACAGGCCGGGGACCGCGCCCGAAGGTCATCGGCAGCACCAATGTGGGCAACCGCGAGCGGGTGGTGGTGGTCGAGATCGAAGCGACCTGGCTGGTGCTCGGCGTCGGCGGCGGCCAGGTCAACAAGCTGCATGAACTGCCCGCACCACGGGAAGCGACCGCGGCGGCCGACACGCCCACCGACGACGGCGGCTTCGCCGGGCGCTTCGCACGGGCACTGCGCCGCAACGCCTCGGCAGACGACGCCGGGCCACGGGGAATGTCATGACCAGCCTGCCGCTTCGCCCCTGGCGCTTTCCGCGCCCGCTGCCCCGACCCTCGTCGGCGCCGATCCTGCGGGCATCGTTCTTGCTGAGCTTGCTCTTGCTGACATTGCTCTTGCTGGCGCTGCCCTCCCTGGCCGAGGCCCAGCAGATTCCCGGCATCATCAGCGAGCCCATGGAGGACGGCGGCCAGAAGTGGTCGCTGTCGCTGCAGACCCTGCTGCTGCTCAGCTCGATGGCCTTCCTGCCGGCGGCCCTGCTGATGATGACCAGCTTCACCCGCATCATCATCGTGCTGAGCCTGCTGCGCACCGCCATGGGCACCCAGGCCACGCCGCCCAATCAGGTCCTGCTGGGGCTGGCGCTGTTTCTGACCTTCTTCATCATGGCGCCGGTCTTCGGCGAGGTACACGCCCAGGCCTGGGTCCCGCTGTCCAATGGCGACATCAACTTTCCCGAGTTCCTGCGCCAGGCCCAGGGCCCGCTGCGGGAATTCATGATGGCCCAGACCCGGGAACCCGACCTGGCGCTGTTCGCCCGCCTGGCCGACATCGGCGAGCTGCAGGGCCCGGCGGACGTTCCCATGCGTATCCTGGTGCCCTCCTTCGTGACCAGCGAGCTGAAGACGGCCTTCCAGATCGGCTTCACCATCTTCATCCCCTTTCTGATCATCGACCTGGTGGTGGCCAGCACCCTGATGTCGCTGGGCATGATGATGGTGCCGCCGATCACCATCTCGTTGCCGTTCAAGCTGATGCTGTTCGTGCTGGTCGATGGCTGGCAGTTGCTGATCGGCTCGCTGGCGGAAAGCTTCTATCTGTGACGCCCGGCCCGAGGAGACACGCATGACACCCGAAACGGTTATGAGCCTTGCCTATCAGGGCATGCGCGTCACCCTGCTGCTGGCCGGCCCCCTGCTACTGACGGCGCTGCTCACCGGCCTGCTGGTGAGCCTGTTCCAGGCCGCCACCCAGATCAACGAGATGACGCTGTCGTTCATTCCCAAGATCCTGGCGGTGTTCACCGTGCTGGTGCTGGCCGGCCCCTGGCTGCTCAAGCTGATCACCGACTTCACCCGGGAGCTGCTTGGCAACATCCCGACGCTCATTTCCTGACCGCGGGCTTCCGGCATGGTCGAGGTCACCTTCGCCCAACTGCACGCTTGGCTGGTCGCCTTCCTGTGGCCCTTCGCCAGGATCACGGGGCTGATGCTCAGTTCACCGCTGTGGGGACACTCCAGCGTGCCGCGCCAGGCCAAGATCGCCCTGGCCGGGGCGCTGACGGTGGTGATCGCGCCCATGCTGCCGCCGATGCCGGATGTCGCGATCGTCTCCTGGCAGGGACTCGGGATCCTAACGGAGCAACTGTTGATCGGCGCCGCCATGGGCCTGGTCATGCGCGTGACCCTGGCAGTGGTGCAAGCCACCGGCGAGTTCATCGGCCTGCAGATGGGCCTGGCCTTCGCCACCTTCTTCGATCCTTCCAGCGGCACCAACATGATGGTGCTCTCGCGACTGCTGTACATGATCACATTGCTAATGTTCCTGGCCCTCGACGTACACCTGGTGGTGCTCGAAGTCCTCGCCAACAGCTTTCGCAGCCTACCCATCGGCATAGGGCGCTTCGATCCCGCCGCCTTCATGATGCTGGTCCGCTACGGCGCCACCATCTTCACCTCGGGCATGCTGCTGGCCCTGCCCCTGGTGGCCTCGCTGCTGATCATCAACCTCTCGCTGGGCATCCTCAATCGCGCGGCACCGCAGCTCACGGTGTTCAACATCGGCTTTCCCACCTCGCTGACCGTGGGCATCATCCTGTTGATGGTGTTGATGACCGACCTGGATCGCTTCCTCGAGCGGCTCTTCGGCCAGGGGATCGACGCCCTGCGCGGGCTGCTCGATGTACTGGCCACCATGCCTCCCGCCACCTGATTGCGGGCCTGCGCACGGCTCGCCCCGCCGGAATGACAAAAAAAACCCAGGCTGGAGGCCTGGGCGGGACAAAAACCGTGGAAGGTGACATGTCGGCGACGCTTCCGCGCCGCACGGTGCTTCATTCGGTTCGATTTCAGAGATACTGGAACAACGACATGCCCTTCAGGTCCGCAAAGGTCTTCTGGGACGCCTGCATGCCGATCTGGCGCAGGCTGTACTCGGAAATCGCCTCGGCATAGTCCAGGTCGACCAGGTCCGACAGGGTCTGTTCATAGTTGAGCATGCGGTTGTCGCTCACCGAATCGACCACGTCTAGCTCGTTGAGTCGCGCGCCCATGGAGGCTCGCACGGTCAGCACGTTGTCGAGACTGTGGTCGAGCTCGCGCATCGCGGTATTCAGGGTGTTGCCGCGCGCCGCCTTCTCCCGGGAGGTCTCGGCAGGATTCTCCAGCACGCCGATGGCCTTCTCGAGGGTCTGGAAAAGGTCCGGATCCATGCTTTCGGCAGGGCCGACCGTCAGGCTGTCGCCGTCCGCGGGCTCGCCCTTCAGCTCCATGCTCAAGCCTCCGAAGCGCAGCGAATCGCCGGCCTGATAGGCGACATCCTGCATGCCCGCCACGGGCGCACCATCGGCGCTCACCGAGTAGCTCAGCGTACCGCCGTCCTCGGCAAAGCTGATCTCGAAGCGCTTGCCGTAATCGTCGGCATCGGCGTCGAGGGTTTGCGGTCCCTTGAAGGTCAAGCTGCCGTCATTGCCGGCAGCGGCCTCGGCCACGTAACCGGCGCCGCTCGGTACACTGCGGAAGATCTCCTGACCGCTGTCGCTCACTTCCATCACGCGCGAGGCGTCGATGCGCTGGCGTCGAACCTCGGTACTGCCGACATATTCCATGTGGCCGTCGCCGTTCTCGACGAAGGGCGGGCTGCCGTCCTCGTAGCCACCGAACAGATAACGGCCATTGCCGTCGGTGGCATTGGCCTGGCCGACCAGGGTTTCATAGACACCGCGCAGCTCACTGGCCACGGATTCACGGTCGGCATCGCTCAAGGTATCGCTGGAGGCCTGGACCAGCAGCGTCTTGGCACTGGTCACGGCGTCGCTGACGCTGTTGAGCACGCTCTCGCCCTGGGAGAGCGCGTTGCGCGCGCTGACCCGCGAGTCGCCGTACTGCTCCGTGACGGCCTTGGCCTGGCCTACCCCCACGGCCCGCGAGGCGGCCTGGGGATCGTCGGAAGGGTTCACCACCCGCCGACCGCTGGCGATCTGCTGGCTCACGTCGAGAAAGTCGCTCTGCTGCCGATTCATGGAGGAGACGCTTTGCTCGAACATGGTGACGGTGCTGATACGCATGTGAGTCACTCCCGAAATCAGGCACGCAGGCCGAGAATGGTGTCGATCATCGTCTTGCCGGCTTCGATGACCTTGGCGTTGGCCTGATAGTACTGCTGGTAGCGGATCAGGTTGGCGGCTTCCTCGTCGAGATTGACGCCGGATGCGGACTGCTGGGTGGCCTCCAGTTGCTCGGTGAGGCTCTGCCGGGCTTCCAGGTTGACCTGGACGACATTGGTGCGATTGCCAACATCGCTGACCATGGCGCCGTAGGCACCGCTGAGCGAGGCCGAGCCGCCGACCAGAGCGGCGCCCTGCAGATCCTGCATGGCCAGGGCGTTCTCATTGTTGCCTGAGCCGCCCGATGCGCCGGCCGCGGCGATGCGCTCCGGATCGCCGATCGCGCGTTCCAGGCTGCCCGCCGCGTTGCGCACCGGCTGGACCTCGAAGCTGTCGTGATCGGCCAGCTTGGCAGTGTCGTCGAAGGTCAGCGTCACGCCGCCGAAGCTCAGGGTCGCGTCGCTGCCGTCATTGCCGGGATCATTGAAGGTCACCTCGGCGGCGTCCAGCACTTGGCCCGTGTCGCGCCGCCTGACCTCGAAAGCGGGCGGGTCGCTCTCGCTGTCGGTCACCCTGACGGTGTAGTCGCTGGCCCGCAGGCGATCGATGTTCTCGCTATCGAAGCTCGCCTGGGTGATTTCGGCCCCGCCCGGATTGTCGGCGGCGGCATAGGTGCGCGGCTGGCCGATCGAGAAAAAGTCGCCGCCGGCTTCGCCTTGCAGATCGACGCCCTCGGCATGCTGAGCGTTGAAGGCCGTCGCCAGCGAGACGGCCATCTGGCCGATCTGGTTCTGGGTCTTGTCCAGGGTCTCGGCACGAAAGCTCATCAGCCCACCCAGGCTGCCACCGGTCACGGCGTTCTCGTCGATGGCGACGATGTTGCCCCCCGAGTTGCGATACCCCAGCACGGTGCGCTGCGGATCGTCGGGCGAGTCGATGGCCCGCAGCTCGAACGAGCGCGATCCGGCCACCAACGGCTGGCCGTTGGGCAGGCTGACGTTATAGGCCTTGCCGTCCTGAACGTCGAGACGCACCCCCAGCCGCTCGTTGAGCTCGTGGACCAGTTGGTCGCGCTGGTTGAGCAGGCCATTGGGAGCCTCGCCATCGCGTGCCCGGGCCAGCGAGATCTCGCGGTTGATGCCGGCCAGTTGCTCGGTGGCATTGTTGATCTGGGTCACCTCGTCGCGGATCTGGCCATTGATGCCCTCCTGCATGTCCTGCAGGTAACCGTCGAAGGAGCGGAACTGGGCGCTCAGGGTATCCGCGCTGCCCAGCACTCCCTGACGGGCGGCGGGATCGGCGGGGGAACTGGCGAGATCCTCCATCGAGGAGAAGAAATCCTGCATCAAGGGCGCCAGCCCCGCCTGCTCATCGGCCAGCAGGCTGTCGATCTGCTCCACCTGGTTGCCATAGGTCTCCAGGGCGCTGGATTCGCTGGTGGCCGCATTGAGCTGGTCGGCGACATAGCGATCGAACTGGCGCTGGATGTCGTTGACCTGCACCCCGCCTCCGGAGGCGCTCTCGCCGAGGATCGCCACCTCGCGGTTGTAGCCCGGCGTGAAGACGTTGCTGATGTTGTTGCTGGTGGTGCTCAAGGCGTTCTGCGCGGCGTTGAGCCCACTGAGTCCGGTGGAGAAGATACTCATCTCGGAGGTTCCTTGTGCCGATGACACCATTATCGGCCGATGGGTGTCAGACTTGAGGCCGACCTCGGCATGAAAAGCCAGCGATCAGCGCCCCGCGAGCCGCGAGCCGTTCAACGGGCCCAGCGAATCCATCACCGCAACCAGCTTGTCGGCATACGCCGGGTCGGTGGCATAACCACCGCGCTGCAGGGCATGGGCGGCCTGTTCGGGCGTGGTGGCATCGCTCACCTCGGCATAGCGCGGGTTGTTGCCGACCAGGCGGGCATAGTCGGTGAAGGCGGCCTCGAAGGAGTCGTAGACGCGGAAGCGATCACGCACCGCCCGACGCTCACCGTCGATGACTTCATGGGTGGTGATCTCGGCGGTCTCGCCCCGCCAGTTCTCGCCGGCCTTGATGCCGAACAGGTTGTGACTGTTGCCGCCGCCTCGCGTGGCAATCTCGTGGCGTCCCCAGCCGGTTTCCAGGGCGGCCTGGGCGAGGATGAGCTCGGCCGGCACGCCGGAGGCTTCACTGGCCGCCTGCGCCGGCGCCGAGAGGCGCTCGACGAAATCGCGCACATGGGCCGGCCGGTCATCGGCAACGGTGGTCTCTCCGGCCCCGGCGGAGACGGTCTTCACTTCATCGAGGAAGTTGTCGGGCATGTCGACATCGGGCTCGTCGGGCACCAGCGCATCCTCGAGGGGGCGCGGCGTGCCGCGGGGAATGCCGGCGATCAGTGCCGCGTTGTCCTCGCCCTGGCGCGGGCGGGCATCGTCGAGCCGGTCTCCCAGTTGGGCGAAGAGTTGCTCGGCAAGCCCGGTGCCACGCTCGGCGATGTGCTGGGAGAGCTGCTTGTCCAGCATCGAGGTGTAGAAGTCGGTGTTACGGTCGTCGAGCAGGCCCGAGCTCGGCACGGCGTCGCGCATGCTCTTCATCATCATCTGCACGAACATCGCCTCGAACTTCTTGGCCGCGCTTTCCAGGCCCTCTTGCGGAGCACTGCGCGCGGTATGCTTGAGCCGCTCCAGCCCCTGCACGTCCATGGCGAGAGACTCGCCGACACCTTGTCCGCTACCCAGGCTCATCAGATGATCTCCAGTTCGGCTCGCAGCGATCCCGCCGCCTTCAGGGCCTCGAGAATCGACATCAGATCATTGGGCGTGGCGCCCAGGGAATTGAGGGCGTCCACCACATCGAGCAGATCGGCGCCTTCCACGACCTTGAGGGTGCCGGGCTGCTGCTCGATGCTGACCTCGGTGTCGCGTACCACCACGGTCTCGCCCTTGGTGAAGGGATTCGGCTGGCTGACGCCATAGTCGCTGTCGATGACGATCGACAGATTGCCCTGGGCTACCGCGGCCTGGCGCAGGGTGACGGCACCGTTGAGCACGATGGCCCCGGTACGCGAGTTGAGCACCACCCTGGCCGGCGCCTCGGTGGGGGTGACTTCCAGGTTCTCGACCCGGGCCATGAAGTTGACCCGCGCATTGGCATCGCTCGGGCCGTCCAGGGAAATGACCCGGCCATTCTGGGCGGACGCCACCGAATAGCCGAACGACTGGTTGATGGCGCTGACCACCCGTTGGACCGTGCCGAAATCGCTGCGGTCGAGTTGCAGCTCCAGGCGACCGCCGTTGCTGCCCAGCACCAGGGGCACTTCCCTCTCCACCGTGGCGCCATTGGCGATGCGCCCTCCGGCCTGCTGGTTGACTTGCACACTCGATCCACCGGCGGAGGCACCGGCACCACCGACCAGTACATTGCCCTGGGCGATGGCGTAGGTCTCGCCATCGGCCCCCTTGAGCGGCGTCATCAACAGGGTGCCGCCACGCAGGCTGTCGGCATTGCCCACCGAGGACACCACCACATCGAGGCGCTGCCCCTGCCGAGCGAATGCCGGCAGATTGGCCGTCACCATCACCGCCGCCACATTGCGCAACTGCATGTTGGTGCCGGCGGGCACGGTGATACCCAACTGCGAAAGCATGTTGGTCAGGCTCTGGCCGGTAAAGGGGGCCTGCATGGTCCGGTCGCCGCTGCCGTCCAGCCCGACCACCAGCCCATAGCCCACCAGGGCGTTGTCGCGCACGCCGGCAAAGCTGGCAATCTCACGAATGCGCTCCGCCTGGGCCGGCAGGGCGATCAGGCCAAGCAGCAGCACCAGCCAACAACGGAGCAAAAGGGTCCTGCGCGCGTTCGTGAAACTCATCCGACCACCCGTTAGAAAGGCGAAATGTTGAGGAAGAAGCGTTGCAGCCAGCCCATGTGCTGCGCTTCGTTGATGTAGCCGTCACCGACGTACTCGATGCGGGCATCGGCCACCGAGGTGGAAGGCACGGTATTCTTGCCGGTGATGGAGCGCGGATTGACCACGCCGCCGAAACGGATGAACTCGGTGCCCTGATTGATGGCGATCTGCTTTTCGCCCCGGACACGCAGGTTGCCGTTATTCAACACCTCGATGACCGAGACGGTGATGGTGCCGGTGAAGGAGTTGTTGGCCTGGGCGCCGCCGCCACCCGCGAAATCGCTCTCGCCCTCGATGTCGAAACCGTACTCGGCGAGGGTGTCGAGGGCGTCCGGCAACTGGTCGAACGCCAGGCTGGCAGAGCCGTTGCGGTCGGCGTTGGAACGGGCGTTCTTGCTGGCGCTGACCTGCTCGTCCAGGACGATGGTCAGCACATCGCCGACCTGGCGGGGGCGACGATCCTCGAACAGCGGCTGATAGCCCCGATGCGCCTGATAGATGGACCCATTGGGTATGGGCCTTTGACGATCGGGGATATCGATCTTTTCCTGCTCACCGACCACCGACGCCCGCGGAATCTGGGCGCAGCCGCCCAACAGCAGCACCACCAGCAGCAGCGCGACCGCGAGCCCCCGGTACCCGATTCCCGATCGCATCCCGCTCATGCTCGCGCCCTTGCCATTGCACCTTCCGCTCATCGCGTCATTCCCCGTCATAGCTGGGTGAGACGCGCCAGCATTTCGTCACTGGTCTGCACCGCCTTGCTGTTGATCTCATAGGCGCGCTGGGTCTGGATCATGCCGACCATTTCCTCGACGACATTGACGTTGGAGGTCTCGACATACCCCTGGGAGAGACGGCCCGCGCCGTTCATGCCGGGAATGCCCTCGTTGCGCGGCCCGGAAGCGGTGGTCTCGCGATACAGGTTGCCACCGATGCTCTCGAGGCCGGTGGGATTGACGAAGCTGGACACGCTGATCTGGCCGACCTCGTTGGACTCGCTGCTGCCCGGCTCGGTGATCGAGACGATCCCGTCTTCGCCGATACTCACCGACAGGGCGTTCTGCGGAATGATGATGGCCGGCTCCAGCGGATAGCCGTTGGCCGTCACCATCTGGCCGTTCTCGTCCAGTTGGAAACTGCCGTCGCGCGTGTAGGCCGTGGTGCCGTCCGGCATGCGAACCTGGAAGAATCCCTTGCCGTTGATGGCCAGATCGCGAGAGTTACCGGTGTTCTCGAGCCCCCCCTGGGTATGCAGCCGTTCGGTGGCCACCGGACGCACCCCGGTACCGACCTGCATGCCGGAAGGCAGGCGGTTCTGCACGTTGTTCTGGGCACCTGGCTGACGCAGGTTCTGGTAGAGCAGGTCTTCGAACACCGCCCTCGAGCGCTTGAAGCCGTTGGTATTGACGTTGGCCAGGTTGTTGGAAATGACGTCCAGCTTGACCTGCTGGGATTCCAGGCCGGTCTTGGCCGTCCACAATGAGTTGATCATCTCGGGTTCCTCGTGATCCTGTCGCGTCAGCCCCGCAGGGTGAGCAGACTGTTGGCGCGCTGGGCGTTCTCGTCGGCGGTTTCGATGACCTTGGTCTGCAACTCGTAGCGGCGAGCCACGTCGATCATCGACACCATGGCGTCCACGGCACTGACATTGCTGCCTTCCAGGGCACCGCTGACCACTTGGGCCTGATCGTCGGCGGGCAGTGCCGCCACGGCGCCGTCCTCACCGGGCGGTGCACGAAACAGGCCATCGACGCCACGCTCCAGCCCGCCCTGCTCGGGCGTGACCAGCTTGATGCGCCCCACCGCCGCCAGGGCATCGGCTTGCTGTCCGGGGGCGATGGCGCTGATCGTGCCATCGCTGCCCATGGAGAGTTGCGAGCCAAGGGGCACCTGGATCGGACCGCCGTTCTCGCCGATCACCGGGCGGCCGGCGCTGCGCAACAGGCCGTCACCGTCTACCTGCAGGTCACCGCGCCGCGTATAGGCCTCGCTGCCGTCCGAGGCCTGCACGGCCAGCCAGGCATTCCCCTGCATGGCGACATCCAGGGTGCGCCCGGTGCGGTTCATCGGCCCCGGCGAGAAGTCCGAGCCGGGGGTGGAGGCCGCCACCGAGACCCGGGTATCCAGTTCGCCATCGCCCTGGACCGGTACGGCACGCATGGCGTGAAGCTGGGCGCGAAAGCCGGTGGTGGAGACGTTCGACAGGTTGTGGCTGACCACGCCCTGTTGCTCCATGCTTTGCCGGACCCCGCTCATGGCGGTGTAGAGCATGCGATCCATGTGTCACTCCGGCGCGATCAGCGCAGGTTGATGGCGGTCTGCAGGACTTCGTCCTGGGTCTTGATGGTCTGGGAGTTGGCCTGGTAGGCGCGCTGGGTGACGATCATGTCCACCAGCTCCTGGGCCATGTCGACGTTGGAGCTCTCCACCACGCCCGACTGGATGCCGCCAAGCTGGCCGGTGCCCGGCGCGCCGACGAGCTCCTGCCCGGAGGCGGCCGTGGCGGCCCAGGCGTTGTCGCCCACCGGATCGAGGCCCTCCGGATTACGGAAGCTGGCCAGGGAAACCTGGCCCGCCGGGCGCGACTGCTCATTGGTGTAATTGCGAACGATGGTGCCGTCATCCTCGATGCTGATACCCACCAGGGAACCCGAGGTGTAACCATCCTGGATCAGGTCGCTGGCCCGGGAGGTATTGCCGAACTGGGTGGAACCGGCGATATCGAGCGTGAAAGACAGTTCGGCGGGCTCACCGCCCAACGGCGTCGTATTGTCGCTCGCCACGCTGACGGTCGGCATATTGGCCGGATCGCCGGCATCGTTGCCATTGATGGTGGCGAGCTGACCGCTGTTGTTGAAGGTGAGCGTGAAGTCGTTGCTGGCGTCGTAATGGCCGTCCATCGTCACCCGACCGGTCCAGCTGTTGGCGCCGGTCTTCTGGTAATAGACAGTGGCGTTGCGCGGGTTACCGAGAGAGTCGTAGGCCGTGAAGTTGTTGGCGTAGTGGTAGTCCAGCGTCTGCTGGTTATTGGCCGGGTCCGACATGTCGGTCGTCACATCGACCTGGTCGAGCTGCTCGCCGACCGCTTCACGGGAATCCAGGTTGAGCGTGGTGGCAACATCGGTGGTGGCGCTGGCCGCCATCTCCTCGGCCGAGACCTGCAGCACCGAGGGCTGGCCGCCGGTCTGCACCTGGCCGGCGTCATTGACACCGAAGCCCATCAGGCGTGCGCCCTGGGCATTCTCCAGATACCCATCCGCCGTCATGGAAAGCTGGCCGTTGCGCGAGTAGACCACCTCACCGTTCTGCTGGAAGCGCAAAAAGCCCTCGCCACTGATGCCCAGATCCAGATTGCGACCGGTGGACTCCAGGTTGCCCTCGCCGAAATCCTGCAACACCCGGGAAACCTTGGTGCCAAGCCCGACCTTGGAGTTGGCGTAGACATCCGCGAACAACGTGTCGCTGCCCTTGAACCCCACGGTCTGGGAATTGGCGATATTGTTGCCCAGCACATCCAGGCTGGAGGATGCCGCATTGAGACCGCTGAGCGCTTGTGAAAAGCCCATGTCTGGTTCCCCTTGTCGTAAACAGGTGGCGTTAAGGATCTGGCGTTACAGGATCTGCTTGATATCGGGCAGGCCGACCCGACCGTAGACGGCCCCCAGGTCGAGCTGAATGTCACTGTTCTCGTCGGCCGGTGAGACACTGTTGACCACGGCGTAGTTGAGCGCCTCGACCGCTACCGGCTCACCTTCGTAAGTGGCCTCGACCGAGACGTTGTAGGCGCCCTCGGCGGCGGTTTCGCCGCTACTGGTCTTGCCGTTCCAGCTGAAGGAATCCACGCCGCTCTCCACCGCCCCGACGTCATAGCGATTGATGACCTGGCCATCGCCATTGGTGATGGTGACGGTGACGTTGTCGGCGGGGCGCTGCAGCTCGACACCGAAGGGCGTGGTCGTCACTTCGCCGTCTTCCCCCTGGCTCAGCAGGACGCGATTGCCCGGCACCAGCACGCCCTTGCCGATCAGACCGGACGCTTGCAAGGACTGGCCGGCGTCGATCTGGCCATTGATCTCGGAGAGGGAGTCGTTGAGCTTCTCGATCCCGCTGACGGTGTTGATCTGGGCCAGTTGCGAGGTGGTCTGATGGTTGTCCATCGGATTGAGCGGGTCCTGGTTCTGCAACTGCGTCACCAGCAACGTCATGAAATTCTCGCGCAACGCGCTGGACTGGCCGGCGTTCAAGCCCGCCGAGCCGCCACCGTTGAGCGTGCTGGTCACGCCGGTATCAATGGTATTGGCCATGCCGTCAGCCCTCGCCCATGCTCAGTGTCTTGAGCAGTAGTTGCTTGTTGGTATCCATGACCTCGACGTTGGCCTGGTAGGAGCGCGACGCGGAGATCATGTTGACCATCTCCGCCGCCGGATCGACGTTGGGCATGTCCACATAGCCCTGATCGTCGGCCAGCGGATGCTCGGGGCGATATTGCCGGCGCATCGGCGACGGATCCTCGATCACCTCCCGCACCCCGACGCCGCCGACACCGGTGCGCGACTGGGCGCGCGTCTCGAACAGCACCTGCTTGGCGCGATACGCCTCGCCGTCAGGGCCGGCCACGCTGTCGGCGTTGGCCAGGTTGCTGGCCGTCACGTTCATGCGCTGCGACTGGGCACTCATCGCCGAGCCGGAAATTTCGAATACGGAAAACATCGACATAATGGCCGCTCCTGGTCATTCGGGTTGCATGGCCGATTTGAGGCCCTGGACCCGGCGTCCGATAAAGGTCAGTGCCGCCTGGTAGCGCACGGAGTTGTCGGCGAACTGGGCACGCTCACGGTCCATGTCCACGGTATTGCCGTCGAGGCTGGGTTGATCGGGCACGCGGTACAGCAGCTCACTGCGAGGCAGCGTCGATGCCTGCCCCGCCAGGTGTCGCGCCGAGGTCCGCTCCAGGGCGAGTCCTTCGGCATTCCCGCCACCCCGCTGCATGGCCTGCTCGAGCGCGCTGGAGAAATCCATGTCGCGAGCCTTGTAGCCCGGGGTGTCGGCATTGGCGATATTGCTGGCCAGCACCTGTTGGCGCTCATGGCGCAACGACAGGGCCTGTTGCTGGAAGTTGAAGGCGGCATCGAGCTGATCGATCATCCGGCACTCTCCGGAAAAGGAATTCGTCGACGTTGGAGAATAGCGACTCCCCTGTCCTCCCAAAGGCATGAACAGCCGACGTTACCGGGGTCATTTCCGCGATTCTCTCGCCGCGGCCGGCGCTAGACTCGACAACCGAGCCCACCGACCCCGTAAGCGAGATGACCCGAACTCTTCCGGCGACAATCCTTGTCTCGATGGCCCTGGCGCTAGCCCTGGTGGCGGCGAGTCTCTTCGCGCCCCAGGCCCGCGCCGCCGATCAGGCGATGCTGGAAAGCGTTCGGCAGTTTCTCGAGGATCAAGCCAGCTCCCTGGGCGATGAGATCGAGGTGACGTTGCACCCACCCGCGGCCAAGTTCCCGGCCTGCCCCTCGCCACGCCCCTTCCTGCCCAACGACTCCCAGCCGCTGATCGGTCGCGTCTCGGTGGGCGTACAATGCGGCGAGCAGGGGCGACGCACCCGCTTCTTGCAGGCCGAGGTCTCAGTCATCGGCGCCTACCTCGAGACCGCCCGGGATGTCGCCGCCGGCGAAACGATCACCCGAGACCACCTGGTGATTCGTCATGGCAACCTGGCACGCCTGCCGCGCCAGACCCTGCGAGAAGCCGGTCAGGCCATCGGGCGCGTCGCCATGCGCCCACTGTCCGAAGGTCAGGTGCTGCGGGGCTATCAACTACGCAAGCCGCGACTGGTGCAGCGCGGCGAAGCGGTCACTCTCGAAGCGCGTGGTTCCGGGTTCCGCGTGACGCGCCCGGCCGAGGCGCTGGCACCGGGCGGACGCGGCGATCGCATTCGCGTGCGTCTCGACAACCGCGAGATCCTCCATGCCCGGGTGGTCGGCGAACGCCGCCTGGTCGTGGACAACTGATGCCGTCTTGCCCAGACTGGACGACATCATCGATACCTCAAGTTTACGGCGCGCGAGCCGATAGCCTCCCTATCAGCACCGGTCACGAGGCAAACACAGTGAAAGTCGACAACCACCAGCCACTGCGCCCCGAGCAAACCAAGCAGGGCGAACCGGCTCGTCAGGCACAGCAAGCACAGGATGCGCCGCCATCCCGGCGCGCCGGCGACGACCCGGCCACCATGACGCACCTGCGCCAGGCCGGCACCGACACGAGCCAGGACATCGATACCGCCCGCGTGGACGAGCTGCGCGACGCCATTCGCGAGGGCCGTCTCGAGATCCACCCCGAGCGCATTGCCGACGGCCTGATCGCCAGCGTGCAGGATCTGCTGGCCGATGGAGACTCACGCACATGAGCCTGGCGCGCCTGCTCGACGACCAGACATCGCGGCTCGATACGCTCGCCATGCTGCTGGAAGAGGAACGCGCGCTGCTGCTCACAGGCCAGCCCGATGGTCGCACCCTGCAACGCCTGGCCGACGACAAGGCGCACCTGCATGACCTCCTCGAATCGACGGAAGCCAAGCGCGCCGGGATACAACAGCGGCTGGGATACGCACCGGGCCCGGCGGGAGCCCGACAGGCTGCCGAGGACGCCGAGTGCCTGCCGCATTGGCAGGCGACCCTCGACGCCGCAAGGCGCGTTGCACGCCTCAATACCGGTAACGGCCACCTGCTGTCGGTGCGCATGACGCATAATCAGCGCACCCTGGACTACATCCACCGCCTCGCCGACCCCGACACCTACGCCGCCGACGGCCGCGCCAGCCTGCAGTCACGGCGTCTGGATGCCCGGGCCTGATCAAGCTCGCGCTGCCAACCAGGCCGCCAGCGCCTCGGCTTCCAACGGCTCGCACAGTCCATCGCCCTGGGCAAGCCCCGCCGCCAGGCAACCGGCGACCTGCCATTGGACCTCGCTCGTGACGCCCGTCACCACACCCTCGAGCTGCAGCGTTTCCAGACAGCGGGCCAGCGCTTCGAGGCCGCGGGCGGCCGAAGTGTCATCCCGGTGGATGGCGGCAGCGACCCGTGACCCGAAGGTCACCCTCGAAGCCGGCAAACCGGCCAGACGCATGATATCCACAGGCTCCTGGCCGGCGTGGCTGACGGCCAAGCGCACTCCCAGCGCCGTCAGGCGCCGAAAGAGATGCGTGTGCTCGGCGGCCTGGGCGATGAAGGCCCGCTCCTCCAGCTCGAGGCACAACCAGCTCAGATCCATGGATAAACGCCGCAGCATGACATCCAGCGGGCGACGCCCGGCCACCGCTTGATCCAGCGTGGTCGCATCGACATCCAGCGACACTCCCAGCGTCGCCAGTTCGCCCCCCATGTCTTGCCAGGCCGCCCGCTGCGCCGCCACGCGTTCGATGGCCCATTGGTCCAGCCATGCCGCCTGCCCCATTTCCGCCACCACCGGCAGGAAATCGCTCGGCAGCAGCTCGCCCCACTCAGGGTGGCGCAGGCGTAGTTGCGCCTCGACATCCCGACAACGGCTGTCATGGATATCCAGACGGGGCTGGTAGACGATTCGGAAATGAAGTGCCGGTTGGAGCAATGCGCCCTGCACGAATTCCCTCAACGCCAGGCGTTGCGCCAGGATCGCCTCGAGGGAGGGGTCGAAGAAGGCATGGCTCGCCGGCGGCGCACGCGACAGAGCGGTTTCGGCGCTTTTTATCAACAACTCGCTCGTGTCGCCGTCCTGTGGATAAACGGCGATGCCGACCGAGAGCGTCAGAAGCGGCGCTGTCGACGCCGTCCGGAAGGGCGCCTCCATGGCCTCCTGGCAGCTCAATGCCACCATCTGCAGATCCTCGGGGGACACCGGCTGCTCGATCAGGACGCCCCAGTGATCCTGCCCCAGGCGGGTCAGGCTGTCCTCGACGTCCAGGGTCTGAACCAGGCGACGACCGACCTGCTGCTGCAAACCCTCAAGGCAGGTCCCCGCAAAACGCTCGCCGAGCGCCTCACGATCGTCGAGCCGGAACAGCAGCAGACCGACCTGCCGGTCGCGGCGAGCGGCACGCGCCAGCCCATGTTGCAGACGGTCTTCGAACACCCAGATACTGACCATTCCATCGAGGGAGGCATGAAAGCGGTGTGGCGCCTCGTCGCGCAGATCGACGAAGGTCCACAGGATTGCCGCCTCATCCCGACGCGATGCCAGGTGCGTCTCGGCCATCAGCACACCCCGCACGCTTTCCGCTTCGCCGTCGCCGAGCTGCACGTGCTGCCAGGCACCGGCCCGCAACTCGGTGGTGAACCATGAGGGTTTCAGCGCCTGGCGATACACGAGCTCCTTGCCGGCATACCCCACCACGTCATCGAGCGGCCAGCCCGACAAGACGCCAAATCGTTCGTTGGCCCACAATATGCGATAGCGCTCATCCAGCAGCACGATACCCGCCGCCGTACCGGACGCCGCCAGCATTGGCCATCGCACCGTCGGGTGATGTACCACTTCGGCACCACCCTGCGTCGATTCATCCTTTTCATCCACCATGACATCCGTCTCACAATCCCTGTTGTTTTCTCTCGTCTTCACTGTATAGCGCTTGGGCCGAATGTGCCTCGTTTTGAACAACAAACGGGCCAGGATCACGCGAATTGGTCCGGTGGGCATGCGGCCGATACGCCCATGGCATCGACCATTCATTAGCGATGCTTCGAGACAACCGTATTACCGGCAATCACGCAAGGCGGATAGCGAAAACGAAGGCAAGGGAGATAGGGTGGCCGGCTCGCCGGAGGGAATCTTGAGCTGAGAAAGCGCTGATTTATGTCGCGAGCGAAGAGAGGCTGGCCGCCGCCGGAACGGAAAAACCGCAGTTTACACGTGCGTAAATGAGGGTTTGACAGGGCTCGCGCACGAGTACCGCCGGCGGCCAGGATATCGGGCACAGCAATGAATCAGCGTTTTCCCGACAGGGCTCAGATGTAGGCATAGGGCATGCGGGACTGAAAGCCGCGGTAGGCGCTCTCGGTCATGGTTTCCAGCAGACGGTATGCCATCTTGCCGAAGCGCTTGAGCAGGGGCATGCGGTCGGTACGTTCAACCTTGGTAGTCGTCATGACATTCAAACCTGTGCGTTGAGGAATGTACCGAGCATTATACCTTGGTCTATATACTTTGGTCTAATTTCCTGCCTGCCCCTCACGACATGGCTCGAATCAGGGCAGCCCGCACCGATATCCGAAGACATCCCGCGCGGGCGCCCGATACCGGATCAGCTCGAGGACACGAGCAGGTCGCGCAGCGCTTCCCCGACTCCGGTGGCCGATTGCGGATTCTGCCCCGTCACCAGGCGACCGTCGGTGATTACCTGGGCCGTCCAGTCAGCGGCGGGATGCAGCTTCGCCCCACGTTCGGCAAGCGTCGATTCCAGCAGGAAGGGGACGACGTCGGTGAGTCCGACCGCGTCCTCCTCGGCATCGGTGAAGGCCGCGACGTCCCGGCCGGCTACCAGGAGAGTGCCATCCGAGAGGGTCACGTTCACCAGCGCAGCAGGGCCATGGCAGACCGCCCCTACCACGCCGCCGCGCTCCCAGATCGCACGCGTCTTGTCGTGCACGGCGGTATTGTCGGGGAAGTCCCACACAGCACCATGCCCACCGGCGAAGAAGATCGCCGAGTAATCGGCGGGATCGATCTCGGCCAGCACCTTGGTATGGCGGAGCCGTTCACGGAAAGCGGCATCGTTCCAGTAGCGGGCATTCGTCTCGTCGTCGAGATCGAAGCCATCGACGGGTGGCTCGCCGCCCTGAATGGAAGCGAACTCCACCGGGATGCCCGCCGCCTCGAACACCGCCAGCGGATGCGTGACCTCGGACAGAAAGAACCCGGTCGGATCACCGCCTTCGCCCTTGGTGGCATGGCTGGTCATCACGATGAGAATCGGTTGGATCGCGTTACTCATGTTTCGACTCCTCCGGTCGGGCAGTACTACATGTGCCCATATTGAGGAAAACACGGCACAAGTGCCTGCGTGGACGAACTGTTCAGTGTTTCCCGGGATGTCCCCGGTAGGTGCGGGCATGCTACGCATAAAACAATGCCCCACCCGGCAGATCCGGAATCGCCCTCGGACCTTCAGGGGGCTGACATGAATGACATTCACTTTCCCCTGAGGAAGTCTCACTTCACGTCTGTCGCCCAGACGCATAAATTTAGCCGGTTAAATAATTTTTCACCCAACCTCTTTCCTCTCAACCTCTGGAGTTCAGGATGCAGCTTGCTCATCCCCCCTTTCGTGCCGATGTCGTCGGCAGCCTGCTACGCCCCTCGCCGGTCAAGGATGCACGCCAGCAGCAACAGGCGGGGAACCTGGATGCCGACCGCCTGCGTAGCGTCGAGAACGAGGCGATTCGACACGCCGTGGCATGCCAATGTCAGGCAGGACTGCAAGTGGTCACGGATGGCGAGTTCCGCCGTGCGTGGTGGCACTTCGATTTCTTCGAAGGCCTGCAGGGAGTGGAAGGCTACGATGCCGATCAGGGCATCCAGTTCAACGGCGTGCAGACCCGGTCACGCAACGTTCGGGTGACCGGTAAGCTGGGGTTCGGCCAACACCCCATGCTGGAACATTTCAGGTTTCTCCAGAGTGTGACGAATGGCGTCACGGCGAAGATGACCATCCCGAGCCCGAGCGTCCTGCATTTCCGGGGAGGCCGCAACGTGGTCAGCGTCGAGGCCTACCCGAATCTCGACGACTTCTTCGATGACCTGGCCCGGGTCTACAAGGAGGCCCTGCAGGCCTTCTACGATGCGGGCTGCCGGTATCTGCAGCTGGATGACACCGTCTGGGCCTACCTCTGCTCGGAGGAACAGACCGCCAAGATCGTCGAACGCGGCGAGGACCCGCAACAACTGCAGCGAACCTACGCCCGGGTGATCAACAAGGCGCTGGAAGGCAAGCCGGACGACCTGGTCGTCAGCATGCATGTCTGCCGAGGCAACTTCCGCTCCACCTGGATCTCAGAGGGAGGCTACGAGCCCGTTGCCGAGGTCCTGTTCGGGTCGGTGAATGTCGATGCCTTCTTCCTCGAGTACGATACCGACCGTGCCGGCGGGTTCGAGCCGTTGCGCTTCATCAGGCCGGGCCACCAGAAGGTGGTGCTGGGCCTGGTCACCAGCAAGACCGGCGAGCTCGAAAGCGCCGAGGACGTCAAGGCGCGGATCCACGAAGCCGCCCAGTTCGTCGACCTCGATCAACTCTGCCTGAGCACCCAATGCGGCTTTGCCTCCACCGAGGAAGGCAATACCCTGAGCGAAGCGCAGCAGCAGGCCAAGCTGGAGCTCGTGGTGCAAATCGCCAAGGATGTCTGGGGCGAGTGAGCCCGAGCGCATGAGATAGTTTCCGATGCCGCCCGACGCCTACCGGGCGCACAAAACAAGAGAGGGAGGTGCCAACGGCACCTCCCTCTTGTCGTTACTTGCCTCAATGAACCAAGGCGTTTCGCTTACGACTCGGGCAGCCACTCCTGCACGACGTCCTGGTTATCCTCGACCCACTGCTTGGCGTTCTCGTACGGGTCGGAGCCTTCTTCCTGGTTCATCAGCATGACCTCGCCCATCTGCTCGGGCGTCCACTCGAAGGCATCGAGGATGGCATAGGCCTCCGGCATGTCCTTCTTGAGCCCCTGGCGCACGATGGTGTTGATGTGCTCGGCCCCGCCATAGACGTTCTTGGGATCGTCCAGGTACTTGAGATCCCAGCGGGCGAACATCCAGTGCGGCGTCCAGCCGGTCACCACGACGTCCTCTTCGTTCTGAATGGCCGACTGCAGGGCAGCGGTCATGGTGGCCCCGCTGCCGCTCTGCAGGTCGAGATCCAGGCCATACTCTTCGACGACCTGCTCGGTCAGGCCCATCAAGCCGGCGCCAGGATCAATACCGATGATCTTGTTATTGAAGGTGTCGGCGTTGGCGTTGAGTTCATCGATGGAACCGACATCGGTGTACTCGGGTACCACCAGGCCGAGCTTGGTGCCGTCGAGGTTCGGGCCGAGATTCTCGACCTTATCGCCGACACGTTCCAGATAGTCGGCATGGGTCGTGGGCAGCCAGGCGGCGACGATGGCATCGGAATCGCCGCTGGCGACTGCCTGCCACATGGCCGCAGCGGACAATGAGGTCAGCTCGACATCGTAACCGGCCTGTTCCAGCACGGCGCGGACCACGTTGGTGGAAGCCACTTCCGAGGACCACTCGACATATCCCAGTTCCACGGTTCCCTTGTCCTGGGCCTGAACGTTACCGGCGGCGAGGACACTGCCGGCGGCCAGGGCAAGGCCAGCGATGCGAAGGCTGTGACTCATGGGTTGCTTGGTCATCTGGTTTGCCTTTATTGGAGATGTCACTCAAGGATGCAGACCCGGGCGAAGGTATGCAAGCTGGCCCCGCGAGAACGCCACGCCCTCAGGACTCGCGCTGCTTGTGCAGCGACGGGGGCTCCGATCATCGAATGAAACGGTGCGCACAACGAAAAACGGCCACCGCTGCTGTGAGCTGGTGGCCGCTTCTACTGCGATTCTGGCGCGCCCTAAAGGATTCGAACCTTTGACCTTCGCCTCCGGAGGGCGACGCTCTATCCAGCTGAGCTAAGGGCGCGGATTTGCTGCTTGTCGGAGCCTCGTTCACTCCGTCCGCCGGCAGCGCTGTGCGCTGCTGACGCTCCCCTCAGGCCTTGCCTTCGGGTCCTGCCGATCGCCTTGCATGGCGCTCGGCGCTCCACCGGGCAGAAGCTGTGCTTCTGCTGTTCCGGCTACGCCCAGCTGAGCTAAGGGCGCTTGATGCCTGACAGCTGATTGCGCTGAGGCGGGCGTTATCCTACCTTGCCGCCTGGCGGCTGTCCACCCGGACGGGCGCTGTGCTTTGAGGTATCAGCGCGTTTTTCCGCTTTTGCCGATGCTGGTTATACTGACCACCATCGCATGGCCGTTCCGGTCGCGTTACGCGCGGCCCGAATGCCGACCGTGACGCCGTCCAAAAACAAGAGAGGTGGCACAGTGAAGTCCAGCAAGCTGATCGTGGGGTGCCTGGCCACCCTCGGCCTGACGGGCCTGACTTTCGCCCAGGAAGACGCGAGTCACGACACCATCGCCAAGCGCCTGGCACCGGTGGGGGACCTCTGTCTGCAGGGCCAGGACTGCGGAACCAGCGCGTCCTCGGCCGGAGGTGGCGATACCAGTGCAGGGGGCGGAGACGGCGATATCGATGGCCAGGCCGTCTACGACGCCGTATGCATGGCCTGCCACGATACCGGCGTGGCCAATGCGCCGAAGAAGGGCGATAGCGAGACCTGGTCGCAACGCCTGGAGAAGGGCACCGATACGCTCTACAGCCACGTCATCAATGGCTTCAATGCCATGCCGCCCAAAGGCGGCGATCCCAGTCTCTCCGATGCCGAGGTCAAGGCCGCCGTCGATTACCTGCTCGAAGCGTCGCAGTAACGCGCGTCGTCCTACCCCAGCAGTGAACGCAGGCCGGCGATGGCATCCTGCCCCCGGGCCTGCTTCTTGTCCGGGTCTTCCCGATCGGCCCGGCCTTCCCACTCCAGCGCATCCTCGGGCAGCTCATCGAGGAAACGACTGGGCGTGCAGTCCATCATCTCGCCATATGCCTTGCGCTGGCGAGCCAGCGTCAGCGTCAGGGTGCGCCGCGCCCGGGTAATGCCCACATAGGCCAGACGACGCTCTTCCTCCACGCTCCCCGTTTCAATGGCGTTGCGGTGCGGCAGCAGTTCTTCCTCGAGCCCCATCAGGTAGACATGCGGAAACTCGAGTCCCTTGGAGGCATGCATGGTCAGCAGCTGAACGCGGTCGGAATCGTCTTCCTCGGCCTGCTGCTCGAGGATGTCGCGCAGCACCAGCCGCGAGATCGCCGCTTCCACATCGTCGGTCTCGGTGTCGGTGCTGGGGCTTTCCTCATCCGGGTCGGCCCGCATCGATTTCTCGAGCTGGTCGACCAGGGTCCAGACGTTGGCCATGCGCCGCTCGGCGATGGTCGGAGCGCTGGCGTTCTGGTACAGCCAGGCCTCGTAGTCCATCTCATGCAGCATCCCGCGAATCGCGGCGATGGCGTCGCCGCCGTCCATACGGCGCCGCACGCCGTCGATGAAATGCGTGAAGCGCCCCAGGCGCTCGACCGCCCGCGCCGGCAACTGCTCGGCCAGCCCCAGCTCATGGCAGGCGGCGAACAGCGAGGCGCCGCGCTCGGTGGCGTAGTTGGCCAGCTTCTCCAGGGTACCGGGGCCGATCTCCCGGCGTGGCACATTGACGATGCGCAGAAAGGCGTTGTCGTCGGCCGGATTGATCAGCAGCCGCAGGTAGGCCATGGCGTCCTTGATCTCGTTGCGCGAGAAAAAGGAGGTGCCGCCGGAGAGCTTGTAGGGAATCTGGTAGTGCTGCAGCTTGAGCTCCAGCAGCCGGGCCTGGAAGTTGCCGCGATAGAGCACGGCGAAGTCGCGCCATTCGGCGCGTTCCTTGATGCGCCGGGTGAGGATCTCGCTGGCCACCCGCTCGGCCTCCGCTTCCTCGTGGCGGTTGACCACCACACGGATCGCCTCGCCCTGCCCCATGTCCGACCACAGCGTCTTCTCGTAGACGTGAGGGTTGTTGCTGATCAGGGTATTGGCGGCACGCAGGATGGTGCCGGTGGAGCGATAGTTCTGCTCGAGCTTGATGACATTGAGACGCGGGAAGTCCTCGCCCAGCGTCACCAGGTTTTCGGGCCTCGCCCCGCGCCAGGCATAGATCGACTGGTCGTCGTCGCCGACCACGGTGAAAGTCGCCCGCTCGCCCATCAGCATGCGCACCAGTTGGTACTGGCTGACGTTGGTGTCCTGATACTCGTCCACCAGCATGTAGTGGATCTTGCGCCGCCAGCGCGCCAGCGCCTCGGGATCATCGCGCAGCAGGGTGACCGGCAGCAGGATCAGGTCGTCGAAATCGACCGCGTTGTAGGCCTTGAGATGGCGAACATAGGCCTCGTAGACCCGGGCGGCGAACAGTTCGTCCTCATCGGCGGCATGGGACAGCGCCTGGCCGGGCAGCACCAGATCGTTCTTCCAGTTGGAGATCACCGACTGGACACGATTGATCTGGTCGGCATCGACCTGGGCGTCCTTGTTCATCAGGTCGCGCAGCAGCGCCTTGGCGTCCTCGGGATCGAACAGCGAGAAGCCCGGCTTGTAACCCAGCGCCTTGAGCTCGCCGCGGATGATGTTGAGCCCCAGGGTGTGAAAGGTGGAGACCCTCAGCCCATGCGCCTCGCGCCCCTTGAGCATCTGCCCCACGCGCTCCTTCATTTCCCGGGCGGCCTTGTTGGTGAAGGTCACCGCCGCGATGCGACGAGCGCTCATGCCACATTCCTGCACCAGGTAGGCGATCTTGGTGGTGATCACGCTGGTCTTGCCGGAACCGGCACCGGCCAGCACCAGGCAGGGCCCGTCGATGGCCTTCACGGCTTCGCGCTGACGAGGGTTGAGCTTGGCGAGGCGGCTGGCGATGCTGGTTGTCATGGCGCACTCCCGGTCGTCGGCGCCAGGGCGCCTTCGAAATCGAGCTGACGCCAGGCCTCGTAGACCAGGATGGCACAGGCGTTGGAAAGGTTCAGGCTGCGGCTCTCGGGGAGCATGGGAATGCGCAGTCGCTGCGCTTCCGGCAGGGCATCGAGCATCGCCTGGGGCAGGCCGCGGGTCTCCGGGCCGAACACCAGGGCATCGCCCGGGCCGTAGGCCGGCTCGTGATAGCCGGTGCGACCGCGCGTGGAGACGGCGAAGACCCGCCGGGGAGACACCGCCTCGATGAAGGCGTCCCAGTCCCGATGCACGCGGACCCTGGCCCATTCGTGATAATCGAGCCCGGCGCGGCGCAGGCGCTTGTCGTCGAGCTCGAAGCCGAGCGGTTCGATCAAGTGGAGGCGGAAGCCGGTGTTGGCGCACAGCCTGATCAGGTTACCCGTATTGGGCGGAATCTCGGGCTGGAAAAGCACCACATCGAGCATCAACGCGTCCTGAAACGGTTATCGGCCAAACAACAGGCTCGGCCCCATGGCGGGACCGAAACCTCGACAACGATGGGCGGGCTCAGAAGACCAGGCGTACACCGCCGTGCACGCCGCTATCCAGGGTCCGCGTGCCGACGCCGGGAAGATCGAGATCGGCCCTGAAGCGACGATACCCCAGATAGGCATCCACGTTGGAGGTCACCGCATAACGGGCCCGTACTCCATATTCGGCGGCATCGTCCAGATCGCCACTGGTCACCACGCTGGGTGTATAGAAGCCATAACCGCCCAGGGAAAGCGCCGGCACCTCAGGCAGATAGACATAGCCGTAGCCGCCCAGCCCCAGACCACCGCCATCGCCGAAGTCGCTGTCCAACTGGGTCCAGCGAGCGCCGACGCCGACCTCGTAGTTGCGGGTGCGTTCCACGCCGAGCAACTGTCCGTGCCAGACAGTGGCATCGTCACGGTAATCGCTGTCCAGCACGCCGCCGCCCAGTTGAATGCCCGGGGCTACATCGGCGGCCGCCTCGAACTGTACCGCATCGCCACTCAGGTTGAGATCCAGGCTGGCGGCCTGACACAACGAGCTGCCGGCCAGCACCAGGGCGCCGGCGACCCACAGGGGAAAGATCGCTTTCATGGTGGGAGTCGTTCTCCTTGCTTGCTAAGGTCAACTCAGTTGGACTGAATGCCGTAGCGATCACGGTAATCGCGGATGGCCTCGGCATGGCCCCGCAGTGCCTCGCCGGCATGGACTTCGAGGTACTCGAGCACCATGTCCAGGTTGACGATGCTGACCACCGGCATGTTGTAGGCCGCCTCGACCTGCTGGATGGCACTGCGCGCGTCGCTGTCATCGCCACCGCGCTCCTGGCGATCCAGGGCCACCACGACCCCGGCAGCCTCGGCGCCGGCATTCTCGATCAGGCCCATCACCTCGCGGATGGCGGTGCCGGCCGTGATGACATCGTCGACGATCAGGATACGCCCGGCGAGTTCGGCACCGACGATATTGCCACCCTCGCCATGCGCCTTCGCCTCCTTGCGATTGAACGCATAGGGCAAGTCGCGGTCATGATGATCGGCCAGGGCCACGGCGGTGGTAGCGGCCAGTGGGATACCCTTGTAGGCGGGGCCGAACAGGACCTCGGCCTCCAGCCCACTGTCGGCGATGGCCTGGGCATAGAAGCGGCCCAACTGGGCCAGGGCGGCACCGGACTTGAACAAGCCGGCATTGAAGAAATAGGGGCTGACCCGACCGGACTTGAGGGTGAACTCGCCGAAGCGCAGCACGCCTTGCTCGATAGCGAACGCGATGAACGCCTGTTGATACGGTTGCAGGGACGATGCGACTCGATGATCCGCCACGGGGCCTCCTATCACGTTCATGGACCGATGCCATTTACCCAAACGTCGAAACGTCGGGTATCATACACGCGCGACGCAAAAGGGACCATGTATGAAAATCGCCACCATCAATGTCAACGGCATTCGCGAGGCAGTCGGCCGAGGCTTTCTCGACTGGCTGGCCAATCAGGACGCCGACGTCGTCTGCGTGCAGAACCTCAAGGCCAAGAGCTTCGAACTCGACGGCAGCATCCTCTATCCGGAAGGCTACGAAGGCTACTTCCTCGACGCCGAGCAGGACGGTTTCTCGGGCGTCGGGCTCTATTGCCGCAAGATTCCCAAGGCGATCATGTACGGTCTGGGCTTTCCCCAGTGCGACCATGAGGCGCGCTTTCTGCAGGCCGACTACGATCGTTTCAGCATCGCTTCCTTCCTGATGCCCGACGGCAGCGACCCGGCCGCCAAGCAGAACTTCATGGCGCAGTATCAGGAGTACCTGACCAAGATGGCGCGCAAGCGCCGCGAGTACATCATCTGCGGCACCTGGCACATCGCCCACAAGACCATCGACCTGGAGAACTGGGCGGACAACCAGACCACCCCGGGCTTCAAGCCCGAGGAACGCGCCTGGATGGATCAGGTATTCGGCCCGACCGGCTTCATCGACACCTTCCGCGAGATCAACCGCGACGCCGGTGAATACACCTGGTGGCCGGCGCTCGACCAGGACCAGCCGCGCGAACGCCAGGAGGGCTGGCGCATCGACTATCAGATCGTCGGGCCCAACTTCCGCCGCCATGTGGTGGACGCCTGGATCGACTACGACGCCACCTTCTCCGAGTACGCGCCGCTGATCGTCGAGTACGACCTGACGCTCTGACGCGCCTCCCTACGTCGCTATCGTGCTGCCGCGCGATGCATCACGCCGGCCGGGAGCCGGCGTGATGCGTTGGGGAAACGTCAACCTGCCTCACTCGCGACATCAGTCAGCGCTCCCCCGGCCCGGGCCGTCACTCAGCGACGGATGCCCAGCGCCTCACGCTGATGGTCGAACAATTCTCCACCGGCCTTCTCGGCGAGGTCGAGCATGGCGTTGAGTTCGGCGCGGCTATAGGTGCCCGACTCGGCAGTGCCCTGCACCTCGATCAGCTCGCCGTTCTCGGCCATCACCACATTCATGTCGGTACCGGCGCGGCTGTCCTCCGGATAGTCCAGATCGACCACCGGCGTGCCCTGATAGATCCCCACCGACACCGAACTGATCAACTGATGGAAGGGATCCCCCTTGATCAGCTTCTCGCGCTGCAGATAGCGCACGGCATCCACCAGAGCCACGCAGCCGCCGGTGATGGCCGCCGTACGGGTACCGCCATCGGCCTGGATGACATCGCAGTCCACGGTGATGGTGAACTCACCGAGTTTCTTGAGGTTGATCGAGGCGCGCAGCGAGCGGCCGATCAAGCGCTGAATCTCCACCGTGCGGCCACCCTGCTTGCCACGGCTGGCCTCGCGACCGCCGCGGGTGTGCGTGGCCCGCGGCAGCATGCCGTACTCGGCGGTCACCCAGCCCTGCTTCTTGCCACGCAGCCAGCGCGGCACACCGGCTTCGACGCTGGCATTGCACAACACACGCGTATCACCGAACTCCACCAGCACCGATCCCTCGGCATGACGGGTATAGTCACGGGTCAGGCGAATGTCGCGGGTCTGATCTGTCGCGCGTCCGCTGGGACGCCGGATGTCCGAGGGCATGGCACCTCTCTCGCTGTTGGCTGTAAGGGAATCGGGTATGAATGGAATCGGCGCTATTCTACACGCTCCACCACAAGAATCGTGGCCATTCGGGAAAACACCCACCCACGACGGGCCACAGGCATTTGCAGTGTGTTTCCCTTACACTGCCAGTTTCACGACCGCCGACCGGAGTCTGACATGGTCCACAGCATGACGGCCTTTTCCCGGCAGGACCTGGATGCCGACTGGGGGTACCTGCAACTGGAGCTGCGCTCGGTCAACCAGCGCTATCTCGAACCTCATTTCCGCCTGCCCGAGACGCTGCGCGACCTCGAGCCCCACTTCCGGGAGACCCTGCGCGGTCGACTGGCGCGCGGCAAGATCGAATGTCACCTGCGCTTCACGCCCACCGACGGCGACGCCCGGCTGACGGTCAACCGCACGCGCCTGGCCACCCTCGCCACGGCACTGGCCGAAGTGCGCGAAAGCGTACCCGAGGCCGACATGCCCGACGCCCTGGCGCTGCTCGATCATCCGGGTGTGCTGGACGCTTCCGGCCCCGACATGGACATCGTCAAAACCGAGGCGCGCGCCCTCTTCGAGCGTGCCCTCGAAGACCTGGAAGCCGGCCGGGCCCGGGAGGGCACCAAGCTCGCCACCCTGATCGACGAGCGCCTCGATGCTATCCTCGAACAGGTCACCGAGGTTCGCCGCCTGCTGCCCGACATCCTGGCGCGTCAACGCGACCAGCTCCACGAGCGGCTGGAAAGCGCCAAGACCGAGCTCGACCCGCAACGCCTCGAAGCCGAGATGGTCCTCGTCGCCCAGAAGGCCGACGTCGCCGAGGAGCTCGACCGCCTCGAGACGCACGTCGCCGAGGTGAAGCGCCAGTTGGCCGGCAAAGGGCCGATCGGCCGACGCCTCGATTTCCTGATGCAGGAACTCAACCGCGAGGCCAACACCCTGTCATCGAAATCCGTCGTCGCCGACACCACCCGCTGCGCCGTGGAGCTCAAGGTGCTGATCGAACAGATGCGCGAGCAGATTCAGAACATCGAGTGATGGCAGCTCACCCAAATCGTGAGCGCGTTGCGATGCATAGCGCGTTGTGATGCACAGAAGGTCGACTTTCGAGCACCATGTCACTGCGGCATCATAGCCCTCTCAACGCGACGTCCGCCGACGCCTCGCGATAATCAGAGTCGCATTTCAGCGGCCGCCAATCGATCCTTCAACGCTTGGAACAACACATGGCCACCTTCGAACGCATCAACCGCTTGTTTCCCGTCTGGGCCATCCTGCTGGCCGTCATCGCTGCCTTCGTACCGGAGTTTTTCACTAGCCTGGCCGGTTATATCAAGACACTGCTGGTGATCATCATGTTCGCCATGGGGCTGACGCTCACCAAGGGCGACTTCGCGCGCGTGGTGAAGTCGCCCAAGCCGATCGCCGTGGGCGTGCTCCTGCAGTTCCTGGTGATGCCTCTGGCGGCGTTGTTGATCTCAAGGCTTTTGAATCTTTCCACCGAACTGACCATTGGCATGGTGCTGGTCGGCGCCACGGCAGGCGGTACGTCATCCAACGTGATGACCTGGCTGGCCGGCGGGCATGTGGCACTGTCGGTGTCGATGACCATGGTTTCAACCTTGATCTCGGTCTTCGCCACGCCATTGCTCACGCTGCTGCTACTGGGCCAGAGCATCGATGTGCCTGTCATGGGAATGCTGATGAGCATCGGCCAGTTGGTGGTGGCCCCCATCATGCTGGGCGTAGTGATCCACCATTTCCTGGGGACCCATATCCAGCGCGTGGAACCGGCCCTGGCGACCTTGGCCATGGCGTCCATCGTCTTGATCATCGCCATCGTGGTAGCACTCAATGCCGGACGACTGACTACCTTGGGGCCGGTCGTGGCACTGGCGGTCATCGCGCATAATGGCATCGGTCTCGCCGCGGGGTACGGTCTGGCGCGGCTACTGCGCTTCGACACGCGCACTGCACGTACCATCGCCTTCGAGGTCGGCCTGCAGAACTCCGGGCTGGCGGTGACACTGGCCAACCAGTTCTTCAGCGCAGGCGCGGCGCTGCCCGGTGCACTGTTCTCCGTGTGGCACAACGTGTCCGGCTCACTACTGGCCGGTTACTGGAAACACCGGCACGCCTCGAATGCGCCACCTGCGGCTGCCACACCACGCGGATGACGCCTCGGCCGAGCATGCAGGAATGCTCGGCCTTTGCGCCCCCGCCTGACCGTTCTATCCACCTCGCCGCGCCAGCCGCCACCATCTGCTGTGCCACGGAGTTCAAGGTGTCAATCGATCAGATTCAGAATATTGTGTAGAGGGTTTGAGCGGCGACACGCGGATTCGGCCAGCAAAATTTCCCGGATAAATTACCGGCACTGTGCTCATAACCCTGGATTCGTCTCTGTCAGCCCTGGTAATCTTAGCTGCACGAGGATAACTTGGTATGGTATCCCGTCCGGAAATGGTTTCGACGGTTCCAGACTACGGCTTGGAGGCATTCATGACTAGGAAGGGCGAAATCGTGGTGGTTGGGATGGCCACTCTTGATATTGGTTGACGGCTTGGATCAGTTGAGAAATGCCGGACAGCTGTTCACGGCAATGCTTGAACCCGCATTCCCAAACCACTAGGACACGCCACCCCAACTGCTCCAGATTCTCGCATGCCCGCTGGTCGCGACTGACATTTGCCTCGAACTTGTTTTTCCAGAATGACGTTCTAGTGCCAGGTGTCGTGGCGTAGAAGCAGCCAGCGTGCCGATGCCAGAAACAGCCGTGCACGAAGATGACCAGGTGATGGCGCGGCAGGACAATATCCGGTGATCCCGGCAGATCCTTGCGATGAAGCCTGAACCGATACCCTTGAGCGTGAAGGTACTTGCGCAGAGCAATCTCGGGGTGAGTGTCATGGCTCTTTATAGCCCGCATCATGCGTGAGCGAGTCGAGTGATCTACAACATCGGGCATGGTTATCGCTCCCCACTGTCCAGGAACATATAGCAGGTTTTCATTGATGACGAAGCCGATTCACATAGTTGACCTCTTTGCCGGGCCGGGCGGCTTGGGCGAAGGCTTCAGCTCAATCCGGAGGCCCGACGGCAGTCGTCAATTCAAAACACTCGTGTCCGTGGAGAAGGATGCTGCCGCCCATCGCACATTGACGATGCGCGCGTTCTACCGGCTGCTGCATGACAGCGGCATGGGAATGTCAGCGTACTATGACTACTTGCTGGGAGGCGAGCACCCTTCAGCCCGTGCAGACGTGCAGCACCTGTGGGATCAGGCACGGGAAGAAGCTCTTTGTCTCAAGCTGGGGAGCGAAGATGGCAACCGAACCCTCGAAGACCGTCTCCGGAAGGAGTTGACAGGCTGCAGCAACTGGGTGCTGATCGGGGGCCCCCCCTGTCAGGCCTATTCAGTCGCTGGTCGAGTCCGCAATCACGGCAAAAAGAATTATCGGCCCGAGGAAGATGATCGCCACTTCCTGTATCGAGAATACCTGGACGTAATCGCCAAGTTCCGGCCGGCTGTCTTTGTCATGGAGAATGTCAGGGGGATGTTGACGTCACGGGTCGGTAAGGACAGGATCTTCGGTCAGATACTAGAAGACCTGCGCGACCCTAGCAAAGCTACCGGACACGAGGGGCCAAGAAGCTCCATGTCCAGCAGTGATGGTTACACGATCTTCTCTCTCGAGGACAACCGCGTCTACTTCCCGAAAACCACAGGCCTTTTCGACTCCCCAGCACCACTCGAAGAGGACGAATACAACTCCTTCGTAATCAAGGCCGATGAGCACGGTATACCCCAAGCTCGTCATCGCGTCATATTGGTCGGGGTCCGAAACGACATCGTCGGTCGTGTCGGCGCTCCGGCCATGGCTACTAGCCTGCAGATGCAGAGAACCAGTGAACACGAGCAACTGACAGTCGCGGATGTGCTTGCCGAGCTGCCGGCACTTCGCAGTGGATTAAGCCGTCATGATTCCGATGTGGCATGGTATGCGGCCATCAAACGAGTCGCTACCGAGGTCGCTGAAGAGCTGCTGCGTCACCCCAGCGAGCACATCAAACCCGATGTCAGAAAGCGTATCGCTGAAGAGCTTCTCGAGATTGCGAAAGCACCACTCAGTGGGCTGAATAGGCGCTACACCCCTGCTGCTGATCCTAGGCCTGTCGGGCCAACAACAGAACTCGAGAAGTGGTATCACGGAGCTCAGCGCCCCAATCTGAAGGGACTGTGGTACAACCATGAGGCTAGGAGCCACATGGAAGAGGATCTGGCCAGATACCTATACTGCGCGACCTTTGCCAAGGTCGTGGGGCATTCGCCGATCGGCACCAAGGAGATCTACCTCGACTACCTTGCCCCCCTGCATGCCAACTGGAAGTCAGGCAAGTTCGCCGACCGGTTCAAGGTAGTCCTCGAAGACCAGCCATCCAAGACGATCACCAGTCACATTTCCAAGGATGGGCACTATTTCATCCATTACGATCCGAGGCAGTGCAGAAGTCTTACTGTTCGAGAGGCGGCGAGACTGCAGACCTTTCCTGATGACTACTACTTCGAGGGAAACCGCACCGAACAGTACGTTCAGGTAGGAAATGCCGTCCCCCCTCTTCTCGCCCGGCGCATTGCCGTCAAGGTGATGGAAGTTCTGGACAAAGCGCAGGAAAAAGAAGAAAAGCAGCAAGTACAGGCAGTGCAGGCCTGAAACAATATGCCGGGTTCATGCTCGGCATATCGCAAATCCAGCTCATCGTCTCCAGAACATCAGCCCGCCAAGGAACCCTTTCCGCTTCTTATCAATGTCCTGCACACTCTCCCCACTTTTCCTGTGGCCCTCCCATGCTGTCCGAAATGCCTGCCAGACTTCCTGATGCAGAACACTGTCATCCTGAGAGGACAGGTCGATGACCTTGTTGCGCAGAAGCAACACCTTCATTGCATCCCGCATGATGTCTTCAATCCTAGTCTTCCCCACATTATCGAGCCAAGATAGGTAGCCCTCGGCAAATTGATGAGCAAGGCGTGGATTGTTGGAGAGGCCGCTGCGCTCGAAAATCTGCACTAGAGCATCCTCACCCAACCGTTCAACCAGTTCCCAGCGATTATCAGCTTCCAAGCCACGATCGAGCACCCCCCCCCTCATCCAGAGGCGCTGAAAGGTGTTACGTATACCGCCATGGAAGCGCTCCGGGTTGCAACCGGGGAAACGCCAAGCCACTACATCGGGGAGCAGCATCGTCGTGATGTAGGCCCAAGTGTCGTCTCGAAGCGCCTCCCCGGAGTTCAGCCACACTTCTTGGGCGAGGAGTATCGTCACTTGTGTGTCGAACTCTGCCAGAGCTGGCCGACCAGCTCTGGCAGGAAACTTCTGACGACGCGCTTCCTCCCTGATCCTGTCCGCCAGGCCCTCTACACGGGTGTCATCGAAACTGCCCCCACTTGTCGCATAGTAAAGAGCCGAATCATCACGAAGATGAGAATAGCGGGGGCTGAATTCTGCGCCTTGCATATGCGCGATCTGCGAGTCGACATGGAACTTCTTGATACGGGGCAGCAGAAATACGCGACTCATGCTTCATCCTCGACTGCGGCAGCGGCATGGATAGCGGCGTGGAAGTCTCCCGGCTTGTCATGCAGAAGCGTCCGCGCTGCATGGACGGAAAGCCCCGGGAAGGCCAAAATCAACCAATCGTGTGTCTGGCGAGCCAGAGAGCCTTCACCGTGATCATGGGGTGAATCGCTAACGTCCGACCGGATATAGGCTGAGACCAGCTGCAGCATCACGTCAGCCATAATCATGTGAAGATAAAAGGGGTCACCATCCAGCACCTTCTGCAGGAAGGTTTCCCGGTCCTTGTTCAAGTACAGTCGCACGCTGCCAGCAAAGTCCGAATCCCACGCACTGGGTCGCCAGTCTAGGTACCAGAGAGCATCCTCATGACGCCTATCCTTGAAGATCTGGCTGAAGGGCACGGCCTCCATCGGCAGGCGAGAATCACCACCGTCTTCCAGAAGAACATTGATCGACGAACTCCACAGTCGAGCTCCAGGCTGACACGGACTGAGCTTGCCGGGACTTCTTGGCTCAGCGGCCAAGACCAGAGACGCCTCGAGCCACAAGCGTGAAGACAGGCGGGATCCATCCAGTTTCGCAGCCAGCATAGCTCTCCCCTCGCTCTCATCGACGGCTACAAGACTAGAGTGCAGGATAGTGCGGGGAGTGCTCCCCATGCCGGTCCCTACCTTGAGCAGAGCAATTAGCTCTAGATCATCGGATCCAAGATCGAGTACCTCTGAAGCCGCAGGGAGATCGACACAAAGCTCCAAGGCCACTTCCAGATCGCGATCGTAGTCCCAGAAGTCAAGAAAGGTATTGCAGGGGAAAAGAGGTTCACCGACATCACCAATCATCCACTCTCCCGTCTTGACCACCTGATCGGGTAGCGTGAGGAACGGGAAGGCAATTTTTCGACTCATGCATCCCCCCCTTCGAGGGTCAGCTTGAGACTGACCGCAGCACTGGGGGGCATAGCGACTCGAACCTCCAAGGTGCCCTCGGTCTCTCCGACCTCCATGACATCACCACCGACAGACGTCCCCGTATCCACCAAGGTCATGCTGAGGACGGATACCTCGAACTCCTTACCGAGCCCCTCATCGGTTGTCTGCCCCCCGTCCATGACGAGATAGGGCTCTGCGATAATCCGCTGACTGTCGCTACGACAGTTCAGCGATGCACAGAACACGGCACAGGTACCGGCATCCTCGTCGTCCTCCAAGCGCACGAAGACCGGTGATGACAGCCCCTTGGGTTTTCTGCTGCGACTGTTGCTTCTGGCTTTGCGTTTTCGGCCAGGGCCCTGCCCCTCACCCTCGCCCAGCATCTTGCCAAGCAGGGTAGCAGCCCTAGCTAACGAAGGCCCCGACTCCTGGTCATCCGTGATGTTCGAGTGCGGCATCGCATAACTTCTCGCCCAGTCTCGCAGGCGCTCCAACCCCACCTTCACCCATGTCTTGTCATTGCCCTTGGGCAGGTTCTCGTAGAGCCAGTCATCGTGCGCCGGCGGCTCGGCTCGAGAAAAGGCATACTCCACTGCAAGCTCGTCGGAGCAGACGAACACGCCGGCCCACTCGTATCGGTCATCGGGAAAGTGAGTGCCTTCCATATATCGCACCACGAGCTCGACAGGCCTCATCAGTGCAATGGCAGCATTCTGTGCCGGTATACTAGAGCTTTTCCTAGTGGCCGGTCCCCAGCGCTCGCCCTTCACTCCCATGCAGAATGCCAGCCTGCCGAGATGTGCCCTAGGCCTCCCGCAGCGAATGGCTTTCGCCTGCTCCGGAGAGTGACGTATCTGCTCCAGGGCAGAGGCATAGAGGTCCAACGGGGGAAAATCTTCCGGGCGCGGTATCGGATACGCGCGACCTTCGATTTCGATGGTGACATCCAACCGACGCTCTCTCGATGTGGAGGCGATCATTCGTGGCCAGAAGTTCCAGAGCAGCGTCTCCACCAGATCGTCGCAAATGGCTTGGTCGTTCTCATCATCATAGAACTGTGGATCTAGGATCATCACCGAGGTACCGGGATCAGTCTCATCTCTCGGCGGCAGCCCGATCCGTCCCGCCAGCTCAACAGCCGAGTCATCGCGTACAGGGTCAACGGATCCGGCCTGGCGACAATCCCCCCACCAGTAGCGTCCAGTAAAGCGCCGCCTAGTACCATCTGACATTTTACCATCAAAGGCATCACCAAGATGACAGCCTATGAAACGCCTCTCCTTAAGGCCTTGGTGGCTAGTCATGGTATCCAGCAAAATCGTCGCGCACCCGCTCATGGCATACAGGACCGTCTTGCCATAACCGTAGGTGCCACCACCCTGATCCGTGTCTCGTGGCACACCCACGTTGCGTACGAAGTTGACGAAGTCTGGTGATTCGCTGTCAGCGGGAGTGTCAGCGCTCAACGGCCCACCAAGGCCGGTCGTGTTGAAATCGCAGACTTCCATCACTCGGGCAAAGGGGCCCGCAAGGTATTTCTCTAACTTGCTCCGGGAATCACGCTCTTCGGGAAGCTGCCCCAAGACATTATCACGAAGCGCAGCCAGTTCTTCCTCGTCGAGGGTTCGGACCCGAATCAACACGGAAGGCCCAGAGCCGAGGCGAGCCGCGTCGATACTGTTCTGGATCGACTCCCGGATCACGGTCTGGACCATTCCTAGCGCAGGCCTGCCGAGGAGATTGCCGAATCCCTCTCCGGCGATGTTGCCGGTACTGGCAAACGGCTCACTGTAGAGCTGCATTCTGGTCATGCCATCATCTCATCGAACCAAACAGTAAGTTGCGTCTCGCCCATAAGGTGGCCACCAGCAGCGGCGAGATCAACAACATACTGGATGCGGGACACACCGGCATCCAATGCTTCTCGCTTGAGCTCTCCACCAGTCAACCGCGGAAAACCTTCCGTGATCTCCCATGCAGTCAGGCTGTCCAAGGAGAAGGCATAAGCATTCCAGGCTGGATCGAGCGGATTCTCGCAGCCGACCTCTTGGAGACGTTCCCCCAGCGCCTGACGAGATACGCCGGCTGCAAGCAGTTCACGGTACAGCTCCTCGAGCCGGATCGAGCCATCAGGAGCAGGCTCAAGTGTCACTCTGATCAGCAGCAGCCGGCCATCTGAGGGAGGCTGCAACTGATCGATGCCGTGAATGGTCACGTGTGTAGTGTCAGAACGCCGCGTGGTCTTCACCTCAATTGCGCGGTCCTTAGTCCTGAAGTCGTGACGCTGCTCCATCGGCCCAACCCAGCAGTCCACGGCACATTCGTCGCGTCTGGCCAGTAGGGACAGTACATATAGCTCACCGAGCAACCCAAGCAGAGTATCACTGCTGACCTCTGTGGCCCGACGCGGGAACAGCAACGCGCGGAAATCGTCCAGGGTCCCCCTGACTGCCGCGAAAGACTCGGTACCTGCGGCTATGCGCGCTACAATGTCGTCAACCAGCTCACCGAAGACTTGCTCAAGGGTGGGGTCTGTACAGATCAGGTCAATGAACTGTTGACTATTGCCTGTCAGGCTCAGCCAGCTGACGTGGACCTTGAGGCTGCCAGTTTCGCCAACTTCCTTGCCAGACCTAGCCTTCCCGACCGGGATCAGAAGACGGCGCTCCCCATTCTCGCCGAGAGAATAGCGAACCTTTCCGTAGCCAGAATCAACTCCCGTGGCTAAGCTCGGAATTTCTAGGCGCCCGTCGCCCTTACCCGAAGCCTTAAGCTCGCTCCACAGGTCACGGCGCTCATCACTCATTGATCAGCTCCGCTCCATCCATGTCATCCACTACTTCCATTTCATCGACGTCATCCAGCTCTTCGGGTGTAGGCGAGTCGAGCTCGACGGCATAATAGTCACCTGCTGTCAGCTCTTCTCCCGGGAAGACGATAGCAATACCCAGCAGGTCATTGACAGCATCCAGAGGCTCTCGCGTCTTCGAGGCTGCCCCTTTTCTCTTGGGATCCGGTGATGACTCGGCATTAATGGGATAGAGCAGCAGCAGCGGGAGATTGGGCCTGTACTTCTTTAGCTCAGTCCATGTCTTACCCTTGAGTGACTCGGGTCGACTGTTGGCATCTATAAGAATATCTCTTCGGGACATCAGTGCCTTGATGTCCGCGTATTCCCCCGGAGTATCCTTGAGACGAGAGCGATTCACGGTCGTTACCTTGCCCATCCCTCCGAGTTCATACGATGAGGTCTCGCCCTTTGCAGAGAGGATGATACCAACATTCCATTTCGCCATCCTGCCAGCCTGCTTGTCGATGTACTCGAGCAGGTGCTCCTTCTTGAGATTCAGGTGCGAAGAAGCGATGTCGAAGTTGATAAGAAACTGCCGGACCTTGCTCCCGTCCACGCCCTTAGCGACCCTGCTGCTTTCTCCCTCGAATCGTGCCACACCGATATCGTCGATGAGACGGCTTCCGGCCTTCCAGTTACCTCGTACCGTGTCATCATCCCTGTGATCGAACCGGATGGTCTGCACATGTCGGCCGGCAAAGCTGATGGCGATTCGATAAGCATGGCGCATCTTGGTAGCGGAGGTGATGGCCATGCCGGGAATGGACCTTACCTTGACAGCAAATTCCTTCGGAGTGACATTATGTATCTGGTATTTTTCGATATCTTCGCGGATCTCTTCTTCAACCCGAGCAAGCTGACGGAAGCTATCCGCTAGGTCGGGAGTCGTCCACAAACGAGGTAGATCCTCGTACCCGTGACGATAGCCAAACCATCTGCCCATCTGCAGCAGGGTGTCGTACTGCCGGGAGGTGCGCAGAAAAAATGATACCGACAGTCCCTCAAGCGTCAGGCCACGAGCGAGCACAGCACCACCCACTACGATATAGGTCTTCTCAGCTCCGGTATAATCTAGGCGACGATCGCTCTCGCCATTCTCCACAACGACATCCAAGGCATCCAGCACCTCGTTGATCTCAGGAACCACCTCCTCGGCTTCAGGCCGGATATGGTGCATGTCCCGGTAGGGCTCCACACGATCCAGCTCGTCCTTCATTACCCGGGAGAGATCATTGAAGATCTGCCCCCGGCCATGCCGTAAATCATTGCCATGTTTTTCCAGCCAGGCCTCAATCGCATCTGCCATTCGATCATGCTGGATGATCCACGGAGAGGTATGAACGAGCATGGACATATGACGATCGGCATGACCTCGCCGACGCCTAATCGCACAACTGCTGATAAACCAGAGAATGGCTATCTCGAGATTACCAGTCACGGAAGGATGGAAGTTGTCCTTGTCCGCAGCCTTCTCGACGCGGAGTCGAGAGAGCTCGTCATTGTCAGTAATCAGGCGAATCATGTCATGACCCGACTCAACTTCTTCACCAGGATCAGCGGGCTCATCACCGAATACTTCCCGAGCGCCAAAATAGGCTTCAGGCTTGGGAAGTGCTGTGATGAAGTCCTCGGGATAGAGGTCGTCCAGCTCATCCCTTCCTGGAGGATAAGGATTGATGAAGACATTCGCAAAGGGCGTGGCAGTGTAGCCCACATATGACACCGAGGGCAGTTTTCGAATGACACAACGGATTAGCTCATTAATCGTCGTCATGTCATATTCGCTCTTTGCCGAATTGACAGATGCTTGATCGCACTCGTCATCGATCAACAGAACCTTCAGCTCCTGGAGAATTTTCGGCGGAGTACGCTCGATGGTTTTTAGGAACTGGTCAAGCCGAGAAGACACCTTCTTAAGGACGGCCAGCTGAGCTCTTCCGGAAACGGGCATCGTGAAGGATCCGTTCCTCGGAATAACGAAATCACCTGTATCTTCGGAGGTCGTGTAGAGCTGCCACAGTTCACGGTGGCGATTCACGATATCGCTCTCAAGACGGAGCTGTGTCTGAGCACGGAGCTTGTTGGTCATCCCTCCCAGAAGGACAATGAGATTATAACCAGCATCTACCGCCTTGGCGATAACCGCTGTCATGTTGGCTGTCTTCCCGGACTGGACATAACCCACTACCAGTCCACGTTCCCTGAAAGACTTCTTGGCAGGGTTCCCCAGCAGGGAAACGACCTCGTTCGAGGTCTTTCCGATGGAATCTACTGCATCGGGCTCCCAACCCTTAACTTCGCGAAGGTAACCGTCGAGAGCCGGCCAGTGCTTGTGGTGGGGCTGAGGACCGTGATACCAGTTCTCACGAGACTTGATGATCGAGGAGGGTCGAAGGATTTCGACTTCGCGGAAAGATTTCTTGACAACTTGGTAGGCTGCATTGATGTCTTGAAGGACCATTTCTGGCAAGGGAGAAACAATCGCTTCAGCATCCTCCTTAACCTTTTCAGCACACTCTTCTGGATTACCGTAAACAGGCAGCTTGTCCCGAATCTGCCTAACAAATCTGTCGACCTGCGTACTCGACATACTGGAATACTCCTCGCCATGCGGAGCACAATCGCTGCATGCCCCTTGGATAGGACAGCCCACCCAAAGACAAAGACGATGGACTGGATTTCTCTGCATTGTACTAAGCTAAATGCAACTTGGTGAGTATGACAAGGAGCAGCCTGTAGGCCTAAAGTCGACCCTCTCCCTTCAAAGGATCATGATGAATCCGACCAACGCCCCACAAAACCCAACGGACAACAGCTTTCGCAGCCTGATGGGCCTGGCAGAGATCATCACCGTCGCCCTGCTGGCCCTATTGTGATGGCTGGTTCGCCACGTCTCGCGCCCGGTAACAGCTCTTGGGGATTGGACAAGACAACTGGATTCCGACCAGATCAAGATGCCGCCACCGGACTTCGGCTTTCCCGAGCTCAATGAGCTCGCCAACCTGATTCGTAACGCCTTCACTCACTGGCGGGAGGACCAACCTCAGAATCCAACAGAATGATGCGGGAGTCGTGATTGAAAATAGCGATGTCGGCTAGGTCGAAGATGGCCACCCCACTGGCTGGTCCACCCACGACAGCCAGCAGATCGGCCTTGGACTGGAGCTACAGTTGATCAGAACGCTCACCGCGCACATGGGCTGGCCCTATAGCAACGAACGAGCGGCAGGCTGATACTGGGCCAGAGTGCATTTGCAGTCGTGACAATGACGATATCGGCAAGCGGTCCCTAGCCAGTCCCCTATAAGGACTTGCTCCATTCTCTCCCTGGCGATCCTGGTCCGAGACATCCCGAGACCGATTGCTCTCGCATACTCAGGCACCGACCTTTATACTTTCGTAGTAATTTTCCGCGATCCTGTCCTTCCGGCAGGATCGCTTTCGTTTTTTCGGAGGATCGCCATGTCGACCGACACCAAGGCGCACAATCCCCGCCTGGCTGAGCTCGCGCTGGCCCTGGGCGGTTTCGGTATCGGCACCAGCGAGTTCGTGATCATGGGCTTGCTGGAGCGGGTCGCCAACGACCTGCAGGTCGCCACCGCCGAGGTGGGCTATGCCATCTCCAGCTATGCCCTGGGTGTGGTGGTCGGCGCCCCCCTGATTTCAGCACTGGCCGCCCGTGTTCCACGCCGCCTGCTGCTGATCGCCCTGATGCTGGTGTTCGCCGTCGGCAACATCGCCAGTGCCCTGGCCACGTCCTTCTGGCCTTTCGTCGGCCTGCGCTTCCTGGCCGGGCTGCCGCATGGCGCCTATTTCGGCGTTGCCGCGCTGGTGGCGGCCGCCGCCGTCCCTGTCGAACAGCGCGCACGTGCGGTAAGCCGTGTCATGCTGGGCCTGACCACCGCCATCGTGATCGGCGCTCCCCTGGCGACCTGGACCGGCCAGTGGCTCGGCTGGCACAGCGCCTTTCTCGGCGTGGGGGCGATCGCCCTGGCCACGGCCGTGATGATCCGCCTCTGGGTGCCGAGCCAGCCGCACGACCCCAACGCCAGTCCCAAGCGCGAGCTTTCAGCGCTGGTCAAGCAGCGCGTGCTGTTCACCCTGGGCGTGGCCAGCATCGGCTTCGGCGGCATGTTCGCGGTGTTCAGCTATGTGGTGCCCACCCTGTCGAATCAGGCCGGCATGTCCGAGGCCGTGGGCCCCTGGGTGCTGACGATCTTCGGTGTCGGCACCATCATCGGCAACCTGGTCGGCGCCCGCGCGGCCGACAAGAACCTGATCAAGGCGATTCCCTGCATCCTGGTCTGGTGCCTGCTGGTACAGGGCGGCTTCTTCTTCGCCGCCAACCACCTCGTCATCGGTCTGATCTTCGTCGGCCTGGTGGGCACCAGTATGGCCCTCGGGCCGGCATTGCAGACCCGCCTGATGGATGTCGCCGGCGACGCCCAGACCATGGCGGCCTCGATGAATCACGCGGCCTTCAACTGCGCCAATGCCCTGGGCGCCTGGCTGGCCGCGGTGACCATCAAGTCGGGAGCCGTCTGGTCGTCATCCGGCCTGGTCGGCGCCGGACTCGCTTGCGGCGGCCTGGTGGTCTTCGCCATCGGCCTGTGGCAGGAGCGTCGCCGGTACGGCGCGCCGAACGCGGCCTGATCACGGGCAGGCAGGGGTAGGGCGGAAGGGGCGAATATGCGATACTGCGGCCCTTTCCACGAGCCGCCCATTGCCCAGGAATTTCGCCCATGCCCCAAGGTACGCTGTTCATCGTTTCCGCTCCCTCCGGCGCCGGCAAGACCAGCCTGGTGCGCGAGCTGATCGAGAGCCTCGACGGCCTCAAGGTATCGGTCTCGCACACGACGCGCCCGCGTCGCGAGGGCGAGGTCGACGGCGTGAACTATCACTTCGTCGACCGAGAGACCTTCGAGTCGATGATCGAGCGTGGCGAATTCTTCGAGTACGCCCAGGTCTTCGACAACCTGTACGGCACCTCCCGCGCCGCCGTGGAGCACCTGCTGGATGCCGGCCAGGACGTCATTCTCGAGATCGACTGGCAGGGTGCCCGCCAGGTGCGAACGCTCTTTCCCGATGCCGTTTCGGTATTCATCCTGCCACCTTCGCGGGAAGAGCTGGAGCGCCGCCTGGCCGGCCGCGGCACCGATCAGCACGCCGTGATCGCCGCACGCATGCGCGAGGCGATCAGCGAGATGTCGCATCATCACGAATATGATTACCTGGTGATCAACGACGACTTCACCACTGCCCTGCGCGAACTGCAGTCGCTGGTGATTGCCCAGCGCCTGAGCCAGGCACGGGCCGGCGAGCACCTGGCGCCTCTGCTGGAGACGCTCTTGTCAGAGGAGCCGGGGGTCGAGTAATCTATCCCGTCTATCCACTGGAATCCCCGGGGCGCCAAGACGCCGCTGGGGCTTTTCCCGTCAGCTCTCAGGAAGGCATCCATGGCGCGAGTCACTGTCGAAGATTGTCTGGAAAACGTCGAAAACCGCTTCAAGCTGGTCATGATTTCCACCCAGCGGGCCCGCCAGCTGTCCCGCGGCTCCCGCGACGCCCTGCTGCCGTGGGAGAACGACAAGCCCACCGTGATGGCGCTGCGCGAAATCGCCGAGGGTCTGGTGGACGCCAGCGTGCTGGACGAACCCCTGGAGGCCACGCCACCCCCGGTGCGCCGTGACTACACTGGGCCCGATGCCGAACAGGGCGCCCCCGTCGAGGAGTAATCCCGGTCCCTCGGTTTTCCGCCGACGCCTTCTCGGGGCCATCACGAAGCATTCAGGGCGCGCCGCATGTTCACTATCGATGACCTGGCCGACCGTCTCGGCGGCTACCTACCCCAGGACGAGATCCAGCAGGTCAAGCGTGCCTTCTATTATGCCGAGCAGGCACACGACGGTCAGCGCCGCCGTTCCGGCGAGCCCTATGTGACCCACCCCCTGGCGGTCGCCAACATCCTCGCCAACATGCACATGGACCATCAGAGCCTGATGGCGGCCATGCTGCACGACGTGATCGAGGACACCGGCGTCGACAAGGAGGCCCTGGGCGAGCAGTTCGGCAAGCCGGTGGCCGAGCTCGTCGACGGCGTCTCCAAGCTGACCCAGATCACCTTCGAGGACAAGGCGGTCGCCCAGGCCGAGAACTTCCAGAAGATGGTGCTGGCGATGTCCCGGGACATCCGGGTGATCATCGTCAAGCTCGCCGACCGCCTGCACAACATGCGCACCCTGGGCGCGCTGCGTCCCGAGAAGAAGCGCCGCATCGCCCGCGAGACCCTGGAGATCTACGCTCGCGTCGCCAGCCGGCTGGGTATCAATACCATCCGTGTCGAACTCGAGGATCTCTCCTTCCAGGCGCTGCATCCAATGCGTTCCGAGCGCATCAAGCGCGCCGTGGCGAGTGCCCGGGGGCAGCGCCGCGCCTCGATTCGCCAGATACAGAACAGCCTGCAGAAGAGCCTCGACGACGAGGGCCTGAAAGGCTCGGTGGTCGGTCGCCAGAAGCACCTGTTGTCGATCTATCGCAAGATGCGCGACCAGCGGAAGTCGTTCGCCGAGATCATGGATGTCTTCGGCTTTCGCATCATCACCCAGGACGTGGATACCTGCTACCGCATTCTCGGCGTGGTGCATAACCTCTACAAGCCGGTGCCGGGGCGCTTCAAGGACTATATCGCCATCCCCAAGGCCAATGGCTACCAGAGCCTGCACACCACCCTGTTCGGCACCGGCGGCATGCCCATCGAGGTGCAGATCCGCACCCGCGAGATGGAAGCCATGGCCAACAACGGCATCGCCGCCCACTGGCTCTACAAGGCCGGCCAGACCGAGCACCCCATCGCCGAAGGCAGCCATGCCCGGGCCCGGGCGTGGGTCAAGGGGCTGCTCGAGATGCAGCGCCATGCCGGGGATTCGCTGGAATTCATCGAACACGTCAAGAACGATCTCTTCCCCGACGACATCTACGTGTTCACTCCCAAGGGCGACATCATGGAGCTGCCTCAGGGCGCCACGGTGATCGATTTCGCCTACAGCGTGCACACCGACATCGGCAACAGTTGCATCGCCTGTCGCATCGACCGCCATCTGGCACCGCTCTCCACGCGCCTGGAGAGCGGCCAGACCCTGGAGATCATCACCGCGCCCGGCGCACGTCCCAACCTGGCATGGCTCAATGTGGTGGTGACCGCCAAGGCCCGCTCGGCGATTCGCCACGCTCTCAAGCACCAGCAACATACCGAGGCCGTGCAGCTCGGACGACGCCTGCTCAACAAGGCGCTGGCCACCTTCGAGACCAGCCTCGAGGAATTGCCCTCCGGTCCCCTGGCGTCCCTGTTGGCCGAGAATGACCTGGCCGACGAGGAGGCATTGCTGACCTCCATCGGGCTCGGCACCCGGGTCGCCCATGTGGTCGCGCGGCGCCTCGTCGACTACCAGCACGGCGATCATGCGCCGCTCGCCGACGCCGATGACCAGCCGCAGGGTTCCATCATGATCAGTGGCGCCGAAGGCATGGTGATCAAGTTCGCGCGCTGCTGCCATCCGCTGCCCGGCGACCCGGTCATCGGCCATCTTTCGACAGGCAAGGGCATCGTCGTCCACCGGACGGAATGTCGCAATCTCGCCGAACTTCGCAACGACCCGGACAAGCTGTTCGCTCTGAACTGGTCCGACCAGACCGACGAGGACTTCCCGGTTCCGCTGCGCCTCGAGGTGGAAAGCCGCCGTGGCCTGGTGGCGGAACTGGCCAGCCTGATCACCGATGCGGACGCCAACATCGAGCGCATCGACATCGAGGAGCGCGATGCCCGCCTGTCGATCGTCAGCCTGACCCTGGCCGTTCGCAATCGCGTGCACCTGGCACGCATCATCAAGCGACTGCGCAACCTCTCGCACGTCGGCAAGATCACCCGACTCAGCAATTGATTCGTTTCGCCCTCGCCCGTCGCGGCAGCGGCGGGCGAGGTAGTCCTTTGTATTTACCGCGTTTCAACACAGCCACCACACGGAGAACACCATGAGCAACAAGGCTGTCATCAATACCGACCAGGCACCTGCCGCCATCGGCCCTTATTCCCAGGCCATCAAGGCTGGCAACACCGTCTATCTGTCCGGCCAGATCCCGCTGAATCCGGAAACCATGGAGATCGTCTCCGACGATTTCGAAGCCCAGGCGCGCCAGGTCTTCGCCAACCTCAAGGCCGTCTGCGAGGAGGCCGCCGGTGGCCTCAAGGATGTGGTCAAGCTCAACCTCTACCTGGTGGATCTGGACAACTTCGCCATCGTCAATCGCATCATGGAAGAGGTCTTCGACACGCCTTATCCGGCGCGCGCTGCCGTCGGCGTCAAGGCGCTGCCCAAGGGTAGTCAGGTCGAGGCCGAGGCGGTGTTGGTCATCGGTGACTGAGGAAAGGCGGATTCATTGCTGCGCTCGGCATCCTGGTCGCCGGCGGTACTCAACATCCTCATTTACTGACGTGTAAATTCCGGTGTTTGCGTTCCGGCGGCGACCAGCCTCCCATCGCTCGCGACATGAATCCACACTTTCCTTTGAGCCATAACGGCTTGAATTTATGAGGCTCTTCCTAGCCCTGGTTCCGCCGCCGGCGCTCCGGCGACGGTTCGGCGAACTCGCCGACACCGCCCACGCCCACTGCAGCGGGCGGCGCGTTCCCGATGACAACCTGCACCTCACCCTGGCTTTTCTCGGCGAGCAGCCCGAGCGGCGGGCCGAGCAGCTCGCCGACTGGCTGAGCGGTATCCGCGTTGCCCCAGGGCAATGGCGGCTCGATCGTTGGGGACACTTCGCCGGACCGGGCATCGTGTGGATCGGCGGTGAACCGGAAAGCGAGTTGGTGCAGCTTCAGCAGTCGCTGCGGGAAGAGCTGGAAGACATCGGCATCGCCTCCCAGCCCAGGCGCTTCACGCCGCACGTCACCCTGCTGAGGCGTGCCGAACAGCCGCCCGAACCGTCACTGCCCGACTTCGCCGAGGACTGGTCTTATACGCGGGCGGCACTGGTGCTCTCGGAACCCACCGGCCAGGGGAGCCGTTACACGCCCCTGGCCTGGTCCCGAGTGTAAAACCGGGGTCAGCCCATGGCCGGATCCGGCAAGTGGCCACCCGCGCGCAGCACCTGGGCGTAACCTTCCCGATAACTGGGGTAGCGGAAGCGATAGCCACTCTCGAGCAGGCGGGTATTGTCACAGCGCTTGCTGGCACGCCGCCGCAGCGGCGATTGGATGGTCTCGCTGGATTCGACCTTGAGCTGCTTGGCCAGCCAGGTCATCACTTCATGGATGGGCGCAGGCTCGCAGTCACTGGCGAGATACAGATCGTGCAGCGTCTCTCCGGCCAGGGCACGTTCGATCAGGTGGGCCAGTACGCCGGCACAGTCATCGCGATGGATGCGATTGGAATACATGGTCGGAGTGGCGGCGGCGATACGGCCTTCTCCGACCTGGCGGATCAGGCGGTCGCGGCCTGGCCCGTAGATTCCCGAGAAGCGCACCACACTGCCGGGCAGCCGATGCTCGACCAGGGCCTGTTCGGCCTCGCGCATCAGCGTCCCGGAAAAGCCCCTGGGCTCGGTCGGGCTCTCTTCATCGACGACCTCGCCGTCCTGCTGGGCATAGACACTGGTGGAAGAGACGAAGAAGACATGACGAGGTGCCCGCTTGCGTTCGGCGAACTCGGCGAGCACCGCCTTCAGGCCATCCGGGTAGGCGGCGCGGTAGGCGTCTTCCTCGAAGCGATCGGCGCTGACCACATAGACCAGGATATCGGCATCCGGCAGCGCGGCCAGGGCCTCGGCATCACCGAGATCCGCCGAGACACCCTCGATGGCCGTACCGGCCAGCTCACGGGCGTCCCGACGCACGCCGACGACCCGATGACCGACCCCGTGAAGCTCCTTTCCCAGGACCGTACCGATGTCGCCGCAACCAAGAATAAGCGTTGTCTTCTTCACCTTTGCTTCGCCCCCTGATAAAAAGTCCCTATCATATGAGCATACCCTAACGGCGGGACCCACTACGTATATGAGAGGATGCCCGGCACCACAATGACTCTAACAGAACTCCGTTATATCGTAACCTTGGCCCAGGAGCGCCACTTCGGGCGCGCCGCCGAGCATTGCTTCGTTTCCCAGCCGACCCTGTCTGTCGCGGTGAAGAAGCTCGAGGAAGAGCTCGGTGTGGCGCTCTTCGAGCGCTCCAAATCGACCGTTCAGGTCACGCCGCTGGGCGAACGCATCGTCGAACAGGCCCAGCGCGTGCTCGAGCAGAGCAGCGTGATCAAGGAACTGGCCACCGCCGGTCGCGATCAACTGGCCAGTCCCTTGCGCATCGGTGCCATCTATACCATCGGCCCCTATCTGTTTCCGTACCTGGTGCCGGAGCTGAGCCGACAGGCGCCGCAGATGCCTCTCTACATCGAGGAAGGCTTCACCGGTGAGCTGCGTCGCAAGCTGCGCAGCGGTGAGCTCGACGCCATCATCGTGGCGTTGCCCTTCACCGAGACCGATGTGGTGACCAAGCCGCTCTACGAAGAGGCCTTCGAGGTGCTGATGCCCGCCGACCATCCCTGGGCGGAGCGCGACAGCATTGCCAAGGAGGACCTGCTCCAGGAACGCCTGCTGCTGCTCGGCGAGGGCCACTGCTTCCGCGACCAGATTCTCGAGGCCTGTCCGGCCATCAGCCACAAGCTCAACAGCCCCAACAATACCCTGACCGCCGAAGGTGGCTCACTGGAGACCATTCGCCACATGGTCGCCTCGCGGCTGGGTATCACGGTGCTGCCCAGCTCGGCCATCGGCAGTCACTATGAGCAAGGGTTGTTGACCAGCCTGCCCTTCACGCCGCCGTCGCCGGGACGCACCGTGGCCATTGCCTGGCGTGCCAGTTTCCCGCGGCCCCAGGCCATCGACGCGGTGACCAACGCCATCGCGAGCCATCGAGCGCAAGAATCGGCATGAGCGAACTCGACGCCCCCGTCACGAACCTCAAGGGCGTCGGCGAAGCGCTGGCACTGAAACTGGCCCGCTTGCGGATCGAGAGCGTGGCCGATCTGCTGTTTCACCTGCCGCTGCGCTACCAGGACCGCACCCGGGTGACCCCCATCGCCACCCTGCGCGCCGGTGGCGAGGCGGTCGTGGAAGGCGAGGTGGCCGCCGCCGAGGTGGTTCGGGGGCGCCGCCGCAGCCTGCTGGTGCGCCTGCGCGATGGCTCCGGCATCCTCAGCCTGCGCTTCTTCCACTTCTCCCCGGCCCAGCAGCAGCAGTTCCGCGCCGGCATCCGGGTGCGCGCCTTTGGCGAGGCCCGCGCCGGAGCTACGGGGCTGGAGATCTATCATCCGGAATATCGCTTGCTCAACGATGCCACCGCTCCGGTGGAAGATCACCTGACGCCCATCTACCCCACCACCGAGGGGCTGCATCAGACCCGGCTGCGCGCCCTGATCGGCCAGGCGCTGGCCCGCCTCGACGCCGCGCCCGACGAGTTGCCGGAATGGCTGCCGGACACCCTGCGCCAGCGTTTCGCGCTTCCTGCGTTGCACGAATGCCTGCAGACTCTGCATCGTCCGCCGCCGGATGCCGATCCCCAGGCATTAGCCGAAGGTCAGCACCCCGCCACTCGTCGCCTGGCCCTGGAGGAACTGCTCGCCCATCAGTTGAGTCTGCGCGAGGTGCGCCTGCGCATCCAGCGTGACGGCGCCCCTTCGCTGCCCGACGGACGCGGTCTCCAGGCACGCTTTCTCACCCAGCTTCCCTTCTCGTTGACCGGCGCCCAGCGCCGCGTCCTCGACGAGATCCGGGCCGACCTGGCCGGCGAAATGCCCATGCTGCGGCTGGTGCAGGGCGACGTGGGCTCGGGCAAGACGGTGGTGGCCGCCATGGCGGCGCTGTCGGCCATCGCCGGCGGCTGCCAGGCGGCCATCATGGCACCCACCGAGATTCTCGCCGAGCAGCACTACCGCGCCTTTCGGGCCTGGTTCGAGCCCCTCGGCATCGACGTTGCCTGGCTGGCCGGCAAACTCAAGGGCAAGGCACGACTCGACACCAAGGCAGCGATTCACGATGGCCGGGCACAGATGGTGGTCGGCACCCACGCGCTCTTCCAGGGAGATGTGCACTTCCAGCGCCTGGGACTGGCCATCGTCGACGAACAGCATCGCTTCGGGGTCCACCAGCGCCTGGCACTGCGCGAGAAGGGCGAAGCCGGCGGGTTCACGCCGCACCAGCTGGTCATGACCGCGACCCCCATCCCGCGCACTCTGGCGATGAGCGCCTACGCCGACCTGGATGTCTCGGTGATCGACGAACTGCCCCCCGGACGCACCCCGGTGAAGACCGCGGTGGTGCCGGACGAACGCCGTCCGGAGGTGGTCGAGCGGATTCGCCACGCCTGCGCCGAGGGGCGCCAAGCCTACTGGGTCTGCACCCTGATCGAGGAATCCGAGGCATTGCAGTGCCAGGCCGCTGAAGCGACCCGCGACGAACTGGTCGAAGCGCTGCCGGGTCTGAACATCGGCCTGGTGCATGGTCGCATGAAGGCCAGCGAAAAGGCCGAGGTCATGGAAGCCTTCAAGGAAGGCGAGCTGGACCTGCTGGTGGCTACAACCGTGATCGAGGTCGGTGTCGATGTGCCCAATGCCAGCCTGATGATCATCGAGAATCCCGAACGGCTGGGCCTGTCACAGCTTCACCAGCTGCGCGGCCGGGTCGGCCGGGGCTCCACCGAGAGCTACTGCCTGCTGCTCTATCATCCGCCGCTCTCCGACACCTCGCGACAGCGTCTGACGGTAATGCGCGAGACCACCGACGGCTTCCGCATCGCCGAGCGCGACCTGGAGATTCGCGGACCCGGCGAGGTACTCGGTACCCGCCAGACCGGCCTGGCACAGATGAAGATCGCCGATCTGGAGCGCGACGCCGACTTGCTGCCGCACGTCTCGCCCCTGGCCGAGGCTCTGCTGGCCACTCACCCGGAAGCCAGCCAACCACTGATCCGCCGCTGGCTCGGCGAGACTGCCGACCGTTATGGGCAGGTCTAGGCGAGATGCAACTCGCCTACCCTGCATTCGCCTTGCAGGAAGCTCTGAAATCAACCTGCTAAAAGACCTGACCTTCGCTCGCCGACTTTTCAGAAAACGCCTAATGGTGATCAAACCAATTGATGGTTTCGCTATACGGAGTTAGGAGACATGCAGAAGTCTCTCGGACCGGTAACTGAAAAACCGGTGACTGAAAAATCGACGTCCTATTTCGAAAACCAGCCTATGGCATAGACCACTTTCCTGGCTCTTGAACCTTATAGATCAGCACCGGTTCATCATAAGGGCTCACTCCCTTTCCTCCTGTGGCGCGAAACATGAAATCCACGCATTCCCGATCCTTCCCATACTGGCCATACTCCTCTTGCGTCAGGGTCGCAATATGCACATAGTTAGCACGAAACAAGGGAGCAACCGAATACTCAAACCCATGCCTTTTCAAAAAATCTGTAGCATATCCAGGATTGTTACCTTTATCACAAACTCCCATTATATAGGCTTCAGCAAGCGACACCCCAGTGTTACTTATCGGTGTTTCATGATTCAGGCTTGCTCCTTGCCGAATCAAATATAGTACGATCTTCAATCGTTTCTCAATTTCCTCCTTGCTGTGTGGCCTCAAAGTTCCAGGCATTGCTTTATACAGCGCGCTGCCATGTGCTATATCGGGATCTGCACCATTTTTCACAAGCTCTTTCACGAGCTCGTAATCACCTTCCCCCGCAGCAATTCCCAGTAGAGTGAAATCGCCATCAACTACTTTATTAACGAAACCTTGATGAGACTCGATAATATCTCTCAATAGTTTTTTATCACCATCTCTCACAGCATTTCCAGCCTCCTTCCATTCAAAGGACGCTTGATGACCCTCCACATCCGGCTCCGATTCCACCACATCGGCCAATGCCATAGAAGAAAGCATTATTCCTACACAACCCAAAACCATTCTTAGATAAACGACTGACCTCATAAATTACCTTGTTAATCAAGACTCTCAATCATCGGAAAAATCAACCCACCTAATACTCAAGAACCCCCACCAAAAAATTCATTAAAACAAATACCGAAACTTAATTTACTAGAGACTTTTCAGAACATAAGCCATTATCACAATGGAAAAAAGCGCAGGCACGCCCCCTAGAAAAAACATTGCTGCAACATTTTCCCGGATATTCCCAAAGGGTCTCCAGAAAAATGTGGAACATCCCAGAACCATAACAACGACACCCACGAGATATAGCCACCATGAAGCATTCTCCGGGTGTACTGAGACTTCCTTGTCTAAGCTTCCATAAACGCTTTCAGGTGGAAGCTGGGTGATCGTGATGTCATTGATCATCGCCACGACTAAAGCAAACTGGAAGATGGTAAGCAATGTCACTCCCGGCCATCCGGTAGTAGAACGCTTCCATATCCTTTTTACCGGCATTTTCAATCCCTTAGGACAGGCATCCGTAGTACGCAGCCGTGTCCGACGCATCATTCATGGCCTTCCCCAAGTGAGTATGATGCACTCCTTAATGATAGAAATAGTACATCAGGCACACATGATGTAAGAGATTCACCCTCCTGACTCAGGCACCTTCTGACTCATCGGAATGATCGAGTCTCGCCGCCGCCTGGCGCAATGGCACCAACTGCTGACCGATCAGCCCCAGTTGGGTGCGCAACAGCGGGGGCTCGTCCGAGGCAGGTTCGGTGTCCAGGGAAGCGAGCCCTGTCGACAGGGCCTCGTCGTCCTCGGATACCGGCGCGCGCGTGCTCAGGCCGTTCGCCAGTTCCCCCAGCGATGCCTCGATGGCTTCGGCCGCCGCCTCGAGCGAGTCGTCGAATGACGTTGCCCGCTCGTCGCGGTGAGCACCGAGGGCCGAAAGATAGTTGAGCAGGGTATGCGAGTGCAGCAGGAAGCGCAGGCCGATGTCGGCATCCCGGCGGAAGAACTCCGGTTCCTGCAGCACATTGCCGAGCAGTGTGGAGAGTTCGGCATCGGCATTGTGGGCATTGCGTCGTGCCAACCGATACCCGAGGTCGTCACGCTTGCCATGACGATACTGGTCGATGATCGCAATGAGATAGGCACGGCTGGCATCCAGGGTGGCCGCCGCCTGATGGTGAAGACGACGCCCTTGCCAGTCGGGCAGGATTAGCAACACTGCCAGTCCCGCGATGCCGGCGCCCAGCAGGGTATCGAACAGCCGCGGCCAGATTAGTCCGAAGCCATCGCCCACCTGGTTGAAGCAGCACAGCACCATCAGGGTGATCGAGGCCGTGGCGAGCAGGTAGCGTCGTCCACGCAGGGCGAAGAAGGCCACTCCGGCCAGTACCGCGATGGCCGTCTGGATCGACGCGGCAGGAAACAGGGTGATCACCGCCCAGCCGGCCACCAGGCCGACCACGGTGCCCAGAATGCGCTGTTTCAGGAAGCGTCGTGTCGCCCCGAAGCTCGGTCGGCAGACGAAGAGGCTGGTCAGCAGGATCCAGTACCCTTGGGTGGGGTGGATCAGATGCAGCACGCCATACCCCACCAGCAGGGTCACGGTCAGACGTACGGCGTGGCGAAATACCGCCGAACGCGGCGTCAGTTGATCGAGGATGCGCTCCCCGACGTCTCGCGCGCCATGGGGCGTGCGGTCGTAGAGGGCCATGTCCGCCCGTGAGGACATGGTTTCGGGATTGCTGGCGCGAGCCAGGCACTGCTCCAGGGTCGCCAGGTTATCGGCCAGCGCACTCAGAAAAGGAAGCAGAGAGCGCCACTCCGGGCGATCCTGTTCCTCGAGATGGGCGAGCGAGGCATTCAGATCCTCCAGCGCCCGTTCGCTGCGTGCGTGCTCGAAGGTACGATTGAGCAAGAGAGAGCTGGCCAACGCCCGACAGGCCTGCCCCTGCTGATCGAGCAGGCGCTGGGCACGAAACAGCACATCGTGGTGGAAGAACGCTTCGGTCAGTTCCCCATAGGGATAATGCGTCGAACTGGCGCGCTCATGAATGTCCTGGGCGATGAAATAAAGCTGCAGGTAACGATCCAGCTTGCCGCTCCCCCGGGCACCTTGCAGACGGCGGAAGATCATTTCCTTGGCCTGGTTGAGTGCCTCGACCACGCGGCCATTCTGCCGGGCCAGGGCCAGGCGACGTTCCTCGACATCCAGGTCGCGCAACGGCTCGAAAAGCGCCGACTTGAGCGCCAGGTAACGCCCCAGTTCGCGGAAGACCCGTGCCAGGGAAAGCTTCAGGGGCTGACGCGAGAAGAGTGCGCACCAGGCGACCGAGATAGCGCCATACCAGGCAGCGCCGGCGACCAGCAGGGCCGGTTCGCGCCAGACATCGCCCAGAGCCGGGGTGCTGCGATGTTCGAGGCTGATCATGGTGTAGATCGCCAGGATCAGGGTGGCGCTGGCAATGGTCGCATAGCGCTGATTCACCGCACCGAGCATGGTCATGGCGAAGGTCGCCAATGCCAGTCCGAGGGCGAACCAACCGGGCTTGTCGAATAACAGCTCCACCGCCAGCGATGCCACCGTGAAGCAGCACAGGGTTACCAGCAAGGCCCGCAGCCGATCCCGCCAGTGATCGTCGGTCTCGGCCAGTGCGCTGGCAATGATGCCCAAAAACAGCGGAATCAGGCTGCTCATGTCATTGCGCCACCAGCACAGGATGACGGTGCCGGTCAGGGCGATGAAGACGCGCAGGCTGTAGGCGAAGGACTCCAGGGTCCAGAGGCGACGCAGGGTATGGGAGAGAGAAGGCGGCAGCATAGGCTCCGTGGGGTCATGGAAAGCGCGGCGCCAGTCTGGACGGCGACCAAATACTAGACTTTAGTATAACGCCTTCTGTGCAGTTCGCCGACTCCCCGGCAGCGCCTGCTCAAATATCGCGCAGCAGCTTCTGCAATCGAGTCAGATCGCCGGAATCGCCGACCAGCCGAACCCGGCCCGCCATCATGCCGTCGAGGAAGGCCTGCTGGGTCGGTTTGCGGAGAATGCGTACGGCGGAGGCGGCATCCTCGAAACGCAGCTCGAGGTCGAGATCCACCGGGAGGCCGGTACCGCTCTCGATGCCCTTCGGCGACATCCGATAGTGCCGGGCGATGGAGAGGTCCTCGGTGGCAATGCCCCAGTCCAGTCCGCGCATCTCGGTCAGACGTTCACGGAATCGGGGCTTGCGGCGCAGGGCCCGCTTGAGCATCACCCCCAGCAGCCACAACATCACTCGAAGCTTCATGTAGGGATATCCGAGGTGGTTCGGGAGGGAAATTCACGGCCCGCCAGAGCGGCGGACCGTGCCGGGACACGACGGGACGGGTCATCGTTACTTGGTGACAGCGTCCTTGAGCCCCTTGCCCGGCTTGAAGGCCACCGTCTTGCTGGCCGGGATGGTGAGCGGCTCACCGGTCTGGGGGTTCTTGCCGGTGCGGGCAGCTCGCTCGCGCACGGTGAAGGTTCCAAAGCCGATCAATGACACATCCTTCCCATCGGACACACTGCCGGTAATCTCATCGAGAATGACATTGAGTACCTGACTGGCCTTGTCCTTGGATAGATCGGCACGCTCGGCAATCGCCGCGGCGAGTTCTGGTTTGCGCATACAGCCCTCCTTGTTTGACATCCTACCGGTGTCGGCCCACCGGCACTATTGTTCTTCGGTCATGCATTGTGATCATGAATCGTCCCGCTCCGCCCGCTGACGGGCCATCGGCCCCTTATCGACAAGGGTCCGCCTCCCATGGGCGAAGCCGCATTCGTGACACGCCAATGGTGCCCGCTGGCAACGGCCGACAACCGGAGACACCGGGTGGCGCCGTCGACGACGACTCTAGCCTAGCAACGGCGGAGCGATCCGCGCCAGTTCGACTTTCCGACGCACCTGGCTTCCTGTCAACGCAAATCCGATCAAACGTCCGTCTGCGTCTTCGGCCAGGGCACTCAAATTCCGGCCTTCGCCCTCGATGCGCCAACGCCTCGGTTCTTCCTTCGGAGGCAGCGAGACCACGGGCAGCAACGGCGTCTTCACCAGTACCGGCCAGGGTCCATAATGCACGGCGGTGGGCGTGCCGGCCAGCGTCGCCGCCAGTGCCTTGGCGCTGGCCTGCAGCGGCTGGACATACATGGCATTGACGCCGTCGACGCAGGCCACGTCCCCCAGGGCGTGGATACCGGGCGCAGAGGTGGTGAGATAACGATCGGTGCGTATGCCCTCGGGGGCGACCGACAGCCCTGCCGCCTCGGCAAGCTCGCTGCGCGGTCGTAGCCCGGTGGCCACCAGCACCAGATCGGCCTCGAGAGCGGCACCATCGTCGAGGCTCACGCCTACCCGGGCACCCTCATCGCGCAGTTCCACCACGCTGCGGCCAGTGCGCAGCGCGATGCCGGCCTCGAGGAAGGCTTCGCCGAGAGCATGCCCCAAGGGCTCCGGCAGCAGACGCGGCAGGGGCGCGGCTTCCGGCGCGATCATCTCGACGGCATGCCCGCCCGCGGTCAGGTCATTGGCGTACTCGCAGCCCACCAGGCCGATGCCGACGACGGCCACCCTGGCCGGCCTGCCCAGCGCCTCCAGGGCGGCATGGAAGGCGCGATAATCGTCCAGGTCATTGATGGTGAAGACCCGACCGGTCAGGGCCTCGAGAATGGCGAAGGGCGGCGTGGGTACCGCGCCGGTGGCCAGCACCAGTTCGTCATAGGGCAAGCGTTCGGCGCCGAGGCTCAACAGGCGCTTCGCCGGGTCGATGGCATCGACCCGGGTCTGGGTGCGCACCACCACATTGAGTTCCTCGGCGACCTCGAAGGCGGAGCGGCTCGCCAGACGCTCGGGAGGCAAGCGCTTGGAGAAGCCGGTGGACAACATCGGCTTGGAGTAGTCGTCGCCGCTGTCGGCAGTAATCAGCGTAATCGGCCGCTCCGGCTGCAGGGCACGCAGTTGGCGCACCAGGCCGAGACCGGCCATGCCGGAGCCGATAAGGGTCAGGGGAGCGGTCATGGAAATCCTCGTTGCACGGGCCGCCAGGGCCCACCACGGAGCGGAATCTCGGCCCGCCATGGTACACTAGCGGGCCCCAGGATTGGACGCGGAGAGCCTCAATTGCGCAACGGCCCATCACTCGAACCTCGATGGCGCCCCCTGATGGCGGCTCGTCCGGACATGAGCCCCAACTGGTGGGAGTGGCTGGCCTCCCGCGACTCGCTGACCGAACGATTGGTCGAGGCCGGCCGACCGCGCCATTTTCGGGTTCGATTGCTCGATCAGTGTCATGGATACCCGAGTCGCGATGAAGCCCTGGCACTGGGCCTGGCGAAGCACCGGCTCGCCTGGGTGCGCGAGGTGGCGTTGTGCCTCGACGACCGTCCCTGGGTCATGGCTCGTTCGGTGGCACCGCTGAGCCCTTCCCATGCTCAACACCGGCTTGAGCGACTCGGCGAGCGTTCCATGGGCAGCTGGCTGTTCCGCCAACCCGACCTCGAACGCGGGCCGATCGAGATCTGTGCGTCCCCGGGTCCCTTCCGCGAGGCCGAAGGCCCCTGGGGGCGCCGTTCGGTGCTGCGACACGCTCGTTTCACGGTACTCGTCCAGGAGTTCTTTCAGCAGGCGATGGTGGATGATCTTGGGCTGCCTTCACGTTAGGCTATGTCACTCGGAAAAGTGACTGCCAACCGTGTCCACGCCCGCCGCGCTCTCCACCCCGGATGAAGCCTCCGGCAGGGCCGCCTCCATGCGAGAGAACCTGATGGATTCATCCCTGATGCGCCCTTCCGGGCTGGCCCGACTCCCCGATTTCCTGCACCTCACCCGCCTCGACCGCCCGATCGGTACCTGGCTGCTGATGTGGCCGACACTCTGGGCGCTCTGGATGGCGGCTCAGGGGGTGCCCGAACGCAAGATCGTGCTGGTCTTCGTGGTCGGCGTCTATCTGATGCGCGCCGCGGGCTGCGTGGTCAACGATTACGCCGACCGCCATTTCGACGGTCACGTCAAGCGCACCCGCAACCGCCCCCTGGCCACGGGGCGGATCAGCGAGCGGGAGGCGAAAGGGCTGTTCGTCATCCTGGTATTGCTCGCCTTCGCCCTGGTGTGGCTCACCAATCCCTTCACGGTGATGCTGTCGTTCGGCGGTGTCTTTCTGGCCTTCATCTACCCCTTCATGAAGCGCTATACCCACCTGCCCCAGGTATTCTTGGGGGCGGCCTTTTCCTGGGGCATTCCCATGGCATTCGGCGCAGTGCTCGGCTACATTCCCGCCGAAGCCTGGCTGTTGCTGGCGGCCAATGTGGCCTGGACCGTGGCCTACGACACCGAATATGCCATGGTCGACCGGGACGATGACCTGAAGATCGGCATCAAGTCCACCGCCGTGCTGTTCGGCCGCGCCGACAAGCTGATGATCGGCCTGCTGCAGCTCGTCACCCTGGCGCTGCTGGCCTGGGTCGGCCGCTCCCTGGGCCTGGGCGGTTTTTTCTGGCTGGGGCTCGCCGCCATGGCAGCGACCTTCGTGCACCAGCAGCGCCTGATTCATGGCCGGGATCGCGACCGCTGCTTCCAGGCATTTCTCAACAATCACTGGTCGGGCCTGCTGGTGTTCGCGGGTATCGGACTGTCCTGGTGGCCCAACCTCGGCGGCTGAGATCATGACCAACGGCGGCGGAGCTATCGCCGTTGGCGATATCGCTCGTCAGCCTCGATGACGGTAGCCCACGGTACGAACGGGGAGGCGACAAGCCGTGCTTGTCACGTTATTGTCATAAAGAAGTGCTGTCATCGTCACCGACTTGTCATTGACCATGAGGCCCCGGGATGACCGCCAAGACCGTACTGATCGTCGATGATGAAGCGCCGATCCGCGAAATGATCGCCGTCGCGCTGGAAATGGCCGACTATCATGTCCTGGAAGCGGACAATGCCCAGGCCGCCCACGCCATGATCGTCGACCACCAGCCCGACCTGGTCCTGCTCGACTGGATGATGCCCGGTACCAGCGGCATCGAACTCGCGCGCCGTCTGAAGCGCGAGGAAACCACCGCTGAAATGCCGATCATCATGCTGACCGCCAAGAGCGAGGAAGACAACAAGATCCAGGGACTCGACGCTGGCGCCGACGACTATATCACCAAGCCCTTCTCGCCCCGGGAACTGGTGGCCCGCCTCAAGGCGGTGCTGCGCCGTTCGACACCTCATGGCGTCGAGGATCCGGTGGAAGTCGATGGCCTGCTGCTCGATCCGGTCAGCCACCGGGTCAGCGTCGATGGCAACTCCCTGGAAGTCGGCCCCACCGAATATCGGCTGTTGCAGTTCTTCATGACTCACCAGGAACGCGCCTACACCCGTGGGCAGTTGCTCGACCAGGTCTGGGGAGGCAATGTCTATGTCGAGGAGCGAACCGTGGACGTGCACATCCGCCGCCTGCGCAAGGCACTGGGCGACCCGTACCAACAGTTGATCCAGACCGTGCGTGGTACGGGCTACCGTTTCTCCACCAAGGGCTAACGTGCGGCACCTCTGGAAACGCGAACTGTGGCGCCTGGCGGGACTGACCGCCATCGGCGCATTGATCGGCTGGCCCTTCTCCGCCATCGGCACCGGCATCGCGGTCGCCCTGGCGCTCCAGCTGGCCTATCAGCTGCGTCAGTTGCACGCCCTGCACGAATGGCTGGCCCAGCATCCTCATGACGAGCCCCCCTCCGCCTCGGGTCTGTGGGGCGAGCTGTTCGATCGCCTGTATCGCTACCAGAAGGGCCAGCGCATCACTCAGCGGCGCCTGCGCGACACCCTGAGACGGATCCAGGAGTCCTCCGAGGCGATGCGCGACAGCGTGGTCATGCTCGACCGTCACGGCGACATGGAATGGTGGAACAGTGCCGCCGAGCGCATGCTGGGGCTCAAGCCCGCCCATGATCGAGGCCAGCACATCACCAACCTGCTGCGCGATCCACGCTTCATCGACTACTTCCAGGCTCGCGACTATCGCGAGCCTTTGACGCTGAGCTCCCCCATCGACGAGCAGATGATCCTGCAGTTCCAGATCACCCTCTACGGTGACGACGAACGCCTGGTGATGGCCCGCGACATCACCCGCCTGCATCGTCTCGAGCAGATGCGCCGCGACTTCGTGGCCAACGTCTCCCACGAGCTGCGAACGCCGCTGACGGTACTGAGCGGCTATCTGGAAACCTATGGCGACATGGCTGACCAGTTGCCCGGCCGGATGGGACGTGGTTTCGAGCAGATGAGAAGCCAGACGACACGCATGCAGAACCTGGTCAACGACCTGCTGTTGCTGTCACGTCTCGAGATCGACCAGGGCGGCCAGGACGATACCCCCATCGAGCTGAGCGGCCTGCTGGACAATGTCCGCCGCGATGCCGAGGCGCTTTCCAGCGGCCAGCACCAGATCGACGTGGAGATCGATGAGCCCCGCCGCCTGGTCGGCAGCGAGAAGGAAATCCACAGCGCGCTCTCCAATCTCGCCTTCAACGCCGTGCGCTACGCCGGCGAACAGAGCCATATCGTGCTGCGCTGGACGCGCCACGCGGACGGTGCCTGCCTGGAAGTGGAAGACGACGGCGAGGGCATCGACCCGCACCACATTCCGCGTCTCACCGAGCGCTTCTACCGGGTCGACAAGGGCCGCAGCACCGCCACCGGCGGCACCGGCCTGGGCCTGGCCATCGTCAAGCACGTACTGCTGCGCCATGACGCGCGACTCGAGATCGACTCCCATCCCGGCGAAGGCGCTGTCTTTCGCTGCGTATTCCCCGCTACACGGCTCGCCGACGCCGAACACGACAGCGGGCGCCAGCGGCAGGCCTGAAGCGGGGACACAGCGGCTCAGCGTGGCCGAGGCGGCGCGGCGCCATTGCCGAGCGGGCCGAGCTCCCGATAATGGCGATCCCACATCAGCACCGCGGCGGCCACGGCACCGGGCAGCAGGAAGAGATTGGCCAGCGGTACCCAGGTGATCAGCGTCACCCAGCCGCCATAGGTGAGGGTCGGCCAGCGACGCGCCGCCAGCCGTCGACGCATGTCGGCGAAGCTCACCTTGTTGTTGTCCATGGGATAGTCGAGATAGGTGATCGCCATGGTCCAGGCCGTGAAGGCGGCCCACAGCAGCGGCGCGATCAGGTTGATCACGGGAATCCAGCTGATCACGAATAGAATCGCCATGCGCGGCAGGATGTAGGACAGCTTGACCAGCTCGCGGCCAAGGGCATCGATGGCGGTACGCACCAGACCGCGATCATCCAGCGGCATGCGCCCTGTCACTTCGATCTCGACCTTTTCCGCCAGGAAACCGTAGAAGGGCGCGGCGATCAGGTGCGTCACCAGGGTGAAGGTAAAGAACACGATCAATACCAGGCTGATCACGAACAGCGGCCAGATCAGCCAGGAGAGCCACTCGAGCCATCCCGGCACCATCGCCATCCAGCCGTCCAGCCAGCCACCGAAATTGCCCAGCACATAGGCCAGCATGCTCCCGTAGACCAGCAGGTTGGCGAGTATCGGCAGGAACACATAGCGGCGCAGCCCGCGCGTGTAGACCAGGCGAGTCCCCCGGGACAGCGCCGTGAAAGCATCCAGCATCGGTTCAATATCCTCGATCACAACGACATGGGCCGCCGCTCGTGGCGACGGCCCCTTGCCTGTCAGACGACTCGGCGAAGCGTGATACTTAACCCGACGTGCCTTTGTAGCGGGTCAAGATTTCTCGCCGAGCTCCTGATCGAGATCATCCGGATCCGTGTGGCGGATGTCGAGCCCCTTGACCAGATAGACCACGTACTCGGCCAGGTTGTTGGCGTGATCGCCGACTCGCTCCAGAGCGCGCAGGATCCACATGATACCGAGCACCGGCGAGATCGAGCGGGCATCCTCCATCATGAAGGTCATCAGCGAACGCATGGCGGTCTGGTATTCGCTGTCGACCTGCTCGTCTTCCTGCACGACCTGCAGCGCCAGTTCGGTGTCGAAGCGGGCGAAGGACGTCAGGGCGTCACGCATCATGCGTCGTACGTGCTCGCCGATGATGCGTACTTCGACGAAACCGCGATTGCCGACGTTGTTCTCGATCAGATCGATGGCGTTGCGGGCGATCTTGCTGGCCTCGTCACCGATGCGCTCCAGGTCGGAGGCGGCGCGGATCACCGCCAGCACCAGCCGCAGGTCGGAAGCGGCAGGCTGACGGCGCGCCAGCACCCGGGTGCACTCGTCGTCGATCTTGATCTGCATGTCGTTGACGGCACGATCGTTGTCCACCACCCGCTCGGCCAGGGAGGAGTCGGCGTCGAGCAGAGCGCTCACCGCGTCCTGTACCTGCTTCTCGACCAGGCCACCCATGGCCATCAGGTGGGTCTTGAGCTCCTCGAGTTCATGATTGAACTGGCGAGAAATGTGCTGGCTGTGAATGTCGCTGGTGATGTCCATCAGACTCTCCTGGGGGCAGGGCCATCAGGCCATGCGTCCGGTGATGTAATTCTCGGTGCGCGTGAGACGCGGGTTGGTGAACAGGGTATCGGTGGGGGCATATTCCACCAGCTCGCCGTTCTGCAGGAAGGCGGTGTAATCCGAGACCCGCGCCGCCTGCTGCATGTTGTGCGTGACCAGCACCAGGGTCAGGCTCGATTTCAGGTTGCGAATCAACTCTTCGACCTTCAGCGTGGAAATCGGATCCAGTGCCGAAGCCGGCTCGTCGAGCAGCAGCACCTCGGGGCCCACGGCCAGGGTACGGGCGATCACCAGGCGCTGCTGCTGACCGCCGGACAATGACCAGGCGGATGCCCGCAAACGATCCTTCACCTCGTCCCACAGGGCCGACGAGCGCAGCGCCCATTCGACGATGTCGTCGATGCGCCGCTTGGGCATTCTCCCCTGCAGCCTCAGCCCGAAAGCCACGTTGTCGTAGATCGACATGGGAAAGGGGTTGGGCGCCTGGAAGACCATGCCCACCCGACGACGCAGTTCGGCCACCGCTACCTCCGGGGCATGGATGTCCTGGCCCTCGAGACGGATATCGCCTTCCCACGTCACCTCCTCGTTGAGGTCATGCAGGCGATTGAGCGCCCGCAGCAGCGTCGACTTGCCGCATCCGGAAGGGCCGATGAAGGCCGTGACCCGGTGGCGCGGCACCCGCAACGTCAGGTTGGTCAGTGCCGGCTTGTCGCCATAACGCAAGCCGAAACCGCGAACCTCCAGGCTCGTGGCATCGGGGCTGAAATCGATGAACGCTCCCGGCGAGGTTCGCGTCTCCTGCATGACAGTCATCAAGGTTTCCTTGGCGCGACGGTGCTGCCTCAATATTTCGAGAGAGTGCCGTGGCGCGATCTCAAATAATGACGCAGAAATATTGCAGTCAGGTTAAGCACCAGGATCACCAGAACCAGCAGCAGTGCCGTGGCATAGATCAACGGCATCGCCGCCTGGACATCGCCGCCGTGGAAAGCCGCGTCGAAGATGTGATAGCCCAGATGCATGAACTTTCTCTCAAGATGGAGGAAGGGGAACTCGCCGTCCACCGGGACCTGGGGTGCCAGCTTGGCGACACCGACCAGCATCAGCGGCGCCACCTCCCCGGCCGCCCGCGCCACGGCCAGGATCACCCCGGTCAGCATGGCCGGCATGGCCATGGGCAACACCACACGGGTCAGCATCTCGATCCGGGTGGCACCCAGCGCCAGGGCCCCTTCGCGCTGGCTCTCGGGGATGCGCGCCAGCCCTTCCTCGGTGGCGACGATCACCACCGGCAGGGTCAACAGCGCCAGCGTCAATGACGCCCACAGCAGGCCGCCGGTGCCGAAAGTCGGCGACGGCAGCGACGACGCGAAGAACCAGTCGTCCAGATGACCACCGATGCCATAGACGAAGACACCCAGCCCGAAGACGCCATAGACGATGGATGGTACGCCGGCCAGGTTGCGCACACCGATGCGAACCCAGCGGGTCAGGCGGCCCTGGTGTGCCACCTCGTTGAGATAGACCGCCGCCAGTACGCCGAAGGGCGTCACGAAGATCGACATCAGCACCACCATCAGGATGGTGCCGAAGATCGCCGGCCAGACGCCACCGGCCGTGTTGGCGTCACGCGGCCCCTCGGAGAGGAAGCTCCAGACGCCCTGGACCCAGACGCGTCCCTTGTCGATCACGTTCATGTCATTGGGCCGCAGCGCCCCTACCACCCCGGCCAGCGGTTGACGTAGCTGCCGGCCATCGACGGTTTCCAGCACCAGGGTGTCATCGGGCATGCCGGCCTGCAGTTCGCGCACTCGCGCCTGGGCCCCGGTCAGGGTTTCGTGCTCCTCCGGTGTCGCCGTTCCCGTCTCGAGGCGACGCACCAGGGGTTGGATGGTCTGATGGCGCAGGCTCTCGATCTCTGCCCGACGAGCGTCCAGCGAGTGCAGGCGCTGCCGGAGGGATGTCCAGGCCGACTCGCCGGCGATCCGCCCTGCATCTTCGCTCTCGATGGCCTCGAGGCGTCCGATGAATTCGCTCCAGCGCCGCCGTTCCAGGACTACCAGTTCGGGGGGCTGGCTCAGCTCGCGGATATTGTCCAGATCCACCCAGCGCCAGATGGCGCCATCCAGGTCGCGATTGCCGGTACGATACAGCCGCTCTCGACCCTCGCCATCGGGCAAGGGCGCCTCCTTGACCGCACGACCGGCCAGTTGCTGGCCGTCATCGAGCGTCACCAGCGATACCTCGGCCGGCCAGAAGTGCCCGAGCCCACGCATCGCCAGCAACCCCAGCAGTACCGCCAGCAGTGCCAGCGACACCGCCACACTGCCGGCGGCCAGCCAGGCCCAGGGCCCTTCGCCGCGCGCCGATGAACGTCGCCAGGGAGCCCTCATGACACTCCCTCCATGCGACGATAGCGACGGCGCAGCCGTGCCCTGACCACTTCGGCCAAGGTATTGACGCAGAAGGTGAAGACGAACAGCAACAGTGCCGCCAGCAGCAGCAGGCGATAATGGGTCCCGCCCGGAGCGGCTTCGGGAAGTTCGATGGCGATGCTGGCCGCCATCGAGCGCAGGCCATCCAGCGGACTGGCGGTCATCAGCGCGGTATTGCCGCTGGCCATCAGCACGATCATGGTTTCCCCCACGGCCCGGCCGGCACCGATCATCACCGCCGACAGAACCCCCGGACCGGCGGCAGGCAGCACGACCTTCCAGAGCGTCTGCCAGCGTGTCGCACCGAGCGCCTCGGCGCCCTCGACGAGGCTCTTCGGCACTCCTGACAGGGCATCCTCGGCCAGCGCATAGATACTGGGCACGACGGCAAAGCCCATCGCCATGCCGACGATGATCGCGTTGCGATTCGTGTAGTCCAGTCCCAGGGAGACCTCCAGCCAGGTGCGCAGATCGCCGCCGAACCACCACGCCTCCAGCAAGGGCGCCAACCAGGACGACAGAAACCAGAACAGCAACAACCAGGGCAACAGCCACAACGCCGCCCATCCCATCGGCAGGCGGCGACGCAGTCCGGCGCCGAGTTGCGCCCACAGCCCTCCGGCGAGCAGCAGTCCCAGAGGCAACATGAACAGCAGGGTCATCCCTTGTGCCAGATGGACGTCGAGCCAGGGCGCCAGCACCAGCCCGGCAACGAAGCCGATGACCACGCCCGGCATGGCCTCCATCAGCTCCAGGGTCGGCCTTATGCGTGCCCGCAGGCGACGCGACATGAACAGCGCCGAGTGCGCCGCCGCTCCCAGCGCCAGCGGCACGGCGATCACCAGCGCCCAGATCGCCGCTTCCAGGGTTCCCCATACCAGCGGCAGCATGCCAAAACGCGGCTCGCCGCCTCCCTCGGCCATGGCGGGCTGCCAACGATGCACCGGCGTCTGATGGCCTTCATAGGTCTGGGGCAGCCACAGCGTTTCCATGTTGATCCGGGGCGCGTCGCCGGATGACGACCAGAACAGCGGCACGACTTCCACCGCCAGAAACACGCCGATGGCCATCACTGCCGCGATCACGCCGATACCACCGGCAGTGATCAGCGCCGTGGCCAGGCGGTCACGGGTCTGCCGGAAATGCCGACGCAAAGGGGGTGGTGAAGGCATGTGCTGCATGACGGATCCAGAACGGAATGAATGCGGTAGCGAAAAAATACGACAGAGTCATGACAATGCAGTGACAACCATCAGGAATCCGGCGTTTCCAGACCGAGTTCCCGGCGCTGGCGCTCCAGAACTTCCTGCGGCAATGCGACGAAACCCAGCTCCTCGGCGATTGCCTGGCCTTCCGGTGACAGGATCAGGTCGACGAAGGCACGCTCGACATCGGGCAACGACTCGCCTGGCGGAAGGTTCACGTAAAGCCGCAGATCACGGGCCAGAGGATAGTCGCCACGCCGCACCGTTGCCGGGTCGGGCCGATGCAGGACGCCGTCGGCGCCGCGCAGCGCTACTGGATGCACGCCGGGCGTCAGGTGGTTGAGACCCGCATAGCCGATCGCCCGTGGATCCGCGGCCACCGCCGCAACCACGGCGGCAGAGCCGGGGTGCTCGCTGACCTCGGGACGAAAGGCGCCATTGCACAGGACTTCGCGGCGAAACAGCTCGTGCGTACCGGAAACGGCGTTGCGTCCATGCAGGGCAATGCGCCCCTGAATCGCCCCATCGATCAATGACGACCAGCGGCGCAGAGCATGCTCGGCGCCGCAACGGCGTCCATCCGAGAAGATCGCATCCAGTTGCGGGCGACTCAGGCTCTGCAGCGGATTATGCCGATGCACCACCACGACCAGCGCATCCCTCGCCACCACCAGGGCCCGAGGGGGATAACCATAACGATGCTCGAATGCCGCCTTCTCGTCTTCGGTCATCGGCCGCGACATGGGGCCTATCAGGGTGGTCCCGGCGGTCAACGCCGGCGGTGCGCTGGCCGAGCCGCTGGCCTGGAGCTGCAGACGCATGCCCGGATGCCGGTGCGCCAACCGCTCTCCCCAGCGCAACATCAGCCCTGCCATGGTATCGGAGCCCACGGTTCCCAGGGTGCCAACGGGTTCCTCGGCCGACACCGGCGCAGTCCAGATGACGCTCATGGCCAGCAAGATGGCCCCTAGGCGTTGGCGAATGGCGGATGACATGCGTCCTCCCGACGGAACAAGCGGTTGATGGGCTCTCGCATGACATGATGCCGCAAAAGGTGGAGCGACCACGAACTTGCCGTTTATCATGGCTCGCCAGGACGGGATGATCAGGAAACGCTGAATCACTCCTTGAGCTTCCCCCTCACCCCGAGCAACTCACCCAAAACAATAAGCCAGGCCCCGACCCATGAGCGAACTCGATGATATCCCGGCCCCGCGCGGCCAGTTGACCTTGAAGCTGGTTGCCAATCGCCAGGACACCAATCTCCACGGCGACATCCCCGGCGGCTGGCTGGTCGGCCACATGGATCAGGCCGCCGAGCTGGCCGCAGGCCGCGAGGCCCACGGTCGTACTGCCACCGTCGCCATCGAGGCCATGGATTTTCTCTGCCCGGTCCGAGTGGGGTCGATGGTCAATATCTTCACCGAGATCCGCGAGATCGGCCATAGCTCGATCAAGATCGATGTCGAGGTCTGGAGCCGCTCGCCCCAGGAGCGCGACCCCAACGAGCTGCACAAGGTCACCGAAGCGCGCTTCGTGATGGTCGCCCTGGACGACAAGGGCCGCATCCGGGCCGTGCGCCAGAACGACGCTTAGGCCCGACCCAAGAAGCGCCGTTTACGAAGGGTAAATGCGGCCGAATGCTTTCGTGCAGACCTAACCCAGTTGCTTGTCCCGCGCCTTCAGATAGGCAAACTCGCCGACATCGGTGAAGGGACGCACCTTCTGCTGGAAAGCACGATAGGAATCGTATACCCGACGCGACGCCTCGTCGCTGTCGATCTGCTTCTGGAGCACTTCCTTCGAGGATTCGTGCAGAGCCGACATGACATCGTCGGGGAAGGTGCGCAGCTTGACGCCATGCTCGTCGACCAGGGTCTTCAGCGCCTCGGCGTTACGCAGCGCGAACTCGCTGATCATGGCCAGGTTGGAGGCCCGCGCCGCTTCCGTCACCACGGCCTTGAGATCGTCCGGCAGCGCCTTCCAGGCGTCCAGATTGACGGTTCCCTCCAGAATGGCACTGGGCTCGTTCCAGGCCGAGGTGTAGTAGTAATCCGCCACCTGGTGCAGGCCGAAGGCCAAGTCGTTGTAGGGGCCGACCCAATCGGCCGCATCCAGCACGCCGGTCTGCATGGAGGTGAAGATCTCGCTTCCGGGTGTGGTCATGGTGGTCACGCCGATGCCGCTCATCGCCTCCCCGGCCAGCCCGGGCAGGCGCAGCTTGAGCCCCTGCATGTCCTCCAGCGACTTGATTTCCTTCTTGAACCAGCCGGCCATCTGAGTGCCGGTATTGCCTACCGGGAAGGGCTTGAGATTGTGCTCGGCATAGACCTCGTCCCACAGCGACTGGCCATCGCCGTCATACAGCCAGGCATTGGTCTCGGTGGTGGTCATGCCGAAGGGCACGGCAGTGAAGAACTGGGCCGCGGCGACCTTGCCGCGCCAATAGTAGGACGCAGAGTGGCCCATCTCGGCGGTGCCGGCCGATACCGCATCGAAGACTTCCATGGCCGGCACCATTTCCCCGGCACCGTGGACCTTCACGCGCATGCGCCCGCCCGACATGCGCTCGATGCGCTCGGCGAAGGCATTCGCGCCGGTTCCCAGGGCGGGAAAGTTCTTCGGCCAGGAAGTCACCATGTTCCAGGTGATGGTCTCCTGCGCACTGGCGGTGTTGACGAAGGGGGCGGCGACGACGCCGGCGGTACCGGCACCCAGGGTCTTGAGACTGGTCTTGAGAAAGTTGCGACGCTCCATGGCGAGGCGGCTCCTTGGTGGTCTTTTTTTATGCATCGTGCCAGGCGGCACCGTGTCCGACAGGCAGTATGCGCGAAGGCCGATTTCATCGGCAAGCGAACCACTGGAGCCACCCTTTGTCGCGAACGCGACGATGCATCAGAGCCTTTGCCTTTCTATCCTTTGCCTCGCTAGAAGGGCATCGACTACAACGGCGTCAACTTGGCGAATCCCAGCACCAGCCATTTGTCGCCCTCGCCCTCGAAGCTGACCTGGACGCGTGCACGCTCGCCCTCGCCTTCGGCGTTGAGGATCACTCCCTCGCCGAAGATGGGATGACTGACCCGCTGGCCAAGCGACAGGGACGGCAAATCCGCCCCGCCCTCGACACCGTTCTGCTGCAGCCCCGGTGAAGGCCGCGAGGTGGTGACGGGGCGCGAGACCTGACCACGCAGCCTGACTTCCTCCATGAAGTTCTCGGGTACCTCGCGCAGGAAGCGCGAAGGCCGCTGGAAGGTCTCCTTGCCATGCAATCGACGAAGCTCGGCATGGGTGAGATAGAGCTTCTTCATGGCACGTGTCATGCCCACATAGCAGAGCCGACGCTCCTCCTCGAGACGCCCGGGCTCTTCCATCGACATCTTGTGCGGGAAGAGGCCTTCCTCCACGCCGGCCATGAACACCACCGGAAATTCCAGGCCCTTGGCCGAGTGCAACGTCATCAGTTGCACGCAGTCCTCGAATTCGTCGGCCTCGTGGTCGCCGGCATTGAGCGCCGCTTCGGCCAGGAAGGCTTCCAGGGCGGCCATGCCCTCACCGGCTTCCACGCCTTCGAAGGCCTCGCCCTGGGTGAAGGCCTTGGCCGCGGTGACCAGTTCTTCCAGGTTCTCGACCCTGGCCTGGCCTTTCTCGCCCTTTTCGTTGCGGTGATGCTCGACCAGGCCGGTACGCTCGTTGACGCGATCGATGATCTCGTGGAGCGACAGCCCCGCGGCCTCGTTGTCGAGCTGCTCGATCAGATCGGCGAAGGCCTTCAGCGACGAGACGGCACGCCCGCGCAGGCTGCCATCCGAGGTGGCATTGTGGAGCGACTGCCAGAGTGAATCCCCGGTCTGTCGGGCACGATTGCGCAGGGTTTCGACGGTGCGGGTGCCGATGCCGCGCGCCGGCACGTTGATCACCCGCTCCAGGGAGGCATCGTCGTCGCGGTTGAGCAGCAGACGCAGATAGGCCAGGGCGTTCTTGATCTCCAGCCGCTCGTAGAAACGCTGCCCGCCGTAGATCCGGTAGGGCACGCCCTGGCGAATAAGAGTCTCCTCGATGACTCGGGACTGGGCGTTGGAGCGATAGAGAATGGCGATCTCGCGGCGATTGATGCCTTCGGCGACCCGCTCGCGAATGGTGTCGACGATATAGCGCGCCTCGTCGAGATCATTGAAGCCGCCATACACCGAGATAGGCTCGCCATGGTCCCCGGCGGTCCACAACTCCTTGCCCATGCGATCGGCGTTGTAACGAATCAGGGCGTTGGCGGCATCGAGGATCACGCTGGTGGAACGATAGTTCTGCTCCAGGCGCACCAGCTTGGTGTCGGGAAATTCGTTCTCGAAGCGGCGGATGTTCTCGATGCGCGCCCCACGCCAGCCATAGATCGACTGGTCGTCGTCGCCGACCACGGTCATCGGCGTGCGCATGCCGGTGAGCAGCTTCAGCCAGGCATACTGCAGGGTATTGGTGTCCTGGAACTCGTCGACCAGCACATGACCGAAGCGCTCCTGGTAATGGGCCAGCAGAGCGGGATTGTCGCGCAGCAGCTCCAGACTGCGCAGCAGCAGCTCACCGAAGTCCACCAGGCCGCCACGCTCGCAGGTCAACTGATAACGCTCATAGAGCTCGACCATCTGCGACAGGTAGGCATCACCATGCGCATCCACCTGATGGGGGCGCAGGCCCTCTTCCTTGCATCCCGAAATGAAGGACTGCACCTGACGCGGCGGATAACGCTCGTCGTCGATGTTGTAGTCCTTGAGAAGACGCTTGATGAGGCGCAGCTGATCGTCACTGTCGATGATCTGGAAATGCTGCGGCAGGCGGGCATCCTGCCAATGGGTACGCAACAGGCGATGAGCGATGGAGTGGAAGGTTCCCACCCAGACATGGCGCAACGAAATGCCCAGCAAGGCCTCGAGCCGCGTGCGCATCTCCCGGGCCGCCTTGTTGGTGAAAGTCACCGCCAGCACGGCATAGGGAGAAAGCCCTTCGGCCTGCATCAGCCAGGCGATGCGATGTACCAGGACCCTCGTCTTGCCCGACCCCGCACCGGCCAGTACCAGCATGTTGCCCTGGGGAGCACTGACGGCCTCGCGCTGGGCCGGATTCATCTGATCGAGGATCGCCGTGACGTCGTCCATGGGGAAGGCATCGCTGCTCGGAAAATGGAGCCACAGCTTATCATAAGGACCGAGCTTCGGGCTTCGGACTCCCAGCCTCCGCACAGTCAAGCATCCCGTTCACCGCTCGAATCTCGTGACTCGAAGCTCGTTGTTCTCGTCTCGTGAACGCTGCTATGCCGGGAACTTACAGCTTATGGCTTACAGCTCCTGAGCCGGCTCGGCCGGCTCAGGTTCCGTCTTCTTCCGGAAAACGCAGCGGGTTGAGGCTGCGTTTCACTGCCTTGAGCTGTTCGGCGAGCTTGGGTCCACGGGTCTTGGCCACGCCCACCGCCAGCACATCGATCAGCACCAGGTGGGCGATGCGTGAGCTCATCGGAGTATAGATCTCGGTGTCTTCGTGCACATCGATGTAAAGCGGCAATGTCACTTCACCGGCCAGGGGCGAGTCACTCGGGCACAGGCCGATCACCGTGGCACCGGCGTCGCGCGCCAGGCGCACGCTGGCTACCAGCGCCCGAGTGCGGCCAGTCTGGGAAATCGCCACGACCACATCACCCTCCTTGAGGGTCGCCGCCGACATGTTCTGCATGTGCGGATCGTTATAGGCGGCCGTGGAAATCTGCAGGCGGAAGAACTTGTGCTGGGCATCGAAGGCAACCGCCCCTGAGGCACCGAACCCATAGAATTCCACGCGATTGGCCATGGCCAGCGCATTGATCGCCTGGCTCAGCGATTCGTTGTCCAGCCGGTCGCGTACCGAGAGCAGGGTGCCGACGGTGGAATCGAAGATGCTCTGGGAGAATTCCGCCACCGAGTCGCTGTCGTTCATCGAGAACTGGGCGAACTGGCTGCCCGTCGCCAGCATCTGCGCCAGCTTGAGCTTGAAGTCCTGAAAACCGTTGCAGCCCAGCGCCCGACAGAACCGCACCACGGTAGGTTCGCTGACCTTGGCCTCGGTGGCCAGGTCGACGATGCGCATGTGGATAACTTCTTCGGGATTGCGCAGCACGAAACGCGCCACCTTCTGCTCGGAGCGGCGAAAGTGCTCCATGCGGCGTCTCATCTCATCGAACAGGCCAAGGCTCACGCGGCACTCCTTGTTGCAGCGCGCGGGTATTGTCTCGGCGTCCCGCGCATGTATTGAGGATCTCGATGCATACAGTATGCCCCAAGCCGTGTGGCAATGCGCACCTGGGTGTTCAGCGAGACGATACAGACATTGGTTGACGTGGCGTCATCATTCTGTCAAGTGGGGTATAGTAAGAAGTGCAGTGTCGAGCAGCGTCCAGGATGCCGGCACATTCACTGCAGACAGGAGAGTCGATCATGCGTAAAGCCGAACGGTTAACCTCCGTCAAGAGCGAACTTCTCGACATATTCATGAGCATGGAAGTCAGCGAGCATGAGCAGCGCTCCCGTACCGCTGCCCAACGCAACCTGCGTGCCCGCCGCGGCATCGAACTCCACGAGGAGTTCAAGCGCCTGAGCCAGGATATCGCCGAGCTTCCCGAGGACGAACCGAACGACGACATGCACTGATCGCCCACCTTCCGACACGGCGCACAACGCTCACATTGAGCCCCGCCGAAGCGGGGCTCAAGGGAGTGTCACACTCACTACTGCGGTATTACCGGCCTTCAGAGGCTGGAGACGAACACCACAATCACGCCCAGCGGCGCGATGAAACGTGAAACCAGGGTCCAGATCTTGGCACCGGTATCACCGAGCTGCAGTTCCTGGCGCACACCTTCACGATCCAGCAACCAGCCGACGAAGATGATCGCGAACAGACCGGTCAACGGCAGCAGGTACTTGCTGGTCAGGGTGTCGAGGAAGTCGAAGACGTTGAAGCCGAGAATCAGCACATCGCTCCACACATTGAAGGCAAGCAGCGCGGCGATGCCCAGAGCCCAGGTCGCCGCACCGGCCACCAGGGTTGAGCCGATACGCGACAACGGCGTGCGTTCCTCGACGAATTCCACCACAGGCTCGAGCAACGAAATGGCCGAGGTCAGGGCGGCAAAGGTCAACAGCAGGAAGAACAGCAGCCCCAGGATGACGCCACCTCCCATGTTGCCGAAGGCCAGGGGCAGGGTGACGAAGATCAGTCCCGGTCCGGAATCGAGATCGAGACCATTGGCGAAGACGATGGGGAAGATCGCCAGGCCCGCGACCAGGGCCACCACGGTATCGAGGATGATCACCGTGCGGGCGGTCTTCAGCAGGTTGACCTCCTTACCCAGGTAGGAGCCATAAGCCATCATGATGCCCATGCCCAGCGAGAGGGTGAAGAAGGCCTGCCCCATGGCAGCCAGCACGACACCGCCGTCCAGCGCACCGAAATCGGGATTGAACATGAACCCGAGCGCTTCGCCGAAGTGGCCGGTGGTCATGCCGTAACCCACCAGTACCAGCAACAGCACGCCGAGCGCGGGCATCAAGGTACGCACGGCGCCTTCCAGCCCCTTGGTCACCCCGCGGGCGACGATACCGATCACCAGCAACATGAAGACCGAATGTCCCAGCAACAGCAGACCGGGATTGCCCAGCATGCCGTTGAACAATTCGCCGATGCCATCGGCATCCTGACCGCTGAAGGCGCCGGTCACCGAACTCAGGGTGTAATAGAGCGACCAGCCGCCGATCACGCTATAGAAGGACAGAATGAGGAAGGCACCGAGAATGCCGCTGATCCCCACGATCATCCAGATACGCGGCTGTCCCGCCGACTTGGCCAGATCGGCCATGGCATTGGCCGGGTTGTTCTGGCCACGACGACCGATCAACCACTCCGCCACCAGGATCGGCAAGCCGACCAAAGCGATACACAACAGGTAGATCAACACGAAGGCTGCGCCGCCGCTGTCGCCCACCATATAGGGGAATTTCCAGATATTGCCCAGACCGACCGCGGAACCGGTCGCCGCGAGAATAAAGGTCAGTCGAGATGACCACTGTGCATGGGAAAGTTTCGACATGTTTCACCTTGAGGGTACGTGTCGTCATCGATCGATCGGATGCGATGACGGCGTTGTGCTTGTAGTCGCCACGTTCACAGCGCACTGGATCGCAAAGCGCTGCTTTCAAGGGCATGATAAGTGCCGATGCAGGATCACTGCCAAGACGGCCACCCGCATCTGTCGTAAGACGCAGCGGGAATGCTTGAAGGGTATTACGGAAAAATCACGCTGGATAAGCGCAAAACCCTGCAATACCTCATGGCAAGTGACGATCAAGCCGTAAAAATATCCGATCATACGCTTGATGGCCAGTCATCGACATGCGCTTAGCCATAAGAATCAGAACAGCTCGGCCTGTCGTTCCCCGGCGAACTCGGGCAGAGGAGATGACCCGATCTGCTCGGCGAGCGCATCGTGGAGGCGTCGCGCCATCTGGGGAGAATGGCGGTTATCGGCAGTATGCACAAAGAGAAAAGGGCTTATCCCCTGTTTTATCCACAAGGCGAGCCTGGCGATCCAGGGTTGGAAGTAATGCATATTGATATCGGCATCGATATGCCCGATGAAACGCACCACAGGAAAATTTCCTGTGGAAATCACATGTAACGGGCGCCTGGGCTTTTCCCCCTGGGCTTTGATCATGCCGGGATGGCCTTGGGAGTCAGTGGAGAACAGCGGGCGGACATCGAGCATGACCCGATTGGCACCATGACTTATCAACAATCTGTTGAGTTCTGTCTCGGCCCTTCCCTTGTGGAAAAATTCACTATGGCGGACTTCGACAGCACAGGGAATGTCGCCTGGCCAGCGCGCCAGCAATGCCTGCAGCTTGGGCAGTTCCTCGGCACCGAAATCCCGAGGTAGCTGGACCAGCAAGGGGCCCAACCGACCGCGCAAGGGTTCGAAGGCTTCGAGAAAGCCATCGAAGGACGCCTCGATGTCTTCCAGCCGACGCTCATGCGTCAGACTCGATGGCAACTTGAAGCAGAACCGGAAATCGGCTGGCACCTGGCGTGCCCAGGCCGCCACGGTCTCCGCTTTCGGCGCTCCGCTATAAAAGGTGGTATTGCCCTCGACCGCCGAAAAGATCCTGGCATAATCGCCCAAGTGACCTTCCGTACCTCCATGGGGTGGATACAGGCTACCTCGCCAGGCGTCGTTGGCCCACATCGGCAGCCCCAGGTGCAATCGTCCGTTCATCGCCGTATATCCAGCCCCCGTTGGTACCGATCATCCCCAGGCACTGTCCGAAAAGTGTCTGGAGCTTGCAGCAAATGTCATACTATACCTAGCCACCGCACTCTCGATCACCCTCCCTTTCCGAGCGCCACCATCCCTGCCGCATGTCGGATTCAGCGGTACAGCACTCGATGATACAAATCGTCGCATGACACCACATATCCACCATGTGTGCTATCATGGCACCAGATGTTGTGTAATCGAGGTGTCGCTGCCACAGTGGCGTCATCCACGATTTCGACCCAATGGGCTGTATTGAGACTGTGTTAACCGAGAATCTATATCATGTTCATTAAGATTTATAGCTCGCCCGACTGCATGCAATGCCACGCCACCTACCGCGCTCTCGACAAGCAGGGGCTCGACTACACCGTGGTGGATATCAGCGAGGAGCCCGAGGCGGCCGACACCGTTCGCCAGCTCGGTTACCGCCAGCTTCCCGTGGTGGTCGCCGCGGACGAACACTGGTCCGGCTTCCGCCCGGAGCGCATTCGTCAGCTGGCCAGCTGACAACGGAGACGAGCGTGAGCGAACTGGTCTATTTCTCGACGCGATCGGGCAACACGCGACGCTTCGTGGAGAAGCTCGGCTTGCCCGCCCAGCGAATACCGCTGAACCGCAATGAGAAGGCCCTGCGTGTACACCGCCCCTTCGTGCTGGTGGTCCCCACCTATGGTGATGGCGATCCCCGCACGGCGGTGCCGGGTCCGGTGATCCGCTTTCTCAACGATCCGCACAACCGCGCGCTGATCCGAGGCGTGGTGGCGGGCGGCAATACCAACTTCGGCAGCGCTTATGGCCTGGCGGGCCGCGTCATAGCCCACAAGTGCCAGGTGCCGTTGCTGCATCGCTTCGAACTGATGGGAACCCCCGAGGATGTCGCCAAGGTACGCCAGTGCCTGGCCACGGAGATCGACAATGCTGGATGACACCCTGACCCACCCCGACGAGACAGAGGAAACGGCGATGGCCAACGCCGATCATGCGGCGCCGAAAGTACTGGACTTTCATGCGCTTAACGCCATGCTCAACCTCTATGACGCTGACGGCCGCCTGCAACTGGATGCCGACAAGGAAGCGGCACGTCAGTATTTCCTCCAGCACGTCAATCAGAACACGGTGTTCTTCCACACTCTGGAAGAAAAGCTGGATTACCTGGTCGAGGAAGGCTACTACGAGGGCGAGATCCTCGAGCAGTACGACGCGAGCTTCGTCAAGGCGCTGTTCGATCAGGCCTATGCGCTGAAATTCCGCTTCCAGAGCTTCCTCGGCGCCTTCAAGTACTACACCAGCTACACCCTCAAGACCTTCGATGGGCGCCGCTATCTGGAGCGCTTCGAGGACCGCGTCTGCATGGTCGCCCTGACCCTGGCCCGTGGCGACGAAGCACTGGCCCGGACCCTGGTCGACGAGATTCTGCATGGCCGTTTCCAGCCCGCCACGCCGACCTTCCTCAACTGCGGCAAGCAACAGCGCGGCGAGCTGGTCTCGTGCTTCCTGCTGCGGATCGAGGACAACATGGAATCGATCGGCCGCGCCATCAACTCGGCACTGCAGCTCTCCAAGCGCGGCGGCGGAGTGGCCTTTTCGCTCAGCAACATCCGTGAATCCGGCGCACCGATCAAGCGCATCGCCAACCAGTCGTCGGGCGTCATCCCGATCATGAAACTGCTGGAAGACGCCTTCTCGTACGCCAACCAGTTGGGCGCACGCCAGGGGGCCGGGGCGGTCTACCTCAACGTGCACCATCCCGATATCCTGCGCTTTCTCGACACCAAGCGCGAGAATGCCGACGAGAAGATCCGCATCAAGACTCTGTCGCTGGGTGTGGTGATTCCCGACATCACCTTCGAACTGGCCAAGCGCAACGAGCCGATGTACCTGTTCTCGCCCTATGACGTCGAGCGTGTCTATGGCGTTCCCTTCGGCGACATCAGCGTGACCGAGAAGTATCAGGAAATGGTCGACGATGCGCGCATCCGCAAGACCAAGACCGACGCCCGGGAACTCTTCCAGACGCTCGCCGAACTGCAGTTCGAATCCGGCTATCCCTACGTGCTGTTCGAGGATACCGCCAACCGCGACAACCCCATCGCCGGGCGTATCAACATGAGCAACCTCTGCTCGGAAATCCTCCAGGTCAATTCGCCCAGCGAGTACGACGACGACCTGGATTATCGCCATACCGGCGAGGATATTTCCTGCAACCTGGGTTCGCTCAACATCGCCCGGGTCATGGACTCCCCGGATTTCGGAACCAGCGTCGAGACGGCCGTGCGCGCCTTGAGCGCGGTATCCGAGATGAGCGACATTCGCTCGGTTCCCTCGATCGCCGAGGCCAATGCCCGCTCCCACGCCATCGGCCTGGGACAGATGAACCTGCATGGCTTCCTGGCTCGCGAGCACATTCATTACGGTTCCGAAGAAGGGTTGGACTTCACCAACATCTACTTCTACACCATCACCTATCATGCCGTGCGTGCCTCGAACCGGCTGGCCATCGAGCGTGGCGAGCGCTTCGCCGGCTTCGAGAACTCCGCCTACGCCAGCGGCAGCTATTTCGACAAGTACACCGAAAACGAATGGCAGCCCCGGACACAGCGGGTCCGCGAGCTGTTCGACAATGCCGGTATCCAGATCCCCACGCGCGAGGACTGGCGCGAGCTCAAGGCCTCGGTGATGCAATATGGCCTGTTCAACCGCAACCTGCAGGCGGTACCGCCGACCGGCTCGATTTCCTACATCAATCACGCCACCTCGAGCATTCACCCGGTGGTGTCGAAGATCGAGATCCGCAAGGAAGGCAAGCTGGGCCGCGTCTACTATCCGGCGCCCTACTTGAACGATGACAACCAGGACTACTATCGCGACGCTTACGAGATCGGTCCCGAGAAGATCATCGACACCTATGCCGAAGCCACCCAGCACGTCGACCAGGGCCTGTCGTTGACCCTGTTCTTCCGCGATACCGCCACCACGCGGGACATCAATCGCGCCCAGATCTATGCCTGGCGCAAGGGCATCAAGACGATCTATTACGTGCGGCTGCGCCAGGCGGCACTGGAGGGAACCGAAGTCGAAGGGTGTGTGTCCTGCACCCTCTAAGAGAGTATTTCCAGGCTCTCGATAACGGTTGGCGCCGGCGACAAGATGGAGCGAGGGTCATCCGCCAGGAATGGCGGATGTAGCGCCCAGGGATGGGGTTACAGCTCCCTCGCGAAGACTTGTCGCCGGTAAGCCGCCTCCTGCAGCAACGGTTTTTTACTTATTTCGGAGCGCCACCACGCCCCGCATGACAACCGGATGAGATGAACGCCATGACCGCTCGACTGAAACGCGTCGATGCCATCAACTGGAACCGCCTCCAGGACGACAAGGATCTCGAGGTGTGGAACCGGCTCACCAGCAACTTCTGGCTGCCGGAAAAGATTCCACTGTCCAATGATGTCCCATCGTGGAACACCCTCAACGACCGCGAGCAGCAACTGACCATTCGGGTCTTCACCGGCCTGACGCTGCTCGACACCATCCAGGGCACGATCGGTGCGCCGGCACTGATCGAGGATGCGGTCACGCCCCACGAAGAAGCCGTGTTCACCAACATCAGCTTCATGGAATCGGTGCACGCACGCTCCTACAGCTCGATCTTCTCGACGCTGTGCGCCACCCGCGATGTCGATGACGCCTACCGCTGGAGCGAGGAGAACACCCACCTGCAGAACAAGGCAGAGCTGATCCTCGAGCGTTACCGCACAGACGACCCGCTGATGCGCAAGGTCGCCAGCGTGTTCCTCGAGTCCTTCCTGTTCTATTCGGGGTTCTACCTGCCGATGTACTGGTCGAGCCGCGGCAAGCTGACCAATACCGCCGACCTGATTCGCCTGATCATCCGAGACGAGGCAGTGCACGGCTACTACATCGGCTACAAGTTCCAGCGTGCCCTGGAGAAGGAATCCGCCGAGCGCCAGCGCCAGATCAAGGACACTACCTACGACCTGCTGCTCGACCTCTACGACAACGAGGTCCAGTACACCGAGTCGCTGTACGACGAAGTCGGCCTGACCGAGGACGTCAAGGCATTCCTGCACTACAACGCCAACAAGGCGTTGATGAACCTGGGTTACGAGGCGCTGTTCCCGAACGCGACCGAAGCCGTCGACCCGGCCATCCTGGCCGCCCTCTCGCCGGGCGCCGAGGAGAACCACGACTTCTTCTCGGGGTCGGGCTCTTCCTATGTGATCGGCCGTACCGAGCGGACGGAAGACGAGGACTGGGCCTTCTGAGCCTAGCCCATTGGCTCCATACCAATGCGACAACGCCGGGGCCCAGGCCCCGGCGTTATCTTGTGGATATCCCCAAAGGGCTGCGGCGGATCGCTACTCCACCGTCACCGACTTGGCCAGGTTGCGGGGCTGATCCACATCGGTGCCCTTGAGTACCGCGACATGGTAGGACAGCAGCTGCAGCGGCAAGGTGTAGAGGATCGGCGCCAGCGCCTCCTCGATGGGCGGCAGATGCAGCACCCGGATACCATCGTCGCTGGACAGGCCGACGCCTTCGTCGGCGAAGACGAAAAGCTCGCCACCGCGCGCCCTGACCTCCTGGAGGTTCGATTTCAGCTTGTCGAGCAACTCATCGTTGGGCGCCACCGAGACCACCGGCATGTCGCTGTCGACCAGCGCCAGGGGACCATGCTTGAGCTCTCCCGCCGGATAGGCCTCGGCGTGGATGTAGGAGATTTCCTTGAGCTTGAGCGCCCCCTCCAGCGCCACCGGAAAATGGGCACCACGACCGAGAAAGAGGGCATGATGCTTCTCGGCGAAGGCCGTGGACAGCTCTTCGATCTGCGCATCCAGCGCCAGGACCCGTTCGACCTGGGCGGGAAGCTTTCTCAGGGCATCGACCAGGCTGGCCTGCTCCGCCTCGTCCTGGCCATGAACGCGGCCCATCGCCAGGGTCAGCAACATCAGGGCGGTCAGCTGGGTGGTGAAGGCCTTGGTCGAGGCCACACCGATCTCCGGACCGGCCCGGGTCATCAGCGTCAGGTCGGACTCGCGCGCCAGGGAACTGCCCGGCACGTTGCAGATGGCCAGGCTGCCCAGGTAGCCACCGTCCTTGGAAAAACGCAGTGCCGCCAGGGTATCGGCGGTCTCGCCGGACTGGGATAACGTCACGAAAAGCGTGTTCTCGGGGACCACCACCCGGCGATATCGATACTCGGAGGCGACCTCCACCTGCACCGGTATACCGGCATAACGCTCCAGCCAGTAGCGCGCCACGAGACCGGCATGATAGCTGGTTCCGCAGGCCACCAGATGAATCTGGGCGACCCTGGAGAACAACGCCTCGGCGTCAGGACCGAAACTCTCCACCAGCACCGAACGATCGCCGAGCCGGCCTTCCAGGGTCTCGGCGATGACAGCCGGTTGCTCATGGATCTCCTTGAGCATGAAGTGACGATAGTCACCCTTGCTGGCACTGCCATCGCCATGCTCGAAGGTCTGGACCTCACGCTCGACGACCTGGCCCGAGGCGTCGAAGACCTCAATGCCGCCGCCGGCGGAGAGCCTCACCACATCGCCCTCCTCGAGATAGATGAAGCGATCGGTGACCTGCAGCAGGGCCAGCGGATCCGAGGCCAGGAAGGCCTCCTCGATACCGACCCCGACCACCAGTGGGCTGCCCTTGCGCGCGCCGATCACCACATCCGGCTCGTCGGCATGGATCACGCCCAGGGCATAGGCGCCATCGAGCTTCGCGATCACCGCCTGTACCGCCGTCAGCAGGTCCGCAGTGCGTGCTTCGCGCTCGATCAGGTGCGCGATGACCTCGGTATCGGTCTGGGAAGAGAAATCGTAGCCGGCACTTTCCAGCTCGGCCCGAAGAGGTTCGTGATTCTCGATGATGCCATTGTGCACCACCGCCAGGCGTTCGCCGGACTGGTGGGGATGAGCATTTTCCTCGCTGGGACGTCCATGGGTCGCCCAACGGGTATGGGCGATGCCGCTGTGGCCGGTGAGCGGTGCCGCGTCCAGCTTCTCCTCGAGGGCCGCCACCTTGCCCAGGGCCCGGCGGCGCTGCAGGCGTCCGTCGGTGTCTCGCACGACCATGCCTGCCGAATCATAACCGCGATACTCCAGGCGCAGGAGCCCTTCGCGCAGAATTCCTTGTACGTTGCGCTGGGCAACGGCACCAACGATGCCACACATGCCGAATCTCCTCAGTGGTCCTTGCGCTTGACGGGACGCTGCCAGTCAGCCTTGCTGATCGTCTTCGACCGCTCGACCGCCAGGGCATTGTCGGCGACATCGCGATCGATGGTGGAACCGGCCCCCACGGTGGCTCCCTTGCCCACGCTGACCGGCGCCACCAGGGCCGTGTTGGAACCAATGAAGGCCTCGTCGCCGATCTCGGTGCGATGCTTGTTGGCACCATCATAGTTGCAGGTGATGGTGCCCGCGCCCACATTGACGTCCCGCCCGAGACGCGCGTCACCGACATAGCTCAGGTGATTGATCTTGGACCCTTCGCCGACCTCGGCGTTCTTGGTCTCGACGAAATTGCCGACCTTGGCGCCGACCGCCAGGCGGGTCCCCGGACGCAGGCGAGCAAAGGGACCGATCTGATTGTGACCGGCCACCACGGCTCCCTCGATGATGCTATGGGGCTCGATGACCGTCTCGGCGCCGATATGGCTGTCGCGGATCACGCAGTGAGGACCGACGCGCACGCCCTCGCCCAGTTCGACATCGCCCTCGAAGACACAACCGACATCGATCTCGACATCGTGGCCGCACGTGAGGCTGCCTCTTACATCCAGGCGCGACGGATCGCGCAAGGCCACGCCTTGCGTCATCAACGACTCGGCGATATCGGCCTGCAGGGTGCGTTCCAGCCGGGCCATCTGGCGACGGTCGTTGACGCCTTCCACCTCGACCGGACGCGACGGCTGGGCGGTGGCGACCTTCACGCCTTCGGCGGCGGCCATGGCGATGACATCGGTGAGATAATATTCACCCTGGGCATTCTCGGCCGATAGCTGAGGCAGCCAGCGACGCAACTGAGCGGTGGTCATGGCCATGATGCCGGTATTGCACTCGCGTACCGCCCGCTGCTGCTCATCGGCGTCCTTCTGCTCGACGATGGCCACCGCCTCGCCGGCCTCGTCACGCAGGATCCGGCCATAGCCGGTGGGATCTTCCAGGGTCACCGTCAACAGCCCCATGTGATCTTCGTCGACGGGGGCCAGCAGGGCTCTCAGGGTATCCCGCTGGATCAGTGGAACATCGCCGTAGAGTACCAGCACCTTGCCCTCGCCGAGCCCATCCAGGGACTGGGCCACGGCATGGCCGGTGCCCTTCTGCTCGGCCTGCAGGACGAAATTCACCGGATACTCGGCCAGCGCTTCGCGCAACCGTTCGGCACCATGCCCGACCACCACATGGGTCCGCTCGGCCTCGAGGCCCGAGGTGGTATCGAGTATATGGCTCACCATCGGCTTGCCGGCCAGCGGATGCAATACCTTGGGCAACGAAGAGCGCATGCGCGTCCCCTTGCCTGCCGCGAGAATCACCACATCGAGGGTCATCATGACTCCTTGCGCGCTTACTGCTATCAGGTCCGGTTCATCCTAGGCTTTCGCCACATTACTGGCCATTTCAGTTCTCTTGCTCGCTACCTTCATCGGCGGCGACAGGCCCGTTGTCGACGTCCTCTGCCACCTCGATCCCCAGCTTGTCGACCATAGCGCGGCCGAAATATTCCGCGAAGGCGGGACTCGCCAGACTCTGCCAGCCATCCCCCTGGCGTACCAGCATCAACACCGCCAGGTCGTGGCGACGGGCCAGGGCCATACCCTCCTGCTCACCGAGCACCGTCATGGCCGTGGCCCAGGCATCGGCCCGGGCGTTGGATGGGTCGACGATCGTCACCGAGGCGAGACGATGCTGGATCGGGCGGCCGGTGCGGGGATCGATGGTATGTGAATAGCGGTGTCCGTCGACCTCGAAATAATTGCGGTAGTCGCCCGAGGTGGCCACCGAGATGTCTTCCAGAGGCAGTACATGTTCGGCTTGCGGGCGGCCATCACGAGGCACTTCGACGCCGATGCGCCAGGGTGCGCTCTCGGCATCGCGATGGCCATCCACCTTGACCTCGCCCCCCAGGTTGACCAGATAGTTCTCCACGCCCTGATCGGCCAGATAGGCAGCGACCTGATCGGTCGCATAGCCCTTGGCTACACCGGAGAGATCGACGAAGACATCCTTCAGTCGACGCGCGCGATTCGTCTCGACATCGAGCTCCAGGGTATCCATGCCGACCTCGGCGAGGCGCTGCTCGATGAGGGAATCCTCGGGCACTTCCTCGGGACGCGCCTCGGGCCCGAAGCTCCACAGATTGACCAGTCCCCCCACGGTCACATCGAAGGCCCCGTCACTGGCCTCGCCGACGGATCGAGCGATATCCAGGACATGGATCAACGGCGCGGAAAGTGTCTGCCATTCCCCCACCGGTGCCTTGTTGAAGGCCACCAGCTCGGCATCATCGCGATAGGTCGACATCGAGGCATCCACCGCCTCCAGCTCGTCGAGGATACCCTGCTCCAGCGCATCCCGGCGCTCGGCGGTAATCGGGTCGGCGATGGTCACCTGATAGAAGGTACCGAAGATATCGCCCTGCAAGGTGACGGGCGTTTCCAGCTTCTGCTCCGAGCAACCGGCCAGCAAGGTGACCAATAGCAGTAGTAGGAACATGAGGCGATGACTAGGGAGTGACATGACAAAACTCCAATTGAAGGGAGACAGCTAGAGAAGACTCTTGCAACCAGGCAAGGGATGAGCTTTCCCGGCGCTCATCTTTTGCTTTATCCAAACAGCCAGATCAGCGCAATGCCCAGAATGAGGCGATAGACCACGAAGGGCTGCATGCCGATCCGCTTGATGAAGGCCAGGAAAAAATGGATGCACAGGTAGGCACTGATGCCCGACAGTACGGCGCCAGCGGCCATGGCCATCCAGTCCACGGGTAACGGCGAGCGAATCAGTTCCAGCGATTCCAGCCCACCAGCCAGCACGATCACCGGAATCGACAGCAGAAAGGAGAAGCGTGCCGCCGCTTCCCGACTCAGCCCCAGCATCAACGCTGCAGTCATGGTAATACCGGAACGCGATGTGCCGGGAATCAATGCCAGTACCTGGGCCAGGCCGATCCACAGGGCATCGCGCCAGTTCATCCGATACTCGCTTCGCTTGCCGCGATGACGCCAGTCGACATACCCGAGCAACAGGCCAAAGACGATCAGACCGCCGGCCAGCACCAGCGGGGCTCTCATGGCGCCTTCGATGACATCCTTGAATGTCAGGCCGAACACGCAGACCGGGATCGTCGCCAGCACCACCCACCAGGCCAGGCGGGCATCCTCATCGGTACCGCGTCCTGCCAGGCTGTGGCGCCAACTGGTCGCCATGGTGGCAAGCTCATGACGGAAATAAAGCACCACGGCCGTCAGGCTGCCGAGATGCAGCGCCACATCGAACGCCAGCCCCTGATCCGGCCAGTCGGTCAACACCGGCACCAGGATCAGATGGGCGGAACTGGAAACCGGCAGGAACTCGGTCAATCCCTGGACAATGGAAAGCAGGACGATCTGTAGCCAATCCATGGGGTACTCTATATCGCAGTGGAAAGCGGTGCCCGCAGGCAACCGGATCCCGAGGATACACATCCCGCGTCCATCTGTCCGCTCACTCAACCACTAGACAAGATCAGGGTCGCGAAACTGAAGTAGATCAACACCCCGGACGCATCGATCAGGGTGGTCACCAGTGGTGCCGACGCTGTCGCCGGATCCCAGCCGAACCGATCGAGCAAAAAGGGCAGGCACATGCCGAGCAGGCTACCGAACAGCACGATCGAGATCATGCTCACCGCCACCACCAGGGCTACCGCTTCACCACCACGCATCACCCCGATCGGTGCCACCGCCAGGGCCATGGTCAGCCCCAGCGACCCGGCCACCAGCAGCTCGCGACCCAGCAGCTTGCCCCAGTCACGAACCCCGACATCACCGGTGGCCATGCCCCGCACCATCAGGGTAGCGGCTTGGGCACCAGCATTACCGCCACTGCCGATCAACAGCGGCAGGAAGAACACCAGGGCCACCTGGGCGGCGATGGTTTCCTCGAAGTGCGCGATGCCGGCCCCCGAAAGCAGGTTGCCGAACACCAGCAGCACCAACCAGGTCACCCGCTTGCGATAGAGGCTGAGCAGGGGAACTCGACTGACGCCATCCTCGAGCTGTCCGATGGACATCCCCTTGTGGATATCCTCGGTGGCCTCGGACTCGACCACATCCAGGGCGTCATCGTGGGTGACGATGCCGACCAACCGACGCTCCTCGTCGACCACCGGCACCGCCAGCAGGTCATAGCGTGCCACGAGCCGAGCGACCTCTTCCTGGGGTGTATCCACGGTGGCATGGATGACATCGCGAATCATCAGTTCATCGACCCGGGCCCCGGGACGGGCCACCATCAACTGGCGCAACGACATGGTGCCGGCCGGACGCCCATCGGCGTCGAGTACATAGAGCTGATAGACCGTCTCGGCATCCGGCGCGGTCTGGCGAACCCGCATCATCGCCCGCGAGACGGTCATGCCCATGGGAATCGCCACATAATCGGAGGTCATCAGGGCACCGGCGGTGCCCTCCTCGTAACTGGCCAGGCGCATGAGTTCCTCACGCTCCTGATGCGCCATGCGCCGCAGCAGTACTTCGCGACGATCCTCGTCGAGCACCTTGAACAGGTCGGTTCGTTCGTCGGCGCCCATGTCCTCGAGTACTGCCTGCAACTTGTCGTTGCGCATGGCGGAGGTGAAGACGAGCTGCTCTTCACCATGCAGATAGCCTAGGACACTGGCCTGGCGTTCCAGGGGAAGGCTATCCAGCAAGGCACGCGCACGCAGCTCATCGTCATCCTCGAGCAGGTCCTGAAGGATCTCGGCGATATCGGCCGAACGCAGTTCGGGCAACTGCGCATTCAGCCGTTCCCGATCATCCACTTCCAGGGACTGGAGCAGTTCCGCCTTGTATTGCTCGAGAGATTCGTTGAGTGGCATGGTCTGATCCTCCCTGTGCCAGAACGCCCCCTGGCTCAACCAGGGGGTGCCATCATCGCACAGGGCGCGGAAGGCGTCAGCTGTGGTACCACCGGGGGATGAGGCCGGAAAGAGGATCACTGGTATCCTTGACCGACACAGGCGCCCGAAGGGGCCTGGCATCGACGCAAAGAGGACGACAGGGACATGGAACGCAGGATTCTCGACACGCTGGCCGAGCTCGGCTTCACCAGCCGATCCCGCCTGAGCGAACTGGTGCGCCGCGAAGGCATCGACCTGCCGCCGTTCCTGTTACGGGTACTGTCCATCGTGGGCCGGTTTCCGGACCACAATCAGCAGCAGCTGCTGCAGCGGCGCGGCCACGACAAGGGTCAGGTGGCGCGCGCCTTCAAGCAGCTGGAGCAGCAGGGACTGATCTACCGCAGCGGCAGCTCCACCCCCCGGCGCATCACCCAGGTAACGTTGACAGAGGAAGGCCAGCGCCTCTTCTGCCGGCTCGAGGCGGCCCGCAGTGAACTGGCGAGCCAGGCACTATCGGGCTTTGCGCCCCAGGAAGTCCGGAAGCTCAACACCCTGCTGGAGCGCATGCTGGAGAACGTGGATAACGCCACCGACTGAGCGCACCCGCTCCGGCGACCGATGCACCGCCAGGAACGACTCACCGGCACAAGTTGACATAGTCAACTCGTGCCGGTAGCGTGTGCGCTCCTTCGCCGCTCCACTCCTCCACCCGCCAGAGTGTTTGATGTCCCTGCGACTTGTCCTCGGGCTGGTAGGCATGCTGTTGGCCTGTATCGGCGCGGACATCAACCAGGAAGCGACCACGCTGGCCCTGGCGGATATCCGTGGTGCCTTCGGATACAGCGTCGATCAAGGCAGCTGGTTTACCACCCTCTACAGTATCGGTGCCGCCATGGGCATGCTGGTCGCGCCATGGCTGGCCATGACCTTCTCGGTGCGCCGCTTCGCCGCCGTGGCCGCCGTCTTGCTGGGCCTGCTCGGCCTGGCCTGCGCCACCACCGAGTCGCGCTCGCTGCTGTTGATGCTGCGCTGGTGCCAGGGGCTCACCACGGGCTTTCTCATCCCACTGTTGATGATGGTGGCCCTGCGCTTCCTGACCCCGGCGCTCAAGCTGTTCGGCCTGGCCGCCTACGGCCTGACGGCCACCTTTGCGCCCAACATCGCCATGCCCGTGGTGGCCTGGGCCCACCACGGCCTGGGCATTGGCTTCGTATTCTGGGCAGTGCTGCCGCTTTGCCTGACGGCGGCGGGGCTGATCCTCCATGGCCTGCCACAGGATCCACTGCGGTTGGAGCGCTGGCAGCAGTTCGACTGGCTCGGCTGGGGGCTGGGATGGGCGCTGTGCGCCAGCATCGTGACGCTATTCACCCAGGGCGAGCGCCTGGACTGGCTCCACTCGCCGCTCATCCGCGGGCTGGCCCTGGCCACTCTGGTGGTGCTGCCCCTCTTCCTGTGGCGCTGTGCGTTCGGGCCCAACCCCTTGATCCGCCCACAACTGCTCGGGCGCATCAACTTTGGCTTCGGCGTCTGCATGCTGGTCGGCGTGATCACCCTGAGCGCCTCCAGTGCCTCCCTACCCGCTGAATTCCTTGCCGAGGTCCAGGGCTATCGCCCGCTGCAGAGCCTGCCGGTGACGCTGGCCGTCGCGCTGCCACCGCTGTTGGTCCTGCCGTTCGCAGCCTTCGTGTTGAATTTCGAACGCATCGACTCGCGCTGGATCATGGCATCGGGGCTGCTGCTGATGGCGGCGGCCAGCTGGTCGAACAGCCACGTCACCCTGGCGTGGATGCGGGAGCAGTTCTACATCGCCCAGGTGGTCTTCGCGATTGGGCAGTCAATGGTCGTGGTCGGCCTGCTGATGACCGCCACGGCCGTCGTCGACCCCATGGAGGGCCCCTTCGCCTCGGCGACCATCAACACCTCCCGGGCACTGGCTGGACCGCTGGCCAGTGGCCTCATCGGGCACTACCTCGCGGTCGCCATCGACCGCCACGCCCATGGCCTGATGGAACGGCTCGGCACGATGCGCTTCTCGCTGATGCAGTCGGCGCCGCTAAGCGGTCACGGCCGCGAGGCACTGAGCTGGCCCACGGGAGGCCCCGGCGGCGGGGCCTTGCTGCAACTCCATGAACGAATCGACGCACAGGCGACGGTCCTGGCCTACGCCGATGCCTGGCGCCTGCTGGCGCTGCTGGCCCTGCTGCTAGTGCCGCTTTGCCTGCTCCCCAAACGGACTCACGCACCGCGGTTCAACCGCCCCAGACCCATATGACCGATACCCAGACGCCCCAAGCCCCCTCCGGCCCTCGCTCCCTCCTCCCACGGCTCATCGGCACCACCGCGCTGCTGTGCGTGATCCTGGTCGGCGTGTTCCTGATCGCGCCTGCCCTGCTGCATTACGATGAAGTCTGGACCAACAATGCCAAGCTGGACGCCGACTACACGGTCATATCGCCGCGCGTTGCCGGCGATATCGTCGCCGTTCACGTCGAGGATCACGAGGCCGTCTCGCGAGGCGACGCGCTGATCGACATCGACCCGCGCGACTACCGTGCCACCGTCGATGCCAGCGAGGCCCGGGTGACATCGGCGCAGGCCAAGCTGGCGGAGATCGAGGCCGAACTCGCCCGGCAGCCGTCGCAGATTCGCCACGCCCAGGCCGTGGTGGACGAAGACATCGCCAACGTCGATTACGCCCGGCTCGACGCCGACCGTTACCGGCGCCTGCGTCATAACGGTAATGCCTCGCAGCAGAACGCCCAGCAGGCCGCCGCGAACGCCTCAGCACTGGACGCTCGCCGCGAGGCGGACCAGGCCAGCCTGGAGAGCGTGCGCCACCAGACCCAGGTTCTAGAGGCCCGGCGTGCGGGCGCCGAGGCGGCGCTGGCTCAGGCCCGAGCCGAGCTCGAGCAGGCCCGCCTTTCGCTTTCCCATACCCGGATAACGGCGCCTCGAGACGGCATCGTGGCCCAACAGGCCGGGCGCGTCGGTGCCTGGGCCGAGGCCGGCGGCGCGCTGATGGCGATCGTGCCCACCGAGGAGATCTATGTCACCGCCAACTATCGGGAGGTCGACATCACCGAGGTGCGCGTCGGCCAGCCGGTGACGATCTCGGTGGATGCTTATCCCGGACTGACGCTCGAGGGCCATGTCGACAGCCTCGCCCCGGCCACCGGCACCACCTTCTCGCCGATCTCCCACGACGACGCCTCGGGCAACTTCACCAAGATCGTCCAGCGCCTGCCGGTGCGCATCGCCATCGAAGCGGGCCAATCCGGGATCGACAGGCTCAAAGTCGGCCTGTCGGTCGAGACGACCATCCATACCGACGCCTGAGCCTCGCCTAGCCTTTCCCCGACAACCGGTCCTCGACAGGCGATCAAAAAAAGCGCCCCCCGACGATGTCGGGGGGCGCTTTTATCGCACGGGGCAAAACACCGCCTTAACCGCGACCCGCCTTGCGACGCAACTGCTGGATGGTACGCAGTTGGGCCATGGCTTCGGCCAACTCGGCCGCGGCGCGAGTATAGTCCAGCTCCGCAGTCTTGTCGTGCATGGCCTGCAGCGCCTCCTGGCGAGCCTGCTCGGCGGCCGCTTCGTCCAGATCGTCGGCACGCACGGCAGTATCGGCCAGCACGGTGACCACATCGGGCTGGACCTCGAGGAAGCCCCCCGAGACGTAGAAGTGATCCTCTTCACCTCCGCCCCGGACGATGCGCACCGGTCCGGGTGCCAGCTCGGTCAGCAGCGGAGTGTGGCCACCGAGGATCCCCAGATCCCCCATGCGGCCGGCCGCCACGACCTGCTCGGCTTCGCCGGAGTAGATCGACGCCTCGGCGCTGACGACCTCGCATCTAATGCTTTTCGTCATGATGACGTCTCCCAGGTGGAGGGATTACTTCATCTGGTTGGCTTTCTCGACGGCCTCGTCGATGGTGCCGACCATGTAGAAGGCCTGCTCCGGCAACTCATCGTACTCGCCTTCGAGAATGCCCTGGAACCCACGGATGGTCTCCTTGAGAGAGACGTACTTGCCGGGAGAACCGGTGAACACCTCGGCGACGAAGAACGGCTGCGACAGGAAGCGCTGGATCTTACGCGCCCGGGCCACGGTCTGCTTGTCCTCATCGGACAGCTCGTCCATGCCCAGAATGGCGATGATATCCTTGAGCTCCTTGTAGCGCTGCAGCACGCCCTGCACACCGCGAGCGACCTTGTAGTGCTCCTCACCGATGACCAGCGGATCCAGCTGACGCGAGGTGGAATCCAGCGGGTCGATGGCCGGGTAGATACCCAGCTCGGCGATGGAACGCGCCAGTACCACGGTGGCGTCCAGGTGCGAGAAGGTGGTCGCCGGCGACGGGTCGGTCAGGTCGTCCGCGGGAACGTAGACCGCCTGCACGGACGTGATGGAACCCGTCTTGGTGGAGGTGATGCGCTCCTGCAGGACACCCATCTCCTCGGCCAGAGTCGGCTGATAGCCCACTGCTGAGGGCATGCGGCCCAGCAGTGCGGATACCTCGGTACCGGCCAGGGTGTAACGATAGATGTTATCGACGAACAACAGCACGTCGCGGCCTTCATCGCGGAACTTCTCGGCGATGGTCAGGCCGGTCAGGGCCACGCGCAGGCGGTTGCCCGGCGGCTCGTTCATCTGGCCGTAGACCAGCGATACCTTGTCGAGGACGTTGGACTCCTGCATCTCGTGGTAGAAGTCGTTGCCCTCGCGGGTCCGCTCACCGACACCGGCGAACACGGAATAACCGCTGTGCTCGGTGGCGATGTTGCGGATCAGCTCCATCATGTTGACGGTCTTGCCGACACCGGCACCGCCGAACAGGCCGACCTTGCCACCCTTGGCGAAGGGGCAGACCAGGTCGATGACCTTGATGCCGGTTTCCAGCAGCTCTTCGGTAGCCGCCTGATCCGCGTAGCCGGGCGCCTTGCGGTGGATCGGCATGCGCTCCTGCTCACCGATTTCGCCGGCCTCGTCGATCGGCTCGCCCAGCACGTTCATGATCCGACCGAGGGTTGCTTCACCCACCGGCACGGAAATGGCAGCATCGGTGTTGGTGATCTCGATACCGCGTTTCAGCCCCTCGGTGGAGCCCATGGCGATGGTGCGCACCACGCCGTCGCCCAACTGCTGCTGGACTTCAAGGATGGTCTCGCTGTTCGAGACCGTCAGCGCGTCGTAGACCTTGGGCACTTCGTCCCGCGGAAACTCTACGTCAATCACCGCGCCGATGATTTGTACGATACGTCCGCTCATCTTGGTTCCTCTCAAAGTACCTGCAAATGAAACCTGTATGCCTGGCGCTATACGGCGGCGGCGCCACCGACGATCTCGGAGATTTCCTGGGTGATGGCCGCCTGACGGGCCTTGTTGTACACCAGTTCCAGATCGTCGATCAGATTGCCGGCATTGTCGGTGGCGCTCTTCATCGCGATCATGCGCGCAGCCTGCTCGCAGGCCACGTTCTCGACCACCGCCTGATAGACCTGCGCTTCGACGAAGCGAACCAGCAGGCTATCCAGCAGCGCCTTGGCATCCGGTTCATACAGGTAGTCCCAGCTACTGGGACGCTCGAATTCATCGTCGTCGTTCTGCGCCTCGGCCCCCATGTCGGAAGACAGCGGCAACAGCTGACGGACCACCGGCTTCTGAGTCATGGTGTTGACGAACTCGTTGAACACCACGTAGAGGCGGTCCAGCTTGCCCTCGTCATAGGCATCCAGCATCACCTTGACGCTGCCGACCAGATCCTCGGCCCGGGGCGCCTCGCCCAGTCCGCTCTTGGCCGCCACCAGGTTGCCGCCATACTTGCGGAAGAAGGCGCTCGCCTTGCTGCCCAGGGTGCAGAAATCGAGTTCCGCCCCCTGTTCATGCCAGGCCTTGGCTTCCTTGACGACGGCTTTGAACAGGTTGTGGTTCAAGCCACCACACAGTCCGCGGTCACTGGACACCACGATGAAACCGACACGCTTGACCTCGCGCTCTTCCATCCACGGATGCTTGTATTCCGGGTTGGCCTTGGCGAGGTGACCCACGACCTTGCGGATCTGCTTGGCATAGGGCTGGCTGGCCCGCATCCGGTCCTGCGCCTTGCGCATCTTCGACGCAGCGACCATTTCCATGGCGCTGGTGATCTTCTGCGTGTTCTTGATGCTCCCGATCTGGGAGCGAATCTCTTTTGCGGCTGCCATAGCGATCTACTCCGTTCGTGGCCCTCAGAAAGCTCCATGGCCCGCTCCGGAGAGCGGGCCGGCGGAATTACCAGCTCTGAGTCGCCTTGAACTTGTCGAGACCTTCCTGCAAGCCGCTCTTGATCTCGTCGCCGTAGTCACCACTCTGGTTGATCTTGTCGAGGAGCTCGGCGTACTCGGACTTCATGAAGTCCTGCAGGGCACGCTCGAAGTCCAGCACCTTCTTGACCTCGACATCTTCCAGGTAGCCCTCGTTGGCGGCATACAGGGAAACGGCCATTTCGGCCACGGACATCGGCGCGTACTGATGCTGCTTCATCAGTTCGGTGACGCGCTGGCCGTGCTCCAGCTGCTTGCGGGTCGCCTCGTCCAGGTCGGAAGCAAACTGGGCGAAGGCCGCCAGCTCGCGATACTGGGCCAAGGCCAGGCGCACGGTACCGCCGAGCTTCTTGATGATCTTGGTCTGCGCCGAGCCACCCACACGGGATACCGACAGGCCGGCGTTGATCGCCGGACGGACGCCCGAGTTGAACAGGTCGGTCTCGAGGAAGATCTGACCGTCGGTGATCGAGATCACGTTGGTCGGAACGAAGGCAGATACGTCGCCACCCTGGGTCTCGATGATCGGCAGTGCGGTCAAAGAACCGGTCTTGCCCTTCACCTCGCCGTCGGTGAACTTCTCGACATAGTCGGCGTTCACGCGAGCGGCGCGCTCGAGCAGGCGCGAGTGGAGGTAGAAGACATCGCCCGGGAAGGCTTCGCGGCCCGGCGGACGACGCAGCAGCAGGGAAACCTGGCGATAGGCCACGGCCTGCTTGGACAGGTCATCATAGACGATCAGGGCGTCTTCACCGCGATCGCGGAAGTACTCGCCCATGGTGCAACCGGAATAGGCGGCGAGGAACTGCATCGGGGCCGGATCGGCAGCGCCGGCGGCGACCACGATGGTGTGCTCCATGGCGTCATGCTCTTCGAGCTTGCGCACCACGTTGGCAATCGTCGACTGCTTCTGGCCGATGGCCACATAGACGCAGGTGACGTCCTTGCCCTTCTGGTTGATGATCGCATCGATGGCGATGGCGGACTTGCCGATCTGGCGGTCGCCGATGATCAGCTCACGCTGACCGCGACCGATCGGCACCATGGAGTCGATCGACTTGAAGCCGGTCTGGATCGGCTCGTCGACGGACTGGCGGGTGATGACGCCCGGTGCCACCTTCTCGACCGCATCGGTCTTGTCGGTGCCCAGCTCGCCCTTGCCATCGATCGGGTTGCCCAGGGCATCGACCACGCGGCCGCGCAGTTCCGGGCCAACCGGCACTTCGAGGATGCGCCCGGTGCACTGGGCGGTCATGCCCTCTTCGAGCTGCAGATAGTCACCCAGCACCACGGCGCCGACGTTGTCGCGCTCGAGGTTCAGCGTCATGCCATAGATGCCGCCGGGGAACTCGATCATCTCGCCGAACATTGCGTCGGCGAGACCGTGGATCTGCACGATACCGTCAGACACGCTGACGATGGTGCCCTGGTTGCGGGCTTCGGATGCGACATCCAGCTTCTCGATACGCTGCTTGATGATGTCGCTGATCTCGGAAGGATTCAGTTGCTGCATGCCATGTCCCTCAGACTCAGGCGGAAAGGGCCTCGTGGAGGCGATTCAGTCGACCACGCACCGAGCCGTCGATGACGGTATCGCCGGCACGCAGGACTACGCCGCCCAGAAGGCTGCTATCCACCTGAGTGGTAATGGAGATTTCGCGGTTCAGACGCTTGGCCAGTGCACTCGCGAGCGTTTGTTGCTGCGCGTCGTCCAGCGGGAAGGCGGAGACGATGTCCACGTCCATGCGCCTCTCCTGCTGGGCCTTGAGCAGTGCGAATTGCTCGGCGATGGCCGGCAGAGCCGCCAGGCGGCCCTTCTGGCCGACCTGGAAAAGAAAGTTGCGCAGCTCGTCGTTGACGGCATCGCCGCAAATCTCGACGAGCAGCTCCACCTTCTGTGCACTGGTCAGCCGCGGATTGCCGAGCACCTGCCGACGCAGGTCGTCGTTGCCGACGGCCTGCGCCACGCTGTCGAGCATGCCGGCCCAGTCATCGAGCGCTTTATGCTCGGAGGCGTACTCGAAAGCCGCCTTGGCGTAGGGGCGAGCGACGGTTGACAGTTCCGCCATGGGTCACCTCCTCAAAGCTCGTCGGCGAGTTTGTCGACGAGCTTCGCATGCTGCTTCTCGTCGATGGAGGATTCCAGGATGCGCTCCGCCCCCACGATGGCGAGCCGCGATACTTGCTCACGCAGCTCCTCCTTCGCGCGGTTGACTTCCTGCTCAATCTCGGACTTGGCGTTGGTGATCATGCGCTCGCCTTCCTGGCGGGCCTGCTCACGTGCCTCGTCGATCATCTGGTTGGACCGCTTGTGGGCCTGCTCCAGGATTTCGGCTGCCTGCTCCTTGCTTTCACGCAGCGTCTCTTCGGCCTGTTGTTCGGCCAATTCGAGATCGCGTGAAGCACGGCTGGCAGCATCCAGGCCATCGGCAATCTTCTTCTGGCGTTCCTGCAGGGCCTGCATGACCGGGGGCCATACAAACCGCATGCAGAACCAGACGAAGAACGCAAAGGCGATAGCCTGGCCGATCAGGGTTAGGTTCAGGTTCACGCCAGCACCTCTCGCGTCACAGGTTTGGGGTTAACGTCACGACGGGTCTTGCGACCGTCGCGAATCAACCGACAAACGGGTTGGCGAAAGTGAAGAACAGCGCGATACCCACACCGATCATGGTCACGGCGTCCAGCAGGCCGGCAACGATGAACATCTTGACCTGCAGCATCGGGATCATTTCCGGCTGACGCGCTGCGCCTTCCAGGAACTTGCCGCCCAGGATGCCGAAGCCGATGGCAGTGCCCAGTGCGCCCAGGCCGATCAGCAGGGACACGGCGATTGCGGTCATACCCAGAACTTGTGCTTCCATGATGGTCTCCAGTTTCAGTCGAGTGGTTTAAGGGTTAGTGGGTTAAGGGTGAAACGGTTAGTGCTTTTCCACCGCCATGGCGAGATAGACGATGGTCAGCATCATGAAGATGAAGGCCTGCAGGGTGATGACCAGGATATGGAACACCGCCCAGGGGAAGTGCAGCGGCAGCTGCCACAGCCCGATCAGCGCGATCAGGATGAAGATCAACTCGCCGGCATAGAGGTTACCGAACAGACGCAGCGCCAGTGAGATCGGCTTGGCCAGCAGGGTGACGGTCTCGAGCAGGAAGTTGACCGGCACGAACAGCGCTTGAATCAGCTTGTTCGGGGAATTGAACGGATGCAGGGTCAACTCGCCGATGAAGCCGGAAAAGCCCTTGGCGCGAATGGTATAGAAGATGATCAGGGCGAAGACCGACAGCGACATCCCCAGGGTGGCGTTGACGTCGGTGGTCGGCACGACCTTGAAATAGACGTGGGCCGGGTCGGCGCCGAACATGGCTCCCACCTTCTGCGCGAGCATCGGCAGGAAGTCGACGGGCACCAGGTCCATGAGGTTCATCAAAAAGACCCAGCAGAAGATGGTCAGCGACAGGGGCGCGATCAGCTTGCTCTTGCCGTGAAAGGTGTCCTTGACCGAGTTGTCGACGAACTCGACCATCATTTCGACGAAGTTCTGCAGGCCGGTGGGCACACCGGTGGTTGCCGCTCGTCCCACCTTGCGGAACAGCAGCAGGAACAGCAGGCCAAGACCGATCGACCAGCCCAGGGTATCGAGGTGCAATGCCCAGAATCCCATCTCGGTGGCCTCATCGGCGGAATGCGCGAAGCCCCAACCGTGCTCGGGATGATGCCCGAAGGTCAGATTCTGCAGATGGTGCTGGATATAATACGACGTGGTCGGGTTGTTGCCTGCCATGGTCTGCCCTCGATGTCAGGTGTGTGACGGTCGCCGCAGGAGCCAGGGCCCCAGCCAATGAGCGAACAGCGTCACCACGTAAGCGCCAAAGAAGAAAGCGGGGTTTGAGGGAGGCACTGCAATGAACACCAGCGTGAACAGTACCGCCGTCAAACCGAACTTTCCGGCTTCCGCTCGATAGAAGCCATTAACGATGTTCTTGGCGTGCCGAGCCCCCTGATAACGGAAGACTCGCCAGGCAAAAAAGGCATTGGGCAGAAAGGCCACGGCACCGCCCGTAAGCGCGGAAAAGGCGCCGGCACCGCCATCCGACCAGGCGGCCAACCCCACCATCAGGCCCATCACCGCCAATTGTGCTAGCAACAGTCGCCGAATGCTGGGGCGCTTGATCCTGGCTGCCATGAGGTCTCCGTTTCCAAACCTTGTCGTGGCACCCAGGCCGCCTCGATGACCACCACGTCTGCCAACGTCGGCGGTCCGGCGCGATTATAGGGAAGCGACCCGCCGGCTTCAACCGGATGCGGGGCGAATATGCACGATATCGCGCCAGCTTACGACTAAAAGTCGAGGAAAAAGCGCGAACTTCTTTAGCATGCTAAATGGATAAATGCCTCAGCGAATGTGCTCGAGAATGCCGTCCAGTTCCTCGAGACTCGCGTAACGGATGGTCACCCTTCCCTTGCCGCTCTGGCCGTGCTGGATCTTCACCGGTGCACCGAGCAATTCCCCGAGACGGGATTCCAGCCTGGCCACATCCGGGCTCGGCTCGGATTTCGCGGCTTTCTTGCCGCCGCCGGCGGTCAGTTGCTTCACGAGCGCCTCGGTGGCGCGCACGGTCAGATCCTTGTTGACCACTTCATGCGCCGCCTTGCGTTGCTTGGCACCGGACAACGCCAGGAGTGCGCGGGCATGCCCCATGTCGAGATCACCCCGCTCGAGCAGCGTCTGCACCTCGGGATCCAGCGCCAGCAGGCGCAGCAGGTTGGCCACCTGGGCACGAGAACGGCCCACGGCATCCGCTGCCTGTTGCTGGGTCAGCTCGAACTCGTCGAGCAGGCGCTTCATGGCCATGGCTTCTTCGACCGGATTGAGGCTCTCGCGCTGAATGTTCTCGATCAACGCCAGAGCCAGCGCCACCTCGTCGGAAACCTCGCGCACCACCGCGGGGATGACATCCAGCTCGGCCAGCTGCGCCGCCCGCCAGCGTCGCTCGCCGGCGACGATCTCGTAACGTTCCTCGCCGATCGGACGCACCACGATCGGCTGCATGACGCCCTGGGCGCGAATCGAGTCGGCCAGTTCCTCCAGGGCCTCGGGCTGGATATCACGACGGGGCTGGTAGCGGCCTCGCGTCAGTTGACCGAGCGGCAGGCGCTCGAGCCGTTCTTCCGATCCCGGTAGCACCCGAGAGGCCTCATCCTGCTCGGCCCCTTCCAGTGACGTATCGACCTCGGGCAAATCCAGGCTGTCACGGCGTCGAGCGTTGGCGCCGATCAAGGCATCCAGGCCGCGTCCCAGGGCGCGTTGTTTGCGCGTCATCGAGTTTCCCTCATTTCCAGGACCATACGGTTACAACGACAGGCGACGGATCAGTTCCTTGGCCAGCACCCGGTGGGCCTGGCTGCCTCGCGAGAAGCGAGCGTACTTGGTCACCGGCAGGCCATGGCTCGGAGCCTCGGCGACCCGCACGTTACGCGGAATGGTGGCCTTGAGCAGAGCATCGCCGAAATAATCGCGCAACTGCTTGCTGACGTCACGGGTCAGACTGTTGCGGCTGTCGAACATGGTCCGCAGGATGCCGAAGATTTCGAGCTGGGGATTCACGCTGTCCTTGATCTGCTCGACGGTATCGAGCAGCGCCGAGAGCCCTTCGAGAGCGTAGAACTCGCACTGCAGCGGAATGAGCACGCCATCGGCGGCGGTCAGGGCATTGACGGTGAGCATGTTCAACGACGGCGGACAGTCGATCAGCACCACATCGTACTCGGCGGCGACATCCTCCAGCGCCTTGACCAGGCAACGCTCGCGCCCCTCGTTACGCTCCAGCAGCTCCACCTCGGCGGCGGTCAGGTCACCATTGCCGGGCAGCAGGGCGAAGCCGGCCTCGGGGCAATCGAGGATCACCTCACTGGGCTTGCGTTCGCCGAGCACCACATCGAGCACGCTGCCATCGAGTTCGTGCTTGTCGACGCCGCTGCCCATGGTGGCATGGCCCTGAGGATCCAGGTCGATCAGCAGCACGCGTCGATCCAGGGCTGCCAGGCTGGCGGCCAGGTTGACGGCGGTGGTGGTCTTGCCCACGCCGCCCTTCTGGTTGGTCAAGGCGATGATCTTGGTCACGACGACGTTCCTTGCGAGTGACGGACGCCTCAGGGGCGACCCTGGGTGGAATCGGTACGCTCGAGTATCACGAGTCGACGCTGGCCTGACTCGAAGGGCACCGTCAACTCATGGCTGGCAACCGGTGCCACGTTCTCGGGTAACCCGCTCAGCTCATCATCCACGCTGGGGCCCTTCATGGCCAGCCATCGCCCTCCATCGGCCACCAGGTCGGCACTCAGCGAGACGAAATCCCCGAGACTGGCGAAGGCACGCGAGATCACCTCGCAATAGCCTTCCTTCGGCCCCTCGAAGGCCTCGACCCGGGCCTGGACGGGCGTGACGTTGGTCAGGCCCAGCTCCATCACCGCCTGGCGCTGGAAACGTACCTTCTTGCCATTGCTGTCGAGCAGGGTCACCCGACGCTCGGGCTCCAGAATCGCCAGCACCAGGCCCGGCAAGCCGGGGCCGGCGCCCACGTCGAGCAGTGTCGATCCCGTCACGAAGGGCGCCACGGCCGCGCTGTCGAGCAGGTGCCGGGAGACCATTTCTTCCGGGGCGCGTACCGCGGTGAGGTTATAGGCACGGTTCCACTTGTGCAACAGCGCCAGCAGCGTCAACAAGCCTTCCCGGCGTGCCGGGAAGGCGTCGATACCGAGCTCGTTCAGGCCCTGTTCGAGGCGCTCGCGAAGACGGTGGTCATCGAGGCTCATCCGTTGGCCACCCGGCTATCGTCGAGCAGGCGTCGCTTCTTCAGGTGAATCAGCAGGATCGAGACGGCCGCCGGTGTCACGCCGGAGATGCGCGATGCCTGTGCCAGGGTCTCGGGCCTGGCCTCGACGAGCTTCTGGCGAATCTCGTTGGAGAGCCCGTCGACCTGGTCGTAGTCGAGGTCGTCGGGCAGCGGCGTGGCTTCATGCCGCTTGAGCTTGTCGATCTCGTCCTGCTGGCGGTCGATGTAGCCCTGGTACTTGGCCTGGATCTGGACCTGTTCGGCCACCTGATCGTTATCGACCGGCTCACCGACCAGACCCGCCACGTCGCGATAGCCGATCTCGGGACGCTTGAGCAGGTCGAGCAGGTTGTATTCACGTTTCAGGGACTGCCCGGTGGTCTCGGAGATACGCCGAGCGGCCTCGCTGCCGGGCTGGACCCAACTGGAGCGGAGACGCGAGGTTTCGCGCTCCACGGCCTCGCGCTTGGCACTGAAAGCCGTCCAACGGCGTTCATCGACCAGCCCCAGTTCGCGGCCGGTCTCGGTGAGGCGCATGTCGGCGTTGTCCTCGCGCAGCAGGAGACGGTACTCCGCGCGGGACGTGAACATCCGGTAAGGCTCCCGGGTGCCGAGGGTGATCAGATCATCGACCAGAACCCCGAGATAGGCCTCATCGCGACGCGGCCACCAGGCATCGAGCCCGCGAGCCCGTCGTGCGGCATTGAGCCCGGCCAGAAGCCCCTGGGCCCCTGCTTCTTCGTAACCGGTGGTGCCGTTGATCTGCCCGGCGAAATACAGGTTGTGGATAAACTTCGTCTCGAGGGAATGCTTCAAATCACGAGGATCGAAGAAATCGTATTCGATGGCATAGCCGGGACGCGTGATGTGAGCGTTTTCCAGTCCCTGGATCGAACGGACGACCTGCAACTGCACATCGAACGGCAGTGACGTGGAAATGCCGTTGGGATACAGCTCGTGGGTGTCCAGCCCCTCCGGCTCGACGAAGATCTGGTGGCTCGACTTGTCGGCGAAGCGATGCACCTTGTCCTCGATGGAGGGGCAATAGCGGGGACCCACACCCTCGATGACCCCGGAGAACATCGGCGAACGCTCCAGGTTGGCGTGGATGATCTCGTGGGTCCGCTCATTGGTGTGCGCAATATGGCAGCTCACCTGGCGCGGATGCTGGCTCCGTTCGCCCAGATAGGACATGACCGGCGTGGGCTCATCGCCGGGCTGCTCGTCGAGCTTCGAGAAATCCACGCTCTTGGCATCGAGACGCGGCGGGGTGCCGGTCTTCAGGCGATCGACGCGAAACGGCAAGGCCCGGAGGCGTTCGGCGAGGGCATTGGAGGGCGGATCGCCGGCACGGCCCCCACGGCTGTTGTCCAGGCCGATGTGGATAACACCGCCGAGGAAAGTGCCTGTGCACAACACCACGGTCTCGCTCATGAAGCGAATTCCCGTTTCGGTGCATACACCGCGAACCTGGTCACCCTCGACGATGAGATCGCCGGCTGCCTGCTGGAAGATCGTCAGGTTGGCCTGGTTTTCCAGCATGCCGCGAATGGCGGCCTTGTAGCGAACGCGATCCGCCTGGGCACGGGTGGCACGCACGGCCGGTCCTTTCCGGGCGTTGAGCACACGGAACTGGATACCGCCCATGTCGGTGGCCAGCCCCATGGCACCACCGAGGGCATCGATTTCCTTGACCAGATGGCTCTTGCCGATCCCGCCGATGGCGGGATTGCACGACATCTGGCCGAGCGTCTCGATGTTGTGGGTCAAAAGCAACGTCCGGCAGCCCGTGCGGGCCGAGGCCAGAGCGGCTTCGGTGCCCGCATGACCACCACCGATGACGATGACGTCGAAGCGGTCGGGGTACTCCAAGGTTCACCTCGTTCGGCGCTGCGGCGCCGATATTGCGGATCGGGGATGAAATCAGCCAGCCAGTATAAACCTCCTGTGGGTAATCGTCAGGGTTTTCCACACCCGGATTTTCATCTTCGTCCCCTTTTCACACCACTAGCTATTAAATAAACAATAAAAGAATAGGAAGTTCTGTTGTTGTAGTGACTACTGGTGTGGACGTTTTCCGTGGATAAACCGTTTTATTGCCATAATATCAATATCTTGCAATGTTGATCGAAAGTAGGAAAAGCAGCGGGCGAGCTGCGGACGATGTGTTCGGGGCCTGTGGATGGAAAGCCGGTTTGCCCACAAGCTGACACGAACACGGCTTTTCCACCGATCACTACCGGGCTTGTCACCGCAGCTGTGAACAACCGGGGCGATTTGCCCACATCCCCGGGATGGCGGTGGGTGTGGCGTGATTTTGGTTCATTTGGCAATCGGGTTTTCCACAGCCGAAAAAAAGGCCCTGTCGATAACGACAGGGCCTTCGGGCATGCCTGAAAAGGTGGTATCAGTGCTTGAGAACTCGAGACAGGAAGCTTTTTGTCGGTGCCTCCGCAGGGGTATCGAAGATCGTCTCGGGGGGACCTTCTTCGACGATCCGGCCCTTGTCGATGAAGATGACCCGATCGGCGACTTCTCGGGCGAAGCCCATCTCGTGGGTCACGATCATCATGGTCATGCCGTCGTTGGCCAGCTCGCGCATGGCATCGAGTACTTCGCCGATCATCTCCGGGTCCAGTGCCGAGGTGGGCTCGTCGAAGAGCATCAGGCGAGGTTCCATGGCCAGGGCTCGTGCCAGTGCCACGCGCTGTTGCTGGCCGCCGGACAGCTGGGTGGGATACTTGTGTGCCTGATCGCTGATGCCGACCCGGGCCAGCAGGCGCTCGCCGGTCTCGGTGGCGGTGGATCGGTTCAAGCCCCGCACCTTCATGGGGGCCAGAATCACGTTGTCGAGCACGCTCAGGTGCGGAAAGAGGTTGAACTGCTGGAAGACCATGCCGACCTCGGTACGGATCTTCTGCAGCGCCTGAGTGGCCTTGCCGTCGGGAAGCAGCGGATTGCCATCGACTTCCAGCTCGCCTTGCTGGAACTCTTCCAGGCCGTTGACGCAGCGGATCAGCGTCGACTTGCCGGAACCGCTGGCGCCGATGATCACCACCACCTCTCCGGGCGTCACCGTCAGGTCGATGTCCTGGAGGACGTGAAGACTGCCGAAATGCTTGTTGAGCTTGTTCAGGCGCACGATGGGCTCGGCGCCGGTCGTGGACTTCTCGTGGTTCATGTCGTGCGTTCCTTTATTGTCCGACCAGGCCCTTGCGCTCGAGCAGGCGCAGCGCAAGCGAGAGCGTCAGGGTGATCGCCAGGTAGAGCATGGCGACCATCAGGTAAACCTCCAGGGCGGTGAAGGTGGTGGCGATGTAGATCTGCCCCTGGCGGACCAGCTCGCCGACGCCGATGACCGAGAACAACGAGGTGTCCTTGATGCTGATGATGCCCTGGTTGCCGAGCGGCGGAATCATGCGCCGGAAGGCCTGGGGCCAGATGATGTAGCGGAAGGTCTGGACCCTCGACAGGCCCAGGGACAAGCCGGCCTCCTTCTGGCCGCGTTCGATGGACTGGACGCCGCCGCGCACGATCTCCGAGATATAGGCGCCGGAATTGACGGCGATGGCCGCGATACCGGCGACCAGGGCATTGATCGGGCCGCCGAGGAGCTGCGGCAAGCCATAGAAGATGAACAGAACCTGCACCAGCACCGGGGTTCCGCGGAAGACTTCGATATAGGCCGCGGCGGGAATCCGCAGCCAGATGGTCGGGCTGATGCGCAGCAGACCGAAGATGATGCCGATGATGAAACCGATGGCCAGGCCACCGAAGGAAATGAGCAGGGTGTAGGGGATACCCGCTGCGAGATGCGGAATGGAGGCAAAGGCTGCCTGCCAGTCGAATTGGAAAGTGACGTCCACTTAGGGTCTCCCGTCAGCGCGTCTTCATGGATTGTGGGGCATGGCCACAACGCAACGGGGCCGGGTCCTGGGACCCGACCCCGTATAGGCGAGGTGGAAGAATCATTCGTCGTTGGAAGAGGAACCGAACCACTTGGCGTGGATTTCATCGTAGGTGCCGTCTTCCTTCATCGCGGCCAGTGCCTCGTTGACGGGCTCGAGCCATTCGCTGCCCTTGACCAGTGCGAGACCGTACTGCTGGCCCTCGTAGAGCGGCCCGACCGTCTTGACGCGGCCCTCTCCCTTGGTCTGGGAGAAGTAGCCGACATTGGGTGCGTCGTAGAAGACCGCATCGACACTACCGCCGAGCAGCGCCATGTACATGTCGCTGGAGCCCGGATAGGGCGTGATGTCGGCGCTGTCGCCGAGGTTTTCCTCGAGATAGTCGTAGCTGGTGGAGCCGATCTTGGTGCCGACCTTCTTGCCTTCCAGGTCCTCGACGGTCTGGATGCTGTCGTCGTCGGCGTTGACCAGCAGCTTCAGGCCGCTGTCGTAGTAGGGATCGGAGAAGTCGACGATCTTGGAGCGCTCGTCGGTGATGGTGATGCCGGCGATGGCAATATCGATGTTGCCGGTCTGAACGGCGGGGATGATGCCGTTGAAGTCCATGGTCCGGAGGTTGTAGTCGAACCCGGCCCGTTCGGAGATTTCCTTGATGATGTCCATGTCGAAACCGGTCATCTCGCCGGTTTCCTGATCCATCATCTCGAAGGGCACGAAACTCGGGTCGGTGGCCACGTCGAGTGTCTGGTCCTGGGCAGCGGCCAGGCCAGAGGCACCCAGACCGAGGCCGATGCAGGATGCCAGCGAGACCGACTTCAGTTGACGTTTCATACGTTTCCCCATGGAAGCAATTGTTGTGGAATACGACTCCACCATGGCGAGTTGTCGTGAAAGCGTCAAGTCCGGGCCTGCGGCGTCGTTTAGCGCCTGATCAACGGTGTCGTTCAGACCATGAAGGAGGCGCCACAGCCGCAGGTGGTGGTGGCGTTGGGGTTCTGGATCATGAAGCGCGCCCCGGCCAGGCCTTCCTCGAAGTCTACCGTGGAACCGACCAGGTACTGGTAGGAAAGCGGATCGACCACCAGGGCTACGTCGTCGAATTCCACCAGGGTATCGTCTTCGGCAACCGATTCGGCGAAATCGAAGCCGTACTGGAAACCCGAGCAACCACCGCCGGTCACGTAGACCCGCAGCTTGAGCTCGCGGTTGCCTTCTTCCTCGACCAGGCTCCTGAGGCGTGCCTTGGCGCTGTCGGACAGCAACAGCGGAGTGGGAACGAAGGATGCGACACCGCTCATCGGTGACCTCCCGGGAATCGGTGAGTGTGGTTCATGCCATGATTATCCACACCACCCAGTAAAAGGGTCAACTATTGTTGGAAAATGGCCATCGAGATTCCGAAGATCGGTTCGTGGCTGAGCCGTCGACAGGTCTACGAGGAGGCGCTGTAGACCCGTCCATGGGCGCTACTTTTGCCATCCATGGCAAAAGACCTCCTCTACGACTTGTCCCCGGCGTCTCTTGTCATGACTCGCCATGCAAACGGCGATGGCCCATGAAAGAGAGGTGATGTCAGGGCAACATGGCCGGGGCGTCGAGGCCGGCGGTTTCGTCGAAGCCGAACATCAGGTTGAGGTTGTGCACTGCCTGGCCGGAGGCCCCCTTGACCAGGTTGTCGATCACCGAGAGCACCACCACGGTGTTGCCGCCGCCGGGACGATGCACCGCCAGGCGGCACATGTTGGCGCCCTTGACGCTGCGGGTCTCCGGGTGGCTGCCCGCCGGCATCACGTCGACGAAGGGCTCGTCGGCGAAGCGGCGTTCGAACAACGCCTGGAGGTCGCCGGCGTCATCGCCAAGCTGGCCGTACAGGGTGGCGTGGATGCCGCGGATCATCGGAGTCAGGTGCGGCACGAAGGTCAGTTCCACCGGGCCGCCCGCGGCGTCGCCGAGCCCCTGGCGAATCTCCGGCAGGTGACGATGCCCCGAGGCGCCGTAGGATTTCATCGATTCGCTGGCCTCGGCCAACAATGAGGGGATCTTGGCGCCCCGTCCGGCGCCGGTGACGCCGGACTTGCAGTCGGCGATGACCCGGCCCGGATCGATCGATCCGCTCTCGAGCAGTGGCAGCAGTCCGAGTTGCACGGCGGTGGGATAACAGCCGGGCACGGCGACCAGGCGAGCCGTGCGGATACGCTCGCGGTTGGTCTCGGGCAGGCCGTAGACGGCTTCGTCGAGCAGTTCGGGGGCGCCGTGCGGCTGCCCGTACCATTGAGCCCATTCCTCGGCGTCGCGCAGGCGGAAATCCGCCGACAGGTCGATGACCCGGGTTCCCCGGGCGAGAAGATCGCCGGCCAGGGCATGCGCCACGCCATGGGGCGTGGCGAAGAACACCGCGTCGCAGGCTGCCAGTCGCGCGGGGTCGGGCTCGCTGAAACGCAGTTCGTCGTAATGACCGCGCAGGTTGGGATACAGCTCGCTGACCGCCAGGCCGGCTTCGCTGCGCGAAGTGATGGCCTCGACACGCACCTGTGGATGGCGAGCCAACAGCCTGAGCAGTTCGACCCCGGTATAGCCGGTGCCGCCGACGATTCCGACCTTGATCACGATGGACTCCTCATGGTGGACGCTGGGACCTCTGTCTCTGGATATGATACACAAGAGGGGCATGGCCTACCCAGTGGTTGGCCATCCAGCGTCGGAGCATTGTCTGGAACGTCTCTGCGCTCATCGTCTTTACCGGAGAGAATGCTCGAGTCCATAGGAAGGTCACCTTGCCGCGACGCCCGTTATTCGATTTCACCCTAGATGGCTTTCGCCGTCGGTTGGCCAGTGTCGATGCCCTGCCTCAACTGTGCGTCCTTGGTGTCTTCTCCGGATTGATCACCGGCGGCTTGATGGTCGGCTTTCGCCTGTTGCTGGAAGTCGGGGCCATGGCTTTCATGCCCGATGCCGACCCCGAGGCGTTCGAGGGGCTGTCTCCCGTGCTCAGGACTTCGCTGCCGTTGCTGGCGGTGATCCTGATCGGCTTGTGGCTATGGCGCCAACCGCCTGCCGGACGCCATATCGGCGTGGCGCATGTCATCGAACGACTGACCTACCACCAGGGGCGCTTCCCGATGCGCAACTGGTTCACGCAATGGTGGGTCGGCCTGATATCGGTGCTGGGCGGTCTTTCCGCCGGGCGCGAGGGACCGGCCATTCATCTCGGTGCCGCGGCGTCCAGCGGGCTGGGCCAGCGGCTACGCCTGCCGCACAACAGCCTGCGCGTTCTGGTGGCCTGCGGTACCGCCGCGGGTATCTCGGCCTCGTTCAATACGCCGATTGCCGGTGTCATCTTCGCCATGGAAGTGGTGATGATGGAATACACCATCACGGGGTTCATGCCGGTGATTCTGGCATCGACGATCGGTGCGCTGGTGGCAAGGGTGGTCTATGGGGGCGAACGCCCCTTCCAGTTGAGCGGCGTGGAGCTGGAATCGCTCTTCGATCTGCCCTGGATCGTGCTCAGCGCCTTGCTGATCGGCTTGTTGGCCGGTCTCTTCGTTCGGGTGGCGCGTTCGGGGAATGTCATGAAACGTCTGCCCTTCCCGGCACGCCTGGTGCTGGTCGGCCTGCTGGTGGGAGCGGTGGCCTGGTGGTATCCCCAGGTACAGGGAATGGGCTACGACAGCCTGGGGGCGATCCTGAATGACGCGGAACCACTCGACGTGCTGCTGGCGCTGGCCATCGGCAAGCTCTTGCTGACGGCGATTACCGTGGCCTGCGGCATTCCAGTGAGTATCATCGGGCCGATACTGGTGGCCGGCGGTGCCGTCGGCGCCCTGTGCGGCCTGTTGGGCGGATGGCTGTTGCCCGAAATCGCCGCCGGTCCCGAGTTGTACGCCATGCTGGGCATGGCGGCGATGATGGGGGCGGTGTTGCAGGCGCCCCTGGCGGCGCTGATGGCGTTGCTGGAGCTGACCCATAATCCCGGCTTGATCCTGCCGGGCATGCTGGCCGTGGTGGTGGCGGGACTGACGTCGCGGCAGCTATGTGGCTGCGACGGTTTCTTCATCAGCGTCACGCGCCATGGCCTGCATCCCTTGCAACAGCCGCTGATGCAGGCACTCTCCCGCGTATCAGTGCCGGCGGTCATGGAGCGTGCCCTGGTGCGCACGCCGCGTCGCGTGACCCGGGCCGAGGCCAAAGCCCTGCTGGATGCCAAGCCGGAATGGGTGATCATCGAACGTTCCCGGGACGACAAGCCGACGTTGGCCCTCAAGGCCGCGGCCCTGGCGCGCTGGATGCTGGAACACGATGAGAACGACAATATCGACAAGGACGGTCGGCTGGACCTGCTGGAAATTCCCGGTCAGCGCCTGGAGCTGGCGCCGATCCATCTGCAGGCGACCCTCTCCGAGGCCTTCGATCGACTCAATACCAAGCACGTGGATGCCCTCTACATGGAGCATGGACATCGTCCCGGTAAGAAGCGCATTTCCGGTATCATCACCCGCGATGCCATCGAACGTTACTATCGCTTCAGCGACACTTGAGGAGTCGACATGTACCCCTGGATCAAGGCCCTTCACCTCGTGGCCGTGGTGACCTGGTTCGCCGCCATGTTCTATCTGCCGCGACTCTACGTCTATCACGCCATGGCGCGTGATCGGGACGAGAAGCAGGCCATGGCGTACTTCGCCACCATGGAACGCAAGCTCTATCGCGGCATCATGACACCCTCGATGATCGCCGTGCTGGTGTTCGGCGGGATACTGCTCTATCAGGCGCCGGTGTGGCTCGGCCAGGGATGGATGCACATCAAGCTCACCCTCGTGGCCTTGCTGGTGGCCTACCATCATGTCTGCCTGATCTATCTCAAGCAGTTCGCCGCCGAGCGCTGCCAGCGTTCTTCGCGCTATTTCCGTATCTTCAATGAATTGCCCGTGATCGCCCTGCTGGTGATCGTCATCCTCGCCGTATTGAAGCCGTTCTGATGCCCAACGCTCGAACAACCAATCCCCACCTGCCGGTGGTGCTGGTGCTGGGTGGGCACGACCCCACCGGTGGAGCCGGCCTGGTGGCCGATGCCGAAGCCATCGCTGCCTGCGGCGGATGGGCGCTGACCATTCCCACGGCCATGACGGTGCAGAATTGCCGTGATGTCAGTGCCGTCCATCCGGTGGACGCCGATCTCGTCAAGGCCATGGCGGTCGAGCTTGTGGATATCGAGATCGCTGCCATCAAGATCGGCCTGCTGGCCGATATGGCGACGCTGGATGCCGTGGTGGAGATCGTGCGGCAACGTCCCGGCGTGCCGGTGGTGGCGGATCCGGTACTCAAGGCCGGCGGGGGGCGCGAGTTATCCACCGAGACGCTGGTCAGCGCCTACCGGTCGCGCTTGCTACCGCTTGTGGATATCCTGACGCCCAATCACCTGGAGCTCGCGCGGCTCGCCGATGGACATTGCCACGACGAGACCCAGCGGGCGGTGAGCCTGCTGCGACTGGGCTGCCAGGCGGTGCTGGTCACCGGCACCGAGGCGCCTGGCGTCGAGTCGTCCGAAAGCGTGGTGCATACCCTGCATGCGCCGGATGGCGATCGCCAATGGGAGTGGCCTCGGCTGGATGGCGTCTTCCATGGCTCGGGATGCACCCTGGCATCGGCCCTGGCGGCCCGGATGGCGCGGGGCGAATCGCTGGCCGGTGCCTGCGAGCAGGCGCAGGCTTTCACCTGGGAGGCCCTGGCAAATGGCTGGTGCCCCGGCGAGGATCAGTGCCTGCCGAGGCGACTCTGGCGGTTACCGACGTCATGAAGCAGGATGACCGTGGTCCATCGGACTGGTCTTTACCGGCGTCTGCACCGAGAATGGAAGCATGATGATTGGCCGGCCAAGTGAGCGAATTTCGATGACATTCACCGTAAGATCACTGCTCGCCAAAAGCTTATCCAGAGATTTATCCACAGCCTGGATGCCGTGGGTATCGCGTCTCCGGGCAATCGAAAGGTTATCCTTCAACAGGACAAGAGGTTGACATGACCACATCTGCACAGCTCTTCGAACGGGCCTGTCGACACATTCCCGGCGGCGTCAACTCGCCGGTGCGTGCCTTCAAGGGGCTGGAGCGTCCCCCTGTCTTCATGGAACGTGCCCAGGGCGCTTATCTATTCGATGTGGAAGGCAAGCGTTATATCGATTATGTCGGTTCCTGGGGGCCGATGATCACCGGCCATGCTGATCCCGATGTACTGGGAGCGGTGCGCGAGCGCATCGATGCCGGTCTGTCCTTCGGTACCCCCACCGCCATCGAGACCGAAATGGCCGATCTGATCTGCGAGATGATGCCCAGCATCGAGATGGTTCGCATGGTCAACTCCGGTACCGAGGCCACCATGTCCGCGGTTCGCCTGGCGCGTGGCTATACCGGACGCGACAAGATCGTCAAGTTCGAGGGTAACTATCACGGCCATACCGACTCCCTGCTGGTCAAGGCCGGTTCCGGCGCCCTCACCCATGGCGAGCCGAGTTCCCCGGGTGTGCCGGCGTCCCTGGCCGAACACACCATCACGCTTTCCTATAATGATGCCGACGCCGTGGAGACCTGCTTCGAGGAAATCGGCGACCAGATTGCCTGCATCATCGTCGAGCCGGTGGCCGGCAACATGAATTGCATTCCCCCCCAGCCGGGCTTTCTCGAGACATTGCGCCGGGTCTGCGACCGCCACGAGAGCGTCCTGATCTTCGATGAGGTGATGACCGGATTTCGGGTCGCCATGGGCGGCGCACAGGCCCACTACGGCGTCACGCCCGATCTGACCTGCCTGGGCAAGATCGTCGGCGGCGGCATGCCGGTGGGCGCCTTCGGCGGGCGCCGCTCGATCATGGAAAACATCTCGCCGCTCGGGCCGATCTATCAGGCCGGCACCCTGGCGGGGAACCCGCTGGCCATGGCGGCAGGCGTCACCCTGCTCAACAAGATCCGCGAGCCGGGGTTCCATGATGCTCTTTCCCAGCGGGTCGAGACGCTGTGCAACGGGCTGCGTCAGAGAGCCGAGGCGGCCGGCATCGACATGATCGCCCAGCAGGCGGGAGGCATGTTCGGCATCTTCTTCACCGGCCAGAGCCGTGTGGATAACTTTGCCCAGGCCACGGCCTGCGATGCGGATGCCTTCCGGCAGTTCTTCGCCGCCATGCTGGAGCATGGCATCTACATGGCGCCGTCCGCCTTCGAGGCCGGTTTCATGTCCAGTGCTCATGCGCCCGAGGATATCCAGGCAACCCTCGATGCTGCCGAATCGGCCTTTGCGTCGATGCGCCAGGCTTGAGACGACGTTCCAGCTAGGAGACAGGCAATGAGCCAGCGACAATCCCACGATACCTTGCATCGGGAAAGTGACTTCGATCTGGCGTCACTGCTTCCTCCCCTCTGTGCCTGGCATGCTGAACACGGGCATGACACGGACGACGCATCGCGCTCCCCGCGGGCCATCCGGGAGCGGATGCAGGCCGAGGTACAGGCCCTGGAGTCGCTGATGAACGGTGACGAGGATCGCCTGCGGTTATCCGACCTGGCTCGCTGGCTCGACGAGAACATCACGCGTCTCGATCCTTTGCTGCGTTCGCGCAATGCCCTGCTGTTGCCCGAAAGCTGGGCGCGTGCCCATCCCCGCAGTCGGTTTCTCGACGAAGGACGTGCCCTGATGGCCAATGCCATCGATCGCGATCTCGAAGGCTTCGGTGCCGAGGGGCCTCTCGACCCGGCCGCCGACGTGGCATCGCTGCTGGTGGGGCTGGAAGTTCGTGACGAGACCAGGCTTGCCCATCAGGCCCTGGATGGCTACTTGCGCATTTCCGGCGACTACGCGCTGACGCGTCTATTGTCGGTCTTCCGCGTCATCGAATGCCTTTCCGGGGCCCGTCGGGCCCTGCGGCGCCGAGCGGAAGCCGGTGACGACGAGCAGCCGGCGCTGCTGGCGGAAACCATGGGTGCCTGTCGTCGCTATCTCGATCTCGCCGAGCGGCATACCGAATTCCGTTTTCCCCCTCTGGTCATCGGTATCGGTGTGGCCGGGAGCGGCAAGAGTCGTTTCACGCGTACCCTGGTGAGCCGCTTGGGGGCGATCCGGGTGTGTTCCGATGTGGAGCGACGCCGCCTGCATGGAATTCATCCACAGGCCGAGAAGACTCGACTGCCTGTGGATATGTTTTCCGATGATGCTACCGAGAAGACTTATCAACGCCTGGCGAAATGCGCCGGTTCCTTGCTGGATGCTGGATTGCCGGTCTGCATCGATGGTACCTGCCTCAAGCGCGAGCAACGCGATCTCTTGCGTCACCAGGCCGAAGGCCGGGGTTTGCCGGTGCTGTTGATCAGCTTCGAGGCTGATGAGGCGACCCTCGAGCGGCGTATCGTCAAGCGGGCCGCGCGTCTGGACGTTCCCGTCGAGGAAAGCCTCGCCATCCTGGCCCGGCAACGCGAGGCCTTCGAGGACTTCACCGACGAGGAACGCCGGCTGCTGATCAGGCTCGACACCACCGCCGACAATGCCGCCGAGACACTGGCCGGATTGATTCAGGAGCATGTCCGCTGAGGCATGCCCTGCCCCGGCATCCGGCGGGCGGGCCAGCTTGCCGCTCGTACCTCGAACATCACGAGGGTGGCGTGGATTTCCCCTCCGCCCCCGTGGTTCGTAGAATGCGTCGCTGACCCTCTTTACCCGATTCCGTTAGCAAGAGCGCATGACATGTCCAAGCATCTGGTACTGGCCAGTGGTAACGCCGGCAAGCTCCGTGAATTCCATCAGCTTCTCGCTCCCCTGGGCTTCGAGGTCAGGCCCCAGTCGGAATTTGCCGTCGACGAGGTCGAGGAAACCGGGCTGACCTTCGTCGAGAATGCCCTGCTCAAGGCGCGCGAGGCCAGTCGGGTCAGTGGTGCCCCGGCCCTGGCCGACGATTCCGGCCTCGCCGTGGAAGCCTTGCAGGGGCATCCTGGTATCTATTCCGCCCGCTTTGCCGGCGAGCCCAAGGATGACGAACGCAACAATCGTCATCTTCTCGAGGCGTTGAGCGATGTCCCCGAAGGGGAGCGCCAGGCCCGCTATTGGTGCGTGCTGGTACTGCTGCGCCACGCCGAGGACCCGGTCCCGTTGATCGTTCAGCGACACTGGGACGGCGAGATCCTCGCCCATCCGCGTGGCGAGGGTGGCTTCGGTTACGATCCCCTGTTCTGGGTGCCGGATCAGGGAATGTCGGCGGCCGAGCTGTCGGATTCGGAAAAGAATCGCCTGAGTCATCGCGGTCGCGCCCTTCACGCCCTGGTGGATGCCTTGTCCGATACTGCGTGGTCACCATGATCGACCGTCTGCCGCCCCTGGCACTCTATGTCCATGTGCCCTGGTGCGTGCGCAAGTGCCCGTACTGCGATTTCAATTCCCACGGCGTGGGGCGCGGTGCCGAGCTGCCCGAAGAGGAATATCTGGCGGCGTTGATCGAGGACCTCGATGCCGACCTGCCGCTGGCCGCCGGGCGCGAGATCGTCAGTGTCTTCATCGGAGGAGGAACGCCGAGCCTGATGTCGGCCTCCTTCTACCTTCGATTGCTCGAAGCGCTGCAAGCTCGGCTGCCCCTGGCTTCGGATATCGAGATCACCCTGGAGGCCAACCCCGGCACCCTGGAGCGCGGGCGATTCGCGGGCTATCGCGAAGCCGGTATCAATCGACTCTCGCTCGGGGTCCAGAGTTTTCAGGACGATCAGCTCGCCGCCCTGGGGCGCATCCACAGCGGGGGCGACGCTGGGGCCGCCATCGCGGAAGCCCGGCATGCCGGATTCGACAACCTCAATATCGATCTCATGCATGGCCTGCCCGGCCAGAGCGTCGAACTGGCGCTGGCCGATCTGGATCGGGCGCTGGCGCTGTCGCCCGAGCACCTTTCCTGGTACCAGCTGACTCTGGAGCCCAATACCGAATTCCACTCCCGGCCGCCGACGCTGCCGGAAGAAGAGGTGCTCTGGGATATTCAGGACATGGGGCATGAACGGCTGGAAGCCGAAGGGCTCGAGCGCTACGAGATATCCGCCTATGCACGTCCCGGTCTAGGGGCCCGCCATAATCTCAATTACTGGCGCTTCGGCGATTACCTGGGCATCGGTGCCGGCGCCCATGGCAAGTTGAGTGCACGGGCGGGCGACGGATTGACCATCGAACGGCGCTGGAAGGCGCGTCAACCGGAGGCTTATCTGAGGCGGCGTCACGATCCGCGGGGCTTCGTGGCCGGTCGTGCTGCGGTGACGGCCGATGAGCTGCCGCTGGAATTCGCCATGAATGCGCTGCGGCTCGTCGATGGTGTCTCGATGGCGACCTGGAGTGCACATAGCGGATATCCACAGGAGGTCATGACCTCGCGGCTGACACGGGCACGGGAAAAAGGACTTTTGGTGGAAGATCCCGAAAGGCTTCAAGCTTCGCCACGCGGTCTATTATTCTTGAATGAGCTGTTGGCTATCATCAGTGAAGCCGACGCATAAAGGACGCCATCCCTTTCACAAGGAGTTACCCCATGATGAAGTCTGTTCGTCCGCTCGCCCCCCTGGCGGCCGCCATTCTGCTGGTCGGCTGTACCACCACGGATCCGTACAGCGGCCAGACGCAACGTAACAAGACGGGAACCGGTGCGGCCATTGGCGCGGCGATCGGCGCCGCTGCCGGCGCCTTGAGTGGTGATGGCAGTACCAGTCGTCGTGACCGCGCCCTGATCGGTGCTGCTGCCGGTGCTGCCGCCGGTGGCGGGATCGGTGCCTACATGGATCGCCAGGAACAACAGCTGCGCAGCAGTATGCAGGGCACCGGTATCGGGGTGGAACGCCAGGGCAACGACATCGTTCTCAACATGCCGAGCGAAGTCACCTTCGGTTTCGACTCCAGTGACCTGACACCGGCGGCCACCAGTGCCTTGAACGATGTCTCCAATGTTCTGACCCAATATACGGATACCCGGATCAACATTGCCGGCCATACCGACAGTACTGGCGATGCCGGCTACAACCAGCGCCTTTCCGAGCGTCGTGCACAAGCGGTGGGGCAATACCTGAGCCAGTCGGGCGTGTCCGCCGGTCGACTCAACATGCAGGGTTATGGCGAGAACCAGCCGGTGGCCAGCAACGATACCGAAGCCGGCCGTGCCCAGAATCGGCGTGTCGAGATGACCCTGACGCCCATCACGCAGAACTGATCGAAATCAGGTCCTCGTGTTGGCCCGCCTGCCCTTCGGGGAGGCGGGCCTTTACTTGTCCACCCTTTCTTGCCCATTCCGGGATTCAGGACCATGCTTTCCTACCAGCACGCCTATCATGCGGGCAATTTCGCCGACGTTCACAAGCATTTGGTGCTTTACGCCATTATCGACCACCTATTACGTAAAGTATCTTCTGTTACGTATATCGATACTCATGCCGGTCGTGGTCGTTATCCCTTGAATGCCGAGGAGACCCTTCGGCTCGGGGAGTATCGAGATGGGGCGGAAAAGCTCTGGAAGGAGCGAGGGCGCCTTGCCGAAGACCCGCTACTGGCGGATTGGCTCGAGGGATTGGCAGCCGCCCAGAGCCGGCAGAATCCAACGGAGCTCGATCACTACCCCGGTTCTCCCTGGTGGCTGGCCCAGCGACTGCGTGAGCAGGATGCATTGCGGCTGTTCGAACTGCATCCTCGAGAGCACGAGCACCTGAGTCGGCAGCAACTGGCCGACAGGGTGCGTCAGGTGCATGGCGATGGCCTGTCAGGGCTGATCGAGAGCCTGCCGGTAGCAACGCCTCGATTATGCGTACTGGTCGATCCTAGCTATGAACGCAAGGAGGAGTACGGCGAGGTCGCCGCCACGTTGCTCGAGGCCATGCGCAAGGCGCGTCACGGCATTGTGCTGGTGTGGTATCCGCTGCTCCCCGCGGGACGCCACGAGGCACTTCTCGATGCACTCAAGGCCGGCGGGCTGCGCAAGATCTGGCGCAGCGAACTGAGAGTTGCGTCGCCCCAAAGTGAGCGGGGGATGTACGGCAGCGGCATGCTGGTGATCAATCCGCCCTGGGGGCTGGATCGGCGCCTGGAAGACGCCATGGCGCGACTGGCGCCCGTGCTGGGAGACGCCAGCCGCCACCGGGGCGACTGGTGGGTACCGGAATGAGCGTGCAGGGTGAGGGAGTGGCTACTTGCCGATGCAGAAGCTGCCGAAGATCTCGCCCAGAAGGTCATCGGCGCTGAATTCGCCGGTGATTTCCCCCAGGGCCTGTTGGGCGTCGCGCAGGTCCTCGGCGAGTAGTTCGCCGGCACCGTGGCCGGAGAGCTGGGCATCGCCGTTCTCGAGAGCCGTGGCAGCGCGGTCCAGGGCATCCAGGTGGCGGCGGCGTGCCGAGAAGCGTCCTTCGGTGGTCGTCGAGAAGCCCATGATGTCCTTCAGGTGCTCCTTCAAATTATCCACACCCTGACCGGTCTTGGCCGAGAGCCGGACGATCGGAGTGGCTGTGGATAAATCGAGCCCCGGCGGTTCCTGGCTGGTATCGACCTTGTTGCGCACCAGGGTGAGGCGACTCGGATCGGCGAGACGCTGGACGAACTCGGGCCAGATGCTCATGGGATCCAGGGCATCGGTGGTGGTGGCATCGACCATCAACAGCACGCGATCGGCCTTCTCGATTTCCGACCAGGCCCTGGCGACGCCGATCTTTTCCACCGCATCAGGAGTATCGCGCAGTCCGGCGGTATCGATCACGTGCAATGGCATGCCATCCAGGTGGATGTGCTCGCGCAGCACGTCACGGGTGGTGCCTTCGATTTCGGTGACGATGGCGGTGTCCTGCTCGGTGAGGGCGTTGAGCAGGCTCGACTTGCCGGCATTGGGCCGCCCGGCGATCACCACGCTCATGCCTTCGCGCATTAGCGCTCCCTGGCCGGCGCTGTCGCGGACGTCGGCCAGTCTGGCGCGAATCGACGCGAGCTTGCCGGCGACATGGCCATCGGCGAGAAAGTCGATCTCCTCCTCGGGAAAGTCGATGGCCGCCTCGACGTACATGCGCAGCTCGATGAGTTCCTGGACCAGTGCCTCGACGCGCTTCGAGAATTCGCCCTGCAGCGAGCGCAGGGCATTCTCGGCAGCACCCCGGGAGCTTGCCTCGATCAGGTCGGCGATGGCCTCGGCCTGGGCCAGATCCAGCTTGTCATTGAGGAAGGCGCGCTCGGAGAACTCGCCGGGCCTGGCCAGCCTTGCCCCCAGCTGCACGCAGTGTTCCAGCAGCAGGTCCATGATCACCGTGCCGCCGTGTCCCTGAAGTTCGAGCACGTCCTCGCCGGTGAAGGAGTTGGGTCCCTCGAAGAACAGCGCGATGCCTTCGTCGAGCATGCCATTCTCGCCCCGGAAAGGGCCATAGAAGGCTTGCCGTGGAGGAGGGCAGTGGCCCAGCATGCTTTCGGCGATCGAGCGGCTGGCAGAGCCCGAGACGCGGATGATGCCGACACCGCCCTGTCCGGGCGGCGTCGCCAGAGCGGCAATGGTGTCCTGTGCGTAGAGGCGTTCGGCCATCGGTGATTCCTCGAGTGAGTCGACGACATTGTCGATGTCGCAGGCCCCAAACGCCAGACCCCCGCAAGGGCGGGGGTCTGGCGAAGCGGACGAGCAGGGCGGCCTACTTGGTCTTCATGCCCTTGCCGACGTTGGGGTCGGCCTCGACCTTGCGGGTGATGAAGTACTGCTGGGCGATGGAGGTGATGTTGTTCACCACCCAGTAGATCACCAGGCCAGCCGGGAACCACAGGAAGAAGAAGGTGAAGACCACCGGCAGCAGCTTCATGATCTTCGCCTGGGTCGGGTCCGGCGGTGTCGGATTGAGCAGTTGCTGCACGAACATCGATGCGCCCATCAGGATCGGCAGCACGAAGTAGGGATCCTTCACCGACAGGTCAGTGATCCAGAACATGAAGGGCGCGTGGCGCAACTCCACCGACTCGAGCAGCATCCAGTACAGGGCGATGAAGACCGGCATCTGCACCACGATGGGCAGACAGCCTCCCAGAGGATTGATCTTTTCCTTCTGGTAGAACTTCATCATCTCCTGGGACATCTTCTGGCGATCGTCGCCGTACTGTTCCTTGAGGCGCTGCATCTCCGGGCCGAGCTTGCGCATGCGCGCCATGGACTTGTAGGCCTTGGCGGAAAGCGGCAAGAGCGCGGTCTTGACCAGCAGCGTCAGGATGACGATGGACCAGCCCCAGTTGCCGATCACGTCCTGAATGTGGTCGAGCAACCAGAACAGCGGGTTGGCGATGAACCACAACCAGCCGAAGTCGACGGTCAGCTCGAGGTTGGGGGCAACCGCTTCCAGGCGGTCCTGGATCTTGGGACCGACATAGAGCGTGGCGGCCAGGGTCGCCTTGCTTTCGGCGCCGAGGGTACGAGTCGGGCCGGCGAAGGCTGCCACGTTGCGATTCTGGGAATCGGTTGCGGTATAGAAGAGATTCTTCTGGTCCTGGGGCGGGGCCCATGCGGACGTGAAGTAGTGCTGGATCATGGCGACCCAACCACCCTCGACGTCGCGATTCTCGAACTTGCCGTCGCGGATATCGTCGAAATCGACCTTCAGGTAACGATCTTCAGGTGTGGAAAAGGCCGCACCCAGGAAGGAACGCATGCCCATCTTCGGGCCGGAGGAAGGATCGCTGCTGTTGTCACGCACCAACTGACCGACGAAGCGTGCGGTGACCGGCGTCTCGCTGGGGTTGTCCAGCAGGTAGGCGACATTCACCGCATAGCTGTCGCGATCGAAGGTGAAGCGCTTGATGACATCCACGCCATTGACGGTGGCGCTGAGGTCCACCTGCAGCTGATCGTCTCCCTCGTTCAGTCGGTATTCGGTTTTCTCGGGCGTGAAGGCGATGCGCCCCTGATGACCTTCCAACTGGAGTCCCGAGCGGGCCACATAGCTGCGTGTAGCGTTGTCGGAAAGCAGCACGAACGGTTGATCGGTGTCCTCGGCGTACTTGTGCTGCGGAAGAGCCGCATAAACGATGTCGCCGCCTTGCGGGTCGATGCGGATATCGAGTACGTCGGTAGCGACCGCCACCAGGTCACGGCTGTTGGAGGCGGCCTTGTCGCCGGGCATCGCGCTGCCCATGTCAGCGTTACCGGCGTTGGCGGTGCCGCTGGACGGAACCGACAGATCGCTACTGTCCGTATCCGCGGCATCCTGGGATGACGCTGGCGAGTCGCTGGTGATGGCCGGGGCCTCCGGCGCCTGGGTCGCCTGGCCGTAGTCCTGATTCCACTGCACGACGATCAGATAGGCGAGTATCGCCAGGGGAATCAACAGGAGTAGTCGTTTTACGTCCATGAGGGGTCTGCCCAATGGGTGGTGAACATTCCGATGGCGCAGCGTGAGTCGCACACCCGAGATACGCGAAAGCCTGCCATCGGCAGGCCGGCTTTCATCAGCGGAGCGTCCGCTTTCGGGGGGGCGGCGTCAAGCTTCGCGACGAGAGGCGATAACAGGCTCATCCGAACTCCGATCGATGGCGCTGGCAACGGTGCGCCCGACCGGTCATCGACGGTCTGTCGAGGCGGTAGTGGGGCGGCCGGAGGTCTTCTGCGCTTCGCGCTCCAGGCGGCGCCACATGCCATGTAATTGGCGATGGACAACCTCATTGTCCAGCTCCTGTACGCCACGCCGGGCGAGTAACACGATGTCCACGGCGGGGAGTCGATGCTGGCGAAGCCGAATGGATTCGCGCGTGATTCGCTTGAGGCGATTGCGGTCAACGGCCCGACGGACGTTCTTCTTGCTGAAGATGAGGCCGAGACGAGGGTGGCCCAATTCGTTGGGCGAGGCCAGGGCCATCAATCCCTTGCCGTGAAGCTTGAAAGCCGCCGTATCGAAGACGCGTCGATAGTCCTCGGCGGTCAGTAGGCGCAGCCGCCGAGGGAAGCCCTGATAGGACACGCGTTCGCGATCAGGCGCTCAGACGCTTGCGGCCCTTGGCGCGACGACGCGCCAGGACGGCACGACCATTCTTGGTGGCCATGCGAGCGCGGAAGCCATGTGCGCGCTTGCGCTTGAGTACGCTGGGTTGGAAAGTGCGTTTCATAACTGATTATTCCCACGTGGTTTTTTGGAACGGATCGATAACTTTTCAGAGGCGCCCGGTTTCCGCTGGAAACCTGGGGGGATTCGGCTCAAGACCGGGCATTGTAGTGATTTCACGGCCTCGGTGCAATTGCCCTGTTCGCTCAGCGTCAACCGGGGTGGGGCCATCGAGGTCACAGTTATTATTAATTAAAGGTATATCCTGATACGGTTGTTATTATAACTGGGGAAACATTCTGTGGATAAGCTGATATAACTTAAAAATATCAGTACGTTACTTCGATAATT